>CAVYWU010000013.1:0-69850 GCA_963772415.1 uncultured Actinomycetota bacterium | reverse complement strand
CTCCACTCGGGTCCTGCTCGGTGGGCACCGAAGAGAGGCGTGGGAGGAACCCGAATCCTGCCCCCTCCATCGGTCGCTCACCGGAGATTCTGAGTGGAACCGAGATACCGGGCCTGTAGACATTGCGTCATGGACCGCTCCGCTCCGCTCCGCATCGCCGTTCTCGACGACTACCAGCAGGTTGCCCGCTCGGTCGCCGACTGGGCACCGCTCGACGCTCGCGCGGAGGTCGTCGTCTTCCACGAGCACCTCGGCGGCGAGGAGGCGGTGGTGGCGGCGCTGGCCGACTTCGACGTGGTGGTCGCGATGCGGGAGCGCACCCCGTTCCCGCGCACGACCCTGGAACGGCTGCCGCGGCTGGACCTCCTCGTCACGACCGGCATGCGCAACGCCGCGATCGACCTCGCAGCCGCCCGTGACGTCGGCGTGGTCGTCTGCGGCACCGGGGCGGGGGCGGCGTACGACGCGGCGGAGCTGACCTGGGCGCTGCTGCTGGCCGCGGCCAAACGGCTCGACGTCGAGCTCGCCAACGTCCGCGAGGGACGCTGGCAGACGACGGTCGGCACCTCGCTCGAAGGGCGCACGCTGGGAGTGGTCGGCCTGGGCCGGCTCGGCGGCCGGGTCGCGGCGTACGGCCGGGCGTTCGGGATGGACGTGGTGGCCTGGAGCGCCAACCTCACCGACCAGCGGTGCGCCGAGGTGGGGGTACGTCGAACCCACGACCTCGACGGTCTCCTCGCGGAGTCCGACTTCGTCTCCCTGCACCTCGTCCTCAGCGACCGCACCCGCGGCCTGATCGGGCGTCGCGAGCTGGCCCGGATGAAGCCGACGGCCTGGCTGGTCAACACCAGTCGTGGGCCGCTGTGCGACGAGGACGCGCTGCTCGAGGCGGTGCGCACCGGTGTCATCGGCGGTGCCGCGCTCGACGTCTTCGGTGAGGAGCCGCTGCCCGCCGACCACCCGGTGCGCTCCGAGTCGCAGGTCATCGCGACGCCGCACATCGGCTACGTCACTGCCGAGGCGTACGCCGTGCGCTACACCGAGGCGCTCGAGGACGTGCTCGCCCACCTCGACGGCAGCCCGGTCCGGCTGCTCACCTGAGGGTGGTCGCTCAGGCCGAGGTGCCCGCGTCGGGGCGAGGTCGGTAGATCCTGGCCAGCAGCGGCACCAGCATCAGCGAGGCGAAGAGGCGCAGCGCCTGGAGGCTGAACACCAGACCGGTGTCTGCTCCCGTGGACAGCGCGACCGCGATGACGGCGTACAACCCGCCGGGAGTGGTCGCGAGGTAGGCGTCGATCGGGGCGATGTCGGTGAGCTCGGCCATCACCCAGCCGATGCCGGCGCAGGTGAGGATGGTGCCGGCGATCTGGACGAACGCCAGTGGCAGGAGCCGGGCGATGATGCCGAGCGTCGGCCGGGTGAACTTCAGCCCGACCTGGATGCCGATGATCACGTAGCCCGCGTTGAGCACCGGGGCCGGGAGGACGGGGTCGGCGAACCAGCCGGTCGCGACCAGCGCGGCGGTGAGGAGCATCGGCAGCAGCACGGCCGCACCGGGGAAGGTCAGCACGCGCAGCACCAGGAGCCCGATCGCCACGGCGACGAGGGCGAACAGGTAGGCGGCCCAGCTGTCGCCGCCGTCGGCGCTGCCGGCACTGGCGGCCGACGCAGCCGGATCGTAGAGCCGGGCCACCACCGGCATGGTGAAGAGCACCACGAGCACGCGCAGGTATTGGATCGTCGCAACGATCGGCTCGTCGGCACCCACCTCGCGGGCGGTGGCGACGACCCCTGAGGCGCCCCCGGCGATCGAGGCGAAGCTCGCCGTCACCGGCGTGACCCCGGGCTGGAACCGCAGCACCTGACCCCAGGCGAGACTGGTGACCATCGTGGTCACCAGGGCGAATGCGAGGACCCAGCCGTGCTCGGCCAGCGTCCCGAGCAACCCGACGGTGACCAGCGTGCCGACCGAGGTGCCGATGATGGCCTGGCCGAGCGTGCCGCCGTACGCCGGGATCGCAGGCCCCGGTGCGACCAGTGCCACCACGAGGGCGCCGACCAGCGAGCCGAGCAGGTAGGAGGCCGGTGCCTCCACGGCGGTGAGGACGGTGGTCGCGACGACGACGCACACGACCAGGAGCCCCCAACGCTTCATCGCCGTCAGCCTAGGGCTCGACCCGGGCTCGGGTGCATCAGGGCGTGGTGCTGAGACGCAGCGACATCGGCGGCTTCCACCTGGTGACGCCAGGCCCGGCCGGGCGTAGCGTCGTGACCCGTGAGCTTCGACGTCGCGGCGGAGGCCTACGACCAGTTCATGGGCCGCTTCTCGCAACCTCTCGCGGCGCCGTTCCTGGCGCTGGCCGGCCTGGCGCCTGGGGATCGCGCGGTCGACGTCGGCTGCGGGCCGGGTGCCCTGACCGAGCCGTTGGTCAGCCTCCTCGGTGCCGACCGGGTATCGGCGGTCGACCCCTCAGCTCCCTTCGTCGCCGCGGTCGAGACCCGTCTTCCCGGCGTCGACGTACGCAGGGGATCGGCCGAGGACCTGCCTTTCGACGACGACTCCTTCGACGCGGCGCTGGCCTCGCTCGTCGTGCACTTCATGACCGACCCCGTCGCCGGCCTGCGCGAGATGGCGCGGGTGACGCGTCCCGGCGGCCGGGTGCTCGCGTCGGTGTGGGACCACGCGGGTGGGGCCGGCCCGCTGTCGACCTTCTGGCAGGGCGTGCGCGACCTCGAGCCGGGAGCCCACGACGAGTCCGGGCTCTCCGGCACGCTCGAAGGTCAGCTGGTGGACCTCGGGGAGCGTGCCGGCCTGACCGACGTGGAGCCGCACACGGTCACCGTGCGGGTCGGGTTCGAGACCTTCGAGGAGTGGTGGCAGCCCTACGAACGCGGGGTCGGTCCTGCGGGGGCCTATGTCGGGCGGCTCGACCGTGGCTCTCGTGAGCGGCTCGTGGACCACCTGCGTGGTCTCCTGCCCGACCCGCCCTTCGAGCTGTCTGCGACCGCCTGGTGCATCCGCGCCCGCGCGCCCCGCTGAGCGACGGCCCCGGGTCCTGGCGCGGGGTCAGGGGCCACCGCGCGGCGGGCCGCGCGGCGGTCGCGCCACAGAGCCAGCGTGTTCAGCGTCGCCCAGCCGAAGGTGACGCCGAGCATCTTCTGACGCGTCTCCTCGTCCTCGGCCCGTGCGGAGAGGATCAGGCCGTCGGAGATGTCGCAGACGATGCGGAGCACCATCGCCGTCGTCACCGTGCGTTCGGAGCGGCCGAACACGCCGACGCGCGCTGAGCGCGAGGTCCCGGGCGGCGTACGTCTGGGCGACCATGTCGTAGTCGGCCTGCTCGCTTCTTGTCGGCGGTCACCAAGCGGCCGAGGTGGCGCGGCTCCGCGAGCGCGTAGACGCCGTACGACGCGGTGGCGGTGGACATCAGACGGCTCAGGCATCGTCATGGGTCCGTTGTACCCCGTCGGTGGATGATGTCACGTCACGGAATGTCCCGTCGGTCGGCCTCCTTGAGCGACGAACGCCCCGCACCCCCGACGAGGAGCGAGCATGACTGTCGAGCACCACCCTCCTCAACAACGGCGTCGAGATCCCCCAGCTGGGCTTCGGGGTCTTCCAGATCGCCGCCGGAGGAGACCCGCGAGGCGACGCTTGCCGCGCTCGAGGTCGGCTACCGGCACATCGACACCGCCCAGATGTACGGCAACGAGAAGGGCGTCGGAGAGGCCGTCCGCGACTCCGGGCTCGCCCGCGACGAGGTCTTCGTGACCAGCAAGCTCAACAACGGCTTCCACGCCCACGACGACGCTCTGGACGCGTTCGACCGGACGCTCGACGAGCTCGGCCTCGACCACCTCGACCTCTTCCTCGTGCACTGGCCGCTGCCCGGTGTGGGTGACTTCGTGGAGACCTGGCAGGCGATGGAGGAGATCTACGAGTCCGGTCGCGCCAAGGCCATCGGTGTCTCCAACTTCCAGCTGCCACCACCTGCGTCGGCTCGCGCAGGAGGCGACCGTGACGCCCGCCGTCAACCAGGTCGAGGTGCACCCCTACCTCACCAACGAGGACGTCCGGGCCTACGGCGCCGAGCACGGCATCGCCACCGAGGCCTGGTCGCCGATCGCGCAGGGCAAGGTGCTCGACGACCCGACGATCGTCCGCATCGCGGAACGGCTCGGCGAAGTCCCCGGCCCAGGTCACCCTGCGCTGGCACCTCCAGCGCGGCGACATCGTCTTCCCCAAGTCGGTGACCCGCAGCCGCGTCGAGGAGAACTTCGACGCTCTTCGACTTCGAGCTCACCGACGCCGACATGGTCGACATCGGCGGCCCTGAACCGCGACGAGCGCACCGGCCCGGACCCGGACACGTTCAACTACGTGCCGGCCTGACGTCCGCCTGCCCGCTCAGCGGGCGCGCACGCGGTTGTTGCGCGGGTTGTGCTCGAGCTCGACGAGCCCCAGCTCCTCGAGCAGGGGCGGGAGGTACATGCCGAAGCGGCCGCGGTAGCCCTTGCGCAGTCCGTACCAGCCGCCGACCGGGTTGGTCTCGTCACGACCCCAGGCCTCGACGGTGTCGTCCTTGGCCGGCTTCTTCTCGTCGGCCGCGCCGAGCTCGACCCAGTCACCGCGCTCGCGGAGCATCGCGTGCAGGTCCTCGACGGCGCTGAGGTGGTACTTCAACGTGGTGCTGCCGACGACGCACACCAGCGCGGGCGGGTCGGCGTCCTCGTCCCGGTACATCTGGTAGGTCGAGGTGCCCGGGGCCGTCGTCAGCTCCCAGGGGTCGTCCTTCGTGCCGCCGCTCATGCTGCCTCCTCGTCGCCCTGCCGCTGATCCTCGTCCTCGCCCGCGCGGAAGTCGAGTGGTGGGCGCACCCGTCTTTGCCACAGCATCCCAAGGGTGTGAGGGTGGGCAGGTACAGCAAGTGAATCGACATCGAGGCCGCCCGCCGACGTCGAGGCCCGAGGTCCCGCGCGTTCGTCGTGGCCGGTCGGCAGGAGAGTAGGAATGCGCGAGTATCTCAAGGAGCACACCAACCCACCCGTCTTCGTGGCCTCGGCTGTCGTGGTGGTGGCGTTCGTCCTGTGGGGGGTGATCTCTCCCGCCAGCGTCAGCACCGCAGCGACCGCGACCAACGCCTTCATCACGAGCCAGTTCGAGTGGCTCTACGTCTTCGGCGCCTCGGCGTTCGTGATCTTCGTGCTGTGGCTCATGTTCAGCCGCTACGGCTCCATCCGGCTCGGCCCCAACGACTCCGAGCCCGAGTACTCCAACCTGTCGTGGTTCGCGATGCTCTTCACGGCCGGCATGGGCATCGGGCTTGTCTACTACGCGGTCAGCGAGCCCGTGTTCCACTTCCTGAACCCACCCACCGGTGACGGGGGTACGCCCGAGGCCGCGACGAACGCGATGAACTACACGTTCTTCCACTGGGGATTCCACCCGTGGGCCATCTACATCGTGCTCGGACTCTCGTTGGGCTACTTCTCCTTCCGCCGTGGGCTGCCGATGCGTCCGGCATCGGCGCTGTACCCCTTGATCGGGGACCGCATCTACGGCTGGCCGGGCAACCTGGTCGACGTACTCGCCGTCTTCGGCACCCTGTTCGGTCTGGCGACGTCGCTCGGTCTCGGGGGGCAGCAGGTGGGCGCCGGGCTCGAGGTGCTCTTCGGCATCCCCAACACCACGACGCTCCAGGTCGTGCTGATCCTGGCGATCACCTCGGTGGCCGTCGTCTCGGTCATGCTCGGCATCGACAAGGGCATCCGGAACCTCTCGCTGCTGAACCTCTGGCTGGCGTTCGCGCTGATGCTGTTCGTCTTCTTCTTCGGGCCGACGCGCGACCTGCTCAACGTGCTCGCCACCAACATCGGCACCTACGTCCAGGCGCTGCCGAGCACCGGCTTCGAGACCTTCCCCAACGGTGGCTCGCAGGCCCAGGACTGGCAGGCCGGCTGGACCCTCTTCTACTGGGGCTGGTGGATCTCCTGGTCGCCCTTCGTCGGCATGTTCATCGCACGGATCTCCTTCGGGCGCACCATCCGCCAGTTCATCGCGGGTGCCCTCTTCGCGCCTGTCGGCGCCTCGATGGTGTGGCTGACCGTCTTCGGTGACTCGGCCCTGCGCACCCTGCTGGCCGACCCCGGCAACGAGCTCGCCGAGGCCCCCGCCGACTCGGCGCTGTTCACCCTCCTCGACCAGCTGCCCGTGGCGAGCATCTTCTCCACGCTGGCCGCCGTGCTGGCGATCCTGGTGGTCGTGCTGTTCTTCGCCACGTCCTCCGACTCCGGCTCCCTGGTCGTCGACATCCTCACCAACGGCGGCGACCCCAACCCGGTCTGGCAGCAGCGACTGTTCTGGGCCGTGCTGGAGGGCGTCGTGGCGGCCGTGCTGCTCGTCGCCGGCGCAGCCAGCGGCGAGGACGCGCTGTCCGCGCTGCAGACCGCCTCGATCGTTGCGGGGCTGCCGTTCTGCTTCGTGCTGATCCTGATGGCCTTCGGCCTGACCAAGGGTCTGGCGACCGAGAACGTCGACACCCCGCGGATCCGCCGGGCCGATCCGCTCGGAGACCTGCGCGAGTCCAGCAGGCGCAGCGCGGTGCCACACAACGAGGACCATGCCTCGAACGGCGCCGACCTCGATCGCAGCGACGTGGAAGCCGGCCGCTGACGGCCTCTCGTAGGAACAGACCCGCGCCGCCGGTAGCCGCAGGGCCGCCGGCGGCGCGGTCAGGTTAGGTTCGGGCTGTGCGGATGTTCGTCGCCCTGGTCCTGCCCGATCACGCGGTGGAGGACCTCGAGGAGTTCCTTCGCCCTCGCCAGGAGGCGGGACCGCTGCTGCGGTGGACGGTGCCGGACCAGTGGCACGTGACCCTGGCGTTCCTCGGGGACGTGGCCGAGCGGCACCTCGACGACCTCGTCGAGCGGCTCGGACGCGCCGCGTCGCGGCGTACGCCGGTCGCCCTCCGCGTGGCCGGTGCGGGTGCCTTCCCCGACGTTGCGCGGGCCAAGGTGATCTGGGCCGGGATCGACGCTGCGGGTGAGGGCGAGGAGCTCCGCCGGATGGCCATCGGCGCCCGTGCCGCCGGTGCCAAGTCGGGAGCCGGCGAGGGAGGCGGTCGCTTCCACCCGCACCTCACGCTCGCGCGCACCGGTCGCGCAGTCGAGGCGAGCCGCTGGCTGCGTGTGCTGGACGGCTATGTCGGGCCGACGTGGCGCGCGGAGCGGTACTCCCTGATCGAGTCCCACCTCGGTGAGGGTCCACGGCGTCGTCCGCGATACGAGGTGGTGGAGACCTTCGCCGTCGGGCGCTGAAACGTCCGCGTAACCCCGTCGTGAGAGGGTCGCCGCGTGCAGGTCGAGAGGATCGGGTTCACCCCTCTGAAGGGTGGCCGCCACGTCGAGCACCCCAGCGTCGAGCTCGACCCCGAAGGGCCGGT
This sequence comes from uncultured Actinomycetota bacterium, assembly GCA_963772415.1. Taxonomy (GTDB): domain Bacteria; phylum Actinomycetota; class Actinomycetes; order Propionibacteriales; family Nocardioidaceae; genus Nocardioides_B. Next base: position 62,408 of record CAVYWU010000013.1, on the reverse strand, counting down.
CGGTGACAGGGTGCTCTGTCTGGTCGACCCCACCCGCGACCGGATCCTGCGCACCGTGGATCACCCGGCGCTGCTGCGCGCGGTCGTCTCGCTCGACGCCGGGCGCCTCTCGGTGGCGCTCGACGGGATGCTGATCGAGGGATTGCCGGAGCCGACCGGACGCCGACGCAAGGCCGACTACTGGGGTCGCCAGGTCGAGGTGGAGGAGGTCGGCGGGCCGTGGGCGGACACCTTCTCCGCGTTGGTCGGCCGGCCGGTGCTGCTGGCCCGAGCGGCCGTGGCCGGCGAGGTCGTCTACGGCGGCGCCGTCAGCCTGGTGGCGACCGCCTCCCTGGCGGACCTGTCGGTGCCGGCCGGTGGCCCCGTGGCCGGGGCGCGCTTCCGGCCGACCTTCGTCGTCGCGACCCGCACCCCCCTGGAGGAGGCCGGTTGGATCGGGCGCGAGCTCACGATCGGCTCGGCCGTGGTGCGGGTGCGCGGCGCCGTACCCCGCTGCGCGGTGGTGGACCTCGACCCGGTCTCAGGGTCGCGCGACCGGCCCGTCCTGCAGGCCCTCGCGCGCTATGGTCGAGTCCAGGGAGAAGTCACGTTCGGTGTGGACGCAGAGGTCGTGCGTCCGGGCCGTGTGGCCACGGGTGACAGGCTCGTGGTGGGAGGAGTCGGGGTCTGATCATGCCTTTTCTCCTGCGGGTCGAGCTTCCCGACGTACCTGGATCTCTGGGTCGCGTCGCCACTGCCATCGGTGAGGCCGGCGGCGACATCGAGGCCATCGAGATCGTCGAGCACCGGCACGACGGCAGCGCGGTCGACGACGTCCTGCTCGAGACCGCGCCCGGGGTGATGCCCGACTCGATCGTGTCCGCGTGCAACCAGCTCGACGGGGTGCAGGTCGTGTGGATCTCGCGGTACGCCGCGGGCGGCAACCTGTTCCTCGACCTCGAGGCCGTCGAGGCGCTCACCCAGAGCCCCAACACCGCCTGCGACGAGCTCGTCGACCTGCTGCCGATCACCTTCCGCGCCGACTGGGCGCTGCGGGTGCGCAACACCGACGCCGGTCCCAAGGTGCTGCACCGCACGTCGGCGGCGCCAGACCTGCTCATCGGCGACGCCACCTGGTTCCCGCGCCCGCACGCCGCTCGGCTGTGCCTGCCGGCCGAGTGGGCCCACCTCGACAGCGTGCTGCTGGCCGGTGCGCCCCTCAACGACGTCGAGGAGATGATCGTCTTCGGTCGTCGCGGCGGGCCGGACGTGCTCGACTCCGAGCTCGCCCGGCTCGAGCACCTCGCGGCGCTGGCGGTGTCGATCACGCGGGCTGGGTGAGGCGGGCGGGCGATTACCACGTTCCCGTGGTGATTGCCCGGTTCCCGGAGAGAACTTCCACCGGGGAGTGCGGGATCACCACGTTACCGTGGTAATTGCCCAGCGCCCCAGCCCTCAGGACCCCTCAGTCGTCTCGCCGTCGATCAGGTATCGCTCGCCGTCCCAGACCAGCTGCAGCACGGTCGGGCGCTGACCGGTCCCGAAGTTGTCGAAGCGGACGCGGTAGCTGACGACCAGGCTCTCGGGGTCGGACTCGATCTCGAGCAGCTGGCCCTCGCCGACGCCGTCCCAGAAGTCGCGGTACTGCTCGATGCCGCCGCTTTGTCGCTGGAAGCGCTGGGTGAGCATCTCGAAGGAGAGGGTCGGGTCCTCGGAGATCGCGGCCACGTAGCCGCGGATGAAGTCGTCCATGCCCTCGGCCGTCGGATCGGCGACCTCGGCCGGCTCGGCGGTCGGGCTCTCCTCCGAGGTCTCCTCGGACGGAGCCTCGCTGGTCTGCTCGTCGGCCGAGCCGGCAGGCTCGTCACCGTCGGGGAGCACGGTGTAGAGAACCAGTCCGAGCACCACGGCGACGGCCAGCCCCACGAGACCCAGCAGCCAGGCTCGCTCGCGTGAGCCCAGCACCGGATGGCGCGACGGCGTCCGCATCGTCCGGCCGTCCTCGGGCGTCGGCGCGAGCACCGGCGGGGCCACCGGCCGGGTCCGTGACGCCGGGTCGGCCAGGAAGTCGCGGACCTCGGTCATCGACCAGCGTCGCGCCGGGTCCTTCTCCATCGTGCCCTCGAGCAGTGGCGTCAGCCAACCGGCCTCGCGCAGCCGCGGCGGCTCGTCGTTGACCAACCGGACGAGGCCGCTGAGCACGTGGTCGCCCATGTCGTACGGCGGGTGTCCGGAGAGCAGGTGAAACAGGGTCGCGCCCAACGACCACACGTCGGAGGCCGCCGTCGCGCGTTCCCCGGAGGCCACCTCCGGGGCAAGGTAGGCCGGCGATCCGGAGACGAGGCCGGTCTGGGTCAGCGAGGGGTCCGTGACGACGTGGGCGATCCCGAAGTCGGTGAGCTTCACGACGCCGGCCCGGTCGAGGAGGATGTTGGAGGGCTTCACGTCGCGATGGACCACCCCGGCCTCCTGCGCGGCGAGAAGTCCCACCGCGGCCTGGTGCAGCAGCCGAGCGGCCTCGTCCGGTGCCATCGGTCCCTCGTGGCGGACCCGCTCGGCCAACGTGGTGCCTTCGACGTACTCCATCACCAGCCAGCGCTCGTCGTCCGCGACGACGAGGTTGAACACGGCGACGACGTTGGGGTGGTTGAGCCGTGCAGCGAGCCGGGCCTCACGCTCGGCCCGAGCCAGGTCGGTGCTGCTCGCACCGGGGAGCAGTCCGATGCGCTTGAGCGCGACCCGGCGGCCGAGCACCTCGTCGGTGGCCAGCCAGACAGAGCCCATCCCGCCGCGGCCGATCTCTCGGTCGAGGGAGTATCTGTCGGCGATCACGGCTGCCCTTCGTCGCGGTCCACTGCCGCACCGATCCTAGGCAGAGTCCCGCGCCGGCGGCCTACGCTGCCGACATGGACGCATTGCCCGCGAGCCAGACCAGTCTCGGCGTCACCGGCTCGACCGGTCGGCTCGGGGGCCGCGTCGCCCGGCTGCTGGCTGCCTCGGGGGTGTCGCAGCGCCTGCTCGTGCGCAACGCCTCCCGCGCCCCGCAGCTCGACGGTGCGACGACGGCGACGATGACCTACGACGACGGCCGGGCCGTCCTGGGCGCCTGCGCCGGCATCGAGACCCTGCTGATGGTCTCGGCAGCCGAGTCGGCCAACCGGCTGGAGGAGCATCTCGCGTTCGTAGACGCTGCCGCTGCCGCCGGGGTGCGCCACGTCGTCTACGTGTCCTTCTACGGGGCCGCCCCCGACGCGACGTTCACCCTGGCGCGCGACCACTTCCACACCGAGGAGCACATCAAGGCCTCCGGGATGGCCTGGACCTTGGTGCGGGACAACCTCTACCTCGACTTCTTTCCGCTGCTCGCGGGCGAGGACGGTGCAATACGTGGCCCGGCCGGCGACGGTCGGGCAGCCGCGGTCACCCAGGACGACGTCGCCGCGGCGCTGCACGCCGTGCTGCTGGACCCGCGGCCGCACCGCGGGACGACGTACTCCCTCACCGGGCCCGAGGCGATCACCCTGACCGAGGCGGCCGAGGTGATGACCCGTCTCACCGGTCGCGCGATCAGCTTCCACGAGGAGACTCTCGACGAGGCCTACGCATCGCGTGCTTCCTACGGCGCGCCCGCGTGGCAGGTCGATGCCTGGGTCAGCACCTACACCGCGATCGCCGCCGGGGAGATGAGTGGCGTGACCGATCACGTCGAGCGTCTCACCGGTCGACGGCCGATGAGCCTCGAGCAGCTGCTGCGCCCGGGCTGAGGAGCAGCGCCGAAGGACAGGCTCAGACCGGCTCGGCCACGAAGACCGGGATCTCGCGCTCGGTCTTCTCCTGGTAGCGCGCGTAGTTGGGGAAGGCCGCGACCGCCCGCTCCCACCACTCGGCGCGCTCGTCGCCCTCGACCTGCCGCACCGCCAACTCCTGACGCGCGGGACCGTCCTGCAGCTCGATGACGGGGTGCGAGCGCAGGTTGAAGTACCACGTCGGGTGCTTCGGGGCGCCGCCCTGTGACGCGACCAGCGCGTAGCGGCCGTCGTGCTCGACCCGCATCAGCGGCGTCTTGCGGATCTTGCCGCTGCGCGCACCGAGCGAGGTCACGATCACCACGGGCAGCCCGGTCTCGCGCAGGGTCGTCCCCTGGGTGCCTCCCGAGGACTCGTAGAGCTCGACCTGGTCGCGCACCCACTGCTGGGTGCTGGGAACGTACTCTCCTGTGAGGGCCATGCCTGGGAAAACCCCCTGTCGCCCACGATTGTTCCTGGCTAGCGTTCGCACCATGACCGGGGAGATGACGATGAACCGCGTGATCCACGCCGCCTGCCGGCGTGACCTGGACCGGCTTGCCTCTGGCGTCGGGGCGGCGCGGGACGGCGACACGACGCGGGCCCGCGACCTCCAGCGCGCCTACGCCAACCTCCACCGCGAGCTCAAGCACCACCACGAGCAGGAGGACGCCCACGTCTTCCCGGCCCTGCGCCGGCTCGGCATCGACACCGCGCTGATCGAGGACATGGACGGCGAGCACCACGCGATGGCCGATGCGCTGGACCGGACGGCTGTCGTGATGCAGCAGTACGCCGCCACCGGTTCCGCCGCCGGCGCCGCGGACGCTCTGGCCAGCATCGAGTCCACGCGAGTCGTCGTGGAGCGGCACCTCTCCCACGAGGAGGGCGAGCTCGAGCCGCTGATGAGCCCGCACCTGGCGACGCCGGAGTGGAAGGCCGTGGAGAAGGCGCTCCGGAAGGGATCGCTGAGCCAGACCGGCCGCTTCTTCGCCTGGCTCACCGACGGGATGGATCCGGAAACCTCGAGCTACCTGCGCTCGACCATCCCTAGCCCGGTCATCACGATCTTCAGTCGCCTGCTCGGCCGTGGCTACCACCGGGAGATCGCGCCCGTCTGGCGGTGACCCCGGCCACCGTGGGCTCGATAGCCTCACCTGCATGACCGAGCAGCGCGACAGCGTCTCCGAGATCTTCGACCCGACCGCGTGGCGCGAGGTCCCGGGCTTCGAGGATCTGACCGACCTGACCTACCACCGGGCCGTCGAGCACGGCACCGTGCGGATCGCCTTCGACCGGCCCGAGGTGCGCAACGCCTTCCGGCCGCACACGGTCGACGAGCTGCTGCGGGTGCTCGAGCACGCGCGTATCTCGAGCGACGTCGGCTGCGTGATCCTCACCGGCAACGGCCCCTCCCCCAAGGACGGCGGCTGGGCGTTCTGCTCCGGTGGGGACCAGCGCATCCGGGGGCGTTCGGGCTACCAGTACACGCGACCGGAGGGAGCGGAGGGGAGAGCTGGTGAGACGTCCGAGTCGGTCGACAAGGCCAAGCTCGGTCGGCTGCACATCCTGGAGTGCCAGCGGCTGATCCGGTTCATGCCGAAGGTGGTGATCTGCGTCGTCCCGGGCTGGGCCGCGGGCGGAGGGCACTCGCTGCACGTCGTCTCGGACCTGACGCTGGCCTCGCGTGAGCACGCCCGTTTCAAGCAGACCGACGCCGACGTCGGCTCCTTCGACGGCGGTTTCGGGTCGGCGTACCTCGCCCGCCAGGTCGGGCAGAAGTTCGCCCGCGAGATCTTCTTCCTCGGCGACGACTACACCGCTGAGGACGGCATGCGGATGGGCATGGTCAACAAGGTCGTCGACCACGCCGACCTCGAGCACGAGGCGCTCGAGTGGGGGCGCAAGATCAACGGCAAGTCGCCGACGGCCCAGCGCATGCTCAAGTACTCCTTCAACCTCATCGACGACGGTCTCGTCGGCCAGCAGCTCTTCGCCGGCGAGACGACCCGGCTCGCCTACATGACCGACGAGGCTGTCGAGGGCCGCGACTCCTTCCTGGAGAAGCGCGAGCCTGACTGGTCCGGCTACCCCTGGTACTACTGATCCGCAGCGTTTGTGCTGGAGGATGTAGGCCTCGCCCTCTTCTTGACGAGGTGTCGCATGGGTATGGATGAGAATCGGATCGCCGAGTTCCACCGGTTGCACGCCACGGGGTGCTTCGTGATGCCGAACCCGTGGGACGCGGGAAGCGCTCGGGCCCTGGAGCAGCTGGGTTTCAAGGCGCTGGCCACCACGAGTGCCGGGCTGGCCTGGACGCTCGGTCGGGCGGACGGGCAGGTGAGCCGTGACCAGGTGCTCGACCACCTTCGTCTCATCGTCGATGCCGTGACCGTGCCGGTGAACGCTGACTTCGAGGGCGGCTACGCGGTGGACCCCGCTGGCGTCGCGGCCAACGTGACGATGGCCGCGGACACCGGGATCGCCGGGCTGTCGATCGAAGACTCGTCAGGAGACGAGGCCGAGCCGCTGTACGAGTTCGACCTGTCGGTGCAGCGTGTTGCCGCCGCGCGACGAGCGATCGACGAGAGTGGCACGGGCATCGTGCTGACAGGCCGCTCCGAGGGCTTCGTGTGTCGGACGGCCCGACATCGAGGAGACCATTCGCCGGCTCCGGGCGTACGCCGAAGCCGGCGCGGACTGTCTCTACGCCCCTCGCCTGGACAAGCCGGAGCAGGTCTCGGCGATCGTGGCCGCGGTGGCGCCGAAGCCGGTGAACCTGCTGATCAATGCGCCCTTCATCACTGTCGCTGGGGCGGCCGAGCTGGGCGTACGCCGGGTCAGCGTGGGGGGAACCCTCGCGCGCACCGCCTGGGGCGGGTTCTTGACGGCCGCCCGGGAGATCGCGGAGACGGGGACGTTCGAGCAGTTCGAGCGGCTACCGAACGTCGACGCCCTGCTCGGCGACTGAGGGCGAGGGAAGGTGCGCGCCGACCGACACCGTCGCGGGGAGGAACTGGCGCGTGGGAACCTCGTCGCATGAGCGACGAGCGCACCCGGTGGGAGCAGCTGACCGGCGGGACCAGCGGTGAGGACTACGCGGCGCGGTTCGCCGCCGTCGCTGCGAGCGGTCGGGACCCGCACGGGGAGGCGACCTTCGTCGACGGGCTCGTCGCGCCGTCCTCGCGGATCCTCGACGCCGGCTGCGGCACCGGGCGGGTGGCGATCCGGCTGGCCGAGCTCGGGCACCACTGCGTCGGGGTCGACGCGGACCCGTCGATGCTGGCCGTGGCGCGACGGGAGGCGCCGGACCTCACCTGGGTGCAGAGCGACCTCGCGGACCTCGCCGACGGGGTGCGCGCAGCACGCGCCGTACGACGCGGTCGTCCTGGCCGGCAACGTCGTGCCGCTGCTCGCCGAGGGCACGCTGGCGGTCGGTGATGTCAGGGCTGTCCGCGCTCCTGCGAGAAGGCGGGCTGCTCGTCGCCGGGTTCGGGCTCGATGCCGCGCACCTCCCCGCCGGCTGTCCGGTCACCCCGCTGGCCGACTACGACGACGCGGTGTCGGCGCTGACCCGGATCGACCGGTTCTCGACCTGGCAGGCGGCGGCGTACGAGCCCGCGGGCGGCTACGTCGTCGCGGTCGACCGCGCTTGACCCCTCCGGGGTCTTGCCGGTGTCGCCGCGGGCGAGCACAGTCGACCCATGACCGACGTGGACCTCGACTTCTCCGACCTGCGCGCCCTCTTCCTCAACTGCACGCTGAAGCGATCGCCGGAGACCAGCCACACCCAGGGCCTGGTCGACATCAGTGCGGCCATCATGCGCAAGCAGGGCGTCGAGGTGGAGGTGCTGCGGCCCATCGACCACGACATCGCCACCGGCGTCTACACCGACATGACCGAGCACGGCTGGGCGAGCGACGAGTGGCCGGCGATCCACGAGAAGGTGATGGCCAGCAACATCCTGGTGATCGCCGGACCGATCTGGCTGGGCGACAACTCCAGCGTCACCAAGCAGGTCATCGAGCGGTTGTACGGCGCCTCCGGCGACCTCAACGACGCCGGGCAGTGGGCCTACTACGGCCGCGTCGGCGGGTGCCTGATCACCGGCAACGAGGACGGCATCAAGCACTGCGCGCAGAACGTGCTCTACTCGCTCCAGCACATCGGCTACGTCATCCCGCCCCAGGCCGACGCCGGCTGGATCGGCGAGGCCGGGCCGGGCCCGTCCTACCTGGACGAGGGCAGTGGCGGCCCGGAAAACGATTTCACCAACCGCAACACCACGTTCATGACGTGGAACCTGCTCCACCTCGCTCGGCTGCTGCGCGACGCGGGTGGCATCCCGGCCCACGGCAACCAGCGAGCGGCGTGGGACGCCGGCTCCCGGTTCGACTTCGAGAACCCGGAGTACCGCTAGCGCCGCGGGTGGTCACCCTCGACGGCCTTCGCGCCCAGCATCCGCACCGCGATGAACGCCCCTCCGCCCACGACCACCAGGAAAAGGATCAGGGTCACGATCACCCACGGCATGTGCATCATGCTCATCTCAGGCCTCCTCGCCTCCCCTCCAGGGTGGCATCGGACGAGCCGCAGGGACCTTACGGAACACTGACGCCCGCGCCCCGGCGGCGGCGATCACCCCGAACAGGACTGCGCTCGCCGTCCGCCACCGCACCCGGTCGAGCTGGTCGGCGAGGTCGCGCGCGAGGGCCCTGCTCTGCTCGGGGACCCATCGGTCGAGCGCGCCGATCCGCGCGCACACGTCATCTGTCTGGGCGGCCAGCGTGCGGGCGGTGATCAGCTCGTGCCGGATCAGGAACACCCGCTCCAGCAAGGCTTCCGGCTCGGTCAGCCGCGGGGTTCAACGGGACGTGCACGTTGCCGAGCAGGACGACCACGTCGTCGCCCGACCGAGGGTGTGCGCCGTCGGAGTCGACGAACCGGACCCGCATCCACCCAGCGTGGCCCTGCCCGACTCGCGCGTGCAGGCCGGTAGGTTGCGCAGGGTGAAGATCGCAGTGGTCAAGGACGTGCGCGAGGGGGAGACCCGCGTCGCGCTGGTGCCCGAGCTGGTCGGCAAGCTCACCGGCCTGGGCTACCAGGTGTCGGTGCAACCCGGGGCCGGAGCCGGCGCGCTGCACGACGACGCGGAATACGCCGCGGCCGGTGCCGAGGTCGCCGACGACGCCCTCGACGGCGCCGCCCTGGTCGTCTCGGTCAACCCGCTCGACACCGCCACCCTCCGCTCGCTCCCGGCTGGGACGGCGACGATGTCGTTCCTGCCGGCCAGCCAGAGTCTCGACCTCGTGGCCGACCTGCGTGACTGCGGCCTGACGTCGTTCGCGATGGAGCTGGTGCCGCGGATCTCGCGGGCGCAGTCGATGGATGCGCTGTCCTCGCAGGCGCTGGTGTCCGGCTACCGCTGCGCGATCGTGGCGGCCGGGATGCTGCGCTCGTTCTTCCCGCTGAACATGACCGCGGCCGGCACCGTCAAGCCCGCCCAGGTGGTGGTGCTCGGCGCCGGCGTCGCCGGGCTCCAGGCCATCGCGACGGCCAAGCGCCTCGGTGCCGTGGTCAAGGCCTACGACGTGCGCGCCGCCGCCGCCGAGGAGATCCGCTCGATGGGGGCGGTGGCGATCGACCTGGAGCTGGAGACCCTCGAGGGCACCGGTGGATATGCCCGCGAGATGACCGAGGACCGGGCGGCCCGGCAGCGCGACCTGCTGTCGCCGTACATCGCCGCCGCGGACGCCCTCATCACCACTGCCGCGGTGCCTGGGCGGCAGGCGCCGATGCTGGTCACCTCCGCGATGGTCGAGCTGATGGCCCCGGGGGCCGTGGTGGTCGACCTGGCCGCCGAGAGTGGTGGCAACGTCGAGGGGTCCGTGCCCGGGCAGGTGATCCGGATCGGCCACGCCCAGGTGTGGGGCGGCGCCAACGTACCGGCGCAGATGCCGGGGCCGGCCTCGCGCCTCTACGCCCAGAACATCGTCAACCTGGTCACGCTGATGACCCGGACCGGTGGGGAGGGTGAGGGCGCCGCCTTCGCCCCCGACTTCGACGACGAGATCGTCGCCGGCTCCTGCGTCACCCACGACGGCACGATCCGACACGAGCCGACCCGCGTCGCCCTGGAGGGAAGTCATGAGTGAACCGGTCGTCTGGCTGACGATCTTCATCTTGTCGGTCTTCGTCGGCATCGAGGTGATCTCCAAGGTCTCCTCGACCTTGCACACTCCGCTGATGTCGGGCGCCAACGCCATCCACGGGATCATCCTGCTCGGCGCGATCATCGTGGCCGGCACCGCCGAGTCGACGCTCGCGCTCGTGGTCGGGCTGATCGCCGTCGTGCTCGCCGCGGTCAACATGGTCGGCGGCTTCGTGGTCACCGACCGGATGCTGCAGATGTTCACCCGCAAGAAGCCTGCGCGGACACCGGCGGGTGAGGGTCGATGACCGAGTCGGTGACCCCGGTCTGGGTGCAGCTGGTCTACCTCCTCTGCGCCGTCTGCTTCATCCTCGCGCTCAAGGGCCTCTCCGGACCGCGTACGGCGCGGGCGGGCAACCTGCTCGGTGCTGCCGCCGCCGTGGTCGGATGCGGGGTCGTCTTCTTCTACCTCGACCTCGACCACATCGGTCTGATCCTCGGCGCGGTCGCGGTCGGCTCCGTGGGCGGGCTCGTGGGCGCCCGCCGCGTGCAGATGACCCAGATGCCGCAGATGGTCGCGCTGTTCAACGGCGTCGGCGGCGGCGCGGCAGCGCTCGTCGCGCTGCTGGAGCTGCAGCACCTCGGTGAGGACGCGGGCTGGTTCGTGCTGGTCGCGACCGCGTTCACCATCGTGGTCGGCTCGATCTCCTTCTCCGGCTCGGTGGTGACCTTCCTCAAGCTCCAGGAGCTGATGACCTCACGCCCGGTGGTGTTCCCCGGTCTGCCGGTCGCCTTCGGTGGCGCGCTGGTCGCCGCGCTGGCGCTGTCAGTGCTGACCGTGACCTCGCCGTCGGTACCGGTCGGCGTCGTCCTCGGACTTCTCGGCCTCGCGATCGGCGTGCTCCTGGTGCTGCCGGTCGGCGGCGCCGACGTACCGATCGTCATCTCGCTGCTCAACGCCTTCACCGGCCTCACCGTCGCTGCAGGCGGCTACGTGCTCGGCAACACGCTGCTGCTCGTCGCGGGCACGCTCGTCGGTGCCGCCGGCACGTTCCTCACCCAGCTCATGGCCGGCGCGATGGGCCGGTCGGTGGCCAACATCCTCTTCGGCGCGTTGAAGGGTGGCTCGACGCTCGGCGCTGGCGAGGTCTCGGACCGCCCGGTGCGTTCGGCCGGTGCCGAGGACGTGGCGATCCTGCTGGGCTATGCCTCCAAGGTGATCATCGTGCCCGGCTACGGCCTGGCCGTGGCCCAGGCGCAACACACCCTGCGCGAGCTGGTCGACGTGCTGAGCGAGCGCGGCATCGCGGTGGACTACGCGATCCACCCGGTGGCGGGCCGGATGCCCGGTCACATGAACGTGCTGCTGGCGGAGGCCCAGGTGCCCTACGAGCAGCTCAAGGAGATGGACGACATCAACGGCGACTTCAAGCAGACCGACGTCGTGCTCGTCGTCGGCGCCAACGACGTGGTCAACCCGGCCGCCAAGACCACACCGGGCGCCCCGATCTACGGGATGCCGATCCTCAACGCCGACGAGGCCGAGCAGGTCATCTTCTTGAAGCGCTCGATGCGTCCGGGCTTCGCCGGCATCGAGAACGAGCTGCTCTTCGACCCGCGCACCACCTTGCTCTTCGGGGACGCGAAGGACACGCTCGGCAAGCTGCTGAGCGCGGTGAAGACCCTCTGACGGTCCCCGGCGGGGCTCTGCCGGACATCGTGTAACTCCGCGTTACATGATCCGCAGGCACCTGGGTACGCTTCGTCGTGGGAGGGACCACCCCGCACGCCTGCTTCGACGTTGGAGGACCTGACCATGGCTGCCGACCAGACCGATCCCGACGAGCCGCTCGCCCGCGACGACGGGCACCGCTACGACATGCCCGAGTCGCCCGAGGACACCCGCTCGAAGAGCTGGGACTACGCCGCTCTCGGGCTCCTGGTCGTGGTGCTGATGGTGCTGGTCGCCACCGGCGTGGTGCCGATCTTCGACATCTGACCAGGGCTCAGCCGACGACGCCGTACAGCCGGTCGCCGGCGTCCCCGAGCCCGGGCACGATGTAGCCCTTCTCGTTGAGGCGCTCGTCCATGCCGGCGGTGACCACGCTGACCGGGATGTCGAGACCCTCGAGCTCCTTCTCCAGCCGGGCACAGCCCTCGGGAGCCGACAGCAGGCAGATCGCGGTGATGTGGTCGGCGCCGCGCTCGACCAGGAACCGGATCGCGGCCGCGAGGGTGCCACCGGTCGCGAGCATCGGGTCGAGCACGTAGCACTGGCGTCCGCTCAGGTCGTCGGGCAGCCGCTCGGCGTACGTCGAGGCCTCCAGGGTCTCCTCGTTGCGGACCATGCCGAGGAAGCCGACCTCGGCCGTCGGCAGCAGCCGCATCATCCCGTCGAGCATGCCCAGGCCGGCCCGCAGGATCGGCACGACCAGCGGCTTCGGCGCCGCCAGCTTGACGCCCTCGGCCTCGGCGACGGGGGTGCGCACGGTCACGGTGTCGACGCGCACGTCGCGGGTCGCCTCGTAGGCGAGCAGCGCGACCAGCTCGTCGGCGAGCTGGCGGAAGGTGGGCGAATCGGTGCGCTCGTCGCGCAACGTCGTCAGCTTGTGGGCGATGAGCGGGTGGTCGGCGACGTGGATGCGCATGGCCCGCAATCTAGTGGTGCCTGCGTGTCTGGTGCGAGGGCGGGCACTCTGCCACCATCGTGGTTGCCCCCCACCGAGGAGGTCGGCCCGATGTCCGACGAGTTCGACGCGAACGCCGACGGCGTTGACTTCGCGCTGGTCGCCTACCGCGAAGAAGGCGTCTGGCAGGTCGAGGAGCTCGACGCCGAGGTCGCCGGCGACCTCGACGGGCTCGCCCACGAGCTGCGCCGCTGGCCCGGTGACGGTGGCTCCCTCGGACTGGTCTCGATCGACGAGGACTTCTTCATCCTGGTGCGGGTGCTGGGCGAGGACCTCAGGATCCTGCTCTCCGACATCACCGCCGCGACCGACTGGCCGCTCGCCCGCGAGATCGTCGAGGAGCTCGAGCTGCCGCTGCCGCACGACGAGGACGACTCGGCTCCCGCGGGCGACCTCGCGATCGTGGCGGACCTCGGGCTGGGCGCGATGGACATGGGCGCGCTCCTCGACGACGTCGAGCTCTACCCCGACGAGATGCTCGGCGACATCGCCTCGAGTCTCGGCTTCGGTGTGCTGTACGACGAGACGGTCGGGGTCCCCGCGACGTGAGCCCGCAGGACCCGTGGGCGGACCCGATGCGCGACGCGCTCGACGAGGCGCACGCGGCGCTCGCCACGTCCGACGTACCCATCGGGGCGGTGGTGCTCGGCCCCGACGGCCGCGTCCTGGGCCGCGGGCGCAACGAGCGCGAGCGCTACGGCGACCCGACGGCGCACGCCGAGGTGGTCGCGCTGCGCGAGGCGGCCGCGCTGCGCGACACGTGGCGGCTGGACGGCTGCACCCTGGTCGTGACCTTGGAGCCCTGCACGATGTGCGCCGGAGCGAGCGTGCTCGCGCGCGTGGAGCGTGTCGTCTTCGGCGCCTTCGACCCCAAGGCCGGAGCCGTCGGCTCGTTGTGGGACGTCGTGCGCGACCGCCGACTCAACCACCGGCCGGAGGTGATCAGCGGCGTGCTGGGAGAGGAGTGCGAGGCGCTGCTGCTCGAGTTCTTCGAGGGCAGGCGGATTTCGAGAGACGCCTGAGGGTCCGGTAGCCTCATCCGCGGTGGCGTGTCCGAGCGGCCTAAGGAGAACGCCTCGAAAGCGTTTGTTGGTGCAAGCCAACCGAGGGTTCAAATCCCTCCGCCACCGCCAGCCAGGTTGCGATGTCCCGGGACCACGTCCCGGGACATCGCCCAGTTCCGGGGCCGGCTCGAGCTTCGCTGACCTGGCCGCCATCGTCGTCGCGGATCACCGGACCAGGCGGGACGTCGTGGACCTGCGCCTCCTACGCTTCCGGCATGACTTCGCATGCGTCGGCCATTGCCGCAGACCTGGCGCCTGCCGGAGCGCTCCGGGCCTCGATCAACCTGGGCAATCCAGTGTTGGCGCAGGGCACCGCTGCAGAGCCCCGTGGTGTCACGGTGGACCTCGCGCGTGAGCTCGCAGCCCGGCTGGACGTGCCGCTCCAGCTCGTGTGCTTCGAGGCCGCCCGCGTGTCCTTCGAGGCGATGACGAGCGGGGCGGCTGACGTCTGCTTCCTGGCCATCGAGCCTGCCCGCGAGGCGGAGGTCGCCTTCACTGCGCCGTACGTGGTGATCGAAGGCGTCTACGTGGTCCGCGCGAGCTCTGCGGTCCGCACCGTCGGCGACGTGGACCAACCTGGTGTCCGCATCGGTGTGAAGCGAGGCTCGGCCTACGACCTGTATCTCACCCGCACGCTGCAGCACGCCACCGTGGTGCGGGGCGAGGAGGGCGTGGACGAGTTCCTCGACCAGGAGCTGGACGTGGCGGCCGGGATTCGCCAGCCCATGACAACCTTCGTCCACGGGCGCCCGGACATGCGCTTGATCGATGAGCGGTTCATGCAGATCCGGCAGGCGGTGGGCACCACGAAGGACCGGCGCCCCGAGACCGTCAAGTTCCTGCGAGAGGTGGTCGAGGACCTCAAGGCCAGCGGCTTCGTGTCAGAGGCCCTGCTCAGGTCGGGCCAGGCCGACGCCACGGTCGCTCCTCCCGCCTGAACCATCCGGACGACCAGGGTCGCGGCCGCCCATCGGAAGTCGCCGCCCGCTAGTCGTGATCGAGCTGGCTCGATTCGAACTGAGCGAAAACTGTCGGTGGGCACTGGGAGAGTCAGCACATGGAGATGCTCCCGGACTCGCCGACCAGCCCGATGGCTGGTGTCGCGGCTGCCCGGGAGGCACTCACGGGGTGGCCGAGACCCTGTGGGCGGCGGCGCGTCCCGAGGACCTGCTGGACCAGGCCGCCTCCTTGAACGCCTCCGAGCTGCGCAAGGCCGGCGAGCACCTGCTGGAGGTGCTCGACCCCGACGGCACCGCCCGCGCCGACGAGGCCGCGTTGGACCGGCTGGAACGCTCCGCGCACCTCGGCCGGTTCCTGACGATCGCCGAGGACGGCATCGGCGGGGTCCGGGTCCGTGGCCGCGGCACCGTCGAGGACGCCGCCCTGATCAAGACCGCCGGCATTGGTGGTTGAGGAGCCACCCGAGCTTGCGAGGGTGGCGTCTCGAAACCACGGCACGGACACTCTCGCCTTGGCGGTTTCGAGACCCTCACTTCGTTCGCTCCTCAACCACCGGGACCGTCGACGGGCTGCTCCCCGACCAGCACGGCGCCAAACCCCGCCTCACCGTCACCGTCACCCTCGACCAGCTCCGCGAAGGGCTCGGTGCGGTGTCCCTGGACACCGGCGACCAGCTCTCCGCCACCGCGGTCCGCCGACTCGCCTGCGACGCCGAGGTCATCCCCGCCGTCCTCGGCACCCTGGGCGAGGTCCTGGATGTGGGCCGCAGCCAACGCCTGGTCACGGCCGCGATCTGGAAGGCCCTCACCCTGCGCGACCGGCACTGCCGCTTCCCCGGCTGCCGTCGGATGCCGCTGGCCTGCGACGCCCACCACACCCTCCTCCACGCCACCCCCTGGCAGGTCCGACTCGACCCCCTCGACCGACGACCCGAGTTCCGACGACCCGAGTTCCGACGACCGCCACGCCACGGTCAACCCCCGCCCACCGGCCACTGGATCAGGGCGTTGCCGGCGCGCGAGTGAGCAGTGGTTCGAGACGCTCGCAGGCGCGATCCTCGACCAGCAGGCTCAGGGGGCGTCGGACCCTCGCGACTTCTCCTGGGCGAGGAGCTCGTCGAGGTCGCCGAGCCGGTCGAGACCTCGCAGCGGTTGCCGCATCCGGTGGTTGTCGGACAGCTGGTCTCGATTGCGATGGAGGAACGACCAGTAGCCCGCCGAGTACGGGCAGGCATCGGGGCCGGTCCGACGGTCGGGCCGGTAGCGGCACTCACCGCAGAAGTCGCTCATCCGGTTGATGTAGGCACCGCCGGAGGCGTACGGCTTGGTGGCCATCAGTCCGGCGTCGGCGTGCTGAGACATGCCGAGAACATTGGGCAGCATCACCCACTCGTAGCCGTCGACGAAGCTGGTGTGGAACCAGTCGGTCAGCGAGCGGGGGCTCCAGCCGCGCTGCAGGCCGTAGTTGCCGAGCACCATCAGTCGGGGGATGTGGTGCACCCACCCGTGGTCGCGCACCTGCCCGAGCACCGTCGACAGGCAACGGGCCTCGACGGCGTCAGCATCGAGGTTGGTGAACCAGCCGGGCAGTCGACCCGCCGCGCCCAGGTGGTTCAGGTCGCGGTAGCCGGCTCCCGCGTGCCAGTACAGGTGCCACACGTAGTCGCGCCAGCCGATCACCTGGCGCACGTAGCCTTCGACGCTCGCCAGCGAGGCCGAGCCGGAGAGGTAGGCCTGCTCAGCAGCGCGCGCACACTCGAGCGGGTCGAGCAGCCCGAGGTTCATCGACGCCGAGAGGAGCGAGTGGGACATCGTGGGGTCACCGGCGAGCATGGCGTCCTCGTACGGACCGAAGGCGTCCAGCCGGTGCTCCACGAAGCGCCGGAGTCCTCGCAGGGCCTCGGCCCGGGTCACGGCGAAGAGCCGGGGGCCGTCGTTGCCCACGAAGGAGACCTCGCCGGAGCGCTCCCAGTCGTCGAGGTCGCGGCGGACCTGCTCGTCGATCTCGTCCTCACGAGGCCGGTACGGCGCCGGCACGTCGAGGGTCGCGGTCCGAGGGGGTCGCTGGCGGTTGTCGTGGTCGAAGTTCCAGCGGCCGGAGACCGGCTGACCGTCCTCCATCAGCACACCGTGCGTTCGGCGCACGTGATGGTAGAAGTCCTCCTGACGGAGCTGTCTCCGGCCCGAGGCCCACTGTCCGAAGTCGGCGCGGGAGAGGGCGAAGCCTCGCTCAGGAAGCACCTCGACGCCGGGGTGCCCACGGACGAAGTGCTCGGCCGCGCGCGTCGTGGGTGAGCAGACGGTGACGGGCTCCTGCACCCGGGCCAGAGCCTCGCTGTAGGTGTCCGCCTGCTCGAAGCGGGCCTGACCGCCCAGCTCGGCGGCCCGGTGCCGGAGCGCCGAGAGCACCAGGTGTGCCTTCTGGCGGTGGAATCGACGGCGCCTGAACACCGAGCGGGCCTCGATGAGCAGCACGGGCTGGCCCGGGTCGTCGAGGAAGTGCGGGCCGAGCTGGTCGGCGAAGAGCCAGCGTCGGCCCGATGCGGCCGAAGACACTCAGCCGCCTTCGGCAGCCCGACGGATGCGGGTGAGCGCCAGCGCGACGACCGCGAGGTAGCCCGGCGCCCACCAGGGCACCCCCAGCTCGACGCGACAGCGGTCCGGGCCGATGGATCTCACCCGGTGCTCGGTAGCGGGCACCCCCGCCACCCGCCAGGCCCAGGAGCGGACCTCGCCCTCGCGCCAGTCCTCGACCCGGAAGGGCAGCCAAGGTCCCAGGACGGTGCGCACCTCGCCTGTCGACCCGGCCGAGATCCGATGGGCGCCGCCCTCGAGCCGGACCTCACGCAGTGTCGGTCCCCAGTCCGGCCAGGCGCGGACGTCGACCAGCAGGTCCCAGACGACGTCGGCCGACGCGGCCACGTCGAGCCCGGTCGTGATCGTCATCGACCGACGGTACCAAGGGCCGGCCACCGGAGGCGGGGTCGTTCCCGACGGGGCGAGACCCTGAATCAGGGGTGGGGGCCCCGCACCGTCGGCAACCAACCTTCCAGGCGGACCAGCGCCTCCTTGATCTCGTCGGGGCCACCGGCGAACGAGAAGCGCACGAACCGGTTGCCGAGCGCGGTGTCGAAGTCGATGCCGGGCGCGGTCGCAACGCCGGTCTCGCCCAGGAGCCGGTGGCAGAAGGCCATCGAGTCGTCGGTGAGGTGCCCCACGTCGGCATACACGTAGAACGCGCCGTCGGCCGGTGCGAGCCGGTCGATGCCGAGCCGGGGCAGACCTTCGAGGAGCAGGGCGCGGTTGATGGCGTAGCGCGCGACGTGGCCGTCGCACTCGTCGTACGCCGCGTCGGTGAACGCGGCCACCGCGGCCGCCTGCGCCAACGACGGCGGGCAGATCGTGAAGTTGCCGGTGAGCACGTCCACCGGACGGCGGAGCCTGTCCGGCACCAGCATCCAGCCGATGCGCCAACCGGTCATCGAGAAGTACTTCGAGAACGAGTTGAACACCACCGCCTCGCGCGAGGTGCTCCACGCCGACGAGTGGACCTCGCTGCCCGCGGCGTACTCGATCCCGTGGTAGATCTCGTCGCTGATCAGCTGCACCCCGGACCGCTCGCACCAGCGCGCCAGGTCGGCGAGCTCGGTGCTGGACAGCATCGTGCCGGTCGGGTTGGCCGGGCTGGCAACCACCAGGCCCTGCACCGGCTCGTCGAGGGCCTCGAGGTGGGCGACGGTGGGCTGGAACCGCGTCGTCGGGCCGGTCGGCAGCTCCACGACCTCGCAGCCGAGAGCGGTCAGCACGTTGCGGTAGCAGGGGTAGCCGGGGCGGGCGATCGCCACCCGGTCGCCAGGCTCGAAGGCGGCGAGGAACGCCAGCAGGAACCCGCCCGAGGAGCCGGTGGTGACCACCACCTCGTCCGGGTCGACGTCGAGCCCGTGGAACCTCCGGTGGTGCTCGGCGATCGCGGCCCGCAGGCCGGGCGTGCCGACCGCCTCGGTGTAGCCGAGCACGTGGGTGTCCAGCGCCTGGTGCGCGGCTGCGAGCACGGGCATGGGCGCCGGGGTCGAGGGCTGGCCCGCAACGAGGTTGAGCAGGTCACCGTGGCTGCGCTGCCGGGCGCCGGCCGCCGCTAGCAGGTCCATGACGTGGAACGGCGGCACGTTCGCCCGCCGCGCGACGGCAAGGCGCTGGTCCATCGCCACAACCTAACCGGTGGTCCGGGCCGCCGCTTGGGCCGATGCAGCGCGCCGGTTACGCCGTCGGCTACCCACGGGCGTGATCGCCGAGCACCTTCCGGGGAGCCTGTGGCCGACGCCGCCCGCCAGGGTCTCGGACTCGCAAGCGACGTGACCCGTTGTTCGGGACACGACCGCCCGATCGGGCCATTGTATCGGCGCCACGGCCCAGCGATTCTCGACACAAGGAAGCCGCTGTGCTCAGGGTCGGCTGGCCCCGGAGTGCAGCACGACACGCGTTCGCTGAGCGTGCCGCACGGCGCCCACGGTCGCGGTCGTCCTCGTCAATCCCCCGGCGGGGGCGGCCGCCCGACCGGTCCACCCCTCGCGGTCGTCCCTGTCAGCGGCCGCGGCGCCACTAGGATGAGACCCCTGCCCCAGACGAGGCCGAGGTGTGACAGGTGAGCTTCGACGTGGAGCAGCTCGACTCCGTGCTGCTCATCGGCGCCGTGGTCATGCTGGTGGCGGTGCTCGCCGTGCGGGTGTCGGTCCGTGCTGGCCTGCCCAGCCTCTTGATCTACCTGCTCATGGGCGTGCTGCTCGGCGAGGCCGGGCTCGGAGTGCAGTTCGACGACGCCAACATCGCGCACGCCCTCGGGTTCGCCGCCCTCGTGGTCATCCTGGCCGAAGGTGGACTCACCACCAAGTGGTCCGACATCAAGCCCACGATGAGCATGAGTGTGGCGCTGGCGACGCTGGGAGTCGCGGTCAGCGTCGGCGTGGTCGCCCTCGGTGCCCACTTGATCTTCGGGCTCGACTGGCAGCTCGCGATCCTGCTGGGCGCGGTCACCTCGCCCACCGATGCGGCCGCGGTCTTCTCGGTGCTGCGTCGGGTGCCGCTGCCGCGCAGGCTGACCGGCACCCTGGAGGCCGAGTCGGGTCTCAACGACGCACCCACCGTGCTCCTGGTGACGTTGGTCAGCTCAGGCTCCGCGCTGGACCATGGCGTGGCTGGCTTCGCCGGGATCGTCATCTACGAGCTGGTCTTCGGGGTCATCGCCGGTCTCGGCGTCGGCTTCGGGGGTGCCTGGGTGATGCGGCGGGTGGCACTCCCGTCGTCGGGCCTCTATCCGATCGCGGTGCTCGCCCTCACCGTCCTCGCGTACGCCGGCACCTCGGCCCTGCACGCGTCCGGCTTCGCCGCCGTCTACACCGCAGCCCTCATCCTCGGCAACAGCGAGCTGCCGCACCGCAACGTCACCCGGTCGTTCTCCGAGGGTGTCGCCTGGCTGGCTCAGATCGGGCTCTTCGTCATGCTCGGGCTGCTGGTGTCGCCCGACCGGATCTCGTGGAGCCACGTGGTCACGGCGGTGATCGCCGGGCTGCTGCTGACGTTCGTGGCCCGCCCGTTGTCGGTCCTCGCCTGCTCGTTCGCGGCCCGGATGTCGTGGAACGAGCGGCTGTTCGTCTCCTGGGCCGGGCTGCGCGGCGCCGTACCGATCGTGCTGACCACCATCCCGCTGTCCAACGCCGTCCCACGGGCCGACGAGCTCTTCGACATCGTCTTCGTGATGGTGGTGATCTACACATTGCTCACCGGCCCGACCCTGCCCTGGGTGGCCGCGCTGCTGCGGGTCAGTCCGCAGGGGGAGGTCAGGGACCTCGAGGTCGAGGCCGCGCCACTGGAGCGGATCGCGGCCGACCTGCTCCAGATCACCATCACGCCGCGGTCCAAGCTGCAGGGGGTGGAGGTGGGGGAGCTGCGTCTCCCAGCCGGCGCCTCCGTGTCCCTGGTGGTCCGGGCCGGGGACACGCTCGTGCCCGACGCCCGCACCGTGCTCCGCGCCCACGACGACCTGCTGGTGGTGACGCCGAGGATGCTGCGGGACCAGACCGAGGAGCGGTTGCGGGCAGTGTCGCAGCGCGGTCGCCTGGCGCACTGGTTGGAGTGAGCAGGTGCTGGGCCGCGCTCAGGACTCCGTGGCGGCGCCCTCGGAGGCAACGGGCACGCAGACGTCCGCGTCGGCCGGGATCTTGATCGAGCGTGACGGGCTGGCCAGCCGAGCCCTCCCGTTGCCGACCACCACGTCGATGCCGTCACCGAGGTCTTCCTCGCTCGGCAGGGTCTTGACCGGGACCTTGGGGCCGAAGTTCCGCGCCACGAGACTGCCGGCGAGCTCCTCACCCTCCACGATCCAGACCTGCACCCGACGCACGTTGTTGTCCGCGGGGGCGTTGCCGGCCTCGCCTGCTCGGAAGCCGCGCGCGGACAGGGTGTCGAGGGTCTGGCCGGCCAGCCCGGCCCGGTTGCCGCCGTTGTAGACGTTGACGGTGATCTGGCTGCTCCGCAGTCGCCCGGGGCGATCCGCGGCTGGCGCGCAGTCGGCGGTCGGCTCAGCCGCCTGCGGCTCCTCATCCTCTCCCGGCAGCGGGGCGAAGAGCTCGCGGGCACCGACGACGACGCCGAGGATCAGGATGCCGACCAGCACCAGCATGGTGATGGCGGTGGTCACGTGGCGACCGGTCACGTGAGTGCCTCTGCCGGCGATCCGTCGGCATCGAGGGTGAGCACCCGGGCATGCAGGACCAGCCGCTGCTGGAGCGCGGCGCGCAGCGCCCGGTGCAGGCCGTCCTCGAGGAAGAGGTCGCCTCGCCACTCCACGACATGGGCGAACAGGTCACCGAAGAAGGTGGAGTCCTCGTCGAGGAGCGCGGCGAGCTGCAAGGTGTCCTTGGTGGTCACCAGCTCGTCGAGGCGCACCTGGCGCGGCGGGAGGGCAGCCCACGACCTCGGGGTGAGCCCGTGGTCGGGGTAGGGCCTGCCGGCACCGACGCGCTTGAAGATCACGCAGATCAGCATAGAGAACGCCGCCCACCCGCCCTGTCGGCAGGCGCTCGGGCGGCGATCCGGAGGACGACGGCAGGTCCGTGGGTAGGGTCGGGCCATGACGGATCAGGTTGCGGGGGAGGCCACCGGCGAACACCCGATCGCCGCCGCGGTCCGGCCGGGCTATCAGTTCGAGGGGGCGGCGCTCGAGCTCGGCGGGCTGATGCTCGACGCCACCACCCAGTCCGACGTACCGATCCGGATCCCGCTCGGCATGCTCAACCGGCACGGACTGGTGGCCGGCGCCACCGGCACCGGCAAGACCAAGACGCTGCAGCTGCTCGCCGAACAGCTCTCCAGTCACGGTGTGCCGGTCTTCGCCGCCGACATCAAGGGTGATCTCTCCGGTCTTTCCACGCCCGGCGCCCCGAACGACAAGATCGCCGAGCGCGCCACGTCGGTCGGACAGACCTGGCAGGCGACCGGCTTCCCGGTCGAGTACTTCGCCATCGGAGGCCAGGGCACCGGGATCCCGCTGCGCGCCACGATGTCAGCCTTCGGGCCCACCCTGCTCTCCAAGGTGCTCGGCCTCAACGACACCCAGGAGTCCTCGCTCGGGCTGGTCTTCCACTACGCCGACCGGGCCGGGCTGCCGCTGCTCGACCTCGCCGACCTGCGTGCCGTGGTCGCACACCTGACCTCCGACGAAGGAAAGGCCGACCTCAAGGAGCTCGGCGGGCTGTCCTCGTCGACGGCCGGTGTCATCCTGCGCGAGCTCATCGGCTTCCAGAGCCAGGGGGCCGACGCCTTCTTCGGCGAGCCGGAGCTCGAGACGATGGACCTCCTTCGGACCACACCCGACGGGAAGGGCGTCATCTCGCTGGTCGAGCTGCCCCACCTCCAGGACCGGCCGGCGGTGTTCTCGACCTTCCTGATGTGGCTGCTCGCCGACCTCTTCCACGACCTTCCCGAGGTGGGTGACACCGACAAGCCGAGCCTGGTCTTCTTCTTCGACGAGGCCCACCTGCTCTTCGCCGACGCCTCCAAGGACTTCCTGGCCGCGATCACCCAGACGGTGCGGCTGATCCGCTCCAAGGGCGTCGGGGTGTTCTTCGTGACCCAGCAGCCGACCGACGTACCCGACGACGTGCTCGCCCAGCTCGGCTCCCGCGTCCAGCACCAGCTGCGTGCGCACACGCCCAACGACGCCAAGGCCCTCAAGCAGACCGTCAACACCTATCCCAACAGCTCCTACGACGACCTCGGCGAGGTGCTCACCTCTCTCGGGATCGGGGAGGCCGTCGTCACCGTGATGAGCGAGCGCGGCGCACCCACCCCCGTCGCCTGGACCCGGCTCCGGGCTCCTGAGTCGTTGATGGGCCCGGCGGACCCGACTGCGATGGAGGCGACCGTGACCGGCTCGTCCCTGCACGCCAAGTATGCCGAGCCCCTCGACCGGGAGTCGGCTCACGAGCTGCTCGCCGAGCGCCTCGAGGAGGGGGCGAGGAAGGCCGAGGCCGAGCGAGCTGCCGAGGCGAGGAAGCCGGCTGACGACCCCACCAAGATCGACTACCCGAAGAGCTCGCGCACAGGACGGTCGACCGGCACCAGCCGCGACGACAGCGTCGTCACCGACATCATCAACTCACCTGTTGCCAAGGACCTGATGCGCACCGCGACCCGCGAGATCCTGCGGGGAGTGTTCGGCATCGGCCGGCGCTAGCGGGGGGTTCGCCCGACGGCTCCTCACCGGGGCTGCGGAGTGGGCTCGTGGCCGCGCGAGGGGATGCTCACCAGGAACGCCGCCCAGACGGCCACGGCGGCGACGGCCGTGTGCGGCATTGGTCCGGCGCCGAGCACCAGGAGGCTCGCGGCTGCGAACAGGGTCACCTCGACGGCAAGTCGGCGCGGGTCGGACAACCGGTGCGGGGCGCGTGGGGCGATCCACCGGCCCCACACGACACCGGCCGCCGCCGGGAAGGCGGCGGCCAGGGCCAGGGAGACCAGGACCCCGTCTGCTCGTTGCCAGCCGCCCCAGGCGAGGCAGGCCAGCATCCCGAGCTCGGCGAGGAACCTGATCGTGAGAAGAGCCGCCATCGGGCCAGGGTAGGGCGGTGTGCGCCCATGCGGCCCGACGGCGGCTCCTCAGAGGTGAGTCAGGACGGCCAGGTCGCGTCAGCGACCTCGCCCCCCACGACGTCCACCACCAGGCGGACGTCGTCGGTGCCCTTCTCGTACAGCTCGTAGCTCCCCTCGATCAGCTCGGGGAACACCAGGGACGGCACCTTGCTCGTGCCGACGGGCCGATGCACGACCGCGACGTGTGCCAGCGCGCTGACACCGTCGTACGTCGTCGGACGGATCTCGACCTCACGGCCTTCGAGTCCTTCCGGCATCGTCACGATCAGGGCCCCGACGTCGCCCCCGATGTCCAGGAGCACCGAGCCGTTGCCGGCCCAGGGGTTCTCCGGGTGCGGGTGCGCGTGGTCGTGAGACCCGTGGTCGTGGTCATGCTCATGGCTCTGCGTCATCGATGTCACCGTCACGAGACCGAGGACTCACCCGGGGTGGTCTGGTAGCCACCGTTGGGGTGTCCGAGGAACGGGAATCCCTTGAGGTAGTCCGGATTCGTGTTCTCGGTCCCGTCGGTGACCCCGCTCGCGGCCCCGTCGGGGGTGAAGTCCGGGTCGACCAGCGGGATCGTGAGGCCGGCGATCGCGCGAAGCTCGATCGTCGTCACGTCGTCGGCCACACGGCGGCCGTTGGGGAAGCCGGCGGCGTCGCCGGCGACCAGCCCGAGGTTGTTCGGGTTGTCGGACGGTGGGATGGCCACGTTGAGACGCAGCATGTCCGCAGGCGTCGCCCCGGTGAAGTTCTGGAACCCCGGGACCACCCCCTCGGGGATGCCGGTCAGCAGGATCGCGTGCAGGTCCGCACGCGGCTTGTTGTACTTCGCCAGGTTCGGGAAGACACCTGGGTAGAGCGCCGGCAGCAGCTTGGCCAGCTCGGGCTTGTAGACGTACTTCTGGTAACGCTTGTCGCCGGCGGGGGCGCGCACGTTCCACTCGTCCTTCTCGGCCATCGGCGTGATGACCTCGTTGAACAGCGGGTTGCCCAGCCGGGAGACCTGCTGCCAGGGACCCATGCCACGGGTCTTGCCGGTCTGCGGGTCGATCATGCGGGACTTGCGACGGCTGGCGGTCGCCCAGACACCGATGACAGCGCGACGCTTCAGCGGGTTCTTCGGGATGCCCTTGCCGCGGGTCAGCTGCTTGATCGGCACCTGGAGCGCGATCGAGTGGACGTTGTAGGTCTTCGTCGCGTTGACACCCATCGCGTCAGCGGTGGGGATCAGGTGAAGCGACTGGAACGGACGCAGCGTGCCCAGGTCGAAGATGCTGCCCAGGTCGACGTGGAAGCCTTCCGCGCGCTGACCGGCGAACACCTTGCGGCCGCCACCGATCCAACGCACGGCCTGACGGGCCAGGTCGGGGTAGTTGGGGGTGCTGCGCGGACCGATGTTGACCGGCGGAGTCGTGACGCGCTTGGCAATGACCTTGCTCTTGCCGTTCTTGACACGGGTCACCGAGTAGTACTGCGGACGGTTCCAGTTCTCGTCGCGGATGCCACCGATCGGCCCCACGTTGTAGAGGAACGTCTTGTCGTTGCGGATCTTGGTGTCGAACCGGAACTGGTAGGAGATGTCGGCCTTCGCCCCATCGCCCTTGTTGCTGACATGGATCTCGTAGAGCACGTCCTCGCCGAACTCGTAGAAGTTCGGTCCGCCATTCGGGCTCTGCAGGGGGATGAAGTTGGCGATCATCGTCACGGACTTGGGCCGGCCGGGGCTCACGAACGCGTAGACGTCGGTGTTGTCGGCGACCGGGTCCTTGGAGATCTCAGGTGCTTCGCGGTGGGATGACATTCAGTTCACCTCCCTGCCGCGTTGAGGATGCGGGTGGCCAGATCGCGGTCGCGGACGACGACCTCGCGCTCGCCCACGAGCAGCGTGACCTCGTCGGACTTCGCGTCACTGATGTAGGCGACGACAGGCTCGTCCGCGCTGTTGCGGGAGCGCACTGACTCCTTGGCGTACGCCGTGGCTGGCGCGACGGCTACCGCCGCGGCCCCGGCGCCCGTGGCGCCGAGGAACCGGCGCCGTGTGGTGTCTTGCATTGTCTTCCCCTCGTAGAAGGTGAGTAGCGCGCTGGAATGAGACGCGCGCCACAGGCAGTTCGTGGTCGGGCTCGGGTCGGATGGGTCCCGCCGGTGAGCTTTTGAGGGACCTGTCGACGGAGGACCGACCGGCGCTCTCCGCTCCGGCGGGAGCGCCCTGGGCTAGGGTCACGCCGAGCGGTCGAGCACCTGGCCGCGACGGATCTGCTTCGAGGAGCCGGCGTGAGCGCCGACCTGAACGGCTTGGCCAAGGACGTCAGCCCCCACGGGACGAAGACGGTGGTGTCGCTCGCGGGCGAGGTCGACCTGTCGAACCACCTCGCCCTGCGGAGCCATCTCAACGATCTGATCGTCGACGGGCACGTCCACCTGGTGCTCGACCTCAGGGGCGTCACCTTCATGGACTCGACCGGACTCGGTGCGCTCATCGGCACCCGGCGACGGGTGCACGCCTTCGCGGGCAGCCTGGCGATCGTCCTGACTCACGAGGCGATCAGGCGGGTCTTCGAGGTCACTGGGCTCGACAACGTCTTCGACCTGCACGACACCCTCGAAGCGGCGCTGGCGGCCTGAGCCGGTTCCGCGCCGACCTCCCAGCGCACGCCAGCGCGCTCCATGGTGGAGATCACCATGGAGCGCGGATCGGGGTCAACCGGCGTACGGACCGGTCGATGGTCGGCTCACACCGCCCAGCGCAGGGCGTCAGCGGCGAAGTCAGCCGGCGCGTAGGCGCCGACCAGGTCCGGACGGGTCTGCTGGAGGTCGATCAGCTCGCGCGAGCGCTCGGCCATCCGTCGTTCGGTGAGCAGGGCGAGACGTTCCGCGCGCTGGCTGCGGGCGTCGCCGAGAGTGGTCGGATCGAGCCGCTGGGCTTCGACGGTGGACGGATCGGGAAGGACTGCGCTCATCGTGGCCCCCTGGGGTGTCGGGATGTTGTCGGTCGTCGGCCCGTCAGGTGTGCCGACGGCTCTGATCGTGGCGGACAGATGAGTCACGAGGGTTACCTCGTGTGACGGGCAGTTGAAATCTTGACGTGGGATGTAACGGCCGCCAGCTGACCGGCCCGTCAGGTCGTCTCAGATGGGGCGTGTCGGGGCCGATGGACCTGGTGACCCGACGCGAGCAGCGACGCGTCCGCCGCATCGCCGCCACCGGATCGGAGAGTGATGGCAGCCAAGCTCCCCGCCCTCGGCCTGGTGACGCTCACAGGTGAGCGCGAGACCCTGGTGCTGTCCGCGCGCGCCCTCGCGGTGCTGTACGTCGTGTCCGCACCGCTCTCCTTCGTGCTGCTTCCCGGGCCCGCCCAGGTCCCGGTGTCGGTGGTCTCCGTCCTGACCGCGGTGGTGTGCTTCCTCACCGGTCTTGCCGCGACCACTGCGGAGCCGAACCGGCTGGCGGACTTCCTGGTCGTCATCAGCGCGGCCCCCCTGCTCAGCTCGGTGCTGCTGGTCGCCACGACCCGCGAGCTCGAGCACACGGCTGTCCTGATGCTCGCGCTCGTCGGCATGGCCGCGTTGAACCCGGTCCGGCGCCAGGTGCTGGTGCTCGGCGTCCTCTCGCTCTCCGGCTGGGTCGCCGTCGTCCTCACGCTCAGGCCCGGTCCCTGGGACCACCTGCCGGTGACTGCGACCCAGCTGCTGCTGGCGTCCTCCGTGGCCGCGGTGGTCTTCGTCGTGCGGCGCGGAGTGCTGAGTCGGCTCGGCCAGGCGCACCGCCGCTTCCGCAGCGTCTTCGACGACAGCCCGGTCGGCATCGGGCTCTCCGACCAGGACGGGCGTTTCGTGGAGGCCAACGAGGCCCTGTGCGCTCTCCTCGGTCGCACCTGGGCTCAGATCGCCGGCCGCTCCTCGTCGGAGTTCACCCACCCCGACGACCTGAACATCCACGCGAACGCCGGCCGGATGATCGAGGCCGCCGCCGACGGCGTCGTACGGGTGGAGAAGCGCTACCTCCGCCCGGACGGCGAAGTCCGCTGGGCCTGGCTGACCGTGCGCAACGTCGCCGGCCCCGACGATGCGGTGTGGACCCTTGCCCACGTGCAGGACGTGACGGACCGCAAGAGGACCGACGATGACCTGCTGCGCTCGCGCGAGGGCCTGCGCGCGTCGGTCGCGATCGCGCGCGCCACGCAGGAGGGCGTCGACCCGCGTCCGCTGGTGCTCGAGAGCATCGCCGCGCTTGCGCACGTGTCGACGGTGTCCCTCCTCGAGCCGATCGGGGACGACCACCTCGCGGTGACTGCCACGTCCGGTGCGGAGAACCTCGTCGGCGTCACGGTCGACCTCGACGAGCCGTCCGCGACCGCACACGTCTGGCGGACAGGCCGGCCACTCTTCGCCTCCTTGGCCGAGGCACACCCGCTGGTGAGCAAGCCACTCCTCGCCCAATCGGGCGCCAGCAGCCTGCTGTGGCAGCCGGTCGGCATCGACGGTCATGTGAGCGCGATCCTGGCTCTCGGGTGGAACGACAGGATCGAGAGTGTCTCGGAGATCGAGCGCGCTGCTGTCGAGGCGCTGGCTGCGGAGACCGCGATGGCGCTGAACAGCGAGCGGATGCGCCAGCGCCTCGAGCTCACCGTGGTCACCGACTCCCTGACCGGCCTCCTCAACAGGCGGGGCTGGGACGAGCAGACCAGCGCCCTGGTCCGACAGTCCCGACGCACTCGGGAACCGTTCACGCTGGCACTGCTGGACCTCGACCACTTCAAGGCCTACAACGACACCCGCGGGCACGTGGTCGCCGACGAGGCGCTGGTGGAGTTCGCCCGTGGCGCCCGCCGCTCGCTGCGTGTGGTCGACGTGGTGGCCCGCTGGGGTGGTGAGGAGTTCGCCATCGCCCTGCGCGACACCACTCGCGACCAGGCGCAGGCCACGCTCGAACGGCTCCGCACGGGTATGCCGTGCGGGCTGACGTGCTCGATCGGCTACGCCGAGGTGCGGTCGGGTGAGACCGTCTCCGAGGCGCTGTCGCGCGCCGACGCGGCCCTCTACCGTGCCAAGCGCAACGGACGCAACCGCTTGGAGGAGTCTGTCGACGAACTGGCCGACGACATCGCCGTCGACGGCTGAGGCGGGCGGGCGGTCAGCTCGTTGCCCGGGTCGGCAGGTCCACCTGCGCCAGTACGTCGACCGGGCCGTCGTCCTGCGCACCGGTCACGGACCAGCCCTTCGTCGACGACCGTCCGCACACGTCCAGCTGGCCGTCGAGCCCGGCGCAACCGACGTTGAGCACCTTCGGGGCCCGCACGGTCAGGCTCCACGGCAGCGGCCACGCCTGGTCGATCACCACGGGCGTGACCAGGGTGAGGGCGCGTCCGGGCAGGGACTCCGAGCTGCGCAGCGTGACGCCCTTCGCGAGGTACGACATCTCGACCTTCTGGGCCGGTCGCGCCAGGGGGATCGAGGCTGACCGACCGATCGCCGGTTGCTCGCCGACCGGTACGGGCAGGCCGTCGGCCTTGACAGCAAGGGTGGCGACGACGGGGCGGGTGGGTCCGCCGGCGCCGAGTCGCGCCGGCACCGACAAGTCGAGCCGCTCGACGGGTGAGGCGAAGGTCAACGTCGCGCGAACGCGCACGCTGCCGTCCGGCCAGACCCTGATGCGGTAGTCGACTCCCTGGAGGGCCTCGGCGCCCTTGACCCTCGGAGGGTCGGGGGCGGCGGTCGGGGGCTCGTCCTCGGGCGGGCCGCCCGGGAACCGGGCCAGAAGCGCGAACACTCCCACCAGGGCGGCAAGCATCACGGCCGTGAGCGCGATCGGCACCAGCCGACTCGCGACCCATCGCTCCATCTGCTTCACCCCCACCCTGCCACGCGTCCGCGTCGTGGAGCCTCGAGCCCCGACCAGCGCGATGCCTTCGGGACTCTCGTGTCGACTTTAGTGTCGACATGCGCCGCAAGGAAACCTACTCTGGCCGGAACGACGCCGGGGGGCGTCGGTCTGGCACACGAGCGCTGGGGGCGTCACCTCGGGGCCCTGCTTCCTTTCAGTTCGTCTCCCATGGGGGGTTTCCGACGATGTCCATCCGTTCCCTGTCCCCGCGCGTACCGGCCGTGACGGCCGTCGTCGTGCTGACCCTTGCCACCGCCACGGGTCCACTCGCCCAGGCTGCCGCACCGTCAGCAGCCAAACCGTCCACGTCACTCAGCTATGTCGTCCAGGGGGTGCCCGCTGCCGACGTGGACGTCTCCGTCGACGGTGAGTCCGTGGCCAGAAGCGTCGGGCCCAAGGAGGTCGTGCCGCTCGACGACCTTGCACCGGGTGAGCACACGGTCTCGTTCAGCACCGCCGACTGGACCGTCGAGAGCACCTTCGACTCCGGTGGCGGCAGCCAGGACGTCGTCCTGCACTGGCCGGCCGACGCCAGCAACGAGCCGGTCGTGACCACCTTCGCCAACGACGTCGACCCGGTGTCGTCCGGCGAGGGCCGACTCACGGTGGCCCACACGGCGGTGGTGCCGCCGGCCGACATCCTGGCCAACGGTGACACGTTGTTCACCAACATCGCCAATGGCGAGTTCGTCACCGCCGAGGTCCCGTCCGACACCTACAAGGTCGCTGTGGTCCCGACCGGCGGCGGCGACCCGTTGCTCGGCCCGGTCGACCTGCCCGTCGCGGACGGCTCACTCACCCGGGTGTTCGCGATCGGGGCGCCGCGCGGCGGCAGCATGGACGCCGTCGTCCAGGTCATCCCGCTGCGCAGCACCGGCTCCGCACCGACCTCGGTCAACACCGGCTCTGCGGGCCTGGTCGACCCGTCCGGCCCAACCGGCGGGCTGCCGGTCGGACTGCTGAGCGTGCTCGGGGTCGTGCTCGCCGGTGCCTTCGCGCTGCGCCGCCAGCACGCCCGTCCTTGACCTGATGGTCGCGCGCACCCGTCCCCGCCTGCTCCTGCTCCTGCTGATGCTGGTGCTGGCGGGCGGGTGTGCCGCCACGTCCGGCGAGCCCGCCGCGAAGTCGATGCAGCCCCCGGCGCGCGCGGCCCCGTCCACCGCTACGAGCCCGTCGACCGCGACGGACCCCGGCTCGCCCCCTCCGGCGGCCGTCGCCACCCCGGCCGGCTCGCAAGTGGTGCCGCGCCGTCCGGCGCTCGCCGTACTCCCGGACGGGACGCGGATGCCCGTCGACCTCGCCGGGACGACGCCCGCCGGAGCGCTGCGCGTGCCGGACGACATCACCCACGCCGGCTGGTGGCGGGGCGGAAGTCGACTCGGCGACGGGTTCGGCAGCATCGTGATCGCCGCCCACGTGGACTCCCGGACGCAGGGCCTCGGTCCCGCCGCCTCCCTGCTCAGCGCCGCGCCCGGTGCGGAGCTGGTGCTCGGGATCGGCAAGCTGCGCCAGCGCTTCGCCGTCGTGTCCGTCACCCGCGTCGACCGCGACCGGCTCCGCGAGCGGAAGGACCTCTTCTCCGCGCGTGGCCCGCTGCGCCTGGTGTTCCTCACCTGTGGGGGGCCGTTCGACCCCGAGCGCGGCTACCGCGACAACGTGGTCGTGAAGGCCCTGCCCGTGGTCTGACGTCACGGCCACGGAGCGTGACCACGAGCGGACGGGTGATGCGGCCGCCAGGAATCCCTCAGGATGAAGGCCTCGATGTCATCGAGCGGGCGGGCACGATCTCAATGGCGGACACCGATGCGCTTCACCAGGAGTTGCGGACTTCCGCCGGACGCGGCCGGGTGTATTCTCACCTGCAGGCGAGCCTCACGCCCAACCCCAGACCGGTCCTCCACGCGGGCCGGCGATGCGGGGCAAAGGGGACTACGAGAGCCTCGAGGCGCTGCTCGGCTTCGTTGTCCCGCCGAATCGGATGCCACGGCTGCGGCGGCGCACGGCGCGTGGAGCCGTCGCCGCGGACGCAGTCGGGAGAGTCCGACCATGACCACGACCAAGCAGCTCAAGACCCGCGTGCGCGCGCGGATGGCCCGCACAGGCGAGCGCTACGCCGTCGCCCGTACCCACGTCGTGGGAGGTGGCGACACCAGTCCCTTCGTCGACGCCGGATGGGCCCTGCGCGGCGGCACGGACCCGGACACCGCGGCGCTGGCCAACGTGCTCGCCCACCGCGGGGTCACCGGGCCCGACGGCCCGCTCACCGAGCCGTTGGTCTTTCTCGTCGGCGGCGGTCTCGGCGCCGGCTACATCCTCTGGGAGTTCGCGCACGACGACGGCCGCGTTGTCACCCTCGGGTTCACCCACTCCTGGCAGTACTTCGACCGGCGGCTGGCCACCACGGTCGACCGGCTCGGCCTCGACGTGGTCTGGTCCCGCACCGGCGGCGCCGCGGGTGCGGCCCGGGCGCTGAGCTCGACGCTGGCCGACGGTGATCCGGCGATCGTCTGGCCGGACCGCTACCACCTCGGGTACTGGAACCTGCCGCCCTTCCTCGACGGACAAGGCGGTCACCCGGTCGTCGCCTACGCGGCCGCCGGGAGTCGTGTGCACCTCGACGACCGCACCCTGGCGCCGCTGACCGTGCCGGCCCTGGACCTGGACCGGGCGCGGGCCCGGGTGGGCAGCTACCGCAACACGATGCTCGTGGTCCGGTCGAGCAACGCCACGGTGCCGGCGGACCGGCTGCGAGCCGCGGTCCGCGCCGGGCTGGAAGCCGGCGTGGAACACCTAAGCGGGACGTCGACGTCCTTCGCACTGCCCGCTTGGCGGAAGTGGTCACGGTTGCTCGTACGACCCCCGGGCCGCGAAGGGGTGGCCGACGGTGTTCGCAGACCGACGCGGGATGCTGCGGGCTCTGGCCAGCGTGTGGGAGGGCGTCGAGCCCGCCGGGATGGACGGCGGTCACTTGCGCGGGCTGTTCGCCGATGGACTCGAGCAGGCCGCTGTCGTGCTCGACGAGCCGGGGCTGGCCGCCGAGGCGCCGCGGTGGCGGGACATCGCCGACCGTTGGCACGCCCTCGCCGAGACGGCACTGCCGGACGACGTCCCGGCGATCGCCAGGCTGCGAACCCTCACCGCCACAGTCACCGGAACGCTCGCCGAGGGCGACGCGGGAGCCACGGAGCGAGCAGCGGCCGCCGAAGAGCTGTGGCAGCTGCGGGCCGAGCACGCCGACGCACCGCCGCTGGACGAGGAGCGCCTCGCCGGCATCCTGGCCGACATGAGCGGACACCTGAGCTCGATCCACGACGCCGAGGCTGCGGCGGTCACCCGCCTCGGCGCAGCTCTGGGCACGTGACGGCCTCAACTTCCACGTCCCGCCCAGAGGAGAGGATGCCGGAATGGAGCAGAGTGTCGAGGTGGAGATCGATGCGCGGCCTCAGCGGGTCTGGGAAGTCCTGACCGACGTAGAGCGGTGGCCGGAGTGGGCTGAGACGGTGACGTCGGTGACCCGACTCGACGAGGGTCCGCTGACCGTCAACTCAAGGGCACGCATCGAGCAGCCGAAGCTGCCCCCGACTCAGTACGTCGTGACAGAGCTCTCGCCCGGAGCATCCTTCACCTGGATGGCCACCAGCCCGGGGGTTCGCACGATCGCGCGGCACGAGGTCGAACCGCTGCCCCGTGGCCGCACCCGACTCCGGCTGGGTGTCGAGCAAGCCGGACCGCTCGGCAGGGTCATGGGCCGGCTCTTCTTCAAGAGGCTGACCGAGCGCTACCTAGCAGCCGAGGCCGCTGGCTTGAAAGCGCGCAGCGAAGGCACGATCTGATCTAGATGCGAACGGGTGTGGCCCGGACACGATGCCGCAGGGCCTGTCGATCGAGCAGATGCATGTCGCAGCGCGATCGGTCAACGGCACGCTCCGCGAGCCGACCGGCTACCGGTGCGCGCTCCGCGACGAAGCCAAGCGAGATACTCAGGGGCGAGCCGACGTGAGGGACGTGATCTGGGCGGTCACGGCACGGGGTTCGTCGACCCACAGTCCGACCCTGTCAGCGGTCATCTCGCCCTTGCTCGTGCTCAGGACGGTGGGACCGGCCAGGGCGAGTTCAAGATTGGTCCTGCTGCTCACCCCGACCAGGAGCAGGCCGTCATCCTGGTGCACAGCTGTGATGATGCCAGGGAGTTCGTGCTCGGCGGCTCGCACGCTCACCACGGAGTCGAGCGGAACGCTGACCCAGGTTCGGGCGCCGTTGCGGATCCGTAGATGGTCGTCGAGCAGGAGGTGCGGACGGACCCGGTAGGACGCCAGCATGCCGAGCATCCACAGCACACCCCAGATCCCGACCACCAGCAGTGGGAGCCGGAGCGCTTCGGCCCAACCGGCCCCGATGTTCTGCAGGACTACTTCCACCACGACCACTTCGATGGCTGAGCCGAATATCCAAAGCCACAACATCGGACCGACGAGCTGTGCATAGCCGAGAGGGACGGCTACAGACGGAACATCGGGGCGAAGTGTTATCCACCGTGCCAGCGATCGGTACAACGCCAACTCGAGCAGAAGGGCCTCCCAAGCGAGGGCGGGCAGCCGTCGCAGACTCATGGTGCGTTCTGCATCAGTCGCGCAAAGGTGGCGATGGTGTGATCGATCGTCGCCACGAAGGCAGCCAGCTGGTCGGGTGGGACCTGACCGAACAACTGCCTGGCGAGATCCTCATGACCCTTGCGTAGCTCGCGGATGGTCTGTTGGCCGAGCCTGGTGGGGGTGACGACGTTGGCGCGGCGGTCGTGCGGGTGCGGTTCCCGTGTCACGTGGCCTGACGCGACGAGGCCGTCGACCAGGCCGGTGACGTTGCGCGGGCTCACGTTCAGCGCGGTGGCCAACGACCGCTGGGTCCCCGGCCCGGTCAGACCCAGAATCCACAGCAGGTGAACTCGGGAATCGGTGAGCCCAGACTCCTCCTCGTATCGGGCGAGGTCCGCTGACACCAGTGCGGAGAGGTGAAGGACCTTGTCCAGAGCCGAAGCGGGAGCATCGCACATATAGTGAAGGTTACTCATAATATGCCTACTTCACCAGTTGGCCAGCTCGTGCGGTCGGGGATGGCGCCTGGCCCTGTCCCACATGAGGAACCCGCCCGCGGTGTCCGATCCGGTCGGCGATGGTCCTTGCTGAGGTCATCCACGAGCGCCGCAAGCGGATCCCGCTGCGGGCCGTCTGCATTCGTTCTACCCGGGGATGCTCGTCCTCGGGGCGGGCAGCTCTGAAAACCTCATCGCCACCAACCACTTCTTGCGTGACCACGAGCCCTGGAACCCGTTCCTCGGGATCGACAACGGGCTGGACGACCTCGACGGACTGCTCGATGTCCATGGCAGCAACAACTCCGTCATCGGCAACCACTTCTCGCAGATCGTCGACTCACAGAGCATCCGGCCGGCCGGCGCGACGCCAGTCATCATTCGGCTCACAGCAGGCACTGGAAACTTCGTCTCCAGCAACCATGTCATCGCGCTGGACGCCAGCCGCAAGTCCAGCGACTCCTGCTTCTCGGCCCAGGTGGATGCCCTCTTGACGACTGAGGCTTCGGCCGGACTTTCCGTCACGACCGTGCTCGTCGGCTCCGACTCGTCCAGGGATACGATCCTCGACTCGGGAAGCGACGCCCAGGTGGTCGCCGACCGAGCCGCCAACGCCTTGAGGCTCACACCTACGGGCGGTGTCTAGGCGAACCTGGACAGGAAGTTCTCGCCGACAACCGTCAGACCCCGGTTGTTGTCCATTCCATGTGGTCGATCACGGCCGATGCGACCGCGCAGGGCCGGCTCCCACTTGTCTGCGCCGGTCGGAGCCGGTTGACGACACACGCTCGCTCGGCCCCGCACGCTCCGCCCCATCAGTCGTGGTGCCGGGTTACTGACGTAGTTGGGCGCGGTGGAGGACGATCGCGGCGACGAGGCGCGCGACCCGCGACGGCCGTCGCTTCTGGGCGAGTGCCTGAACGTGCCCATGTCCACCAATGCAGAGAAGTCGTCCCAAGGTCTCGGGCGACAGCGGCAGAGTTCGTGTGGGCAACTGTCATGAAGCGCTCTCCTCCCTCCATCTCGTGCCGAGCCGTGCCTCCTCGGCCATCGTGAGGGGTTGTGGCTCGCGCTCAGAAGGCCGAGACCGGCCCGGACGCGCGCTCTCGTCGACTCAGGGTGCGCAACACGGCGTCTGGGCCGTGCCGCCGCGCGGACAGTGCCGCGAGAAGAGCCAGCACGGGCTCGAGGACCTCGGGACTGAAATCGGGGAACGGCATCCCCACGCTGCAAGCGAGGTCGTCCGCGTGCACCACCACCTCCATCGCCCGCACGACGAGGAAGTCGTCGGTGGGCAACGCGCAGTTCTGCCAGGGCACGTACGTCGTCGGCCCAGCGGCATCGAGCGCCGAGTCCAACTGCGCGAGCGAGCGGGCGAGTGCGGTGACGGAGTCGAGATGCCCGGCGGAGCCGAGTCGGTTGAAGTCGTCGCGGATGGACGTGTTCTCCGGGGCATCGACCGGCACTGCGAACCAGTCGACGAGATCGTAGTGTCCAACCAGACTCAGCAGTGGAGCGTCCGCTGGACCGGGCGTGCTGAGGAAGTCCACCGCGCACTCCGGCTGACTGACAAGGTGACGTGTCAGTCCACCCACGGTCATGCCCGGCAGCGCCGACTCCCGGTCCCACGCGTCGGCGACGAGGTCAGATCCGACCAAATCCGTCAGGTGGAAGGCGCTGGCCACGGCAGAGCGATCGAGGGTTCCGGCGAAGGTGAGGGGCATGACCGAAGCCAAGCAGACCCTCCGGACACTCCGCTTCCCGCTTGCGGCTAGTTCCTGGTCAGTTCCTGGGCGAACATCACGATGATGCCGCTGGGACCACGGACATAGGTGAGCCTGTACACATCCTCGTACGTCGCCACGCCACGGAGTGGATGGCAGCCGTGGTTCGCAGCGATCTCGAGGGCTTCGTCGATGTCGTCAACCGAGAAGGCCACACGGTGCATGCCGATCTCGTGGGGCTGCGTGGGCTCGGTCTCGATCGCGTCGGGGTGGATGTACTCGAAGAGTTCGATGCGACCGTGGCCATCTGGTGTCTGCAGCATCGCGATCTTGGCGTGGTTGCCGTCGAGGCCGACCGCAGTGTCCGCCCACTCTCCGCTCACCGTGTCGCGACCCAGAACGGTCAGACCGAGGTCGGTGAAGAAGGCGATGGCCGCTTCGAGGTCACGGACGGCGATGGCCACATTCTCGAGCTTGATAGGCATGGAGTGCAGGCTATCGAGTCGCGGCGATCCGTCGAAGGCCATGCAGGTCGAGCAACCCGTCTCACGCCCTCACGCTGACGGCCGCACGAGCAGGTCCTCGTGGTGCACCGTGACCGTGAGGGAGGCTCGAGCCGCTTCCGCGAGGCGCCGTCGCGCGTAGTCCCTGGTGGCCAGCCCCGGTCGCTGCTCGGTGGCCGCGGCCAGCCACCCGGTGAGCCATTCCGCCAGCAGCTCTGGATGATCGGTGTCGAGCCGCCAGGGGCTGGGGCGCACGACGACGTTGCGCCCGCGGGCGGTGAAGGCCGTGACCGCTGCGCGGAAGGCGTCCGGGCCGAGCAGCCTGCCGCCCGTGGTCTCGCGGCGCTGGTGGTCGTTGAACGCATCCTGGAAATCTGTGTCCAGTGGGTCCACGGGGTCCAGCTCGACGCGGCCGACGACGCTGAGGGTGATCAGCACCGGACAGCGAATGCTGGAGCAGGCGTCGACGAAGCGCTCCAGCTCCGCGGCGGTCATCATGTCGAGCAGTGCGGACGCCGTGACCAGGTCGGCGTCGGCCAGGTCCTGCGGGGCGAGCCGGGTGACGTCGTCCAGGCGGGTCTGGTGCTCCGGCTCCACCCGGTTGAGCAGGGCGGCGTCCCTGTCGTGGAGGATCCAGTGCGCGGGACGGGGCAGCCTCGGCGCGAGCCAACGGGTCATCGAGCCGGTCCCGCAGCCGAGGTCGTGGACGACCAGGTCGCGCGCGGGCAGGTAGCGGAGCAGTTCGGCGATCAACTCGGTCGAGCGGGCAGCGGCGTCAGCGGGCTCGCGGAGCGTCAGCCACTCGGAGCCCGCCCGGACCTGTCCTGACGCGGCGCCCGCAGCTCCGGTGCCCCCTGACGGCATGTCACCTCCCGCGCTTGAACCGCACGCTAGCAGCGTCCGTTGTCCCTAGGTGGCAACCGTCCGGTCCAGCCTCACAGCCAGCCTCGCAGTCCTGGTCGTCCTGCTCGCCGCCCTGATGACGCAAGGCCTCGGGGTACGCGGGGTGGTTGTCGGGCTCGGCTGCGGCGCCGTGCTGTGTGCAGCGGTGGTCCGCGGCCACGCCACGCTCGGCGTCGGAGGCCTCGGGCTCGCCGACGGGGTGACGCTGGCCCGCGCGACCCTGGCCTGTGCGCTGGCCGCGCTGGTGGCAGACCCCTCGCTCGGGCCGCCTGCGTCGGCGATGGTCGTGCCGTTCGCGGTGGTCGCGCTGGCGCTGGACGCCGTCGACGGCAGAGTCGCCCGGTCCACGGGGACGGTGACTGCGTTCGGCGCCCGCTTCGACGGTGAGGCCGACGCGTTCCTTCTCCTCGTCCTGAGCGTCCACGTGGCCGGCTCGTACGGCAGCTGGGTGCTGGCGATCGGCGTCGCCCGCTACGCCTTCGGTGTGGGCGGGTCGGTGTGGCCGTGGCTGCGCGCAACGCTCCCACACCGTTACTGGCGGAAGGTGGTTGCGGCGGTCCAGGGGGTCGTCCTCACCGTCGCCGCGGCGGACGTGCTTCCGTCGGCCTGGACGTACGTCGCCCTCGGCGCGGCGCTCGTACTGCTCGCCGAGTCGTTCGGCCGCGACGTGGTCTGGTCGTGGCTGCACCGCGCGGGGCCCCGGATAAGGGTCCGGGTGCCATGAGGGGCGACGAGCGGGTCGACTACGACGCGGCCCTGGAGCGGGCCCGGCGAGCGGCCTACCCCGCGGGGGAGTACGTCGGCCAGGAGAGCTTGATGCGGGCGAGCGAGATACGGCTGCTGGCCGCGCGGGCCGGCGTCGGGCCCGGGACCTCGGTGCTGGATCTCTGCTGCGGCACGGCCGGGCCCGGCCGCCTGGTCACGGCCGAGCTCGGCTGCGACTACCTCGGCGTGGACGCCAGCCCCGGCGCCGTCGCCCTGGCGCGCGAGCGCGCCGGGGACCTGGGCTGCCGGTTCGAGGTCGCGCACGTCCCGCCGCTCCCGCCTGGGCCGTTCGACGTCGTGCTCGTGTTGGAGACGTTGCTGGCCTTCCCTGACAAGGACGCCCTCCTACGCGCCGTTGCGGCGGCGCTGCCCGTGGGCGGCCGGTTCGGTCTCACGGTGGAGGAGGGTCTCCCGTTGACGAGGCTGGAGCGGGCGGCGATGCCGGCGGCGGACACCGTGTGGCCGGTTCCGCTGCCCGAGCTGATCAGCAGCCTGCGCCGGACCGGGCTGCGCGTCCGCTGGCTGACCGAGCACACCCGCTCGCACCGGTCGTCGGCGGACGGGCTGGTCCAGGCCTTCCTCCAGGACCGCGCGGCGATCGCCGCCCGCGTCGGCGACCAGATCGTGGACGACCTGGTCTCGGCACACCGGCTCTGGAGTGCCTGGCTCGGGAGTGGGCGGGTCCGCAAGTTTGCGGTGGTCGCGGAGAAGACCGCGGCCCGTGAGGATGGGAGAGGCTCATGAGTGTTCGTTCGCTGAGAGTCCTGACGGGATTGTCGGTGCTGGTGTCGGCGGTGGTGCACCTCTACCTGTGGTTCGACGGCTATCGGGACCTCGACAAGATCGGGCCGGCGTTCCTGCTCAACGCGGCTGGCGGGGCGGTGATTGCAGGGCTCCTTCTGGCCTGGCGGCACTGGGGTCCGGCGCTGCTGGCCGTGGGATTCGGGCTGTCGACCCTCGGGGCGTTCGTCGTCTCGGCCACCGTCGGATTGTTCGGGCTCGAGGAGTCGTGGAGCGGCTGGGCGGTCTGGACGGCGGCGGCCTCGGAGATCGCGGCCATCATCCTCGGCGCGCTGCTCCTGCTGCGGGACAACCCGTTGGGCTCACGTCGCCAGCCGGAGCACGACCCGGCCGTCGACGGTTCGCACCTCCACTGAGGCCAGCTCCGCCGGGCTGGCGGCGGTTGCTGCGGACACCTGCATCCGCTGCCCGTCGACCGATCGCCAGCTGCCCACCTGCTCCACGCCACCGTCCTTGGTGCGCACGACCAGCGTGTAGTCCACCTCGGACGGCAGCTCGTACCTCACCCACCCCGAGTCGTAGGTGCAGGTGAGCCCCAGCCGGGTGCCCCAGGTGACCCGCTCCAGCCTGACGGTCGCGCGCACCGGCACCTCGCCGACCGGCTCCATCGGCCGCGCCACCGCAGGCGACTGCGACGGATCAGGGGCGGTCGACCGTGTCTCCGGAAGGGCTGGCGAGACCTGCTGGTCGACGCCGGACTGCGCGACCGCGACCCCGACGACGACGGCGATCGTGGCCGCGACCAGGCCCGCGGCGGCCGCCCAGGTCCGGCGTCGCCGGGCACGGCGGACCGTGCGGGAGAGCGCAGGCAGCAGCGTGGACGGCACCGGGTCCTCGGCCTCAGGCTGCTGGGCCAGGCTCGCGTCCACACGACCGAGCAGCCCGGGTAGGCCGGCGAGCTCGCCGACCGCGCGGGTGCATGCCGCGCAGCCCGGCAGGTGCCGCTCGAACTCCAGCCGGTCGGCGGGGGCCAGGGCGCCGAGTACGTAGGCGCCGTCGTCGTGGGCAAAGGCGCAGGTCATGCCCCCACCCCCATTTCCTCCAGCGCGAGCTTCAGCGCGCGCAGCGCGTAGTGCGTGCGCGACTTGACCGTGCCCTCCGGTATCCCCAGCCGGGCGGCCGCCTCGGCCACGGAGCGACCACGGTAGTAGCACTCCAGCAGCACCATGCGGTGCTCTGCCGAGAGCTGGGTCAATGCCTCGGCCACCACCCAGCTCAGCAGCAGCTGGTCGGTCTCGTCGCCTCCCCCGTCGTCCGGCACGTCCGCGACCGAGGTCTCGCTGCTCGACCGCGGGCTTCGCCACTGGTCGATCACGATGTTGCGGGCCACCTTGAACAGCCACGCCCGCACCGCCGGCGGCGGGCTCTCCAGGATCGTGCGGTGCCGCCAGGCGCGCAGCAGCGTCTCCTGCACCAGGTCCTCGGCCCGGCCGTGGTCGTGCGGGACCAGTCGCCGGCAGAATCGCCAAAGGGCCGCGGCGTGCTCGTCGTGGAGCTGCTGCATCAACGCGACGTCCGGATCAGGCATGCCACCTCCTCATCCCTCGAACCCTGCGGTGAACCGCTCGGGTTCAGTGTCGTCGCTCGGGCTGTACGCGGCCACGAACCGGTCGCGGAACTCGTCCATCCGCCAGACCGGCGAGTCCGGGCCGGGCCGGAGGCCCGCCTCCCAGCCCCACCCGGTGATCCGGTCCATGACGTCGGGGTCACGGGCGATGACGGAGACCGGCACCTCGTGGCCGGCGTCGAGCCCGGACACGATGGTGGCCGGCTGGTGGTCCCCGACGACGACCAGGACCAGGTCGTCGTCGCCGTAGGCCGTCACGAACCGCACCAGCGCGCGCAGCGAGTACGAGATCGCGTCGCCGTACGCCGCCCGGACCCGGTCCGGGTCGGGCCAGATGTCGCGCTCCGAGGGCAGCTGCTCGGGCATGCCGTCGAAGATGGAGCCGTCCCCGACGGCGGCCTGGTCGACCAGGCGGGGGGTCCGCGACCACGGCGCGTGGCTGCTGATCAGGTCGATCTCGGCCATCACCGGACGCCGGGGCGCGGGCGCGAGCTCGAGCCGGTGGAACGCGTCCAGGGTGTACTGGTCGGGCATCGTCGGATAGCCGAACCGCGGTCCCTCGTAGCCCACATCTCGGGAGTCGTAGAGCCGGTCGAACCCGTAGAACTCCCCCTGCGGCCAGTCCCGATTGTTGGCCGGGACCGAGGCCACGGTACGCCAGCCGGCACGCCCGAACAGACTGCTCAGCGTCTGGCGGCCGCTGGTAACCAGCACGTCGTACCGCTGCTGGCTGTCGACCCACAGCCCGGACTGGAGGGTCGCGTGCGCCAGCCAGCTGATCGCGCCGAACGTGGGAGAGGTGAGATACGCGCTGCGGCTCGCGAACTCCGCCTCGTGCAGCTCGACGGTCGCCTCGTCGAGGACCGCCTGCACCCGCGGGGCGAACGAGGAGCCCTCGACGGCCACCCGACCATAGCTCTCGACGAAGACCAGCAGGACGTCCTTGTCGCGGAGTCCGGCGAACAGCTCCCCGGCCGCCGCCTCGTGGAGCGGGTCCTGCCGCGCGGCATTCTGGAACTCGCGCCGGTCGCGCAGCGCGCCGGGGATCCGGGCGACCTGCCCGTA
This sequence comes from uncultured Actinomycetota bacterium, assembly GCA_963772415.1. Taxonomy (GTDB): domain Bacteria; phylum Actinomycetota; class Actinomycetes; order Propionibacteriales; family Nocardioidaceae; genus Nocardioides_B. Next base: position 20,350 of record CAVYWU010000013.1, on the reverse strand, counting down.
CACGTACACGGCGGTGTCGCGGGCCGCGACCGGCTCGGCCCCGCCGCGCACGTCCAGCACCGCCAGGACCAGCCAGAGCGTGGCGAGTGCGGCCACCGCGCGCGTCGACCGGGTCCGGTGCCGCACCGTGACGCGGGTGAGTCGGAGCACCGCGAGTGGCACCAGGACCAGGAGGGCGACCAGGAACACCGCAGACAGCACCAGGAACACAGTGCCGGCGCCCTCGCCGACCGAGCCACGCGCCGTCTCGACCAGAGCCCCCGCGTAGCGCCAGTCGATCAACACGTCGAAAGGCCGGTTGAGCGCCTCGCGGAAGCCCAGGTCGAGGACCTTGAAGACCGCGCTCAGCGCCAGCACGACCCCGCACCCGACAGCGAGCCCGGCCCGTAGGCGGCGGAACCGGTCGGGTACCGCGAGCACGACGGCCACGAAGACCAGCGCCTCGAGCGGCAGCCGCGCAAACGCCAGCGGATCGACCTGCTCGAGCCGATCGGGGGTGGTGAGGGCACCGAGCACCAGCAGCGCAGCGAGCACGGAGAACAGCCCGGCGAGCAATCGCGAGCGCAGGCGTTGAACCATGGGCACGGCTGCTCCGTTCACATGGACCAAGGAGGCAGGTTCACGTGGACGAACGAGGACAGGCCCGCTGCGGTTCAGTGGCGGCCTCGGCGTTCTGGCTCCGCGAGCCGGGCGTCGGTGAGATCCGTCCCGTCTCCCTGCGCACGCTCGGCCCCGGCGACGTCCTGGTCCGGACGTTGCGCTCCGCGGTCAGCCGAGGGACCGAGGCGCTGATCTTCGCCGGACGGGTGCCGGAGAGCCAGTACGAGGCGATGCGGGCGCCGTTCCAGGAGGGCAGCTTCCCGGGCCCGGTGAAGTACGGCTACCTCAACGTCGGCGTCGTGGAGGCCGGGCCGCCCGGTCTGGTGGGCCGCACCGTGTTCTGCCTGCACCCGCACCAGACGTCGTACGTCGTGCCGGCGGCGGCGGTGAGCGTGGTGCCGGCAGAGGTGCCGGTGTCCCGAGCGGTCCTCACCGGCCTGGTCGAGACGGCCGTCAACGCGCTCTGGGACGCCGGGCCGCTTCTCGGCGACCGGGTGGCGGTCGTCGGCGCCGGCACCCTGGGCTGCTGCGTGGCCCGGTTGGTCGCACGAATCCCGGGGGTGGAGGTGACCCTGGTCGACATCGACCCCGACCGGGCCGAGGTCGCGTCGGCGCTCGGGACCGACTTTGCCCTGCCGGACCGGGCTCCGTCGGGCCAGGACCTCGTCTTCCACACCAGCGCCACCTCGGCCGGGCTGCAGCAATCGCTGGACCTGCTCGCCCCGGAGGGCACGGTCGTGGAGCTCAGCTGGTACGGCGACGACCCGACGACTCTCACCCTCGGCGCCGCATTCCACTCACGCCGGCTCTCGATCCGGGCCAGCCAGGTCGGCGCGGTGGCCATGTCCCGGCGGGGCCGGCGAACCACCGCGGACCGGCTCCGGCTCGCCCTGGACCTGCTCCGGGACCCGGCCTTCGATGTGCTGCTGACCGGGGAGTCGCCGTTCGCCGAGCTCCCGGCGGTGCTGCCGCGCCTGGTCAGCGGCGCCCTGCCGGCGTTGTGCCACTCGGTGACCTACGACGGGGGGATGCCGTGTTCAGCGTGACCGTCCGCGACCACATGCTGGTCGCACACAGCCTGCGCGGGGAGGTCTTCGGGCCGGCGCAGGCGCTGCACGGGGCCACCTACGTCGTGGATGCCACCTTCCGGGGTGCGACGCTGGGCGACGAGGGGATCCTGGTGGACATCGCCCGGGCTGCCGACGAGCTGCACGCCGTACTCGCTGCGCTGACCTACCGCAACCTCGACGAGGTGCCGGAGCTGGCAGGGCAGAACACCACCACCGAGGTGCTGGCCCGCTACGTCGCCGACCGGCTCGCCGCGCGGTTCCGCGGCGAGCCACTCGACTCGGCGCCTGGGGTGACCGGTGTGGCGATCACCCTGCACGAGTCTCATGTGGCCCAGGCGACGTATGAGAGGGAGCTGTGAGCCCGGGGCGCACGGTCGACCTGGTGGTCCCTGAGGGGATCGACGATCCGCTCCGTCCCAGTGGCGGCAACACCTACGACCGCCGACTCCGCGAGGAGCTGGCGTCGGTCGGTTGGCGGGTGCGCACCCGGGAGGTGAGCGGGGACTGGCCGTGGGCCGACGTGGCGCCGCGGGAGGCACTGGCGGACGCTCTCGCGGCCGTGCCCGACGGTGCGGTGGTCGTCGTGGACGGCCTGGTCGCCTCGGCCTGCCCCGAGGTGCTGCTGCCCGCGACCCGACGGCTGCGGACCGTGGTCCTGGTGCACCTGCCGGTCGGGGTGTCGGCCGATGAGGTCGACCGCGAGCGCGAGGCCGCGGTGGTCCGGTCGGCGGCCGCGGTGATGACCACCAGCGGGTGGACCCGCCGCTGGTTGCTCGACGTCTACCGGCTGGACCCGGCGCGGGTCCACGTTGCCCGGCCGGGCGTCGACCTCGCCCGCCCCGCGGTCGGGAGCGCCGACGGCGCGAACCTGCTCTGCGTCGGGGCAGTGACCCTGGCGAAGGGCCATGACGCGCTGGTGGACGCTCTCGCCGGCCTCGCCGACCGGCAGTGGCGGTGCACATGTGTCGGGCCGCTGGACCGGTCACCGGGCTTCGTCGAGCGACTGCGGCGCGCGATCCGGACCGCCGGGCTCGAGGACCGGGTGCTGCTGCCCGGGCCGCGCGCCGGGGCCGACCTCGCCGCGGCCTATGCGGCGGCCGATGTGCTGGTGCTGGCCAGCCGCACCGAGAGCTATGGCATGGTCGTCACCGAGGCCCTGGCCTGCGGCCTACCGGTCCTGACCTGGAACGTGGGCGGGCTCTCCGAGGCGCTCGGAGTGACCGCGGACGGGTGCCGACCTGGGATGCTGCTGCCGGCCGGTGACGTCCCCGCGCTCGCCAGCGCTTTACGCGAGTGGCTGGACGACGCCGAGCTGCGTCGGCGGCTCCGGGCCGCAGCGGCCGAGCGGCGCAGGACCGGACTGACCGGGTGGCCGGAGACCGCCGGGCGGGTCGCGCGGATCCTGGAGCTGGTGGCCGCATGAACCCGCTCTCGTGGCGTACCGGCCGCTGGGTGATCGGAGCTTCGTGCCTGGGGTTGGTGTTGTGGTCGACCGGGCTCGACCCCTTCGTCGCGGGCATTCGCTCGTTGGACCTGCCGACGCTCGCCCTAGGTGCGGCCATCGCCGTGCCGGTCACCGTTGCGTGCGCCTGGCGCTGGCGGTTGGTCGCGGCGGGCCTCGGACTGAGCGTCGAGCCGGCCGCCGCGGTGGCGTCGTGCTACCGGTCGCAGTTCCTCAACACGGTCCTGCCCGGCGGAGTCCTCGGCGACGTGCACCGTGGGGTGCGGCACGGCCGGCTCGCAGGCGACACCGGCCGCGGGCTGCGCGCCGTGGTCTGGGAGCGGACCGCGGGTCAGGTGGTGCTGGCGCTGGTCGCGGTGGGGCTGCTGCTGGTCCTGCCGTCGCCGGTGCGGGGGCTGGTGGCGTGGCTGCTGGTGGTGCTCGTGGTCGGCGTCGGTACGGCGGTGCTTGTGCGCGCGGTCCGGGAGGACCTGCGGCACGGCGTACTGGCCCGGACCGTCTGGCCGGGGGTGGTTGTCGCATCGGCGGTTGCGGTGGCGGGCCACCTGGCGACCTACGTCGTCGCCGCAAGGGCGGTCGGGGTCACCGCGTCCGTCGGGACGCTGCTCCCCCTAGCCGTGGTGGTTCTGGTGGCGGCCGGGCTGCCGACCAACGTCGCTGGATGGGGGCCTCGGGAGGGTGTCGCGGCATGGGTGTTCGCGGCGGCCGGCCTGGGTGCCGGGCAGGGGGTCGCGACGTCGGTGGCTTTCGGGGCGATCGTCGCCGTCGCCAGCCTGCCGGGCGCGGTCGTGATGGTGCTCGGATCGGCTCGGCGCCGCGCCGTACCGGCCGAGGTGGCCGGACCGGGAGGCGTCCATGCCTGAGCGTCCGTACACGATCCTCTCCTGCGGGATCTCCCTCGACGGGTACCTCGACGCGGCCACTCCCGAGCGGCTGGTGCTGTCCAACAGCGCGGACCTCCGGCGCGTGGACGCCGTCCGCGCCGAGTCCGACGCGATCCTGGTCGGGGCGGCCACCGTCCGCAACGACAACCCGCGGCTGCTGGTGCGGACGCCGGAGCTGCGCGAGGAACGACGGCGCCGCGGGCTCGGGGAGTCACCGACGAAGGTGACCGTCACCGAGGGGGGTCGACTTGACCGGGGCAACAACTTCTTCACGACCGGCGACGGCGAGAAGCTGGTGTACTGCGCAAGCTCCGCCGCCGCGCGTGTGCGTCGAGACCTCGCCGGGGTGGCGATCGTGATCGATGCGGGGAGGCCGGTCGACCTCGCAGACGTCGTCGGGGACCTGCGGGACCGGGGGGTGCGGCGGTTGATGGTCGAGGGGGGTGGCCAGATCCACACCCAGTTCCTGACCCGCGACCTCGCCGACGAGCTCCACCTCGTGGTGGCGCCGTTCTTCGTCGGGGATACCAGGGCACACCGGTTCGTCGGCGCGGGTGCGTTCCCCTGGAACCCCGATCACCGCGCCCACCTCGCGGAGGTGCGGCAGCTCGGCGACGTGGTGCTGCTGCGCTATGCGCTGTCCTCACGTTTCGCCGGAGCGGTGTGATGCCACGGGTCGCCGCTGCCAGGGTCCGGCAGCAGGTCGAGCTGCCGCTGCGGTTGAGGGATGGCGTCGAGGTCGATGCCCGAATCTTCACGTTCGACGGGCTCGGGGACAGCCGTGAGCACCTCGTGCTGGCGCTGGGTGACCGGGCCCGGTCAACGGTGCCGGAGATCACCTCGGTGCCGCTGGTCCGGCTGCACAGCGAGTGCCTCACCGGAGACGTCCTCGGCAGCGAGCGCTGCGACTGCGGCCCGCAGCTCCAGGAATCGCTGGTCCGGATCCACAACGCCGGCGGCTACCTGGTCTACCTGCGCCAAGAGGGACGGGGGATCGGGCTCTACAACAAGATCGACGCCTACGCCCTGCAGGACCTCGGCCTCGACACCTACGAGGCGAACCAGGCGCTGGGCTTCGGCGTGGACGAGCGGACCTACGCCGTGGCAGCCCGGATGCTGCTCGCGCTCGGCGTCGACCGGGTCGACCTGCTCACCAACAACCCCGACAAGGGGACACAGCTGGCTGCCGCCGGGATCCACGTCGACCGCCGCCTACCCACCGGGCTGCACCTGTCCCCGGCCAACCGGCCATACCTGGCATCGAAGGTCCGTCGCGGTCACCAGCTGATCGGCGACCTCACGCCTTTGCAGTAGGCGCGATCGGCGACTGACCGCCTTACTCGCCGACGTGGAGCCAGCAGCATCGCGAATGCGGACGTCAAACGACCGGATTGCGCCGTAGCCTCCGGGCATGGATCTCATCGACTGGTTGATGCAGGGAGACCCGGCGATCCGATGGCAGGTGCTTCGCGACCTCGACGGCGCTTCCGACGACGAGGTGGCGGCCGAGCGAACGCGGGTCGAGACCGAGGGCTGGGGTGCGAGGCTGCTCGGGCTGCGGGACCCGGACGGCCAGTGGGCAGGCGGCGCGTGCTTTCCCGAGTGGGTCGCCGACCAGTGGCGGGCCGGCGACCCGCCGGACTTCAGCAACGGCCAGCCGTGGACCTCGACCCTCCCGAGCCTGGCGACGCTGCGTGAGCTGGGCCTCGACCCGATGAGCGGTGCCGCGCGCGAGACCACCGCCCTGGTGGCGAGGAACTGTCGCTGGGAGCACGACGGGCAGGCGTACTTCGACGGCGAGGTCGAGGCCTGCATCAACGGGCGCACCTTGGCGACCGGCGCGTACTTCGGAGCCGATGTCGACGCGCTCTGCTCGAGACTGCTGGATGAGCAGCTCGAGGACGGCGGCTGGAACTGCGAGACCGAGCAGGGCTCAACAGTCTCGTCGTTCCACTCCACGATCTGCGTGCTGGAGGGTCTGCTGGAGTACGAGCGCGCGGGCAGCAGAGTGCCGGTCGCGGAGGCCCGTCAGCGGGGCGAGGAATACCTGCTCCAGCGGCACCTGTTCCGCAGCCGGCGCACGGGGGAGGTGATCCGAGACTCGTGGACGCGGTTCGCGTGGCCGGCGCAGTGGCACTACGACATCCTGCGCGGCCTCGACTACTTCTGGTCTGTCGGTGGTCGGCCCGATGAGCGGATCGCCGAAGCCGTCGAACTGCTGCGTGACAAGCAGACCGACGATGGTCGCTGGCTGATGGACCGGGTGCACGGCGGCGAGGTCCACTTCCCTTTCGAGGGCGAGGGCGAGGGCCGAGTCGGTGGAACACCCTGCGGGCGCTGCGGGTCCTGCGCTGGCATGACGGCTGACGACAACTGAGCCTGGCGGGTGCTCGAGCGCAGACCGTGACGACACAGTGCGCCGCCTGCACTTGCTCTCATCCAACCCGGTGACTGGCAGACCGGCCCGGTCCTGATCTGATTGTTCTCCGCCCAGGCAGTGACTTCGCCGCCATCGAGCGATGTCCCGAAGGTGCGCGGATGGTTCCGCGAGCCGAACCCTCAGGGGCCGCTCGAATCGTGCGGTCGCGAGGGACGCCCACGTCCCGCCGAGGTGTCGGATGTCGGCGTGGAAGAGCCCATGCTCGCCGGAAGAGGAAGATGCGACGGCAGCGAGGACGCTCAGGGGCGGGCACGTCCGGGGAGGTCGGCGTACCAACCGGCTAGGCGGCCGGAGTCGCTGACCGCGCGGAGCCGTCGTTCGACCGACGGGTGGTGCTCGCGGGTCACGGCCACGAGGACGTGGTCGCCTACGCGCAGGACGGTGGTCGGTCCGGGCACGAAGATCTCGCCGTCGCGCAGCACCAGCGACACCCCGGCACCGTCCGGCAGTCGTAGCTCGGCGACCTCGACGCCGACCAGCCGTGACCGCGGCGACACCGAGAACTGCACGAGCGTGGCGTCGATGTCCTCCAGTGGTGCGGACTCGATGGTGATGCCCCGCGGCGAGCTCTCCTCGGTGACGCCGAGACGTCGCGCCGCCCACGGCAGGGTGGGGCCTTGCACGAGCGTGAAGACGACGACAAGCAGGAAGACCACGTCGAAGATCCGCTCGGCACCGGGCAGCCCGACGCTCATCGGGATGGTCGCGAGCACGATGGGTACGGCGCCGCGCAGGCCTGCCCAGCTGATGAACGCCTGGTCGCGCCAGGGCACCCGGAACGGCGTCGCGCACAGCGTCACCGACAACGGTCGGGCCACGAAGGTCAGTACGCCGCCGACGACCAGCGCGGTCGGCAGCGCATCCATCAGCCGACCGGGGCTGGCGAGCAGTCCGAGCATGATGAACAGCCCGATCTGCGCCAGCCAGGCCAGCGACTCGACGAATCCGGTGGTGGTGCCACGGTGCGGCAGCCGGGAGTTGCCGAGGGTCAGGCCGGCGACGTAGATCGCGAGGAACGGGCTGGCGCCGGCGACCCCGGCGACGGCGTAGGCGAGGAACGCGATGGCGAGCGTGGCCAGCGGGTAGAGGCCCGACGACGGCAGCGCGCTGCGGACCAGCACCCACACGCCGGCCCTGGCGACGAGCAGGCCGAGCACCCCGCCCAGCACCAGCTGGTAGACGATCTGCCCGCCCACCCCGACCACCCCAGAGTCGGCCCACGCACTCGAGGTCACGACGGTGACCAGGATGATCACCGGCGGGTCGTTGAAGCCCGACTCCGCCTCGACCGCCGCCCGCAGCCTGGCCCGGACCGGCAGCCGGCGCAGCACCGCGAACACGGCCGCTGCGTCCGTCGACGAGGCGACCGCGCCGAGCAGGATCGCCGTACGCACCTCGACGTCGAGCAGGAAGTGGACCAGTCCGCCGGTGATGGCGACGCTGAGGAAGACGCCCGCGGTGGCGAGCACCCCGGCCAGCGGCGCCACCGGACGTACGACGCGCAGGTCGGTCGTGAACCCGCCCTCGGCCAGGATCATGGCCAGTGCCACGGAGCCCAGGATCTGGGTCAGATCGGGGCTCTCGAACTCCACGCCGAGTCCGGCCTCCCCGATCAGCAACCCGATCCCGAGGTAGATCAGCAGGCTCGGCAGCCCGACGCCCGACACGAGACGGACTGCGGCCACGGCCGCCAGCAGCACGCCCGTCGTCGCGAGGAGGACGACATTGAGGTCGTCGGGGGTCACGACTGCTCGTCGGGACGCAGGTCGCGCGCCAGGCGCGGCGTCAGCTGCGCCTCGATCTCGGTGACTGTCAGGCCGGTGGCGACCGAGCCGGACGCCAGGCGGCGGGTGATCGCCGCCGGAAGGCAGCCCTCGAGATCGCCGAGGTTGTCGACCAGCGTGACCGCGGCGAAGCCGCCGAACGCCTCGGCGACCACGTCCTCGGCGACGTGTACGGCAGCGGTCGCCGGGTCGTCGTACTCCACGAGGTCGGGCACGCCCTCGACCGCCAGAGTCAGGTCGGCCAGCGCCAGGATGTCGACACCGTCGCGGGTGCGGCCCCGGACCACGAGCGGCAGGAGCTGGCGGTGCGTGGACACCGCGACGAATCGCTCGAGACCCGGGAGCCGGGCCAGCCACCCGGTCGCTCCCGACCTGACCACGCGCCCCCGGCGTACGACGAGCACGAGCTCGTCGGGGCCCACGCGGCGTACCGACATCGCCACCAGCAGCGCCAGCGTCGGCAGCAGCAGCACCGCCCAGAAGACCATGCCTCGAGTCTTCGTGGCCCGGTGCTCCAGCTGAATGGGGTCCACCACCCATCTGTGCCCGTCCATGTGGACACCTCACCACCCGTGGGTGAGGGTTGTGGCGTGCGCCCGCCGAGCCATCTGCCGCTGTTCTGGAACGTCAGCCTCATCAACGGAGCGGTGTTCCTGCTCGGCACGCTGGTGCTGGTGCTGTCGCCGCTGAGCATCTCCTCGCGCGTCGTCGTCTCAGAGGTGGTCGTGGTCTCGGTCGGGCTGACCGTCATGCTGCTCACCAACGCGCTGCTGATCCGCCGCAGCCTGGCGCCGCTCGACCGCGTCATCCGCAGCATGGAGGCGATGGACCAGCTCCAGCCCGGCATGCTGCCCGAGGACGGCCACGGACCGGTGCGCGGAATCGCACGCAGCTTCAACGCCCTGCTCGACCGGCTCGACGCGGCCCAGCGGGCCGGGAGTGCGCAGGCACTTGCGGCCCAGGAGGCCGAGCGGCACCGGATCGCCCAGGAGCTGCACGACGAGGTCGGCCAGAGCCTGACGGTCGTGCTGCTGGGGCTCAAACAGGTGGAGTCGAGGGCACCGGCCGACCTCGTGCCCGAGCTGACTCTGGTGCGCGAGAGTGCCCGTGCAGGTCTCGACGACGTACGCCGCGTGGCCCGGCGGCTGCGACCGGGAGTGCTCGAGGACCTCGGCCTGACGAGTGCGTTGGCAGCTCTCGCGACCGACTTCTCGACGCACAGCAACGCGTCCGTACGCCGCAGTTTCGCGCCCGGCCTGCCGGCCCTGTCGCCGGAGGCGGAGCTGGTGGTCTACCGGGTTGCGCAGGAGGCACTGACCAACGCCGCCCGGCACGCCGAGGCCCGCAGCGTCGAGCTCTCGCTGGGGCGTCAGGGCGAGACCGTGGTGCTGGAGATCCGCGACGACGGCCGCGGGTTCGGCGGACTGGTCGAGGGCTCCGGGCTGCTCGGCATGCGCGAGCGCGCGGCCCTCGTCGACGCGGAGCTGACGGTGACCAGCAAGCCGCGGGGCGGCACCGCCGTGCGGCTGCGGGTACCCGTCGCGTGATCCGCATCCTGCTGGCCGACGACCACGCGCTGGTACGCCGCGGAGTCCGCCTCATCCTCGAGCAGGAGACCGACCTGACCGTGGTCGCCGAGGCCGGCGACGGTGCCGAGGCGGTGCGTCTGCTGCGCGAGACCGAGGTAGACCTGGCGATCCTCGACATCGCGATGCCGCGGATGACGGGGCTTCAGGCGGCCGCGGAGATCTCGCGTCGTCGTACGTCCCCCACGGATCCTGATGCTGTCGATGCACGACAACGAGCAGTACTTCTTCGGCGCCCTGAAGGCGGGCGCCTGCGGCTACGTGCTCAAGTCCGTCGCCGACGAGGACCTCGTCGGCGCGTGCCGGGCCGCGATGCGCGGAGAGACGTTCCTCTACCCCGGCGCCGAGAGTGCGTTGGTGCGCGACTACCTCGACCGGCTGCGACGCGGCGAACGGGTGCCCGACTCGGTGCTGACGCCGCGCGAGGACGAGGTGATCAAGCTGATCGCCGAGGGCCGATCCAGCAAGGAGATCGCCCACGCCCTGACGATCGCGCCGAAGACCGTCGAACGGCACCGCGCCAACATCCTCGGCAAGCTCGGTATGCGCGACCGCACGGAGCTGACGCGGTATGCCATCAGGGCAGGACTCATCGAACCCTGAAGTACGCCTTGCACATGGCCGCACCGAGCAGATGGTCAAGCTCGAGCAGGATCTTCGCAAGGGCGTGCTGGTTCTCGCCGTGCTCTCGCAGCTGCGCGCGCCGCAGTACGGCTACTCGTGCAGCTCACGACCGTGAACTAGGCATGTGGGGCCTCCACCGCGCGTCCGCTTGAGGATCGGTTCGCGGGACGTCGCTCATCCAGGATCGGCTCGCCGAGCTTGGCGGCGCACGCACTCAGTGCGGATGTCCGACGCGTGGCCAGCGCTGCATTCCCCCTCCTTTCCTGACGTTGCGGCCGGGCGTCATGGTTGCGCGGCTTTGGCGAGCGAGACGAGGAGTCGGACACCGAGCGCATCGACCGACCGCCCGGTGTTGCTCAGAACCAGCACCCCCAACTGTGCCTCGGGGACAAACCCGATGTAGCTATAGCTGCCGGCCGTCGCCCCGTTGTGCCAGATGACCGTGTGGCTGGTGCCTCGCAGCGGTGACAAGTGCCAACCCATGGCCAGCCGCACCCAACGGTTCGCGGTTGCCCGTGGCTGCTGCACGAGGTGCAGCGCCGTCGGCATGACGCTGGAGTCGGGTCTCAGTAGCGCGCGGAGGTACCGCTGAAGATCATCGGCGGTCGACCACAGCGCCCCGGCGCCGGCCATGCCCCCGAGGTGCCATGCAGGCACCGGCTTCTTGCGGGCGGAATGGGTCGCGGCGATCCGGTCCGCCAGCTCGGGGTCGATGTTCACCTTGGTGTCCTCCAGTCCCAGTGGGCCGGTGACCCGATCGGTGATCACTCGTTCGTAGGGGATCTCGTGGTGCCGGCTGAGTGCTTCGCCTAACAGGGCGGCACCGAAGTTGGAGTAGCGCACCCTGTCCCCGAAGCGGCGCGGTCGCGCCGCCCGCAGGGCGGTGATCAGGTCGGTTCGCGTGAACGCGCTGTATGGGTCGGCCCGGTGGTGGAGCGCCTGCCGCTTGAGACCGCGCGGCAGTCGAGGAAGACCGGACGTGTGGCTGGCCAGGTGGCCGAGAGTGATCTGGTCGCCGGTGACGGTGGGCGTCTCCTCGATCAGCTCGGCGAGAGGGGTGTCGAGGCGGAGCCCGCCGGACACCACGGCGTCTGCGAAGGCCAGGGCGGTGAAGGTCTTGGTCACCGACCCAATCGGCAGGATCGATCGGCTGCTCATCTCATTGCCGCCCACGGACTGGCGCCCGCTGGCGACCGTGGCGCTCACCGGGCCGGACAGCCCGCACGCGACAACACCCACGTGCTGGCGCATGACACGAGCGGTCTGCTGGCTAACGAGCGCCCGTAGCGCCTCCACCGGGACGTCAGCCGACATCTGCGATCAGCTCGCGCAGTGCCGCTACATGCTCGCGCAGTGCCTCGCGGCCGGCCGGGGTCAAGGTGATCCAGGTGGTACGCCGACCCGCTCGGACCGACTTCCGGCTGTGCACGTAGCCGGCCTCGGCGAGGGCAGAGATGTGCTTGGACAGCACCGAGTCGCTGACGTCGAGTGCGGTGCGCAGGGTGACGAACTCCGCTTCCGACACCGCCGACAGCGTGGTGACCACCTGGAGCCGGGCCGGAGCATGGATGAGCGGGTCGAGCTGGGGCATCAGCCGATGACTAGGAGCACGACGAGGCCGAGGCAAGCGAGTGCCGCAAGGACACCCAGCATTCGAGGAGAGACGCCTGGGGCGTGCACGGCCGGGTCCTGCTGGTAAGCGTGCCACCACTGCCGCGCGCCCAGCGCGTACCCGACTCCCCCCACCGCGGCTGCCGCAACGACCAGCCACCACTTCGACTCGAACGCGGCCCACGTCGCGGCCCCGAACGTGCACACGTAGATCCCCGTGACCAGGGTCCCGGTGCCCATGACGACCTGGCTGACGAGCCCGTCGATCCTGACGCCATTGAGACGCCGAAACTGGTGCAGCGCCAGCGCCGCGACACCGAGGAACACCGCGACTCCTGCCAGCGCCACGACCAATCCGGCGGCCGACTGAGTGGCGATCCCGTAGGCGGCGGTCCCGATCTGGATCGCCACCGCCGAGGCCAGGGCGGGGTGGAAGCCCTTGGGCAGTCGCAGGCCGGCCGCGAGGCGACGGCTCGCGTGGTCTGCGGCGGTCAGGGCCTGGTCCGGGTCGTCTGGGCCCTGAGGCACGGTCATACTTTCCATGCTGGAAAGTATGAACGCAACTTTCCACTTTGGCAAGTAGGCGGCTCGTGCTGTGACAGTGCGGACACTGGCCCCACGGGAAGGCAGCGGCAGGAAGCGACAGGAGAATGCACTCGCCGCTGTGCACCAGCGAAACCAGGTGGGCTTCCTGTTTGCGGTTGAGCTTGGGCTGGTTACCCCAGAGCCGGCCCTTGGCTACCTCCATGCCCTCGCAGGTGCGCAGCCCGAGGGAACCGCGGGCCAGAGTTGTCGAGTCGTCGGCTGGGATCATTCGTTCTCGGAACGCTGCTGCCGCAAGACCCCCCGAGTCCCGGGAAGCGCTTGCGGACGGGCTCAACGGCGATGGCCGCCGCATCAGAACCGCACGCCCTCGTCTGCTCCTTGGTGTTCGTCAGATGTCGTTCGATCACCGGTAGTCGCATCCGACTCGGATTCGGCCACCTCGGCGAGGACCTTGAACAGGAGCCGACCGACCGCGTCGGTCGGGGTCGTAGACCGACCCACCCAGAGAGAGGCTGACCCTCCGAGTGGTGGGCACCCTGCCCTCAGGTCTCGTGCGGCGCCTCCGACACGGTGAGGTCGAGCCAGCGCGCCAGCTCCGTGATCTTGAACTCGACGGCGGAGCGCAGGGCGTCGTGGAACGGCTCGTCCTCGTGGACCGCGTGCACGAGCAGCTCGCCCGCCTCGTGGTCGGCGCTCGCATCTACCTTGCCCACCAGCCGGTCACCGTGCAGGACGGGCAGCGCGTAGTAGCCCCAGCGGCGCTTCTCCTTGGGCTTGTACATCTCCAGCGCGTAGTCGAAGCCGAGCAGGTCGGTCATCCGCTTGCGATCGTGTAGCAGGAGGTCGAAGGGCGCGAGCAGCTCGGTGCGGTCGGGCGCTGGGCGGTCGAGCGCGTCCAGCGCGGCGGGGTCCACGCGCCACCGTCCTCGTACGCCCTCGACCACCGCCGATTCACCGGCCTCCCCCGCACCGACCGGTTCCCCCTGCTGGAAGACCGCACCGGCGCGGGCGAGGCCGAAGGCGCGCAGGCGGCGGCGGTCGAGCTCGGCCTCGGCTTCGTCGAGCGCGGGTACGGGGTCGTCGGGGTAGACGCGGTCGGCGAGGTCGTAGATGCGTTCACGATCCTGCCGACCCGCGACGGCCACTTCACCGCGCTGGACGAGTTGGGCGACCAGCATGCGGGTGTTCTTCCCGTCGTTCCAACCCGCCGATCGCCAGGGGCGCACACAGGTGTCGGGTAGCGAGCCAATCGGCAGTGGTCCTTCCTGCCGTAGTCGCTCGAGCACGTCTCGGCGGCACGCTTCGTTGGCCTCCATCCAGTCGCTCAGCCGGTGATGCCACTCCTTCCAGGGGCCTGGAGTCGGCCAGGCGGCCATCTCGGGCCGATAAAGGGCGACGTCGTCGATGGAGCGCAACGCACCGGCGACCTCGACGACCTGCTGCGAAGCGATCGCGTCATCGAGATCGCCGGGCCGGTGGTCGTGCCCGAGCCTGCTCAGAAGGATGAGTTCCGCGGCCGGCGCTACCGCGCGGGTCTGGTCGAGGTGCAGCATCGTGAGCCGCCGCGCGGCGTCGGGCAAGTCGTCCGGACGGTCGTCGGCCAACAGAGCTGCGTGGACGGCGATCCGCCGTGCCTGCTCTTGGGTCAGTAGGTGCGTCGCCTTCGTGGTCATGTCATGACGCTCTCACGCGATGCGGACGCCTTCCTTCCGGATTCGCATCCTCACGACCCCGCGTGCCGGACGCCAACGCCTCACTCGACGACACTCCGTCGCGCCCTGGATCTGCCGCCGCCGGGTCAGATGATCTTGACTCGAACTCGGCAACCATCGCGAGAACGTTGGACAACAGCCGCCCGACGGCGTCAGTGGGGTCGTAGACCGAGTCACCGAGCGAGAGGCTGATCTGCCGGGTGGTGGGCTCGTCGGCGATCGGCCGGGCGTCAGGCAGTGACCTGGCAAGGCGGTCGAGTTGGTGACCACGAGGGTGTCAGCGGCTCGGCATGCGGCGAGCGCCTCGCGTAGCCCAGGCCGCTCGCGGTTGGTCAGTCAGGCCGTGGTCGACGGGCGTCCGTGTCAACGCCCTCGCGCCTCAGGACCGCACGAAACGACGCCGGTGAGAATGGACGGACGCCGGTGGTCCCGCTTGCACACTGGGTCGCGATGGCCGGCGTCAATCGCTGTGCCGAGACCGTCGCTCAGCGCGAGGAGGCGATCGCCTGGGCGGAGTACGGCGCCCCCACCGAGCTGCCCGACATCCACCACCGCAAGCAATACCTCGCCGAACAGGACCCGAGCCCGACTACCGGATCACCTGCACCTTCGTCGACAAGCGGCTCCGCCGGAACGGGCTGGTGCCGTCGCCCCGCACGGTGCGCGCGACCTGATCGCGCAGGCCGGTGGTGGCCTCGTCGAAGGCGATCCCCATATCCCGGGCGAGCGGCGGCTGTCGTCGTCGTTCCTGCACAACGGCACCAAGGCCGTCTACGAGCGCGCCGGCTTCGACTTCATCCGACCCAAGGGGTTGAAGAACACGGTGACGAGGCGCACCGTAGCCCCGTTGCGTGCGTGAGCGGGGCGCGGTTCAGCCAGTCGTCGCAGCGGACATGTCGGCACAGACGATGCCGCGGTTGCCGTCCTGGTCGGCGATCACCGTGAGCCCCGGGGCATCGCTGTCGTCGACGACCGACCCGCCTGCGGCGACCGCCGCGGCGACCCGCCCCTCGACCACCTCGGGCGCCACGTAGACCTCGACGTGGAACCGCTGACCCGCGGCCCGGTCCTGGTCGGCGTCGCCGAACCACAGATTCGGAACCCGCACCGTGGCGTCGCGGACCTCGTCGCTGGGCGACCCATAACCCTGGGACGCAGGGTCGCCGGTCAGCAAGGCAGCCCACACCGGCGCGATCGTCGCGGAATCTGCGGTGTCGAGGCCCAACTCCATCTCGCTGACCGAGGCCGGGTCAGGCTCCAAACCCTGGTCGGCGGCGATCTCGGTGATCCGGCGCGCCAGGTCGACGTCCTGCTGGGTCACCCACTCGACGACCAGCTCGGTGTCGTCGTCGGGACGGTAGACGGCGTTGGCGGTCACCAACTCGAGGTCCACGCGCCCTCGACCGATCGACAGCCGCGGGTGATGGCCGAGCGAATCACCCGCCTCGCCCACCGCCGAGACGAATCGAGCAGCCGCGCCGAAGTCGTCGACCAGATAGCGTGTGTGCAGCCCCTGGGCCAACTTGCGCCAGTCGGTCAGCCTGGCCGCCGCGATCTTGTCCCCTGTCAGCATGTCCATGGGAACGGACCTTAGACCCGCGCCGCCGTGTCGGGGCTACCCAGTCGAGTCCCGCAAGCCGAACAGCTTGCGGTGAGCTCCGAGCCGGTGATCGCCAAGCCCAGATGTCTCGCAGAGGATCGGCTGTCGGACCGACTCGGCCGCCGTGCGTGTCTGGGCCGCTCTCGACCAGGCAACTGCCGACAGAGGCACATGTCACGATGACCGGATGCATCCGATGGCCCCCACCGCCGACGACCTCGAAGTGCTCCGAGGCCCGTTGACCGGTTTCTGCTATCGGATGCTCGGCTCGGCCGCAGACACCGATGACGCGGCGCAGGAGACGATCATCCGTGCACACCGCCATCTTGATCGGTTCGACCCGTCCCGTGCCGCCCTGAGCACCTGGGTCCACGGCATCGCAACGAACGTGTGCCTCGACATGCTGCGTTCGGCGCGCCGGCGCGAACTGCTCGCGCCGGTGCCCGCCAGCACGCCCGGCGCGGAGCTCGGAGGGCCGATCACGGCCGAGGCATGGCTCGAGCCCATGCCCGACAGCCGCACGGTTCACGCCAGCGATCCGGCCGAGCTCCTCAGCCAGCGCGAGAGCGTGCGGCTGGCATTCCTCGCCGCACTGCAATACCTGACACCACGCCCCCGCGCCGTCCTGCTGCTACGTGACGTGTACGCCTTCACCGCTCAGGAGACCGCCGCGGCGCTCGGGATGTCGGTAGCGGCGACGAACAGCGCCCTGCAACGCTCGCGCGCCACGCTCGCTGCGCACCGGCCCGCCCCGAACGAGCTCAGCGAACCCGACAGCTCCGCCGAGCGCGACCTGCTCGCGCGCTACATCGATGCGTTTCAGTCCCACGACGTCGTGGCCATGCGCGCGCTGCTGCACGAGGACGTGATCAGCTCGATGCCGCCGTTCGCCTGGTGGTTGTCCGGCCGGAACGACGTGGCGGCAGTGTTCGATGCCTCTGACAGCTGCGTCGGCGACCGGCTGATGCCGATCCGCGTCAACGCGACGATCGGGTTCGCGCAGTACCGGCCAGCCGCTGACGGTGTTCTGCTTCCCTTCGCCATCGCTGCCCTGTACCTGCGCGACGGCCTGGTCGCGCACTCGGTGACCTTCCTCGGCACCGGGCCGCGCTTCGCTGAGTTCGGCCTCCCGAAGATGCTCGCCGCGAATCGATGATTTTCCTCCACGCGGCACGTACCAGTAGCGACCGTGCCACGCGAGAGAGGACGACAATGACGAACGACGACATCCTGCAGTCCGAGACCTTTGCCGAACGCAGGCGGTTGGCCGCGCTGCTCGCCCAGCTCACCGAGCAGCAGTGGGAGACGCCTTCTCTGTGCGCGGGCTGGCGGGTGCGCGAGGTCGTCGCGCACGTGACCATGCCCTACCGCATGACCAGCCCCGAGCAGTTCCACGCCGGCCTGGAAGCGCACGACTTCGACTTCAACAAGTACGCCGACCACGAGGCGCACGAGACCACGAAGCAGCTCAGCGATGCCGACCTGCTCGCCCTCTACTGCGACAACGTCGAGCACCCATGGCGCCCGCCGGGCGGAGGCTCGGCAGGCGCGTTGAGCCACGACGTCATCCACGGCCTCGACATCACCGAGGCGCTCGACCTCCCCCAAGCTCCGCCTGGGCGCATCGCACTGGTGCTCGCGAACGCCGGCGCGAAGAACCTCGAGTTCTTCGGCACGGACCTGAGCGGCTCCAGCCTCGTGGCCTCCGACGCCGACGTGACCGTGGGCGAGGGTGCGCCAGTACATGCACCTGCCAAGGACATCCTGCTCGGTATCACCGGCCGTCGGCCGCTGCCCCAGTGACCGCTTCCGGCGACGGAGGGGCAGCAGCCTGAGCATGCGACCGATCCCGCGCACCACGCAACGTCGACAGAGACCGCGCCAGTCGATGAGTCAGACGCCACAATGACACGCCGCGCAGGGATCTCATCGAGTGACGTCGGCGTCGTTGCGGACCGTAGTAGCTCGATAGCAGGTCGAGCGGCGGCCATCATCGGAAGGGACACCACCATGAGGAGGTCGAGATGACGCAGAAGGCCAACGTTCCTGGCGACCGAGGACCGATCTTCGACGGCGTCAAGATCGGCCGCCCGGCCGCCGGTGCCCTCATTGGACGCCGACTACCGGTCATTGTCCGATCTGCCCGAAGATCTCGACGAACTGAGCGATCTCCACGGCGTTGGTCCGAGGGCCGTGGCTCTCCTGAAGGACGCCCGAGGCCGCTAGAGGATCGGCACGCGTAGCATCTCACAGAGCTATCCCTGGGCGGGCGAGGCGCAGTCTGCCGCACGCCTGCTCGTAGGGTGCTCTGGGAGACCGCGGGATCAGGAGGATCGGTGAGCGAGCAGGCGTTGACACGGCCGATCGGGTGGTGGCTGAAGGAGGCCGATGCCCGACTCGATGCCGCCTTCGATGTCGCGCTTGGGAGCAAGGGTGTCGATCGCAGGGGTTGGCAGGTGCTCGCCTCCTTGAGTCGAGGGCCGAGTCCCCGCGCCCAACTCGTCAGCGCTCTGACCTCGTTCGATCCACCCGTTGTCGTCGACCGGGTCATCGACGATCTGAGTTCACGCGGATGGATCGACGACACAACAGACTCGCTCCAGCTCAGTCAAGCGGGCTCCAGTCAGTACGCCAGCCTGGTTCCGTTGGTCGACGACGTCCGGGGGCGGGTAGCCGCCGCGTTGTCGGATGAGGAGTACGTCGTGCTTGTCGGTCTCCTCTCACGCCTGGTCGCCGCCCTGCCGCCGGCGGTCTGAACCGACCACCCCACGAACCCGGGGATCCGTTGCGCACGCTCCGCGCGGCCCATCCCCGATCGATGACGGCGCTGATGTTGGGCACGAGGGGCTGGTCACCGATGCGACTACCGGTGATCGAACGGCTGATGGGGCGGCGCTGCTCCTGGCTGGCGTGGAGAGCGCGTTGTGTGCCGGCGTCCCGCTCGGGTGTCGGTTGCGGGACGCCGACGAGGTTGCGTTCAGCGACGGGCTAGCGCGTCTGCGACCCCTACCTTGGCCGCCAACCGCTGGCGCTGGATGGCGCGGTAGACGGTGGAGCGGCCGACGCCGAACAGTTCGGCGACTTCGAGGGTGCTGTACTCGCCGCTGTGCACCAGCGACACCAGGTGCGCTTCCTGCTTGCCGCTGAGCTTGGGCTGCTTGCCCTTCAGTCGACCCTTCGCCCTTGCGACCTTCATGCCCTCGACCGTGCGCAGCCGGATCAGGTCGGACTCGAACTCTGCCACCATCGCGAGGACGTTGAACAGCAGCCGCCCGACGGCGTCGGTCGGGTCGTAGACCGACCCACCGAGACTGAGGCTGATCTCCCTCGTGGTGAGCTCGTCTGCGATCGCCCGCGCATCCGGTAGGGATCGAGCCAGCCGGTCGAGTTTGGTGACCACCAAGGTCTCGCCGGCGCGGCACGCAGCCAATGCCTCACGAAGGCCAGGGCGCTCCCGGTTGGTGCCGGTCGGGCCGTGGTCGACATAGATGCGATCGGCCTCGACGCCGAGGCCGAGCAGGGCGTCACGTTGCGCAGTCAGGTCTTGCTGATCGGTGGAGCATCGGGCGTACCCGACAAGTAGTGCGTTCATGGCGCACCTCCAAGGTTGGCCCGGCGAACGCGGCACGCGAGCGACTCGGGCATCGGGACTCGCCCGACACCACCAGCGCACCCCGACGTCACGGAACGCAACCGTGCTGCATGTCCAAGCCAGATATGGGACGGCTCCGCCGAGCCGAGCCTGTCCTATCCACCAGAGCGCACCGTCCATGACTTCGCCTTGGGATCGGTGCTCATGCGCCAAAGAGCATTGGTCAGGAGCTCGTTACATGTAACACTTGGGCGCATGAGCGTGAAGGACCGAGTGAAGGCGCACCGGGAGCGAATGCGCGCCCAAGGACTCAGACCCATCCAGATCTGGGTTCCAGACGTTCGTTCTCCCGAGTTCGCCGCCGAGGCGCACCGCCAGTCCGCCCTTGTCGCATCCGCAGCTAGCGACGACATGGAGTTTGTCGAGTCCATCTCTAGCGATTGGGACGAATGAGGCGCGGGGACATCGTCACGGTCGCCGGAGGTGTCTACGCGAGCAGGCCACGCCCCGCCTTGGTGCTTCAGGACGACCGCTTCGACGCCACCGACTCCCTGACCGTCTGCCCGTTCACGACCCTAGATCTCGATGCACCGTTGATTCGCGTGCGGGTGGAGGCCGCAGGGACCAACGGCCTTGACCAAGACAGCTTCCTGATGGTTGAGAAGATCACCACGGTCCGCAGGAGCAACGCACACAACGTCTTGGGAAGACTCGACTCCTCGACCATGGTCGAGCTCGAACGACGACTGTTGGTGTTCCTCGGCTTCGGCGCCTAAAGGCCGTCGCCTCCCAATCCCAGTCAGACCTCCACCGCATCCCCACGTCCCGATAGCGGAGCG
>CAVYWU010000012.1:0-173820 GCA_963772415.1 uncultured Actinomycetota bacterium | reverse complement strand
GCGCTGGCCTCGACGCTGGCCTTGGAGCCGGCCTCGAGGAAGCCTGCTGCCTCAGCGTCCGCAGCCGTCTTGAACCAGACGTCCGCGGCCGTGTTGTCATACCAACGGCCACCGGGGGCGTGGTACTTCTTCGAGTCGCTCTTGGCCTTGATCTCGAAACCCTCGGGCTGCGAGCCGTCCTCCGGGGCAGTGACCGCACCGGGGAAGCCGGCGTCGTCGGCGTCGTCGGCGACAGCCTTGACCGGCTTCGGCTCCTCCTTCGCCACGGGGGCGACGGCGGGGACCGGAGCGGCCTCGGAGGAGGTCGCGACCGCCTTGACGGACTTGCCCGTCGACGGCCCCGCCACGAACGCGTCGTAGGCGCCCTTGGTGAAGATCACGTCGTCGGAGAGCAGCACGTCGTAGGTGTTGAGCTGGTCGACGGCCAGGATGTGCACGGCGTCGACGTTGCGCAGCGAGAGCCACGTCAGGTCGTCACCACGCTCCAGCACGACCAGCGCTCGGGGGCGCTCGGTCAGGCTGGTCAGCAGCGCGAGAGCGCTCTTGGTCGACGGCTTGTCACCGGAGGAGAACCCCTCGACGACGTGCACTCGGCCGGCACGGGCCCGGTCGGACAGGGCGCCACGCAGGGCGGCGGCCTTCATCTTCTTGGGAGTGCGCTGGTCGTAGCTGCGCGGCACGGGACCGTGCACGACGCCACCACCGGCGAACTGCGGCGCGCGGGTCGAGCCCTGACGGGCGCGACCGGTGCCCTTCTGCTTGTAGGGCTTGCGGCCACCACCGCGGACCTCGCCACGCGACTTGACCGCGTGGGTGCCCTGACGGGCGGCGGCCTGCTGCGCGACGACGACCTGGTGGATCAGCGGGATGTTGACCTGGACGTCGAAGATCTCCGAAGGGAGGTCGACAGCGACGACGCTGGCGGTCTTGGCGTTGGTAGCCACGTCAGCCCTCCTTGACGATCGACTTGGCCGCGGAACGGATGACCACGAGACCGCCCTTGGGACCGGGAACGGCACCCTTGAGCAGGATCAGGCCCTTCTCGACGTCCACGGCGTGGATCGAGACGTTCTGCGTGGTGACGGTGTCGCCACCCATGCGGCCGGCCATCCGGACGCCCTTGAAGACGCGACCGGGGGTCGCGCAGGCGCCGATGGAGCCCGGCTTGCGGTGGTTGCGGTGGGCACCGTGGGAGGCGCCGACGCCATGGAAGCCGTGACGCTTCATGACACCGGCGAAGCCCTTGCCCTTGCTCGTGCCGGTGACGTCGACGTCCTCGCCGGCGGCGAACAGCTCGGGGCTGAGCTCCTGGCCGACGGTGTAGGAAGAGGCATCCGCGGTGCGGATCTCGACGACGTGACGGCGCGGCGTGGTGCCGGCCTTCTCGAAGTGCCCGGCCTGCGGCCTGGTCACCTTGCGGCCGTCGATCTCGCCGAACCCGATCTGGACGGCGTTGTAGCCGTCGGTGGCGGGCTGGCGGACCTGCGTGACCACGTTGGTGCCGGCCGCGATCACGGTCACGGGCACGATGCGGTTGTTGTCGTCCCAGGTCTGGGTCATGCCGAGCTTGGTGCCCAGCAGCCCACGGACGTTTCGTTCAAGAGTGCTCATGGTTATCGCCTCGTCCGCGCCTTAGAGCTTGATCTCGATGTCGACACCCGCGGGGAGGTCGAGTCGCATGAGCGAGTCGACCGTCTTCGGCGTGGGGTCGATGATGTCGATCAGCCGCTTGTGGGTGCGCATCTCGAAGTGCTCGCGGCTGTCCTTGTACTTGTGCGGCGAGCGAATGACGCAGTAGACGTTCTTCTCGGTAGGCAGCGGCACAGGGCCAGCGACCTTCGCGCCCGTACGGGTGACCGTGTCAACGATCTTGCGCGCCGAGGTGTCGATCACCTCGTGGTCGTAGGCCTTGAGCCTGATGCGGATCTTCTGTCCCGCCATAGCTCCTCGTTAGTCCTTTGCTCGTCTGAAGCCCGTGGGGCTCCTCATACCGCCAAGACAGTGCCCGTCCCCGGGTGAGCCCGGCTGGGTCACGTTCCTCCGAGCCCACCTCCGACCCCCGCGGTCGGGCGTGTCGCGCACAACGGGCGCAACACGAGAACGATCCTCGTGGTTGGTGGTGGCTCCCCGACCTGGGTCGGGACTGAAAGGGTCTCCTGGTTCGACTGCGCGCACGATGGACCACGGCAAACCAGAGAAACCGATTCAGTAGTCAATGTGCGGTGCAATCCCGGCGACCCCGCCGGAGCAACCGGACTATCTTGGCAGAGACCTGCCGCGCAGATCAAATTGAGCGCCCACGGGTGGGCCGGCGCACCCGTGTCGAGCCCTCAGGTGTGCCCAGGGACTGCCCAGAAGACTGCCCAGAGGACTGCCCAGGGGGACTGCCCAGGGGGACTGCGGCGGGGCGGCCCGATGCCCTAGTTTCACACCCATGCCGGCCTCCTCGTCCACGCCACCGATAGACCGCGTTCGTCTGCGCGAGCTCCACGCCGCCGAGGAGGCCCGCTTCGTGGCCGACCGTCCACGCTCGCAGGCGATGGCGACAGAGGCGGCCGGTTCCCTGCTCGCCGGGGTGCCGATGCCGTGGATGACGCGATGGCCCGGCGCCTTCCCGATCTTCTTCGAGCATGCTTCCGGGGCGCGGTTCACCGACGTCGACGGCCGCGAGTACGTCGACCTCTGCCTGGGCGACACCGGGGCGATGACCGGTCACGCGCTCCCGGAGGTGACCGAGGCGATCGCCGCCAGAGCGGCGACGGGGATCACCACGATGCTTCCCAGCACCGACGCCGCCTGGGTCGCGCAGGAGCTGCGCCGCCGCTTCTCGATGGCGCGCTGGCAGCTGGCGATGTCGGCCACCGACGCCAACCGGTTCGTGCTCCGCTTCGCCCGCCATCTGACCGGCCGTTCCAAGGTCGCGGTGATGGACTGGTGCTACCACGGCACGGTCGACGAGACCCTCGCCGTGCTCGACGGGGACCGGGTGGTGGCCCGGCCGGGCGCACTCGGTCCGCAGGTCGACGTCGCCCTGACCACCCGCGTGGTGCCCTTCAACGACCCCGCCGCCCTCGAGGCCGCCCTGGCCCACGGTGATGTGGCCTGTGTGCTGATGGAGCCGGCCCTGACCAACATCGGCATCGTCCTCCCCGAAGCCGGCTACCTCGACGAGGTGCGTCGCCTGACCCGGGACGCCGGCACCCTGCTGGTCATCGACGAGACGCACACGATCTGCGCCGGTCCGGGCGGCGCCACCCGCGCCTGGGGCCTGGATCCCGACTTCGTGGTGGTGGGCAAGCCCATCGGGGGCGGCGTCCCGGCCGCGGCGTACGGCATGAGTGAGGAGGTGGCGGCGCGGCTCGCACCGCAGCTGCTCTCCCACGACATCGACGTCGCCGGCGTCGGCGGCACCCTCACCGGCAACGCGCTCGCCCTCGCGGCTGTGCGCCGCACTCTCTCGGTGGCGCTGCGCGAGGAGGACTTCGCGATCGCCTTCCCGCTCGCCGAGCGTTGGGCGGAGGGAGTCGCGGGGGTGATCGCCGAGCACGGACTGCCCTGGCACGTCCAGCGCCTGGGCGCCCGGGCGGAGTACTGGTTCTGCCCGCCCCCGCGTGACGGGGCCGCCGCGGCGGCCGCGATCGACGAGGAGCTCGAGGCCTTCTTGCACCTGTGGTCCCTCAACCGCGGCATCCTGCTCACGCCGTTCCACAACATGGCGCTGCTCTCCCCGCACCACACGCCGGCCGACGTCGACCGGCACACGGCCGTTTTCGGCGAGGCGGTGACGGCCCTGCTGGCCCCCTGACTCGCTTCCGTGGCGAGGTGCGCACCCCGGGGCTACCGTGGAGGCATGGAGCCGGAGTGGCTCAGGGTCATCCTCCTGTGGGGCGCGTGCATCGGACTCGCCGGCCTCACCTGGTGCGCGCCCCTGGGACGGCTGCTGGTGCGTGCGGGGACCTTCCTGGTCGTGCACGCACCCCGTCGGCACCGCGAGGTGAGCGGAAGCCGGCCGATCGAGCTGATCGCCGTCGACGCCCGTCGGCTCGGGCGGCGCTTCCACCACCCGCCCTACGGCGTCTCCTTCGCGCGCTTCGAGGGCACCCGGTGGGCCTATGACAAGGTGCTCGCCGAGAGCTGCCGGGCCCTGGGGATCGACCACCTCCTCGAGGTGCTCGAGCCGGGGCCTGCCCTGGACGCCGAGCGCAACCGGGTCGAGTTCTACCTGGGCGAGGCCGGCTTCCGCATCGACCAGACGGCCTGAGTGCCGCACATGCACCCGAGTTATACAAGGGCTCTTGTGAGTCGTCCGGGAGATCTCTAGCGTCCGGTGCATGTCACGCCGCACCGCCGACCAGCGTCATGTCGACTCCTCCCCCGCCCGCGAGGGACCCGAGCTCATCGACCAGCTGGTCGCCTACCACCACCCCACCCGGCAGCGGATCCTCGAGTGCCTCTCCTTGCACGGCCCCGCACCCGTCGGGGTGCTCGCCGCACGCCTCGACCTGGCGCCGGGGAGCGTGAGCCACCACCTCAAGCCGCTGCACCGAGCCGGCTTCGTCGAACCCGCCCCCGACCTGGCGACCGACACCCGGGCGAGCTGGTGGCGCACCAGCCAGACGACCGTCTCCTACGACGCCGCCGACTTCCCCACCGGTAGCCGGGCCCACGAGGTCGTCAGCCTCGCCGAGAAGGCCAACGACGACCGGCACGTCGAGGCGATCCGGAGCTGGCGGCGGGACCGGTCCTCGCTGCCGGCCGCCTGGCAGCGCGCGGGCGGCTCCCAGGACTCGTCGGCGCCCGCGACACCCGAGCAGGTGCAGGACCTGCTCGACAGGGTGCAGACGCTGATGCGGGCGTGGGGCGAGGAGTGCCGGCAGGACGCCGAGGCCCGTCCGGAGGTCGAGCGCCTCCCGGTGCTGTTCTTCGCCCACGTGGGTCCGAGCCCGACCTGGACGCAGCGTTGAGCACCACGACGCGGGAGGGGCACGCCACCGCCTTGCCGCCCCCGACGCGCGACGCGGTGGTGTGGGTCTGGGCGCTGGCCTCGTTCTTCGCCTTCGTCGGCGACAGCGTCTGGCTGGTCGGCCTCGCCTGGGCCGCCGTCACCGTGGCCACGCCGGCGGTCGCAGGCGTCATCGTCGCGATCGGGATGGCACCGCAGGCCGTGCTGCTGCTCGTCGGCGGCAGTGTCGCCGACAGGCTGAGCACACGGGCCGTCCTGGTCGCCGCCAACGCGGTCCGGATCGCGACCCTCCTGGCCGGGGCTGCGCTCTGGAACGCCGGCGTGGCCCCGGTGCCGCTGCTCATCGCGGTGGCCTGCACGTTCGGAGCCGCGGACGCCTTCTACCTCCCAGCGACCAGCACGATGCCACGTCAGATGGTGCGATCCGAGGACCTGGCCACGCTGGGCGGGCTGTTCCAGGTGGTACGTCGCGCCGGTGTGTTCATCGGCTCGGCCCTCGGCGGTTGGATCGCTGCCGTCCACGGCCTGGCCACCGCGATGGTGGTCGACGCTCTCGGGTTCCTGGTGGTCTCGGGGGTGATCGCGGTGGTGCTGCGTCCTCGCTTCCCGCTCCCTCGCAATGCGGGCGAGCCTGTGCTGCGCGCGATCCGCAGTGGCCTCGTCTACGTGCGCGGCGACCAGACGGTGCGCACGTTCGTGCTGGCGATCTCCGGGCTGAACCTCTTCGTGGGCCCCGCCCTCGCGCTGGGGGTGGCGCTGAGGGCGGACACCTCCGGCTGGGGCGCCGGTGTCGTCGGAGCAGCCAACGCGTGCGTGGGCGCCGGGGCCGCGGTGGGCGCGCTCGCCGCGATGCGGCTACGGCCAGGCCGCTCGGCGATGTCGGGCTTCCTCTCCCTGATCGCCCAGGGCGCGGCCATCGCCGCACTCGGGCTCCCGTGGCTGCCCGCGACGATCGGTGGCGCGCTGATCATCGGTGTCACCGCCGGCTGGGCGTCTGTGCTGATCTCGGCGTCGTTCCAGCGTGTGGTCCGCGGCGACCAGATGGGCCGCGTCTCGTCCCTGACGATGCTCTCGGACTACAGCCTGATGCCGCTCGCGATGCCGCTCTTCGGCTGGCTGGCCGCGACCACCTCGGTGATCACCACCTCGGCCTCGTTCGGCGCCGGGATGGTCCTGATGGGCGCCTGGGGGGCCAGCCGCCCCGTGATCCGGTCGCTGCACGACCGGTCGCCAGGGGCTCAGACCCGGCAGTAGGTGAGGTCGACCGGCGGCCGGTCCTCCCGCAGCCCGCGTCGCTCGAAGCGCGTCTGCGGCCGGTCGGGCCACCGGCCGGTGCGGCCGCCTTCAAGCAGCGGCTCGGCACCGAGCACGTCGGCCATCTGGTCGGCGTAGTCGTCCCAGTCGGTCGCCAACCGCCAGAGCGCACCGGGTCGCAGCCGCGAAGCGGCGAGGGCGGCGAACTCCGCATTGACCAGGCGGCGACGGTGGTGTCGCTGCTTGGGCCACGGATCCGGGAAGAAGGTCCACAGCTCCGCCAGGGACCCCGGTGCGAACAGGTGCGTCATCGACCAGACGGCGTCCACGCTGATCAACCGCACGTTCTCGATACCGGCTCGCTCCAGGGTGTGGAACGTCTCGGCGACGCCGGGTCGCCAGACCTCGAAGGCGAGCACGTCGTGGTCGGGCCTGGCCGCCGCCAAGGCCACGGTGGCCTCACCGATCCCGGATCCGATCTCGACGATCAGCGGGGCCTCGCGCCCGAACCACCTGCTCCAGGAGAAGTCCGGGGCGTCAACCGCCTCGTCGGGCACCCACCACTCCCCGGCCCGGCGCGACCAGACGTCCGCCTGCGCGTCGGAGAGCCGGCTGCCGCGGCGGCTGTAGGTGAGCACCTCGCGGATGCGGCGGCCGTCCTCGGTGAGCCCGGTGTGCGGGCGGGCGGGGCGGACTCCCTGCGTCATGGCTGCATCCTTCTGGTCGATGTCGAGGTCAGCAAGCCTGTGACGAACCCAGCCACTGGAAGCGCAGCCTCGCGCATACCCGGCCAGGCACCCCAAGGCCGAGGGGTCCGTTCGTCACGCGGAGGAGCTTGCAGGGGAGGGAGACGAACTGACCCTTCGGCCACCCTGACCTCAGCGCACCCGCATCCGCAGACCTCGCCCGGCGGGGAACGCCTGGAAGCCAGCCACGCGCAGGAAACAGAACGGCCCCCGGCGCCAAGGGCGCCGGGGGCCGTTCGTGCTCTTACTTGTTGATCTTGGTGACGCGGCCGGCACCGACGGTGCGGCCACCCTCACGGATCGCGAAGCGGAGGCCGTCCTCCATGGCGATCGGCTGGATCAGCGTCACGGACATGTCGGTGTTGTCGCCCGGCATGACCATCTCGGTGCCCTCGGGGAGGGTCACGACGCCGGTCACGTCCGTCGTGCGGAAGTAGAACTGCGGCCGGTAGTTGTTGAAGAACGGCGTGTGCCGGCCGCCCTCCTCCTTCGACAGGATGTAGACCGAGGCCTCGAACTCCGTGTGGGGAGTCGTGGTGCCCGGCTTGATCACGACCATGCCGCGCTCGACGTCCTCGCGCTTGGTGCCGCGGAGGAGCAGGCCGACGTTCTCGCCCGCCTGGCCCTCGTCGAGGAGCTTGCGGAACATCTCGACACCGGTGACGGTGGTCGTCTGCTTGACCTCACGGATGCCGATCAGGTCGACGGTCTCGTTGACCTTGACGATGCCGCGCTCGATGCGACCGGTGATGACGGTGCCACGACCGGTGATCGTGAAGACGTCCTCGACGGGCATGAGGAACGGCTTGTCGACCTCGCGCTCGGGCTGCGGGATCGACTCGTCGACGGCGTTCATGAGCTCGAGGATCGACTCGCCCCACTTCTCGTCGCCCTGGAGCGCCGGGAAGGCAGCAACGCGGACCACAGGGATGTCGTCGCCCGGGAACTCGTACTCGGAGAGGAGCTCGCGCACCTCCATCTCGACGAGCTCGATGAGCTCCTCGTCGTCGACCATGTCGCACTTGTTGAGCGCGACGACGATCGCCGGGACGCCGACCTGGCGGGCGAGCAGCACGTGCTCACGCGTCTGGGGCATCGGGCCGTCGGTGGCGGCGACCACGAGGATCGCGCCGTCCATCTGGGCCGCACCGGTGATCATGTTCTTGATGTAGTCGGCGTGCCCCGGGCAGTCGACGTGAGCGTAGTGACGCTGCTCGGTCTGGTACTCGACGTGCGCGATCGAGATCGTGATGCCGCGCTGACGCTCCTCGGGAGCCTTGTCGATCTGATCGAAGGCCGAGGCCTCGTTCAGGTTCGGGTACTTGTCGTGCAGCACCTTGGTGATCGCTGCGGTCAACGTCGTCTTGCCGTGGTCGATGTGACCAATGGTTCCGATGTTGACGTGCGGCTTAGTCCGCTCGAACTTCGCCTTAGCCACTTGGGGCTCCTCCTAGCTAGATTTCTATGACTCGTTGCTGATTGTGATGCCCGACGGAACTACTCGCCGCGGACCTTCTTGATGATCTCGTCGGCCACGTTCCCAGGAACCTCGGCATACGAGTCGAACTCCATCGAGTACGACGCCTGACCGGAGGTCTTGGACCTCAGATCGCCAACGTACCCGAACATCTCGGACAGCGGAACGAGGGCCTCGACGACCCGGTCGCCCGACCGCTCGAACATGGACTGGACCTGTCCACGCCGCGAGTTGATGTCACCGATCACGTCGCCCAGGAAGGTCTCCGGGGTGGTGACCTCGACGGCGAACATCGGCTCGAGCAGGACCGGCTTGGCCATCCTCGCGGCCTCCTTGAACGCCTGGTTCCCGGCGATCTTGAAGGCCAGCTCGGAGGAGTCCACGTCGTGGTAGGCGCCGTCCTCGAGGGTGAACTTCACATCCACCATCGGGTAGCCGGCCAGCACGCCGAACTCCATGGCCTCCTGGCCACCCTGGTCGACCGAGGGGATGTACTCCTTCGGGACGCGACCACCGGACACGTTGTTGACGAACTCGTAGCCCGCACCGGAGCCGGTCTCGGGGTCGAGGTTCGGCTCGAGGCTGATCTGCACCTTCGCGAACTGGCCCGACCCGCCGGTCTGCTTCTTGTGGGTGTAGCCGTGCTTCTCGACCTTCTTGCGGATGGTCTCGCGGTAGGCGACCTGCGGCTTGCCGACGGTGGCCTCGACGCGGAACTCGCGCTTCATCCGGTCCACCAGGATCTCCAGGTGGAGCTCGCCCATGCCGGCGATGATCGTCTGACCGGTCTCCTCGTCCGCCTTGACGGTGAAGGTGGGGTCCTCGTCGGAGAGACGCTGGATCGCGGTGCCGAGCTTCTCCTGGTCGCCCTTGGTCTTGGGCTCGATCGCGACCTCGATCACCGGGGCCGGGAACGTCATCGACTCCAGGATGACCTGGTTGCTCGGGTCGCTCAGGGTGTGGCCGGTCTTGGTGTCCTTCAGACCCATGACGGCGACGATCTGGCCGGCGCCGACCGACGCGATCTCCTCACGCTTGTTGGCGTGCATCTGGTAGACCTTGCCGATCCGCTCCTTGCGGCCGTTGACCGAGTTGACCACGGTCGAGCCGGCCTCGAGCTTGCCGGAGTAGACGCGCACGTAGGTCAGCTTGCCCAGGTGCGGGTCGGCGGCGATCTTGTAGGCCAGGCCGGAGAAGGGCTCGTCGTCGGAGGGCTGCCGGACGATGACCTTCTCCTCGTCCTTGACGTCGTGGCCCTGGATGCCGTCGATGTCGAGCGGCGAGGGCAGGTACCGCACGACCGCGTCGAGCAGTGGCTGGACGCCCTTGTTCTTGAAGGCGGTGCCGCACAGGACCGGGTTGAGCTTGTCGGCCAGGGTGGCGCGGCGGATCGCGGCCTCGAGCTGCTCCAGCGAGGGCTCCTCGCCCTCGAGGTACATCTCCATGATGTCGTCGTCGGCCTCGGCCAGCGTCTCGAGGAAGCGCTCACGCCACTCGGCGACCTGCTCGGCCATGGCGGCGGGGATCTCCTCGACCTCGTAGTCCTCACCCATCGTCGTCTCGCCGCGCCAGGTCAGCGCGCGCATGCCGACCAGGTCGACGACACCGAGGAAGTCGGACTCGGCACCGATCGGGAGCTGGAGGACCAGCGGGGTGGAGTTGAGGCGGTCGACCATCATGTCGACGCAGCGGAAGAAGTCGGCACCGGTGCGGTCGAGCTTGTTGACGAAGCACATCCGGGGGACGGAGTACTTGTTGGCCTGGCGCCACACGGTCATCGTCTGGGGCTCGACACCCGCGACACCGTCGAACACGGCGACGGCCCCGTCGAGGACGCGCAGCGAGCGCTCGACCTCGGCGGTGAAGTCAACGTGACCGGGGGTGTCGATGATGTTGATCTGGTGGTCCTTCCACCAGCAGGTCGTCGCGGCCGACGTGATCGTGATGCCGCGCTCCTGCTCCTGCTCCATCCAGTCCATCACGGCAGCGCCGTCGTGGACCTCACCGATCTTGTAGGAGATGCCGGTGTAGAACAGGATCCGCTCGGTGGTGGTGGTCTTGCCGGCGTCGATGTGCGCCATGATGCCGATGTTGCGGACCTTGTTGAGGTCGGTGGTGATGTCGACAGCCACTGGAGTTCCCTCGGATCGGTTCGTGCGTGGTACTGGTGGGCCGCGGAGCGGCTCAGTCCGGGGCGGGCGGGATGTCCCCCGCCGCACCGGATGCGTTCGTCACCAGCGGTAGTGAGCGAAGGCCTTGTTGGACTCGGCCATCTTGTGGGTGTCCTCGCGACGCTTCACCGCGGCACCGAGGCCGTTGGAGGCGTCGAGGATCTCGTTCATGAGGCGCTCGGCCATGGTCTTCTCACGGCGGGCGGCGGAGTAGCCGACGAGCCAGCGCAGCGCCAGCGTCATCGAGCGGGTGCCGCGCACCTCGACGGGGACCTGGTAGGTCGCGCCACCGACGCGGCGGCTGCGGACCTCGAGAGCCGGCTTGACGTTGTCGAGCGCGCGCTTGAGCGTCACCACCGGGTCGGAACCGGTCTTGTCGCGGCAGCCCTCGAGGGCGCCGTAGACGATCCGCTGAGCGGTCTGCTTCTTGCCGTCCTTGAGGACCTTGCTGACCAGCTGGGTGACGACCTGGCTGCCGTAGACCGGGTCGACGTCGATCGGACGCTTCGGGGCGGGACCCTTGCGCGGCATCAGCTCTTCTCCTTCTTCGCGCCGTAACGGCTGCGAGCCTGCTTGCGGTTCTTCACGCCCTGCGTGTCGAGCGAACCGCGAATGATCTTGTAGCGGACACCGGGAAGGTCCTTCACCCGGCCGCCGCGGACGAGCACGATCGAGTGCTCCTGGAGGTTGTGGCCGACACCGGGGATGTAGGCGGTGACCTCGATACCGCTCGACAGGCGCACACGGGCGACCTTGCGGAGCGCGGAGTTCGGCTTCTTCGGGGTGGTCGTGTAGACACGCGTGCACACGCCGCGCCGCTGAGGAGACCCCTTCAGGGCCGGCGTCTTGTTCTTCGACACCTTGTCCTGGCGGCCCTTGCGGACCAGCTGGTTGATCGTGGGCACCGCGTGGTTCCCCTTCGCTTTCGAGACTGAGTCTGCTTCTGGGTTGCTGCTGAATTGATGCTGATGGTGCGTGGGTCGTTCTGCCTGCGCTCACCCCCGCGGTCGGGCGTGTCGCCCTGCCCATGGCACACCGACCGGTTTTTCCAAGTGGGCGGCGGAGCCTGGAGGATGCTGCTCACGCAGTCATGCGGCCTCCTCGACGGGCGGGAGCACGCATGATGGCCTGGCTGACCCAGGCACGATGAAAGAGATTACCGGCTCGCCGTAGCGGGGTCAAAACGGCCCCGGAGAGCGTGCGCTATGGGGCCTTTGCCGCGGCTTCAGCGGCGCGACGCTCGTGCGCGAGCCTGTCGGCCAACAGCTCGGCGAGATGCTGCGAGCGTACGCCGGCCAGGTCGTCGAGCTGGGTGCGGCAGGAGAACCCGTCCGCGAGCACGACGGCGCTCTCTCCCGCACCGAGCACGGCCGGGAGCAGGTGTGCCTCCGCCACAGCCACCGAGACCTCGTAGTGGCCCTGCTCGACCCCGAAGTTGCCGGCCAGTCCGCAGCATCCGTCCACCCGGGTGAGTCGCGCGCCGGCGCGGGTGAGCAACGCGGCGTCGGCCTCCCACCCCAGCACGCTGTGGTGGTGGCAGTGCGGCTGCGCGACCACCTCGACGCCGGTCAGGTCCGGTGGGGTCCAGCCGTCGAGCCCGGTGAGCAGCTCGGCGAGGGTGTAGGTGTGCGCGGCGACCTCAGCGGCACGGGGGTCGTCCAGCAGCTCGGCGACGTCGGCGCGCAGCGTCGCCAGGCACGAAGGCTCCAGCGCCAGCACCGGGATCCCGCGCTCGACGTAGGGGTGCAGCGCGTCGAGTGTGCGCCGCATCTCGCGCCGGGCGGCGCCGAGCTGCCCGGTGCTGACCCAGGTCAGGCCGCAGCAGACCCTCTCCCCCACGAAGCTCACGGTGAGCCCGGCCGCCTCCAGCACGGCGACGGCCGCACGGGCGTTGTCAGGCGTGAAGTGCTCGGTGAAGGTGTCGGTCCAGATGACGACGTCGGGACGCGGGTGTGCTGGTCGGTTCCGGCGTACCCACTGCCGGGCGCTCTTCGCGGCCGGCACCGGGATCCGGCGGCGATGGTCGACCCCGGCCGCCGACTTCGCGAGCCGCTGCACGAGGGGGCTCGACAGCAACCACGCGGCGAGCCGGGCTGAGGGCGAGAGCCGCAGCCAGCGCGGCAGCGCGCCGAGGGTGTAGTGGCTTCGCGGACGCAGCCGACGTCGGTAGCGCTGGTGCAGCGCTTCGACCTTGTAGGTCGCCATGTCGATCCCCGTGGGGCAGTCGCTGCTGCAGGCCTTGCAGGCCAGGCAGAGGTCGAGGGCGTCGTGCACCTCCTGCGAGCGCCAGCCGTCGCCGACGAGCCGGCCGTCGACCATCTCCTGGAGCACCCGTGCGCGGCCCCGCGTGGAGTCCTTCTCGTCCCTGGTGGCTTCGAAGGACGGGCACATCACGCTGCCCTGGGGCGGGGCCAGGCACTTGCCGACGCCGGTGCAGCGGTGCACCGCGTCGATCACGGACCCCCGGTCGTGGGCCCACCGCAGCGCACGCGGAGGCTCCCGCAGCGGTCCGGCGAGCTTGAGGTCGGCCTCGGCGGGGCGTGGGTCCACCAGGACGCCGGGGTTGAGGATCCCCTGCGGGTCGCAGATCGCTTTGGCCCGCCGGAACAGGTCGAGCACGTCGGGGGCGTACATCGCGCCGAGCAGGGAGGATCGCGCCCGGCCGTCGCCGTGCTCGCCCGAGAGGGTGCCGCCGTAGGAGGCCACCAGGGCGGCGGCCTCGTCGAGGAAACGGCGGAAGGCGGCAGGGCCGTCGCTCTCGCGCAGGCCGAAGTCGATCCGCACGTGCACGCAGCCGTCCCCGAAGTGGCCGTAGGGCACACCGTCGAGTCCGTGGCCGCGGAGCAGCGCCTCGAAGTCGCGCAGGTAGGCACCGAGTCGGTCCGGGGGCACGGCGGCGTCCTCCCAGCCCGCGTGGGCCGGTCGGGACAGGCTGCGCGCGGCCAGACCGGCGCCGTCCTCCCGGATCCGCCACAGCGCGGCCTGCTCGACCGGGTCGGTGACGATGCGGTGGCCGACGACCGTCGCATCGGCCGCGACCGCCTCCGCGAGAGCACGCGCCTCGGCCTCGGTGTCACCCGTGACCTCGGCGAACAGCCAGCCGCTGCCGCGGGGCAGGTCGGGAACGCCGCCCCGACGCTCGCGGACCACGCCGACGATGCGGTCGTCGAGGCCCTCGCACGCGACCAGGGGGTGCCCGAGCAGCCCGGGCACGTCGTCGGCGGCCTCGGCCATCGAGGGGTAGCCGAGCACCGCCAGCGCACGCCAGGCGGGGTTCCGGACGAGACGGACGGTGGCGCCGAGGACGACCGCGAGCGTGCCCTCGCTGCCCACCACGAAGCGGTCGAAGCGCCTGCCGCGCTCGGGGAGCAGCTGCTCGAGCGCGTAACCGGAGACCTGCCGCGGGAACTGGCCGAACGTCGTCCGGATCGTGCCGAGGTGGTCGGCGACCAGCTGGTCGAGTGCGCCTCCGGCCAGGCTCGTGGGGGCGGTTGCGTTCCGGATCAGCTCGCCGCCGCCAGTGACCACGTCGAGGTCCATCACGTTGTCCGAGGTGCGGCCGTAGCCGAGCGCCCGCGACCCACAGGCGTTGTTGCCGATCATCCCGCCGATGGTGCAACGGGTGTGCGTGGACGGGTCGGGGCCGAAGCGCAGTCCGTGCGGGGCTGCGGCGCGTTGGAGTGTCGCGTGCACGACGCCGGGGTCGACCTCGGCCGTGCCGGCGTCGGCATCGACTGCTCGGACCCGGTTGAGGTGCTTGCTCGTGTCGACGACGAGGCCGGGCCCCACCGCGTTGCCGGCGATCGACGTACCAGCGCCGCGCATGGTGAGCGGCGTCCCCGTCTCGCGCGCCACGGCGACCGTCATGAGCAGCTCGTCGACGTCGCGCGGGCGCACGACGGCCATCGGCGGCACCCGGTAGAGCGAGGCGTCGGAGGCGTACGTCGCACGGGCGAGCGACGACGCGTCCACGTCGCCGACCCGCTCGCGCCGCAACGCCGCCAGGACCGCGGCCGTGCCGTCGGGCACTCCCTCGCGCGTGCTCAACGCTCCTCCGGGCGGTAGCGCGTGACCTGCATGAAGATCGCGTAGCCCGCGACGGCGACGAGATAAGCAGCGACCATCGCCCACACCCACGGCCCCAGCCGGGGGTCGGGCTGGTCGGCCACCGCGACGATCTGGAGCTCGACCCCGATCAGCAGCAGCATCGTCAGCGTGCCGATCACCCATGTGTCGTGGGCGATCATCTGCCGCAGCCTCGGTTCGCGCTCGGGCGTCGTCCAGTAGGCCTTGTGCGGCACGTTGACCAGGGAGAGCGGGCCGCGGCGCACCAGCAGGTCGGTCAGGGAGAAGACCAGGGCGACTCCAGAGCCGATCACGCTGGCCTCGAACACCGCCTGGGACCGGCTCGCGAAGCGATCAGCCTCGCCGCCGAGACCGAAGTGGACGGGCACCTGCGCGGGAAGGGCGCGAGCGGACCAGGCGACCAGCCCGGCGAAGAGCGTGACCGCGATCCAGAACCAGGTCCGCGCGTTCACCAGTTCTCCAGCGACGCAGCCAGGACGCCCTCGAGATCGCCCTCGGTCACGTCCTTGGGTGCGGTGGCGAGGAGTCGTTGCTGCTTGAGCGCGCCCTCGACCAGCGCCGGCACGTCGGACGTGTCGAACCCGACCTCCGCGAGCCCGCTGGGCAGCCCGATGTCGCGCATCAGCTCGGCCAGCACGCTCGGCAGGAAATCGCGCAGCTCTCGGGTCCGCTCCGCTGTGGGTGCGAGCAGCTCGGCGGCACGGATGTGCCGGGACGGGTCCGCGTCGAAGGTGAAGCGGAAAGCCTCCGGCGCGGTCAG
This sequence comes from uncultured Actinomycetota bacterium, assembly GCA_963772415.1. Lineage (GTDB taxonomy): Bacteria > Actinomycetota > Actinomycetes > Propionibacteriales > Nocardioidaceae > Nocardioides_B. Next base: position 158,363 of record CAVYWU010000012.1, on the reverse strand, counting down.
GGCGACCGCCATGCCGTGCGGCACCATCGCGTGGTCGTCGGGGTAGCCGACCGGGTGGAAGTCGCGCACCTGCCCGGCGACCGGGTAGGCGTTGGCGTGCGGGATGTGCACGCCGGCGTTGCCGAAGCCCATCCCTGCGAAGGTGGCCGCCAGCGACATCTGCTCACGGGCGTCCTCGTCGTCCCCGTCGAGGACGGCGGCCCGGAACGACGCCGCGAGCAGGGTGAGGGCGCGCTCGGCCCACATGTCGGCGATCGGGTTGGCGCCGCAGTAGGGCACCCGCTGGTCGGGCTGCTTGCGCTCGTAGGCGGAGAAGGGCCGGGCCGTCCACGACTCCAGGGCGTGGCACAAGATGTCCATCCCCGCGGCCGCCGTGACACCGGCCGGCTGGGTGAGGGTGAGCCGCGGGTCGACGACGGCGAGCGTGGGTCGCAGCCGCGGGTGGCTGATCCCGGTCTTGACCCGCTGGGCGACCACGTCGAGGACGCAGATGGTGGTGCTCTCGCTGCCCGTCCCGGTCGTGGTGGGTACGGCGACCAACGGGGCCAGCGGGTGCTCGGGAGCCCGCCCGCCGCCCACGGGGGCGTTGACGTAGTCGAGGATCTCGCCGGGGTTGGTGCACATCAGGTCCACGGCCTTGGCGGTATCGATCGCCGAGCCTCCGCCGACGGCCACGAAGGCGTCCCAGGGTCCGGTGGACCGGGCGTGGTCGACGGCCTCTTGGAGGCTCGCGTCGGTCGGCTCGACCCGCGCACCGTCGTAGACCTGCGCGTCGATGCCGAACGTGGCCATCTGGTCCGCGACCCGCTGGGGGTGCCCGGTCGCGGCCACGCCCGGGTCGGTCACGACGAGCACGCGCCGCACCCCGTAGCCGGACAGGTCGTGACCGATCTCGTCGGAGGAGCCGGGCCCGAACTTGAGCAGCGGGGCGCCGTAGGTGAAGACGGCCTCGGGGTTCGCGGGCTGGTGCATCAGCTGCTCCTCTTCTGCTCGGTGAGGGCGTAGCGAGCCGCGGAGAGCAGGTCGAGGTCGAGTGCCTCGCCCACCCGCACCCATGCCGCGAGGTCGGTCGACCCCTCCACCTCGACCACGTGCGGCTCGACGTCGAGGGACTCGGGCCTGATGCTCGCCCGGAAGATCAGGTGGATGCCGTGGTAGTCCTCGACCAGGCCGTCCGATCGCGGCCCGGTGAAATGTGAGCTGTGCACGTCGGCAAGGTCGCCGGGCTCGACGTGCAGCCCGGTCTCCTCCTGCACCTCTCGGACCAGGGCCGCCCGCGGGTCCTCGCCGTGGTCGATGCCGCCACCGGGCAGGGTCCATCGACCGGGGATCCGGGTGCGCTCGGACATCCGGGTCAGGAGCACCTCGTCGTCGCGCTCGATCAGCGCGTAGGCGGCGACGCGCTGCCGCTTGGGCGTGGCGGCATCCGAGGACATGGGCACGATCCTAGGGCGTCGTCGCAGAGGCAGCCGTCACCCATCCGTAAGGGTTGGGACCGGGGCGCGCACCGGGCACCCGGCAGGATGGTGGTCACCCCTAGTCGAGGAGCCTGTGTGAGACGTCGTGCCCTGATCGCCGCCAGCCTGCTTGTCGTCGCCGGCTGCGGCGCGGACGGCGGCGGCACTGTCGAGGAGGCTGCCGGCGAGGCATCGCCCTCGGTGAGCGCTTCCTCACCCGAGGAGGCAGAGTCGTCGGGAGCCGGCGGCGAGGCCGAGGAGCCGGAGCGGTCTCCGGAGACGGCCGGCGAGGAGACCTCCGAGCCGCCGCGCACCGCCGTTCCGGCCTCCCTGCAGTTCCGCGCCGAGACCGTGGACGGGCAGCCCTTCTCCGGAGCCAGCCTGGCCGGCAAGCCGGTGCTGCTGTGGTTCTGGGCGCCGTGGTGCCCGACCTGTCGCGGTCAGATCCCCGAGGTGCAGGACATCGAGGCGCGCTACGGAGACAAGGTCAGCGTGGTGGGCGTCGGCTCGCTCGACGACGCCTCGGCCATCGCCGGCTTCGCCGACGACGTCGCCGGACCGATCCACCTGACGGACGTCGACGGCTCGGTCTGGCGGCACTTCGGTGTGGTCGAGCAGAGCTCGTTCGTCCTGCTGGACGCCGCGGGGAACGTCGCACTCGAGGCGGGCTACGGCGGGGCCGACGACCTGGCCGACCAGGTCGCCGCACTAGCCGGCTGAGCCCTCGTGGACACCTCCTCCCTGCTGCTCTCCTACTCGGCGGGGCTGGTCGCGGCGGTCAACCCGTGCGGCTTCGCGCTGCTCCCGGCGTACCTCAGCCTGCTGGTTCTGGGCGACGACTCACCCACCCGCGGCCGGGCGCTCGCCCGGGCACTGTCCACCTCGACGGTGATGACCATCGGTTTCGTCGCGGTCTTCTTGTTCTTCGGGCTGGTGATCAGCCCGGTGGCCTCGTCCGCGCAGCAACACCTGCCCTGGGTGACGCTCGTCCTCGGCGTCACGCTGGCGGTCGCAGGGCTGTGGCTGCTCGCCGGGCGCACCCTGCCCGGGCTGGGCCTCCGGGTGCGTGGCACCCAGGTGCGGCGTGGCTTCGGACCGGTGCTCCTCTACGGCATCGGCTACGCCGCCGCCTCGCTGACCTGCACCATCGCACCGTTCCTCGCCGTCGTCGTCTCGGCGTTCCGGGCCGGCTCGACGGGCGAGGGACTGCTGCTCTTCGGCGCCTACGCCGTCGGGATGGGCACGGTCGTCACCGTGGCCGCGGTGGCGGTGGCACTCGCACGCGGGTCGATCGTCGCCGGACTCCGGCGCACCGGGCGCTGGACCGGGCGCCTCGTCGGGGTGCTGCTCGTCGCGGTCGGCAGCTACGTCGCCTGGTACGGCGCATGGGAGATCCGGGTCCTCGGCGGCGCCGACGCCGGCGATCCCGTCGTCGAGCGGGCCCTGGACCTCCAGGCGAGCGTGGCCGACCTGGTCAGCGGCGTCGGTCTGTGGTGGCTGGGCCTGCTGGTCCCCGTCGTGGTGCTCGCGGCGCGTCGCATGCGTCGGCCCGTGAGCCTGCGCCGCACCTCGCGGTGAGGCGGACCACACCGCGCTCCTGATCGTTTCGCGGGGCCGGGCCATGGGGAGACTTCAGGGTGACCCTGCCGTCGAAACTCCCGAGGACGATGAGCTCCACCAGCGCACCCGGCCCTGCCGCGCCCACCCGTCACGCGCGGTCGACCGGCTCACGCGACCCGTTCTTCGACAATGCCAAGCTCCTGCTGGTGATGTTGGTCGTGATCGGGCACGCCTGGGTGCTGATGCCGAATGCCCCGTCGCACTTCCCGGCCTACACCTTCCTCTACGCCTGGCACGTTCCCGCGTTCGTCATCGTCACCGGCTACCTCTCGCGCAGCTTCCGCCTGACCCGCAGCCACGTCCGCAGGCTGATGACCACGGTCGCCGCGCCGTACCTCGTCTTCGAGGCGCTGCTGGCCCTCTTCCGCGTGGTCGTGGGCGGCGAGTCGCTGGGCAGTGACCCGCTGTTCCTCAACCCGCACTGGCCGATGTGGTATCTCGCGGTGCTGTTCCTGTGGCGACTGGCCACCCCGCTCCTGCTCCGGGTCCCGCAGCCGATGATCGTCGCGGTCGGCATCAGCCTCCTCGGCGGCCTGATCGAGAGCTCGGTCCTCGACGTGTCCCGCGCGAGCGGGTTGCTGCCCTTCTTCGTGCTCGGCCTGACCGCCACCCGCGACCAGTTCGACTGGCTGGCCCGTCCCCGCGTCCGGGTGGTCGCCGCCACCGCGCTCGGCCTGGCCTTCGTCGTGGCCGTCCTCGTCTCGGAGCCACTGAGCAACGAGTGGCTCTACTGGCGCTCCTCCTACGACGCCATGGGCGTCCCGTTGTGGCAGGGTCTCGCGGGCCGCCTCGGCATGCTGGTCGTGGCCGGACTGCTGGCCCTGAGCGCGCTGGCCCTGATCCCCCGCTCGCAGCGCTGGTTCACCCCGCTCGGCGCGGCCAGCCTGGTGGTCTACCTGTGCCACGGCTTCTTCGTGAAGGCGGCCCAGTACGCCGGCGTCGGCTCGTTGGTCAGCAGCGACGAGGTCACCGCGTTCCTGCTCATCACCGGCACCGCCGTGCTGCTCGCGCTCGCACTGTCCGCCTCCCCCGTCGCGCGGGGTCTCAACAAGCTGGTCGACCCGATCAGCACCGCCACCGAGGACACACCCGGCGTGCTCCAGCCACACCACCACCGGGTCGCCGTCGAGGACCGGATGGCCCTCACCCACCGGCACCCGACCCGACAGCCCTGACAACCTCTCCGAGCTAGCCGCCCTCCCCCACGCCGCGCGGCAACCAGATCGGCTCGACGGCCCGCGGGTGCACGCTGCGCTCGAGCTCGCGGGCCCGGTCCGGTGTGGGTGCCCCTCCCCCGAGGTGCGCGGGGTGCCACCAGGGCTGCTCACCGGCCCGCGGCCGGTGGACCGGGCGACGCTGGAGGCCGTCGACCAGGCCCTGCAGGGTGCTGCCGAGCCGGCGCACCTCTTCGGTGCGGTCCGCGGCGGTCGGCACGGTGTAGGGCGTCCCGACGCGGATCGAGACCGGCCGGTTGCGGCGGAGGTCGGGCCGGTGCAGAGCGGTCGCGATCCGCTGCGGCCCCCAGATGGCCAACGGCAGCAGCGGCGCCCCCGTCTCCTGCGCCAGGGCGACCGCACCCGGCAGCAGCGCGCGCACCGTGAAGGACGTGCTCACCCCACCCTCCGGGAACACCCCGACCGCCTCACCTCCTCGGAGCAGCGCGCGCGCGTGCAGGTACGCCGCTGCGGGTGCCGTGCGGTCCACGGGCACGTGCCCCATGGCGTCCATGGCGCGCGCCACGAGCGGGTTGCCCCACACCTCGTGCCGGGCCAGGAAGCGCACGTTGCGGCGGCTGCTCCGAGCCGCCAGCCCGACGAGCAGGAAGTCCAAGAAGCTGACGTGGTTGCTCGCCAGCACCACGGGTCCCGTGCTCGGCACGCGCTCGTCGCCCTCGACCTCCAGGCGCAGGCCGAGGGCCCGGAAGACCACCCGGGCCGTGCCGATCGTCGCCGCGTAGGTCGCTTCCACACGCAGAGGTTCGCACAGGGCGGCCGCCCGGCTGGGCGTGGTCCTCGACGCGACCGGCCTCGACGCGACAAGACCCGCCCCACGCGAACGTGGGGCGGGTCGTGTCCTGCTCGATCTGGTTCCTGGCTACCGGGCGTGAGCAGAGCTCACGACTGGTAGGAACCGAAGTCGAAGTCGTCCAGCGCTACGGCCTGGCCTCCGGCTTGCCCGAAGTCGTAGTCGTAGTCGCCGTAGCCGGTCACGGAGTACGCGTTGGCACGCGCCTCCTCGGTCGGCTCGACCCGGATGTTGCGGTACCGCTCCAGACCGGTGCCGGCCGGGATCAGCTTTCCGATGATCACGTTCTCCTTCAGACCGCGCAGCGAGTCGGACTTGCCGTGGATCGCCGCGTCGGTGAGGACGCGCGTGGTCTCCTGGAAGGACGCCGCCGAGAGCCACGACTCCGTGGCCAGCGACGCCTTGGTGATGCCCATGAGCTGCGGACGGCCCGCTGCGGGCTTGCCGCCCTCGGAGACGACCCGACGGTTCTCCTCCTCGAACTTGACCCGGTCGACGAGCTCGGAGGGGAGCATGTGGGTGTCGCCCTGCTCCAGCACGAGGACACGGCGCAGCATCTGCCGCACGATGATCTCGATGTGCTTGTCGTGGATCTGCACGCCCTGGCTGCGGTACACCGCCTGGACCTCGTCCACCAGGTGCTCCTGCGCCCGTCGCACGCCCAGGATGCGCAGGACCTCTTGCGGGTCCTCCGTGCCCTGGGTGAGCTTCTGGCCGACCTCGACGTGGTCACCGTCGCTGACCAGCATGCGCGAGCGCTTGCTGATCGGGTACTCCTGCACCTCGGATCCGTCGTCCGGGGTGATCAGCACCTTCTTGGCCTTGTCGGTCTCGTCGATCTCGACGCGACCGGCAGCCTCGGTGATCGGCGCGCGACCCTTGGGCTGACGGGCCTCGAAGAGCTCGACCACGCGGGGCAGACCCTGCGTGATGTCGTCCGCGGAGGCCACACCACCGGTGTGGAAGGTGCGCATCGTCAGCTGCGTGCCGGGCTCACCGATGGACTGGGCGGCGATGATGCCGACCGCCTCACCGATGTCGACCAGCTTGCCGGTCGCCAGCGACCGGCCGTAGCACTTGGCGCAGGTGCCGGTCTTGGCGTCACAGGTGAGCACCGACCGGACCTTCACCTCCTCGATGCCAGCCGCGACGAGCTGGTCGATCTTGACGTCACCGAGGTCCCCGCCGGAAGTGACGAGCACCTCCCCGGTGGTCGGGTGGGTGACCTCGACCGAGGCCGAGCGGGCGTACGCCGCGGTCTCGGCGTTCTCGTCCTTGACCACGCGCCCGTCGTCGAGCTTGACACCGATCTTCTTGGGCAGGCCACGCTCGGTCCCGCAGTCGTCCTCGCGGATGATCACGTCCTGCGAGACGTCCACCAGACGACGCGTGAGGTAACCCGAGTCGGCGGTCCGCAGTGCGGTGTCCGCCAGCCCCTTGCGGGCGCCGTGCGTGGCGATGAAGTACTCCAGGACGGTCAGGCCCTCGCGGAAGTTCGACTTGATCGGCCGCGGGATGATGTCACCCTTCGGGTTGGCCACCAGGCCGCGCATGGCGGCGATCTGGCGGACCTGCATCATGTTTCCGCGGGCGCCCGAGTGGACCATCATCCAGATCGGGTTCATCTTGTCGAAGGTGGTCTCGAGCTCGGCCGCGACCTCGTTGGAGGCCTGCGTCCAGATCTCGATGAGCTCCTGACGACGCTCGTCGTCGGTGATCAGACCACGCTCGAACTGGATCTGCACCTTCTTGGCCTGGTCTTCGTACTGCTCGAGGATCTCGGCCTTGCGCGGCGGGGTGACGACGTCCTCGATGGAGACGGTGACACCGGAGCGGGTGCCCCAGTGGAAGCCGGCGTCCTTGAGTGCGTCGAGCGCCGCGGCGACCTCGACCTTGGTGTAGCGCTCGGCGAGGTCGTTGACGATGACGCCGAGCTGCTTCTTGCCCACCTCGTAGTTGACGAAGGCGTAGTCGGCGGGAAGCGTCTCGTTGAAGAGCGCACGCCCGAGGGTCGTCTCCATGAGCAGCGGCTGACCGGCCTCCCAGCCCTCCGGGGTCTGGACCTCGGGGCCCGGCACGACGTTGCTGAGCCGGATCCTGATCGAGCTCTGCAGCGTGACCTCGCCCAGGTCGAAGGCCATGACCGCCTCGGCGGTGGAGCCGAACACACGCCCGTCGCCGGGGAGGTCGCCCTCCATGTCACGGGTCAGGAAGAACAACCCGATGATCATGTCCTGGGTCGGCATGGTGACCGGCCGGCCGTCGGACGGCTTGAGGATGTTGTTGGTCGAGAGCATCAGGATCCGAGCCTCGGCCTGGGCCTCGGCGGACAGCGGCAGGTGCACCGCCATCTGGTCACCGTCGAAGTCGGCGTTGAACGCCGAGCAGACGAGCGGGTGGATCTGGATGGCCTTGCCCTCGATCAGCTGCGGCTCGAACGCCTGGATGCCGAGCCGGTGCAGCGTGGGCGCACGGTTCAGCAGCACCGGGTGCTCGGTGATGACCTCTTCGAGGACGTCCCACACGACGGGCCGGGCACGCTCGACCATCCGCTTGGCGCTCTTGATGTTCTGCGCGTGGTTGAGGTCGACGAGCCGCTTCATCACGAACGGCTTGAACAGCTCGAGCGCCATCTGCTTGGGCAGACCGCACTGGTGCAGCTTGAGCTGCGGGCCGACCACGATGACCGAACGGCCGGAGTAGTCGACGCGCTTGCCGAGCAGGTTCTGACGGAAGCGACCCTGCTTGCCCTTGAGCATGTCGGAGAGCGACTTCAGCGGCCGGTTGCCCGGGCCTGTGACCGGGCGACCGCGGCGACCGTTGTCGAACAGCGAGTCGACGGCCTCCTGGAGCATCCGCTTCTCGTTGTTGACGATGATCTCGGGAGCACCGAGGTCGAGCAGTCGCTTGAGCCGGTTGTTGCGGTTGATCACGCGGCGGTACAGGTCGTTGAGGTCGGAGGTCGCGAAGCGGCCACCGTCCAGCTGCACCATCGGACGCAGGTCCGGCGGGATCACCGGTACGGCGTCGAGGACCATGCCCTCGGGGCTGTTGCCGGTCTTGCGGAACGCGTCGACGACCTTGAGCCGCTTGAGCGCCCGGACCTTGCGCTGACCCTTGCCGGTCGCGATGGTCTCCCGCAGGGAGTCGACCTCGGCGTCGAGGTCGAAGGACTGCAGGCGCTTCTGGATCGCCATGGCGCCCATGTGGCCCTCGAAGTACTTGCCGAACCAGTTCTTCATCTCGCGGTACAGCAGCTCATCGCCCTCGAGGTCTTGGACCTTGAGGTTCTTGAAGCGGGTCCAGACCTCCTCGAGGCGGTCCAGCTCGCGCTGGGACCGGTCGCGGATCTGCTTCATCTCCCGCTCGGCGCCGTCCTTGACCTTGCGACGGGCATCGGCCTTGGCGCCCTCGGCCTCGAGGGTCTCCAGGTCCTGCTCGAGCTTCTTGGCCCGGTCGTCGAGCTGACCGTCGCGGCGCTTCTCGAGACGCTCGCGCTCCAGGCCGATCTTGCCCTCGAGCGAGGACAGGTCGCGGTGACGCGCCTCGTCGTCGACCGAGGTGACCATGTAGGCGGCGAAGTAGATGACCTTCTCCAGGTCCTTCGGCGCCAGGTCGAGCAGGTAGCCCAGTCGGCTCGGCACGCCCTTGAAGTACCAGATGTGGGTCACGGGAGCGGCGAGCTCGATGTGCCCCATGCGCTCACGGCGCACCTTGGAGCGGGTGACCTCGACGCCGCAGCGCTCGCAGATGATGCCCTTGAAGCGCACCCGCTTGTACTTGCCGCAGTAGCACTCCCAGTCCCGGGTGGGACCGAAGATCTTCTCGCAGAAGAGACCGTCACGCTCGGGCTTGAGCGTGCGGTAGTTGATCGTCTCCGGCTTCTTGACCTCGCCGTGGCTCCAGGTGCGGATGTCATCCGCGGTGGCCAGGCCGATCTTGAGCTTGTCGAAGAAATTCACGTCGAGCACGGTGGCTTCTTTCCTCGTGTTCTTTTGGATCCTGGTGTCTGTGGACTAGAGGGCGGTGCGGGGCGTCGGTGCCCGATCAGGTGAACTGGTCAGGCGGGGCGACGCCCCGACCGCGTCTTCCTAGACTTCTTCGACGCTGCTGGGCTCGCGGCGGGACAGGTCGATGCCGAGCTCCTCGGCGGCACGGAAGACGTCTTCCTCCGCGTCGCGCATCTCGATCGCGGAGCCGTCCTGGGACAACACCTCGACGTTGAGGCAGAGCGACTGCATCTCCTTGACGAGCACCTTGAACGACTCGGGGATGCCCGAGTCGGGGATGTTCTCGCCCTTCACGATGGCCTCGTAGACCTTCACGCGACCCGGCACGTCGTCCGACTTGATGGTCAGGAGCTCCTGCAGGGCGTAGGCGGCGCCGTACGCCTCCATCGCCCAGACCTCCATCTCACCGAAGCGCTGGCCACCGAACTGGGCCTTACCGCCGAGCGGCTGCTGGGTGATCATCGAGTACGGACCCGTCGACCGCGCGTGGATCTTGTCGTCCACGAGGTGGTGCAGCTTCAGGATGTACATGTAGCCGACGGAGACCGGGTCCGGGAAAGGCTCTCCCGAGCGGCCGTCGAACAGGTTGGCCTTGCCGTTCTCCTTGACCACGCGCACGCCGTCGCGGTTGGGCAGGGTCGAGCCGAGCAGCCCGACGATCTCGTCCTCGCGGGCGCCGTCGAACACGGGGGTGGCGACGTTGGTGTCGGCCTCCGCGGCGTCGGCGTGGATCGCGATGAGGCGCTTCTTCCAGTCCTCGTCGTCACCCTCGACCTGCCAGCCCTGCTTGGCCAGCCAGCCGAGGTGGATCTCCAGGATCTGGCCGATGTTCATCCGGCCCGGCACGCCGAGCGGGTTGAGCACCACGTCGACCGGGGTGCCGTCCTCCATGAACGGCATGTCCTCGACCGGCAGGATCTTGGAGATGACGCCCTTGTTGCCGTGACGGCCGGCGAGCTTGTCCCCGACCGAGATCTTGCGCTTCTGGGCGACGTAGACGCGGACCAGCTGGTTGACGCCCGGGGGCAGCTCGTCGCCGTCCTCGCGGTCGAACACGCGGACGCCGATGACCGTGCCGGACTCACCGTGCGGGACCTTCATCGAGGTGTCGCGCACCTCGCGCGCCTTCTCACCGAAGATCGCGCGGAGCAGGCGCTCCTCGGGGGTCAGCTCGGTCTCGCCCTTGGGGGTCACCTTGCCGACCAGGATGTCGCCGGTCGTCACCTCGGCGCCGATGCGGATGATCCCGCGCTCGTCGAGGTCGGCCAGCATCTCCTCACCGACGTTGGGGATGTCGCGGGTGATCTCCTCGGGGCCGAGCTTGGTGTCACGCGCGTCGACCTCGTGCTCCTCGATGTGGATCGAGGTGAGGGCGTCCTGCTGCACGAGGCGCTGCGACAAGATGATCGCGTCCTCGTAGTTGTGACCCTGCCACGGCATGAACGCGACGAGGAGGTTCGTGCCGAGGGCCATCTCGCCCTCGTCGGTGCACGGACCGTCGGCGATGGGGCTGCCGACCTCGAGACGCTGACCCTCGGACACCAGCGGGCGCTGGTTGATGCAGGTGCCCTGGTTGGAGCGGCTGAACTTCTGCATCTTGTAGGTGCGGTGCACGCCGTCGTCCTGCATCACCTGCACGGCGTCGGCAGACACCTCGGTGACCACGCCGGCCGCTTCCGCGGTGACGACGTCACCGGCGTCGACGGCGGCACGGAACTCCATGCCGGTGCCGACGAGCGGGGCGTCGCTGCGGATCAGCGGGACGGCCTGACGCTGCATGTTGGAACCCATGAGCGCACGGTTGGCGTCGTCGTGCTCGAGGAACGGGATCAGGGCGGTCGCGACCGACACCATCTGGCGCGGCGAGACGTCCATGTAGTCGACCTCGTCGGCCGGGACCACGTCGACCTCACCGTGGCGCTGGCGCACGAGCACCCGCTCCTCGGCGAAGCGGCCCTTGTCGTCGAGCGCGGCGTTGGCCTGCGCGATGACGAACCGGTCCTCCTCGTCGGCGGTCAGGTAGTCGACCTTGTCGGTGACCTTGCCCTTCTCCACCTTGCGGTACGGCGTCTCGACGAAGCCGAACGGGTTGATCCGCCCGAACGTCGCCAGCGAGCCGATCAGGCCGATGTTGGGACCCTCAGGGGTCTCGATCGGGCACATCCGGCCGTAGTGCGAGGGGTGCACGTCGCGGACCTCGAAGCCGGCGCGGTCACGGGAGAGACCACCCGGGCCGAGGGCCGAGAGCCGACGCTTGTGGGTCAGACCGGCGATCGGGTTGGTCTGGTCCATGAACTGCGAGAGCTGCGAGGTGCCGAAGAACTCCTTCAGCGCCGCGACCACGGGGCGGATGTTGATCAGGGACTGCGGCGTGATCGCCTCGACGTCCTGCGTCGTCATCCGCTCGCGGACCACCCGCTCCATCCGCGCCAGGCCGGTGCGGAGCTGGTTCTGGATCAGCTCGCCGACCGTGCGCATGCGGCGGTTGCCGAAGTGGTCGATGTCGTCCGCGTGGACCTCGATGGTCCCCGCCGGCATCGGCATCTCGGCCTGACCGTCGTGCAGCGCGACGATGAACTTGATGGCGGAGACGATGTCCGCGATCGTCAGCGTCTGCTGGTCGAACGCCTCGACGGCGCCGAGCTTCTTGTTGATCTTGTAGCGACCCACCTTGGCCAGGTCGTAGCGCTTGCCGTTGAAGTAGTAGTTCTCCAGCAGCGTCTGCGCGGCCTCGCGCGTCGGGGGCTCGCCCGGGCGCAGCTTGCGGTAGATGTCGAGCAGCGCGTCGTCGGGACCCTGGGTGTGGTCCTTCTCCTCGGTGAGGGCGATCGACTCGTACTGGCGCAGATCGGCCATCACGGCGTCGTAGTCGTACTCCTCGCCGGTCTTCTCGGCGATCGCCTGCAGCGCCTTGAGGAGCACGGTGACGTTCTGCTTGCGCTTGCGGTCGAGGCGGACGCCGACCATGTCGCGCTTGTCGATCTCGAACTCGAGCCAGGCGCCGCGCGAGGGGATGATCTTCGCGGTGTAGATGTCCTTGTCGGACGTCTTGTCGGCGGTGCGCTCGAAGTAGACACCGGGCGAACGGACCAGCTGCGAGACGACCACACGCTCGGTGCCGTTGATGACGAAGGTGCCCTTGTCGGTCATGAGCGGGAAGTCGCCCATGAAGACCGTCTGGCCCTTGATCTCGCCGGTCTCGTTGTTGGTGAACTCCGCGGAGACGTAGAGCGGTGCGGAGTAGGTGAAGTCCTTCTCCTTGCACTCGTCGACGGTGTTCTTCGGGTCGTAGAAGACCGGGTCGTCGAACGAGAGGGACATGGTCCCGGAGAAGTCCTCGATCGGGGAGATCTCCTCGAAGATCTCCTGGAGACCGGACTTGAGGGAGACGTCCTCGCCACCCTCGATACGGGACTGTGCCGCTCCCTGCCAGGCCTCGTTGCCGACCAACCAGTCGAAGCTGGTGGTCTGGAGGTCCAGGAGCCGGGGAACCTCGAGAGGTTCGGAAATCTTTGCGAAAGAGATGCGGTGCGGGCTGAGATCAATGCGGGGCTTGGTGCTGCGCGAGGCGGCCAAGAGGGGGTCCTTCCGAGGGCTCGCGGTGTCATCTGCGCCGACCCACCACAGACCAGCTCACCGGGCAGGCTGGAAGCATCTGAAGACAGGCGCAAAGAGCGATCTTAGCCGCTCGGGCACGCGGGCACAACTCGCCAAGGCAGCCCCGTTCTGCACACGAAGCATGAACGCATCCGAGCCCCGAGTCAAGCACTTCTGCACAGCCCGTCCGAGTGTCGAATCCGGCCGCGATGGGTGGCTTATGTCCTGGTATGGCGGATTTCGTGGGGGTGCTGGGCGGGGCTTGGGCAATTACCACGTTCCCGTGGTGATCCTGCACTCCCCGCAGGAAGTTCCCTCCGGGAAGCGGGCAATTACCACGAGAACGTGGTAATTGCCCAACGAGGGTCAGCCCGGGTAACCGGCAACGAGGGTCAGTACGAGGTGATTCAGACGAGGTGATTCAGTACGACGTGATGTCGTCCACGAGCCAGCCGCTCTCGGAGAGCTGCATCGTCAGCACCACCCGGTTCAGCGCCGTCTGCGGCTCGCCGTTGTTCGCGGTGCTCACCGTGGTCTGGTTGACGAAGAGCAGCACGGCGACCCGGTCGGGGTCGGCGTGGCTCACGCCCGAGGCCCGCACCTCCGCCTCGACGTCGGCCTCGAGATCGGGTGCGTTGTCGAGGACCAGGCCGAAGGTGTCGAGGTACTCCTCGCGGTAGGAGGCGGTCATGAAGGAGGCCGCGTTGTCGCGGTCGGCCTCGAGCGTCTCGTAGCCGTAGGAGAGGATCGCCGCCGCAGCGCGCTCGGCCGTGGCCGGTGCGGTCCGTCGCGCCGCCTCGACCTGGGTCTGTTCGTCGACGGTGCGCCACGCCCCGAGGCCCAGGCCGTCGACGGCGAAGCCCTGCGCGGCGAACGCGACCAGGACCAGCGCGGCTGCCCCGAGAGCTGTGAGCACCCGGCCGGAGACCCGGCGCTGCTCCCGGGGCGGAACCGGAAGCTGCTCCGACTCGGTGGCCGACTGCGGGACCGGCTCCGAGGCACTGCGGGGTGGCCCGGTCTCCGTGACAGGCTCAGGTGCCGTGCCGGGACGCGCGGGGGGCTCGGGCGCCTCAGCCGGGTCCGCGGTCCCGGCGGCCTCCCAGGGGCGGACGCCCCTGCGTCTCGCCGGCGATCCGGCGTCGTCGGCTGGCTCCGGGGGGCGGGTTCTGGTTGCTCATCGGGACTCCTCCCTCCTCAGGTGACCGGGGTGAAGTTGTCGACCAGCCAGGCCCCGTCGACCTTGACCAGCGAGACCTCCCAGCGGAAGTGCCGGGCGCGGTCGTCGAAGACGGTGGTGACGTCGGCGTCGGCGACGACGAGGACGTCGGCCGAGTCGGGGTCGACGCTGGCGACCGCCGAGGTGATCACCTCGCCCTTCGACGTCATGTCGGCCTCGCCCACCGAGGACACGATGTCGCCCATGGCCTGCTCGAACTCGCCGGCGAACTTGGTGGTGAGCAGCTCGGAGACGCGGCCCTGGTAGTCCTCGATCGTCTCGGAGTCGTAGTTGTTGACCTCGATCGCGAACTTCTCGGCCACCCGGACGGCGTCGATCCGCGCCTGCTCGGTCGCGGCCACCTCCTCGAAGCGGGGCTGCAGCACGACGAGCTGGACCACCACCGCGACGGCGGCCAGCACGGCCAGCCCGGCCAGGACGACCGCGATGCCGCGGCTCAGCCGGGGACTGATCCGGTCGGCCTTGCTCGGGCCGGGGCTGTCGGCAGTCTCGGGGGCAGGCTCGTGGCCTGGATGATCCTCAGTCATGTCCTCGGTGGCTCTCGTCGTCGTCAGCGGGCTCGTCGGTCGCCGGCGCCGGCGTCCGCCCGGGTTGCCCCCGCGTCCTCGGCGAGCGGCTGCAGCAGCAGCCACTTCCAGGACTCCTCGCCGAACATGGACTCCGCGCCGCCGGTGTAGCTGACGTCGTCGTCGGGCCCGCGGTCGGTGTAGCGCACGCGGGCCTGTGTCGCGATCGTACGTGCCGACCACGGGGGCGCGGTACGACGCCGCGGCGCGGCCGGGCGCGTGCTGCCCGCCGCGCGCGTTGGACTGCGAGGCCGGCTCGGTGCAGCGCGCGTCCTCGTTCATGGGCCGGTTGGAACCGTCCTGCGGGATCCGGGTGTCGGTGCCCTCGTAGCCCGCGGTGCACACCTCGGGGGTCTGGGTGAGGATCAGTCCGAAGTGGGCGTCGAAGAGGCCGCTGCCGGGGTCCTTGGCGACCACGGTGTAGCCGCCGGCGACGACGTAGGGGTAGACCAGGAGCACGGTCTCGGCGCCGTCGATGTTCTTGCCGGTGATCTCACCGGTCGTGACCAGCTGGTTGATCAGCTCCCCGAGGTCGACCTGGTTCTCCTCCAGGAAGGTGCGCAGCTGGTTGGCAGTCGCGCTGCCGTCCTCGATCACCGCGCGGAGGTCCTCGTCGGAGCGGACGAGGGTGTCGGAGAACAGCGAGAGGTCCTTGGCGAAGCTGCGGATCGCCGAGGCCTTGTCGAGCTGGGTCGAGAGCACGACGTTGCCGTCCTCGAGCAGGTCGGTGGTCAGGTCGAAGTTGGCGTTGGCGGTGCGGATGAACGAGTTGGACGTGTCGATGATCTGGCCGAGATCCTCACCGGTGCCCTGGAAGGCCTTCCCGAGCTCGTCGATCACGGTGGTCAGGCTCTTCTTGTTCACCGAGTTGACGGTGCGGTCGAGGTCGACCAGGAGCTTCGTCGTCGCGATCGGGGTGTCGGTGCGCTCCAACGCGATCTCGTCGCCGTCCCGCAGGAAGGGTCCGTCGTCGCTCTCGGGCAGCAGGTCGACGTACTGCTCACCGACGGCCGAGCCGTTGGCGACCATCGCGCTGGCATCGGCGGGGATGTCCTTGTTGTCGTTCTCGATGTCGAGCATGACATCGACACCGGCGTCGGTGAGCTCGAGCTCGCCGACCTGGCCGACCGTGACCCCGCGGTAGGACACCGCGGCACCTTCGAAGATGCCGCCGGACTCGGCGAAGTGGGCCGCCACCCGGTAGGTGTCGTCGAAGAACAGCCTGTCGAGCCGGGCGTAGCGCGCACCGACGTAGGCCACCCCGACCATGGTGATCAGGGCGAAGATCACGAGCTGGATCCTGGTGCGTCGGGTGATCATCGCTGCACCATCCCCCACACGAGGAGGGGCGCGAGCTCGCTGTCGTAGCGCTGGTCGCTCTCGAAGTCGGCACCCGCGGTCGCCGATCCGGATCCCACCGGCGCCCGAGGCAGACCTGGGCAGGCTCGGCACCGGCAGGGAGGGAACGTGGCGGCACCGGGATCGTCGGGGCGCTCGGCGTCGGCACCGGGATCGGGAGGTCGCTCGGGTCGGGGATCGTCGGCAGGTCGGGCACCTGGTTGACGAACTTGCACACCGGGTTGTCGGCGTTCTCCGGCTTCTTGCACTGGGCGCGCAGTCGCTCCAGCAGGTTGACGTCGTCGAGGACCTTCCGGCAGGCGGCGCTGAGCAGGTTGCCGCTCCGCAGGCACTTCTGCACGTCGTTGAGGGTCTCGTTGGGGTCCGGCAACGCGTCGCAGATCGGGTCCAGCGGCGTCTCGGCGCACTCGTCCGGGAGACCCGGGATGGTCGGCAGCCCGTTGCTGCCGGAGAGGTCGAGGTCGAGCTGGACCGACAGGTTGGTGTAGTCACCCATGTGCAGGTTGCGAGCCTGGGCGGGGTTCTTGCCCACGACCGCGTCGACGAAGGGGTAGGTCAAGAAGACCTGCAGCGCCTTGGGCAGCGAGTCCCCGGTCTCGGCGAGCTTGGTGAGCGTCGGTGCCAGCGACTCCAGGCTGGCGATCGTGGCGTCCTTGGAGTCGCGGATGACCTGGGTGCCGACGGCGCTCAGCTCGGTCAGCCCCTCGAGCATCTTGACCAGGTCGTCGCGCTGCCGGTCGATCGATGCGACGGCCCGGGGCAGGTTGTCCAGCGCCGACTTGATGGTGCGCTCCTGGTCGTTGAGCGAGATCGAGAGCCGGTTGAGACTCTCGATCGCCTGGATGATGGCGCCCTTGTTGTCGTCGAGCTGCTCCATGAAGAGGTCGAGCTGGTCCAGGACCGACTTCACGTTGCTCTCCCGGCCCTCGAGGGCCTTGTTGAGCTCGACCGAGATGGTCTTCAGCTGGGCGACACCCCCACCGTTGAGCAGCAGCGACAGCGCGGAGAGCACCTCCTCGACCTCGGGGTTGCGCCCCGAGCGTTCGAGCGGGATCCGGTCGCCGTCACCGAGCCGGGTCTCGCTGGCGCCCGAGGCGGGCGGCTCCAGCGACACGAACTTCTCCCCCAGCAGGCTGGTCTGGCGGATGCCCGCGATGGCGTTGTCGGGCAGCACCACGTCGCCGCGCACCAGCACCGTGACCTCGGCGGTGTAGCCGTCGAGGTCGACGGTGTCGACCCGGCCCACGGTCACGTCGTCGACCTTCACCGCGGACTGCGGGACGAGGTCGAGCACGTCGTTGAACTGCACCGTGACGGCGTACGGGTCGTCACCGAGGTCGGCGCCGCCGGGCAGCGGCAGGCTGTAGACGGAGAACTCGCAGCCCGTCAGCGCCACCGCCCCGGCGACGGTCAGGGCAGCCGCGCGGACGATGCGGGATCGAAGGCTCATCGCTCCTCCACCTCCACGATGCCCGCCAGGGACCGATCGACGAGCTCGATCTCGCGTGACACCCCGTGGGACGGTCGACGCTCCCGAGAGCAGCCGTGCGCGGGCAGCGCCTGTTGGAGCAGGTCGCAGGTCTGCTTCGGCGTCGGGGTCTGGGCGAGCACCGAGCAGAGCACCAGCGAGGGGTCGTTCTCCAGCGCCGCGATGTTCTCTCCGATGTTGGTCCGGGTGTCGAGCGTGCCGGCGTTGGGGTTGTAGGTGTGGTAGAGGTTCGACAGGGCGAGCGGAGCCGTGCCGAGCGTCTCGTCGAGGGCGTCGCGCTGCTTGACCAGGATCTTGGTGACCTGGTTGAGACCCTTGATGTTCTCCGAGAGCGAGTCGCGGTTGTCCTTGACGAAGGTGGAGACTTCGCGGGTCGCCACGGAGAGGTTCTTCAAGGCCGCAGCGAGATCCTGCCGCTCGTCCTCGAGCAGGTCGGATGCGCCGACGAGCGAGTTGTTGAACTTGCGCACGGTCCTGTCGTTGTCGGCGAGGGCCTCGACGAAGCGCTGCAGCTCGCGCGCCGTGCCGAACAGCTCCTCCTTGTTGTTCTCCAACGTGCCGGTGAACCTGCCGAGGTTGTTGATGGTGCGGTGGAACTGCTCGCCCTGCCCGGCGAAGTTCTCGGCCGTGGAGTCCAGCAGGTTGGTCAGTGCGCCGTTGCTGTTGGCACCGTCGGGGCCGAGCGCCACGGTGAGGTCGTCGATGCTCTGGTAGATCTCGTCGAGCTCGAGCGGCGTCGAGGTCCGTGTCGGTCGTGAGCTTCGCTCCGGTCGCCATCACCTCGCCACCGGTGTAGACCGGGGTCAGCTGGACGAAGCGGTCACCGACGATCGCCGGCGTGATGATGACGGCCTCGGCATCGGCAGGGCACCTTGTACTTCGCCTCATAGGTCATCTTCACCGTCACCGACGTGCCGGCCGGCGTGACCGACTCGACGGTCCCGACCGGCACCCCGAGGATCCGTACGTCGGAGCCCTCGTACAGCGAGACCGTGCGGGGGAAGGACGCCGTCAACGTCTTCTCCCCCGGGTCACGCTGGAGCAGGAGCAGGCCGAACGCGGCCACGATCGCGAGCACCGTGACGAGGGAGAGCACCCGGGTGAACCCTCGGCCTGCGGACTGAGCAGCCATCTCAGCGGCCTCCCAGGTCAGAGAGTCCAGCGGGTAGCGGTACGCCACCACCCTCGAGGAGGTTGGGGACCGGCGGGAGGTTCTGGATGTAGGTGTCGAACCACGGACCGTTGCCGAGGGTGCTGGCGAAGACCCGGTAGAACGGCGCCATCAGCCGGAGGCTGTTGTCGAGGTTCTCCTGGTTCTTGTTCAGCACGTCGACGACGGCGTCGAGGTGGTCCAGGGCCGGCTTGAGATCTTCACGCGTGTCGCGGACCAGGCCGGTGAGCTGGACCGAGAGCTGACTCGTGGAGTCGAGCAGGTCGCTGACAGCCTGGCGGCGCGCCACCAGCGCCCGGAAGAGGACGTCTCCGTCCTTCATCAGCTTCACGAGGTCCTGGCGCCGGTCGCCGAGCACACCGGACACCTTGCGCAGGTTGCCCAGCAGGGTGTTGAGCTGCTCGTCGCGGGCCGCGATGTTGGCCGAGAGGTCGGAGACACCGCGCAGAGCAGCCTGGAACTCCTCAGGCGTGTCCTCGGTCAGCTCGGCGACCGTGTTGAGCGAGGTGGCCAGCTGGTCGGTGTCGATGCGCTCGGAGCGGTCGGCGAGGCCCGAGAAGGCGTCGACCACGTCGTACGGCGAGGTGGTGCGTGAGCGTGGGATCTCGCTGCTCTCGGCGAGCTGACCGGGGCCGTCGGGCTCCAGGGACAGGTACATCGCGCCGAGCAGGGTCTTGACCCGGATGTCGGCACCGGTCTGAGCGCCGAAGTCGACGCCGCGGTCGACGAGGAACTCGACCCTGACGTGGTCGCCGTCGAGGTCGACGCTCTTGACCTTGCCGACCCGGACGCCGGCCACCCGGACCTCGTCGTTGGCCTTGAGACCGCCCGCCTCGGCGAAGGCGGCGTAGTAGGTGTCACCACCGCCGATCAGCGGCAGGTCCTCGGCCCGGAAGGCCGCCATGATCAGGGCGGCGATCACGGCGAGGCTGACTGCCCCGATGATGACGGGGTTGCGCTCACGGAACGGGGTGCTCATGCCGGGCCCCCATGGAGCGGGACCGGGAGCGGAGCGAGCGGTCTCGTGGAGTGTTCATCCGAGGTCGCACCTCGCTCCCCCGGTGTTGTAGTCGACGGGCACGGTGACGCCGGCGGGCAGCTTCACCTGTCCCTTGAAGTTGCAGAGGTAGAAGTTGAACCAGGAGCCGTAGACCGCCGTCCGGCCGATCTTCTCGAGCTTGATCGGCAGCACCTGGAGGGCACGGTCGATCTCGGCCTTGCCCGCGTCGAGGTTGCCGGCGACCTTGCGCAGCTGCTTGACGTCGCGGGTCAGGCCCGGACGGATGCCCGTGACCAGGTCGGAGGTCTCGACGGCGAGCGCCGACACCGAGTCGAGCGAGCCGAGGATGGCCTCGCGGTCCTGGGAGAGGCCGCCGACGAACCGGCGAAGGTTGACGAGGAGGTCGGAGAGCTCGTCGTCGCGGTCGCCGAGGGTCACCATGACCTGGTTGAGATTGTCGATCAGGTCACCGATGACCTGGTCGCGTCCGGCCAGCGTGGTCGTCACCGACGCGGTGTGCGCGAGCAGGCTCTCCAAGGTGCCGCCCTCGCCCTGGAACACGGTGACGATCTCGTAGGCGAGCTTGTTGACGTCGGCCGGGGACAGTGCCTCGAAGAGCGGCTTGAAGCCGTTGAAGAGCACCGTCAGGTCCAGGGCGGGTGCGGTGCGGCCGAGCGGGATCGTCTCGTCCTCCTGCATGGCCGCGTCGCTCCCGGTCCCCTGGGTGAGCGCGATGTAGCGCTGGCCGACGAGATTGCGGTAGCGCACCGTCGCCCGGGTGCTGTCGGTCAGCTGGTGGTCACTGTCGACCTTGAAGGTCACGACCGCGTTGGTCCGGTCGATCACCTCGACCTCCTCGACGTTGCCGACCTTGACCCCGGCGACACGGATGTCGTCGCCACCGACCACGCCGGTCGCATCGGAGAAGACGGCCTTGTACTGCTTGGTCTCGCCGAAGGTGACGTTGCCGATCGTGACGACGAGGAGTCCGGTCGCGAGAGTGGTCACGACGATGAAGATGACCAGCTTGGTGGCGTCGATCGCGGTGCGCTTGTCGAGCAGCTTCATCGCAGGCTCACCTCCGCCCCACGCGTCAGCGGACCGAGCAGCAGCGAGACCACGTCGGGCACCTCGTCACCGGAGCGGTCGAGAGCGGGTCCGGCGAAGGAGTTCAGGATCGAGCGCTCGGAACGCGTGCCGGCGAAGCCCGAGGTCACGTCGGGAAGTGCCGGTTGCGACCCGTCCGCACCGAAGGGGGCGACGCGCTTGCCGACGGGATAGTCGACGCCGGTGCCGAGCTGGGGCACCAGTCGGTCGGGAAGAAGGTTGTTCTGTCCGTAGCGGTCGGTCACGGCGTCGTTGCAGTCCTGGAGGTTGATCGGCCCGCGCTTGTCGGCATAGCTGGGAGCGTCGCCCGGCGTGTAGCCGCGCGGCTGGCGCGGCAGCGTCTCGAGGTTGATGTGCAGGGTGTAGCCGCGGAACGCCTCCTCCTGGCGGGGAAGGACGTCGACGATCCCGTTGATCAGGCAGGGGTACTCCGGGGCGTACTTCTCGAAGACGGGAAGCTGCGCGGCACCCTGCTCGCTGAGCCGGATGATGTTGTCACCGTTCTTCTCCAGGAAGTCCTTGCTCGTGGAGGAGAAGCTGGTCACGTCGGAGAAGAACGCCTGGATCTTCTGCTCCTTCTCCACGAACGTCTCACCCGTGCGCACCGAGTTGCGGAGCAGGTTGGCCACGTCGGGCAGGACGTCCCGGTAGACCTCCGAGACCTGCCCCAGCTTGCGGAGGTCGTCGACGAGCAGCGGGATCTTGGGATTGGTGCGGGTGAGGTAGTCGTCGAGCACGACCAGGTTGTTGCCGATCGCCTCGCCGCGACCCTCGAGCGCGGTCGCCAGCGCCGTCAACGTGTAGTTGATCTGCTCGGGCCGCACCGTGCGCAGCAACGGGTAGATGTCGGAGAGAACCTTCTCGACCTCGATCGAGACCTGCGACTCCGTGATGGTGTCGCCACGCCGGATCGGCTCCCCGGTGGAGCCGTCGGGGATGTCGAGGGCGACGTACTTCTCGCCGAAGAGGGTCTTGGGCAGCAGCCTGGCCGTGACGTCCTGCGGGATCGTGTCGAGCGAGTCGGGGTAGAGCCCGAGCCGCAGGTCGACACCTGCCGCACTGGTCGTGGCCTCGCGCACCTCTCCGACGATGACGCCGCGGATCTTGACGTCGGCGTTGGCGGGCAGCTGGAGGCCGGCCTTGTCGGACTTCAACGTCACGTAGGCGAAGTCGGTGAAGGTCTTGCTGAAGATGGCGTAGGTCAGCCAGCCGAGGAAGACGAGCAGCACGAGGAAGGCCACGCCGAGCACCCGGTGCTTGGCGGTGGCGGCCATCGCGGATCGGTTGAGTGCCATCAGCTAGCCCGCCAACCTGACCGTGGTCGTGGTGCCCCAGATCGCCATCGACAAGAACAGGTCGATGACGTTGATCGCCACGATCGAGGTGCGCACCGCGCGGCCGACCGCCAGGCCGACGCCCGCCGGACCACCTGACGCGTTGTAGCCGTGGTAGCAGTGGATCAGGATCACCACGACGGCGAAGACCAGGACCTTGCCGAACGACCAGAGCACGTCGCCTGGTGGCAGGAACTGGTTGAAGTAGTGGTCGTAGGTCCCTGGAGACTGACCGAAGAACTGCGTGACCGTCAGGCGGGTCGCGAAGTAGGACGAGAGCAGGCCGACGACGTAGAGCGGCACGATCGCGATCAGGCCGGCGATGATCCGCGTGGTGACCAGGAAGGGCAGCGACGGGATCGCCATCACCTCGAGGGCATCGACCTCCTCGGAGATCCTCATCGCACCGAGCTGGGCGGTGAAACCGCAGCCGACCGTGGCGGCGAGGGCGATGCCGGCGACGAGCGGGGAGATCTCGCGGGTGTTGAAGTAGGCCGAGACGAATCCGGAGAACGCGGCGGTGCCGATCTGGTTGAGCGCGGCGTAGCCCTGAAGGCCCACCTCGGTGCCGGTGAAGAACGCCAGCGCCGTGATGACCCCGACGGTGCCGCCGATGACGGCGAGAGCACCCGAGCCGAGCGTCACCTCGGCCAGCAGCCGGAGGATCTCCTTCTTGTAGCGGCGGATCGTGCGCGGGGTCCACGCGATGGCGCGGAGGTAGAACGAGAGCTCCTCGCCGAGGTTGTCCAAGGCGCGCATCGGCTTCTGGTAGAGGTCCTTCACTGCCATCTCGTCCGCCCCCTCAACCTGTCTTCGGCGGGACGAGCTGGAAGTACATCGCGCTCATCACGAAGTTGACGACGAACAGGAGCATGAAGGTGATGACGACCGCCTCGTTGACGGCGTCACCCACCCCCTTGGGTCCACCCGCGGCGTTCATGCCCTTGTAGGCGGCCACGATCGCCGCGATCAGGCCGAAGACCAGGGCCTTGGCCATGCCTTGCCAGAGGTCGGGCAGCTGGGCCAGGGCGGTGAAGCTGGCCAGGTAGGCACCAGGGGTGCCGTCCTGGAGGACGACGTTGAAGACGTAGCCCCCGGCGACACCCACCACGCTGACCAGACCGTTGAGGAAGACAGCCACGAGCATGGTCGCGAGCACCCGGGGTACGACGAGGCGCTGGATCGGGTCGATGCCCAGCACCATCATCGCGTCGAGCTCCTCGCGGATCTTGCGGGCGCCGAGGTCGGCCGCGATCGCGGAACCGCCGGCGCCGGCGATGAGCAGCGAGGTCGCGATCGGGCCGGCTTCCCGGACCACCGCGAGGACCGCCGCGGAGCCGGTGAACGACTGGGCGCCGAACTGCTTGATCAGCCCGCCGACCTGGAGGGCGATGACCGCACCGAACGGGATCGCCACCAACGCGGTCGGGACGATCGTGACCGAGGCGATGAACCAGGCCTGCTGGAGGAACTCGCGCAGCTGGAACGGGCGCCGGAAGAGGCCCCGGGCCACGTCGAGGCCGAAGGCGAACAGCTTGCCCGCGGTCCCGATCGGAGCCAGGACCCGCGAGGAGCTCAGGGTGGACACCGGCGATCAGGCTCCGGCGGCCATCGGCAGGTTGGGCTCGAAGGAGCCGGGCGGCGGGGTGATGCCGTTGGCCCGGCACCAGTCGCCGGCGGGACGCTGGCTGCGGCGTGGGATGCCGTTGGAGGGCTCCTGCTGGAGCGGGATGGGGGGAAGCGGGGGCAGCTCCTGGTCGGCCTCGGCGGCGAGCTCGTCGGCGTCCTTCTCCTCCGACATGCCGATCGGCCCGACGCGCTGGGCATTGAGGAACTGCCGGACGACCGGCTCCTCGGAGCTGAGCAGCATCTCGCGGGGGCCGAACATCGCCAGGTGCTTGTGGTAGAGCAGGCCGATGTTGTCGGGCACCGTGCGCGCGGTGTTGATGTCGTGGGTGACGATCAGGAAGGTGGCGTCGATCTGGGCGTTGAGGTCGATGATGAGCTGGTTGAGGAACGACGTACGCACCGGGTCGAGTCCCGAGTCGGGCTCGTCGAAGAGCACGATCTCCGGGTCGAGGACCAGGGCGCGGGCCAGACCGGCACGCTTCCGCATGCCGCCGGAGATCTCGCCGGGGAGCTTGGTCTCGGCGCCGATCAGACCGACGAGGTCCATCTTCTCCATGACGATCTTGTTGATCTCTGACTCGGACTTCTTGGTGTGCTCGCGCAGCGGGAAGGCCACGTTGTCGTAGAGAGTCATCGACCCGAACATGGCGCCGTCCTGGAACAGCACGCCGAAGAGCTTGCGGATCTCGTAGAGGTCGCGCTCGGAGCAGGAGGCCAGGTCGGTGCCCTCGATCAGGATGCTGCCCCGGTCGGGCTTGAGGAGGCCGATGAGGGTCTTGAGGAACACCGACTTCCCGGTGCCCGAGGGGCCCAGCATCACGCAGATCTCACCCGCGGGGACGGTCAAGGTGACGTCGCCCCAGATGAGCTGCTTGCCGAAGGACTTGGTCAGTCCGTCGACCTTGATCTCGACGCCCACGCGTGTCCTTCCCTAGCTGTGCGACTTGGTGCCTGGGCCGCCCGAGACCCGCGCCGGACTCGCGACGGCGCCTCGAATCGTTGTTCTGCCCATCCCTACCAACGAGTAAACGAACGCGAGGTTACGGGGGGCGCAGCCCCGATGACGAACCGGCACCCGGACCGGGAAGGCTCGCAAAACACCGGAACGGCGGCCTCCCCGCGAGGGGCGACCGCCGTTCCGGCGATGCTGTGCCGGTCTGGTCCGGACCTGGTCAGGTCCAGTCAGTCACCGGCGGGGTGGTGCCAGGAGGAATCCTGCGTCACTTCACCGAGACGGTGGCGCCGGCGCCCTCGAGGGCGTCCTTGGCCTTCTCGGCGGCGTCCTTGGTGACCTTCTCCAGGATCGGCTTCGGAGCGGCCTCGACCAGCTCCTTGGCCTCCTTGAGGCCGAGGCTGGTGAGGGCGCGGACCTCCTTGATGACGTTGATCTTCTTCTCGCCGGCTGCCTCGAGGACGACGTCGAACTCGTCCTGCTCGACTGCCTCTTCGCCGCCGCCGGCGGCGGGAGCGCCGCCAGCCGCGGCAACCGCGACGGGGGCAGCGGCGGTGACGCCGAAGGTGTCTTCGAACTGCTTCACGAACTCGCTGAGCTCCAGGAGGGTCATCTCCTTGAAAGCGTCGAGCAGCTCGTCGGTGCTGAGCTTCGCCATGGTGGCGTTTCCTTCCGTTGTGCTGGTCCGTGCGGGCGCCCGGACCGAGGGGTGTCGGTTTCGGTTACTCGGGCTCTCAGCCCTCGTCGGAGGTCTCGGCCGGAGCCGGGGTCTCCTCGGACTCGGCGGCAGGCGCCTCGTCCGTGGTGGTGTCCTCCGTCGTCTCGGACGTCTCCGCCGGGGTCTCCTCGGCAGCGGCCGGCGTGCCGGCCCCGCCTGCGAGGATCGACGGGTCCTGCTCGGCCTTGGCCTGCAGCGCACCCGCGAGACGGGCGGCCTGGGCGATCGGCGCGTTGAGCAGGTAGACGGCCTGGCTGAGCGACGCGAGCATGCCGCCCGCGAGCTTCGCGAGCAGTGCCTCACGGGACTCGAGGTCCGCCAGCTTGGCGATCTCCTTCGCGTCGAGGGAGTTGCCGTCGAGCACACCGCCCTTGATCACGAGGGCGGGGTTTGCCTTGGCAAAATCACGCAGCCCCTTGGCCGCCTCGACCACGTCACCGCTGATGAAGGCGATAGCGGTCGGACCGTTGAGGAGGTCGTCGAATCCTTCGACGCCTGCCTCGGTCGCGGCGATCTTGGTGAGCGTGTTCTTGACCACGGCGTAGTTGGCGTTCTCGCCGAGGGCACGCCGCAGGTCCTGCAGCTGCTTCACGGAGAGACCGCGGTACTCGGTCAGGACAGCGCCTGCGGACTCCTGGAACGACTCCACGAGCTCCGCGACGTCGGCTGCCTTGTCTGGCCGCGCCATGGGTCTCCTTCCTTCACTCAGGTGGACGCCCGGCGAGGTTCACCGGGCATCCGAGACCGCGCGGAGGAGCCCTGCTACGACGAACGCCCCGTGCAGGTGCACGGGGCGTCGGAGCAGGCGGGCCGAAGCACGCCAGTTCTCAACTCTCATGACACCTGCGCAGGCCGCCCGCAACAGCGGGACCTTCGATCGGAGTGACCGGGGCTAGCCTGAGCAAGCATGGTCACACCGACAACCGGCGGTCTCTGGTTTCAGCGGTGAACTCTACGGGAGCCGCCCGGCACTGCCAAATCCGGGGTACTGGGCCAATTCGACCGATCCGTGTACCACGGCAGCCGCACGATGCTTCCATGGTGGCGTGGATCTGACTCTCGAGAAGCTCAGCGGCGTCCTGGAACAGGCGGACTACCGCGTCCGCGCGGGCTCGCACGCCGCCGCGCGGGTGTGGCCGACGGGTTTCGACATCCTCGACATGAACCTCAGCGGCGGATTCCGGTCCGGCGAGCTGGTGCTGGTCGGCGGCCCTCAGGGCCTGGGCAAGACGACCTGGGCCATGCAGGTCGCACGCAATGTTGCGCGCTCGGGCCGCTCGGTCGTCGTCTTCTCCTACGAGCACGACCTGCAGACCCTGCTGATCCGCCTCGTGGCCCTGGAGGCCGGCCTCATCGGTGGCACCGAGGCGCCCACCCTCAGCCGGATCCGGCAGTCCTTCGAGTGCGCCGACGGGCTCACGGGCTCGCTCAGCGAGCGCCTGGCCGAGACCGATGGCGGTGCCAAGGCCCTCGACGTCGTCAAGGAGTACGCCGAGCGACTCGTCCTGCACCGCTCCACCGGATCGCACACCGACCTCGCCGCCATCACCGAGGCGATCGACGCCGTCCGGCAGGACACCGGCCAGCTCCCGCTGGTGATCGTCGACTACCTGCAGAAGGTCGCCGTCCCGGGCGTCTACGACGAGAGGCAGCGGGTCACCTCGGTCGTCGAGGGACTCAAGGACCTCGCCCTCGACCACGACGTACCCATCCTCGCCGTGGTCGCCGCCGACAAGGAGGGCATCCAGGCCGGCAAGCGGCTGCGCGTGCACAACCTGCGTGGATCCTCCGCCCTGGCCTACGAGGCCGACACCGTGCTGCTGCTCAACGACAAGTACGACGTCGTGGCCCGACACCACCTGGTCTACAACGTCGGCAACGTCGAGCGCTTCAAGCACTGGGCGGTGCTCAGCGTGGAGAAGCACCGCAACGGCCAGTCCGGCATCGACATGGAGTTCGAGAAGCGCTTCGAGTTCAGTCGCTTCGAGACCGAGGGCCGGATCGTGGCCGAGCAGCTCACCGACGAGCGCGTCTTCGTCGAGTAGGCACCGCGTTGTCGGGCGGCGCTGCAGCCGCCCCGGTTCACCGTCGGAATCCGCCCTCGGAGCTCAGCACCTGGCCAACGACCCACCGACCCTCGTCGCTGACCAGCCAGGCCACGAGCCGGGCAGGGTCGTCGGGTTCGCCCCACCTGCCCTGCGGTGAAGATGCCGACACGAGCTCCGGTGACGCACCGTCGAGGTAGCCGGTGTTCACCGGGCCCGGATTGACCGTGTTGAGCAGGATCCCCTGGCCCAGCAGGTCGTCCGCGACCGACCACGTGGCGCCGGCGAGCGCGGCCTTCGACGTCGCGTACGCGAGGTTGTCGCTCATCGGCCCCAGGCCCTGGCCCGAGGTCATCCAGACGACCCGGCCGCCCTCCCTCCCGTCGTGCTGGGCCGCGAACTCCCGGGTGAGCAGGAGGGTCGCGCGGGTGTTGACGGCCCAGTGCCGGTCGAGGGAGTCCGCGGTCAGGTCGGCGAGGGACACGGCGTCACCACCGTGGGCGTGGTTGCAGACCAGCACGTCGAGGTGACCCACGGCGTCCGCGGCGAGAGCCACCAGGCGCTCGGCCGCCACAGGGTGGCTCAGGTCGACCGGGAGGTCCACCACCCGCGACCCGGATGGCCGGCCCGCACGGAGCTCCTTCAGCAGGTCTGCGAGGTCATCGGCGGCGCCGTACTGCTCGCGGTCGTGGGCCTGGTGGTGCTGCACGACGAGACTGGCGCCCATCGACACGAGCCGGGAAGCGACGGCGAAGCCGATCCCGCGCCGCCGACTCACCCCCGTCACCAGCGCGGTCCGTCCGGAGAGTGGCAACGACATGCACGCACCCTAGGGTGCAGGACCTGGACGCGACGAGGCCCCCACCGGGTCACCGGTGGGGGCCTCGTCCGTGTGCGGGGGAGGCTCAGGCCTCGTCCTCGACGGCCACGTTCTTGGTCTTGTTGGGGTCGACCTGGACGCCCGGACCCATGGTGGTGGAGAGGGTGACCTTCTTCAGGTAGCGGCCCTTGGAGCTGGCCGGCTTGAGCCGCAGCACCTCCTCGAGCGCAGCGGCGTAGTTCTCCGCGAGCTGGGCCTCGGAGAAGGACGCCTTGCCGATGATGAAGTGCAGGTTGGCGTGCCGGTCGACGCGGAACTCGATCTTGCCGCCCTTGATGTCCGAGACGGCCTTCGCCACGTCGGGGGTGACCGTGCCGGTCTTCGGGTTCGGCATCAGGCCGCGGGGGCCGAGCACGCGGCCGAGGCGGCCGACCTTGCCCATCATGTCCGGGGTCGCGACGACGGCGTCGAAGTCGAGCCAGCCGCCGTTGACCTTCTCGATGAGCTCGTCGCCACCGACGATGTCGGCGCCGGCCTCGCGGGCGGCGTCGGCCTTGTCCGCGTTGGCGAAGACCAGCACGCGGGCGGTCTTGCCGGTGCCGTGCGGGAGGTTGACGGTGCCGCGCACCATCTGGTCGGCCTTGCGGGGGTCGACGCCCAGACGCATGGCGACGTCAACGGTCTCGTCGAACTTCTTCTTGCTGCCCGCCTTGGCGAGCTTGATCGCCTCGAGGGGGGTGTAGAGGGCGTCCTGGTCGAACGTCTCGGAGACTGCTCGGTAAGTCTTGCTGCGCTGCATGTCTGGTTCCTTCGGTGTTGAGTCCAGATGTGGTGCGGACCAGCGCGGTCCTCCCACGTGTACGTGTCGTGCGGGGCGACGTCAGTCGGTGGTGACGCCCATCGAGCGAGCGGTGCCCTCGACGATCTTCATCGCCGCGTCGACGTCGTTGGCATTGAGGTCGGGGAACTTCGTCGTGGCGATCTCGCGCACCTGGTCCTTGGTCAGCTTGCCGACCTTCTCCTTGTGCGGGACGCCGGAGCCCTTGGCGAGGCCGGCCGCCTTCTTGATCAGCTCAGCCGCCGGGGGCGTCTTGGTGATGAAGGTGAACGAGCGGTCCTCGTAGATGGTGATCTCGACCGGGATGACGTTGCCGCGCATCGCCTCGGTCTGGGCGTTGTAGGCCTTGCAGAACTCCATGATGTTCACGCCGTGGGGGCCGAGCGCCGTACCCACAGGCGGGGCCGGCGTCGCGGCACCGGCCTGGAGCTGCACCTTGACCAGTGCGGCGATCTTCTTCTTCGGAGGCATTGCTTCTTCTCTTCTCTCTTGTGGTCATGACGGGAACGGTCTTCCCTGCCACCTGGTTGTTGCGTCTTCTCCTCTGATCGGCCAGGGCACGCGCGCCCCGGGCGGTCAGACGCGCTGGATCTGGCTGAAGCTCAGCTCGACCGGGGTCTCCCGGCCGAAGATCTCGACGAGGGCCTTGACCCGCTGGGACTCGGCGTTGATCTCGGTGATCGTGGCGTGCAGCGTGGCGAACGGGCCGTCGACCACCATGACCGAGTCGGAGACGTCGAAGTCGGCGACCTCGACCTTCTTCTTCGTCGCGGTCGCGCCGCCGCTGCCGGACTGGTCGGGGGTGGCCGCCTCGGCCTCGGCAACGATGGCCGGGGCGAGCATGCTCTCCACCTCGTCGAGGCTCAGCGGGACGGGCTGGTGGCTGTGGCCGACGAAGCCGGTCACCGAGGGTGTGTGTCGCACCGCCGACCAGGACTCGTCGGTGAGGTCCATCCGCACCAGGACGTAGCCCGGGAGCACGGTGCGCTTGACGAGCTTGCGCTGCCCGTTCTTGATCTCCGCGACCTCCTCGGTCGGGACGATCACCTCGTGGATGTAGTCCTCCATGTTGAGGGAGGTGGTGCGGTTCTCGAGGTTGGCCTTCACCCGGTTCTCCATGCCGGAGTAGGTGTGCACCACGAACCAGTCGCCGGGCTTGGAGCGCAGCGTCTCGCGGAACTCCTCGAGCGGGTCGGCGGCGGGAGCGTCGACGGCGTCTTCCTCGACACCCGCGTCGGAGCCCTCCTCGGCGTCCTCGGCGGCCGTCACGGCGTCGGCGGCGCCGGCGTCCGCCTCGGCGTCGGCCTCGATCTCCGCGGCAGCCTCGTCGGGGGCGGCGTCGCCGTCCTCGGCAGGGGCGTCCTCACCGACCTCGTCGGGGGCGTCGTCGGCGAGCACCTCGGCGGCCTCGTCGGCCACGGGGTCACTCACGGGAGCCTCGTCCGCCGGCACCTCGTCGACCGGGGCGGCGGTGTCGGGCTGGTCGTCGTACGACTGCGACACGGTTATCCATTCACCTTCACTGTTGGTGCTGCGGGGTTGCGCGATGAGTTCTTCGTCGTCGCGGGCGACGCTCAGCCGAAGACGGCGAAGACGAGCCGCCCGAAGCCGAGGTCGAGCAGCGAGACGAACGACATGACCACGACCACGAACACCATCACCACGATGAAGTAGGTGACGAGCTGCTCCTGGGTGGGCCACACGACCTTGCGGAGCTCGGCGACGACCTGGCGGTAGAACGTGGCCGGGCTCGTGCGCTTGTCCCGTGACTGGCTCCCGCCAGACGTCGACACCGAACGGCTGTCCGCCACGGCTACTCACCTCTCGTTGGTTGCTCTCGACCTGTTGCTCTCCCACGATCTCACTCGGGGACCTCGCAGGGCACGAGGGACTTGAACCCCCAACCTTCGGTTTTGGAGACCGATGCTCTGCCAGTTGAGCTAGTGCCCTACGGCGGACCCGTACCTCGCGCCTCCCACGTCCGGGCCGCGCTCCGAGAGGTGCGCCGCGCCGTCGGAGGGCATGGCTGACAAGGGTGAGATCCACCAACCGTGAAGTGTACGGGGAAGGCAGAAAGGAAGTCGAACCGAGCCGACCCCTCCGCGTACCCGGGTGCACACACCCCGACCCGGGTGGAACGATGGGCCCATGAGCGCCACTCGACAGACCGCCGACCCGACCCGTCCGCACGCTCCTCGCCGGATCTCCGCCCGCATCGGCGGCATCGCGGAGTCCGCGACCCTGGCGGTCGACGCGAAGGCCAAGGCGCTCAAGGCGGCCGGTCGACCCGTGATCGGCTTCGGCGCGGGCGAGCCCGACTTCCCGACGCCCGGCTACATCGTCGAGGCCGCGGTCGAGGCGTGCCGCGTGCCCGCCAACCACCGCTACACCCCGGCCGGCGGACTGCCCGAGCTCAAGAAGGCCATCGTCGAGAAGACCCTGCGTGACAGCGGGTACGCCGTGGAGCCGGGCCAGGTCCTGGTGACCAACGGCGGCAAGCAGGCGATCTACGAGGCCTTCGCCACGCTGCTCGACCCGGGCGACGAGGTGATCGTGCCGGCGCCGTACTGGACGACCTACCCGGAGGCCATCCGTCTCGCCGGGGGCGTGCCGGTCGAGGTCCTCGCCGACGAGACCCAGGACTACAAGGTCACCGTCGAGCAGCTCGAGGCCGCTCGCACCGACCGGACCAAGGTGCTGCTGTTCAACTCACCCTCCAACCCGACCGGCGCCGTCTACGACCGCGCCGAGACCGAGGCACTGGGACGCTGGGCTCTCGAGCACGGCCTGTGGGTGCTGACCGACGAGATCTACGAGCACCTGGTCTACGACGGGCAGGAGGCGCCCTCGATGCCGGTGGTCGTGCCCGAGCTGGCCGACACCTGCGTGATCGTCAACGGGGTGGCCAAGACCTACGCCATGACCGGCTGGCGCGTCGGCTGGGTGGTCGGCCCCCAGGACGTCGTCAAGGCCGCCACCAACCTCCAGTCCCACGCCACGTCCAACGTCTCCAACGTCGCTCAGCGCGCGGCCCTCGCCGCCGTCTCCGGCGACCTCGCGGCGGTCGCCGAGATGGGCGAGGCCTTCGACCGCCGCCGGCGGCTGATCGTCTCGATGCTCAACGAGATCGACGGCGTCCTGTGCCCCGACCCCAAGGGCGCGTTCTACGCCTACCCGTCCGTCAAGGGGTTGCTCGGGCGCACCGTCGAGGGAGTCACCCCGGCCACGTCGGCGGAGATCGCCGAGCTGATGCTCGACAAGGCCGAGGTCGCTGCGGTGCCGGGCGAGGCCTTCGGCTCCCCGGGCTACCTCCGGTTCTCCTACGCTCTGGGTGACGACGACCTCGTCGAGGGGATCAGCCGGTTGCAGAAGCTCTTCGGCTGAGTGGGCGGCTCGCCCGCCCGGGACGTGCAGGCACTGCCCAAGGCGCACCTGCACCTGCACTTCACCGGGTCGCTGCGGCACACCACGCTGCTCGAGCTGGCCGCACGTGACGGGATCGTGCTGCCGGACGCCTTGGTCGAGGACTGGCCGCCGCGGCTCTCCGCGGCCGACGAGAAGGGCTGGTTCCGCTTCCAGCGGCTCTACGACGTGGCGCGCTCGGTGCTGCGCACGGAGGACGACGTACGCCGTCTGGTGCGGGAGGCTGCCGAGGACGACGTCGTCGACGGTGGTCGTTGGCTGGAGATCCAGGTCGACCCGAGCGGCTACGCGGCGCGCTTCGGCGGGATCACCGCCTTCACCGACCTCGTCCTCGACGCCGCCCGCGACGCGGCCGCCGCCACCGGGATCGGCGTGGCCGTGGTCATCGCGGCCAACCGGATCCGGCACCCTCTCGACGCGCGCACGCTGGCCCGGCTCGCGGCGCAGTACGTCGGTCACGGGGTCGTCGGCTTCGGCCTGAGCAACGACGAACGCCGCGGCACCACCTCCGAATTCGCCCCTGCCTTCGCGATCGCCGAGCGGGCCGGGCTGATGCTGGCACCGCACGGTGGTGAGCTCCTGGGTGCCGAGAGCGTCCGGACCTGCCTGGACCACCTCCACGCCGATCGTCTCGGCCACGGCGTCAGGGTGGTCGAGGACCCCGCGCTCCTCGACCGGGTCGTCGAGTCCGGCATCGCCCTCGAGGTCTGCCCGGTCTCCAACGTCGCGCTCGGCGTCTACAGCGACCTCTCGTCGGTGCCGTTGCCCACGCTGCTGGACGCGGGCGCGACGGTCGCGCTCGGTGCGGACGACCCGCTGCTGTTCGGCTCCCGACTGGCCGCGCAGTACGCCACGATGCGGGCCGCGCACGACCTCAGCGACGACACGCTGGCTGAGCTGGCTCGGATGTCGGTGCGCGCCTCCAGGGCGCCTGAAGACCTGCGGGCGACGATCCTGCGCGACATCGACGCGTGGTTGGCACAATCGTCGCCATGACGACCCCATCCGACCCCGGACGAACCAACGGCCCGTCGGAGCCTGACCCCCGGACGCAACCACTGGGCTACTGGCAGCAGCAGGCCGGCTACCCGCCACCGGGCTCTCCCCCGACCATGGGCTACCCGTCGACGCCGGGAGCACCCGGACAGCCGTTCGGAGTCCCCGACCACCCGAGGGCCACCACCGCGCTCGTGCTCGGCCTGGTCGCGTTGGTGGGCGGCCTGGTCTGCCTGGTTCCCTTCGTGGTGGGGCCGTGGGCGTGGGCGATCGGGCGTCGCACGGTGCGCCAGATCGACGCCGAGCCCTACCGCTTCGGCGGCCGCGGCGTCGCGATGGCCGGCTATGTCCTCGGCGTGATCGCGACCATCCTGCTGGTGCTGGGCCTCATCGCGATCGTCGGACTGTTCGTCCTGCTCGTCTCCTACGGCTCCGGCACCTTCGCGGAGTCCGGCACCGTCAGGTTGTGACCGGCAGGTCGCAGCCGACCAGGGTCGGCTCGTTGACCAGCCACACGCCGAAACGCTCGTGCACGCCGCGCTGCACCTCACCGGCGAGCGCGAGCAGGTCGGCGGTGGTGGCGCCGCCGCGGTTGGTGAGGGCCAAGGTGTGCTTCGTCGACAGCGCCACCCGGTCGTTGCCGTAGCCCTTGGTGAAGCCGGCGTGCTCGATCAGCCAGGCCGCGCTGGTCTTGACGGTCCCGTCCGGCTGCTCCCAGGCGGGCGCTCCGGTCGGTACGTCGCCGGGAGCCAGGACCGGGTTGGTGAAGAAGGAGCCCGCGCTCCAGGTGTCGTGGTCCGCCGCGTCGAGCACCATGCCCTTGCCGGACCGGAGCCCGAGGACGGCGTCGCGCACGTCACGGGCAGCTGTCCGACCACCGGCGCTCACCCCGAGCCGGTCGCTCAGCTCGCCGTAGCGCAGCGGCGCGCCGAGATCGCCGAGCGGGAGCTGGAAGGTCACCTCGAGGACGACGAAGCGCTCGGGCTCGCGCTTGAAGCGACTGGTGCGGTAGCCGAAACCGCAGTCGCTCGCGGCGATCGTGCGGAAGGCTCCCTCGACGCGGTCCCAGCAGCGCACGGACGCGACCGTGTCGGCGACCTCCTGGCCGTAGGCGCCGACGTTCTGCACCGGCGTCGCGCCCACCGAGCCCGGGATGCCCGAGAGCGCCTCCATGCCCACCCAACCCTCCTCGACGGCGCGCTGCACCAGGTCGTCCCAGACCTCGCCGGCCGCCACCGTCACGAACGCGCCGCCGCAGGTGTCCCCGGCGACAGAAACGCCCCGGGTGGCGATGCGCACGACGGTGCCGTCGAAGCCGTCGTCGGCGACGACGAGGTTGCTGCCCCCGGCCACGAGCAGCACCGGTGTCCCCGCGCCATCGGCTTCGCGGACCGCGGCGACGAGGTCGTCGGTGGTTCCCGCCTCCCACCAGTCGCGCGCCGGTCCGCCGAGCCGCAGGGTGGTGTGCCGGGACAGGTCGTGCGGGCCAGGCAGGTCAGGCAAGGAGGACCGCCTTGGGCGCGCCCAGCACCTTGACCTCGCCGCAGGTGACCTCGAGGGAGACCTGGACGCCGTCCTCGGTGACCTGCTTGACGGTGCCGGCCACCCGCACCTCGACGCCGGTGTCGTCGTCGGGCACCACGACAGGCTTGGTGAACTTGCAGGACAGCTCGCGCACCCGGCCGGGGCCGCCGGCCCAGGTGTCGAGGGCGCGCGCGGCCAGCGCCATCGTGTACATCCCGTGGGCGATCACGCCGGGCAGGCCGACCGAGGTGGCGACCCGCTCGGACCAGTGGATCGGGTTGCGGTCGCCGCTGGCCCCGGCGTAGCGGACCAGGTCCGCCCTGGTGACGGTGAAGGTCTGCTCGGGCAGGACATCTCCGGTGTTCATGCCTGCTCCTCCCCGGGTCCGCGGTGCACCAGCGTGGCGTAGGCGGTGCAGACGGGGTGGCCGTCGGCGTCGGTGACCTCGCTGCGGGTGCCGATGATGTCGGCGCCGCCGATCTGGCGCAGCGTGTCGACGGTCAGGGCAGCGGTGAGCTCGTCGCCCACGACGACCGGCCGCGCGTAGGTGAAGCGCTGCTCCCCGTGGACGACCCGATGCAGGGCGATGCCGACCTCAGGGTCCTCCATCAGCCCGGTCATCGCCCCGAAGGCGACCACGATGGGGAACGTCGCCGGCGCAGCTCCCCCGTCGTACGTCGAGCCGGTGGCGGCCGCGAACTCGCGGACCCGCTCCGCGGTCACCGCGTAGGGCGCCGTCGGAGGGAAGGAGCGACCGGCAAGGGAGGCGTCGACTGGCATGACCCGAGGTTATCGGTGGGCGGCAGCAGAACGCGAAGGAGCGGCACCCCGTGCGGGGTGCCGCTCCTTCGTGGAGGGTCGTGCCGACGACTCAGCGAGTCTCGCGGTGGTCGGTGTGCTTGCGGCAACGCGGGCAGAACTTCTTCATCTCCATGCGGTCCGGGTCGTTGCGCCGGTTCTTCTTGGTGATGTAGTTGCGTTCCTTGCAGTCCACGCAGGCCAAGGTGATCTTGGGGCGAACGTCAGAGCTCTTGCTGGCCACGGTGTGCCTCTTCTTGGTCGGTGCTGCCGGTTTGGTGCTCCTCGAGTGTGCCCGGTCGTGCATGACCGTGCCTACCAGAGGCTTGCCTGGTGAGTAGCGGGGGCGGGACTCGAACCCGCGACACCACGATTATGAGCCGTGTGCTCTAACCACCTGAGCTACCCCGCCACCGGGACGGGCCCCGCGCGGACCGGCCGCACGGCTTCCTACCCAGAGCCCCTTTACGGAATCGAACCGTAGACCTTCTCCTTACCATGGAGACGCTCTGCCGACTGAGCTAAAGGGGCAACGCCGCAAGAGAATACACATGGCGCGGGGTGATCATGAAATCGAGAGCCGGCCTGTCCGACGGCCTTGTCGGAGGAGCGTCCCGGGACACCCCGGCATGATGTCCGGGTGACCCCCTTCTACGTCCAGGACGGGCCCGACCTCTTCGTCCCCCAGCCGGCCACCGCCGGGCCCTGGGGGCCCGACAGCCAGCACGGTGGACCCCCGGCGGCGCTGCTCACGCGGGCGGTCGAGCTCCTCCCCGAGGCCCGTGAGCGCGTCGTGGGCCGCTTCACGATGGAGCTGCTCGGGCCGGTGCCGCTGGGGCCCTTGCGGGTCGAGGCGGCCATCACCCGACCGGGCCGTTCGGTCGCCCTGGCCGAGGCGACGTTGTACGACGTGGACCGCGGCCGGGCCTGCGCCCGGGCGGCTGCCTGGCTCTTCCCCCTGAGCTCGCACGGGCCTGTGACGGCGGAGGTCCCACCGCCCCAGCACTCCCCGGCCGACGGTGCCGAGCGGGAGCGTCCCGTCGGCTGGCACGGCGGCTACCTCGACGCCATCGAATGGCGGTGGATCAGTGGCTCGGTCGGTGAGCCCGGTCCGGGCGTGGTCTGGATGCGGCCGAGCGTCCCGCTCGTCGCGGGCGAGGAGACCAGTGCGACCCAACGACTGATGACCTGCGTCGACTCCGCCTCCGGTGCCTCCTCGATGCTCGACGTCCGCGAGTGGGGCTTCTTGAACACCGACCTCACCGTGCACGTCCTGCGACCGCCCGTCGGCGAGTGGGTCTGCCTCGACGCCGAGACCACCCTCGGCAACGGCAGCGTCGGCATCGCCTCCGCGGCGGTCTACGACGAGCGGGGCCTCGTCGCCCGCAGCCGCCAGGCCCTCCTGGTCGTTCCGGCGCGTGCGGCAATCCGGACGAATCCGCCGACACCGGGATGATGCGATCTGGGCTGCCCGGGTGAGCCACCGGAGATGACCCGAAATAGGGAGGACAGGGACGGATGACGGGTCCATCCTGGTCCGCGGGGGTCGGTTCGGTGGCCTCGGCACAACACGTCGACCCGGTGACGGGTCCTGAACTGTTCGGAGGTTGTCATGAAAGGTGCCTACCGCGTCCTCGCCGGTCTGATTGCCCTCTCGGTGGTCGTGCAAGCAGCGGCGATCGCCTTCGCCTACGCCGGGCTCGGGGTGTGGATCGCCGACGGCGGCACGCTCGACGCCGCCGCCATGGAGGACGAGTCGACGACGTTCACGGGAGTCCTCGGCTTCCCGATCCACGCCATCAACGGGATGATGGTCATCCCGATCCTCGCCCTGGCGCTGCTGATCGTCTCCTTCTTCGCCAAGGTCGAGCGCGGCATCGTGATGGCGGTCGTGCTGGTCGTGCTGGTCGTGCTGCAGGTCGCTCTGGGGATCCTCGGCCACGAGACTCCGTACGCCGGACTGCTGCACGGCATCAACGCCCTGATCATCTTCGGCGGAGCCACCCAGGCGGCCCGACAGGCGCGCGCCGCCTCGACGGCGGACCTGCCCTCGGCGTCGGTCAACGCCTGATCGACCACACGGGACGAGAGCGGGAGGGGGAGCGGTGAGCGCGCGCCATCGCGTCCTGATCGGCTGCCTCGCCGCTCTCGCCATCGTCGTGCCACTGGCCTGGCTGTGGCAGGCGAGCCTGATGCCGTCGACGTACTCCGTGATGGAGATGGGGGTCGTCGACTACGGCGGTGGCCCGGCCGCCGGGCCGATGGAGGGCCACGACCACGGTCAGGGCCACGGCGGCGCCGGCGACGAGTCGGGCACGACCGTCGTCGACCTGGTGGCCGACACCGACGCACCCGCCGACGTGTCGGTCGACCTGGTAGCCGCCCAGGGCACGGTGCAGCTGGCCTCCGGCCGCGAGGTGAGCGGCTACTCGCTCAACGGCAGCTCACCGGGCCCGCAGATCGACGCGACCCAGGGTGACGTCGTCGAGGTCACCGTGCACAACGAGTCGGTGCGTGACGGGATGACCCTGCACTGGCACGGCGTCGATGTCCCCAACGCCGAGGACGGCGTCGCCGGCGTCACCCAGGACGCCATCGGGGTGGGCCGGGAGCACACCTACCGGTTCGTCGTCGAGGACACCGGCACCTACTGGTACCACTCCCACCAGGTCTCGCACGTCCAGGTCCGGGGCGGCCTGTTCGGCACGCTGGTGGTGCACCCGCGTGGTCCGAGCGACACCCTCGACGCTCTCGCCGTCGCACACACCTACTCCGGCACCCGCACCATCAACGGCGAGGAGGGCGACGTGCCCGTCGAGGCACGTCCCGGCGAACGGGTCCGGCTCCGGGTCGTCAACACCGACAACGGCGCCGTCCAGGTCTGGTCCGGCGCGCCGTACGTCGTCCGCGCCGTCGACGGCTTCGACCTCCACCGGCCGACCCCCGTCGACGGGTCCAGCGCGACCCTCACCGCCGGCGGACGCCTCGACCTCGAGGTCACGGTCCCCGAGGACGGCTCCGCCGCACGCGTCCAGGTCGGGGCGGCCACAGCGGTGGTGATCGGACCGTCCGGGTCGGTCGCGGAGGCGGTCGGCCAGCCGGCAGAGCGTCTCGACCTGCTCTCCTACGGCAAGCCCCAAGAGCTCCCGTTCGACCCGTCCTCGGCGGACCGCCTGTTCCGCTACGACATCGGTCAGCGCCCGGGCTTCCTCGACGGCCGCCCGGGCCTGTGGTGGACGATCAACGGCAAGATGTTCCCCGACATCCCGATGTACGTCGTGCGCGAGGACGACGTGGTGGTGATGCGGATCCACAACGGGAGCAGCGAGGACCACCCGATGCACCTGCACGGGCACCACGCGGTGGTGCTCAGCCGCGACGGCGTCCCCGCCACCGGCAGTCCCTGGTGGGTCGACTCTCTGCACGTGGACCCCGACGAGACCTACGAGATCGCCTTCCTCGCCGACAACCCGGGCGTGTGGATGGACCACTGCCACAACCTCCCGCACGCGGTCGAAGGGCTCGT
Source organism: uncultured Actinomycetota bacterium (assembly GCA_963772415.1). Lineage (GTDB taxonomy): Bacteria > Actinomycetota > Actinomycetes > Propionibacteriales > Nocardioidaceae > Nocardioides_B. The sequence goes on along the minus strand of CAVYWU010000012.1, from coordinate 119,122 downwards.
CGCGCACCTGATGTACGAGGGCGTCGACACGCCCTACCGGGTCGGCGGGGAGCCGGACAACCAGCCCGAGTGATCCTCAGGGCACCTCGACGATTCGCCGGACAAGCGCCCTCCCCGCGGGTTACAAAAGAGACCGCACCCCTTCGCTCGTCTGGTCCCTGCATGCCCCTGCGCCTCCCCTCCTTCCGCACGCTGGCCCGCCCTCTGGCGGCCGTCGTGCTCGGTCTCGTGGGTGGCTGGCTCGGGCTCACCGTCGCCGGCGCCGCGCACCACGAGGTCGGTCCCCTCACCACCTCCATGCAGGTGGTCCCTGCCTGGGGCGGCGGCACCGTCGTGGAGATCGCCCCTCTCGGTGAGCTGCAGCTCGACACCCACGGCGGTCCGCTGGGCATCCACGCCACGCTCGACGGCTTCGACGTCGAGGAAGCACGCGCCCTCGTCACCAACCCGGCCGAGCTCGACGGTCTCCGCGCGGACGCGGTCGCCGACCTCACCTGGGAGGTCAAGATGGCCGTCACCCGCGGTGTCGTCGGTGCGCTCCTGGGTGCTGTCCTGCTGGTCGGCCTGACCTCGAGGCGGCTGTCGTCGGCCCTCGTCGGAGGTGGCACCGTCATCGTCGCCGCGGGCGCCGCGCTCGCCACCGCTGTGGTCGGCTGGAACCCGCACGCGCTGGCCGAGCCCCGCTACACCGGCCTGCTCAGCACCGCCCCATCCGTCGTGGGAACGGCCGAGAGCATCGTCAACGACTTCTCCACGTACGGCGACCAGATCGCCCAGATCGTCGGCAACGTCACCGGCCTCTACACCGCCACCACGTCCCTGCCGCTGCTGCCCGACAAGGACGACGTCGTCCGGGTGCTGCACGTCTCCGACCTGCACCTGGCCCCGCAGGCGTGGGACGTCATCGCGACGGTGGCGCGGCAGTACGACGTCGACGTGATCGTGGACTCCGGGGACATCACCGACCACGGCACCCGCGCCGAGAACCGCTACGTCGAGGAGGCGCGGCGGATGCCGGCCCCCTACGTCTGGGTGCGCGGCAACCACGACTCCGCCCAGACCCAGCGCGCGATGCGCAAGGTGCCCAACGCGGTCGTCCTCGACGGCAAGCCCCGTGAGGTTGCCGGTCTCACCTTCCTCGGGCTCGGCGACCCGACCTTCACCCCCGACAAGTCCCTCGACAACGACCCCGAGAAGGTGACCGAAGCCGCGGAGGATCTCGCCGCGGCGGCGGACAACCTCGGCGGCGTGGACGTGCTGGTCTTCCACGATCCGACCGATGCCGCGGCGCTCGACGGCGGCGCCCCGGTCGCCCTCTTCGGACACCGACACTTCCGCGCGGTCGAGCGCGGCGAGAGCGGCACCTGGCTGATGACCCAGGGTTCGACCGGCGGCTCCGGGCTGCGGGCGCTCGAGCCCGAGGATGCGGCCGACATCATGCTCTCGGTGCTCTACATCGACCGCACCACCCACCGGCTGCGCGCCTACGACGACATCCGACTCGGCGGGCTCGGCAGCGCCTCGGCCCAGATCAACCGGCAGGTGGTCGACGCCGGCGACGACACCATGCTGGTCGCCCCCGAGCCGCACAGCGGCGAGGAATAGCCAACGACCCCACCTGGTTCGTATAGTTGAATTCGAAACTATGGATCAGGAGCAGCGATGCAGTTCGGGATCTTCACCGTCGGCGACCTCACCACCGACCCGACCGACGGGCGCACGCCCACCGAGCACGAGCGCATCAAGGCAACGGTCGCCATCGCCAAGAAGGCAGAAGAGGTCGGCCTCGACGTCTTCGCGACCGGCGAGCACCACAACCCACCCTTCATCGCCTCGGCGCCCACCACGACGCTGGCCTACATCGGCGCGCAGACCGAGCGGATCGTCCTCTCGACCGCGACGACCCTCATCACCACGACCGACCCGGTGCTGATCGCGGAGAACTACGCGAAGCTCCAGCACCTCACCGACGGTCGGGTCGACCTGATGATGGGCCGCGGCAACACCGGCCCGGTCTACCCCTGGTTCGGCAAGGACATCCGCGACGGCATCCCGCTCGCCATCGAGAACTACCACCTCCTCTACCGCCTCTGGCGAGAGGAGGTCGTCGACTGGGAGGGCAAGCACCGCACCCCGCTGCAGGGCTTCACCTCCACGCCGCGACCCCTCGACGACGTACCCCCGTTCGTGTGGCACGGCTCGATCCGCTCACCCGAGATCGCCGAGCAGGCGGCCTACTACGGCGACGGCTTCTTCGCCAACCACATCTTCTGGCCGGCCTCGCACACCGAACGGATGGTCAACCTCTATCGGCAGCGCTTCGAGCACTACGGCCACGGATCCGCCGACCAGGCGATCGTCGGCCTCGGCGGGCAGGTCTTCATGCGGAAGAACAGCCAGGACGCGGTCCGGGAGTTCCGTCCCTACTTCGACAATGCCCCGGTCTACGGCCACGGCCCGTCGATGGAGGACTTCACCTCGCAGACCCCGCTGACCGTCGGCAGCCCGCAGGAGGTCATCGAGAAGACCCTCGGCTTCCGCGAGTACGTCGGTGACTACCAGCGCCAGCTGTTCCTCCTCGACCACGCCGGGCTGCCGCTCAAGACCGTCCTCGAGCAGCTCGACCTGCTCGGCGAAGAGGTGGTTCCCGTGCTGCGCAAGGAGTTTGCCGCCCTCAAGCCGGCGCACGTGCCCGACGCGCCCACGCACGCCAGCCGGGTGGCCGCCGTCGAGACCGCGACGGAGATCTCGGCATGAGCCGCGCCATCGCCGTCGTCACCGCAGGCCTCAGCCAGCCCTCGACGTCGCGGTTGCTCGCCGACCGGCTCGCCGAGGCGACCGATCGGGCGCTGCGGCTGCGAGACGAGAACGTCGAGATCACGGTGCTCGAGCTGCGTGAGCTCGCCCACGAGATCACCGACCACCTGCTCACCGGGTTCGCCGCTCCCCGCCTTGCGGCGGCCGTGCAGTCGGTGGTGTCGGCGGATGCGCTCATCGCCGTCTCGCCGGTGTTCTCGGCGTCGTACAGCGGGTTGTTCAAGTCGTTCTTCGACGTCCTCGAGGACGACGTGCTCGATTCGAAGCCGGTCCTGATCGGCGCCACCGGCGGTACTGCCCGGCACTCGCTCGCCCTGGAGTTCGCGCTGCGGCCGCTGTTCGCCTACCTGCGTGCCGCGGTGACGCCCACGGCGGTCTTCGCCGCGAGCGAGGACTTCGCCGGGGCCGGAGGGGGCACGACGCTCGCGGCTCGGGCCGACCGAGCCGGCCGTGAGCTGGCCGACCTCGTGCTGGCCCTGCCGAGGACCGGTCCTGTCGACCCCTTCGACAACCCGACGCCGTTCGAGCAGCTGCTCGGGAACAACTGACCAGACCACCTCTCGGGAGGCGAGACCATGTCCGACACCTACGTCGAGGACGACTTCGACCGCGACACCGACTACATCAGCGATCGGATCACGACCGACGGCGATCCAGCGAGCGGCGGCTGGAAGGTCGAGCCGGGCCGCTACCGGCTGGTCGCGGCCCGCGCGTGCCCGTGGGCCAACCGCGCCATCATCGTGCGGCGCCTGCTCGGACTCGAGGACGTGCTCAGCATGGGCCTGGCCGGACCGACCCACGACGAGCGCAGCTGGACCTTCGAGGAGGACCCCGGCGACGTCGATCCTGTGCTGGGCATCGAGCGGCTGCAGCAGGCCTACCACGCCCGGTTCCCCGAGTACCCCAAGGGAATCACGGTCCCAGCGATCGTGGAGGAGCGCACCGGGAAGATCGTCACCAACGACTTCCCGCAGATGACGCTCGACCTGTCGACCCAGTGGACCGCCCACCACCGCGAGGGCGCGCCCGAGCTGTACCCCGAGGCCCAGCGCGACGAGATCGACGAGCTCAACGCGTGGGTCTACGACGAGGTCAACAACGGCGTCTACCGCTGCGGCTTCGCCGGCAAGCAGGCTGCCTACGAGCGTGCCTACACACGGCTCTTCACCGCGCTCGACCGGCTCGAGGAGCGGCTCGGCGGGCGCCGCTTCCTCCTCGGCGACCAGATCACCGAGGCCGACGTCCGCCTGTTCACCACCCTGGTCCGCTTCGACGCGGTCTACCACGGTCACTTCAAGGCCAACCGCAACAAGCTCGTGGAGATGCCGGCGCTCTGGGGCTACGCCCGGGACCTGTTCCAGACGCCGGGCTTCGGCGACACCGTCGACTTCGAGCAGATCAAGCGGCACTACTACGTCGTCCACGAAGACATCAACCCGACGCAGGTCGTCCCCAAGGGACCCGACCTCTCCGGTTGGCTGACCGCCCACGGCAGGGAGTCGCTCGGCGACCGCCCGTGGGGTGCGGGCAGCGCTCCGGATGCACCCAAGCCCGACGAGAAGGTCCCGGCCGGGGGCCGGGCCGCCTGACCTCGCCGCCGCGAGAAGGAGAGCGGGCATGGCCGGCACGCGCACGACCGACGTCCCCACGCCTGACGGGGTGGCCACCGAGCGGCACCGGACGGCGCTGCACGACCTGCTCACCCGGCGGGTGCGCCCGACGACCTCCTAGGGCTGCGCCGGCAGGCGGCCGGGCACGTCGCGCACCACCGCGCGCAACCTCTCCCACTCGTTCGCGAGTCCGAGGTCGGAGCCGATGTCGAGGACGGTGGCCTCGAACATGGCACCGGTCTGGATCAGGCCGGGGTGGATGTGGCCGAACACCTCCAGGGTGACGGTGCCGTAGAGCCGCGCCCAGGCCCGCTCGAAGAGCCAGAGCATCCCGGCACTGAGCACGGGGTGGGCGTCCGGAGCGGTCCTGCCTCCGGCCTTGCCGACCAGGCTCGGGTCAGCGAGCACCGCGACGACTCCCTCGGGAAGCTCGTCGTCGGCGGGCACGGAGAACTGGTAGCGGGTCCACAGCCGACCGAAGATGTCGCTGAAGAACAGGCCGAACTCGCGTGCCCCCATCTCCTCCGGCGCGCAGTCCCCCAGGTCGACGTAGGGCTGCCACGCGGCCGACTCGACCTCGGCCGTCGGGGGTGAGGCGAAGGCCAGCCGGAACTCCTCCCGGTTGCCGAGCGCCCAGGCCCGGAAGGCTGCCACCCCCGCGACGATCTGGGCGGCCGGGTCGTCGTCGGGGTGCCGGTCGCGGGCCGCGGTCAGTGCCGCGACGACGTCGACGAAGACGGCCCGCGTCACCAGGGTCATCAGCTCGGCGTGGCTGTCGACGTACCGGTAGAGCGCCGGGGCGGTCAGTCCCATCTCGGTCGCGACCGCGCGCAGCGACACGTCGTCGCCGTCGCGGAGCAGCCGCCGCGCGACCGTCACGATCTCGTCGTGGGTCGCCTGCCGCTGCCGCTCACGGCGGGTCGGTGCGGTGGTCATCGCAGCACCCTCCTCCTGGCCGGACCCGTCGGGTCAGTCAATCATGAACCCTTGACACCGGAGTTTACATCCTTCACTGTTATGCGTGTTCACTCAAATGACGATAGATAGCGAGCGTGAGCGATGTATACCTGGGGACGGATCGTCGCCACACGGGCCCGGCTGGTGCTCGTGGGCGGACTGGTACTCATGGCCGCAGCCGCGGTCTACGGCGTGGGGGTCTTCGGCAGCCTGAGCGACGGTGGGTTCGCCGACCCGGCCAGCGAGTCCTCCCGGGAGGTCGCCGCGGAGCGAGAGGCGTTCGGCAGCCGCAGCGCCGACGTGGTGGCGGTCTACTCCAGCGACGCCCTGCAGGTGCAGGACCCCGCCTTCCGCGACGCCGTCACCTCGACCCTCGCCGACCTGCCCGCCTCGGCCGTCACCCGGGTGGTCAGCTGGTACGACGCCCCCGACCCGAGCCTGCTCGGCGAGGACGGTCGCACCACGCGGGCGATCATCACCCTCGCGGGCACCGACGAGGGCGCCAAGGCGATCAGCTGGGAGGCCGTCGCCGACGACCTCGAGGCACCCGGCCTCACCACCCACCTCGGTGGGCAGCAGGCTGTCTTCGAGGACGTCAACGCGCAGGTCTCCGCCGACATCGCCCGCGCCGAGAGCATCAGCCTGCCGATCGTCTTCCTGCTCAGCCTGCTCATCTTCGGCAGCCTGGTCTCCGCCTTGATGCCCACTCTGGTGGGCGCGATCGCCGTCCTCGGCGCCTTCGCCGTCGTCCGGCTGCTCACCGGCATCACCGACGTCTCGGTCTTCTCGATCAACGTGATCACCCTGCTGGGCATGGGTCTGGCGATCGACTACGCGTTGTTCGTGGTCAGCCGCTTCCGAGAGGAGCTCGCCGCGCAGCCGGACGACAGTCGCTCGAGCGCGCAGCGCGCCGTCGCCCGCACGATGGCGACCGCGGGCCGGACGGTGCTCTTCTCCGGTCTGATCGTCGCCGCGTCGCTCGCGTCGCTGCTGATCTTCCCGCAGACCTTCCTGCGCTCGATGGGCTACGGCGGGGTGGCTGCCGTCCTGGTCGCGATGGTCGCGGCCCTCACCGTGCTCCCGGCGCTCCTCACGGTCCTCGGCCGACGTGTCGAGCTCGGCACGATGCCCTGGCGCCGTCGGGATCGGCGCCGAGCTGCCTCGTCCGAGGGCTCCCACGGCTCCTGGGCCAGGGTCGCGCACAGCGTGATGCGCCGGCCGGTCGCCTACCTCGCCGTGATCACGATCGGCCTGCTGGCACTGGCCTCTCCGTTCGCGAGCGCGCAGTGGGGCAGCGTCGACGAGCGGGTGCTTCCCGCCGACATGCCGAGCCGGGTGGCGGCCGACCTCCAGGCCGACCGGTTCGGGGGCGAGACGTCCTCGGCGAGCATCCTGCTCAGCGGAGCCGACCGGGGACAGGTGCGCGACTACGTCGCCGACCTGTCCGAGGTGCCCGGGGTGAGCGTGGTCGCCACGGTCGACACCACGCGGACTGCGGGCGAACCCATCAGCCTGGTCCAGGCGACCTGGCCCGGCAACGCGCAGACCCAGGCCTCGCAGGACCTCCTGCGTGACATCCGCGCGGTGGACCCCGGCGACGGTGTCGACGTGCTGGTCGGCGGCGCGGCCGCCCAGGCAGTCGACCTGATCGGTTCCGTGGCGGATCGGCTGCCGTGGATGGCGATGGTCGTCGTCCTGGTGATGCTGGTGCTGCTGTTCGTCGCGTTCGGCTCGGTGGTGCTGCCGCTCAAGGCCGTCGTGATGAACGCCGTCTCGATCGGTGCGTCGTTCGGCGTGGTCACGTGGATCTTCCAGGACGGCAACCTGTCCGGGCTGCTCGGCTTCACCTCGCCGGGCTACCTCGACGTGACGCAGCCGATCCTGATGCTGGCGATCCTGTTCGGGCTCTCGATGGACTACGAGGTCTTCCTGCTCTCGCGCATCCGCGAGGAGTGGGACCGCACCCACGACAACACCGCGGCGGTCGCCGCCGGGGTGCAGCGGACCGGCCGGATCATCACCAGCGCGGCGTTGCTGCTCGCGGTCGTGATCGGAGGCTTCGCCACGTCCGGCATCGTCTTCCTCAAGATGATCGGGGTCGGCATGCTCGTCGCGGTGCTGCTCGATGCGACCGTGGTGCGCGCCCTGCTGGTGCCGGCGACGATGCGGCTGCTCGGCCGGGCCAACTGGTGGGCGCCGGCTCCCCTGGCCCGGTGGTGGCAGCGGCACGGTCACCGCGAGGACGTCGCGCCAGCGACCCCTCCCGCCGAGCTCCCCTCGAAGGACCTCGTGGGCGCGCACTAGTCACCGCGTAGGTTCGGGCCATGACCGACACCGTGACCCTGCACCACGTCGACGCGGGCCCGTCCGAGGCTCCCGCGGTGCTGCTCGGCTCCGCGCTGGGCAGCACGCAGGCCTTGTGGGACGACCTCGCCGCCGACCTGGCCCGGGACTTCCGGGTGGTCCGCTTCGACACGAGGGGCCATGGCAGCTCGCCGGCACCGGCGGCGGCGTACACCATCGAGGAGCTGGCGGCCGACGTGCTGGCCCTGGCCGACGACCTCGGACTCGAGGAGGTCGCGTACGTCGGTCTGTCCCTGGGCGGTGCCATCGGTCAGCGGATGGCCGTCACGCACCCCCACCGGCTGACCTCCCTGGTGCTCTGCTGCACGGCGCCGGTGTTCGGCTCGGCGGACACCTGGACCGAGAGGGCGACCACGGTGCGAACCGAGGGCATGGAGGCCCTGGTCGAGGCGACCGCGGAACGCTGGTTCAACCGGGACTTCCGCGAGCAGGAGCCCGACCAGGTCGCCCGCGTCATGGACCTGTTCCGGTCGACACCGCCCGCCGGCTATGCCGGGTGCTGCGCGGCGCTGGGCGCCTTCGACCTCACCGAGGAGCTGGCGGCGGTGCGCGCGCCGACGCTGGTCGTGGCCGGCGCCGACGACCCGACCTGCCCACCCTCGGTGGGCGCAGCGATGGTCGAGTCGATCCCGGGTTCGCGGCTGGAGGTCATCAAGGACGCAGCTCACATCGCCAACGTGGCGAAGCCCGTCGCGTTCAACGCCGCGGTGCGTGCCCACCTGGAGCGCACCGCCCGCTGAGTGGCGGTCGGCCCGCGGGTCACCCCATGGGCGCGTCCGCTGGTGCCACGAAGTCGAAGGTCAGGTCGCGCGACCCGACGGTCGGGACGAAACCGAGCCGACGGTTCGCGGCCAGGATCGCGTCGTTCCCCTCCATGTTCTGGGTCACGACGACCCGCCAGCCGGCCTCGGCGAGCGCCAACGCCTGCGCCGACTTCAGCGCCGTCGACAGCCCGAGACCGCGCACCTGGGGGGCCACACCCGTGAACCAGGTGTTCAACCGGCCGGCGGCGGTGTCCCGGACGACGACCACGGTCAGCCCGACCAGCTCCCCCTCGCGCCACGCGCCGGTGACCTGCCAGGGCTCGACCAGCACCGCGCGCAGCACGTTGTAGGGCATCGGCTCCGCCCCGTCGGCGACATCGGGGGCGTCGGCGAAGAGCCGGTTGTAGACGACATGGAAGGACCGCCAGTCCTGCTCGGTCGCGTCGTCGGGCAGCGGCCGGATCTCGATGTCGGCGGCGCGGGGTGCGTGCGCGAGCGGCCGGAGGTGCTCCACGGCGGCCAGGTCAAGCTCGCTCTCCAGGTGCAGGCCGCGCGGCACCAGCCCGTGCGCCTGCGCGATCGCCAGACTGCTCTCGTCGGCGGGATCGACGCGGACCGCGACGCCCGGGACTCGCGCCGGCGTGCAGACCTCGAGCACGGCCCTCCACAGCGCCGTACCGACGCCGCGGCCGCGGTGCCCGGGAAGGACGTAGACCTCGCCGATGCCACGCCGGCCGTCGGCGATCCCGGCGCCGACGGCGCTGGCACAACCGGCGGGCACCCCGTCGACCTCGGCCACCAGCAACGCCTTGGGAGCGCCGTCGTCGGCGCCGAAGAGCGCCCGGATGACGCCGGCACCGATCCAGTGGGATGAGCCGGCGTGCAGAGCGTCGAGGTCGTCGTCATCGCGGGCCGGTCGCACCCGCACGACGGGCGCGGGCCTGGTCGTCACACCGACATCGTGCCTCAACGACCGACGATGTCCTGCCGTCAGCCCCAGATGAAGTCGGTGCCGGTCAGGTCCCGGCTGAGGTCCCAGAGCTTGCCGGCGAGGGTCTCGTCGCGAGCGTGCGGGCTGAGCCTGGCCGGACCGACCGGCCCGCGGCTCTCCCGCAACCGCTGCGGCCCGGTGTAGGACGCCGGGCCGCCCTCGGCCACGGCGAAGAGCGTCGGATTCGCGCCGGCTGCCGAGGACTGGAAGAGGATCCTGGTCGCGACCGGCGCGAGGAGGCGCACGCCCCTGATCGAGCCGAGACCCTGCGTGCTCGCGACCAGGTTGGTCGCGGACACCCCGGGGTGGGCCGCGTTGGAGACGAGGGCGCTGTCGTGCAGGTCGGCCTGCCGCTGCAGCTCGAAGGCGAAGAGCAGGTTGGCCAGCTTGGAGTTGGAGTAGGCGTGCTGGGGTGCGTAGCCGCCGCCCTCGTTGCCCTCGATCACGTCGGGGGTACCACCGAAGTGCGCGATCGAGGACACCGTCGTCACCCGCGGCGCCGGAGCGGAGAGCAGGTGCGGGAGGAGCCGCGCGGTGAGGGCCACATGGCCGAGGTGGTTGGTGCCGAACTGGAGCTCGAACCCGTCGAGCGTCTGGCTGTAGCGCGGAGGCGTCATCACGCCGGCGTTGTTGACCAGCACGTCGAGAGGCCCTGTCCACGCCTCGGCGAAGGTGCGCACGGAGTCGAGCTCGGCCAGGTCCAGCGCGACCACCTGCACGTCCCGGGCGCCGCTCACGCGCATCTGCGCCGCGGCCTCCTCACCGCTGGCGACGTTGCGACACGCCAGCGTCACGGCGGCGCCCGCGCGACCGAGCGCGGCGGCGGTGTGCCAGCCGATCCCGGAGTTCGCTCCGGTCACGACGGCGGTCCGTCCGGTGAAGTCGGGCAGGTCGGCGGGGCTCCAGCTCATGTCCACGAACGTACCCGCGGTATGGTGAGGACGGCCTCGCCGTCCAGGCAGCGGTCGGCAGACCCCGCCGGCCCCGACGGGCCGGCGTGCGAGGATTCGCCCGTGCTGCACTCACTGGCCGGACGCGCGGAGAATGCGATGCAGGCCCGGATCCTGGCCCAGCTGCGCGACGAGGGTCCGTTGTCCAGGGTCCAGCTCGCGGACCGCCTCGACGTCTCGCGCACCACGATCGCTGCCGAGGTGGCCCGGCTCTCCGAGCTCGGCCTTGCCCAGGAGAACGGCCAGGCCGCGTCCCGCGGGGGTCGTCGGTCGACGCTGGTGGACCTCGCCGACGACATCCGTTTCGTCGGCATCGCCATCGGAGCGACCGGGCTGTCCGTCGCCGTCACCGACGGCCGCGTGAGCGTGCTGGCGCGACGCTCCCGGGAGTGCGACATCACCGAAGGCCCCGAGCCGGTGTTGGCCACCGCGCTCACCGAGACCCGCGCCCTCCTCGAGGAGCTCGGGATCGAGCGTCCGATGGGCGCGGGCATCGCCGTACCGGGCCCCGTCGACTACCACCAGGGCGTGCCGGTGTCGCCACCGATCATGCCCGGCTGGGACGGCTACCCGGTGCGCGACGCAGTGGCCCGCGAGCTCGGCTGCCCGGCGGTCCTCGACAACGACGTCAACGCGATGGCCCTCGGCGAGCAGCACGCCGGGGTCGCTCGGTCGGCCCGCGACTTCCTCTTCGTCAAGATCGGCACCGGCATCGGCTGCGGCATCGTCGTCGACGGCGAGCTCTACCGCGGGGTCGACGGGTGTGCCGGCGACATCGGACACATCCGGGTCGAGGACTTCGGCCCGACCTGCGCGTGCGGCAACACCGGGTGCCTGGAGGCCTTCGCCGGAGGTGCCGCCCTGGCCCGCGACGCCACCGCCGCGGCTCGCGCGGGCCGGTCCCCCGCCCTGGCAGCGCTCCTCGAGGAGCGCGGCGAGGTCACCGCGGCCGACATCGGGCTCGCGGTCGCGCAGGGCGACGCCCAAGCCGTGCAGCTGATCCGCGACGCCGGCCGCCGGGTCGGTCAGGTGCTCGCCGGGCTGGTGTCCTTCTTCAACCCCGGCCTGATCGTCGTCGGTGGTCGGGTCACCGGTCTGGGCCACGCGCTGCTCGCCGAGATCCGAGGCGTCACCTACCGGCGCTCCCTCCCGCTGGCGACCGGCAACCTGCCCATCGTGCTCAGTGAGCTCGGTGACGAGAGCGGGGTCGTCGGAGCCGCCCGCCTGATCAGCAGCTCGGTCTACGCACCTCTCCGAGGAGATCGCCCGTGAGTCGCACCCTTGTCGCCGGCATCGACTCCTCGACACAGTCGTGCAAGGTCGTCGTCCGGGACGCCGAGACCGGCGAGCTGGTCCGCAGCGGACGCGCCTCCCACCCCGAGGGCACCGAGGTCCACCCCGACGCCTGGTGGTCGGCCCTGCAGGACGCCGCCACGGCGGCCGGAGGGCTCGAGGACGTGGCCGGGATCTCCGTCGGGGGACAGCAGCACGGGATGGTCTGCCTCGACGAGGCCGGCGCCGTGGTCCGACCCGCGCTGTTGTGGAACGACACCCGCTCGGCCCAGGCTTCGGCGGACCTCGTCCGGGAGCTCGGCGGCGGACAGGCGTGGGCGGACCGGGTCGGGTCGGTGCCGGTCGCGTCGTTCACGGTCACCAAGCTCCGCTGGCTCGCCGAGCACGAGCCTGATCACGCTCGCGCGACCGCGGCCGTCTGCCTGCCGCACGACTGGCTGACCTGGAAGCTCTCGGGCAGCCGTGACCTCAGCGACCTCGCCACCGATCGCAGCGACGCCAGCGGCACCGGCTACTGGTCGCCGCACTCCGGCAGCTACGACGAGGACCTGCTGCGCCGCGCGCTGGGCCACCTGCCGCTGCTGCCACGGGTGCTGGGTCCGGCCGACAGCGCCGGGCACACCCCGACCGGCGTCCTGCTCGGCCCTGGCGCGGGGGACAACGCCGCCTCGGCGCTCGGGCTGGGCGCGGGCACCGGCGACGTCATCGTCTCCATCGGCACCTCCGGCGTGGTCACGGCCATCGCCCCGGCACCGCTCAGTGACGGCACCGGGACCGTGGCCGGCTTCGCCGACGCCAGCGGACGCTTCCTGCCCCTGGTGGCCACCCTCAACGCGGCCCGGGTGCTCGATGCGATGGCCCGGGTGCTCGGCGTCGACCACGCGACCCTGTCCGACCTGGCCCTGTCGGCACCACCGGGAGCCGACGGTCTGGTGCTCCTGCCCTACCTGGAGGGCGAGCGAACCCCCAACCTGCCCGATGCCACCGGTTCGCTGCACGGCTTCACGCTCGCGAGCAGCCTCCCCGCCGACTTCGCACGGGCAGCCGTGGAGGGCCTGCTCTGCGGGCTCGCCGACGGTCTGGACGCGCTGGTCGCGCTCGGCGTCGAGCCGCGGCGGGTCCACCTCGTCGGAGGTGGCGCCTCCTCGGAGGCGGTGCGCGTGATCGCCCCGGCCATCCTGGGTGCGCCCGTGTCGGCGCCACCCCCGGGCGAGTACGTCGCCGACGGAGCAGCCCGTCAGGCCGCCTGGGTGGTGAGCGGTGACCCGCAGCCGCCGAGGTGGCCGCTGGCCGGCGTCACCTCCTACGACGCCGAGCCGGCGCAGGACGTTCGCGCCGCCTACGCCGCTGCCCGGGAGACCGCTTCGGGAGAGAACGGCTAGCCGCCCACCGAAAGTCCCCTAATTCGGTGCATTTCGGGGGGACGTCAGCTCCGGCCACCCCTTCATCTGTCCGCACTTTGAAAACTGAATTGCGGAAGTGTGCAGATTCCTTGACGTGACCGGCGTCACTCATTACGTTTTCCAACCATTCCCTGGTACTCCCCAAGCGAGCTCAAGGAGATGGAGCAAGTGCGCAGAAGATTCTCGGGCATCGTGGCCGCCGCGGCCGCAGGTGTTCTCGTCGTACCAACGTCCGCCGTCTGGCAGACCTCCACGGCGGCCCCCACCGCCCCACCACCCGACACGGCCTTCCAGAAGGTCACCCTCAACGACCGTCCCGGTGAGCCGATGGACCTGGCCGTGCTGCCCGACAACAGCGTCCTGCACACCACTCGCGCCGGCGTGGTGTGGCACAACGACGCGGAGACCGGGGTCAACTCCGTGGCCGCCCGGCTCGAGGTCTACCAGCACGACGAGGAGGGGCTGCAGAGCATCGCCCTCCAGCCCGGCTTCGACGGCGCGAAGAAGAACTGGGTGTACCTCTACTACTCGCCGCCGCAGAACACGCCGGTCGACGATCCGGCGACGCCGGACGTCAACGAGGGCGACGCACCCGTCACGGGCACGCCAGCCGACTTCGCACCCTTCGAGGGCGTGATCCGGGTGTCCCGCTTCCGGTTCGCCGACGGGGAGATCAAGCTCGGCACCGAGCAGCGGATCCTCGACGTCCCGGTGGACCGTGGCATCTGCTGCCACGTCGGCGGGGACATCGTCTTCGACTCGGACGGCAACCTGATCCTGGCCACCGGAGACGACACCAACCCCTTCGAGTCCGACGGCTACGTGCCGATCGACGAGCGCGCCGACCGCAACCCTGCCTTCGATGCCCAGCGCACCGCCGCGAACACCAACGACCTGCGCGGGAAGGTGCTGCGCGTCACCCCCAAGAACGGCGGTGGCTACAAGATCCCGAAGGGCAACCTCTTCCTCGACGGCCTGCCGCGGACCCGTCCGGAGATCTACGCGATGGGACTGCGCAACCCGTTCCGGATCGAGATCGACCCGAGGACCGACGCGCTCTACGTCGCTGACTACTCCCCGGACGCCAACGCCGCGGACCCGACCCGCGGGCCCGCCGGCCACGGCCGATGGCTGCACATCGAGAAGCCGGCCAACTACGGCTGGCCCTACTGCGTGACACCGGACCTGCCCTACAACGACTACGACTTCGCCACCGAGACCTCGGGGGCCGCCTTCGACTGCGCACGCCCGGTCAACGACTCGCCCCACAACACCGGCCGCCCGCGGCTCCCGCGGGTCGCCCAGCCTGAGGTGTGGTACTCCTACGGCCAGTCCCCGGAGTTTCCCGCCCTCGAGACCGGTGGGATCGGCCCGATGGCCGGCCCGGCTTACGACTTCGACAAGGCCGACCGCAAGGGCAAGCGTCCGGTCGGCTGGCCGAAGTACTTCGACGGGATGCCGCTGTTCTACGAGTGGACCCGTGACTACATCAAGGGGTTCCGCCTCGACGCGCGCGGCGCGGTCTCCAGCATCGAGGACGTGCTGCCCTCGGTCATCGCCGACAACCCGATGGACCTGGAGTTCGGCCCCGACGGCGCGCTCTACATGCTGGAGTACGGCGACGGGTTCTTCGCGGAGAACCCAGAGGCGCAGCTCTCGCGCATCGACTTCATCGGCCAGGGCGGCAACCACAGCCCGGTGCCGGCGGTCAGCGCCGACCCGACCAACGGGGCGACCCCGCTCGAGGTCACGTTCTCGAGCGAAGGGACCGCTGACCCCGACGGCGACCGCGTCAGGTACGCCTGGGACTTCGAGGGCGACGGGAAGTTCGACAGCTTCGTGGCCAACCCCACGCACACCTACGACGAGGCCGGCGCCTACCGGGCGACGCTGACCGTGTTCGACTTCGGCGGGAAGCACCGTGGCCGGCATGCGTCCGCGGACGTGGACGTCGTCGTCGGCAACGCGGCACCGAGCGTCGACCCTGACCGAGCCGGTCGAGGGACAGCCCTTCCAGTTCGGCGACACGGTGACCTACGCGGTGACCGTCGAGGACGACCAGCCGGTCGACTGCGCACGGGTGACGGTGACCTACATCCTGGGCCACGACAACCACGGCCACCCGCAGTCCACGGCGACGGGGTGCACCGGGTCGCTGGTGACCACGGTGCCTGGTGGTCACGACCCGGGCAGCGACAACCTCACGGGCGTGTTCGTCGCGGAGTACACCGACCCCGGCGGCGACGGGCTGCCGGCGCTCTCCGGCAGCGACCAGGTGGTGCTGACCCCGACCCCCTGACGCTCGAGCCACCCCTGAAAAGCGAGGGCGCTTCGGATGATCCTCGTCCGAAGCGCCCTTTTTCATCCTACTTTCACAACCTACTGGACAAAGTTGTCCGATTCCTGTCGCGAAATTCCGGCCCACGCCCTTGCCAAGGGCAGCCGCGACGGATTAGTTTGTGCCTCGCTTGAACAAATAAGTGGCAGGCGTCACAAGCGCCATCGAGACGGAGGAGGGCCCGTGCACGATCTCGACACCGCCCTCGTCGGCGCCACCGCCGCGGACCAGATGACGCTGCGGCGCTCCAACCTCTCCCTCGTCCTGCGCGCCCTGCGCGACGGCGGCCCCCGGTCCCGGGCCCGCCTGGCTGCCGACCTCGGCCTCAACAAGGCCACCGTCTCCAGCCTGGTGCTCGAGCTCGGCGATCGCCGCCTGGTCCGCGAGGGCGGCATCGAGCGGGGCGGCATCGGTCGGCCCGGGCAGTCCGTCGAGGTCGACGGACAGAGCGTGTGCGGCATCGGCGCCGAGATCAACGTCCACCACGTCGCCACCCTCGCCCTGGACCTCACCGGCGAGCAGGTCTCCGAGCACCGGCTCTCCCTCGACACCCTGCGGATGGACACCGGCGAGGTGCTCGACCACCTCGCCGACCTCATCGCGCGCACCTTCGACGACGTCGCCGCCCGAGGCGGCACGCCCGGTCGCGGTCACCGTCGGGATCGCCGGCCTCGTCGACGCCGGGCGGGCCGTTCTCGCGCTCGGCCCCAACCTGGATTGGCACGACGTCCCGGTCGCCTCGATGCTGCGCGAGCGTCTCGGCGGTCCGCCGTACCCGATCCTGATCGACAACGAGGCCAACCTGGCCGCGATGGCCGAGGCGGTGCCCACCGACCCTGCCCGGCAGGACATGCTCGTCCTCTTCGGCGAGGTCGGCGTCGGTGGCGGGATCATCGCCGACGGCCGCCTGCTGCGCGGGAACCGTGGCTACGCCGGCGAGTTCGGCCACATGATCGTCGACCCCCAGGGCCGCCGCTGCGGCTGCGGTCGCACGGGCTGCTGGGAGACGGTCATCGGCCTCCGAGCACTCCTCGATGCCGCCGCCGACCCCGACGACCCGATCCGTGACCCCGCCCTCGGGCTCGAGGACCGGCTCAACGAGCTCAACCGACGAGCCGGGCTCGGCGACTCGCGCACGATCGCCGCTCTCGAGCGGGTCGGTGACTGGGTCGGCGTCGGAGCCGGTCTGCTCGCCAACGTCCTCAACCCGGGCGTGATCGTGCTGAGCGGCTACTTCGCGGAGGTGGGCGACTGGATGCTCGCCACGATCAGCGCCCGCCTGGAGGAGGCGGTGCTCGCCCCTCGCGCCGGCGGCACCCGCGTCGAGCTCTCGAACCTCGGCTTCACCGCGGCGGTCCGGGGCGCGGCGGGAGCCGCCCTCGAGACCGTCTTCACCGACCCGACCCGCGTCGAACGCCGCGTGGAGTCCACGACCGGAGGCACCCGATGAGCGACCAGGCCACGACCGTATCCCGGGGGGAGGCCCTGCTGGAGATGTCCGGCATCGTCAAGCGGTTCCCGGGTGTGCTCGCCCTCGGTGGCGTCAACCTCGACGTCCGTCCCGGCGAGGTGCACTGCCTGCTCGGACAGAACGGCGCCGGCAAGTCGACGCTGATCAAGGTCCTCTCCGCGGCCTACCAGCCCGACGGCGGCTCCATCTCCTGGGACGGGAAGGAGGTCACCCTGACGACCCCGGTGGCCGCCATGAAGCTCGGCATCTCCACGATCTACCAGGAGCTCGACCTGGTTCCCGACCTCACCGTCACCGAGAACATCTTCCTGGGCCACGAGATCTCCCAAGGTGGCTTGCTGCAACGGGGACAGGCCAACAACGAGGCCCGCGCCCTGCTCGAGCGGCTGGGTCACCCCGAGATCTCGGCCACCCGGAGCGTCGGCCAGCTCTCCCCCGCGGCCCAGCAGATCGTCAGCATGGCCCGCGCCCTCTCCCACGACACGCGGCTGCTGATCCTCGACGAGCCCTCCGCCGTCCTCGACCAGGAGGAGGTCCGCAACCTCTTCCGCGTCATCCGCGGGCTCACCGCCGAAGGTGTCGCGGTCATCTACATCTCCCACCGGCTCGAGGAGATCCGTGAGATCGGCGACCGGATCACGGTCCTCAAGGACGGGCGCACCGTCGGCACCGGGCTCGCGGTCGAGGACACCCCGACCTCACAGCTCATCCAGCTGATGACGGGCCGCGCCATCGAGTACGTCTTCCCGCCCCGGCCCGACACCCCGCGAGACCGGGGCGACGTCGTCCTCGAGGTGCGCGACCTGGCTCAGGCCGGGACCTTCTCCGGGGTCGACCTGACCGTGCACGCCGGCGAGATCGTCGGGCTCGCCGGGCTGGTCGGGGCCGGCCGGTCGGAGATCGTCGAGACGATCTACGGCGCCCGCCGGTCCACGAACGGCTCGGTCACCGTCGACGGGAAGCGACTGAGGCGCGGGTCCGTGACCGCCGCCGTGGCGGCGGGGGTCGGGCTCTGCCCGGAGGAGCGCAAGAGTCAGGGACTCCTCCTGGACCAGGCCGTCTACCGCAACATCACCGTCTCGTCCCTGGGCCGCTTCGCCCGCGCCGGCTTCCTCAACAGCACCGAGGAGCGCCGCCGGGCAACGGAGCTGACCACGTCGCTCGACGTACGCCCGACCGGAGTGGTCCGCGAGGTCCGCACCCTGTCCGGAGGCAACCAGCAGAAGGTCGTGCTGGCCCGATGGTTGCTCAGGGACTGCCGGGTGCTGCTGCTCGACGAACCGACGCGCGGCGTCGACGTGGGGGCTCGCAGCGAGATCTACCAGCTGATCCGCCGCCTGGCCGACGACGGCGTCGCCATCGTGGTGGTCTCCAGCGAGGTCGAGGAGGTGCTCGGCCTCTCGGACCGGGTCCTGGTCGTCCGTGAAGGCGTCGTGGTCCACGACGCCCCAGCCACCGCACTCGACGAGTCCAAGGTCCTGGACCTCGTCATGGAAGGAAACGTCGCATGACCGAGAGTCGAGCCGGCACCTCGCAGGCAGGAACCACGCCGGGACCCACTGACGACAGCAAGCGGGTCGAGGAGGCCGGTGCCCGCTCCGCCGAGGGCAAGGGTGGCCTCGCCATCCTGCGCACGAGCGCGGGTCGCAACCTCGGTCTCGTGCTCGCCCTGGCACTGCTCTGCCTCGCCGGCATCGTCACCAGTGGCGACCAGTTCGCCAACCTCAACAACGCACTGACCATCCTGCGCCTGGCGTCGGTGATCGGCGTGGTGAGCATCGGGATGACGTTCGTCATCACCGGCGGGGGCATCGACCTGTCGGTCGGCGCGATCCTCGCGCTCGCGTCGGTCTGGTGCACGACCCTGGCGACCCAGCAGATGGCCGAGGATACCCACTGGATCGTGATGGCCTTCACCGCCGTGATGGTCGGCGTCGGCTGTGGGCTGGTCAACGGTCTGCTCATCGCCTACGGCAGGGTCGTCCCGTTCATCGCGACGCTGGCAATGCTCGCGGCGGCCCGCGGCTACGCCGAGATCCTGGCCGACCGTCGCACCCAGATCGTCACCGTCGACGAGTTCGCCGACTTCTTCCGCGCCGACGTCGTCGGCATCCCCGTCCTGGTGATCATCTTCGTCCTGGTCTCGGTCATCGGTTGGGTGGTGCTCAACCGCACCACCTTCGGTCGGCGCACCCTCGCGGTCGGCGGCAACCCCGAGGCCGCGCGGCTCGCCGGCATCAACGTGCGTCGCCACACGGTGATGCTCTACGTGGTCGTCGGCCTGTGCTGCGGCGTTGCCGCCCTCATGCTCACCGCACGCACCACGACCGGTTCGTCGACGCACGGCACCCTCTACGAGCTCGACGCCATCGCCGCCGTCGTGATCGGCGGCACTCTGCTCTCCGGTGGTCGGGGCACGATCGTCGGCACCGTGTTCGGCGTGCTGATCTTCACGACGCTCTCCAACGTCTTCGTCCAGAACGACCTGTCGAGCTCTGCTCAGTCGGTCGCCAAGGGCGCCATCATCGTGGCCGCTGTCCTGCTGCAGCAGCGGTTCGCCCGGCAGTCCAGCAGCTCCCCGTGACCCGGCACGCATCCCCGGCAGATCTCGGATCGACAACCATGAGGAGTAGACACATGTCCGCACAGAACCTGCCGCGCCGCCGGTTGCTTCACGGCACCGCCGCCATCGCGATCACCGCGCTGCTGGCCACTGGCTGCACGAGCAACGAGCCCGAGCCGGCCGCCGGGGAGGACAGCGGCACGGATACCGCCGCTGCGAGCTCCAACGACGACCCCGGTGAGACCGTCACCATCGGCTTCTCCGGTCCGGCTGCCGACCACGGCTGGCTCGCCGCGATCAACAGCAGCGCCATCGCCGAGGCCGAGAAGTACGACGACATCGAGCTGCAGTCGGCCGAGGGCACCAACGACGCCAGCCAGCAGATCGCCCAGGTGGAGACGTTCATCAACAACGAGGTCGACGCGATCGTGCTGCTGCCGACCGACGGCGCCGCCCTCACCGACGTCGCCATCGAGGCGATGGAGGCCGGGATCCCGGTGATCAACGTCGACCGTGAGTTCTCCTCGCCGTTCGCCGCCCGCACGACCGTCCTCGGCGACAACTACGGCATGGGCGTCTCGGCGGGCACCTACGCCTGCGACCTGATCGAGGAGAACGACATCGCCGACCCGGTGGTCGCCGAGATCGCCGGCATCGACTCGCTGCCGCTGACCCAGGACCGCTCACAGGGCTTCGCCGACGCACTCGAGAGCTGCGACCAGGAGGTCGACAACCGCGTGGCCGCGGAGTTCACCGTCGAGTCAGGTGAGGAGCAGGCCTCGAACCTCCTGCAGTCCGAGGACAAGATCGACATCATCTGGAACCACGACGACGACCAGGGCGTCGGCGTCAAGGCCGCCTTCGAGAGCGCGGACCGCGACGAGTTCTTCTTCATCGGCGGCGCCGGCTCCCGCAACGCGATGGAGTGGATCCAGGACGGCGAGATGGAGGCCACCGTGCTGTACCCGCCGACCCAGGCCGCCGACGGGATCCGTCTCGCCCGGCTGATCGCCCAGGACAAGGGACTCTCCGACCTCGTCCAGGTCGAGGTCCCGAAGCGGGTCGTCCTGAACGCCCCGGTCGTCAACGCCGACAACGTCGACGACTACCTGGAGCTCGGCTTCGAGTCCTGACCCCGGACCGACCCAGCCGTGCGTGCCCGCTCCGGTCCCCGGTCTGCTCCTCGGACCGGGGCGGGCACCCACACCCACCTCACAGGAGCCCTCACAGATGAGCCAGCACAGTTCCGGATCCGGGAGCATCGCGGTCGGCATGGTCGGGCACGCCTTCATGGGAGCCGTCCACTCCCAGGCCTGGCGCGTCGCGCCCCGCTTCTTCGACCTCCCGCTGCAGCCGACGATGAGCGTCGTCTGCGGCCGTGACGCCCACCGGGCCGCTGCCGCCGCCGACCGCCTCGGGTGGGCAGACAGCGAGACCGACTGGCGCCGTCTCCTCGAGCGCGACGACGTCGACCTGATCGACATCTGCACCCCTGGCGACAGCCACGCCGAGATCGCCATCGCCGCGCTCCGGGCCGGCAAGCACGTCCTCTGCGAGAAGCCCATGGCCAACACCGTGGAGGAAGCCGAGGCGATGGCCCGGGCAGCCGACGAGGCACAGGGCGCGGGAGTGCGGGCGATGGTCGGCTTCACCTACCGCCGGGTGCCGGCGATCGCCCTCGCCCGCAAGATCGTGGAGGACGGAAGGATCGGGGAGGTCCGCCACGTCCGCGCCCAGTACCTCCAGGACTGGATCTCCGACCCCGAGGCCCCGTTGTCCTGGCGGCTGGAGAAGGACAAGGCCGGCTCGGGCGCCCTCGGCGACATCGGCGCCCACATCGTCGACCTGACCCAGTTCATCACCCAGGACAAGATCACCGAGGTCTCCGGCCAGCTGGCCACCTTCGTCAAGGAGCGCCCCCTCGCCGCGGAGCACTCGGGCCTGTCGGGCACGGCCACGACGGAGCGGGGCGCCGTCACCGTCGACGACGCCGCGGTCTTCCTCACCAAGTTCACCGGTGGCGCCATCGGCGTCTTCGAGGCGACCCGCTTCGCCACCGGCCGCAAGAACGCGATCCGGATCGAGATCAACGGCAGCGAGGGCAGCCTGGCCTTCGACTTCGAGGACATGAACGTGCTGCACTTCTTCGACGCGAACGACCCCGACGAGACCGCCGGGTTCCGCCGCATCCTGGTCACCGAAGGCACTCACCCCTACGTCGCCGCGTGGTGGCCGCCCGGGCACGGCCTGGGCTACGAGCACGCCTTCACCCACCAAGTCGTCGATCTGGTCACCGCGATCGCCGACGGCTCCGACCCGCACCCGACCTTCACCGAGGGGCTCCAGGTCCAGCGCGTGCTGGCCGCCGTGGAGACCAGCTCTGACACCCGCACCTGGCAGGAGATCCCCGCATGACCGACTTCACCCCCCAGCTCGAGGACAAGTTCTCCTTCGGACTCTGGACGGTGGGCTGGCAAGGCGTCGACGTCTTCGGTCCTGCCAGCCGACCGCTCATGGACCCCGTCGAGGCCACCTACAAGCTGGCCGACCTCGGGGCTGCCGCCGTCACCTTCCACGACGACGACCTGGTGCCGGACGACCACGTGCGCAACGAGACCCTCGAGCGCTTCGGCAAGGCGCTCGCCGACACGGGGCTCTCCGTCGAGATGGTCACCACCAACCTCTTCGGGCACCCCGTCTTCAAGGAGGGCGCCCTGACCGCCAACGACCGCGGCGTACGGCGCCATGCGGTGGCCAAGGTGCTGCGCAACATCGATCTCGCAGCGAGCCTCGGCGCCGAGACGTTCGTGCTGTGGGGTGGCCGTGAGGGCGCCGAGCACGGGGCCGGCAAGAACGTCCGGGCCGCGCTCGACCGCTACGCCGAGTCGCTCAACCTCCTGTGCGGCTATGTCAAGGAGCAGGGCTACTCCATGCGGTTCGCCCTGGAGCCCAAGCCCAACGAGCCCCGCGGCGACATCCTGCTGCCCACCGTCGGCCACGCCCTGGCGCTGATCTCCGAGCTCGACGACCCCGCGATGGTCGGCCTCAACCCCGAGGTGGGCCACGAGGAGATGGCCGGGCTCAACTTCGCCCACGGCATCGCCCAGGCGCTGTGGCACGACAAGCTCTTCCACGTCGACCTCAACGGCCAGCACGGTCCGCGCTTCGACCAGGACCTGCGCTTCGGTGCCGGCAACCTGCGCGGCGCGTTCTGGACCGTGGACACCCTCGAGGGCAGCGGCACCAGCAACCGCTACGACGGCTTCGTGCACTTCGACTTCAAGCCGCCGCGCGCGGAGGCCGAGGACGGCGTCTGGGAGTCCGCGCGCGCCTGCATGCGCAACTACCTGATCCTGCGGGAGAAGACCCGGGCGTTCCGGGCCGACCCGGAGGTCGTCGCGGCCATGGCCGCGGCCCAGGTCGACGAGCTCGACCAGCCCACGCTCGCCGAGGGCGAGTCACTGGCCGACCTGCGCACCGAGGAGCACGACGTCGAGGCTCTCGGCCGGCGCAGCACCGGCCACGAGGCCCTCGACCAGCTCGCCCTCGAGCACCTCCTCGGAGTGCGCTGAGGACCCACGACTCACGTCTCGGCGCCGCCGGGGCGACACAGGAAAGGGACAGGCAGATGAACCGCTCGATTCTCGGGACAGCGGGCCTGCTGGCCGGCGCGATCGGACTGGCCGGCACAGCACTCCTCCTCCCGGCCGCCGCCACGGCGACGTCCGGCCAGGACGGACGGCACGGTGACGGACGGCACGGCGACCACGGCCACCACGGCGGGGGACACGGACACGGTGGCGGAGGCCACGGGGACAAGTTCGACGTCCTGGTGTTCTCCAAGACCGCCGCCTTCCGGCACTCCTCCATCCCCCAGGGCATCGCCGCGATCGGCGGCCTCGGTGCCACCAACGGCTTCACGGTGACTGCCACCGAGAGCGCCTCGATCTTCAACGACGAAGACCTCGAGCGCTTCGAGGCCGTGATCTGGCTCTCCACCACCGGTGACGTCCTCAACGACACCCAGCAGGGCGCCTTCGAGCGCTACATCCAAGCCGGCGGTGGCTACGTCGGCGTCCACGCCGCCTCCGACACCGAGTACGACTGGCCTTGGTACGGCGAGCTCGTCGGTGCCTACTTCAACGGCCACCCGGCCCAGCAGACCGCGACCATCGAGGTCACGGACCGCCGCAACCCGGCGACCCGGCATCTCTCGCGGGAGTGGATCCGCTTCGACGAGTGGTACAACTTCCGCAACTACACCCCTGGGTCGGTGCACGTCCTGGCAGAGCTCGACGAGTCCAGCTATGACCCGGGTCCGACCGCGATGGGCGAGGAGCACCCGATCGCGTGGTGCCAGCGGTTCGACGGTGGCCGCGCCTTCTACACCGGGCTCGGGCACACCGAGGCCTCCTACACCGAGCCGGCCTTCCTCCGGCACCTCCTCGGCGGCATCGAGCAGGCGGCCGGCGCGGCAAGGGCAGACTGCGGACGGGGCTGAACCGCGCCATGACGCACTCACAGGACGACTGTCAACCCGGTCAGGTCGGCGTGTGGCTCGTCGGTGCCCGCGGCTCGGTCGCCACCACCACCATCGTCGGGGCTCTCGCGCTGCGGGCGGGACTGACCGAGCACACCGGCGTGGTCAGCGCGCTGCCGGAGGTGGCCGCGGCCGGCCTGCCCGACGTCGCCGACCTCGTGCTTCGGCGGCCACGACCTCGCCTCGACGAGCCTGCGCAAGCGAGCCGAGGAACTGGTGGCCGGCGGGGTGGTCCCTGCCCCCTTGCTCACGCTGCTCCAGCACGACCTGGCCGAGGTCGAGTCCCGGATCCGTCCGGGTCTCGATCCCGAACGAGGTGAGCGGCAGGCCGACGGCATCGCCCGCCTGGTCGGTGACCTGGAGTCCTTCCGCAGCGACGCCGGGCTCGACCGGATCGTGGTGGTCGACGTCTCGAGCACCGAGCCGCCGGTCGACACGGGGGACGCCGACCTCGCGGACCCGGTCGCGCTCGGGGCCGCCCTGGAGCGTGGCGAGTCCCCACTGCCGACGAGCTCGGCCTATGCCTTCGCGGCCTACCAGGCGCGCTGCTCCTTCGTGTCCTTCACCCCCAGCGTGGGTCCCCGCTTGCCCGCGCTCGAGCGTCTGGCGGAGGACGCGGGCGTGCCCTGGGCCGGTTCCGACGGCAAGACCGGCGAGACGCTGCTCAAGACCGTGCTGGCGCCGATGTTCGCCACCCGGGGGCTCACCGTGCGTTCGTGGGCGTCCTACAACATGCTCGGCGGCGGGGACGGCGCGACGCTGGCCGACCCGGTCGCGGCGGCCAGCAAGCTGGGGTCCAAGGCCCGAGGTCTCGAGTCGATCCTGGGCCACGAGGTCGAAGGACCCATGCACATCGACTACGTCCCCGACCACGGCGACTGGAAGACCGCGATGGACCTGGTGTCCTTCGAGGGCTTCCTCGGTGCCCGGATGTCGTTGCAGTTCACCTGGACCGGCTGCGACTCCGCGCTGGCCGCACCGCTGATCCTGGACCTTGCCCGCCTCGTGTCCCGGGCCCACCAGGTCGGGCGCACCGGTCCGCAGCCGGCCCTCGGCTTCTTCTTCAAGGACCCGGCCGGGTCAGCCGAGCACCGGCTCTCCGCCCAGTGGGACGCCCTGACCGCCTACTGCGCCGAGCTGGGGGCCGCGTGATGCACCCGAGGCTCTCCGACCTCGCCGAGCTGGTGCGGCTGCCGGCGGCGCTCACGGTGCCCGGCGACACCCTCGCCGGCGGGGCCGCCGCCGGAGCGCACGACGGTGCCCGCCGCGCCCTGCTCCCGGCCGCCTCGGTCCTCCTCTACTGGTCAGGCATGGCGCTCAACGACTACGCCGACCGCCACCTCGACGCCGACGAGCGGCCCGAGCGGCCGATCCCCTCGGGTCGGATCGCCCCGGGGCAGGCGCTCGGGCTGGCCGCAGGGCTCTCCGCCGCGGGCCTCGGGCTGGCCGCGTGGGCGGGCGGACGCTCCGCGGCCCGCACCGGGCTCGCCCTGACCGGCGTGGTCTGGGCCTACGACCTGCTGCTGAAGAACGGTCCGGCCGGCCCGGTGGCGATGGCCGCGGCGCGCGGGCTCGACGTACTCCTGGGCGCGGGCGGTCCTGGTCGCGGCGCCGACGTACCCGCCGCACTGCTCGCCGCCCACACCGCGGGGGTGACCCTGCTCAGCCGCGGCGAGGTGCACGGCTCGACGCCCGCTACTGCCGCCGTGACCACCGCGGGCACCGCGCTCACCGCAGCCGCGGCCGGACTGTCAGGTGGCCCACGTCCGTTGCCGCTGGCGCTGGCCGCGACCTACGGCGTCACCGTCGGGCGGGCCCAGGCCGCCGCAGTCGGCCGCCCCGACGCCGCCACCGTCCGGGCCGCCACGGGCGCCGGCATCCGCGGGATGATCCCGCTGCAGGCCACCCTGCTGGCCGCCGCCGGGTCGCCGCGCACGGCGCTGGGGCTGCTGGCGATGGGGCCGGTCGTGAAGACCGCAGCCAAGGTGGTGTCGCCGACGTGACGCCCGACCTCCCGTTGCGCCTGGGCTACGGCACCAACGGGTTCCACAGCCATCGGCTCGTCGACGCCCTCGCGGTGATCGCCGGTCTGGGGTACGACGGGGTGGCGCTCACCTTGGACCACCTCCACCTCGACCCGTTCGCGCCGGACCTGCCGGCTCGCACCGCGGCCTGCCGGCGACGCCTCGACGAGCTGGGCCTGGCTGTCGTGATCGAGACCGGCGCGCGCTACGTGCTGGACCCGTGGGTCAAGCACCACCCCACGCTGGTCTCCCCCCGTGGTGCGAGCCGTCGCGTCGACTACCTGCACCGGGCGGTCGAGGTGGCCGCCGACCTCGGAGCCGAGGCGGTGTCGTTCTGGTCGGGGACCCTCGACCCCGGCACCGGCCGCGACGTGGCCTGGTCGCGTCTGACGGACGGCGTCGCCCGGGTGCTCGACCTCGCCGAGCGGCGCGAGGTCACCCTCGCCGTCGAGCCCGAGCCGGGGCACTTCCTCGAGCGCCTCGACGACGTGCTCGAGCTCCGCGACCGGATGGGCGACCCGACCCGTCTGCGCGTCACCCTCGACATCGGTCACGTGGTCTGCAACGAGACCCGCGACATCGCCGACACCATCAAGGCGGCAGGCGACCTGATCGCCAACGTGCAGGTGGACGACATGGTGCCCGGGGTGCACGAGCACCTCGAGCTCGGCACCGGCGACGTCGACTTCGTCGCGGCGATCGTCGCGCTGCAGGAGGTCGGCTACGAGGGCCTGGCCAGCGTGGAGCTGCCCCGACAGAGCCACGCTGCGCCGGCCGTCGCGGAGCAGTCCCTCACCTTCTTGCGGCGCGCCGCTCGGGCGGCCGCGGATCCCTTCCAGCAGAAGGAGCGGGTGCCGTGACCACCTTGCTCGAGAGCCTGCCCCCCGACGCGCGCCGACGTCTGGTCGAGCGCGAGCGGCAGGTCGCCCAGGACCCCACCCGCATCCGGGCGCTGTTCCCCGCTGCCGCCCGCGACGTGGGCCGCACCCCGGCCTCGACCGACCCGGGCATCGAACGGATCGAGGACGACGTACGCGGTCTGCTCCTCGACGCGCTCACCATCAGCCTCCCCGACCCGGACGCCCGCTCGGCCGAGGTGCACGACCTCTACCGCTTCGGTGACGCCGACGAACGCCGCGCCGTGCTGCACGCGCTGCACCGCCTCGACCTCGGCGACCGAGCGACCGACCTGGTGCACGACGGACTGCGCACGAACGACGCCCGCCTCGTCGCCGCCGCGCTCGGGCCGTACGGCGCCGAGGTCCTCGACGACCACGCCTGGCGGCAGGGCGTCCTGAAGTGCCTGTTCACCGGCGTGCCGATCGCCGTCGTCGACCGCTTCGACGAGCGTGCCGATGCACAGCTCGCCGCGATGGTGGCGGCGTACGCCGACGAGCGCGAGTCGGCCGGACGCGAGGTCCCCGACGACGCCCGCACGATCCTGGCCGACCACACCTCTCGGGAGAGCTGATGCGCATCTTCGACCCGCACATCCACATGACGTCGCGCACGACCGACGACTACGAGGCGATGCACGCCGCCGGGGTGCGTGCACTCGTCGAGCCGGCGTTCTGGCTGGGTCAGCCGCGCACGAGCGTGGACTCCTTCGTCGACTACTTCGACGGCCTGGTCGGGTGGGAGCGCTTCCGCGCCGCCCAGTTCGGCATCGCGCACCACTGCACGATCGCGCTGAACCCCAAGGAGGCCAACGACCCGCGCTGCACGCCGGTGCTCGACCTGCTGCCGCGCTACCTCGCCAAGGACGGCGTCGTCGCCGTCGGTGAGGTCGGCTTCGACTCGATGACGGCCGAGGAGGAGAAGGCGTTCACGCGTCAGCTCGAGCTGGCCGGCGAGCACGCCCTGCCGGCGCTGGTGCACACCCCCCACCGCGACAAGCTGGCCGGCACCAGGCGCACCCTGGAGCTGGTGGACGCGGTCGGGCTGCCGATGTCGCACGCCCTGGTCGACCACCTCAACGAGGTGACTGTCGACGTCGTCGACGACGCCGGCGCGTGGATGGGGTTCTCGATCTATCCCGACACGAAGATGGACCCGCTGCGGATGGTGGCGATCCTGGAGCGTCGCGGCCTCGAGCGGGTGCTGGTCAACAGTGCCGCCGACTGGGGCAAGAGCGACCCGCTCACCACCGCCCGCACTGGTGAGGCGATGCTCGCCGCGGGCTTCTCCGACGACGACGTCGACCGCGTCCTGTGGCGCAATCCCGTGGAGTTCTACGGGCAGAGCGGCCGGCTGCTGCTCGACGTACCGGCGACCGGGGCCACCGACACCTTCGAGGGCAACTCCCTGCTCCGTGGAGAGCGCGTGTCATGAGGCTCCGGCATCCCGACGGCAGCGTCGTCCACCTCTCCTACGGCAGCAACGTGCACCCGGCGGAGTCGGTGGACGGGATCGTCGAACAGCTGCGCCACTACGGCGGCGGCGTCCGCGCCGCACTCGACGCCGACCTTCTCGGCGTCGGCCTCTGGCTGCCCGCGACCGCGGCTCACGAGCTCGCCGTCGATCCCGCCGCGCTGGAGCGGGTGCGCCGGGTGCTGCACCTGCACCGTCTCGAGATCGTCACCGTCAACGCCTTCCCCTTCGAGGGCTTCCACGACCCCGTGGTCAAGCGCGCGGTCTACCGACCGGACTGGTCGGTGCGGGCCCGGCTCGACTACACCCTCGACTGCGCCCGCGTGCTGGCGATGCTCCTGCCCGACGACGCCGCGCGCGGCAGCATCTCCACGCTGCCCCTGGGCTGGCGCAGCCCCTGGTACGCCGACCGGGACGCGACCGCGCACGAGCATCTCGACCAGCTCGTCGACGGCCTGGCCTCGATCGAGCTCGAGGTCGGCCGGATGGTCCGGGTCGGCCTCGAGCCCGAGCCCGGCTGCGTGATCGGCTGCGTCGCCGACGCGGTCGACCGTCTCGCGGGCCTGGACTCGACCGCCTCGGGCTACCTCGGAGTCTGCCTGGACACCTGTCACCTGGCCACGGAGTTCGAAGAGGGTCCCGAAGCGATCGACCGGCTGCGCGAGGCGGGTCTGACCGTGGTGAAGGCGCAGGCCTCGGCCGCGCTGCACGCCGACCTGCCCAGCGATCCCGCGACGCGGACGGCCCTGTCCGGCTATGCCGAGGACCGGTTCCTCCACCAGGTCCGCGAGGTCCGTGGTGCCCGCACCCAGCACCGCGACGACCTGGGCATGGCTCTCGAGGGCGACCGACCACTGCCGGGGCAGCAGCCCTGGCGGGTGCACTTCCACGTGCCGCTGCACGCCGACCCACAACCGCCGCTCACCAGCACTCGCGACCACCTCCTCGCCAGCCTCGGTGGCCTCGTCGGCGCGACCGAGCCGGCCACCGACCACGTCGAGGTGGAGACCTACACCTGGGGCGTCCTCCCACCCGACCTGCGTCCCCGCGACGACGCCGGGCTGATCACCGGCATCGCCGCCGAGGTCAGCTGGGTGCGCGACCGCCTCCTCGACCTGGGGCTGGAGGCCGCATGACCAGCACGCCGCACAGCCGACCCCTGCTGGTCGTCGACGTCGTCGGGATGACCCCGGCGCTGCTCGCTCACATGCCCCGCGCGCGCCGCGTCGCCGACGCCGGCTTCGCGGCCGAGCTCGGCAGCGTCCTGCCGGCAGTGACCTGCTCGGTGCAGTCGACGTTCCTCACCGGCACCCTCCCCCGCGACCACGGCATCGTGGGCAACGGCTGGTACTTCCGCGACCTCGGCGAGGTGCTCCTGTGGCGCCAGCACAACGCGCTGGTGCAGGGCGACAAGCTCTGGGACGTCGTACGCCGCACCCGCCCCGACTACAAGGTCGCCAACGTCTGCTGGTGGTACGCGATGGGCGCCGACGTGGACAGCACAGTGACGCCGCGGCCGGTCTACCACGCCGACGGCCGCAAGTCGCCCGACTGCTGGACGTGGCCGCCGGAGCTGCACGCCCGGCTCACCGACGATCTCGGGCCCTTCCCGCTGTTCACCTACTGGGGTCCGACGGCATCGATCAAGAGCTCGGAGTGGATCGTGGCAGCGGCCCGCTCGGTGCTGCCCGAGCACGACCTGACGCTCGTGTACGTGCCGCACCTCGACTACGACCTGCAGCGCTTCGGACCCGACAGTGCCGAGGCGCACCAGGCCGCCCGCGACGTCGACCAGGCGCTCGCTCCTCTGCTCGACGACGCCGAGCGACTCGGCGCCACCGTGGTGCTGCTCAGCGAGTACGGCATCACCACCGCGCGGCACCCGGTCGACATCAACCGGCTGCTGCGGCGCGAGGGGCTGCTGCACGTCCACCACAACGCGACCGGTGAGCTGCTCGACCCGTGGACCTCGCGCGCCTTCGCGGTGGCCGACCACCAGATCGCTCACGTCTACGTGAAGGATCCCGCGGACCTGGAGCGGGTGCGCGCTCTGGTTGCCGACCTCCCGGGCGTCGACGAGGTGCTCGACCGCGAGGGGCAGGCGGCCTACGGCCTCGACCACGAGCGCGCCGGCGAGCTGGTGCTGGTCGCCGAGCCGGACGCCTGGTTCACCTACTACTACTGGCTCGACGACGGCGACGCGCCCGACTTCGCGCGTGCCGTGGAGATCCACAAGAAGCCCGGCTACGACCCTGCCGAGCTGTTCCTCGACCCCGGGGACCGGCTGGTCAAGGCACGCGCTGCGGCCGGGCTGATCCGCAAGAAGGTCGGGCTGCGCTACGCGATGAGCGTGGTGCCGCTGGATCCCGCACCTGTGCGCGGCAGCCACGGACGTCTCCCCGCGCGCGCAGAGGAGGGTCCCGTCTTCCTCTGCTCGGACCCGGCGATCAAGCAGGACCGGATCGCCGCCACCGACGTGCGCGACCTGCTCGTGGAGCTCGCGCTCGACAGCGATGCACCCGCATCGACACTCCCTGGGAAAGGTTCCACATGACACGACCGATCACCCTCTTCACCGGCCAGTGGGCCGACCTGCCGTTCGAGGAGATGTGCAAGCTGGCCTCGGGCTGGGGCTACGACGGCCTCGAGATCGCGTGCTGGGGCGACCACCTCGACCCGTGGCAGGCGGCCGAGGACGAGTCCTACGTCAAGAGCAAGCTCGACCTGCTGGAGAAGCACAACCTCCAGCTCTTCGCGATCTCCAACCACCTCAAGGGCCAGGCGGTCTGCGACGACCCGATCGACGCGCGCCACCAGGACATCTTGTCCGCGAGGGTGTGGGGCGACGGTGACCCCGAGGGCGTCCGCCAGCGGGCCGCCGAGGAGATGAAGATGACCGCGCGGGCCGCCAAGAACCTCGGCGTCGACGTCGTCGTCGGCTTCACCGGCTCCTCGATCTGGAAGTACGTCGCGATGTTCCCGCCGGCCACCGAGGCCATGGTCGACGCCGGCTACCAGGACTTCGCAGATCGGTGGAACCCGATCCTCGACGTCTTCGACGAGTGCGGGGTGAAGTTCGCCCACGAGGTGCACCCCTCCGAGATCGCCTACGACTACTGGACGACGGTTCGCGCGATGGAGGCGATCGGGCACCGCGAGGCCTTCGGCCTCAACTGGGACCCCAGCCACTTCGTCTGGCAGGACCTCGACCCGGTGGGCTTCCTGTGGGACTTCAAGGACCGGATCTACCACGTGGACTGCAAGGACGCGAAGCGTCAGACCGGCAACGGCCGCAATGGTCGGCTCGGCTCACACCTGCCGTGGTCCGACCCGCGCCGCGGCTGGGACTTCGTGTCCACCGGACACGGCGACGTGCCCTGGGAGCAGTGCTTCCGGATGCTCAACACGATCGGCTACGACGGCCCGATCTCCGTCGAGTGGGAGGACGCGGGCATGGATCGCCTCGTTGGTGCTCCCGAGGCGTTGGACTTCGTCCGCCGCCTTGCCTTCGACGCGCCCACGGCCGCCTTCGACGCGGCCTTCTCGACCAAGGATTGACCCACCGCGGGGACCGGGAGCCTCCCGGCCCCCATCCTGCACACCACAAGGAACACCTCGGGAAAGGATCCCCACCATGTGTTACGGATACGACGGCCACACGGCCCTGTGCGAGTCTCTGGAGAAGCACGGCAGAAGCCGCCGCGCTGTCCTGCGCGGCGCGGCTGCCACCGCGGCCGGCACCGCCCTGGTCGGCGCGGGGGCGGCCCCAGCGTCCGCGAAGGGCAAGCCGAAGAAGGCCAAGAAGAAGCGGGTCCCCAAGGACCGGATCAGCATCCAGCTGTACACCGTCCGGGACGCGCTCGGGGGAACCCCCGGCTTCGACGCCACCCTCCGGGCGATCGCGGTGGATGGCTACCCGCGGGTCGAGATGGCCGGCTACTACGGGAGGACCGCGCGCGAGATCCGCGCGTTCTTCAGCGAGATCGACATCCGCGCAACGTCGAGCCACGACGGCATCTCCGCCGACGAGAGGGCCATGCACGCGAAGTTCGAGAACGCTGTCACCCTCGGTCAGCGCTTCGTCAACGTTCCCTACCTCAACTCCGACTCTCTCTCGGAGTGGCAGCGGTGGGCGGACCAGATGAACAAGGAGGCCCGGGTCGCCAAGACCTACGGCCTTGCCTACGGCTACCACAACCACGCGCACGAGTTCACCATCGACCTCGGCGGCGGGCTCACGCCGTGGCAGCTCTTCGCCGACGAGCTCGACCCGTCCCTGGTGCACCTCGAGGCAGACCTCTACTGGGTCGTCACCGGCGGCCTCGAGAGCGGTGCCGGGGTGAGCGACCCGGAGCGGTTCGCCATCGACACCATCAAGGCGGCCCCGCAGAAGGTCCGGCAGTACCACGTCAAGGACAAGGACCCCGTCACCGGCGACATGGCCGACCTGGGCACGGGGTTCATCGACTTCAAGCGGATCTTCCGCGCCCACAAGGTGGAGGAGTACATCGTCGAGAACGACACCCCCGACGTGACCCCCCTCCGCACCTCCGAGGTCGGCTACAACTACCTCCGAAACCTGCGGTTCTGACCCGGCCCCCGACGCCGCCGGCCCGTCCGCGGGTCGGCGGTGTCGTGTGTCCAGGCACCCGCGGGCCGATGGCTGGAGAGTTCAGTCGAGGCCGTCGAAGAGATCGGTCAGCATCGGCTCACCGGGCTCGGGCTCCGGCCACCCGATCGCGTACCACTCCCGCCGGGCGCGCCGCTCCCACTGCTCGGTGTTGGTCGGGTCGTCCGACATGACGTGGAGCTGGCTCTTGTGCTCGCGAAGGCCGGCGACGATCCGGCCGGTGACTCCTCGACAGTCGACGGTGATCTGGATCTGCTCATCCGGCACGCCGCGCATGTGGTAGATCTGCGTCGGGTCGAAGGTGTAGAGCCCGAGGTCAGCACGCTGCCGGTTCCACCGCTCGAACACCGACTGCGGGACCGCCCCGTGCGCCAGCCGCTGGAAGCCGGAACCCTCCCCTGAGCGCAGTCGAGCGAACGCCTCGTCAGTGGCGGCACCGATCGCGATGTGATCGGGGTGCCCGAAGATGCCGTCGGGGCCGAATGTCACGACGACGGCCGGATCCTCCTCCTCGAGGATCGACGCCACGGCCGCGACCAGGTCCTCGAAGGCGACATCGGCGACGCCGCCGTCCGGGAGGTCGAGCCACTCGTGACGATCGGGGACGCGGCCGAGTGCTCGCCACGCCGCTTCGTCCTCGCCCCGGCGGATGGACCCGAGGGTCGCTCGGGTGGCCGCGAACCCGTCTCGGATGTCACCTTGCTCGCCGAGCGTGGCGTGGACCAGGACGAACCGGAAGTCTGGCTCGTCGGCGTGCAGAGCAACGCTGCCGGCAGCCCCGTAGGCATCGTCGTCCGGGTGCGCGAAGACGCAGGCAAGGGTCCGGTTGCGGGCCATCTCAGCATTGTCGACTCGGGGACCTGTGAGGACCAGTCCCGCCGGCCAACGGCGGGTGCCTGGTTCCGCTCTCCCCCGGCGCTGCTGGTCCTGGCGACCGTCTTTCCGGGGAGCCGCTGGGCCGGCAGCCGTTGCTGGCGCGCGCCTAGTCTGGGGTGATGACAGAGGTGAAGCAGGTGCAGGTGACCTTCGACTGCGCGGACCCACGTGCGGTTGCAGAGTTCTGGAAGGCGGTGCTCGGCTATGTCGACCCTCCGGTCCCGCCGGGGTTCGACTCGTGGGAGGCGTTCGATGCCTCACTTCCCGTGGGGAGCAGGGGCTCGACGTGGGCGTGCCAGGACCCTGACGGCGTCGGCCCCCGCTTGTTCTTCCAGCGGGTGCCGGAGTCCAAGACTGTGAAGAACCGGCTGCATCTCGACGTGCGGGTCGGCTCGGGCCTGACGGGCGATGAGCGGGTCTCCGTGCTCGACGCGGAAGCGACTCGGCTGGAGGCACTCGGCGCGCGGCGCCTACGACTGCTCGTTGCCGATGAAGAGAACGAGTCCTGTCTCGTGATGCAGGACGTCGAAGGCAACGAGTTCTGCCTGGACTGACGGCGCCGCAGCCCTGAGCAGCCGACGGCGCTCGGCCGATGATTCTCCCTGTCCACCATGGTCTCCTTGCCCAGAGCCGGCCGCACGGGCCGCTCACCCGAGGAGGAGCCCGGATGTCCCTGACACGGATCCACAACCTGTCGATCTCCCTCGACGGCTTCGCCACCGGCGAGCCGCAGTCCGCGGAGGCCCCCTTCGGCCATGCGGGCGAGCGCCTGCACGAATGGATGTTCCGCACCCGGTTCTGGGACGCGGAAGTCGGATCCGCCGGGGTCGACGACGCCTTCGCCGGGCGTCACAGCATCGGCATCGGTGCCGAGATCATGGGGGCCAACAAGTTCGGCCCACCCGGCTGGCAGGACGACCCCGACTGGAAGGGCTGGTGGGGTCCCAACCCGCCGTTCCACACCCCGACCTTCGTGCTGACCCACCACCCGCAGCCTTCCATCGAGATGGCGGGCGGCACCACGTTCCACTTCCTCGACGCGACCCCGGCCGAGGCGCTCGACGCAGCGCGCGCCGCTGCCGAGGGCCAGGACGTCCGGATCGGAGGCGGCGCGACCGTCGTCCGCGACTTCGTCGCTGCCGGTCTCGTCGACCACATGCATCTGGTCCAGGTCCCTCTCGTGCTCGGCCGCGGAGTCCGCATCTGGGACGGTCTCGAGGCCCTCGAGGACACCTACGACGTGGAGGCGGTCTCGTCCAGCAGCGGCGTCACCCACCTCACGTTCACCCGGAGGATCGCCTCGTAGGCACCGGCGCCGCCCAAGACGTCGTCACCGCCGAGCAGGAGACGAAGCCATCACTTGCGAGAAGCCGAGGACGACCAAGGAGCGGTGGGCGACGCCTCCTCAGGCAAGGCGCCCGCACCTGTCCGCTAGGCGCGCAGCACCTTCTCCATCGCCTTGCCCTTGGCCAGCTCGTCGACCAGCTTGTCCAGGTAGCGGATCTTCTGCATCAGCGGATCGTCGATGTCCTCGACGCGCACCCCACAGATCACACCGGTGATCGACGACGCCTGCGGGTTGAGCTGTGCGTCGGCGAAGAAGTCCTCGAAGGTCGTCTCCTCCGCCAGGTGACTGCTCAACGAGGCCTCGTCGAAGCCTGTCAGCCACTCGATCACCTGGTCGAGCTCGGCCTTGGTGCGACCCTTGCGCTCCACCTTGTTGACGTAGTGGGGGTAGACCGACGCGAAGCTGACGGTGAAGATGCGGCTCATGCTCGCGAGCGTAGTGCGTGTCGAACCGCCGGTCGGGCCCTGATCGCCGCTGCACGTCAGGAGCCCCCACTACGCTGCCGCCATGCCTTCAGCTCCGGACTCCAGCCGGCTCGCCGTCCTGATCGACG
This sequence comes from uncultured Actinomycetota bacterium, assembly GCA_963772415.1. Lineage (GTDB taxonomy): Bacteria > Actinomycetota > Actinomycetes > Propionibacteriales > Nocardioidaceae > Nocardioides_B. The sequence goes on along the minus strand of CAVYWU010000012.1, from coordinate 83,260 downwards.
GTGACAACACCACGCCCACCATCGTCGAGGCGCTGCTCGCGGAGATCGCGAAGTACGGCAGTGCCACCGTGAAGCGAGCCTACGGCGACTGGACCACGCCCAACCTGCGGGGCTGGAAGGAGGCGGTCAATTCGCACGCCATCCAGCCGATGCAGCAGTTCGCCTACACCACGGGCAAGAACGCGACCGACAGCGCGATGATCATCGACGCGATGGACCTGCTCTACACCGGGAACCTCGACGGGTTCTGCCTGGTCACCTCCGACAGCGACTTCACCAAGCTGGCCTCGAGGCTCCGTGAGGCGGGCAAGACCGTCTACGGGTTCGGCGAGCCGCGCACGCCGCAGTCGCTCGTGGCGGCCTGCGACAAGTTCGTCTACCTCGACGTGCTCCGGCGAGCCGACAAGCCCAAGGAGGCCAGCGAGGGGGAGACGCCGGCGGCCGCACCGGTCCGCAGGAGCACCACCGAGCTGCGCGGGAACGCCAAGCTGGTGCGCTGGTTGCGCGAGGGCATCGACGCGGCCTCCGACGACGACGGCTGGGCCAATCTGGGCGGAGTCGGCTCCTACGTCGCCAAGCAGGCGCCCGACTTCGACTCCCGCAACTGGGGCTACGCCAAGCTGGTCGACCTGGTGTCGGCGATCGACCTCTTCGAGGTGAGCCGAACCTCCGGGCAGGGAGTCCGGGTGCGGGAGAAGCCGAAGGGCGGCACGGCCAAGAAGACCGCCAAGAGGGCAGCAGCCAAGAAGGTGACAGCCAGCAGGTCCTGAGGTCGAGTCCCGGCCCGGTATCGTCGGACGGCGTGAGAGTCCCCCACCCCACCTACCAGCAGCTCGCCGCCCTCCCGGCGTACGCCGAGCAGCCCGTTCCCATCGCCTTCGAGGACGTCAACGGCCACCTCAACGTCCGGCACTACACGGGCATCGCCAGCGAGGGGCTCGACGAGTCCCTGGTGGCCCAGGGGATCCCGCAGAACTGGCCGGCCACCGGTCACGCGTGCTTCTCCGCCGAGCACCACCTGACCTATCTCGCCGAGCTGCGCACGGGCGACAAGATGTCGACGCGGGTGCGGATGCTCGGGCGCGCGGAGCGGGCTGCGCACGCCCTGGTCTACCTGCTCGACGAGTCCCACCAGCGACTCAGCTTCGTGATGGAGGAGATCCTCCTCCACATCGACATGGAGACGCGTCGGACGGCCCCGTGGCCCGGCGACGTCGCGGCCGCGCTGGACGCGCGGATCAGCGAGGACGCCGCGCTGCCGTGGGAGCCGGACGTCTCCGGTTCGATGAGCCTGCGCTGAACCGGCGCTGCGTCAGCACCTGCCCCAGATGCCGCGACGCCCGGACTTGGCCTGGGTAGCGGCGACCTTGTAGCCACTGACCCGCCGGAACGGGTTGTGGTTGTAGACGTAGACCCGGGCGTGACCGAGGTAGACCTGCTGGCGGTTGACGTCCTTGCCGGTGGCCGTCTTGTGCACGTAGCGCAGGAGCCGACCGTAACGGTCCTTGAGGTCCTGGCTGGGGTCGGAGTACAGGGTCACCCGGGTGTTCACCGGGAGGATCTTCTTCAACGACTCGGACGCCTCGGGTCCCCCGCACTGGGTACCGCCGTAGACCTCCGGGGTGTCGATCCCCACCAGCCGGACGTCGCGCTTGGCGCCGGTCGCGAGCCGCACCTTGATGGTGTCTCCGTCGGTCACGTAGATGACCCGAGCCGCCTGCTTGAGGGAAGGCTCGCGCTTGGGGCCGACGGCGGGCTGCGCACCGGTCCCGGTCGACTTCTTGAACAGGCACGGGCAGGGGTTGGTCTCGCAGGCGATCCCGTCCCCGTCGGAGTCGAGCGCATGCGGGTCGTTGCGCGGACCACCGTTGTCGAGGAAGAAGGACTGAGCCGCGCGCTGGGTGGCGAAGTCGCCGCAGTCGCGGTCATAGGCCTGGGCCGGGGTGATCGTCAAGATGCTGAGTGCGCCGGCGAGCAGGGCCAGGATGGGCATGGCGAAGAAGGCGCGCGAGCGCGTCATGGATCCCCCGATGGTGTGGTTCGTGGCGTGGCTGGTTCACCGCGACCCTAGGCAGGCCTCGACCGCGGACGCAGCCAGACGCACGGACGGCACTCGAAGTCTGGCCGCTCGGCCAGAGCCGCCTGGCCGGTTCGGGCTACGTCGTCGAGGGCGGGCGGGCGGAGGAGCGCTCGACACGGGCGAGCCACTCCGCGACGAGGGCGTGCAGCAGGTGCGGCTGCTCGTGCGGCAGGGCATGGCCGGCGTCGTCGACGACCGCGAGCGAGGCGTGCGGGTAGTGGTCCACGAGGTCCGAAGCGGCGGCGTACCCGACCGTCGAGTCGAGGCGCCCTGCCACCACCAGGGTCGGACCCGGGTAGGCCGGTCCCTGTCCCGTTGCCAGCTCCCATCGTCCGCCGATCCGTGCCATCGCCGCCTCGTCGACGAGCGCGGCGGCAGGAGCGACATGACGTTCGTAGCGCTCGAGCATGTCGGGGCTCTGCACCACGAAGTAGCTCCGGAAGTCCTCGTCGCCCAGGTCGCCCGACCCGACGACGACCCGGTGCTCGGGCACGTCGCGCAGGTCCCTCAGCAACGGACACACCAGCGCCAGGCCGGCCACCTGCTGCGGCGTCCTCGCCGCCATCGCCTGCGCGAAGTAGGCGCCCGCCGAGTGCCCCACCAGCAGGTAGGGAGCCCCGTCGGCTACCTCGCCGGCGAAGCCGAGCAACGTGTCGAGGACGTCCTCGGCGCTGACCAGCCGGTCAGGGGCCACCGTGCGACCCATCCCCGGGAGGTCGGGGTAGATCCGCCGGTACCCGACGCCGCCGGCGAAAGCAGGCTCGAAGCAGGCCTCGGACTCATGGTGGTCGACGCCGGCACCGTGCAGCACGAGCACGGGCCGGCCGGCTCCGTGCTCCACGTGGTGGACCGCGACGTCGCGGACTAGCGTCTCCATGCTCGCCACCCAACCATGCGCCCCAGGCCCTTGTGCGCCCAGCGCACGGGGCGGACGCTGAGCACATGTTCCATCAGGAGAGTCGCAGCCTGCAGGACCGGTTCGACACCAGGCGGATCGCGGACCGGATCGCCGAGCTGCTGGTGAAGGACACCATCGGGCCGGAGGACGCGGCTTTCCTCGGGGAGCGCGACATGTTCTTCCTCGCCACCGCGGACGCCGACGGTCGGCCGACCTGCTCCTACAAGGGCGGCGACCCGGGTTTCGTGCGCGTGGTCGACGATCGCACCTTGGCGTTCCCCAACTACGACGGCAACGGGATGTATCTCTCGATGGGCAACGTCGCCGCCAATCCCGAGGTCGGGCTGTTGTTCCTCGACTTCGTCAAGGGCACCCGGTTGCGGGTGCAAGGACGGGCGGCAGTCCATCTCGACGACCCGCTGGTGGCCGACTACCCCGGCGCCCAGTTCGTCGTCCGGGTCCAGGTCAGCCAGGTGTTCCCCAACTGCCCGCGCTACATCCACCGCTACGAACCGGTCGAGCGGTCGAGGTTCGTGCCCCGTCGCGACCGGGTCACGCCGGTGCCGGACTGGAAACGTTCGGACTGGGCGTGCGACTACCTCCCCGAGGAGGATCCCGCCCGCACGTCACCTTCGTGAGCCGAGGGCGCTCACCCGCAGCAACCCGGACGTCGCGGCAGGAAGATCACGCGATCGTGGATCTGCGGCAGCCCCCACGGGCAAGCAAGGTGGCGCCGAGGCGCCAGGCCGCACCACCAACAAGGCAGCCCCCACAAGAAGCCAGCCACCTGCTGAAGGCGAGCCGAGGCAGATGGATCAGGGGGCGCCGACCAGCCTTGACCCGGATGTCGCGGTGAGGGGTCCGTTGCCTGGAGCGAGCCCCCCGGGCGAGCGACGGGGAACTGACCCGTCACCGCCCCGCAGGAAGATCACGCGATCGTGGATCTGCGGTAGCGCCCCACGTGCAACAAGGTGCGCCGAGGCACCAGGCCGCACCACCAACAGGGCAGCCCCAGCAAGAAGCCAGCCACCTTGCAACAAGGTGCGCCGAGGCACCAGGCCGCACCACCAACAGGGCAGCCCCAACCCGCGCAGATCACGTCGTCGCACGGATCCGAACAGATCTAAAACTGTCGGTGGGTCTCTGGGAGAGTCAGCACATGGAGACGCTCCCGGACTCGCCGACCAGCCCGATGGCTGGCGTCGCGGCGCCCGGGAAGCAGCTCACGGGGCTGGCCGAGACCCTGTGGGCGGCAGCCCGTCCCGAGGACCTCCTGGACGTGACCGTGGAGCTGGAGCGGCTCCGGTCGCTGGTCGCGGCGGTCGAGGCCCAGGTAGCCGTCGAGGTCGAAGCCACCGACGCCGCGAAGACAGCCGGCTGGGTGTCGCCCGGTGACTAGCTCACCCACACCGCGGGTGGCCGGCACGGCCACGGCTCAAGGCTGCTGCGCACCGCCCGGCCGTTGTGCGGGGACCGGGCCGCCACCCTGGTCGCCCTCCAGGCCGGCGACGTGTCGCCGGAGCAGGCCGAGGTGATCGTGGCGGTGATCGACCGACTCCCCGGCCAACCCGCCCTGCGGGAGGAGGCCGAGCGGATGCTGCTGGACCAGGCCGCCTCGCTGAACGCCTCGGAGCTGCGCAAGGCCGGCGAGCACCTGCTCGAGGTGCTCGACCCCGACGGCACCGCCCGCGCCGACGAGGCCGCCCTGGACCGGCTGGAACGCTCCGCGCACCTCGGCCGGTTCCTGACGATCGCCGAGGACGGGATCGGCGGCGTCCGGGTCCGTGGCCGCGGCACCGTCGAGGACGCCGCCCTGATCAAGAACGCCCTGCACGCCCTTGCGGCACCACGACCCGGCACCGACCCGGACTGGCGTCGGGCGAAACCGCCCGCGACCTCCGCGACCACGGGGCGAGAACCTGGGACGCCCTGGTCGAGACCTGCCTCAAAGCCAGCGAGGTCGACGGGCTGCTCCCGGACCAGCACGGCGCCAAACCCCGCCTCACCGTCACCGTCACCCTGGACCAGCTCCGCGAAGGGCTCGGTGCGGTGTCCCTGGACACCGGCGACCAGCTCTCCGCCACCGCCCTACGGAGACTGGCCTGCGACGCCGAGGTCATCCCCGCCGTCCTCGGCACCCTCGGTGAGGTCCTCGACGTGGGCCGCAGCCAACGGCTCGTCACGGCCGCGATCTGGAAAGCCCTCACCCTCAGGGACCGGCACTGCCGCTTCCCCGGCTGCCGCCGGATGCCGCTGGCCTGCGACGCCCACCACCTGCAGCACTGGGCCGACGGCGGCACCACCGCGCTCGACAACCTCGTCCTGCTCTGCCGAGCCCACCACACCCTGATCCACGCCACCCCCTGGCAGGTCCGACTCAACCCCCTCGACCGACGACCCGAGTTCCGACGACCACCCCGCCACCGAACAGACCCACCCGACGACCACTGGATCAGGGCGCTGCCGGCGCGCGAGTAGCACGCCGTCACTGGACCGAGGGCGCCCAGCGATGCCCGCGCCACTCGTCCCAGGTCGCGAATCCGGTCGGCGGGTCATCGATCGGTTCACTGCCGTCCACCTCACCCGGCGTCGGGATCTCGAAGTCGGCAGCCCACTCGGCGAGCTCTTCGTCGGACATGGGCCACGACGTCCCCGGCGCCTCGGACTGCCGCTGGTGGAGCCGTCTGCGCTGCTCGGCCGGCTCGACCTCGAGGTAGCGGATCTCCGCCGTGGCGCCGACGTCGTGTGCCGCCTGCCGCAGCGCGGACCGCTCGTCACGACTCCAGAGGCCGAAGTCGATCACGACGTTGGTGCCGACCTCGAGGGCGCGCAACCCGACCTGGATGAGGCGTCCCTCGATCACGCCCTGGGCAGCAGGAGGATTCTCGTCCCCGTAGAGAGCCTTGACCCATTCATCCTTGGTGAGACGGAGCGCGTCGCGCTCGCTCTCGATGAGCCGCGCAGACGTGGTCTTCCCGGCGCAGGGGAGACCCACGGTCAGGAACAACGTCGGCTGCCTCATCGCACCCCCTCCGAGCACCTCATCATGGCCTACCTCCGCAGGGCCCGGTGATGGCCACGGGACTCGGACCGCTGGCTGCCTGCGAACCGAAGGCGATGACTTCTGGTGCCCGGACGGGTCAGACTGGCAACCGACGTCCCTGGAGGAGAGCCCATGACCGAGCCGACCAGCCACACCCTCGCCCGCCCCGGCGTCAGGCTGACCTACGACGTCCGCGGCGACCTCGCCGACGCGACCCCCGAACGCCCCGCGCTGGTGCTCGTCGGCTCGCCGATGGGCGCAGGTGGCTTCGGCAGCCTCGCGTCGCACTTCACCGACCGACCGGTGGTCACCTACGACCCGCGCGGTGTCGAGCGGAGCGTCAAGGACGAGCCGGCCTCCGAGTCGACGCCCGAGGAGCACGCCGACGACATCGCCGCGATCATCGAGGCGCTCGGCGTCGACCACGTCGACCTCTTCGGGAGCAGCGGCGGTGCGGTCAACGGGCTCGCGTTCGTCGCGCGTCACCCCGGCGTGGTCCGCACGTTCGTCGGGCACGAGCCACCGGCCGCGATCAACCTCCCGGACGCCGAGTGGGCCCTCGCGGCCAACGACGCCATCGGCGCGACGTACCAGAAGAGCGGTTCGGGCCCGGCGATGGCGAAGTTCATCACGTTGGTCATGCAGGAGGGCGAGCTCACCGCCGCCTACCTCGAGCAGCCGGACCCCGACCCGGCGATGTTCGGCCTGCCGACCGAGGACGACGGCGATCGCACCGACGCGCTGCTCGGCCAGAACAACCGCACCTGCGTCCGGCTGGTGCCCGACGTCGACGCGATCAAGGCCGGCTCCACCCGGGTCGTGATCGCGCGCGGTGTCGAGTCCGGCGAGCAGCTGGCCGCCCGGTCGGCCGGAGCGGTCGCCGCCCTGCTCGGCCAGGACGCGGTGATGTTCCCCAGCGACCACAGTGGCTTCCTCGGCGGCGAGTACGGCCAGCAGGGCAAGCCCGACGAGTTCGCCGCCGCGCTGCGCGACGTCCTCGACGGGGGCTGAGTCGCCGGCGCTGGCTACGTTGGTCGCCATGCCTTCGACCTCGTTGCACATCTCCGAGTACGTCGACCGACCGGCCGACGTCGTGTACGCCTTCGCTGCGGACCCGGCGAACCTGCCGCGGTGGGCCTCGGGACTAGCAGGAGCCGCTGTCGAGGAGGTGGATGGTGCCTGGGTGACCGACTCGCCGATGGGCCGGGTCACCTTCAGCTTCGCACCGGCCAACGACCTCGGAGTGCTCGACCACGACGTGCGGCTGCCGGACGGCGAGACCGTGCACAACCCGTTGCGGGTGCTGTCCGACGGCGCCGGCAGCGAGGTCGTCTTCACCCTGCGTCGGCGAGACATGAGCGACGACGAGATGGAGCGCGACGCCGCCACCATCAGGCGCGACCTCGCCACCCTCAAGGACCTCGTCGAGGGCGGCGGCTGAGCGGCGACCGGTCAGCCCGCGCGGCGCCGGCCCTTGCGGGTCTGCAGATAGTCCGCCACGACGTACTCCCCGAGCCGCGACAGGTCCGGTGTGAAGACCCGGCCACCGGCCCGACGCGCGACTGCGTCGACGAAGCGTTCCAGGCCGGGGTCGTTGCCGAGCATGAAGAAGTTGATCCCGGCCCCGTAGCGAGCCAGCTCGTCGACCTGGCGCACGGTCGCCTGCACGGTCTCGCGCGTCGGTGGCCAGCTGAAGACCGGAAAGCCCTCCGGCGTGATGTGGGCGGTCGGTTCGCCGTCGGTGACCACCAGCACGACCGGCTCGGCGTCGGGGTGGCGGCGCAGGTGCCGCCCGGCGAGCATCAGCGCGTGCTGGAGGTTGGTGCCCTGCACCCACTCGGGCTCCACGTCGGCGAGCTGCACGGGGTCGAGCCGGCGGGCGGTGCGGTCGAAGCCGATGATCTCCAGCGCGTCCTGCCGGAAGCGGGTCGCGATCAGGTGGGACAACGCGAGCGCGGTCTGCTTCATCGGCCCCCAGCGGCCCTCCTGCACCATGGAGAAGGAGAGGTCGACGCAGAGCGCGACCGCCGCCGACGTACGTCGCTCGGTCTCGACGACCTCGAAGTCCTCCACGATCAGCCGCGCCGGCAGGCCCGCGCCGCGCCGCAGGGCGTTGCCGACGGTGCGGACCGCGTCGATGGGCAGCTCGTCGCCGAACTCCCACGCGCGGGCCGAGCCGGTGAGCTCGTCCGCGGAGCCGGTACGGCGGTCGGCGTGGTCGCCGCTGCCGGCGGCCTCGATCTGCGCGAACACCCGTTTGAGCGCGGTCTCACCCAGCCGGCGTACCGCCCGCGGAGTGAGCTTGACGCCGTCCTCGCCGCGGGTCAGGTAGCCCTGTCGCTCGAGCTCGCGCTCCAGCTCGCGCAGGGCCTCGAAGTCGGTGGCTGCCGAGCTGCCGAGCTGCCGCTCGAGCACGTCGACGTCCACGTCGTCGAGGGTGCCGCCGGGCCGGTCCATCGACAGCGACTCCTCGAGCGCCTCCAGGTCGGCGAGCTCGGCGACGGCCTGCACGGCGTCGCTGTAGCCCAGGGAGTCCCCGCCCTCGCGCATCTGCGCCGGGCCACGGTCCAGTCCGGGCCGCAGCGCGCGCAGGTTGTCGGAGAGCTGCCCCATCTGCGAGGCGAGGTCCGGGTCCGACATCGCGTCGCTCATCAGCTGGCCGAGCTGCTCGCGCTGCTCCGGCGAGAGTGAGGCCATCATCCGGTCCGCCGCGGCCTGACGACGGGCGAGCGCGTCGATCAGCTCGTCGACGTTGTCGGGCTGCTCCGGGAAGAGGTCGCCGTGCTTGCCCATGAAGTCCCGGAACCTGTCCTCGGTGTCCTCGCCGCGGGCGTGCGCAGCAAGCAGGCTGTTGAGGTCGGCCAGCATGTCCTTGACCGCCTGCATGGCTGCGGGGTCCGGGTCCTGCAAGGCCTGCGCCATCCCGGCGAACTGCGCGTCCAGCACCTCGCGGCGCAGCATGTCCTGGATCGACTCGTAGGTCTGCTTGGCCGTCTCGGAGTGCCACTGGTAGTCGGCCAGTGCCCGCACCGCTCCCGCGACGTCGTCGGGGGTGGTGGCCAGCTCCATCTCGGCCCAGCGGGCGGCGTCGTCGTCCTCGCCGGCGAGGGTGTCGCGCTCGTCGGCGAGGGCCTGGTCGAGCGCCGCCCGCACCTGGTCGAGGGTGCCGCCCAGGTCACCGCGGCGGCGAGCGGCGTTGCGCATCCGGCGGGCGCGAGCTGCCAGGTCGTCGAGACCGCGTCGCCCGTCGAAGCCACGCCGGAGCAGGTCGGCGAGCGCCTCGCGCATCGAGCCACCCGCCAGCACGTCGCGGCCGACCTCGTCGAGCGCTGCGCGGACGTCGTACGGCGGGGCGAGCGGGTCCGGCCCGCCCGACCACGGTCCGTAGCGGAACCGGCCGTGGCCGTGGTCGCGGGCCACGTCATGCTCCGTAGACCGAGCGGCCCGACCCGTCGCGCGCCGGCGCCTTGTCGATGCGACGGGTCAGGTGCAGGCCCTCCAGCACCAGCTCGACGGCGGCCGCGACCTGACCCGGACCGGGTGGCTCGCCCTCGACGGGGTCGTCGTCGCCGAGCCGGTCCAGCACCTTGCCGAGCCCCGGCACGGTGCCGACCTGGCCGAGCAGCTCCTCGGAGGTGACCAGCTCGCCGGTCTCGACGGTGCGCCCCTCGGCGAAGAGCTCGGTGAAGCCGGACAGGTCGAGCCCGTGCAGCCGGTCCTTGAACGTCTCGGCCACCGCGACCCGGAGGAGGTGTCCGACGACCTCGGCCTCGCGGCCCTCCTCCCCCATCTCGAACTCGATCTTGCCCAGCAGCGTGGGCAGCACGCCGGGGACGTCGCAGACCCGTGCGACGGCGAGGCCCTCGCCGGTGCGGGCGCTGCGCCGAAGGGCCGAGGCGGCGACAGCCTCGGCCGCCGCGATGGCGTAGCGGGCGCTGACGCCCGAGCGCTGGTCGACCGACGCGGAGTCGCGCAGGCCGCGGGTGAGGCGGGCGATCACCTCGAGGAGGTGGGTCGGCACGTCGGCGACGAGCACAGCCTCCTGGGCGACCAGCGCCACCTCCTCGTGGACCTCCTCGGGGTAGTGGGTGCGGATCTCGGCACCGAAGCGGTCCTTCAGCGGGGTGATGATCCGGCCGCGGTTGGTGTAGTCCTCGGGGTTGGCGCTGGCGACGAGGAGGACGTCGACGGGCAGTCGCAGGCTGTAGCCGCGCACCTGGATGTCGCGCTCCTCCAGCACGTTGAACATCGCCACCTGGATCCGCTCGGCCAGGTCGGGGAGCTCGTTGATGCCGAAGATGCCGCGGTTGGTGCGCGGCAGCAGGCCGTAGTGGACGGTCTCGGGGTCGCCGAGAGTGCGGCCCTCGGCGACCTTGACCGGGTCGACGTCGCCGACGAGGTCGCCGACGCTGGTGTCCGGGGTGGCCAGCTTCTCGACGTACCGCTCGCTGCGGTGCAGCCACGCGACCGGGAGGTCGTCACCGACCTCGTCGGAGAGCCGGCGGCAGCGCGCGCAGACCGGGGCGAGCGGGTCGTCGTTGATCTCGCAGCCCTCGACGGCAGGCGCCCACTCGTCGAGCAGCGTCACGAGGGTCCGCATCACCCGGGTCTTGCCCTGGCCGCGCTCGCCGAGGAGGACGAAGTCGTGCCCGGCGAGCAGCGCGCTCTCGAGCTGGGGCAGGACGGTCTCGTCGAACCCGACGATCCCGGGGAACGCCGTCTCGCCGGCGCGCAGCCTGCCCAGCAGGTTGTCGCGGATCTCGGCCTTGACCGAACGGGTGCGGTAGCCGGTGTCGCGAAGGGCACCCAGCGTCGTGGGTCGGCTCATGGCCCCGAACCTACGCCCGCTCGGCAAGCGCCCCCGGCGCTCAGCCGCCGTTGCGGGTGCGGGGGCGGCGGAGGACCACGACGGACCGGTCCGCGACCCGGAACTCGACACCCGGAAGGAGGGTCGGGGCGTCGTCGAAGATCGAGACGCTGCCGGCCTGGTCGTCGTGGGTGTCCAGGGCAACCAGCCAGCCCTCGCCGTAGACCTCGTCGGGCAGGGTGAAGGTCAGCGGCTCGTGGTGGCCGTTGAACGCGACCAGGAACGAGTCGCCGACGACCTTCTCGCCGCGCTGGTCCGGCTCCGGGATCGCCTCGCCGTTGAGGAAGACCAACATCGAGCGGGCGTACTCGTGGCTCCAGTCGGCGTCGTTCATGTCCTTGCCCTCGGGGGTGAACCAGGCGATGTCGGCGGGCAGCCCTTCGGCCGACCGCCCTCCCCCGGCGAAGAAGCGACGGCGCCGGAACACCGGGTGCTCGCGCCGCAACGCGACGACGCGGCGGGTGAAGGCGAGCAGCTCTCGCTGACCTTCGTCGAGACTCCAGTCCATCCAGGCGATCTCGTTGTCCTGGCAGTAGACGTTGTTGTTGCCACGCTGGGTGCGGCCGAGCTCGTCGCCGTGCAGCAGCATCGGTACGCCCTGGGAGAGCAGCAGCGTGGTCAGCATGTTGCGGTGCTGACGCGCACGCAGCTCGAGCACTTCGACGTCGTCGGTCTCGCCCTCGACGCCACAGTTCCAGGAGCGGTTGTGGCTCTCGCCGTCGTTGCCGTCCTCGCCGTTGGCGTCGTTGTGCTTGTCGTTGTAGGAGACCAGGTCGCGCATGGTGAAGCCGTCGTGCGCGGTGACGAAGTTGATCGAGGCGATCGGCTTGCGCCCCGAGTGCTCGTAGAGGTCGGAGGAGCCGGTGATCCGGGAGGCGAACTCCGCCAGCGTCGAGGACTCGCCGCGCCAGTAGTCCCGGACGGTGTCGCGGTACTTGCCGTTCCACTCGGTCCACAGTGGCGGGAAGTTGCCGACCTGGTAGCCACCCTCGCCGATGTCCCACGGCTCCGCGATCAGCTTGACCTGGCTGACGACGGGGTCCTGCTGGACGAGGTCGAAGAATGCGGAGAGCCGGTCGACCTCGTGGAACTGTCGGGCCAGTGAGGAGGCGAGGTCGAAGCGGAAACCGTCGACGTGCATCTCGGTCACCCAGTAGCGCAGTGAGTCCATGATCAGCTGCAGCACGTGCGGGTGCCGCATCAGCAGGGTGTTCCCGGTGCCGGTGGTGTCGTAGTAGTGGGCGCGGTCGTCGTCGACGAGACGGTAGTAGGCGTTGTTGTCGATGCCCCGGAAGCACAGCGTCGGACCGAGGTGGTTGCCCTCGGCGGTGTGGTTGTAGACGACGTCGAGGATGACCTCGATGTCGGCCTCGTGCAGCGCCTTCACCATCGCCTTGAACTCCTGCACCTGCTGGCCGCGCTGCCCGGAGGCGGCGTAGGCGTTGTGCGGTGCGAAGAACCCGATGGTGTTGTAGCCCCAGTAGTTCGCCAGGCCCTTGTCGACCAGAGGGGTGTCCTGCACGAACTGGTGCACCGGCATCAGCTCGATCGCGGTCACGCCGAGGTCCTTGAGGTGCTCGATCGTCGCGGGGTGCGCGATCCCGGCGTACGTGCCCCTGATGTCCTCGGGCACGTCCGGGTGGGTCATCGTCAGGCCCTTGACGTGAGCCTCGTAGATCACCGCGTCGTGGTACTCGTGGTCGGGGTGCCGGTCGTTGCCCCAGTCGAAGAACGGGTTGATCACCACGCCGAGCATGTTGTGACCGCGGCTGTTTCGCCGGTTGAACTTCTCGGGGCTCTCGAACTTGTAGGAGAACAGCGACTCGTCGCCGTCGATCTGGCCGTCGACCGCCTTGGCGTAGGGGTCGAGCAGCAGCTTGGTGGGGTTGCACCGGTGCCCCTCGGCCGGCTTGTAGGGGCCGTGCACCCGGTAGCCGTAGCGCTGTCCGGGCTGCACGCCGGGCAGGTAGGCGTGGTGGACGAAGGCGTCGGTCTCCGCCATCTCCACCCTCGTCTCGGCGCCGTTGTCGTCGATCAGGCAGAGCTCGACCTTGTGGGCGACCTCGGAGAACAACGCGAAGTTCGTCCCGGAGCCGTCGTACGTCGCGCCCAGGGGGTAGGGGCGTCCCGGCCAGATCTGCATGTGTCCCTCTCGTCGTCCCAGGGCGGTCCCCCGGCCGCGCTGTCGTCGGCACAGCATCCCGCACGCTGCGCGTCAGCACCGTACCCAGGCAGTGTGACGTTGAAGTGTCGGGTCCATCACCTGCGAAATCCGCACTTTTCTCCGACCTTGAAGCGTGAAACATTGGGTCCATGCCAATCTCAACCACTGATCCCCGCACCGGCGAGGTGCTGCGCACGTTCGACGAGCTCACCGACGAGCAGCTCGAGGAGAGACTCGCGCGGGCAGCGGCGGCGGCAGCGACCTACCGCTTGACGTCCTTCGACGAGCGCGCCGGCTGGTTGCGCGCCGCGGCCGACATCCTCGACCGGCGCGCCGACGAGCTCGCGGGGCTGATGACGCTCGAGATGGGCAAGACCAAGAAGTCCGCCGGAGCCGAGGTCGGCAAGTGTGCGGCGGTGCTGCGCTACTACGCCGACCACGCGGCCGACATCCTCGCCGACGAGCCCGTCGACGCCGCCGCGGTCAACGCGAGCAAGGCCTACGCCCGCTACCTGCCGATCGGCGTCGTCCTCGCGATCATGCCGTGGAACTTCCCGCTCTGGCAGGCGATGCGGTTCGCCGCCCCGGCCCTCGCCGCCGGCAACGTCGGGCTCCTCAAGCACGCCAGCAACGTGCCGCAGACGGCGTTGTTCATGGAGGAGCTCTTCACCGAGGCCGGCTTCCCCGACGGCTCGTTCCAGACGCTGCTCATCGGCAGCAGCAAGGTCGAGGGCGTGATCAAGGACGACCGCGTCGCCGCCGCGACCCTGACCGGTTCCGAGGGTGCCGGCGTTGCCGTCGGGCGCACCGCGGGCGAGTCGTTGAAGAAGGTCGTGCTCGAGCTCGGCGGCTCCGACGCCTTCGTGGTGATGCCGTCGGCCGACCTCGCCCAGGCCGCCAAGGTCGCGACCACCTCGCGCACCCAGAACAACGGCCAGTCCTGCATCTCGGCCAAGCGGTTCATCGTGCACACCGACGTCTACGACGACTTCATGGCCCACTTCACCAAGGAGATGTCGGCGCTCGTCGTCGGCGACCCCATGGAGGAGGGCACCGACGTCGGCCCACTCGCCACGGAGGGTGGTCGCGAGGACGTCGAGGTGCTGGTCAAGGACGCGGTGGACAAGGGCGCCACCGTCGTCCTGGGCGGGGAGCGTCCCGACCGCGACGGCTGGTGGTACCCGCCGACGATCCTGGCCGACCTCACGACCGACATGGACCTCTACACCGAGGAGGTCTTCGGTCCGGTCGCCTCGGTCTTCCGGGTCGACGACCTCGACGCCGCGATCGAGCTCGCCAACGCCACCCGCTTCGGGCTGGGCTCCAACGCGTGGACCCAGGACGCCGAGGAGCAGGAGCGGTTCATCCGCGACCTCGAGGCCGGCCAGACCTTCGTCAACGGCATGGTCGCGTCCTTCCCGGCGCTGCCCTTCGGCGGCGTCAAGGCCTCGGGTCACGGCCGCGAGCTCGCCGACCACGGCATCCGCGAGTTCACCAACATCAAGACGGTCTGGATCGCCTGAACCCGTTGCCATGATCGGTCGCGCATGCCTACGGTGCGGGGGAGAAGTCAGGACCGAGGATGCACGAGCTGGCGATCGCCGAGAGCGTGGTGTCGACGGTGCTTGCGCGCACCGGCGACCATCGCGTCACCACCGTGCGCGTCCGGGTCGGCCGGCTCGCCGGTGTCGTCCCGGACGCGCTGACCTTCTGCTTCGAGCTGGCCACTGCCGGTACGTCGCTCGAAGGCGCCCTCCTGGAGATAGCGACCGACGACGCGCGGGGCTACTGCCGCGACTGCGAGCAGGAGATCGTGCTGCCGGACACGCTGCTGCTCTGCTCGTGCGGCAGCGCCGACGTCCACCTGGTGTCCGGCGGCGAGCTCACCGTCAGCTCGGTGGAGGTGGCCTGACATGTGCGCGACGTGTGGCTGCGGCGAGGGCGAGGTCCGAGTCTCCGGCGCCGGCGTGCACACCCAGCGCCCGCACGACCACCCGCACCCGCACCCGCACCCGCACCCGCACCCGGATCACCGGGAGGCGGACCGCACCCATCGGCTCGAGCTCGAGGTCGCGGTGCTGGCCAAGAACGACGCCCTCGCCCAGGACAACAGGGCGTGGCTCGCCGACCGCCGGATCACCGCGCTCAACCTGATGAGCTCTCCCGGCTCCGGCAAGACCACCCTGCTCGAGCGGACGATCCTCGCAGCCGCCCGGCCGGTCTCGGTGATCGAGGGCGACCAGGAGACACCCTTCGACGCCGACCGGATCCGGGCCGCCGGAGCCCGCGCCGTGCAGATCAACACCGGCACCGGCTGCCACCTCGACGCCGCCATGGTCGCCCGAGCCCTCGACCGGTTGACCCCGGAGCCCGAGAGCCTGGTGTTCATCGAGAACGTCGGCAACCTCGTCTGCCCCGCGCTCTTCGACCTCGGTGAGGCCGCCAAGGTCGTCGTCATCTCGGTGACCGAGGGCGACGACAAGCCCCTGAAGTACCCCCACATGTTCGCAGCGGCCGACCTCGTGGTCGTCAACAAGACCGACCTGCTGCCCTACGTCGACTTCGACGTCGACCGGCTCACCGCCGACGCCCGCCGGCTCAACCCCGACGTCCGCGTCCTCGCGGTCTCGGCACGAACCGGAGACAACCTCGACGCCTGGCTCGACTGGCTGGCCTGAACGGCTCCCGTTGCGGCGGGACTCCGCTTCCCTCGGCGAGCCTTGACAGCGAGTGTGACGTAGGTCTCTTATGAGTGGAGGAGGGGTCAAGGGTCTGAGACCCATGGGACGACGGGGGGAACCCGGTTCCCCCGGAGAGCGGGCGGCATGCCCACAGCCGAAGCAGTCAAGGCCGAAGAGACTCTGATCCATGTGCTCTGGATCAACGCGGGACTGAGCTGTGACGGTGACTCCGTCGCGCTCACCGCGGCGACACAGCCCAGCATCGAGGAGATCGCTCTGGGCGCCCTCCCGGGGCTGCCTCAAGTTGCGGTCCACTGGCCGTTGATCGACTTCGAGTGCGGTCCCGCCGGCGGCGCGGACGACTTCCTGGAGTGGTTCTGGAAGGCCGACCGGGGCGAGCTCGACCCCTTCGTCCTCGTGGTCGAGGGCTCCATCCCCAACGAGAAGCTGCACGACGAGGGCTACTGGTCGGGCTTCGGCAACGACCCGATGACCGGGCAGCCGGTGACCACCAGCGAGTGGCTCGACCGGCTCACCCCCAAGGCCACGGCGGTCGTCGCGGTCGGCACCTGCGCGACGTACGGCGGCATCCACGCGATGGCCGGCAACCCGACCGGCGCGATGGGGGTCCCCGACTACCTCGGCTGGGACTGGAAGTCCAAGGCCGGCATCCCGATCGTGTGCGTGCCCGGCTGCCCGATCCAGCCCGACAACCTGTCGGAGACGCTGACCTACCTGCTCTACATGGCCACCGGCCAGGCGCCGATGATCCCGCTCGACGACGCGCTGCGGCCGACCTGGCTGTTCGGCAACACCGTCCACGAGGGCTGTGACCGGGCCGGCTACTACGAGCAGGCCGACTTCGCCACCGAGTACGGCTCCCCCAAGTGCATCGTCAAGCTCGGCTGCTGGGGGCCGACCGTGAAGTGCAACGTGCCCAAGCGCGGCTGGATCAACGGCATCGGCGGATGCCCCAACGTCGGCGGCATCTGCATCGGCTGCACGATGCCGGGGTTCCCCGACAAGTTCATGCCGTTCATGGACGAACCCCCTGGCGGCAAGCTCTCGACCACGGCTGTCGGGGCCTACGGGAAGACCGTGAAGCGTCTGCGCCGGATGACCGAGCAGTCCTTGGACAAGGAGCCCAAGTGGCGCCACAAGGGGTCGAAGCTGACCACCGGCGCCACCCGCACCTGGTAATCCCTCCGACCGTCCACGAGCTGAACAGAAAGAGACGACGACATGACGTCGACCATTCCCAGCCCGAGCAGCGTCGGCACCGACGCGCAGGGCCTCACCGAGATGGCCTGGGACCCGATCACCCGGATCGTGGGCAGCCTCGGCATCTACACCAAGATCGACTTCGGCAACATGAAGGTCGCCGAGTGCCACAGCACCAGCTCCATCTTCCGCGGCTACTCGATCTTCATGAAGGGCAAGGACCCGCGCGACGCGCACTTCATCACCAGCCGCATCTGCGGCATCTGCGGTGACAACCACGCCACCTGCTCCTGCTACGCGCAGAACATGGCGTACGGCGTGAAGCCGCCGCACCTCGGCGAGTGGATCGTCAACCTCGGCGAGGCCGCCGAGTACATGTTCGACCACAACATCTTCCAGGAGAACCTGGTCGGGGTCGACTACTGCGAGAAGATGGTCTCCGAGACCAACCCGGGCGTGCTGGAGCAGGCCAACCGCACCGAGGCTCCCCAGGCCGAGGCCCACGGCTACCGCACCATCGGCGACATCATGCGCTCGCTCAACCCCTTCACCGGCGAGTTCTACCGCGAGGCCCTCCAGGTCAGCCGCTGGACGCGCGAGATGTTCTGCCTGATGGAGGGGCGCCACGTGCACCCCTCCACGCTCTACCCCGGCGGTGTCGGCACGGTCGCGACGATCCAGCTGATGACCGACTACATGACCCGGCTGATGCGCTACGTCGAGTTCATGAAGAAGGTCGTGCCGATGCACGACGACCTCTTCGACTTCTTCTACGAAGCCATCCCCGGCTACGAGGAGGTCGGCAACCGGCGGATCCTGCTCGGCTGCTGGGGCTCCTTCCAGGACCCCGAGGTCTGCAACTTCGACTACAAGGACATGACCCAGTGGGGCCGCGCCATGTACGTCACCCCCGGCGTCGTCGTCGACGGCAAGCTCGTCACCAACGACCTCGTCGACATCAACCTCGGCATCCGCATCCTGCTCGGCTCGTCGTACTACGACGACTGGGAGGACCAGGAGATGTTCGTGCAGCAGCGACCCGCTCGGCAACCCGGTCGACCGGCGGCACCCGTGGAACCAGCACACCAACCCGCGGCCGCAGAAGCGCGACCTCGACGACAAGTACTCGTGGGTGATGTCGCCGCGCTGGTACGACGGCAAGGACTACCTCGCCCTCGACACCGGCGGCGGTCCGCTCGCCCGGCTGTGGTCGACGGCGCTGTCGGGGCTGGTCGACATCGACTACGTCAAGGCCACCGGCACCAGCGTGCAGATCAACCTGCCCAAGACCGCGCTCAAGGGGCCGGTGAGCTTCGAGTGGAAGATCCCCCGGTGGAGCAACACCATCGAGCGCAACCGGGCGCGCACCTACTTCCAGGCCTACGCCGCAGCCGCCGCGCTGCACTTCGCGGAGAAGGCCCTCGTGGAGATCAGGGCGGGTCGGACCAAGACCTGGGAGAAGTTCGAGGTGCCCGACGAAGGCATCGGCTGCGGCTTCACCGAGGCTGTCCGCGGCGTGCTCTCGCACCACCTCGTCATCAAGGGCGGCAAGATCGCCAACTACCACCCCTACCCACCGACGCCGTGGAACGCCAACCCCCGCGACGTCTACGGCACGCCCGGTCCCTACGAGGACGCCGTGCAGGGGCAGCCGATCTTCGAGGAGAACAGCCGCGACAACTTCAAGGGCATCGACATCATGCGCACGGTCCGCAGCTTCGACCCGTGCCTGCCCTGCGGCGTGCACATGTACCTCGGGTCCGGCAAGAAGCTGGAGCTGGTGCACACGCCCACCCAGTCCGCCGGCGTCGGCTGAGACATGACGACCCAGGAGGCTGCCGAACCCCCCGCGCCCGACCTGCGGGACACCGGCGCGCGGATCGACGCGCTCATCGATGCGCTCGGCACCGGCGGCCTCGGCGGCCCCTCCCGGGCGCGGGAGCGGGCCGAGGAGCTGGTCCGTGTGGTCACCGAGCTCTACGGAGCCGGGCTCGAGCGGCTGCTGGAGATCGTCTACGACAGCGGCCGCCTCGACGAGGAGCTGCTCGGGCTGCTCGCGCGTGACGAGCTGGTCTCCAGCCTGCTGCTCGTGCACGGCCTGCACCCCCACGACGTCAGGACGCGCGTCGAGCAGGCCCTCGACGACGTCCGGCCCTACCTGGGGTCGCACGGCGGTGACGTGGAGCTCGTCGGCATCACCGACGAGGGCACCGTGCGACTGCGCCTGCTCGGCTCCTGCGACGGCTGCCCGTCGTCATCGGTGACCCTGGAGCTGGCGGTCCAGGACGCCATCGAGGCTGCCGCCCCCGAGGTGATGGCGATCGAGGTCGAGGCCGCGCCGGAGAAGCACCCGGGCCTCATCCCCGTCGACACGCTGCGGTCCCGCCTCGACGCCCGCCCCGAGGCCGCCGGCTCCGACTGGCACCCGGTGCCCGAGGCCGACGGTCTCGCGGACGGCGCCGCCGCCACCGTCAC
Source organism: uncultured Actinomycetota bacterium (assembly GCA_963772415.1). GTDB lineage: Bacteria > Actinomycetota > Actinomycetes > Propionibacteriales > Nocardioidaceae > Nocardioides_B. The sequence goes on along the minus strand of CAVYWU010000012.1, from coordinate 63,831 downwards.
GGTCCAGCAGGAGCGACTGCACGTCAGCCGCGTCGGGGCCGACGTGTTCGCCTTCCGCGACCGGTGCCCGCCGCTGCTCGGCCGGCCTCGGCGGCGCACCGCCCGAGCGGCGGATGGGCGGCGCGATCGGCGATGCCCTGCTGCGCTGCCCCGGGTGCGGCGCCCACTTCGAGGTACGTCGCGCGGGCAGCTGCCTCGAGGACTCCTCCTTGCACCTCGCGCCGCTCCCGGTCCTCCACGAGCAGGGCCGGGTGACGGTCGCCGTACCGGCGAAGGTGCCCGTGTGAGCACCTCGCGCGCGCCCCTCGACGCCCTCAGGCGGATCAACGGATCCCGCCCGGCGGCGGCACCGGGCGAGCACTGCGACATGTGCTCGGCGCCCGTGGCCGACGAGCACTCCCACGTCGTCGACGTGCAGAACCGCAGCCTGATGTGCACCTGCCGGCCCTGCTACCTGCTCTTCACCGAGGCCGACGCCGAGCTGCGCTACCGGGCCGTGCCCGACCGCTACCTCAGCTTCCCCGACTTCCGGCTGGAGCGCGCCGACTGGGAGGAGCTCCAGATCCCGGTCGGTCTCGCCTTCGCCTTCCGCAACTCCGTGCAGGACCAGATGGTGGTCTTCTACCCGGGGCCCGCCGGAGCGACCGAGGCCGAGCTGCCCACCGATGCCTGGGAGCGCGTCGACGCCGCCAACCCGGCCCTGGCGACGCTGCGCCCCGACGTGGAGGCGCTGCTGCTGCGCGGTGGCCGGGAGGACGACGGCTTCTCCGCCCACCTGGTGCCGATCGACGCCTGCTACGAGCTGGTCGGCCGGATGCGGATGACCTGGCGCGGCTTCGACGGCGGCCAGGAGGCGCGGGCGGCGCTCTCGGCGTTCTTCGCTGACGTCGACGCCCGCAGCCGGCCCGCCGAGGTGGCCTCGTGAGCACCTGGGCGTTCGACGTCCTCGACGTGCAGCCCACGGAGTACGCCGCTGCGCCCGAGCTCACTGCGCGCCTGCGGGTCCAGGAGGCCACGGGCCAGAGGGTGCACGCGGTCGCGCTGCGCTGCCAGATCCGGATCGAGCCGCAACGTCGCGGCTACGACGTCGAGGACGAGGCCGGCATCCGGGCGTTGTTCGGGGACCGGGACCGGTGGTCGGAGACATTGCGCCCGTTCCAGTGGATGCAGTGCCACACCACCGTCCAGGGCTTTGCCGACAGCACCGAGGTGGACCTCGCCCTCCCCTGCACCTACGACTTCGACGTCACGGGCTCGCGCTACCTCCACGGTCTCGGCTCCGGCGTGGTGCCGCTGACCTTCATGTTCGCCGGCACCGCCTTCACCCGTGGCGTCACCGGTTTCGGCGTGGAGCAGATCCCCTGGGACTGCGAGGCCCGCTACGACCTGCCCGTCCCGGTGTGGCAGTCGATGATCGCGACGTACTTCCCGCGCGCCGGCTGGATCAGGCTCGACCACGACGTGCTCGCAAGGCTCGGCGACTACCGCGCGGAGCGGGGTCTGGTCTCGTGGGAGGAGACGGTGACCGAGCTGCTGGGAGTCGACGCCGAGGGGGGTGTTCCCCGGTGACAGCGCCTCCGGACCGGCTCTCTCGAGTCCGCACCGTCGCCGACACGGTGCTCTACGAGGGCTACCTGCTCTACCCCTACCGGGCCAGCTCGGACAAGAACCGCGCCCGGTGGCAGTTCGGTGTCCTGGGCCCGCCCGGGGCCCTCGACCGCGGCCTCGGCGAGGCCGACTCGATGACGCTGCAGACGGTGCTCGCCAGGGTCACCGACACCGCCGGGATCCTCGTCCACCTGCGCTTCCTGCAGCTCCAGCACCGACAGGTGCTCGACGCCGCAGATCGAGCGTGCGAGCAGCTGAGCGTGCACGGGACCGACGGCGACCGCACCGAGGTGACCTGGGACGAGGCAGTCGAGCAGGAGCTGACCGTCCGGTTCTCCCTCGACGGCGGAAGCCTCGACCCAGCAGATGTGACCGTGCCCGGCGGTGAGGAGAGCGAGGCGCTGACGGACGCCGAGGGCGTGCGCGTCGGCAGCGTGGTGCGCGGGCGACGCGACCTGGCCGCCCGCATCACCGCGACCCTGGAGCCGCACGGGTCGCTCACCCGGCTCACGTTGCTCGTGGAGAACGCCCACCCCGACCGCCCGGCGACCCGCGAGGACGCCACCAGCACCTCGCTGCTCGGCGCCCACCTCCTGGTCGAGGCCGACGGCGCCGCCTTCGTCTCGCTCGTCGACCCGCCGGACGGGGCCGCGGAGCTCGCCGCGCAGTGCCGGCAGGACCGGTGCTGGCCGTTCCTCGCCGGCGACGACGGCGACGACGACCTGCTGCTCGGGTCTCCGATCATCCTCTACGACTACCCGCAGGTCGCTCCGGAGAGCCTCGGTGCGCTGTTCGACGCCACCGAGATCGACGAGATCCTCACCCTGCGCGTGATGACGATGACCGACGAGGAGAAGCGCGAGGCGCGGGCCACCGACCCGCGCGCCGCCGCGATCATCGATCGCTGCGACACGATGACACCCGGTGAGCTGCAGCAGCTGCACGGCATCTTCCGCGACCCGCGCGGCTCGTCGCTCCCCGACCTCGGCGCGGAGGCCGCGACGGCGGGAGCTTCCCCCTGGTGGGACCCCGCGGCCGACGCCTCGGTCGACCCCGACACGGACACCGTGCTGATCGACGGCGTCCGGGTCGGCAAGGACAGCATCGTCCGGGTGCGGCCGCACCGGCGGGCCGATGCCCAGGACATCTTCTTCGCCGACCAGCTCGCCAGGGTGACCGCCGTGCTGCACGACGTCGACGGCGAGACCCACGTCGCGGTGGTGCTGGTCGACGACCCCGCCGCCGACCTGCACGACTGGTACGGCCGCTACTTCTACTTCGCACCGGACGAGATCGAGCCGGTGAACCAAAGAGAGGAGAGTCGTCCATGAAGGTCATCGGGATTGTGACGCTCACCGTGATCCTCGCGGTGATCCTGGTGGCGGCGGTGGTCGGGATCAGATCTGTCCCCGACCTCCAGCGCTACCGCAAGATCAGGAAGATGTAGCCGCCAGATGACTGTGCTGGTTGCCGGGATCGGCAACCTGTTCTGCTCCGACGACGGCTTCGGACCCGAAGTCGTCCGCCGGCTCGCCGACTCGCCGACACCCGGCGTGCGGGTGGTCGACTACGGGATCCGCGGGATGCACCTGGCCTACGACCTGCTCGAAGGCTACGACGCGCTCGTGCTGGTCGACGCGGTGCCGGTCGGGGACCGTCCGGGCGAGGTCAGCGTGCTCCAGGTCGGGCCCGAGGACCTCGGCGGCGGGGACTTCGACGCGCACGGGATGAACCCCGTGGCGGTGCTCGCCTCCCTCGGCCAGCTCGGCGGCACGCTGCCTCCGACGTACGTCGTGGGCTGCCGTCCCGCCACGACCGAGGACGGCATCGGCCTCAGCGAGGCGGTCGAGGCCGCGGTGCCGGTGGCCCTCGAGACCGTCGGCACCCTGCTCGCCGAGCTCCTCGTGGACGGGAGGGTCTGAAGATGTGCCTGGGCATCCCCGGACGGGTCGTCGGCATCGCCGACGGCTACGCCGGACAGGTCGCGCAGATCGACGTCGAGGGTGCCGTCCGGTTGGTCAACATCGGCATGCTGGAGTCGCCACCGGCAGCCGGTGAGTGGGTGCTGATCCACATGGGCTTCGCCGTGGAGCAGATCGACGAGGACCAGGCCCGGACCGCGCTGTCCGGCCTCCAGCTCATGGGCAGCGGTCGGAGCGCGCGGGTGCGCCGACGCTACGACGTCTTCGGCCTGGTCCAGGGCGTCGGCTTCCGCCCGTTCGTCTACGTGACCGCCGCCGAGCTCGGGCTGACCGGGTCTGTCTCCAACACCTCGTCGGGTGTCGTGGTCGAGGTCGAGGGTGAGGCCGACGCCGTCGACACCTTCGGCCGGCGGCTCGCCGAGGATGCGCCGCCGCTGGCCGAGGTGGAGGGCGTCCACGAGTCCGAGCTCGCCCCCCGCGGAGGCACCGGCTTCACGATCGAGGAGTCGGCCGACGTCGCGGGCTCCCGCAGCCGCACGCTGGCCTCCCCCGACGTCGCGCTGTGCGACCGTTGCCACGTCGAGCTCAGCGACCCCACCGACCGGCGCTACCGGCACCCGTTCATCAGCTGCACCGACTGCGGCCCGCGCTTCACGATCATCACCGCTCTGCCCTACGACCGGGCGAGCACCACGATGGCCGGCTTCACGATGTGCTCGGCCTGCCGCAGCGAGTACGACGACCCGGCCGACCGCCGCTTCCACGCCCAACCCATCGGCTGTCACGACTGCGGACCGACCGTCGAGCTGGTCGGGGCCGGCCCGCCCAGCACCGGTGACGACGCGGTCCGCGCCGCCCGCGACCTGCTGGCGCAGGGCCGGATCGTGGCCGTCAAGGGCCTCGGCGGCTACCACCTGGCCTGCGACGCCCGGAACGCGTCGGCGGTCGCCCTGCTGCGCCGGCGCAAGCAACGCGGCGACAAGCCCTTCGCGCTGATGGCCCGCGACGCTGAGGTCCTGCGTGACCTGGTCGCGGCCGACGACGACGAGCTGCGCCTGATCACCGGCCGGCGCAAGCCGATCGTGCTCGTCGCGCGGGCCCCCGGCGCCGACGTGGCCGACGCGGTCGCGCCTGGCAACCCCGACCTCGGCGTGATGCTTCCCTACACGCCGCTGCACGTGCTGCTGCTCGGTGCACCCGCCCAGCCGGGTCCCGACCTGCTGGTGATGACCTCGGGCAACCTGTCCGGCGAGCCGATCGTGACCGACGACGACGAGGCGTTGGTGCGGCTGGGTGGCCTCGCCGACGCGTGGCTGCGCCACGACCGTCCGATCCACGTGCCCTGCGACGACTCCGTCGCCCGCTTCGTCAACGGGGACGAGCTGCCGGTGCGGCAGGTCGCGCGGCTACGCCCCGCTGCCGATCGCGTTGCCCTTCGAGGTGGAGCCGGTGCTCGCCACCGGTGCCGACCTCAAGAACACCGTCGCCGTCGCGGCCGGACGCTACGCCTGGGTCAGCCAGCACATCGGGGACCTCGACGACCTGGCCACGCAGCGGGCGCTGAGCGTCACCGAGAGCCACCTGGAGGAGCTGACCGGGGTGCGGCCGGGGCTGGTCGTCGCCGACGCGCACCCCGGCTACCGCTCCACCTCCTGGGCGCGCGATCACGCGGCCGGCCGGCCCGGTGCGGACCGTGCAGCACCATCACGCCCACGTCGCCTCGGTGATGGCCGAGCACGGTCTCGGGCTCGACGACGACGTGATCGGGGTGGCCTTCGACGGCACCGGCTTCGGCACCGACGGCGCGGTCTGGGGCGGCGAGGTGCTCGTCGGCGGCTACAAGTCGTTCCGGCGAGCGGCGCACCTGGCCTACGTTCCCCTGGCCGGTGGGGACGCCTCCGTGGAACGGCCCTACCGGATGGCGCTGGCGCACCTACGCGCCGCCGACGTCGACTGGTCCGACGACCTGGCCTGCGTGGCGGCCTGTCCCGAGCCCGAGCGCGGCGTGCTCGCCCACCAGCTCGACACCGGCTTCGGCTGCGTGCCGACCTCCAGCATCGGCCGGCTCTTCGACGCGATCGCCTCCCTCGTGGGGATCCGGCACGTCGTCGACTTCGAGGCCCAGGCCGCCGTCGAGCTCGAGGCGCTGGCGCGGTCCGAGGCCGGGGGCGGCGCCGTACCGCTTCGACCTGGCGGACGACCCCGACACCCACGCGGTCCTGGCCGATCCCGGCAGCGTGGTCCGCGCGGCCGTCGCGGACCTACGGGCCGGCGTACCAGCCGCGCCTGGTGGCGGCTCGCTTCCACTCCGGGGTCGCCCACCTGGTCACCGAGCTCGCGCTCGCCGAGCGGGCCCGGACCGGCATCGACGTCGTCGTGCTCAGCGGCGGCGTGTTCCAGAACGCCCTGCTGCTGGAGGAGTCCGTCCGGCTCCTCGAGCAGGCCGGGCTCACGCGTGCTGAGGCCTCGCCTGCTGCCACCCAACGACGGCGGCATCGCCCTCGGCCAGATCGTCATCGGCTCCGTGGGATAGCCCGCGGATCCAGGAAGGAGACCACCATGTGCCTGGCAGTTCCCGGCCGAGTCGCCTCGGTCCACGAGCGTGACGGTACGACCATGGCCGAGGTGGATTTCGGCGGACTGCGCAAGGAGGTCTGCCTGGAATACATCCCGGACGTCAACGTCGGTGAGTACGTCATCGTCCATGTCGGGTTCGCGATCCAGCGTCTCGACGAGCACTCAGCCCTGGAGACGCTCGACAACTTCGATCGCCTGGGCATCCTCGAGGAGGAGTTCGGCGACGGCTTCGCCCTGGCAGCCAGGCAGGCCGGCGTCGACGAAGGGAGCACACCATGAAGTATCTCGACGAGTTCAGCGACCCTGACCTCGCCCGCAAGCTGGTCGACCAGATCCACGCGGTGACCACGAGGCCCTGGGCGATGATGGAGGTCTGCGGGGGCCAGACCCACTCGATCATCCGGCACGGCATCGACCAGCTGCTCCCCGAGGGCGTGGAGATGATCCACGGACCCGGCTGCCCGGTCTGTGTCACCCCGCTGGAGATCATCGACAAGGCCCTCGCGATCGCCGAGCGACCAGGCGTGATCTTCTGCTCCTTCGGCGACATGCTCCGGGTGCCGGGCAGCAGCAAGGACCTCTTCTCGGTCAAGAGCGCCGGCGGCGACGTACGCGTGGTCTACTCCCCGCTGGACGCCCTCACCCTGGCGCGGGAGAACCCTGACCGTGAGGTCGTCTTCTTCGGGATCGGGTTCGAGACCACTGCGCCCGCCAACGCGATGACCGTCTACCAGGCCGAGCGCCTCGGGGTGAAGAACTTCTCGCTGCTGGTCTCGCACGTGCTCGTGCCGCCGGCCATCGCCGCGATCATGGAGTCGCCGTCGTGCCGGGTGCAGGCCTTCCTCGCCGCCGGTCACGTCTGCAGCGTGATGGGCACCGAGGAGTACCCACCCCTCGCCGACAAGTACGGCGTCCCGATCGTGGTCACCGGCTTCGAGCCGCTCGACATCCTCGAGGGCATCCGGCGCACCGTGATCCAGCTCGAGAGCGGTCGCCACGAGCTGGAGAACGCCTACCCCCGCGCAGTCCGCGCCGAGGGCAACCTGCCGGCGATGAAGATGCTGCGCGACGTCTTCGACGTCACCGACCGCACCTGGCGCGGCATCGGGATGATCCCGGACAGCGGGTGGAAGCTGTCGGAGCGCTACGCCTCCTACGACGCGGAGCTGCGCTTCTCGGTCACCGGGATCCACACCGAGGAGTCCTCGCTGTGCCGCTCCGGCGAAGTGCTCCAGGGCTTGATCAAGCCCCACGAGTGCGCCGCCTTCGGCAAGGAGTGCACACCGCGCAACCCGCTCGGCGCCACCATGGTGTCCTCCGAGGGTGCGTGCGCGGCCTACTTCACCTACCGGCGCCTCGAGCTGACGGAGGCCCGGTGAGCCCGACCAACGACCTCGACTTCGAGGGCTGGGTCTGCCCCGTGCCGTTGCGCGACACCCCCCACATCGTGATGGGTCATGGCGGCGGCGGGGCGATGTCGGGTGAGCTGGTCGAGCAGCTGTTCCTGCCGGCGTTCGGCTCCGCGGCGGCCGGTGAGCTCACCGACTCGGCGGTGCTCGACGTGGGCGGCACCCGACTCGCGTTCTCGACCGACTCCTACGTCGTGCGGCCGATGTTCTTCCCGGGCGGCACCATCGGAGACCTGGCCGTCAACGGCACCGTCAACGACGTCGCGATGTCCGGGGCCACCCCGTTGTTCCTCTCGACCGCGTTCATCTTGGAGGAGGGCACCCCGCTGCACGAGATCGGCCGGATCGCGGAGGCGATCGGCAAGGCCGCCGACGCCGCGGGCGTGCGCCTGGTCACCGGCGACACCAAGGTGGTCGATCGGGGCAGTGGCGACGGGGTCTTCGTCAACACCGCCGGCATCGGCGTGGTCCCCGCAGGCGTCGACATCGGGCCGCGTCGGGCCACCGTCGGTGATGTGGTCCTGGTCAGCGGCGACATCGGCGTGCACGGCGTCGCGGTGATGAGCTGCCGGGAGGGCCTCGAGTTCGGCACCACGCTCGAGTCCGACACGGCCGCGCTGCACGGGCTCGTCGCCGACATGATCGCGACCGGGGCCGACATCCACGTGTTGCGGGACCCGACTCGCGGTGGAGTGTCGGCAAGTCTCAACGAGATCGCCCGGACCGCCGGGGTCGGTGTCGACCTGGTCGAGCGCGACCTACCCATCCCACAGGCCGTCCGTGACGCGTGTGGGCTGCTCGGTCTCGACCCGCTCCAGGTCGCCAACGAGGGCAAGCTGATCGCCTTCGTCCCGGCCGAGGCCGCCGACGACGTACTCACCGCGATGCGCAAGCACCCCTTGGGAGTCGGCGCCTCTCGGATCGGCACCTGCGTGGCCGAGCACCCACGCATGGTCGTCGCTCGCACCGGACTGGGCGGCAACCGGGTGGTCGACCTGCCGATCGGCGAGCAGCTGCCTCGGATCTGCTGAGGGGTGAGCGCTGCCGGGGCGATCCTGTTCGCCCGCTACGCCTACCCGCCCAACGAGCTCGGCTACTGCGGGCCCGTCGGGGCCGAGACGCTTCTCGATGCCCGGGCGCATGCCGACATCGAGGCCCGGGCGCGCGCGTTCGAGGGCGCCTGGAGCTACCTCGAGCTCCTCGCCGAGGTGACCGGTGACCCGGATCCCCTGAGCGAGCAGGTGGTGGAGGCGTACTGGGTCGGCAGCGAGCTTCTCGACGCCGTGCAGCCCGACGTCCTGGTGGGCCGCCTCGAGAGGCGTTTCGCCGGTCAGCTCGGTGGCAGCTGGCGCAATGCTCGCGCCAGGGCACGAGCCCACCACAGCTTCCAGGTGTTCGAGGTCTACCCCTGGGTGGGCATCCTCACCCGTGGGGCGACGGCCGGGCCCGCCGTGAAGCGTCTTGGACCGCTGCCGGATCCGGACCGGCGCGGTGGCGTCGGTCGAGGGCGAGTCCGCGCTGGTGACCACGGCGACGCTGCGCTGGCAGGACGGTGCGCTCGTGCACGGCGACCCGGTGAACGAGCGGGTGCGCTGGTCGGTCGACGGCCGGAGCCTCATCGACCCCCCGGCGGTCGGCGACCAGGTGGCCCTGCACTGGGACTGGGTCTGCGAGACCATCACACCGGACCAGGGCAGGTGGATCGAGGGGGCCGAGCGTCGCCAGCTCGCCGTGCTCGGGCTGGCCGGCAGCACGGGAGAGTGAGAGGCCACTTCGCGCACGACACCGGCGGAACGGGTGAGGTGGCCTGTCAGCGTCAGAACAGGGTGGGGTCGGGCTCGGGCACCTTCGGCAACGGCGCGAAGCGGGCGGCCGAACCCACGCGCGGGGGCCGCCAGGACGCGTTGTCGACGTCGTGCCGGCGAGGCATCGGGGCCTCGATGCCGGTGAGCGCCCGCACGACCGCAGGGGTGTGCAGGTCGTAGCGGGTGAAGACCGCCCGCACCCGGTCGGCGGCCAGCGGCAGCCGGCCCACCCCGGCCGCGATGTCGAGCCCGAGCGGCAGGTCGTGGTGCATGGTCATCACCGCCTTGTTGAGGGCGAAGGCAGTGCGGGCCTCCGGCGTCCCCAAGGTCGCGGCCAGCGCCTTGCCGAGCGCGGCCCGGCACCGCTCACCGCCACCGGCCGCCTCCTCGAAGGCGCTCTCGGCGTCGTCGAACTCGGCCAGCAGCCGCGCGGCGGTCTTGGGCCCGAAGCCGCGGACGCCGGGCAGGTTGTCGGAGGTGTCGCCACGCAGGGCGGCGTAGTCGAGGTACTGGTCGGGGCGGACGCCGGCGACCAGGGTCAACCGGTGCGGGTCGAGCATCGGCGAGGCGTCGACTCCGCCGTTGAGGATCCGCAGCATCTTGGTGTTGTCGTCGATGAGGGCGAACGAGTCGCGGTCGGAGGTCGCGATGACGGTGCGCGCACCGACCGAGGGCGCCCACGCGGCGGCGGAGGCCAGCACGTCGTCGGCCTCGAGACCCCGGGGCCGCACCACGACGACCCCGAGCTCCTCCAGAGCAGGCACCACGGTCTCCAGCTGGTCGTCGAGGGTGCTCGGCTTGGGCACCCGCTGCGCCTTGTAGATCGGCCAGCGCTCGCGCCGTACGCTCGCCGCCGGGTCGTCGAAACCGACCACCACGGCGTCGGCACAGCTGCGGTCGACGGCCGCGCCCAGCATCGCCAGGAAGCCCCGGATCGCCCACGCCGGCCGCCCGTCGGCGGTGTGGAAGCCGGTGCGCGCCGAGGCGTGGAAGCAGCGGTGCAACACGGAGTTGCCGTCGACCGCGAGCAGGGTGGGCGTCATCGAGACCAGCCTCCCACGTCGCGCCGACCGACGCTGACCTCGACCGTAGGATCGGGCCATGGACACCTTCGGCGGACCCTTCACCGACTACCTCGGCGTGCAGTTCCAGGAGGTCACCGGAGACAAGGTGGTGGCGACCTGGACCGCCACCGAGGCGCTGCACCAGCCGTTCGGCATCGTGCACGGCGGAGCGCACTGCGGTGTGGTGGAGACCCTGGCGAGCATCGGGGCCAGCGTGTGGCTCAGCGAGCGGCTCGGCCAGGGGGTCGACGACCCCGGCGGCAAGGTCGTCGGGGTCAACAACAGCACCGACTTCTACCGCGCGGTCCGCGAGGGCGACCTCACCTCGACCGCGCTGCCCGTGCACCGGGGACGCTCTCAGCAGGTCTGGGTGGTCGAGACGCTCGACGCCAAGGGGCGGATGGTCTCGCGCGGTCAGGTGCGGCTGCAGAACCTCACCGACTGAGCGGCCATCGCCAGGGTCAGACGGCGATCGGGCTCGAGGAGCCTTCGCGCTGCTGCGGAAGCGTGGTGACGTACGGCGACAACAGCGCGGCCAGGCCCTCGCGGGCGATGCGGCGCTGGTAGTCGAGCTGCTGCTCGGCGCCGGTGGCGGCGGACTGCCCTGCCTCCGCCCAGCAGTCCTCGTGGAAGGCGTTCTCCCCCGATGCGGGTCCGGAGGTTGCTTGGTGGGGCTTGATGGGGTTGCGGCAGTGCGAGCAACGCAGACGATCCACAGCTCAGACCTTTCTCGTCACCCCGACGCTGGCGAGCGATCGCCTCCCAGATCACGCTCGTTGGTCGCGGTCTCACATGCTTGGACTGCCCAGCCCCGCCGGATCAGTTGCCGATCTCCAGATGTCCACCTGACACGAGGGATATCGGTCGACGCCGGGGGCGGACTGAAGGGTCCAACCGAAAATTTGACTTTTCATGATTAATCCGGCGATGTCGGACGGGCTGGCGGTCAGGTCCACACGCCGGACGAGCCCCGTCGGTGGCTGCCGAGCAGGTGCGTGTCGACGATGCCGACAGCCTCCATCAGGGCCTGCATCGTCGTCGGCCCGACGAAGGCGAAGCCGCGTGCCCGCAGCTCCTTGGCCAGCGCCGTCGACGCGGGCGACGTGGTCGGCACCTCGTCGTACGACGCGGGTGCGGGGGTGGCCTCCGGGCGGAACGACCAGACCAGGTCGACGAGTCCTCCGTCGGCGCGCAGCGCCAGGGTCGCGCGGGCGTTGGTGATGGTGGCCTCGATCTTGCGCCGGTTGCGCACGATGGCGGCGTCCGCCATCAGCCGGAGGACGTCGTCCGCGCCGTAGTCCGCCACCACGTCGGGGTCGAAGTCGGCGAAGGCCGCCCGGAAGGCAGGCCGCTTGCGCAAGATCGTCACCCAGGACAGTCCGGACTGGAAGGCCTCCAGGCTCAACCTCTCGAAGAGGCCCTGCTCGTCGCGGACCGGCATCCCCCACTCGGTGTCGTAGTAGTCCCGCAGCAGCGGGTCCGTCGAGGCCCAGGGCGGGCGCGCCAGACCGTCGTCGCCGATCACCGTCATGGGTCGAAGCTACCCGCGCCGCTACGGGTGCTCGGCCCGTGCCTCACCGATCCCACCGAAGCGGATCGTCTTCCCCGGCGCCGGGCGCGCGAAGAGGAAGCCCTGCGCGTACTCGCAGCCGAGGCCGGCGAGCCGGTCCCGGACCGCCGGGGTCTCGACACCCTCTGCGATCACCCGCAGCCCCAGGGAACCCGCCAGCGTCAGCGTCGACTCCACGATGGCGCTCGCCCGGGGGTCGTCCACGAGGTGGGTGACGAAGGACCGGTCGATCTTCAGCCCGGCGATCTCGTGCAGGTCGCGCAGGTAGCCCAGCGACGAGTAGCCCGCGCCGTAGTCGTCGACCATCAGCTGCACCCCGAGCCGCCGCAGGTCGCGGATCACGCCGCGGGCCCGGTCGGGGTCGGCCATGAACAGGTCCTCGGTCAGCTCGAGCTCCACCGCGCTGCCCGGCAGTCCCTCCGCCTCCAGCAGCATCGCGAGCTGGTCGGGGAAGGCGACGTCGACCAGGTTCGTGACCGACAGGTTCACCGCCACCGTCAGCCGATGGCCCTCCTCCCGCCAGCGCGCCGCCTGACGCACCGACTGGGCGAGCACGTTGAGGGTGAGCAGCCGCATCAGTCCCCCGCTCTCGGCGAGCGGCAAGAAGCTGCCCGGGGGCACCAGCCCGAGCCCCGGGTTCTGCCAGCGGCACAGCGCCTCGAACCCGGTGATCTCGCCCGTCATCAAGGAGACGACCGGTTGGTAGTGCAGCACGATCTCGTCGTCCTCGATGGCCCGCCGCAGCCGGTCGACGGACTCCCGCCGGGCCAGCTTCGCCTGGTGCGGCTCCGGCCGGTAGCGGCTCATCCCGGTGCGGCCGGCCTTGGCCTCGTACATCGCCAGGTCCGCCCGCTGGAGCAGCTCGCCGGCTTCTTGACCGTCGGCGGGGAACACGGCGATGCCGATGCTGACGGTGACCTCCAGGGTCCGTCCCCCCACCAGGAACGGCGGTTGCACCGCGAGGGTCACCCGCTCGGCTGCCTCGGTGGCGAGCCCGGCGTCGGCGCCCTCGACGATCAGGCCGAACTCGTCGGCGCTCATCCGGGCCAGCGAGTCGCCGTCGCGAAGGCAGCCGCCGATGCGGTCCGCGAGCTCCCTCAGGACACGGTCGCCGTCGAGGTGGCCGAGGGTCTCGTTGACGCCCTTGAAGTTGTCGACGTCGACGATGAGGAGGGCGCAGGCACGGGTGGGCGGACGGTCGAGCAGTGCGGTCGCGAGCTCCTCGTGGAAGGTACGCCGGTTGGGCAGGTCGGTCAGGTCGTCGAAGCCGACCTCGCGACGGCGCTGTGCGACCTCGAGCACCGTTCGATAGCTGATCACGGCCCGCCCGATCAGCACGAAGAGGGCGAGCAGCGCCAGCACCGTGCCGCGCAGCATCGTGTCGAGGAAGGCCCCACCGGCCAGCACGATCAGCGCGAGGATCCCCAGCACCGTGGGCGCGAGGTAGCCGGGGAGCAGCTCCCGACGGGCACCGACCCGCCCGGGAAGGAACGCGGCCGAGGCGATGAAGGCGTTGGTGACCACCGTGAAGGCGGTGAGCATTGTGCCGGGGCGGAACGTGCCGGAGGAGATCTGGATCAGGAACGTCACGTCGGTGACCACGAAGCTCAGCACCCCGATCACCAGTCCCCAGATTGGCAGCGGCGGTCGCCACCCGTAGGCGGACAGCACGTAGGCGAGCACCATCAGCAGGACGAGGTCGAGCGCCGGGTAGGCGAGGTTGGTGAGCACGACCGCGGGCGTGCCGGACGACCTGGACAGGAGCGTCGGTCCCAGCGTCGCGAGCGTCGCCGCCGCCGCGATCAGGCCGGCAGCGATCCCGTCGAGGGCCATCGAGGTCGACACCCTGCCGAACCGCGACCGGGTCAGACGCACCAGACCGACCATCATCAGCACGGGCGTGAGCAACCAGAAGACGTCCGCGATAGAGGGGTAGACCGGCGGGACCTGGAGCCGGACATAGCCGAGGAAGGAGACGAAGCCGAGCGCGCGTGCGGTCAGGGCGAGGCCGATCCAGCCCCACAGCCAGGCGTCGTCGTCGCGGCGGGCGGCCCGGAGCAGGCACAGCACCGCCGCCAGCGAGAAGCAGCTGCCCTGGACCCAGCCGTCGACCCAGGGCGTGAAGACGTAGGTCGGGCGGACCATCGGCAGGTCGTAGACCAGCAGCGTGAGTGCGAGGGCATACACGGCGACGTGCACGGCGAGGACCAGGCCTCGTCGCGGCAGGACGTCGTGCCACCGGACCATCTGTTCCCCCGTCGGCGAGTGGATGGGGTCCGCTGTCATGCTAGTTGCGGGCTCGGCCGCACGCGGGAGGCGTGCCAGAGCCGACCAGTGGGTCCCCAGGGTGACAGCATGGCGAGATGAGCGCCGACCTCGCCTCCCCGGACCTGCAAGCCTTCTGGTCCGAGCGCCACCTCTGCACGGTCTCGACCCTCCGACAGGACGGCAGCCCGCACGTGGTGCCCATGGGAGTGGTCCTGGACGCCGGGGCTGCCCTCGCGTGGGCGATCACCTCAGGCACGTCCCAGAAGGTGCGCAACATCGAGGCCGCGGGAGCCGAGGGAGCACTGGTCGCGGCCTGCCAGGTCGACGGGCGGCGATGGTCGACGGTGGAGGGTCGGGTGGTGGTACGCCGCGACGAGGCCTCGGTGGCCGAAGCGGTGCGTCGCTACGCCGAGCGCTACCGGACGCCGCGGGTCAACCCCGCCCGGGTGGCGCTGCGCATCGAGGTCACCCGGGTGCTGGGCAACGTCGGGTAGGGGCGGCGCTACGCCGTCGGCTCACTTGCCCAGACCGGCGGCCCCGAGAACCCACTCCCACACCTGCTCACGATCACCCGGCGTCTCGCGGGTGGCCTTGCGGTAGTGGGGCGGGCGGGCAACCCGGTCGTGCCAGAACCGACCACCCGCGGGTGCCGGCGCGGTCGCCGCCAGCCACAGCACGGTGTCGGCGCCGGCCGCGCCGTCACGCAGCAGAGGACCCGTGACCTTGGAGAACAACGGCAGCGACGACGTGATCCCAGGCGTGGCCGCCCACCCCGGATGCATGACGTGCACGCCGATGCCGTCACCGCGCCAGCGCTCCCACATCAGCGGGGCGAGCGCGACCTGCATCCGCTTGGAGCGGGCGTAGGCCGTCGCACCCCGGTACTCCCCGCGCAGGTAGTCGGGGTCGTGGACGGGCAGCCGCTGCGTGTACATGCCACCGGAGGACACCAGCACCACACGGGCGTCGTGCCCGGCGAGCACCGGCCTCAGCAGGTCGGTCATCAGCACCGGACCGAGCACGTGCACGGCCACCGTCAGCTCGTGACCGTCAGCCGAGGTGGTGCGCTCGGCGGGCAGCGTGCCCGCGTTGTGCACGAGTACGTCGAGGCGCGACAACCGGGCGACCAGGTCGGTGGCGACGCTGCGGACGACGCTCAGGTCGGACATGTCGCCGACCTCGACGTGCAGCTCGGCGTCCGGCACCACCGCGGCGATCGCCTCCGCGGCCACCTGCCCCTTCGTCTCGTCGCGCACCAGCAGGTGGACGGCCGCCCCGAGCCGGGCGAGCCCGAGGGCGGTCTCCTGCCCCAGGCCGGAACCGGCACCGGTGACGAGCGCCCTCTTGCCGGCGAGGGCGCCCGGGCGCGGGTCGTCGTCGGGCCACCACGTCCGACGTACCCGGAAGCCGAGGGTGGTGTAGCCGGGCACCACGGTGCGGTCGAGGACGTTGTCCACGAACGGGCGGAGTCGTCTCATCGCGGCTGCTCGTCGTGGGCGCGCCGGAACAACGGTGGCAGGTAGCGCACCATCAGGGCCGACCAGGTCAGGTGGGTCAGCACCGGCGCCTGGAGCCCTTGGGTCGCTCGCCGCTGGAGGCCGAACAGCCCACCCATCACGACAGCCGCCAGCGTCAGGGCCGGGTTGCGCGTGGTCGTGGTGGCCAGGGTGTAGACGGCCGTCGAGGCGATCACCGGGTGGTCGTTGCCGAGCGCGGCGTACAGGGCGCCCCGGAAGAAGACCTCCTCGCCGAACCCGTTGGCGAGCGTGGTCAGCAGCACCAGTGGCTCGTCACCCTCCTCGGCGAAGACGAGCACGCGGGAGATCGCCTCGTCGAGCACCGGGATGCTCCGCGCGACGAGGGCGCACGCGTAGAAGAAGCCGAAGGCGCCCACGCCGGTGGCGATCGGCGTCAGCAGGGGGCGACGCAGCCGACGGTCGTGCCCTTCGATCCAGCCGAGGTGGAGCGGTCCGGACACCAGCCCGCCGACCGTCCACACCGTGGCGACGGACAACGTCGTGCCGTAGAACTCCCGCGAGCCCGGCCGCGTGGACAGCGAGGCTCCGAGCAGCCCGGCCCCCACGACGCTCACCCCTGCCACGACCTGGCGTCGGCGACGGCGTACGTCGGCGGGCTCGTGGTGCAGAGGCGGCGCGACGTGCGTGATCGGCATCGGGATCTGCCCACGGAGCCGGCGTCGCAGGGCGCGCCAGCGCGTGGTCGATCGGTTCACGCCCGGGTCCGGCCCGAGGCGCCGCTCTCCTCGAGCGCGGCGCGGACGGCGTCGTCGTAGCCCATGGGTTCGAAGGGTACGACGTCGCGGATCGCGTGGTCCTCGACGATCACCTCGTTGCTCATCGAGTCGACGAGGTTGCGACCAGCCTGGCTGTCGACGTCGGTGACCAGCGCCAACCAGCGCGACGACAACCGCGGGGTCAGGAGCGGGACCGGCAGGATCGGCAGCCTTCTGCCTTCCAGCCGCGCCACCCGCCTGAGCATGTCGGAGTAGCGGAGCACCTCCGGTCCGCCGATCTCGAAGACCCGGTCGAGCGCCTCGGGACGGTCCAGGACACCGACGAGGTAGCGCACCACGTCGGCGACGGCGATCGGCTGCGTCCTGGTGTTGACCCACTTGGGGGTGATCATTGCGGGCAGGTGCTGCACGAGCTGGCGGGTCATCTCCCAGGAGATGCCGCCTGCGCCGATGACGATCCCGGCGCGCAGCACGGTCACCGGAACCCCGCCAGAGCCGAGCAGGCCTTCCACCTCACGGCGGCTGCGCAGATGGGCCGACAGCTCGTCGAAGTCGCTGCCGAGGCCGCCGAGGTAGACGATCTGTCGGACACCGGCTTCCCTGGCCGCCTGCCCGAAGGCGGTCGCGGCCTCCGCGTCCAGCCGCTCGAAGTCGGCCGAGCCCAACGAGTGGACGAGGTAGTAGGCGGCCGCGCAGCCTTCGAGTGCACTGGTCAGCGAGTCGGGCTCGTGGACATCCCCACGCACCGGCGTGCCCGGCCCTTCGTGGCGCTCGGGCCGGCGGGTCATCGCACGCACGTCGTGCCCGGCCTCGACCAGGTCCGCCACCAGCCGGCGACCCACGAAGCCCGAGGCGCCGGCGACCAGGACACAGGAATCAGAGCTCACGAGTCGCCTCATACCCGGTCGCGTCGGGGTTCAGTCGGCGCCGCGGTGGCTGCGGTCGCTGGTGACCAGCCTCGCCGCCGATCCGGCCACCGTGCGGGCGGCCGTGGTCGGCGTACTCCTCCCGGGAGAAGGCCATGGTCCACGGTCCCACCCGGATCCTCGAACCGGTGCGGAGGAGCTGCTTGCGCACCCGCTCGCCGTTCACCCGGGTGTCCCCGCACAGGTCGAGGATCCGGAACTCGTCGTCGGTCTCGTGATGCACTTCAGCATGGTAGGGGCGCAGCCCGGGCAGACAGATGCCCGCGTCGGGTGCGCTGCCGATGGTCACCACGTCGCGCCGAAGCCGGAAGACGGGTTGCCGGTCCCCTGGCCACGGGTCCTCGCGTGGGGCCAGGACCAGCCGCGGGTCCCCGCTCCCGTACGTCGCGTGCGTCGTCGTGATGCGGGCCGGACGCCGCGCAAGCGTCGGCAGGAGGGGCAGCAGCGTCGCGGGCGGAGCCAGGCCGGGAGTGGGCAGCACGGCCTCCGACTGTGCTCGGCTGCGTGCGCGCAGGGACGTCCAGGCGCCCCGGAGCCCCGCCACCCGCAGGTGCGCAGAGCCCGTCACCCGTCGTTGCCACCACGGAGCACGCACCGCTCCCAGGGTCAGAAGTCGACGATCGTGGCTGTGGACCTCGACCTTGAGGCCTCTGGCAGCCAGCGCGTCCGCCACCGCCCGCACACCTGCAGCATCTCCCCTGCCGGCGAAGGCAGCGGAGTCGTCGACGTCGAGGCGGAGCACCTGACCTCGACCGGCCAGATGACCGGCCACTCTCCGACCCTCGGGCGTTTCCAGGGTGAAGGTGAGGTCGGCCGCGACATCGATGGGGGCGGTCATCGCCTCAGCCCGTCGGCGTGGCGTTGTCGTGCGTGGTGACCTGGAGGGTCCCGTCCAGCTTCCAGGTCGCCCTCGGCGCGTCGGCACCGGTGTCGCGCGGGACCTCCACGGACATGTCGATGAAGCGGTAGTTGATCGCCGCTTCCCGGCCGGTCAGGAAGGACCACATCTCTCGTCCCAGGTCGGTCCAGTCGCGCACCTGCTGGTCGGACGCGTTGTGGGAGTTGGTCTGCTCGGTCATGAATCTCACACCTTTTCGAAGTTAAGCACTTACCTAAACGGGTTGTTTAGATTTATGCTCACAGCATGACCCCATCGGACGACCAAAAGCAAGCCCTGACGGCCAGCGACCTCACGATCGGCGACCTCGCCCGCCGCACCGGGCTCACACCAGCGGTGCTGCGCACCTGGGAGACGCGCCACGGTTTCCCCGTTCCGCATCGCCTCGAGAGCGGGCACCGGCGCTACGCCGAGTCCGATGTCAGCGCCATCGAAGGAGTGCTGCGCCGGCGCGAGGCGGGCACCCGGCTCGAGGTGGCGATCAAGGAGGCTGCCGAGCCCGGGGACCGCTCGACGACGTCGGTGTTCGCCGAGCTGAGGCGCCGCCACCCGCACCTCACCCCGCACCGGCTGCGCAAGTCCACCCTGCTCGCGCTCTCCTGGGCGATCGAGGACGAGTGCTGCGCGCGCGCCGAGCGTCCGGTGATCATCGGCTCGTTCCAAGAAGGCCGCTACTTCGAGGCTGCCGCGCCCCGGTGGGACGAGCTCGCGCGGGTCGCCGGGAGCACCCTCGCGCTCGCCGACTTCGGAGGACGGCGGACCAGTCCCGACCGTGGCGCGGTGCGGGTCCACCTCGGCGACACCGCGCCGATGCGCCGGGAGTGGGCCGTGATCTGCGACGCGCCGGACCTCCCGGCCGCGCTGACCGCCTTCGAGCTGCCAGGGCAGCAGGACGTCAAGGACGGCGAGCGGATCTTCGAGTCCCTCTGGACCCTGGATCCCCGTGCGGTACGGGACGCCTCGCGCGTCGCCGCCCGTGTCGCCCACGAGGCCGGGGCCCCCGAGGCAGGCCCCGTCCTGTACGCCCTCGCCGACGAGCCGCCGCGGACCTCCACCGACATCGCGGCGGCCACCAACCTCTTCAACCGCATCGTCGCCTACGTCGACCGCTTCGGCCGTTGACGGGGCGCGCCCTTGCTGGTCTGGTGCCCGCTGCGTGGCACGCTCGCCGGGACGGCCTCAGCCGAGGAATCCGCGCAGCAGAGCAGCGGTGCCGTCGAGATGGTCGAGCATCGCCGACCGCGCTGCCTCGGGGTCACCGTCGAGAATCGCCACCAGCACGTCTGCGTGCTGCCGGTTGGCGTGGTCGAGGTTCGTCGTGAGCAGCGGGATCCGTTCGAGCAGGTGGTTGACCCGGGCGCGGGTGTCGGCCACCGCCGCCAGCAGGCTCGGGCTACCGCTCAGCTCGGCGATGCTCAGGTGCAGCCGGGAGTCCAGTGGCCGGTACTGCTCGACCGACGAGGCGGTCAGCTCGTCGTGCAGGGACCACAGCCGCTCCCGCTGCGCCCGCGTGGGACCCCGCTGGGCGGCCAGCTCGGCGGCCGCAGGTTCCAGGATGCGGCGCAGGGTGAGGACGTCCCAGACCTCGTCCTCGTCCAGCGGCGCAGCCGGGTGCCTGGGCAGTGAGTCGGCCACGTAGGACCCGCCGTACCGGCCGCGGCGCACGGTCACGTAGTGGCTCGCCTTGAGCTCCGCGAGGGCCTCGCGCAGGGTCGTGCGCGAGACTCGTAGCTCCTCGGCGAGGTCACGCTCCGGGGGCAGCCGCGTACCCGGTGGGAACTGTCCGAGGCGGATGGCTCGCACCAGCCGTTCCATCGTCTCCTCGAACACGTTGCCCACGCGGACCGGAGCGACGGGCGGCCTGATCTGCTGTGCCACCACGTCAGGCTACGCCCGCCGGCCGAGCTCTGGGGGACGACCCTTGACGGCTCCCTCCGAGAGGGCCAGACTCCGAAGGCAGTCAATGGTCTACAACTGATCCAATGAGTCGAGGCGGCGCCGGATGAGCAAATCGAGGGTCGACTACACCGCGGCGCAGGCCGACTACATGGACCACCGCCAGCTCAAGGCAGGTGCCGCGGGTTGGATCCTGCTGGCCGGCCTCGGGGTCAGCTACGTCATCTCCGGCGACTTCGCCGGGTGGAACTTCGGGATCGCCGAAGGCGGCTGGGGTGGCCTGTTCATCGCCACCATCCTGATGGGCCTGATGTACACCTGCATGGTCTTCGGGCTCGCCGAGATGTCCTCTGCCCTGCCCACCACCGGTGCCGGCTACGGCTTCGCCCGCCGCGCACTCGGTCCGTTGGGTGGCTTCGCGACCGGCGTGGCGGTCCTCATCGAGTACGCCGTGGCCCCGGCCGCGATCGCGGTGTTCATCGGCGGCTACATCGACGCGCTCAACCTCTTCGGCATCACCGACGGCTGGTGGGTCTACCTGGTCGCCTACGTGATCTTCGTCGGGGTGCACCTGTGGGGTGTCGGCGAGGCGCTGAAGCTGATGTTCGGCATCACGATGGTCGCCGTGGTGGCCCTGATCGCCACGGTGGTCGGCCTGATCCCGAAGTTCGACGCGTCCAACCTGTTCAACATCGACCCTGACGGTTCGGCGATGTCGAGCAGCTTCTTGCCGATGGGCATCTCCGGACTGCTCGCCGCGTTCGTCTACGGCATCTGGTTCTTCCTGGCGGTCGAGGGAGTCCCCCTGGCCGCCGAGGAGACGGCCGACCCCAAACGCGACATGCCGCGCGGGATCATCGTGGCGATGCTCGTGCTGCTGGTCTTCGCCGCGCTGATCCTCACCGTGGTCCCGGGCGCCGCGGGAGCGGACGTGATGGGCGAGTCGACGAACCCGTTGCCCGAGGCGATCCGCGTCGCCTACGGCAACAACTCGCTGCTGGCCGACTTCGTGAACTACGCCGGTCTGGCCGGTCTGGTCGCCAGCTTCTTCTCGATCATCTATGCCTACTCCCGACAGCTCTTCGCGCTCTCCCGCGCCGGCTACCTGCCGCGGTGGCTCTCGCTGACCGGTGGCCGCAAGACGCCCTACGTCGCGCTGATCGTGCCCGGCACCATCGGCTTCCTGCTGGCGGCGATCGTGCGCAACGGCGACATCCTGATCAACATCGCGGTCTTCGGCGCCACCACCTCCTACGTGCTGCTGAACCTGTCCCACATCCTGCTGCGCCGGCAGGAGCCGGAGCTCGAGCGCGGCTACCGCACGCCCGGTGGGGTGGCCACCACCGGCGTCGCGCTGGTCCTCAGCGTGGTCGCCGTGATCGCGACGTTCGTGGTCGACGTCCGCGCGGCGGGGGTGACGGCCGCCGTGTTCGTCGCCTTCGTGGCCTACTTCTGGTTCTACAGCCGGCACCACCTGGTCGGATCCGCCCCCGAGGAGGAATTCGCCCAGATCAGCCAGGCCGAGTCCGACCTGCGCTGAGCCGTCCACCCCCGCAAGGAGCAGTAGATGCCCGACACCGGCCACCCCCGCAGCCCCCGCATGCTCACTGTCGACGAGGTCCGGGCCGCGATCACCGGTGGCGAGGTCGACACCGTCGTGGTCGCGTTCACCGACATGCAGGGCCGCTTGCAGGGCAAGTTCCTGCACGCGGCGTACTTCCTCGACCACGCCCTGGTCGACGGCATCGAGGGCTGCAACTACCTGCTCGCGGTCGACACCGAGATGAACACCGTCGAGGGCTACGAGATCTCCTCGTGGGAGTCCGGCTACGGCGACATGGAGTTCGTGCTCGACCTCGACACGATCCGCTGGGTGCCGTGGCTCGACCGCACCGTGATGGTGCAGTGCGACCTGGCCACGACCGACGGCGAGCCGGTACCCATGTCCCCGCGCTCGATGCTGCGGGCCCAGGTCGACAAGGCAGCCGAGCACGGATGGAAGGCCGTGGCCGGCACCGAGCTGGAGTTCGTGGTCTATCGCGACAGCTACGAGGAGGCCTGGACCAAGGGATACCGCGACCTGACCCCCGCCAACCAGTACAACGTCGACTACTCGGTGATGGGCTCGGGTCGCGTCGAGCCGCTGCTGCGCCGGATCCGCGGCGACATGTACACCGCCGGCATGGTGGTGGAGTCCGCGAAGGGCGAGTGCAACTTCGGCCAGCACGAGATCGGCTTCCTCTTCGACGAGGTGATGACCACCGCCGACAACCACAGCGTCTACAAGACCGGCGCGAAGATGATCGCGGCCGACCTCGGCCAGTCGGTGACCTTCATGGCCAAGCCCAACGACCGCGAGGGCAGCTCGTGCCATATCCACCTGTCGCTGCGTGGTGAGGACGACAGCACGATCTTCTGGGACGCGGACACCGGCGAGCGGACCCCGCTCTACGAGCACTTCATCGCCGGAGTCCTGGCCACCATGAGTGAGTTCACGCTGTTCTACGCCCCCAACATCAACTCCTACAAGCGGTTCGCCCAGGGCTCGTTCGCCCCCACCGCGGTGGCCTGGGGCATGGACAACCGCAGCTGCTCGGTGCGACTGGTCGGCAGTGGCTCCGGGGCCCGGCTGGAGAACCGGCTGCCCGGCGGGGACGCCAACCCCTACCTCGCGCTCGCCGCGATGATGGCCGGTGGGCTCTACGGCATCGAGCACGAGCTGGAGCTCGAGCCGATGATGGTCGGCAACGCCTACGAGTCCGACGCCCCGCACGTGCCGCACACCCTGCACCAGGCGCGGGACCTCTTCCGTGACTCGACGATCGCGAGGGCGGTCTTCGGTGACGAGGTGGTCGAGCACTACGTCCACTTCGCCGACGTGGAGATCGAGGCCTTCGACGCCGCTGTGACCGACTGGGAGCTGCGTCGAGGATTCGAGCGGCTGTGAGCGGGCGGACCCCACGGGTCGGCCTCACGACGTACTTCAAGGAGGCCGCCTGGGGCGACTGGCGCCGGGTGGCGGCGCTGACCCCGGCGCCCTACGTCGAGGCGGTCGTCCGCTCCGGAGGCACGCCGTTGCTGCTGCCGCCCATCGGCACCGACACCTCCGTGCTGGAGGTCCTCGACGCCCTCGTGGTGATCGGCGGCAGCGACCTGGAGCCCACGCGCTACGGACAGGAACCGCACCCCAGGACCCGGCCCGACCCGTATCGCGACGACCACGACCTCGCGTTGGTCCACGCCGCGCTGCAGCAGGGCACCCCGCTGCTCGCGATCTGTCGCGGGGTGCAGGTCCTCAACGTGGCGCTGGGTGGCACCCTGCACCAGCACGTGCCCGACGTCCTGCCCGCGGTGGCGCGGGAGCAGGGCGGCGCCACCGTCTACCAACCCGCCCCCGGCCAGTACGGCCAGGTCGCGGTCCGCACCGAGCCCGGCTCCCGGATCGCCGCGGCTCTCGGGGAGGAGACGACCGTCCCCTGCTACCACCACCAGGCCGTCGACCGGGTGGCCGACGGACTGCGGGTCACCGCCCGCTCCGCGGACGGCCTGGTGCAGGCGCTGGAGCCCGAGGGCCCCGCCTGGGCGCTCGGGGTGCAGTTCCACCCCGAGGAGGACCCGAGCGACGACCGGCTCTTCACCGCCCTGATCCAGCACACGCACCGCCTGGAGGAGACCCGCTGATGACCACGTCCGTGCTCAACCCCGCCACCGCGGAGCCGATCGCCGAGGTCGAGAGCCTCGACATCGCCGCCACCGACGCCGCGATCGCGCGCTCGACCCGGGCGCTGGCGTCGTGGCGACGGACGACGGCCGCCGACCGCGCACGGCTCCTGGGCCGCTTCGCCGAGGTGGTCGACGGACACGTCGAGGAGCTGGCGCAGCTGGAGGTGCGCAACGCGGGCCACGCCATCGGGAACGCGCGCTGGGAAGCCGGCAACGTCCGCGACGTCCTTGCCTTCTACTCCGGCGCACCGGAGCGCCACCTCGGGCAGCAGATCCCGGTCGCGGGCGGCGTGGCGATGACCTTCCACGAACCGCTCGGCGTGGTGGGCGTGATCGTGCCGTGGAACTTCCCGATGCCGATCGCCGGGTGGGCCATCGGTCCTGCCCTGGCAGCCGGCAACACGGTCGTCCTCAAGCCCGCCGAGCTCACCCCGCTCACCGCGCTGCGACTCGGCGAGCTGGCGCTCGAGGCAGGGATCCCGGAAGGGGTGCTGCAGATCCTGCCGGGCAGGGGGTCGGTCGTGGGCGAACGGTTCGTGACCCACCCGGAGGTGCGCAAGGTCGTCTTCACCGGCTCGACGGAGGTCGGCCGCTCGATCATGCGCGGCTGTGCCGAGCAGGTGAAGCGGGTGACCCTGGAGCTGGGCGGCAAGAACGCCAACATCGTCTTCGCCGACGCCGACCTCGCGGCGGCCGCGGCCGCCGCACCCGGGGGCGCCTTCGACAACGCCGGCCAGGACTGCTGTGCCCGCTCCCGGCTGCTCGTCCAGCGCCCGGTCCTCGAGGAGTTCCTGGCGGCGCTGGCGCCGGCCGTCCAGGGCTTCGTCTGCGCCGACCCCGCGTCCGAGGAAACCGACATGGGGCCGCTGATCTCCGCCACCCAGCACCAGCAGGTCTCCTCCTACGTCACCGGACGCGAGGTGCTGGTGCAGGGATCGTGCCCCACCGGGAGTGACGGCTTCTGGTTCCCGCCCACCGTGCTCGGCGCGGAGGGGCCCGACGACCCGGCCTTCACCGACGAGATCTTCGGCCCGGTGATCAGCGTGCTCGCCTTCGACGACGAGGACGAGGCGGTCCGGCTGGCCAACGACACGGCGTACGGGCTGGCCGGGTCGATCTGGACGCGCGACGTGGGTCGGGCGATGCGGGTGGCTCGCGGCGTGGAGGCCGGGAACCTCTCGGTCAACTCCCACTCCGCGGTCCGCTACAACACCCCGTTCGGCGGGTTCAAGCAGTCCGGGCTGGGGCGGGAGCTCGGTCCCGACGCGCTGGACGCCTTCTCGGAGCTCAAGACCGTCTACATCGCCGACAACTGAGCCCGTCCGAGCCGAGGAGATGCCCATGATCGAGCAGCAGGACCTGACGCAGCGGCTGGCCGGACGGGTGGCGGTGGTCACCGGAGGCGCGGGCGGCATCGGACTGGCCAGCGCGCGTCGGTTGGCGGCCGAAGGAGCCCGCGTGGTGATCGCTGACATCTGCGACCAGCAGCGGGGCGACGAGGTGGCCGAGGAGGTCGGCGGCCTCTTCGTGCGCACCGACGTCGCCGACGAGGGCGACGTCGAGCGGCTCTACGCCCGGGCGCACGAGTCCTACGGCTCCATCGACGTCGCCTTCCACAACGCCGGGATCTCGCCGACCGAGGACGCCTCCATCCTCTCGACCGGCCTCGACGTGTGGCGGCGGGTCCAGGAGGTCAACCTGACCAGCGTGTACCTCGGCTGCAAGCACGTGCTGCCCTACATGGTCGAGCAGGGCAAGGGTTCGATCATCAACACCGCCTCCTTCGTCGCGGTGATGGGAGCTGCGACCTCGCAGATCTCCTACAGCGCCTCGAAGGGCGGGGTCCTCTCGATGTCCCGCGAGCTCGGCGTCGAGTTCGCCCGCAAGGGGGTGCGGGTCAATGCGCTCTGCCCGGGCCCGGTGAACACCCCGCTGCTGCAGGAGCTGTTCGCCTCCGATCCCGAGCGGGCCCAGCGTCGCCTCGTGCACGTGCCGATGGGTCGCTTCGCCGAGGCCACCGAGCTGGCGGCTGCGGTCGCGTTCCTCGCCAGCGACGACTCCTCGTTCATCACCGCCAGCGAGTTCCTGGTGGACGGAGGGATCAGCTCGGCCTACGTGACGCCGCTCGACGACTGAGCGCCCGCGGGCGGACGCGGCGACGACCGATCCTCGGTGAGGTCGTCCGGCGTCGCTTCGTGTCCGGCCGCGCCGTGGGTGCGACGCTCCTCCTTCATCCCTGCCTCGTAGAGATGACGACGGCCGTCCGCGAGCTGGTGCCGGGCTGCCCGGTCGAGCTCGACGAAGGGTCGGTAGTACCCGTCGTCGTACTCCTCGACGACCTGGAACGACCAGCGACCAGGCAGCACGTTGCGGCCGACGAGCTCCCGCTCGACTCGCTCCGCGAGATCGGCATGACCGGATCCCCGCAGCTGCTCGACGGCCTCGCCGAGGGTCAGGTCCGCGGTGCCGCTCCGTCGGTGGAAGGCATACAGGAGGCCCCGTGCCTCCTCGACGACCTCGAGCGCCTCGGACAGCTTGCCGAGCGCCGCGATGGTTGCCTCATCGGGTCGGCTCGGCCGACCAGGCTCCTGGCTCGGGGCGTCGCCCTCATGCTTTTCCATGGCGCGGGCGTACCCAGGCGGCGGGCAGTCACACCTCTCGCACGGTCCGCCCGACCGGGTGCTTTACTCGAACGGTGGACCAGCCGGAGCCTGGCGACCGCGTGTCCGCCGCCTTCGAGTCGACCCCGCGAGAGGACTACCTCCCCGCAGGGTCCCGGTCGCTCGCCCCCCTGGACGCACCAGTGCGCATCGCGGCCGGCCAGACCTGCTCCCAGCCCCGGACGGTGGCGGCGATGCTGCGCCTGCTGGACGTGCGTCCGGGACAGCGGGTGCTCGATGTCGGCTCGGGTTCGGGGTGGACCACGGCGCTGCTCGCCGACCTGGTCGGTCCCGCCGGGACCGTGCTCGGCGTCGAGCTCGAGCCGGCGCTCGTCTCCTTCGGCGCGGCGAACCTGGCCCGGGCCCGGAGGCCCTGGGCGCGGATCGAAGCAGCCGACCCCGATGTGCTGGGCCGGCCTGACGGTGCGCCCTACGACAGGGTGCTGATCTCCGCGATGGCCACCGTCGTGCCTGATGCCCTGGTGGCTCAGCTCGGAGTTGGCGGGATCCTGGTGGCGCCGGTGGGCGGGGTGATGCTCCGTCTGGCCCGGACCTCGCGGGGACCCCGGGTCAGCAAGCACGGGCGCTACTCGTTCGTCCCCCTCCGCTGAGCCTCCCCGGGTCTGGTCCAGGGTGGATGCTCCGAGCCGGGGTGCAGACGGTCCTGCGATCCTCGGCACCCGTCGCCTCCCCGCTCCTCCCGATCAGCGGCCGCCCTCAGAGAGCATCGTCAGGACCAGCTTGCGCACGTCGTCAGCCCCGGCCAGGGTCAGGGCCTCCTGGGCCAAGGTGGCGCAGCGCCCGACATCCAGCTCCCGGACCGCCGCCTTCACCCTGGGCACGGCCGGCGGAGAGACGCTCAGCTCGCGGACGCCCAGTCCGACCAGCACCGGGATGGCCAGCTCGTCGGAGGCGGCCTCGCCACAGACGGCGACGTCGATCCGGCCGCGGGCGGCACGGCACACGTGGTCGATCAGCTGGAGCACACCGGGGTCGAGGGCGTCGGCGAGCGCTGCGACCGCACCGTTGCCGCGCTCGGCAGCGAGGGCGTACTGGGTGAGGTCGTTGGTGCCGATGCTGACGAAGTCGACGTACGGCAGCAGCGCCTCGATCTTCAGCGCGGCGGCGGGAACCTCGATCATGGTGCCGATGTGGAGACCTTCTGGGAGCCCCGCGGGGCCGGCTGCCTCCAGGAGCACCTGCCGTGCCTCGATCATCTCGCCGGGGGTCGACACCATCGGGACCATGATGCTGGTCGGGAAGCTCCGTGCCGTGTGACAGATCGCGGCCATCTGGTCGCGCAGGAGCTCGCGGTGCTCGAGGCTGAGCCGAATGCCCCTCTGACCGAGGAACGGGTTCGCCTCCTGGGGCATCGGCAGGTAGGACAGCGGCTTGTCTCCACCGACGTCGAGGGTGCGAAGGGTGATCCGCCGGCACTCGATGGCCTGGGCGATCGCGGCGTACTCGGCCTGCTGCTCTTCCACGTCGGGCGCGACGCTGCGGTCGAGGAACAAGAACTCGGTGCGCACGAGCCCGGCGCCGTCGGCGCCGGCTGCGAGCGCCGCACGGGCATCGGCCACCGACCCGAGGTTGGCGGCCACGGCGACGTGCGTGCCGTCGCGGGAGACCGCCGACTCCTCGGCGAGGGCGAGCTGTCGAGCGCGCCGCGCGGCTGCCTCGGCGCCGCGGCGCCGATACTCCTCGAGAACTTCGGGCGAAGGGTCGAAGTGCAGCTCACCACTGCTGCCGTCGAGGAGCACCGTGGTGCCCTCGCGGATGCTCAGCACCTCAGAGCCTGCTCCCACGACGACCGGGATGTCCCGGGCCCGGGCGAGGATCGCGGCGTGGGACGTCGGGCTGCTCCCCGCGAGGACGACCCCGGACACCAGATCGAGGTCCAGTCCGGCGGTCTCGGCGGGAGTCAGGTCGCCGGCCACCAGGACACCGTGCGCGGTCATGCGCCGAGCGGGCTCCCCCGTCAGTGCCCGCAGCACCTGGTCGCCGACCGCATGGACGTCCGCGGCACGCTCCTGCAGATAGGGATCGGGAAGGCCCGCCCACTCGCGCTCGACGTCAGCCAGGCAGCCGGCCCAGGCCGCCACCGCGCCGATGCCCGTGCTGGTGCGGGCCTTGACGTCCGCGAGCATCTCCTCGTCGGTGAGCAGGGAGAGGTGAGCGTCGAAGATGCCCGCCTGCTCGGCACCCACCTCGCGGGCAGTGACGATGCGGACGTGCTCGATGTCCAGGCGCACGGCGGCCACGGACTCCACGATGCGTCGCCACTCCGCTGCCGGCTCCCCCACCGGCTCCTGGTCGACATCGACGGGCACCGCGGTGAGCCGTCGAAGCGGGCCGATCGCGATCCCTGGTGAGGCGGGCAGCGGTCCGGGTGCCGGTGCGGCCCGCAGCCGGGCCGGAGGCTCGGCGGCTGTGTGGGCGTTCTCGTCGAAGCGGCGGGCGGCGAGGGTGAGCAGGTGCTCGACAGCCTCATGGGCCTGAGGTCCCGAGGCACGGACCTCCACCTCGTGCCCGCGCAGCGCAGCGAGCGTCGCGACGCGGCTGAGGCTTCCGGCTGGAACGGGCGAGCCGCTCGTGGTGAGGTTGCGCAGCCGGACCGACGCATCGAGCGCACGGACCTCGCTGACGAGCCGGGCCGCCGGACGCGCGTGCAACCCGTGGGGGTTCTCGACGGTGAAGACGCCGACGACCTCATCCGCACTGACGGCGTCCGATCCGGGTCCGGCACCGGCGTCGGGTGCCGACAGGTGCCCCGACTTGCCCATGAGGGCGTCACGCGCCTCGGCCGCGACCTCTGCGCGGCTGGCGCCGCCCGCTGCGGCCACGGCGGCGACGATGAGACCCTCGAGGAGAGGGGCCGGCGACAGCGTCACACGCTCACGCATCGAGGGGTCTCGGAGCAGGTCGAGCGCGAGCTCCGCGCTGAGCACAGCACTGCCGAGATCCATCAGCACGACGACGCCCGCTGGGCTGTCCGCGCGCTCGATGGCCTCCATGATCGCGACCGCATCGGTGCCGAACGTCGTGTCGTCGAGCCCGGCAGCCACCTCGATCCTCTGTGGACGTCCATGCAGCATCTCGGCGGCGAGGGCCACTGCGGCACGGGCGAGCGACCGACTGTGGGAGACGACGACCAGCCCGACTCCCGGCTCTCCGTCGGCGGTCGGCGCCTCTCCCGCACGTCCCTGCGTCATCTGCACGTCACTCCGCTCACTTGTCGTCTGCATCGGTCAGGAGGTTCAGAAAGCCACTTGCGTCGCTGCCTCGAGCAACAGGGCCACGGTGGTCGCGCCAGGATCCTGGTGGCCAACGCTGCGCTCGCCGAGATAGCTGGCCCGACCCTTCCGGGCGAGCATCGCGACGGTGGCATCCCGCCCGGCAGCCGCGGCGTCCCTGGCGTGCTTCAGACCGGCCGCCAGGTCCGCGCCCCCGGCAAGAGCCTGGTCCAGCGCGTCCGCGGCCGGCGCCAGGGCGTCGTACATCGTCTTGTCCTCGGGCCCGGCCTTGCCGCGCTCGACGACGCCCTCGAGTCCGGCCCGCAGCGCAGCGGCGAGTGCGGCGGCAGAGATGGTTTCGTCCTCGCCCAGCGTGCGGCCGATCCGCAGGAAGAGGGTGCCGAACAGCGGACCGCTCGCTCCCCCCACGGTCGAGACCAGCGTCATCCCCACGTTGGAGAAGAGCGCCCCTGCCGTTGCCGGCGGGCTGGCTTCGAGCGCGGCCACAGCGGCCTTCATGCCCCGGTCCATGTTCGACCCGTGGTCGGCGTCGCCGATCGCAGCATCGAGCTCGGTCAGGAGGTCGCGGTTCTCGGCGACCAGGTGGGCGAACCTACGCACCCATTCCTCGAGGTCTGCCGCGGTCACGTCTTCGCTCATGTCCTAGATGCCCCATCTCAGTGCGGAGGTGTTCACTGGAGCGTCCCAGAGGGAGAGCAGCTCGTCATCGACCTTGAGCAGCGTGACCGACGCGCCGGCCATGTCGAGCGAGGTGATGTAGTTGCCGACCAGTGACCGTGCGACGGGGACGCCATGCCCGGCGAGGACCTTGTTGACCTCGTTGAACATGACGTAGAGCTCGATCAGGGGGGTGCCGCCGAGCCCGTTGACGAGGGCGATGACCGGATCGCCCTTGGCGAAAGGCAGGTCGGCGAGGATCGGCTCGGTCAGCAGTGCCGCGATCTCGCTCGCGGACGCGAGGGGCAGCCGCTGCCGCCCCGGCTCTCCGTGGATACCGACGCCGAGCTCCATGTCCCCCTCCCCCAGCTCGAAGGTGGGCTTGCCGACCGCCGGAACGGTGCAGGACGTGAGCGCAACCCCCATGCTGCGCCCGTTGGCGTTGACGGTGCGGGCGACCTCCGCGACCTGGTCCAGGTCGCGGCCCTGCTCGGCTGCCGCCCCCGCGATCTTCTCCAGGAGCACCGTGACGCCCACACCGCGTCGGCCCGCTGTCCAGGTGCTGTCCTGGACGGCGACGTCGTCGTCGGTGACCACCGAGACGACGCGGGCGCCGGTCTCTGCCGCGGCCAGCTCGGCGGCCATCTCGAAGTTCATGACGTCTCCGGTGTAGTTCTTCACCACGTGCAGCACCCCCGCTCCACCGTCCACGAGCTTGGTGGCCGCCCGCATCTGGTCCGGCACCGGCGAGGTGAACATCTCGCCGGCACAGGCGGCGTCGAGCATGCCGAGGCCGACGAACCCACCGTGCAGCGGCTCATGACCCGAGCCACCGCCCGAGATGATGCCGACCTTGTTCTTCTTCGGGGCGTCACCGCGATAGATGACCTTGTGCTGGTGGTCCACCCGCAGCTCGGGGTGAGCGGCGTCGATGCCCTGCAGGGCCTCGACCACGACATCGTTGGGGTCGTTGATCAGCTTCTTCATGAGAGCTCCCTTGCGGATCGGGTTGTGGATCTGATGGTGGGCGGGTCAGGCGTTGGCGGACTGGCTGGCCGTTGCTGGCTCGGGATCGGGGGCGCCGAGGTCCACGCCACCCGTGCCGAGCCGGTCGACCGGGGTCCTGGAGAGCAGGCCGAAGAGCAGGGCGGCGGCAACACCGGCGAGCAGCTCGGCGGACAGGTAGACCGGAAGCTGCTCCCATTTCACCTCGCCACCGGCAATCTGCTGGACGAGCATCGGCCCGAACGTGCGAGCGGGGTTGATGGAGGCACCCGTCGCAGGGGCGACCGGGATGATGGCTGCGAAGACGACCAGGCCGATCGCGACACCGGCAAAGCCCGCGGCAGCCTTGCGGTGGATGACCCCGAAGATGGTGAAGACCAGGATGAAGGTGCCGACGAACTCAGCGGTGAACGCCTGCCCGACGCTGATGTCGGCGTACGAGGCGACGCCCAGCCCGACGTCACTGGCCTTCATGCCGAGGACTCCGAGGATCGCGGTGGCGCCGACGATGGCGCCGACCACCTGCGCTCCGACGTACGCCGGCACCTGGCGCCACGGGAACTTGCCCGCAACGGCCAGTCCCACGGTGACGGCCGGGTTGATGTGGTTGCCGCCGATGTGCCCGAGGGCGTAGACGGTGGCGATCACGATGGTGCCGAACGCCATCGAGATCATCCCGAGGTCAGCCATCGTGAACGGCGCATCGCCGTTGACGATCAGGGTGGCGGGGACGGACCCCACCCCGATGAAGACCAGGAACGCGGTCCCGATCGCCTCGGCCCCGAGTCGTTGGAGCAGATTCGTCTCATCAAGCATGAGCTTCCACCTTTTCAAACTCTCGAATGTCGTTCGACATTACCGAATGTGATGTGGACCATACGCCTATGCTTCACTGGTGTGCAAGAGTTTTCGTGAAATCCCTCACATCAGGAAGGACTCGGGGTGATCCAGTCGATCGATCGGGCGATCCGGGTCCTGACGGCGCTGCAGGGTGCCCGCCGGATGAGCCTCTCCGAGCTGGCGGCGCGCCTCGACCTGGCGCCGTCCACCACCCACGGCATCGTCCGCAGCCTGGTCGAGCACGGGATGGTCGTGCAGGAGCGCGGCTCGAGCCGCTACCAGCTCGGGCCGGCCGTCCTCCGGCTGGGGAACGTCTACCTCGACACCCTCGAGCTGAGGTCCCGGGCCGTTCCGTGGGCCGAGGACCTCGCCCGTCGGACCGGCCTCGCCGTGCGCACCGGAGTCCTGCTGATCGACGACGTCGTGATCATCCACCACGAGCCGCGGCCCGACGGCAGCCGTCAGATGCCGGAGGTCGGCATCGTCATCCCCGGCCATGCCAGCGCCCTGGGCAAGGCCATGCTCGCCTTCTTGCCGGAGGAGGAGAAGCGGGTCCTCTCGTCGAGCGAGCTGCGCAGCATGACCGGTGAGACGATCACGTCAGCCGATCTGCTGCGCGACCAGCTCGACCAGGTCCGGGCCGGCGGCATCGCGACCGAGCAGGACGAGGCCGTGATCGGCGAGAGCTCCTTGGCGAGCCCGGTCTTCGACTCCTACGGCGAGGCCGTCGGCGCGATCGGAGTCGTCGTTCCCTCCGGCGGCGATCTCGAGCGCCGCGACGTCAGCGACCTCGTCCGCGAGGCGGCCCGTTCGGTCTCCCGCGAGCTGGGCGCAGCCGCGTGGCCGCCGCGGCCGGGCGGGGTCTAGGCACGTCGGACCTTGCCAGCCGAGCCGTCCACGTCTGCGGTGCGGGGGTTGCGGTGCTCAGCGCTTCGTGGCCGCGAACCTCAGGTCGCCGGAGCACGCGCCGCCCTGGTAGCTCGCGTAGCCGGTGACCTTGCCGCGCTTGAGCCGGCCCTGGAGCCAGCTCCGCTGGCCGGCGCGGCTCAGCAAGGTCACGAAGTACCCGTCGGGGGCGATCCTCACCTTGGGCAGGGTCAGGATGCGGCTGGCGAAGGAGGTCTGCCCGCCCGGGCTCAGGCAGGTGGCGGTGACCTCGGTCGTGAAGCCCTTGACCGTACGGCCGCGCTGGACGACAGCGAACCGGAGGGACCGGTGGTCCCGGTCCCGGTAGCCGCCGACTGCCGCGGCGCCCGGGGACCAGCCGGCCGCCTTGCGGACCTTGATCCTCACCGTCTTGCTGGTGACCTCCTGTCCGCCGACCCCCGTGACCGCGCGTACCCGCTGTTTGCCCCGTGGAAGCCGGACGATGATCGCGCGCTGGTCTGCGGGCAGCTCGCCCTGGCGGCCGACGTCGGTGTGCCCGAGGCTCTTCCAGCCTTTCGAGGTGCGGCGCTGGAGCACGACGGGGGTTCCCAGATCGTCGGTGACACGCACCGGCACCAGGGTGGGGATGGCGGCGTAGACGGCCTTGGGCGCGACAACGGTCAGGGCGGTGCTCGCTGCGACGGTGAAGGCCCGGACCGGGCCGACCTCGACTCCGTTGACGCAGTCCGAGCACAGCCGCCAGACCTGCCAGTAGTACGCGCCGGGCACCCGCTGGGGGCGCAGGTCCTGGGTGTCGGTGGAGGAGCCGAGGCGCGAGGAGCAGGTCCCCGGGTCGCCGGTCGGGCCGGAGGTGGTCTTGACCTGTTCGGCGAGCAGGCCGACCGAGTCAACCGCAGGGCTGGTCGACACCGCCGCCCGGTAGCCCTCGCTCCCCGCCGTCACGACGACACCGGTCAACGAGTCCACGTAGTCGCCGTAGCGAGGGCAGGCGTAGGTGATCTGGATCCCCTGCGGGTCGGTGCCGACCGTGGCGCCCGACGCGGGCGCGATAGGTGCGACGGGTGCATCGCCGGGCAGGGCCACGGCCGGACCGGCAACGGAGATGGGGGTGAGAGCCACTGCGAGCAGGACCACCACCGACCGGAGGGCTCGCGTGGAAGTCCGTCTCCTCATGGCGGGAATCGTACGCCGGCGCGGCAGGTGGTGTGGGCCGCTCTCGGTTGGTCGGCCGAGGTGGTCGGTCGCACCCACGCCCAGGCCCGGACGCCCAAGACGCTCCTGCGACCACTGCAGCGAGCAGAGTCCGAGCTCGCCGCGCGCGCAGCCGCTCACGCGGGCAGGTCCAGCGTCACGGTGGTGACGCCGGACCCGCCGCTGAGGTGCACGGTTCCGCCGTGCTCGGAAACAATCGCTCGCACCAGCGAGAGGCCCAGCCCATGGCCTCCGCCGTGCGATCCCTCAATCCGCCTGAACCGGTCGACCAGCTCCCGGTCCAACCGCGCGCCTCCCTGATCCGTGACGGTGATGAGTACGCGATCCCCGACGAGGGTCGAGGCGAGGGTGATGTCGCCGCCCCCGTGCCGCACGGCGTTGTCCACGAGGTTGGTCACCGCCTGGTCCATTCGGCCCCGGTCGGCCACGACCTCGACCAGCTTGCCCCCGGTGACCACGACCGTTCGGCCTTCGGCCGCCTTGACGAACCGTCGCGCCACCTGGTCGAGCAGGTCATGGACCGCGAAGGGCACGCGATCCAGCTCGAGGCGCCCGTCGTCGGCCTGAGCGAGCAGCAGCAGCTGGTCGACCAGCACGGAGAGGCGGTCGACCTCCTCGGTCGCCGAGGCGAGGAACGTCGCGTGTTCGGCGTGCGAGCGGGGTCGGGACGCGGCCAGGTCGAGCTCTGCGCGCAGTAGCGCGAGCGGCGTTCGCAGCTCATGGCTGGCCTCGGCGACGAACCGGCGCTCCCGACGCAGCCCCTCGTCGAGCCGGTCCAGCATGTCGTTCAGCGTGCTGCCCAGTCGATGCACCTCGTCGCGCACGTCAGGCAGCGGAAGTCGATCCCCAGAGTTCCGCGCGGAGATCACGGCGGCGTGGGCACGCATCCGCTCCATGGGTCGCAACGCGGCACCCGCGACGGCATATCCCAGTGCGGAGGCCAGGAACAACGCCAGAGGACCTCCGACGAGCAGCTGGGTGGTCACCCCCTCGAGGGCGTCCTGCACGTCCTCCGCGCTCTCTCCCAGCACCAGCGACTGTCGGTCCCCGCTCCGCACCTCGACGATGGCGGGGGCGCTCTCACCCTCGCTCACGAGGTAGACGTCCGGCCGCATCGTGTCCGCCGCGCCGGGGGCCGGCACTTCGGCCGGCGCCAGGATGGCTCCCGTGAGCTGGGGTGAGGACGCGATGACCTCGCCCTGGTGATCCAACACCTGGGCGAAGGATGCACCGGTCAGCTCTTGCACGGCGCTGAGCTGCTCGGCCGCCGGCAACCGCTCGAGGGCGTCGAGCTGGGACGAGACCCCGTCCCGGATCTGTGACTCGAGGGTCGCCCCCACTCGCAGGTGCAAGAAAACGCCGAGAGCCGTCAGGGCAAGGGCGGTCGTGACGGCGAAGGCGAGCGCGACGCGTAGCTGCAGCGGGAGCCTCCGGTTCGGGCTCATGCCTGGTCGTCTCGCAACCGGTAGCCGACACCGCGCACGGTCTCGAGGCTGCTGCGTTCGAAGGGCCGATCGATCTTCTCCCTGAGGTAGCGGACGTAGACGTCGACCACGTTGGAGCTCGCTTCGTAGGCGGTGTCCCACGCGAGCTCGAGGATCTGGGCTCGCGACAGCACCTGGCCGGGGCGGCGCATGAACGCCTCCAGCACCACCAGTTCCTTGCCGGACAGCTCAACTGTCTGGTCCCCACGAGTGACACGCCGCGTCGCCGGGTCCAGACGCAGGTCGCCGACCTCGAGCACGGCGGGCCGTTCTGTGGGGCCGCGTCGCACGAGTGCGCGAAGCCGCGCCATCAGCTCGTCGAAGGCGAACGGCTTGGGAAGGTAGTCGTCCGCGCCGGCGTCGAGTCCCTCTATCCGGTCGGCCACGGCGTTCCGCGCTGTCAGCATGAGGACTGGCGCCCACACGCCTTTTCGTCGCAGCTGTCGGCAGACCTCGAAGCCGTCGAGATCGGGAAGCATCAGGTCGAGGACGATCGCCTCGAAGTCGGCCAGCGCCGCGAACGCGACCGCATCGGAACCGCGGTCGACCACCTCGACCACCGCACCCCGCTCGCTCAGCCCCTGTTGCAGGAGCCGGGCCATCTTGGGCTCGTCCTCCACGACCAGCACCCGCACACCTCCATCCTAGGGACGCAGATGAGTCAGAGATGAGAGCTTCGGACTCATCGTCCACTCATCTGCGGGACCTAGCGTCGGGCTCGAACCAGCCCACCCGTGAGACGAGAGGACTCCAGTGATGAAGCGAATGAGCGGGAAGCAGAGGACGGCAGCAATGATCGGGACCGTCGGGGCGGTCGTCGCGATCGGCTCAGGAGCCGCTATCGCCTCGGGCGACGACGAGTCGACCCAGCGACCGATCGAGGGCTCCGCCCTTCAGCACGCCTCGGCCGTCGCGCTCGCCGAGACCGGTGGCGGTGAGGTGACCGCCACCGAGATCGATGACGAGGACAGCACGTACGAGGTCGAGGTCACGCTCGAGGACGGCAGCCAGGTCGATGTCCAGCTCGACGACAACTTCCAGGTGCTCAGCAGCGACGTCGACCACGAGGACGACGGACAGGCGGGCTGACCTGTGCGCACCACGACGGGGGCTGCCGTGCTGCTCGGCACGACATTGCTTGCCGGCTGCCAAGGCGACGACTCGGGCCGCAGCACAGGCGTCGAGCCGACAACTGATCAGGCCACAACCGATCAGACGTTGCCGCAGGGCGACGACACGGCCGAGCTGGATCCGGCTGACTTCACCGTCGACATCACCAACGAGTTCTGGCCGATGCTCCCAGGCACCCGCTGGAGCTATCGCGAGATCGACGAGAAGGGCAAGGTGGTGGAGGTGTTGGTCACGGCCACCAGCGAGACTCGCGAGATCGCCAACGGCGTCACCGCCCGGGTCGTGCGCGACACGGTGACCAGTGACGGCGAGCTCATCGAGGACACGTTCGACTGGTACGCGCAGGCCCGCAACGGGACGATCTGGTACCTCGGGGAGGACACCGCCGAGTTCGAGGACGGTGAGATCACCACTCGCGCGGGATCCTTCGAGGCCGGCCTGGACGGCGCCCTGCCCGGCATCATGCTGCCTGGAGCGCCCGAGGACGGGATGGCCTACCGGCAGGAGTACTACGAGGGCGAGGCGGAGGACAACGGCGAGGTGCTCAGCGTCGATGAGATGGCCGAGGTTCCCGCGGGCCAGTACGACGACGTCCTGCTCACCAAGGACACGATCACCATCGAGCCCGACGTGCAGGAGTACAAGCTCTACGCCCCTGGCGTTGGCCCGGTGCTGGTGTTCGGCGTGTCCGGGGGCGCCGGCCGAGAGGAGTTGGTCGCGGTCACCCAGGTCGGCGACGAGGCTGCCCGGCTCTCCGGGACCACGCCGCTGGGCGAGCCCTATCCGTGACAGTCAGTGATCCGGGACCACGCCACCGGACTCTGCCCGCGCAGGGCCATTGAAGATCGGCAGCGGTGGTCGTCGTGGTCCTCGCCCAAGCGCGAGGCCAGTGCGATGGCGTGGCCGACGGAGTCACCGGTGCCACCCCTTGCGGGATCGACGGTCCCCGACCCAGCGGAACCAAGCTCACCCGGCGACTGATCGTGCCATCTTCGCCGCCACCTCGGCGACCGCCGCGCGCAGCTCCGGACCACCCGCGACAGTGATCTCGAAGGGCATCCCGGCCAGCCACTCGCCGGCGTACATCGTCGGGTTGCTGGTGCTGCCCGTGACGACACAGCGGTCGTCACCGAGCGGCTCCAGCCGACCCATCGTGGGGCGGAGGTAGCCTGCCACCTCGGTCGCCGGCGCGTGGAAGATCACCCGCGCATCGTGCTCCCAGCCGGACGCGAGGTTCTCCTCGAGCACCGCCACCGGGTCGAGCGAGTCGGGGGTCGCAAAGGTCCGGGTGCCCTTGCCGACGGCGGTCACCCGGTCGATGCGATAGGTGCGCACGGCGTCCGCGTGGTGGGCGAAGCAGAGGAGGTACCACCGCCCGTAGCGCACGACCACCGACCACGGGTCCACGTCGAAGGAGTGGCTGTGGCCGGCGGCGCTGCGATAGCCGATGCGCGTCTGGCGCTGCTCGCCCACCGCCTCGACCAGCGCCGTGGTGATCTCGGGGTCGGGGCGGGCCCACCGGTCGGGGACGGCGTGGGCGTGCTCGCGCATCGTCGCCGCCTGCCGCCCGACGTGGCTGGGGAGGGCGCGGATGATCTTGCCGAGCCCGGACCCGACGGGGTCCTCGTCGTCCGCGGCGGCGTGCCGGCCGTCGAGGACGGCCATCACGAGGCCGAGCGCCTCGGCGGCGGTGAACACGAGGGGCGGCAGCCGCACCCCGTGGCCGAGCCGGTAGCCGCCGTAGGGACCGCGCACCGACTCGACCGGGATGCCGGCCTCGCGCAGGATCGCGACGTAGCGGCGGGCGGCGCGGTCGGTGACCCCGAGTCGCTCGGCGAGCTGGTCGGCGGTGCAGCCCGGTCGGTTCTGCAGGATCTCCAGGGTCCGCAGGGCCCGCGCGGTCGGGCTCGTCCCACTCATCCGGCCAGGTTGACAGGCAATCGTCAGATCCGGAAGGGGAACGTCCGGAACTGCCCCTAGGTTGGCGTCATGAACGCATCCACTGCTTCGCTGCCCGACGCCGCGCACATCGAGCACACGGACCTGCGGGCCATCTCCTTCCACCACGTCCGCTTTCCCGGGCTCGAGCTGGTCGACGTCGAGATCACCGGACACATCGAGGACGTGACGATCAACGGGGTCGACATCGGCCCCCTGGTCGATGCCGAGCTCAACCGCCGGATGCCCGACCGCACGAAGATGCACCCGACCACGGTCGAGGGGTTCCAGGAGGCCTGGGCGACCCTGGAGCGACTCTGGGCCGAGACCGAGGACCGCGCCCGCGCACTCCCACCCGAGCTCCTGCACGAGCGGGTCCGCGAGGAGTGGTCGTTCATCGAGACGCTGCGCCACCTCGGCTTCGCGAGCGCCGCCTGGGTCGGCCGGATGGTGCTCGGTGATCCGGTGCCGTGGCACCCGCTCGACCTCCCGTGGGACGAGGCGCCCGGCTGGGACGGCATCCCCTGGGACCGCGAGGCACGTCCCTCGCTGGACGAGGTCCTCGACCTCCGCCGCGAGCGCCAGGCCATGGTCCGCGACGTCATCACCGCCCTGACCCCCGCGCAGCTCGACGAGACCGTCACCCGGACCGAGCCCGGTTGGCCGCAGCTCGAGGACTTCCCGCTGACGCAGTGCCTGTTCATCGTGGTCAACGAGGAATGGCACCATCGGCTCTACGCCGAGCGAGACCTGGACGCACTCAACAGCGACGACGAAGACGGAGAACTGACATGGACATCGTGCTCATCGCCGGCATGTGGCTCGACGCGACGGCCTGGAAGGACGTGGTGCCCGAGCTGGAGAAGCTGGGCCACCGACCCGTCGCCCTGACCCTGCCCGGCCAGGGCGACGGCGACACCACGGCGACCTACGCCGACCAGGTCGCGGCCGTCACGGCGGCCGTGGACGCCGCCGACGGTCCGGCCCTCGTGGTCGGCCACTCGGCCGCGTGCGCGCTCGCCTGGGTCGCCGCCGACGCGCGGCCCGACAAGGTGGCGCACGTGGCGCTGATCGGCGGGATGCCGAACGCCGACGGCGAGACCTACTTCGGCGCCTTCGAGCCCGTCGACGGCGCTGGTGCCGTTCCCGGGCTGGGAGCCCTTCGAGGGTCCCGACTCCGACGACATGTCGAGCGAGCTCAAGGCGGAGGTGGCGCACGGCGCGATCGCCGTGCCGGCCACGATCACCCACGGCGTCGTACAGCTCACCGACGACCGTCGCTACCACGTGCCCGTGACGATGGTCTGCCCGGAGTTCACCCCCGACCAGGCCAGGGAGTGGGTCGAAGGCCGGCGACATCCCCGAGCTCGCGAAGGCGAGCAGCGTCGACTACGTCGACATCGACTCCGGCCACTGGCCGATGTACACCAAGCCGGTCGAGCTCGCGCGCATCCTCGCGGACTGCGCCAGGCCCTGAGCCCTTCGCGATGACCCACGCTCCGTGGGCAGAACGAGCCGGCACACGGCGCCTCGCCCCGGCTCAGGGGGCCGGAGCACCTCGCCGATCACGCGCGGGCAGGGCGTCCCGACACGGACTGATCGCGCCGTCGTGGAGGCCGCGGGCCGCGGCGGCGCTGCATGCCACGGAGCTCCACCTCCTTCTATGCCCCCGGTCGCCGGTATCAGTGCCCGAGGAACCCGCGGACCACGGCCGCGACCATGGCCGGGTCGGTGCGATGCGCGATGTGAGCATGACCGTCGAGGACGCGGACCTCGGCGCCGACGATCGCCCCCGC
Source organism: uncultured Actinomycetota bacterium (assembly GCA_963772415.1). GTDB lineage: Bacteria > Actinomycetota > Actinomycetes > Propionibacteriales > Nocardioidaceae > Nocardioides_B. The sequence continues at coordinate 23,046 of CAVYWU010000012.1, read as the reverse complement.
GGCCGCATGCGTTGCCTCCTTGATCGCCGGTGTGCTCTCCGAGCCCGACAACAGCAGCGTCCGCGCCGTGACCCCGCTGAACTGGCCCGGCCGGTAGACCCACCCCTCTTCGGCGCGCGCCTCCCTGGCCACGGTCGGTGCCACCGCGACCCGGCGCGCCCACTCCGGCCCGGACCGCATCGCGTCGATCTGGTCGTCGGTGAACTCGAGAACGTCCCGAAGCACCAGCACGATCGCCGCCTCGGCGTCGCCTTCCTCGAGGGTCTTCTCGAGCATGTCGATCCAGCGCTCCGGGTAGGCCAGCCCGAGACTTGGCTCGTAGAGGACCAGATGGCTGATGTTTCCCGTGATCGCAGCGGCACCCATCGCAACGCTCGCGCCGTAGGAGTGGCCCCAGAGGTCGACCGGTCCGCCGACCCGCGCGGCGACCGCATCGACGACCGAGGCGACGTCCTCGAACTCGCGCTCGATCGCGTAGGCGGCGCTGTCGCCGCTGGCGCCGAAGCCCCGACGGTCAACGGCGAACGTGGTCAGGCTCGAGCTCAGTTCCGCCACCAGCGCAGCCGAGATGCTGTGGTCCTGCAACGAACCGTGCACCAACACCACCGCCGGTCCCTCGCCCTCGACCCACACCGCGATCCTCGTGCCGTCGGCCGATGCAACGTCGAACCGGTCTGGTGTGGCCGCGCCACCCCCGGTCACGACTCGCCCCTCCACCGGTGATCCGACCCGAACCGGCCACGCGTGCTCACCCCACCTGCTCGTGCCCATCGCGAGCCTCCTTCCGACCGAAGCTGTCCGCTCAGCATGGCCGTCGGCCGGCACCGCCGCATCGGTAGACCTACCCATCCGGCCGGGGTTCGACCTCGTCGTGACGGTCCGCCTCGGAGCACCCGACGGCGCGAGCAGCGCCTGAAGGAAGTCGAGCTGAGCAACGTCAGGTACATCAGCCCAGGATGTCTGCCACCCGATCGAGGGCGAGCTCGGCCACCCGGGGCCACGATCAGGAGGCGTGAGCGCTCATCACGTGCTTGAGCCGGGTGTAGTCCTCGAGTCCGTAGATCGAGAGGTCCTTGCCGACCCCCGACTGCTTGAAGCCACCGTGCGGCATCTCCGCGGGCAGCAGCTGGTGGCAGTTGACCCAGACCACGCCGAAGTCCAGGGCGGACGCGAGCCGTGTTGCCCGGCCGTGGTCCCTGGTCCACAGGCTGGAGGCGAGGGCGAAGTCCACCCCGTTGGCCATCCGCAGACCCTCGGCCTCGTCGGCGAACGGTTGGACGGTCACGACCGGGCCGAAGATCTCCTGCTGGACCACGTCGTCGTCCTGCCTCACCCCGGCGACCACGGTGGCCTCGACGAAATAGCCTGTCCCGTGACTGCCACCGCCCGCGAGAACGTCGGCGTGGGCGGGGAGCTGCGAGAGGAACTCCTCGACCCGCTGCCGGTGGGCATGGCTGTTCACGGGGCCGTAGTCCGCGTCGTCGTCGGGGGCGCCGAGCCGGAGCCGCTTCGCCGCGGCGGCAAGCAGCCCCGCGAACTCGTCGTGCACCGAAGCCTGCACGAGCACGCGGGTGGCTGCGGTGCAGTCCTGGCCGGCGTTGAAGAACCCCGCCGCGGCGATCGCCTCGGCCGTCGCCACGAGGTCCGAATCCTCGAAGACGAGAGCCGGCGCCTTTCCGCCGAGCTCCAGGTGGACGTTCTTCAGCGTCGACGCGGCCGACTTCATGACCTCGGAGCCCGCTCGGGTGCTGCCGGTGATCGAGACCATGTCCGGGCGCGGGTGCTCCACCAAGGCACGGCCGGTGTCCCGGTCGCCGCACACGACGTTGAGGACGCCGGGGGGTAGCACCTCCTGGGCCAGCTCGGCGAGCCGCACCGTGCTCCACGGGGTGGTGTCGGCGGGCTTGAGGACCACCGTGTTGCCGGCGGCGATCGCGGGGCCGATCTTCCAGATCGCCATCATCAGCGGATAGTTCCAGGGCGTCACCTGGGCGACCACCCCGGCCGGCTCGCGCCGGATCGAGGAGGTGTAGCCGGCCTCGTACTCGGCCGAGGCCACACCGTGCAGCACCCGGGACGCACCGGCGAAGAAGCGCAGCTGGTCCACACACGGGTCCAGCTCCAGATCACGGGTCTGCGGTCGAGGCTTGCCGGTGTTGCGGACCTCGCACTCGACCAGCTCCTCGGCGTGCTGCTCCACGATGTCGGCGAGGGCCAGCATCGCGCGCTGGCGCTGTGCCGGCGTCGTTCGACGCCATGCGACGAACGCCGCGTCGGCCGCGACCATCGCCGCGTCCACCTCGGCCGGACCCGAGCGTGGGGCCTCACCGATCGCGGACCCGGTGGTCGGGTCGACGAACTCCGTCGTACGCCCGCAGGGGACGGCGACGCCGTCGATGACGTTGGTCAGGGTGGTCAAGGTGAGCTCCAGCCTCAGGGCACGCGGTAGTAGATGACGGTGGGACGATCCCCGGCGAGCGCCTCGGCCGCGAGCGGGCCGAGCTCCGCCACGCGCTCGGCGACCACCCCGTGCGCTCCGACGGCGCGGGCCAGGGCCGCGAAGTCCGGCCGATAGAGGTCGACGGCCTGCGGCTCGATGTCTCGCTCGACCATCTGCTCGCGGATCTCGGCGTAGCCGCCGTTGTCGACGACCACGACGGGCAGGGCGAGACGCTGTTCGGTTGCCGTGACCAGCTCCTGGATGCTGAACATGGCGGCGCCGTCGCCGAAGAGGGCGACCACCGGGCGGGAGGGATCGGCCACCTTGGCACCGATCGCGGCGGGCAGACCGTAGCCCAGGGTCGCGTAGCCGGTCGGGTAGAGCAGCCGGTTCGCCGGGGTGAACGGCCAGTGGTGGACGGTGCCGTAGTAGGTCACCTGGGAGCTGTCGCCGGCGACCACCGTGTCAGCCGGGAGCGCGGCGCGCAGCACCCGTTGGATCTCGCCCCAGGGGCCGGAGTCGGCCTCGGCGTCGGCGTCGATGGCCGAGCGGAGACCCGGGTCGACGGGGTGGGACTCGAAGCCCTGCTCCCGCAGCACCCGCACCACCGCGCCGAGGACAGCCGCGGCGTCCCCCACGACGGCGAGGTCCGCAACGACGTTCTTGTGCATCTGGGCGGCGGCGAGGTCGACGCGGACGACGGTTCGCGAACCCGGGGCACCCGGGGCCACGACGCCGCCCCAGAGGTCGGAGTCGCCGAGCTCGGAGCCGACCACCAGCAGCAGGTCGGCGTCGTTCACGGCCCGGTGGGCGGCGGGAAGCCGGATGCCGGCGCCCAGGGCCGCCGCGTGCGACTCGTCCACGATGCCCTTGCCGTTCACCGTGGTGAGCACCGGCACGCCGTGGTCGGCCAGGGCCAGGACCTGGTCGGTGGCACCGCGAGCACCGCCACCCACGACGAGGAGCGGTCGGCGGGCGCCGGCGATCAGCGCGGCGATCTCCTCGGCGCGTGCCGGCCCGGGGACGGACGGCTCGGGCAGCGCCCGGACCGGGGCGGCGCGGCGCACCCACTCGCCCTCCAGCACGTCGACGGGCACCTCGAGGTGCACCGGGCGTGGCCGCGTGGTCGCGAATTCTTCGAAGACGGACGCCAGGACCTCGGGGATCTCGTCGGCCGACTCCACCCGGATGCTGCGACCGGTCACGGCGTCGAGCGCCGCCTGCTGGTCCTTGACCTCGTGCAGCCAGCCGACGTCGGCGCGCACCTGGCCGCGCGGCGGGCCGGGTGAGATCGCCAGCACCGGGATCGAGTCGGCGTACGCCGTGGCCAGCGCGGTGATCGCGTTGGTGATCCCCGGCCCGGACGTGGTGATCAGCACCCCGGGGCGGCCACTGATCCGGGCGTACCCGTCGGCGGCATACCCGGCGCCCTGCTCGTGCCGGGTGACGACGTGCCGGATCCCCGATGCCGGCAGGTAGCGGTAGAGCTCCAGGTTGTGGGTGCCGGGGATGCCGAACACGTCGCGGACGCCATGGGCCACCAGGGCGTCGATGACGGCGGCTCCGCCGGTGACCGGCTCAGACATGGACGGCCTGCTTCGCGGTCGCCATCGCGCTGACCAGCTCGTAGGCGGCGTGCGCGGCCGCGATGCCGGTGACCTCCGCGTGGTCGTAGGCCGGGGCTACCTCGACGATGTCGGCACCGACCAGGTTGAGCTCGGAGAAGCAGCGCAGGATGTTGAGCAGCTCGCGGCTGGTCAGTCCCCCTGCCTCGGGAGTGCCCGTGCCGGGCGCGAACGCAGGGTCGAGGACGTCGATGTCGAGGGAGACGTAGGTCGGCCGGCCACCCACACGCCTCCGGATCTGCTCGACGGCCCCTCGCCAGCCGAGGTCGTCCATGTCGTGCGCACCGATCACCTGGAAGCCGAGCACCTGGTCGTCGGTGAGGTCCTCGCGGGAGTAGAGAGGCCCTCTGATCCCGACGTGCATGCTGCCGGTCTTGTCGATCAACCCCTCCTCGGACGCGCGGCGGAAGGGCGTCCCGTGGGTGAGCGGCGCGCCGAAGTAGGTGTCCCAGGTGTCGAGGTGCGCGTCGAAGTGAACCACCGCGATCGGCCCGTGCAGCTCGTGCATCACCCGCAGCAGGGGCAGGGCGATCGTGTGGTCCCCGCCGATGGTGATCAGCTTGTCGCTGCGGTCGAGCACCGCGCGGGCACCGTCGTCGATCTGCTTGACCGCGGTCTCGATGTCGAACGGGTTGCAGGCCAGGTCGCCCGCGTCGACCACCTGCTGGACCGCGAACGGCTCGATGTCGAGGACCGGGTTGAAGTCCCGGAGCAGCCTGCTCGACGCCCGGATGTGCCCCGGGCCGAAACGGGCGCCCGGACGGTAGCTCACCCCGCTGTCGAACGGCACGCCCAGCACGGCCACGTCGGCGCGCTCGACCTCGTCGAGCCGGGGCAGGCGGGCGAACGTCGGGGGGCCGGCGAAGCGCGGGATCACGGTCGCGTCGACCGGACCGCGGTTGTCAGGGGAGCTCATCACAAGACCTTCGAGAGGAACGACTGGGTACGGGTGTGCTGGGGGTTGCCGAAGACCTCGGCGGGCGGGCCCTGCTCGACGATGACGCCACCGTCCATGAAGACGACGCGGTCGCAGACCTCACGGGCGAAGCCGATCTCGTGGGTGACCACGATCATCGTCATCCCGTCGGCGGCGAGCCCCTTCATCACGTCGAGGACCTCACCGACCAGCTCCGGGTCGAGCGCCGAGGTCGGCTCGTCGAAGAGCATCAGCGTCGGCTCCATGGCCAGCGCCCGGGCGATCGCCACGCGCTGCTGCTGGCCACCCGAGAGGGTGCCGGGGTACTGGTGCGACCGCTCCGAGAGACCGACCCGCTCGAGCAGCGCCATGGCCTGCTGACGGGCCCCGGTCCGGCTCTGCCCCTTGACGAAGAGCGGGGCCTCCATCACGTTCTCCAGGGCGGTGCGGTGCGGGAACAGGTTGAAGCGCTGGAAGACCATCCCGACGTCGCGCCGGGCCGCGGCGATCTCCTTGCGCCGGAGCTCGTACTTCTTGCCGTGGGCCCGCCGGTAGCCGACCAGGCTCCCGTTGACGCTGATCTCGCCCCCGTCGATCGACTCGAGGTGGTTGATGCAGCGCAGCAGGGTGCTCTTGCCCGACCCGGACGGGCCGAGCAGCGAGACGACCTCGCCCGGGTCGACCCGCAGGTCGATGCTCTTGAGCACCTCGTGCTCTCCGTAGACCTTGCGGACGCCGACGACCTCCACCATGGGGTGCTGCCCACTCATGCGCGTGCTCCCTTCATGGTCTCGTCGAGGCGGCGCGTCTGCCGCCGACCGGTGGCGTCGCTGCGTCCCAGCCGTCGCTCGAGCCGGCCCTGGACGATCGTCAGCACCGTGGTCAGGGTCAGGTACCAGATGCTGGCCACGATCAGCAGTGGGATCTGCTGGAAGTTGCGGCCGTAGATCAGCTGCGCCGTCGTGGTCAGCTCGGCCAGGCCGATCACCAGCACCAGCGACGTGAGCTTGAGCATCGAGATGGTCTGGTTCGCCGCGGGCGGCACGATCAGCCGCGCGGCCTGCGGCAGGACCACCCGTCGGTACGTCGTGACCGGGCTCATCCCGAGCGCCTCGGCGGCCTCGGTCTGACCCTTGTCCACCGAGCCGATGCCGGCCCGGACGATCTCGGCCATGTAGGCGGCCTCGTTCAGTCCGAGCCCGAGGATCGCCGCCATGAACGGGGTGATCACCTCACTGGTCTCGCCGCTGACCAGGTCGGGGCCGAACGGGATGCCCAGGCCGATCTGGGGCAGCACCGTCCCGAGGAAGAACCAGAACAGCAGCTGCACCAGGATCGGCGTCCCGCGGAACAGCCAGACGTAGCCACTCGCGACCGCGCGCAGCACCGGGTTGTCGGAGAGCCGCATCACCGCCAGCACCGTGCCGAGCACGAGCCCGACCAGCATCGCGACGACGGTGAGCTTGACCGTCATCCAGAGTCCCCGCAGGATCGAGGCCTCGAAGAGATATCCGCCCACGAGGTCCCAGCGCAGCGCATCGTTCGTGGCCGCGAAGCTGATCCCCTCGGCGACGTACAGCGCGATCACGACGACCGCGACCCACCGCCAGGGGTGACGCACACGGACGATCGGCTCGTCCGCGTGCACCGACACGTCCGTGCCGGTCGACTCGGTGCTCATCGGGTCACTCTCCGGTGTTCAGCGGGGCGCCCTCGAGGGCCTGGGCCTCGAGCTTCCACTTCGCCAGGAGCTCGTCGTAGACGCCCTCCTCCTGCACCTTCAGCAAGGCGGCCTGGACCGCGTCCCGGAGCTCGGTGTCGTCCTTGGAGACCGGGATCCCGACCGGCAGCAGGCCGAACGGGTCGGCCGGGATCTCGAAGGACTCCTCGTCCTGGGACACGTTGTAGGCCAGGGTCAGGTCGAGCGCGAGCACGGCATCCGCGCGGCCCGACTTGAGTGCCTGGACGGCGCTGGCCTGGTCGGGGAACGGCTGCTTGTCGACCGGCTCCTCCCCCGCCTCCGTGCACTCGGCACTGATCTCGTCGGCGACGATGTCGCCGGTCGCGGCCTTCTCGACCGCCACCCCGCGGCCGCAGAGGTCGAGGCGATCCGTCAGCCCCTCGGGGTTGTCCACGAGGGTCATGAACGCGACACCGGAGCTGAGGTAGTCGATGAAGTCGACATTCTCCTGACGCTCGGCCTTGTCGATCATCGAGGTCAGGCCGAGGTCGTAGCGCCCGGCGGCGAGACCGCCGATGATCCCGTCGAAGTTGGTGTTGTTGAACTCGAACTCGACACCCAGCACCTCCCCGAGCGCCCTGCCCAGGTCGGCGTCGAAGCCGAGGACGGTCTTGTTGTCGGTGTCGAAGAACTCCATCGGCGGGAAGCTCACGCCGGAGGCCACCCGGACCTTGCCGGCCTCCTGGATGTCGGCGGGCAGCATCTCGGCGATCTCGGCGTCGGTCTCGAGCGACGCCACCGAGGCCTCGGTGTCGGCGGGAGTGGAGCCCGCTTCGTCGGGGGCGGCACAGCCGGTGGCGAGGACGGCAAGCGTGGCGACGGCGGGGACAAGGTGGCGAGGCCTCATGTGCAGCTCCAGATCGGATCAAGTTTCGTGATGAACAACAAAGGTTGTCTCACGAGGATCGTGTCGGGAGTCACACGATGTCAAGGCCCGGGCTAGACTGATGAAACAAATGTTGTCTCAGGAGGAACAGGCATGCGGCCACTTCCCGTGTCTCCCACGCGCGACGCCCGAGTCGGCTCCCGCCTGCGGGCCGCCCGCAAGGCGCACGGCTACACCCTGGACCAGCTCGCCGCAGCCTCCGGGCTGACCAAGGGCTTCCTGAGCCGCGTCGAGCGGGACGAGACGTCCCCCAGCGTGGCCTCGCTGCTCACCCTGTGCGAGGTGATGAGCGTCGACATCGGCTCGCTCTTCACCGCCCCCGACGTCCAGCTGGTGCGACGTTCCGAAGCGCCGGCGATCAACCTGGGCGGCACCGGCGTCACCGAGCGGTTGATGACCCCCCGTCGCCAGTCGCGTCTCCAGCTCGTGCACTCGACCATCGAGCCCGGCGGCAGCGGGGGCTCCGAGCCGTACACGCTCAACTGCGAGGTCGAGGTCGTGGTGGTCCTCAAGGGCGCCATCGAGCTGGTGTTCTCGGACCGACGCCAGCGAGTCTCCACTGGCGACGCGCTCACCTTCTCCGGCGGCGAGCCGCACACCTGGGTCAACGCGAGCACGTCGCGCGGCGCCGAAGTGGTCTGGGTGCTGGTCCCGGCCCCCTGGAGCGGCAGCGCCTGAGCCGGTCGGCGCTCACGTGGAGCCCGCCACCACCTGGAGCGCGACCCAGGCACTGACCCGGGTCTGCGGGTCGTCGAGGGAGGCGTCGAGCCCGGTCTCGATCTGCTCCAGCCGGTTGCGCACCGTGTTGCGGTGGACCCCGAGCTCGGCGGCCACCTTGAGCCGCGAGCCGTGGTGCCGGAGGAACGACTGGAGGGTCCGCACCAGCTCCTCGTCACCCGCGATCGGGTCGAGGTACGACGCCGCGAACGCGGCCGCCCGATCGCCGTCCAGGACGCCCATCGCCCCCTGACGCACCAGGCGCTCCCAGAGGACGACCGGCGCCACCTGCGTGGCCGCACGGAGGGCGTGGCCGGCGTTCGCATGGCTGCGATCGGCGTCGCCCAGGGCGACCGGGTCACCCACGCCCACCAGGAGCCCCCGCTCGCGCAGCCCGGCAGCCAGCCTCTCGGCGGACCCCGGTGCCACCACCAGCCACAGCACCTCCCCGTTCCGCGCGATCAGGGGGACGGTCGCCTCCAGACCGGCGGCCACGTCCTCCAGCGCCTCTGCCTCGCCGGTGGCATGGAGCACGGCCACCCGCTCAGGGAGGGTCTCCTCCGGCGCCCCCGCGGCCGAGAGCACGATGCGAGCGGTCCGGGTCTCCGACTCGACGAGGAGCTCGACCGCCCGGGCGCGCAACCGTCGGGCCGCGTGCCGGCGGGCACGGTCGGTCTCGGCCGCGAGACCGAGGAGCGACACCGCGGTGGCCACCGCGCTGCGGACGAGGTCGCCCGCGCGTCCCGGCACCAGCACGGCCAGGTACACCGAGGGCCGGCCGCTGAGCCCGACCGGGTGCACCAGCACGGTCGCGCCACCGGACTGCGTGCTGGAGGCGGCCCGCAGGCCCTGGGGGAGGATCCGGTCCACCTCGGCGCCGACCAGCTCCAGGTCCAGCTCGCCCTCGCGCGGACCGAGCGGTCCGGTCTCGGGCCTGCCGGTGCGGCCCACCAGGGCCGCGGCGCCGTCGACCAGGACGGCCAACCGGGCCACGAGGACGGCCGGCTCCCCCTGCCTCAGCGCTGCCTGGGTGAGCTGGCGCTGCGCCTCCAGCGAGCGCCTGGCCGCTGCGTCGGCGCCGCTGTCGATCAGCCCGGCCGTCGTCCGGCTGATCGCCACGAAGGTGGTCCTCCGCGGGACCTCGACCAGGTTGAGGCCCGAGGCCTCCGCCGCGCGGACGAGCGAACGCGGCACCCGTCGGTGGGTGAGGCCGGTCCCGAAGCCGAGCGCGACGACGCCGGCGGAGACCAGCCGCTCGACGTACCCGCGCCACTCGCTCCGCCAGCCAGACGTCTCCAGACCGGTGGTGAGGAGGACCTCCCCACCCTCGAGGAAGGGCGTCGGGTCGGCCAGCTCACTGGTGGCGACCCAGCGCACCTCCCGCTCCGGCGCCGGGACGTGGGTCTGCACCAGGCCGAGGCCGTCGTCGGCAAGCAGGTCGGCGAGCATCACCATGGGACAGTTTTGCACAGGAAAGTGACCGACTGATTGGGCATTCCTGCCGGTGCCCTACCGTCCGTCGGCTCGTAGCGTGGCGTGCGCCGACACCCCGCCGATCCTTGGAGCTCGCGATGACCGACACCCCTCTGCCCTCCGGCGGACCGACCCTGCCCCAAGAGCGCCGCCTGGTCACGGAGGTCCCCGGCCCGAGGTCGCAGGCCTTGCACGGGCGCAAGAACGCCGCAGTCCCGCGAGCGGTCGGCACCACCCTGCCGGTCTACGCCGTAGCCGCCGGTGGCGGCGTCGTCGTCGACGTGGACGGCAACTCCCTGATCGACCTCGGGTCGGGGATCGCGGTCACCACCGTCGGCAACAGCGCTCCGCGGGTCGCGGAGGCCGTTGCCGTCCAAGCGAAGGCGTTCACCCACACCTGCTTCATGGTCACGCCGTACGACGGCTACGTGCGGGTCGCCGAGCGGCTCAACCAGGTGACGCCCGGCAGCCACGAGAAGCGGACGGTGCTGTTCAACTCGGGGGCCGAAGCGGTGGAGAACGCGATCAAGATCGCCCGGTCGTTCACCGGCAAGCAGGCGGTGGTGGCCTTCGACCACGGCTACCACGGCCGCACCAACCTGACGATGGCCCTGACCGCGAAGAACATGCCCTACAAGAGCGGCTTCGGCCCGTTCGCCGCAGAGGTCTACCGCGCGCCGATGTCCTACCCGTTCCGCGACGGCGGTCGCGACGGCGCCCAGGCGGCCAGGGAGGCACTCGACGTCGTCGAGAAGCAGGTGGGGGTCGAGAACCTCGCCGCGTTGGTGATCGAGCCGATCCAGGGCGAGGGTGGGTTCATCGTCCCGGCGCCGGGCTTCCTCGCCACGCTGGCCGACTGGTGCCGCAGCCACGACGTCGTGCTGGTGGCCGACGAGGTGCAGACCGGGTTCGCCCGCACCGGGGAGATGTTCGCCGTCGACCACGAGGACGTGGTCCCCGACCTGATCGTCACCGCCAAGGGGATCGCCGGCGGCCTCCCTCTCTCCGCGGTGACCGGGCGCGCCGAGATCATGGACGCACCCCACGTGGGCGGGCTCGGTGGCACCTACGGGGGCAACCCGCTGGCCTGCGCCGCGGCCCTCGCCGTGCTCGAGACCATCGAGGCCGAGGGCCTCGTCGACCGGGCCCGCGAGATCGAGAAGACCATGGTGGAGCGGCTCACCGCGCTTCAGCAGGCCGATCCCCGTGTGGGCGACGTCCGCGGGCGGGGCGCGATGATCGCCGTCGAGCTGGTCCGGCCGGGGACCACCACGCCGGATCCCGAGCTGACCCGGCAGGTCGCCGCGGCCGCCCACGCGGCGGGGGTCGTGGTCCTGACCTGCGGCACCTACGGCAACGTGCTCCGGTTCCTGCCCCCGCTGTCGATCCCCGACCACCTGCTGGCGGAGGCCCTGGACGTCCTCGCTGGCATCTTCGAGGCGACCCGATGACGATCCGGCTCCCCACCGAAGGACCACCCGTGACCGTGACCACCTCCACCGCCACCGCAACCGCGCTCCCCGCCGGGGTCCTCGACCTCCTCGCCGGGCTCGACCCCGCGAACGGGGTCTGGGTCGGCGGCGTCGGCCGTCCGGCGTCCGACGGCGCCGACTTCGTCGTCGAGGACCCGGCCACGGGACGCGACATCGCCCGCGTCTCCGACGGCGGCCCGGCCGACGCCACTGCGGCGGTCGATGCCGCCGCCGGTGCCCTCGGAGCCTGGTCGGCCACCCCGGCGCGGGTCCGTTCCGAGGCCCTGCGCCGGGCCTTCGACCTGATGCTGGCCGACGCCGAGAGGTTGGCGGCACTGATGGCGTGGGAGAACGGCAAGGCGTTGCCCGACGCCCGCGCCGAGGTTGCCTACGCCGCGGAGTTCTTCCGCTGGTTCGCCGAGGAGGCGGTGCGCACGGAGGGCGAGTACGGCGCCTCCCCCGCCGGCGGGACCAGGACGATCGTGACCCACCGGCCGGTCGGTGTGGCGGCCCTGGTCACGCCCTGGAACTTCCCCGCAGCGATGATCACCCGCAAGGTGGCGCCCGCGCTGGCGGCCGGCTGCACCGTCGTCATCAAGCCGGCGGCCGAGACCCCGCTCACCGCCCTGGCACTCGTGCGACTGCTCCAGAGGGCCGGCGTCCCGGACGGCGTGGTCAACCTCGTCCCGACGACCGCCGCCGCCGAGGTGGTCACGGCGTGGCTCGAGGACGCCAGGGTCCGCAAGGTCTCCTTCACCGGCTCCACCCCGGTCGGGCGGGTGCTGCTCCGACAGGCCGCTGACCGGGTGTTGAACTCGTCGATGGAGCTCGGGGGCAACGCGCCGTTCGTGGTCACCGAGGACGCGGACGTCGAGGCAGCCGTGGCGGGGGCGATGCTGGCGAAGTTCCGCAACGCGGGGCAGGCCTGCACGGCCGCGAACCGCTTCTACGTGCACGAGTCGGTCGCCGCCGAGTTCGCGGCCCGCTTCGGTGAGGCGATCGAGGCACTGCGAGTCGGCGCTGCGTTCGCCGAGGGCACCGAGATCGGGCCACTCGTCAGCGCCAAGGCCCGGGCGGGCGTCGGCCGGCTCGTGGACGAGGCCGTGGCCGGCGGCGCCCGGATCGCCCACCAGTCCACCGCTCCGGACGACGGGCACTTCTTCCCTCCGACTCTGCTGGTCGACGTGGCTCCGGACGCCGCCATCCTCCGGAGCGAGGTGTTCGGCCCGGTCGCGCCCGTCGTGACCTGGTCGGACGAGGCGGACCTGTTGACCTGGGTCAACGCCACCGAGCTCGGCCTGACCGCCTACGTCTACGCCGGGGAGCTGCAGCGGGCACTGCGGCTCGGCGAGGCCATCGACGCCGGGATGGTCGGGGTCAACCGTGGCGTGGTCTCCGACCCCGCCACGCCCTTCGGCGGCGTGAAGCAGAGCGGTCTCGGGCGAGAGGGCGGACGCGAAGGGATCCGCGAGTACCAGGAGACCCAGTATCTGTCCGTCGACTGGCCCTCCTGACCCCACCAGGTCGCCCGCCGCGCGCGGCCCTCGGCCCGGACGGCCGACCGTCCAGCCCGTTCAAGACCACGCCGGGACCGTACGGCGACCCCAGTAGTGGCCGGTCCGCATCCGGGTCGATCTCCGACCTTCTGGACGCCCGTCCTCACCTGTCAGCCAGGGTCACGGCGTCGGGGTGTCGTCGCAGGCGGCGTTCATGTGGCGGATCAAGGACAGCTGGAGCGCCCCGTCATGTTCCCCGGCGAGGTCCTCGTGGACGTCGCCGTCGGCGTCCTGCCACGTCAACGTGAACGGCTGCGCGCTGGGAGTCCACTGGGTCGCGAGCACGCAGTCTCGTGGGGTGATCGAGAGTCGGACCTGCTCGAAGGCTTGACCGTCGGAGAGCGTGACGGGCAGCTCAGGAACACGAATGGTGATGCTCTCGCCCGGTCGATGGATCCTCGTGACCGTGACGGCACCGGAGCCCGGACTCCGCAGCAGCACCCCGTCGATCCACAACGGACCGGCCCCGACAGGGGCCACCCTCCCGTTCGGTCGGGTGCGCGGGGCCACGCCGCTGAGGACCAGCCCCACGCTGGTGCCGACGGCCGCCGACGAGGACCGCGGCTCCTCGGGAGGCCGCTCACCCCACCACCACGTCGCGCCACCACCGATGAGGACCCCCACGAGCAACCAGGCGGCGGTGACGGCACCCTGACGCCGGCTACGCAGCAGCCCGTCCAGCAGGGGCGGGCGAGCCGGCCCTCCCTGAAGGGTGTCGGGCGGCGAGAGGCGGACCTGACCTGGAGGATCCACACCGGGCACGATACGCCGCGAGCACGGCCGACGATGGGGTCGAGCGCAGCACCCAGGTGGCGCGGCGGTCACCTGCGCGCGCGATCGCCGGACGTCTCGTCGCCCCCGCTCCTCCGGGCGAGGCTCTGGACCTGGGCCGTGTGGATGTCGCTGACCCACTCCCATCCGGGCTTCGCCGACGGGCCGACTCGGGGGTCGTCGTCGGGAGCGCGACCGTCACGCAGCGCGTGCACGTACTGCCGGTCCAGCTCGAGACGCGCGCGCACCTGACCGGCTCCGCCCACGGAGCCGTGACCGGGGACGAGGACATCCGCGTCGTCCGCCACGGTCTCGAGCTGCCGCAGCCCGGTGAGGTAGTCACCGATGGGGTCCTCGGCCGCCTCCACGTCGAGCATCGGGACGAAGAGGTCAGAGAGCATGTCGCCGGCGACGAGGACGCCGCGCTCCTCGACGAACAGCGCCGCGTGGCCCGGGGCGTGTGCCGGGTGCTGGATGATCCTCACGTCAGGGCCGTCCCAGGGAACCCGTGTGGTCTCGGCGGGCAGACCTGTGATGAGGCCGAAAAGCTCCAGGGGAACGTCGTCGGCGATCTCCGGCGGCAGGGCCTCCGCGGCGCGGGCCTCCCAGTCCGCGGCCGACCGCAGATCTCGCATGAAGTCCGCGCAGCGGGCGGTGCCGTAGCGGGGCGCGTCGCCGAGATCGGCGTGCCAGAGCACGTGATCCCAGTCGGGATGGGTCGCGAAGCCTGCCGCGACCGGCTGGCCCATCTCGCGCAGATCGTGGGTCAGGCAGGCCATCTCGGCCCCGCTGAGGCCGGGGTCCACGACCAGCACACCAGCTCGGCCCTGCACGACAACGGTGTTGTTGCACAGCAGCTCGCTCTGGTGGACCAGCACGCCCTCCGCGACCTGTCTCAGCACGCGTGTCTCCTTCGGTTCGCCGTTCCCGCCCTGCTCGGGACCGTACAACGGCGGGCTCCGCCCCCCACCGGGTCACGGTGTCCGATCCCAAGGCCGGCGCGACGTCATCGACCCAGCCGGCGGCTCAGCTTCTGCGGCGCGCAGAACCGGTAGCTCTCGGTCACCAGCTCGGCCACCTCGTCCCAGTTGGTGTCGTTGTCGAGCACCATGCCGACGACCGTGGGCGACCATGGCGGCTGGTAGAACGGCGGCCCGGCGTTGGCCAGGGCCAGCAGCTCGTCGCCGGATGAGCGAAAGGTGAGCACCGTGGTTGGCTCGGTCACCCCGGTCATGTCGCGGTACGCCGACGTGTAACCCTCCTGGGCGACCAGGACGTGGGCAAAGGTCTTGCTCCGGACTCGCCACCTGACGCCGGTCCAGGCGTCCTCCTCGTAGGCGTCAGGCAGCGTCAGCGCGGTGCCCGCCACCCGGGCGACCACGTCGCCGGAAGGCTCGATGCGCGGCGGTCTGGACACGTCCCGAGTCTGTCAGCGGGTCCCGACAAGCAGTGGGTGCGGTGCGCTCATGACGGCCGGGACTCGCCCTAGACGTCGGCGTCGCACTCGTGCTTCCCCAGTGGAACGCCTGCCGGGTCCGTGATGCAGCAGCCGCGCCCGACGCCGGCCATCATGAAGGGCCGCACGACCGGCTACGGGCCATCCCAGGCCTGGTGGAGGATTCTGAGGTCTTGGTTCAGGAGGCGAAAGATGTCGGGCACCTCCCGGAGTCTGACGGCCGCCCAAGCACCGCTCGGTGTCCGGACGCGATCCACGCGATCCACGACGGGTACCCCGCCGCAGCGGCACGAAGTGCCGAGATGGCCATGAGCATTGACGCTTGACACCCAGAGGTTAATCGTTTTAATGTTTGGTTAATCGGTTTAAGCGTGAGCCTCCTCACACCGTTCGACAGCCACACAGCTGCACCTCTCGAAAGGAACCATCCATGTCCCGATCCATGCCGCGCCGGCTAGCTGTTGCCGCCGCGCTCGCGCCTCTCGTCGTAGCCACGGCCTGCAGCAGTCAGGGCGGCGGTGGAGGCGGGACCACCGATGACGGCAAGGTCGCCATCCCGCTGTGGACCCACTCCGCCGGCAACGAGGCCGAGATCGAGGTTCTCGACCAGATCATCAAGGACTTCAACGGCTCCCAGGACACCTTCGAGGTCCAGGTGCAGGACTTCCCGCAGGAGGCGTACAACGACTCCGTTCAGGGAGCGGCCGCGTCCAACGACCTGCCGTGCATCCTCGACGTCGACGGACCGATCATGCCCAACTGGGCGTGGAACGGCTGGATGGTCCCGACCGGCCTCAGCGACGCCGACGTCGAGAACTTCCTGCCGACCACTGTGGGCCGCTACCAGGACGAGATCTACTCCGTCGGCTACTGGGACGCGACCACGCTGATGTTCACGCGCAAGTCGATCCTCGACAAGTACGGCATCCGGGTGCCGACCGTCGACGAGCCGTGGACTGCGGAGGAGTTCGCCGACGCGGAGAAGAAGATCGCCGACTCCGGGGACTTCAAGAACGTGGTGGACTACGGCCCGGGCTGGACCGGTGAGTGGTGGTCCTACGCTTTCGGGCCGCTCTTGCAGAGCTTCGGTGGGGACCTGATCAACCGGGACACCTACGAGTCCGCCGAGGGAGTTCTCAACGGGCCGGAGGCGCTCGAGTTCGCCACGTGGTTCCAGGACCAGTTCACCCAGGGCTACGCCCCGAAGTCGAACTCCGCGGACCGTACCGAGTTCCTCGACGGCAAGGCGGCGATCCAGTACAACGGCAACTGGGGCTACGCCCAGAACATCGAGAAGTACGACGACCTGGTGCTCGCCCCCGCGCCCGACTTCGGCGAAGGCTCCGTCAGTGGCGCTGGATCCTGGCAGTACGGGCTGAGCAAGAGCTGCTCGGACCAGCAGCTCGAGGGCGGCCTGGAGTACCTCAAGTTCTCGCTCGACGACAAGTACGTCGCCATGTTCTCCGACGCGAACGCGCTCATCCCCGCGACCACCACCGCCGCGGAGCAGACCACAGAGGGCCTCTACGGGCCTGGGCAACCGCTCGAAGTCGCCACCGAGATCGCGGCGAAGTACGCCGTGGTGCGTCCGCAGACGCCGGCCTACCTGGTGATCAGCCAGGTCTTCGAGAAGCAGCTGCAGGACATCGTGAACGGCAAGGACCCCCAGGAGGGTCTCGACCAGATGGTGTCTGAGATCGACTCCGACATCGCGTCGGCCGGCTACAACAACTGATGCGTGGGTGGGGCGAGCCGTCGGGTTCGCCCCACCCAGCTCCTCGTCGTGAGAAAGGCGCCGCTGCGATGACTGCCACGCTCTCTGAAAAAACCAAGCAACCCACCTCGTCGAAGCGCCGCCGAGAGCGGTCCGCGACCGGGAACGAGGCGCGGGCCGGCATCGGCTTCATGGCGCCCGCCGTCGTCTTGATGGTGCTGTTCCTGGTGATCCCGGTCGTGATGTCCTTCGCCCTGGGGTTCACCAACGCTCGCCTCGGGTCGGCTTCGTCGCCTGAGGTCGTCGGCTTCACCAACTTCTTGCGTGCGCTCCGTGACGACCCCACCTTCTGGGACGCGTTGCGCAACATCCTCGTCTTCGTGGTCGTCGTCGTGCCCGCCCAGGGCGGCATCGGCCTGCTGCTGGCGCTGCTGATCAACCAGAAGCTGCGCGGCATCACCGCGTTCCGCGTGCTGTTCTTCATGCCGGTCGTCACCTCGATGGTGGTCGTGGCCATGCTTTGGAAGTTCATGTACCAGCAGGAGGGGCTGATCAACTCGCTGTTCGGCTTCAACGTCGACTGGCTGAACAACCCCTCGACCGCTCTTCCTGCCGTCATCGTGATGTCGGTCTGGCAGGGCGTGGGCTTCCACATGATCATCTGGCTCGCAGGCCTGCAGACGATCCCGGGCGAGCTCTACGAGGCGGCGTCCATCGACGGCGCCACCAAGGTCCAGCAGTTCCGCAACGTGACCCTGCCGGGACTACGCCCGACGTTCGTGTTCATCTTCATCACGATCACGATCAGCGCGTTCTCGCTCTTCACCCAGATCGACGTCATGACCAGCGGAGGTCCGTCCAACGCGACGACGACGTTGGTCTACCACATCATCCAGATGGGGTCCGGGCGCGGCGATGTCGGCTACGCCTCCGCGCTCTCCCTGATCTTCTTCATGATCGTGCTCCTGGTGACACTCATCAACAGGGGCCTGACGAAGGACGACGACTGATGAGCACCCTGCAACAGAACCCTGCTCCCGCTGCGGGCGGCAAGCCGGCCGCAAAGCCGAACCCCACCGCCCCCAGGCGCACAGGCCACCTGTGGAGCTACCTGCCCCTCGTGCTGCTGGCGATGACCTTCACCCTGCCCCTGGTGTTCATGGTCGTCTCCAGTTTCAAGCCGCGAGGGGAGATCCTCGCCGACCTCACCTCGTGGCGGGCCTTCGCGCCGGTCGGCGACCTGTCGATGGTGAACTACTACGACGTGTTCGACCGTGTGCCCGTTGGAAGGTTCTTCTTCAACTCCATGTTCGTCACGGTCAGCATCGTGGTCATCGGGTTGCTGGTGAACTCGATGGCGGGGTTCGCGCTGGCCCGGCTGCGGTTCAAGGGGAGGAACTACCTGCTGGCCGGCATCATCGCGACCCTGATCGTCCCCTTCGAGACGTTCGCCATCCCGATGGTCTACTGGGTGTCCAACCTGCCTCGGGTGGCGCTGTACAGCGACGGTTTCGCCATCGAGCAGGGATGGAACAACTCCTACCAGGTGCTGATCATCCCGTTCATCGCCAACGCGTTCTCCATCTTCCTCTTCACCCAGTTCTTCAAGACCATTCCCAAGTCCTTGGACGAGGCCGCCATGATCGATGGCGCCGGGTGGTTCCGCACCTACCGCTCGGTGATCGCACCCTTGGCAGGTCCGGCGTTCGCTACCTCGGCCATCCTCACCTTCCTCCCGCAGTGGAACTCCTACCTGTGGCCACTCCTGGTGATCCAGGAAGAGAGGCTCAGGCCGGTTCAGGTGGGCATGCGGTACTTCTTCGCCACCGGGACGGCTGAGGGAACGCCGTGGGGCCAGATCATGGCGTACACGACCATGATCACCATCCCCGTCATCGTGGTGTTCCTGATGTTCCAGCGGTCCTTCGTCTCCTCGATCGCGTCGTCGGGGGTCAAGGGCTGATGCTCCGACTGGACGACCACTGGATCTGGGACTCGTGGCCCTACACCGACGACGACGGGTTGCATCACCTGTTCTTTCTGAAGGCCCCGCGGAGCCTCCCGGACCCCGACGACAGACACCTCAATCCGGCTGTCGGCCATGCCACCTCGACCGACTACCGGACCTGGACGGTGCTCCCCGATGCCTTGGCGCCGGCCGCCGGCCCGGCCTGGGACGACCTCGCGGTATGGACCGGTTCCGTGGTCCGCGGGCCTTCGGGAATCTTCCACCTGTTCTACACCGGCGCCTCGAAGGGGGACGACGCCAAGGTCCAGAGGATCGGGCGAGCCGATTCCCGTGACCTGATCCACTGGAAACGCTTCGGTGCCGACGCGCTGCTGGAAGCCGACCCCCGGTGGTACGAGAAGTACGACGGAGAGGCGTGGGGTGACGAGGCATGGCGGGACCCCTGGGTGATGCCCGACCCGTCCGGGGACGGCTGGCGCATGCTCATCACGGCTCGCGCCAACCACGGCGACCCAGCTGCCCGAGGGGTGGTAGGGCAGGCCTGGAGCCCCGACCTCGAACACTGGGAAGCGCGTCCACCGTTGTCCGAGCCAGCCACGTTCGGTCAGTTGGAGGTACTGCAGTACATCGAGCTCGACGACACACCACACCTGGTCTTCTGCTGTGACACCAACGAGCTCGACAGCACTGCGTATCCACCGGGACAACGAGGCGGGATGTGGCTGGTCGCCGGCAAGGGACTCGACTCCGTGTGGGACATTGGCTCGGCGCGCCGGGTCCGGCACACCGGGTTGTACGCCGCGCGAGTGGTCGAGGACGTCGACGGCACCCCGCGGCTCCTGGGCTTTGACAACGGCAGTCCAGAGACCGGGTTCTTGGGGTTGATCCTCGACCCGGTGGACATCGACTACGACGAGTAAGGTGATCCTGCGATGAAGGACCAGCCCCCGCGGGCCAGGAAGCCCGACCGGCGGGTGTCCATCCGCGATGTCGCCGAGCACTGTCGGCTGTCCACCGCCACCGTGTCACTGGTGCTCAACGGGCAGGGCCAGCGCTTCACCCCGCAGACCCAGGCGCGCGTCCGCCAGTCCGTCGAGGAGCTGGGCTACCGGCCCAACGTGCTCGCGCGCGGGCTGAGGACCAACCGCACGCGGACCATCGGCGTGGTCGCCGACCAGATCATCACCACTCCCTACGCGACCTCGATGATCGAGGGCGTGCAGGAGGCGTGCTGGGAACGCGGCTACCTGCCGTTCGTCGTCGGGACCGACGGCGACCCCCAGCGGACGGCCGAGGCCATGGACGCGTTGGTGGGGCGCCAGGTCGAGGGGATCCTGGTCGGCGCGATGTACCACAAGCGGGTGCCTCTCGAACCCACGATGCGCGGCCTCGTCGCCGTAGGGATGAACGTGCGACCCGAGTCCGGTGATGCGCCGAGCTTCGTGCCCGACGAGCTGGGCGCTGCCGAGGCCGCGGTACGCACGCTGGTGGAATGCGACCATCAGCGGATCGTCCACATCACCGAGCCTCCCAACGGCGGACTCGCTCGCGGGCTGCGTGTCCAGGGCTACGAGCAAGCGATGGCATCGGCCGGTCTCGGCACAGCGGCACTGGTCGTGGAGACCGAACCCGACGAGGAGTTCTCCGACGGCGCCGAACGGATCTCCCACCAGCTCCTTGACCGGCGACCAGCCACCGACGGCGTTCTTCACCTTCAACGACAGGATGGCGGTCGGGATCTACCGGACGGCTCGCCGGCTCAGGCTCGACATCCCACGCGACCTGTCTGTCATCGGTTTCGACGACCAGGTCATGGTCGCGACCGAGCTGCGGCCGATGCTCACCACCATGGCGCTGCCCCACTACGAGATGGGTCACCGGGCAGCCACCGTCCTGCTCGACGCGATCGCGGAGGAGGACTCTCCAGCGGCGACGCGCGGAGGCGCCGCCCTGCCGTGCCCACTCGTGCTCCGAGGATCCGTTGGCGCAGCTGGCCCATAGCCACCAGCTCAGCCAACCGAGAGTCCGCACAACCACCCGCACATGGTCGCCACAAGCCGGTGACGGCTACACCCAACGACGTCGACCGGGTCCGGGCGCTCGGAGCCGACGAGGTCATCGACTTCACGAGAGCGGACTTCACCGACGTGGTGTCCGGATACGACGTCGTCCTGGACTCACTCGGGCCGGCCAGCCTGGAGAATTCCCTCACCGTGCTCGAGCCGTGCGGCCTGGCGATCGGCGTCGTCGGTCCGCCCGACCCGGGCCTTCGCCGGGCAGCTCGCCCAACCCCTCCTGGGGTCAGGACCCGCTCGGCGCAAGAGCGTCGACGAGCGTGGACGCGAATTCCTCAGCCACCGCAAGATGTTCCGGCTTCATGACACAACAACGCAAGACCGTCGTCTCCTCGCTGTCGACGGTCAGCGCCTCGTCGGCAGTTGCGAGCCATTCGCTATTCACTTGAAGCTTGGCCACGTGCCAGCCCAAGCTTTGAAGCTGATTGAAGGCGGACTCGGAACGTCGGCTGACCTCGGAGGTGCTCCCTGATGCTGCGTAGGTACACACGATATCGAGTTCAGGCTCGACGACGAGACGCGCGGTGTCGGAACCCCTCACGCGGTCCGCGATCATCACAGCCGCTTGCCGACCCTTCCAGAGGACTTCGCCCAACCCATCTCGGTCAAGGCCGAGACCGCGCAAGGTTGTCCACAAGGCCGCAGCGGCTGCGCCGGCTCGTGAGCACTCGATGCTGATCTCGCCCAGGTGCAGCTCACTCGAAGTGAAATAGGTGTAGGGCGAGTCGTGGGCGAAGAGGCGGCCCACTGCGGGGTCCGAGAAGAGGATCGAGCCACACCCATATGGTTGGAGTCCGTGCTTGTGTGGGTCGACCACGATCGAGTCCACGTGAGGTAGCGCATGAAACGGCCGCGGGTCGACGGACGGATCTGTGGTCGCGAGAAGCGTGTGGAACCCGCCGTACGCCGCGTCCACATGGACGCGGGCTTCGTAGCGTCGCGCCATTGTGACGATTTCGTCGACTGCGTCGAGTGCTCCCAGGCTGGTCGTTCCCAGCGTGGCAACGATCGTTCCGACCCCGCCACCCTCGAGCCGAGCTTCAAGAGCGTGCAGATCCATCTTGCCCAGGCGATCCTGCGGGATGCTCTCGTGCGTCATGCCCAGCAAGTGGCTCATCCGCCCGTGCGTGTAGTGGGCTGCCTGACTGGACACGACGACCGTGTCGGGCGCTAGTTCGCGAGCAACGTATAGCGCCTCGAGGTTGGCGATGGTCCCCGAGGATGTGAGGTGACCGAGGTGCCGCGGCATCCCAAACATCTCGGCGATGTCCTCGACGACCTCCTTCTCCATCGCTGAGGTCGCTGGACCTGCATCGAGTGCGTGATTGTTCGGATTGATCAGCGCGGCTGCCGCGTAAGAAATCCAAGCGACCGGGTGAGGAGGCTTGAGAATCTGCCCGATGTACCTCACGTCGCCGTAGGGGTAGTTGTCCGCGAGACGACGCGTCAGCTCGTCAACCGCCTCCCGCTGACGGTCGGTGAGCAGCGTCGTCTCTTCCCAGAGTTGGGCCATTGGCTCGAGTTGTCGCGCGGTGCGGGTAAGCCGCGCCACGATCTCAGGGGTGAGCTCCCGTCATCGGACATCCTCTCTTCGCTCGTGCTGAGCGCCGTCAGCGATCAGTACGGGTACCAGACCCTGTCGGGTCGGTCACAGGTCCGCGCGGGTCCCACCTGTGCCCTACGTAGCTAGTCAGCGACGTAGAACATCCGCTTGTTGACGAACTCGTCCATGCCCAGCGGGCCGAGCTCGCGACCGAAACCGCTGCGCTTGACGCCACCGAAGGGCACCTCCGCGCCCTCACCGGCCGGGGTGTTCACGTTGGACATGCCCACCTCGAGGCGCTCGGCCAGCTTGCGCGCGCGGTCGGTGTCCTTGCTGAACACCGCACCGCCGAGGCCGTAGTCGCTGTCGTTGGCGAGGGCGAGGGCCTCGTCGTCGCTGGAGACGGAGTAGACCACCGCCACCGGACCGAACAGTTCCTCGCGGTAGGCACGCATCTCCTCGGTGATCCCGGTCAGCACCGCCGGGGAGTAGTACGCCGCCGGCCCCTCGCTCAGCACTCCGCCCGCGTGCAGGGTGGCGCCCCTGCTGACGGCGTCCTCGACCTGCTCGGCGAGCCGCTCGGCCGCGGCCCGTGAGGACAGCGGCGCGAAGGTGCCCTCGGCACCCTCCGCCGGATCACCGGGACGCAGGTCCTTCGCGAGGTCGGTGAGCCGATTGACGAAGTCGTCGTA
>CAVYWU010000011.1:0-32286 GCA_963772415.1 uncultured Actinomycetota bacterium | reverse complement strand
CTGTGGTTCCAGGGAGTGCGCGGTGATGACGTGCGGTACGTCGTAGAGCAGCTTCGCCCAGTGACCGGCCATCGCGGCGTACCAGGTGTGTGCGTGCACCACGTCGGCCCCCGCGACCGCCGCCGTCATCGTCAGGTCGGTGGACAGCACCCGCAGCGCGGCGTTGGCGCCTGCGAGACGGGGGTCGTCCTCGGAGTGCGCAGTCGCCCCGTCACGCGGTTCTCCCATGCACTGCACGTCGACGTCGACCAGCCGTCTGAGCTCGCGCACCAGGAAGTCGACGTGCACGCCGGCTCCGCCGTAGACGTCCGGAGGATACTCGCGGGTCAGCACCGAAACCTTCACGAGGGCCACCTTTCGACGGGACGCATCTGCCTCGGAGGCTATCGCTCAGCTCGTCCAGGCGCGCCAGAGCGCGGCGTACTCCCCGTCGAGCTCGACCAGCTCGTCGTGGCTGCCGAGCTCAACGATCCGCCCGTCGATCACGACGGCGATCCGGTCGGCGTCGTGGGCGGTGTGCAGCCGGTGTGCGATCGCGACCACCGTCCGCCCCTCGAGCAGGGCGTTCATCGATCCCTCGAGGGTGCGGGCCGTGCGCGGGTCGATCAGCGAGGTCGCCTCGTCGAGCACCAGCGTGTGCGGGTCGGCGATGATCAGCCGGGCCAGCGCGATCTGCTGCGCCTGCGCCGGGGTCAGCGCCTGCTGGCCGGAGCCGATCATCGGTGTCGAGCCCGCCGGGCAGCCGCTCGACCCAGCCCAGCGAGCCGACCGCCCGGAGCGCCGCAGCGGACCGCCTCGTCGTCGGTGTCCTCCCGGGCGAGCACGATGTTGTCCCGGATCGGTGCCGATGAAGAGGTGGTGCTCCTGGGTCACCAGCGCGACCTCGGTGCGCAGCACCTCCAGCGGCAGGTCGACCAGCTCGACCCCACCGACGCTGGCGGTGCCGGTGCGCGGCCTGTTGATGCCGGCGAGCAACCGTCCCAGGGTCGACTTTCCCGAGCCGCTGGGTCCCACGACCGCGAGCCGCTCCCCGACCCGCAGCGTGCAGGTCGACGCCGTGGAGCACGTCGTGGTCGGCGCGGTAGGCGAACCTCAGGTCGCGCCCCACGAGCTCGACACCGTCGGGCAGGGCGTCGCCCGGCTCCCGGTCCGGCGGCACCTCGGCGATGCCGAGCAGGCGCGCGGTCGAGCGCGGCCCCGACCTGGAGTCGGTCGACCTCACCGATCAGCCGGTCGAGCGGGTCGCCGAGCGCCTCGACGTACAGCACCGCCGCGGTGATCTGGCCGAGGTCGACCCAGCCGCGGGAGTAGCCGTAGGCGCCGACGAGCAGCGTGATCACCCGCGGGGACTGGAAGGCGAAGTTGAGCACGAGGAAGAGCAGGTTGCGCAGCGTCATGCTGTAGCGCTCGGCCTGCGCGGAGACCTCGATGTCGTCGGTGCCCGCGCGCCACCCGCGCTGTGGTGAGCCCGAGCGCCTCGACGGTCCTCGCTCCCTCGACGGTCTCGGTGAGGGTGGTGTTGATCCGGGAGTACGTCGCGCCCTCGTTGATGTAGGCCCTCGGCGCCCGCCGCAGATAGCTGCGCACCGCCCAGGCCGCCGTCGCGAACGTCACCAGTGCGGGCACGGCGAGGACGACCGAGTTGAGCAGCATCGCCACGACCGAGAGCACCACGGTGAGCAGCGAGATGATCGCCATCGGTACGCCGTACTGCACCGAGCGACTCATCGTGCCGACGTCGCGGGTGACCCGGGTGACCAGGTCGCCGGTGCTGGCGCTCTCGACGCGCCCCAGCGGGAGCCGCAGGATCGTGCGCACGATGTACTCGCGCGCGCTGGCCAGCAGGTCCTGGCCGAACAGCGTCGAGGTGCGTTGTGCGGCGAAGGTGAGCAACGCCTGCGCGCACACGACCGCGATGACCAGCAGCGCCACCGATCCCAGGCCCTGGGGCGCCCCTCCGGCCGCGTCGACGGTGCGGTTGACCAGCTCGCCGAGCAGCCGGGGCACCACCAGCGCGGCCGAGGCCGCGAGCGCGTTGAGCACGACGAGAGCCGCGAAGCGTCCCCGTCGGGTGAGCACGAGCTGCTTGAAGAAGTCCAGCACCGCCTGGTTGCCCGCGACCGGCCAGCCACGTGCGGGACTGCGGGAGTCGGCGTAGTTCTGCTCCGCGCGCTGCCGACGGAGGTCGTGTCGACGCCACAGCGCCTCGTAGCGTTCGCGCCGGGTGGCGTCAGTCGGGGGGCGCAGCGCGGTCGGGACAGCGGGCGGGTCGTCGCTGCGCTCCCGCCAGGTGTCGGCCGACGTGGCCAGCAGATCCGTCATCGGCCGGCCTCCTCGACGGTCGGCTCGTCCATCGCCCGGGCCACCAGGCGGCGGTAGTCACGGTCGTCGGCCAGCAAGTCGGCGTGTCGACCCTCGGCGACCACGGTGCCGTCGTGGAGCAGCACGACGTGGTCTGCGTGGTGCAGCCACAGGGGCGACACGGTCGTGACCACGGTGGTGCGGCCGCGGCGTACCTCGGTGACGCGCTCGGCGATGCGCGCCTCGGTGTGCGCGTCGACCGCGGACGTCGGCTCGACCAGCACCAGCACCGGCGACTCCATGGCCAGCGCACGCGCGAGCACCACCCGCTGGCGCTGCCCGCCGGACAGCCCGCGGCCACGCTCCTCGAGCTGGCCCTGCCACCCCTCGGGCAGCGCGTCGTAGACGTCCTCGGCGTTGGCCACGCGCAGCGCCATCTCCGCCTCGCGCCCGGCTGAGCCGGCCGTGCGGGTCGATCGCGTCCTGCAGGGTGCCGGCGAAGAGCTGGCTGGTGGTGTCGCTGACCAGGATCAGCCGGCGTACGTCGTCGAGCCGGGCGTCGGCGAGGTCGACGCCACCGAGGCGGACACCCCAGTCGCGGCCGGCCAGCTCCTCGTCGCGGGCCGCGATGTGGGCCCGCCGACGCGCACGCTCGGCCCGCGCACGGCGGGCGGCTCGCCCCTTGGCGTGCTCCGCGTCCTCCTCGGCGACCGGCTCGACGTCCGCGGCGAGATAGCGCCCGAGTCGGTCCGCCAACGCGGCACTCCGCTCGGGCACAGCGCTGACGACCACCGTCAGCAGTCCGGGCCGGGCCACGAAGCCGCTGGCGTCGTCGACGAGCTCGGCCCCTCCGTCGAGCGGCCGACGGGCTCGGCCCGCTCCCGCCACGGCGGGCGCTGCTCGAAGACAGCGATCGCCTTGCGGGCGCTGACCAGGGCCCGGGTGCGTCTTCTGGGCGAGCTCGAAGAACGTCCGGATCGGGCCGACCATGAACAGGCCGTAGCCCAAGAAGCTGACCAGCTGGCCGACGGTGAGCTCGCCTGCCGTCACCTGACGCGAGCCCAGCCAGACCAGGCTGACCAGGAAGACGCCGGAGAAGAGCACGCCGACGGCCTCGACGGCCGCCTGCCAGATGCCCGACGAGACACCGGCCCGCCGGGACAGCTGGGACTGCCGGGCGTAGTTGCGCCCGAAGGTCCGCTCGCCACCGATGCCGCGCAGGATGCGCAGCCCGGCCACGATGTCGGT
This sequence comes from uncultured Actinomycetota bacterium, assembly GCA_963772415.1. Classification (GTDB taxonomy): domain Bacteria; phylum Actinomycetota; class Actinomycetes; order Propionibacteriales; family Nocardioidaceae; genus Nocardioides_B. The sequence continues at coordinate 28,737 of CAVYWU010000011.1, read as the reverse complement.
GGCCAGCGAGGTCAGCTCGGAGTTGCGGCTGCGCTCGACCTCCTGACGACGGTGCAGCGGGCGCAGGAGCGGCAGCGCGGCGCCGACGAGCACCGGGGCGGCGACCAGCACGACGACACCCAGCAGCGGCGAGATCGACAGCACGATGCGCGCGACCACGAGGTAGGACACCAGCTGCGCTGCTGCGCGCGCGATGATCTCGGTCATCGCGCCGAACTCGTCGGAGTCGCTCGAGGCGATGCTCAGCACCTCGCCGGTCGGCGACCTGCGCGGGAGCACGTGGCCCATCTGGGCGATCTTGCGGGTCACCATCTCGATGGTGCCGTACAGCCCGATCAACCAGGTGCGCACGACCAGGGTGTGGAAGACGACGCCGAAGATGCCGCCGACCACCACGACGACCACCATCACGCCGGTCCAGCCCCACAACGCCGCGACGGAACCGCCGAGGATCGCGTCGTCGACCGCGTTGCCGAAGATCCACGGCCCCAGCGTCATCGGCAGGAACCACAGCAGCGACGTCAGGGCGGAGACCGCGATGACCTTCCACTGCCGCGCGAGCAGCCAGCGCAGGAACGCCGCCGGAGACCGGGTGTCCGGATCGCTGCTCGGTGGGGTCCCGTCCCCCGAGACGAAGGTGGTGACCCGAGGCGGGAAGTCCTGCATAGCCCCGCAAGACTAGGTGCCGCGTGCCCGTGGCCGCGAATCGTTTTTCGCCCCGGCGGTGAGGTTCACCACCCATGACGACGATCCAGCGCGCACCGTGCAACGTCCTGGGCACCAGCCGGCGGACGTACCTCGTCAGCCCCGCCGGGGAGGTCTGGGGAGGAAGAAGCGCAACGCGCTCCTGGTAGTCACGGTAGGCGGGCCGCTTCTCCATGCGCTGCTCGGTCCGTCGGGCACCGGTGGCGAAGATCGAGCAGGTAGCTCATCAGGACCGGTGCCGGCCAGGTCCACCCGCCAGGCGCCGAGGCTGCCGAGGCGATCCAGGCCCCGTCCCACACCAGCGAGTCCCCGAAGTAGTTGGGATGCCGCGACCAGCCCCACAAGCCGGTGTCCAGGACGTCGGGTCGCTCGTCCCGGTCGAGGCTCATGTAGGCGGCCTTCTGCCGGTCCGCCACCGCCTCGAGCACCGCTCCGGACACCATCACCGCCACGCCGAGCGGGAAGAGCCAGCGCCGCGAGGTGCGCGGCAGCCGGCTGGCCGCGGCCAGCTGGAGGGGAGCGGAGACAGCGAGCTGGGCCAGTCCCTGGGTGAGGAAGACCTTGACGACCACCGTCGCAGCAGCGTCGCCCTCGAGGAACTCTGTGTAGCGCGGGTCCTCCTCGTCGCTGTTGCTTCCCAGCCGGGCCGCCATCAGGCGCTCGAGACGCACCGCCCACCCCGTGGCGACCGCGGCCAGCGCCCACCGTCGGGGCGCGTCACCGCTGCCGACCACGGCGCCGCCGAGCGCGACCGCCGCCAGTCCCGGACCCCAGACCGCATCGGCGTAGTCCCGGCGCCCACGCCGTAGCGAGGCGACGGCGGTGGCTCGACTGCACGGCCGTGACGACCAGCGTGGACAGTCCCACCACACGACGCAGGTTGCGCGCGTCGAGCGTCACGACGTCCCTGCAGCTCCGCATGCCGGCGCACGCAGGGAGGGATCCACCTCAACCCGCCAGCCGGTTCAGCACCGTGGTCATGTCGTCCTCGACGTCGGAGCCGATCTTCTCGAAGACCAGCTTGACCAGCGGCGCGGCCAGCTTGGCGGCGCCCGACATCTCGATCACCGCCTCGTAGGTGACCCGGGTCCCCGGGCCATCCGGGTTCGCCACGATCGTCATCGTGTCGGTCGAGGTGGCGGACTCGTTGCGACCCACGAGCACGATGGTGTCCTCGGTCAGCCGCTCCAGCGTGTAGGTCGAGCTCGGTGGTGATGCCGGCGATCTTGACACGTTGTCCGCCACGAGGAGCCGACCTGGATCGGCCCGCTGTCGTTGCGGGTGCACGCCTCGGTCCCCGGGTCCCACTCCTCGGCGTTGCCGAAGTCCTTGAGGTAGTCCAGGACGGCGCCCGGCTCCGGTCGTACGTCGAAGGTCCTGCTCACGGTCGTCATGTCCGTCGACCTTAGTCCTCGCCCCAAGCATGCTCAGCGCGTCGCCGATCGATGCCGACCAGCGAGCCGCACCCCGGCCGAGGGCACGGCCACCGTGCCGATGCCCTGGGTTCCGGCCGTCGAGCGCGTCCGGTCACGACCCAGGACGGCCGCGACACGATTTCCAGACCGGACACGGGACACAGCGGTCCCGGCGGGCCTAGGGTGCTGTGCATGGCTCGCGTCCTCGCAATCGTCCTGGCCGGAGGGGAAGGGAAGCGGCTGATGCCGCTGACCGAGGACCGGGCCAAGCCCGCGGTCCCCTTCGGTGGCTCCTACCGGCTGATCGACTTCGCGCTCTCCAACCTCGTCAACGCCGGCTACCTCAACTGTGCCGTCCTCACCCAGTACAAGTCGCACTCCCTGGACCGGCACATCTCGATGACCTGGCGGCTGAGCAGCCTGCTCGGCAACTACGTCGCGCCGGTGCCGGCGCAGCAGCGCCGCGGACCCAACTGGTACCTCGGCAGCGCTGACGCGATCTACCAGTCGATGAACCTGATCAACGACGCCAAGCCCGACATCATCGTCGTCTTCGGTGCCGACCACGTCTATCGCATGGACGCCTCGCAGATGGTCGACGCGCACGTCGAGTCCGGTGCGGGCGTCACCGTCGCCGGCATCCGGGTGCCGCGCAAGGAGGCGTGGCAGTTCGGTGTCATCAAGACCGGCGACGACGGCATCGCGATCGACGAGTTCCTGGAGAAGCCGGCCGAACCGCCGGGCCTGGTCGACTCCCCCGAGGAGTCCTACGCCTCGATGGGCAACTACGTGTTCAGCGCCGACGTCCTGGTCGAGGCGCTCGAGAAGGACGCCGCCAACCCGACGAGCCGTCACGACATGGGCGGAGACATCATCCCGATGCTCGTCGACCAGGGCCGCGCGGCGGTCTACGACTTCAAGCGCAATGCGGTGCCTGGCTCCACCGACCGGGACCGCGACTACTGGCGCGACGTCGGGACTCTCGACAGCTATCACGACGCTCACCTCGACCTGGTCTCGACGGTGCCGATCTTCAACCTCTACAACACCGACTGGCCGATCTTCACCTCCAACTCCCAGCTGCCCGGCGCGAAGTTCAGCCAGGGAGCGAGCGTGCGCGACTCGATCGTCTGCGCCGGCTCGATCGTGTCGGCCGCATCCGTCGAGACCTCGGTCATCGGCACCCAGGTGTTCGTCGGTGACGGTGCCTACGTGCAACGCAGCGTGCTGCTCGACGGGGTGCGGATCGGTCGCGGCGCCGTCGTCCGCAACACCATCCTCGACAAGAACGTCGTCGTCCCCGACGGCGCCCTGATCGGGGTCGACCACGACGAGGACCGGCGTCGCGGCTTCGTGGTCAGCGAGGGCGGCGTGACCGTGCTCGGCAAGGGCCAGCTCGTCCTGCCCTGACCCGGAGGTCCTCGGGCTCGAGGAGCCCGGGCGTGGCGGCACGACGGGTGCCGCACGGGTCGCTGCTGCGACACCGGCCACCGCGATCACCAGGCCGATGCCCTCGCGAAGGGTCAAGGTGTCGCCGAGGACGAGCCAGGCCATCACGGCCGTCACCGGAGGCATCAGGAAGAAGACGCTCGCGCCGGCGCTGGCACCCCCGTGCCGCACCAGCACACCGAGGAGGATCAGCCCGATGATCGAGTTGACCACGGCCAGGTAGGCCAGCACGCCGAGCGCCTTGGGCAGGTCGATGATCGGGTCCGTCCCCTCGATGAGGACCGCGAGGACGAGCACCGGTGGCCCCGACACGGCGAACTGCAGAGCAGCCGACCAGAGCGGGTCGACGCCCCGACCGATCCAGCGCTGGCCGATGGTGCCGAGGCTCAGCGACAGCACACCGACCACGGCGAACGCGAGGCCGACCGCGCCCCCGGCCTCGTCGATGTCGGGCCCGAGCACGAGCAGCACGCCGGCCACGCCCACCACGAAGCCGAGCACCTGCACCCGGAGCAGCCGCTCACCGAGCGCGACCCCGGCGATGACCGCGGTCAGCACGGGACTCAGCGAGTGCAGCAGTGCGCCCAGGGTGGCACCGAGTCCCGCGTCGAAGGCCAGGTACATCGCGCCGAACTGCAGGCCGTTCATCACGAAGCCCACCAGGCAGATCCGCAGCACGGTGGCCCGGTCGGCCCGGAGCGGGCCCGCCACCACCCGGGCCAGCACCGCGACGATGACCGTTGCAGCGATGAAGCGCCAGCCGACGAGGCTCAACGGCTTCATCGCGGTGACCCCGTAGGGGCCGGCGATGTAGCCGGAGGACCAGACCAGGACGAAGCCCAGCGCTGGCAGGAACGGGAGTGCGCCTCCCGAGGGGGGCCGTGGGTGCGTGGCCATCGTGGTCACGCTAGCGACCGTGGCGCGATCTCGACGTTGCGGGTCAGCGTGGGAAAGGCGAGCCCGCGAGCTGCTGCACGACCAGCACCGCGGCGTTCCGCTGTCCGTGCACGCTCACCGGTCCGGCGGAGGCGAGACCTGCGAGCTCCTGGTCGAGGGTCTCGACCACCCCGTCGCGGTCGTAGTCGGCGGCGGCTGCGGCCAGCAGTGCACCGCTGGGCCCGAGGTCGAGCGTCACCTCGCCGACGCACCAGCCACCAGCGCAGGTCCCGAGGGTGCCGGTGATCGTCTCCATCACCGGCGGTGCCGGGCTGGGCGAAGGCGAGGTGGCTCGGACGGGGCGTGCGGCGTCGGCTTCGGAGCTCGCGGCTTCGGCTTCGGCTTCGGGTCGGGCTTGGGCTTGGGCTTCGGGTCTGGGCTTCGGCTTCGGTTCCGCTGGGTGCGGAACCGTGCTTGGGCTTGCGCGATCGGCTTGGCGGCAGCGCCAGGTCGCTGGCCGCGGTCCGCGCGGTCCGCCTTGGGCTTCCTCTTCTCGGGCTTCGTGCTCTCCTCGTCGGGTGCTTCAGGCGAGGGGATGACGAAGACACCGGTGCGGTAGCCGACCTCGAAGGCGCGCACCAGCCGGACGTAGTAGTCGGAGGGGTTGTAGCGGAAGATCGCCGCATCCATCGCCGCGTCGACACTCAGGTCTGAGCCGCCGCACAGGTAGTCACCCGAGGCCAGCGCCGCGTCGTCGAGGTCGTGCGGGTTGCGCACGCCGTCACCGTCTCCGTCCCGCCCGGACCACGCCCACGTCGTCGGGATGAACTGCATCGGGCCGATCGCGCGGTCCCAGGTGGCATCGCCGTCCAGCCGACCGTTGTCGGTGTCGCGGATCGCCGCCACCGGACCGCGACCGTTGAGGGCGACCCCGATGATCTTCGGCCGGGTCACGCCGTCGGTGCTGAGCACGGATCCGCCGTACCGGCCGTGGTCGGACTCGACCCGACCGATCGCCGCCAGCAGCGTCCACGGCAGGTGGCAGCCGGGGTCGGTGCGGGACAGGCTGCCCGCGGCGGTGCGGTAAGCGGTCACCGCAGCCTGGGGCAGGTCGTGGGACGTGAGCTGGCTGGCGACGAACACCCGGCCGCGCACGGGAGCCGCGCAGCCGGTCCTCGCGGCCCTTGTCGTGGCGCCACACCAGCGTCGTGGAGGGCTCCTCGGCCTGCGGCTGCACCGGCGCGAACCGCACCTCGCGGTGGGGCTGCAGGACCGGACCGGCGAGCGCCGAGCGCGACCGGTCCGCGGCCACGAGCGCATCGTCCGGGCTCGAGGAGACGGCGGACAGGCTCGCCACCACGACCAGGGCGACGACAGACAGCCGCGCCGGCCGGACCAACCTCAGCGACATCGTCGCTCTCCCCGTGAACACGCAAAGACCCGTATGAACCGAACAGGAAGAACGCTAGCCCGGATGTGCGGAGCTCCCGGGCGAAGTGGCACGAATGGCCCCAACGGACCGTCGCCGATGACCCTCCTGGGTCACCGGTTGCGGCTGTTCAGGCAACTTCGAAGCGAAGCCCGGCCCGGATCAACCTCTCCGTCAGCCGCTGGCCCATCGCGGTCGCGGTGGTGACCTGACCTGCCGTCGGCGGGTTGTCGTCGAAGGCCAGGCACATCGCCGACTCGCCCAGCATCTTGGCGGTCTCGGTGTAGCCCGGGTCGCCGCCGGACACCGACGTCCGCACCGTCTGGCCACCCCCCTCGGCGAAGAAGCGCATCGTGAAGTGCGACCGCGCCCGCTTCTCCTCGCTCGGGCCGGTGCCCTGGGGGAGGCGGGCCAGGATCCGGCGCCGCAGCGGACCCACCTGGGCCGCCCCGGCGAGCAGGCCGACCCCGGCGAGCGCCCCCACGACCGTGGGCAGGCGTTTGACCGCGGCGTAGTGGGCATAGCTGAAGTCGGGACCGTAGCGCTCGAGCGCCGCAGCCGACCGCTTGACCACGAACGGGTCGAGGGTGGGCAACGGGACCAGCCAGTAGCCGGTCTCCCGGTCGCGGTGCGGACGCTTGGCCACGGCGCGCACCCGGCGACCCTCGGGTCGGGGCTCCACCTTGCGACGCTCGGCGAGGGCCTTCCTCATCTCGCCCGTGCGGGTCGATGGTCTCCACGAACGTCGCGAAGGTGCCGCCGGAGGGTGCGGCGTTGGTGCGGAGCATGCCGCGCATCGTGATCGGCACACCATCGGGCAGCTGCTGCACCGTGAAGAGCGCCCCCAGGTCGTGCGGGATCGAGTCGAAGCCGCAGGCGTGCACGAGGCGCGCCCCGGTCTCCACCGCGCGGGCGTGGTGCGCGACGTACGTCGTGTCGACGAACTCCGGCTCTCCGGTCAGGTCGGCGTAGTCGGTGCCGGCCTCCGCGCAGGCGGCGACGAGACCTGCCCCGTGCTCGACGTAGGGGCCGACCGTCGTCACCACGACGCGCGCCTGCTCGGCGACGGCCCGCAGCGACGCCGGGTCGGCGGCGTCCGCCGATGAGGAGCGGTAGGTCCGCGAGCGTGGGATCGAACGTGGCGAGCCGGTCCCGGACAGCCTCGAGCTTGGCCCGGTTGCGCCCGGCAAGGGCCCACCGGCAGCCGTCGGGCACGTGGGCGGCGAGGTACTCCGCCGTGAGACCACCGGTGAAGCCGGTCGCGCCGAAGAGCACGAGGTCGAAGGCGCGGTCCTGGTCTGTCATGAGGCCACTGTGCCAGCCGGGTCGATGCGTGGCGGCGGGCGGATCGTCGACGTAGGTTGTGACCATGTGTCGCAACATCCGCACCCTGCACAACTTCGAGCCGCCCGCGACCGGGGACGAGGTGCACGCCGCCGCGCTGCAGTACGTCCGCAAGGTCAGCGGTGCCACCCGGCCGTCCCAGGCCAACCAACCCGCCTTCGACGCGGCAGTGGCCGAGGTCGCAGCGACCACGCAGCGGCTGCTGGACCACCTGACGACGTCCGCGCCGCCGAAGGACCGCGACGTCGAGGCTGCCAAGGCCCGCGCCCGGGCGGCAGTCCGCTACGCCTGACCGGCGCTGCACGGGGGGTGCCGGCTCAGTAGGCAGGCTGGGCGGACTGACCCGCCCGACCTTCGAGCCCGCGGGTGGCTGCCATCGCGACGCCGGTGAAGGCGAACGCCAGGGCCAGCATCTGCACGACCTGGCCCACCCTGCCCAGCGCGGGCAGGAGGGGGATCAGGGCGACGACGACGAGCAGCAGCACCGAGACCCACGCCGGGGTCTGGCGGGCGACCAGCAGCGCCACGGCCAGCAGGACCAGTCCGCCGTAGAAGGCGACCACCCAGGCGTAGAGGAACACGCCGAGCCCGACGTCACTGGTCAGCTCTTCGAGCCCCCCGGCACGGATCGCTTCAGCGCGGACCAGTGCCCGGAAGAAGACCAGCAACATCGCATAGCCGGCCGTCCCGATCACACCGACCGCCAGCACCGCGACGGCGACGACTCCGATCCGGCGGCCGCGCTCGAGGAAGAGCGACAAGATCGCCGGGAGGCCCAGGATCAGCGCCACCGAAGCGAGGAAGAACATCACCGACGTGCCCAGCCAGCGACCGCCGGCCATCTGCGCGATCGCCACTGTCTGGGCGGAGTCGCCGCCCGCGGGCACCGGGTTCAACAGCGCCCCGAAGACCAGCGCCAACACCCCGATGACGAGGGCGGACGCCGACAGGGGAAGCCAGTCCCAACGCATGGCTGAACGCTAGGGGGCGGCGCGGTCCGCCGCCATGGGTGGTTGGCAAAGGATGTGGTTCGGCGCAACGAAAGCATCTCGCCTTCGGCCCGCGACGTACCGTGGTCGGGTGATCGCCCCGGCCCTCGACACCCTCGCCGAGCCGCAGCGCACGGCGCTGGCTCTCCTCGGCGACCGCCCGTTGCTCGTGCTCAGCGGGGCCGGGATCAGCACCGACTCGGGGATCCCCGACTACCGCGGGCCGGGTGCGCCCGCGCGGACGCCGATGACCTACCAGGAGTTCGTTTCCGGGCCCGAGTCTCGGCAGCGTTACTGGGGTCGCTCCCATCTCGGCTGGAGCCGGATGGGTACGGCGCGGCCCAACGCCGGCCACCGAGCCGTCGCCGCTCTCGAGGCCGCCGGCCGCCTGACCCTGACCATCACCCAGAACGTCGACGGCCTGCACGAGGCTGCCGGCTCCCGAATGCTGTGCGCGCTGCACGGCCGGATCGCCGACGTGGTCTGCCTGTCCTGCCGGACCACGAGCTCGCGGGCGGACCTCGCCGCGCAGCTCGACGGCCTCAACCCGGGCTGGGCGCAGCGCCACGGCGAGGTCTCGGCCCGTCCGGACGGCGACGTCGAGCTCGACGAGACCGCCGGCTTCGTCGTCCCCGACTGCGATCGCTGCGGCGGGCTGCTCAAACCCGACGTGGTCTTCTTCGGGGAGAACGTGCCCAAGCCGCGGGTGCAGCGCTGCTACGCCGCGGTCGACCACCTCGCCGACCGTCGGCGGTGCGCTGCTGGTGCTCGGTTCGTCCCTGACGGTGATGTCCGGCTTCCGCTTCGTGCGTGCTGCCGCCAAGCTCGACGTCCCGGTCGTGATCGTCAACCGCGGCAGCACCCGGGCCGACGACCTCGCCACCGTCGCGCTCCCCGTGGGCACCTCGGAGTTCGTGAGCCAGCTGGCCGGCATGGCCGACGGCGTCCCCCCGGCCGACCATCCCGCAGCAACCTGACGCCTCCCGCAGCGAACTCCCTGCGGGAGGCGATGAATTACCACGGGACCGTGGTAATCATCGCCGCCGCCGCCGGAACAAACCCGGCGCGGGATCCCAGCTCAGAGCTTCTCGAGCACGTCCCGCATCAGCTGCGCGGTCTCGGAGGGCGTCTTGCCGACCTTGACACCGACGGCCTCGAGGGCCTCCTTCTTCGCCGCGGCGGTGCCGGACGAGCCGGACACGATCGCTCCGGCGTGGCCCATCGTCTTGCCCTCGGGCGCGGTGAAGCCGGCGACGTAGCCGACGACCGGCTTGGTGACGTGGTCCTTGATGTAGGCGGCCGCCCGCTCCTCGGCGTCACCGCCGATCTCGCCGATCATCACGATCGCCTTGGTGTCCGGGTCCGCCTCGAACGCGGCCAGCGCGTCGATGTGGGTGGTGCCCACGATCGGGTCGCCGCCGATGCCGATGGCCGTCGAGAAGCCGTGGTCACGCAGCTCGAACATCATCTGGTAGGTCAGCGTGCCCGACTTCGACACCAGGCCCGACCGGACCGGTGCCGGAGATCGACGCCGGCGTGATGCCCGCGAGCGCTTCGCCAGGGGTGATGATCCCGGGGCAGTTGGGGCCGATCATCCGGGTTTCGGCGTGGTTGCTGTCCCCTTGCAGGTAGGACCAGACCTCGGCGGTGTCCTGCACGGGGACGCCCTCGGTGATGACCACGAGCAGGCCGATGCCCGCATCGATGGCCTCCACGCAGGCGTCCTTGGTGAAGGCCGGCGGCACGAAGACGACCGACACGTCGGCGCCGGTGTCGGCCATGGCCTCCTTGACGGTGCCGTAGACAGGCAGCTTCGCTGCGTTGCCGTCGGCGTCGGTGTGCTCGACGGTGGTGCCGGCCTTGCGGGCGTTGACGCCGCCCACGACCTGGGTGCCCGCCTTCAGCATCAGTGCGGTGTGCTTGGAGCCCTCGCCGCCGGTGATGCCCTGGACGATGACCTTGGAGTCCTTGTTGAGGTAGATCGACATGTCTTCGTCCTTATGCGTTCGCGAGCTCGGCGGCCTTGTCGGCCGCACCGTCCATCGTGTCCACGAGCGTCACCAGCGGGTGGTTGCGCTCGTCGAGGATCCGTCGGCCCTCCTCGACGGCGTTGCCGTCCAGGCGTACGACGAGCGGCTTGCTCGCCTCGTCGCCGAGGATGTCGAGGGCGCCGACGATGCCGTTCGCCACCGCGTCGCACGACGTGATGCCGCCGAAGACGTTGACGAACACGCTCTTGACCTGGGTGTCGTGGAGGATCACGTCGAGGCCGTCGGCCATCACCTGCGCGGACGCGCCGCCACCGATGTCGAGGAAGTTGGCCGGCTTGACGCCGCCGTGTGCCTCGCCTGCGTAGGCGACCACGTCCAGCGTGGACATCACCAGTCCGGCGCCGTTGCCGATGATGCCGACGGCACCATCGAGCTTGACGTAGTTGAGGCCCTTGTCCTTGGCCTTGAGCTCCAGCGGGTCGGTCTCGTCCAAGATCACGAACCCGGCGTGGTCCTCGTGGCGGAACTCGGCGTTCTCGTCGAGCGAGACCTTGCCGTCGAGCGCCTCGAGCTTGTCCCCGGCGAGCCGGGCCAGCGGGTTGACCTCGACGAGAGTCGCGTCCTCCTCGACGAAGACCTGCCACAGCGCCATCACGGTCTGCACGGCCTGCTCGACGAGCACCTCGGGGAACTTCGCGTCCGCGACGATCTCCCGGCCTTCGCCTCGTCGACGCCGGCGCCCGGGTCGATGGCGGTCTTCCGCACGGCGTCTGGGTTGGTCTTGGCGACCTCCTCGATCTCCACACCACCTTCGACGCTGGCGATGCACAGGTACTGGCGATTGGCGCGGTCGAGCAGGAAGGAGAAGTAGTACTCCTCGTCGATGCTCGCGGCCGGCGCGATCAGCACGCGGTTCACGGTCAGGCCCTTGATCTGCATGCCGAGGATCGCCGGGCGTGCTGCTCGGCCTCGTCGGGCGTCTTGGCCAGCTTGACGCCACCGGCCTTGCCGCGGCCGCCGGCCTTGACCTGTGCCTTGACCACCACGACGCCGAGCTTCTCGGCTGCCGCGCGCGCCTCCTCGGGCGTCTCCGCCACGACCCCGGGCGTCACCGGTACGTCATGCTTGGCGAAGAGCTCCTTCGCCTGGTACTCCATCAGGTCCACGGGCTCCTCCTTCGTCGTCGGAGCGTCTGAGCAAGCTCGGCGCAGGTCTGGCGGGCGCGGCACGCGCCCGATCCCGACCCTAGACCTCTCGGGTGGGTCACCTCCACGTCACCCTCGTCACAGCCAGGCCTGGTCCGGGCTGACACGCCGGGCGGTATCCGTAGCCTCGGCGGGCCTGCGTCGTTGGAGACCATGAGCCGTCGCCGAAGGTCCACTGCCCTGACCGTCTCGCTCACCGCCGGGTTGGTCGCGGTGAGCGGGCTGGCCCTCTCCGTCACCGGTCCCGCCGCCGTTGCCGACGACACCCCCGGCTACTCCCTGCGGCACATCTCGGTGGACACCCTGGTCGGCCCCGAGGGAGACCAGCCCTGCACGATCAGCGCGGACGTCTACACCCCCGACGGGACGACCGGCGGCACCCCAAGCCGGCGATCCTGACCACCCACGGCTTCGGCGGAAACAAGGCCGACAGCAACCAGACCGCGGTCGGTCGTGGCTTCGTGCGCGAGGGCTACGTCGTGCTGTCCTACTCCGGCCTGGGGCTTCGGCGGCTCCGGCTGCAAGATCCGTCTCGACGACCCGGCCTGGGACGGCAAGGCCGGCTCCGCAGGTGCTCGACGTGCTGGCCGGCACCCGCACGTTCACCGACACCGACACCGGCGAGACCGATCGGCTCCGCTACGTCGCGCGCGAGACGAAGGGCGACCCGCGGGTCGGCATGATCGGCGGGTCGTACGGCGGCCAGATCCAGTACGCCGTCGCGATGCAGGACCCCCGCGTCGACGCGCTGATCCCGATCATCACGTGGAACGACCTGGAGTACTCCCTGGCTCCCAACAACACCGACCTGCCGGCGGAGTGCAGACCGCCACCCCCGGCGTCGCCAAGAAGCTGTGGACCGACCTGTTCTTCGGCGCCGGCATCATCGACGGGGTCGACGACGCCCAGGTCGACCCGACGCGCAACGTCGGTTGCCCCAACTTCGCCGACGAGGTGTGCCCCACGGCGCTGAAGCTGAACACGCTCGGCTACCCCGACGCCGACATGCGCGCGATCGCCGAGCGCTCCTCGGTGGCGCACTACCTCGACGACATCACCGTCCCCACCCTGCTGGTGCAGGGCCAGAAGGACACCCTGTTCAACCTCCAGGAGGCGGTTGCGACCTACCGCGGCCTGAAGCGCCGGGGCACGACCGTGAAGATGGTGTGGCAGTCCTGGGGACACTCCGGTGGCACCCCCGCGCCCGGCGAGCTCGACTTCGGCGCGGAGTCGCTGCGCGACTCCTACCTCGGCCGTCGCTTCCTGGACTGGATGGACCACCACGTCAAGGGCGACGCGGACGCTCCCCAGGGTCCGGCCTTCGCGTACTTCCGCGACTGGGTCCGCTACGACACCTCGACCGCAGCCGCCGGCACCGCGGTGGCGAAGGCGTACGCCGAGAAGAAGCGGTTCCGGCAGACACCGACCGCCTCCTTGTTCTTCACCGGCGACGACGGGCTCACCCCGACCGCAGCCGCCGTGCAAGCCGGGTCAGCCGGCTACGCCAACGCACCCGGCGCACCGACCTCCTACTCCGAGACCTCCGGTGTGGAGGGCAACCAGGTCGACAACCCGGTCTCCGACGCCCCCAGCACCTTCGCGTCGTTCACCAGCGCTCCGCTGGTCAAGGGTGCCTCGATCGTCGGCTCACCGCGCCTCACCCTCCACCTCGACGCCCCCCTGGCCGCCCAGACCCAGGCCGCCGGTCCGCTCGGTCAGCTGGTCCTCTTCGCCAAGGTCTACGACCTCGCACCCGACGGCACGCCGTCGCTGCAGCACCGGTTGGTCTCGCCGGTGCGGGTGGGTGACGTCAGCAGGCCTGTCCAGGTCCGGCTGCCCGGAGTCGTCCAGAGGGTGCGCAAGGGTCACCGGATCCAGGTGGTCCTGGCCGCGAGCGACCTCGCCTACGCCGGCAACGACCTGGTGCAACCGGTGACCGTCACCACCAGCAAGGAGGAGCCGAGCGTGCTGCGGCTCCCCCTCGCCGGCGACCTGGTGTTCTAGCCCTCAGGTCGCGGCCCGTCCGGCTTGGCTGGTCCTCAGGCCTCGACCGCGGAGCCGTCCTGCACGTTGTCGCGGACCCAGGCGACGATCTCCGTCGTCGTGGCGCCGGGGGTGAACACCCGCGCGACACCGATCTCGGCGAGCAGCGGGATGTCGTCCTCCGGGATGATGCCGCCACCGATCACCACGATGTCGCGAGCGTCGCGCTCGTCGAGGAGGGCGATCAGCTTCTTGAACAGCGTCATGTGGGCCCCGGAGAGCACGGAGAGGCCGATCACGTCGGCGTCCTCCTGGATCGCGGTCTCGACGATCTGCTCCGGCGTCTGGTGCAGCCCGGTGTAGATGACCTCGTGGCCGGCGTCGCGCAGCGCGCGGGCGATGACCTTGGCTCCGCGGTCGTGTCCGTCGAGCCCGGGCTTGGCCACCACGATCCGGATCGGAGCCACCATCGTCCTCACACCTGCACTTCCGTCACCTGGGGAGCCCTCGCGGGCGATCGCGGGGTCGACGCACGGGCCGACTGCCTGCTCGGCACCTTAGCCGCCGGGAGGGGCACCCTCCACCCGGTCGCGACGGCGACCTGTTTGAGCGGCTGTGAGATGGGGCACCCTGGGCACGAGTCTCCGGGGGAATCCAGGCGGAAGTCGGGGGTCGCGTGGTGAGCCGGGTCACCCTTCCGGGTGACCCCGCAGGACAGGGCCGTGACTGTTCCGTTATTGTTCATGCTCGCGTGCCCCCGACGACAAGGATCCCTACTCGTGGCGAACCACCGTGCCGAGAGGCGTACGCCCTCTCGCCGGGTCGACGCTGAGCGCGCGGGGGCGCGGACGCCCCGGAACTTCCAGACCACACCCTCCGTACCACCAGCCCCGGCGGTGGCAAACCTCGGACCGGGTCGCCGGCGTGCGGTCAAGCCGACGCGACGCGGCCAGAAGGCCGCCCAGAGGACGGCCCGGCAGGTCGAGCGGGACGCTGTCGAGGCAGCCCGCGGACACACCGGCGGCCACTCCGGCGGCCGCAAGGGTCTGATCCCGGGCCTGCCGTCGGCGCCGAGCCTCGTCGGCGCAGCCGCGCTCGCGCTGGCCGCCGTCGGCGCCACCATGAGCCAGCCCGCCACCCAGCTCACGGGCAACGACTTCGACAAGTTCGGCGCCCAGGCCAGCGTGCTCAATGCGGCCAGCAGCATCGGCTCCGGCGACGCCCTCAGCGGTCGCCAGCGTGCGGTCAGCCGCGACTCCCAGCGCGAGGCCCTCCAGGACGCCGCCGACGCCGAGCTCCAGGCCGCGGCGGAGACACAGGCCAAGGCCCGCAACTCTGCCCTGGCGGCGCTCGCCGCCAGCGCCGAGAAGCACGCCAAGGTGATCGCGAAGAACGCCTGGCAGTACCCGCTCCCCGCGGGCAGCTTCCGGGTGTCCAACAACTTCGGGCACTGCTCCTACCTCTGGGTCAACTGCCACACGGGCGAGGACCTCTCCGCCCCGAGCGGGACGCCGATCCTCTCGATCGCCGCCGGGACCGTGACCGAGGCAGGCTACGACGGCTCCTACGGTTACAAGACCGTCGTCACCCTCGAGGACGGCACCGAGCTCTGGTACTGCCACCAGACCACGATCCTCACCTCGGTCGGCGAAGCGGTCGGCCCCGGTGAGCAGATCGGCACCGTCGGCTCGACCGGCAACACCACCGGCCCGCACCTCCACCTCGAGGTGCACCCCGGCGCCGGCGACGCCGTCGACCCGGTCAGCGCCCTCGCGGTGCGCGGCGTCGTTCTCTCAGGCTCTCTCCCAGAGCCGGGCGCGACCGCAGCGGTTCGCTCGTCGCCACGACAAGCCCGGCACACGCGCACACCATCCCTGCCGTCACGGTCGCGGTCGCCACCCCGACGGAGCCGCCGAGCACGCCCAAGCCGACCGTCCCGATCAGCATCGGCGCGGACTGCACCACGCCCAGCAGTGCTTGGAACCGCGCCAGCATCCCTTCGGGCGTGCGCCGCACGACGAGCGGGAAGACGTGCGAGGTGTACGCCGCCGTGCCGACGCCCATCACGAGCGCGCCGACCAGCGCCACCTGCAGCGGCGCGGCCACCGCGAGCAGCAGCACGCCGATCCCTGCGACGACGGGGCCACCGACGAGTGCGAGGACGGGCCGGGCAAGGCTGCCTCGCCGCGCGACCACCAGCGTCACCCCGATCGAGCCGAGCACCCAGGCGGACTCCACCGTGCCCGTCCCGAGCGCGCCCCATCCGTGCTGGCGACCCAGCAGCGGCACCGAGAGCGAGAGGAGCGGGATGAGGGTGCCGGCGACCAGCGCCACCGAGGTGAGCAGAGCGGGCATCCCCGGTGCCGCCCGCGCGGCGGAAGACCCGCTCGGGTCGATCCCCGGGGTCGAGCTCGGTCGACTCCGCCCGCGGCGGGCGTACGACGACCAGCACGGCGAGCAGCACCGCCGCCGTCGACGCCGCCGCGACGAGACCCCCGGCGAGCCCGGCCAGCGCGACCACCAGGCCCCCCGCCGGAGGTCCGACCAGCCGCGCGGTCTGGAGCACCGTGCCGACCGTCGCCATCAACCGTGGCAGCCCGTCGTCGTCGGCGAACAGACGCGGGAACGCTCCGCTCGCCGGCAACGCGAACGCGCTCACCACACCGATGGCGAGCGCCAGCAGCCCCAGGCCCGCCGCCGACCTCACCCAGGAGCACGTCGGCCGACGCCGCTGCGAGCAGCACGACCAGCATCGTCGCCTGGGTGCGCACCAACGTCCGGCGCAGGCCCCAGCGGTCGCCGAGCGTCCCGCCCACCAGGAGCAGCAGCGTCCTCGGCACCAGCACCAGGCTGAGCACCACGCCCGCCACGTGCGCGCCGTGACCGCTCGCGTACCAGCCGAGCGCGAAGTAGAGCACCCCGTCCCCGACCCCCGCGGCCGCGGCCGCCGACAACCACGCGACGAACGGGCGGCTCAGCAGCGGCCGGTCGGCGGCGGTCGGCGCCGCCTGGTCATGCCGGGTCGGGACGGTCGGCATCGCGAGGACGACGCACGCCGGCCTGCTCGGGAGAGGTGAACAGCACCGCCCGGTCCGGGGCCGCGAACGTCAGCCGAACGATGTCGCCGGTGAAGGCTGTCGAGCACCTTGCCGAGCAGCGCAACGGTGAAGCGCAACGTCACGGGTCTCCCACGGTCGTCGCCGGCAGTCGCACGCCTTCGCCACCGGCCGGGCCGGTGACCCACACCCGGTCGTCTCCGATCGCGAAGCGCACGGCGTCGTCGCCGGTGAGCGCGCCCGCAGGTCGGCGCGATCCGACGTCGGCACGACCGCGAACGGTCGGGCTGCCCGTCGAGGAGCATCCGGTGGGCGGGGAAGCCGGTCTGCAACACCCTCCCAGGACGACGGTCTCCTCTCCACGCAGCCGCAACGTGCCGGTGCCGATCTCGACCTGCACCTCCTCTCGCCGGGACAGCCAGGCCGTCGCCGCGGTCGCGTCCTTCACCGAGAGACGACCCGGTGCGTGGGGTCGAGCGGATCGTCCCCGCCGCCCTGCCCACGGCGAGGGACCGACAGGTCAACCAGTAGCGGTCGGTGGCGACGACGTCGAGACCCCCGCCCGAGACCTCGAGGAGGACAGTCGCCAAAGGCGAATCCTCGCCGGTCTCCGCTGCCGGCAGGGTCCGGCGGAGGGCGGCAGCCAGTGCCCCGGCATCGACCTGGACACCGACCGGCCCCGCCAGGTCTGCACCGGGAAGCCGGCCGATCACGTCCTCCACCGCGGCTGAGGCGGCCTCGGCGGCGCGGGTCGCGTCGGCAGCGAAGCGCCGCAGGAGCACGGCCGCCTCCTCGACCGGACCGTCGAGCACCGATCGCATCAGCTCGACCGGTGCGCCGACCTCACGCAGCCGGCCGATGAGCAACGCCCGTCGCTCCAGGTCGGGGGTGTAGTAGCGGTAGCCGGTCTGCGGGTCGACCTCGGCCGGTGGCAACAGGCCCGCGTCGTCGTAGTAGCGCAGCGTGCTCGGGGCCAGCCCGACGGCTCTGGCGAACGCGCTGATGGTCAGCAGCGGGGTGGGTGCGGTGGTCATGGCTGCGACTCTCGGGCTTCGAGCGGCTGCAAGGTCAAGCCCGCCTGCCGACGACGCGCCTTCAGAGCTTCTCGACCGGCGCGTAGCGCATCAGCAGCCGCTTGACGCCCTGCGAGCCGAAGTCGATCGAGGCGACTGCCTTGTCGCCGATGCCCTCCATCGTCACGACCGTCCCCATGCCGAAGCTGTCGTGCAGCACCCGGTCGCCCGGGTCGAGGGTCGGCACCTCGCGCTTCTGCCCGCGCGCGTCGGCGTCGGCCCGCGCCGCGGCGGTGCCGAAGCGGCGCGTCGGGTGCGGCGGCCCGCTGGGAGTACGCCGCGACTGGTCGGCTCCACGAGGTCTGCGCTGCCTCGGTGCGCTTCCAGTCGACGAGGTCGATCGGCAGCTCGTCGAGGAAGCGGGAGGCCGGGTTGTGCGAGGGCGCGCCCCAGGCCGAGCGGACCACCGCACGCGAGACGTAGAGCCGCTGCTGGGCCCGGGTGACACCGACGTACGCCAGCCGGCGCTCCTCCTCGAGCTCGGGCTGGTCGCCGAGAGCGCGCATGTGCGGGAAGACGCCGTCCTCCATGCCGGTGAGGAACACCACCGGGAACTCCAGACCCTTCGCGGTGTGCAGCGTCATCAGCGTGACCACGCCGCCGGTCTCGTCGGCGTCGGGGATCTGGTCGGTGTCGGCGACCAGCGCCACCCGCTCGAGGAAGTCGCCGAGCCCGGGCGTCGGTGCGTCCGGCCCGGACGCGTCGGCCGGGTCGGCGGAGGGACCGAGGAGCGGCTCGTCGGCGAACTCTCGGGCGACCGCGACGAGCTCGGCGAGGTTCTCCACCCGGGTCTCGTCCTGCGGGTCGTCGCTCGCCTCGAGCTCGGCGAGGTAGCCGCTGCGGGTGAGCACCGCCTCCAGGACCACGTCCGCACGCTCCCCCGCATCGACCATCGACTGCAGCTCCTCGACCATCGCGACGAAGCCCCGCACCGCCGTCAGCGAGCGGGTGGCGATCCCCGGCGCCTCGTCGGCGCGACGCAGCGCCTCCCAGAAGGTCAGCTGGTCGCGCTGGGCAAGCGCGGCGACGCAGGCCTCTGCGCGGTCGCCGATGCCCCGCTTGGGGGTGTTGAGGACACGACGCAGCGAGATCTCGTCGGCCGGGTTGACCAGCATCCGCAGGTAGGCCAGGGCGTCCCGCACCTCGCGACGCTCGTAGAACCGGACGCCGCCGACCACCTTGTAGGGCTGGCCGGTGCGGATGAACACCTCCTCGAACACGCGGGACTGGGCATTGGTGCGGTAGAACACCGCGACGTCGCTGGGCTTCGCCGCCGCCTCGTCGGTGAGCGCGTCGATCTGCTGGGAGACGAAGCGGGCCTCGTCGTGCTCGTCGTCGGCGACGTAGCCGACGATCTGCTCACCGTCGCCGGCGTCGGACCAGAGGTTCTTGGCGCGGCGGCCCTTGTTGCGGCTGATCACCGCGTTGGCGGCGTTGAGGATGGTCTGGGTGGATCGGTAGTTCTGCTCGAGCAGGATCGTGGAGGCGTCGGGGAAGTCCTCCTCGAACTGGAGGATGTTGCGGATGTTGGCGCCACGGAAGGCGTAGATCGACTGGTCGGCGTCGCCGACCACCATCAGCTCCGACGGCTCGATGCCGTCGCCGTCGGGTGCGTCGGGGTCGTCGCCACCGATGGTGGCCGCCCGACCGACGTCGTGCGCGCACAGCTCGCGGATCAGCGCGTACTGCGCATGGTTGGTGTCCTGGTACTCATCGACCAGCACGTGGCGGAACCTGCGGCGGTAGGTCTCGCGCACCTCGGGAAAGGCCTGGAAGAGGTGCACGGTCAGCATGATCAGGTCGTCGAAGTCGAGGGCGTTGGCCTCGCGGAGCCGCTGCTGGTAGAGCGCGTAGGCCTCGGCGTAGGTCTCCTCGAGATGGTTCTGGGTGTCCTTCGCCGCGTCCTCGTGGTCGATCAGCTCGTTCTTCTGGTTCGACACCCAGTTGAGCACCGCGCGCGGCTGGTAGCGCTTGGGGTCGAGGTCGAGATCCTTGAGCACGATCTGCATCAGCCGCTTGGAGTCGGCGGCGTCGTAGATCGAGAAGGACGACTTGTAGCCGAAGCGGTCGATCTCCTTGCGCAGGATGCGCACGCACGAGGAGTGGAACGTCGAGACCCACATGATCCGGGCTCGACGGCCGACCAGGTCCTCCACCCGCTCGCGCATCTCGGCGGCGGCCTTGTTGGTGAAGGTGATCGCGAGGATCGAGCCCGGGTGGGCGTTGCGCTCGGCGATCAACCACGCGATGCGGCGGGTCAGCACCCGGGTCTTGCCGGAGCCTGCTCCGGCGACGACGAGGAGCGGCGGGCCGGCATGCACGACGGCCTTGCGCTGCGGTTCGTTGAGCCCCTCGAGCAGCTCCTCGGGCGTCGGGCCGCGACGACGTCCCTCGGGCTGTCCGTCGGCCCGGTCACTCCCCGGATCGGGATCGACCGGGGCGGGGGCCTGGGGGATCGGGAACAGCGCACTCATTTGCCACCCAGCCTACGACCCGCGACGGACAGCGGACCTCCCCGGGATCAGCGGCCGGTGGCGCTGAAGTGCTGGTAGTCCTTGAGGCTGTTCCAGGCGCCTCCCCAGGACCAGCCGATCTCGGCGAAGGCCCGCACGACGAGCCCGTCGGCTCGGATCATCCCGGGGCGCTGCCGGTCGCGGTCGAGGTAGGCGCTGGCGAGCTCGGGGATGACCAGGTCGCCGCGGTGGTAGGGGTTCTGGAAGGGGTTGACGTCGATGGCGAGGCCGTAGGCGTGCTCGGAGTAGGAGGTGGCGCCGGTGACGGCGCGACACACCGTCGCACCGGTCCCGTTGCCGTCGCCGCTCGGCGTGGGGTCGCGCTCGGCACTGGTCGGCAGGGTCATCTGCTCGATCGGGAAGCGGGCGGCGTACAGCTTCTCGAAGACGCCGGCGATGGGCTCGGCATGGCGGGCTGCGACGACCAGCTCGCCGGTGTGGGGGCGCTCGTCGAAGCCCCAGAAGAGACCCGCACGTAGCGCAGGCCGCGGAGCGGCACCGGGCAGCCGGGCTCCCACGACGTGCCCATCCGCTCCCGGACCGCCGGCCCGATCCGGCGCACCGAGGAGCGGAAGGTGTCGTCGGGCGGGGGTGGCAGCGACTCGACCGTCGGCATCCGGCGTACCCGTAGCTGAGGCGGGGTCCTGCGCACCTCGCCGAACCCGTCGTCGCGCAGCGGCAGCGTCCGGGCCCCGATCTCCCAGTCGTCGAGCCGGACCGAGGGCGCCCCGTCCGAAGGTGCCCGGTCCGAAGGTGCCCCGTCCGAAGGTGCCCCGTCCGAAGGTGCGCGGGTCGGGCGGTGCCGCACCCGAGGGTGCCGGGTCCGACGGCGGCACCTCCGCGGGGGCGCTGGGATCGGGCGATGCCGGGGCTGGCGCCTGGCCGGCCCCGCACCCGGCAAGCGCCACCACGAGCAGCCCGGTCGCCAGCACCCGTCGTCGCATGCCTGCCACGGTAGCCAGCGGGTCAGCGCGCGGTGGCTCAGCCGGAGGTGGCGTTGGGATCGCGCCAGACCCGCTCGAAGGGCAGCCGCCAGGCGTGCGGGGCGATGAGCTGGTGGATGGCGTTGGGACCCCAGGTCCCCGGGTGGTAGACCCGCACCGGCGGCGGGTCGGCCAGCAGCGGCCGGGAGAGGTCCCAGAGCGCCTCGATGCCCTCGGCCTTGGTGAACAGTGTGTGGTCACCGCGCATCGCGTCGTGGATCAGGCGTTCGTAGGCCTCGAGCGTGGCGCCGGCGTAGTTGGACTCGTGCAGCGCGAACTGCATGCTGAGCTTGTCGAGCTTCATCCCCGGCCCGGGTCGCTTGCCGTAGAACGACAACGACATCTTCGAGGAGTCCGCCAGGTCGAAGGTCAGGTGGTCCGGACCCTGCGCGCCGACGCCGGAGCCGCATCGGGAACATCGTGCGCGGCGGCTCCTTGAAGGCGATCGAGATGATCCGGGCACCCTCGGCCAGCTTCTTGCCGGTGCGCAGGAAGAACGGCACCCCGGCCCAGCGCCAGTTGTCGATCTCGGCCCTGAGGGCGACGAAGGTCTCGGTGTCGGAGTCGCGCGAGACGCCGTCTCGGTCGCGGTAGCCGGCGAACTGGCCGCGGACCACGTGGTGCGGCTCGATCGGGCGCATCGAGCGGAAGACCTTGTTCTTCTCCTCGCCGATCGGACCGGGGTCGAGCGAGGTCGGCGGCTCCATCGCCATGAACGCCATCACCTGGAACAGGTGCGTGACGACCATGTCCTTGTAGGCACCGGTCGCCTCGTAGAACGCCTCGCGACCTTCGAGCCCGAGCGTCTCCGGGACGTCGATCTGGACGTGGTCGATGTTGTTGCGGTGCCAGATCGGCTCGAAGAGGCCGTTGGCGAAGCGGAAGGCCAGGATGTTCTGGGCGGCCTCCTTGCCGAGGAAGTGGTCGATCCGGAAGATCTGGTCCTCGTCGAAGACCTGGTGCAGCTCGTGGTTGAGCGAGACCGCCGACTCGTAGTCGACGCCGAACGGCTTCTCCATGATGATCCGGGCCCGCTCGACCAGTCCGGCCTCGCCGAGCGTGCTCACCGCGGAGAGGGCGGCCTTCGGCGGCACGCTCAGGTAGTGCAGGAACTGCACCTCGGCGCCACCGGTCTCGTCCTCCAGCGACGCCACCGCGGCCTCGACCGCCTCGGCCAGACCGGCCGGGCCCTTGCCGTTGGGGACATAGCTGAGCCGACGGGCGAAGTCGCGCCACTCGCCATCGTCGACCTTGCGGTTGCTGTCGACCTGACAGGCCTCGTGGGCGAGCTCCACGAACTCGTCGGTGGTGATCTCGTCGAGCGACGTACCGACCACCCGGACGTCGCGCGCGAGCCCGGCCTTGTGGAGGTGGAGCAGGCCGGGGAGCAGCTTGCGGCGGGCGAGGTCACCCGTCGCACCCACGAGCACGATCACGTGCGGAGCGGCCATGTCATCACCGTAGGAGCCGGACATGTACGCGACGTTACGCCTGTGCGTCAGGGGCGTCACCGCTCGGGCCGGGTGCGGGTTTGGAACACGTTCCATAGAGTGGGGTCACCGACCTCGGGCGCCTGGCGACGCCCGACGGATCACCCGCCGGAGGAGGCCCGATGAGGCTGGAGCTGTCCGAGGAGGACGCCGCGTTCCGCAAGGAGATGCGCACCTTCTTCACCACCGAGGTGCCGCAGGAGATCCGCGACGCCGTCGCCTCGCGCGGCGAGCTGTCCAAGGACCACATCGTGACCAGCCAGCAGGATCCTCAATGCCGCCGGTCTGGCCGTCCCGGGCTGGCCCGTCGAGTGGGGTGGCCGCGACTGGACGCCGCTGCAGCGGCACATCTGGCACGAGGAGATGCAGCGTGCGTCCGTGCCGATCCCGCTCGCCTTCAACGCCTCCATGGTCGGCCCCGTCATCGCGGCCTTCGGCTCCCAGGAGCAGAAGGAACGGTTCCTGCCCCCGACGGCCAACCTCGACATCTGGTGGTCCCAGGGCTTCTCCGAGCCCGACGCCGGCTCCGACCTCGCCTCGCTGCGCACCACCGCGGTCCGCGACGGCGACGAGTGGGTCGGTCAACGGGCAGAAGACCTGGACCACGCTCGGGCAGTACGGCGACTGGATCTTCAACCTCGTGCGCACCGACCCGGACGCCCCCAAGCGCCAGCAGGGCATCTCGTTCCTGCTCGTCGACATGACGACGCCCGGCGTCACGGTGCGGCCGATCGAGCTCATCGACGGCGGCCACGAGGTCAACGAGGTCTGGTTCGAGGACGTGCGGGTGCCCGCGGAGAACCTCGTCGGCGAGGAGAACAAGGGCTGGGACTACGCGAAGTTCCTCCTCGGCAACGAGCGGGTCGGCGTCGCGCCGGTCGGCTCCACCAAGCGGGTGCTGGCCCAGGCCAAGGAGTGGGCGCGCGAGGGCGGGCTGCTCGAGGAGCCGCTGGTCGCCGCCCAGTTCGCCGAGCTCGAGAACGAGCTGCTCGCCCTCGAGCTGACCGCGCTGCGCGTCGTCGCCCACTCCACCGACGGCAAGCCGCACCCGGCCTCCTCGGTGCTCAAGCTCAAGGGCACCGAGCTGCAGCAGGCGGTCAGCGAGCTCGTGGTCGACCTCGCCGGTCCGGCCTCGCTCGCCTCGGGCGCCACCGAGGGCTCCGACCTCCCGCCGTGGGCGCGGGTGGCCACGCCGTCGTACCTCAACCTGCGCAAGGCCTCCATCTACGGCGGCTCCAACGAGGTCCAGCGTCAGATCATCGCCGGCACCATCCTGGGACTGTGAGGGCCTCATGAACTTCGAGTACGACGAGGAGCAGGAGGCGCTGCGCGACAGCGTCCGCGGACTGCTCGGCAAGGCCTACGGCGACTTCGAGCAGCGCCGCACAGCGGTGGCGGCCGAACCGGGCTACGACGAGAAGACCTGGCGCCGGCTCGCCGAGCTGGGCGTGCTGGGGCTTCCGTTCGCCGAGGAGCACGGCGGCATGGGCGCCGGCCCGGTCGAGGTGTCGCTGGTGGCCGAGGAGGTCGGACGCGTGCTCGCGCCCGAGCCGTTCCTCGCCGCGGTGGTGCTGGCCGGTGGGCTGGTCGCCGCGGCAGGCAGCGAGGCGCAGCAGAGCGACATCCTCGGCCCGCTGGCCGAGGGCGAGCTGGTGCCGGCGTTCGCCCACCTGGAGCCCGGCGGCCGCTGGTCGTCGGCCGCCTCCGGCGTCACCGCCAGCGAGACCGACGGGGCCGACGGTGGGCTGGACGCTCGAGGGCGTCAAGGAGCCGGTCCCGCACGGCGCCAGCGCCGACCTGCTCGATCGTCAGCGCCGCGTTGCCGGCGGGCGGCACCGGTCTCTTCGTGGTGGACCCGTCCGCCGCCGGCGTCACCCGCACGGGCTACCCGACCCACGACGGCTCCCGCGCGGCCCGGGTCGCGTTCAGCTCGGCAGCGGCGACGCCCCTCGGCGACGGCGGCGACGCAGCCGCGACGATCGCGGCAGCGCTGGACCGGACCCGGATCGCCGCCTGCCACGAGGCGCTCGGCGCGATGTCGTTCGCCCTCGAGGCGACCACGTCGTACCTCACCAGCCGCAAGCAGTTCGGCGTCACGCTCAACAAGTTCCAGGCGCTGACCTTCCGCGCTGCCGACATGTACGTGTCGCTCGAGCTCGCCCGCAGCCTCACCCTCTGGGCGACGCTGGTGCTCGACTCGGGCCACGGCGACGACACCGCCGACGCGGCCGCCCGCGCCTCGCTCCAGGTGAGCCGGGCCGGTCGGCACATCGGCCAGGAGGCGATCCAGCTGCACGGCGGCATCGGGATGACCGCGGAGTACGCCGTCGGCCACTACACCAGCCACCTCACCGCTCTCGAGCACTGGCTCGGCGACGGCCGCCACCACCTCGCCGCCTTGGCCGCCCGGATCGGGGACCACGACGGCGTCGACCCCCTCCGTTAGGCCCGCTGCCGACGGCGGTGCTCTTGCTGTCCCCAACCGCAGACCTTTCCGCGCGGCGCACCTGACAGGTCGTCGCGTCGATGAGTCGCTGAGCTTGCGGCGAGTCATGGTTGCGCGGTCGAAGGACGCCTGGTTGCGGTTTGGTCCCCGACCGCACCGAGGTGGGCCCAGCCGTCGTGACCAATCGCCGAGTCGACGGCGTTGCGCAGCATCAGCACCAGCCGGCTGTCCTGGCGCAGCTTGTTGGGGGCGACCGGGCGCAGCGACGCCTGGTCGTCGGGTCGGCGTCGCCGGTCTCCTCGGCTGCTGACCGAGGCCCTCGACATAGGTCGAACTGGAGCAGGCGTTGACGAACGGTTCCGGCGTCTGCGCTCACCGAACCCGTAGACCTTGAGTCCTCGGTCAGGATCCGCATCACGAGCGGGGTGAAGTCGGCGTCCCTGGACACGATCGCGAAAGCTCGAGGGGCTCGCCGAGAGCAGGTCCATGCCGTTCGTGACCATCGCCATGTCCGAGGCGTTCTTGCCCTTGCTGTAGGCGAACTGCTGGATCGGACGGATGGCGTAGTCGTGCAGGTCGCCTCCCACGGCGCGAGGTTCGGGCTCTTCCAGTGCCGTCGGCACGTCTCACGTTGGCGGCACCGTGGCGGGCCACCTCGGCCAGGATGACGTCGATCTTCGTGGCCGGGGCGTTGTCGGCGTCGATCAGCAGCGCGATGCGCTTCTCCGGTTCACTCACACCGTCCACCTTGACAGACGGCCGGTCCACCGAGCCTCAGAGCAGCCGGCGGTCGTTGGCCCACCGGGTGAGCTCGTGGCGCGAGGAGAGCTGCAGCTTGCGCAGCACGGACGACACGTGCGTCTCGACGGTCTTCACCGAGATGAACAGCTCCGTGGCGACCTCCTTGTAGGCGTAGCCGCGTGCGATCAGCCGCATCACCTCGCGCTCGCGCTCGGTGAGCCGGTCGAGGTCCTCGTCGACCTGGGCGACCTCGATCGAGCCCGCGAAGGCGTCGAGCACGAAGCCGGCCAGCCGCGGGGAGAAGACCGCGTCACCCTCCGCGACCCGCGCGATCGCGGCGACCAGCTCCGGGCCGGTGATGGTCTTGGTGACGTAGCCGCGGGCGCCGGCGCGGATCGTGCCGATGACGTCCTCGGCCGCGTCGGAGACGCTCAGCGCCAGGAAGCGCGTCGGAACTCCGGCACGAACGACCGGTCAGCGACGTCTCCGCATCACCTCGCCGCCGCCACCGCCGGGAAGGTGCACGTCGAGCAGCACCACCTCGGGTCGCAGCCGCAGCACCGCGTCGACGGCCTCGTCGACGTCCTCGGCCTCAGCGAGCACCTCCACGTGGCCCTCGATCTCGGCGCGCACCCCGCGGCGGAACATCGCATGGTCGTCGACCACCACGACGCTGCGCCGGACGCCAGGTGAGGGGCTCGGGACTGCGGGACTCATCAGGTGTCCTCTTCCGGCTGCTGGTGGTGCGGGGTGGTCGTGCCGGTCGCCGGTCATGGACAGGCGCACCTCGGTGCCCTCGCCCGGCGACGTGCGGATCTCCGCCTGCCCACCGTGCCGGACCATCCGGTCGACGATGCTGTTGCGGATGCCGAGCCGGTCCTGGGGTACGGCGCCCTGGTCGAAGCCGTGACCACGGTCGCGGACGAAGACCTCGACGCGGCGCTCGTGGCACTCGGCGAACACGTCGACCTTGTCGGCCCCGGAGTGCTTGGCGGCGTTGACCATCGCCTCGCGGGCGGCGAGCACGAGCGGTCGTTGTGCGCTCGTCGACCGCGACGTCGCCCGACCGTGACCACCTCCACCGGAGTACCGAAGGCGTCCTCCACCTCAGCGGCGGCGCGCACGCAGCGCGGCGGCCACGGAGGTCTCGGGGTGGGCGTCCTCGCCGTACAGCCAGCCGCGCAGGTCGCGCTCCTGCGCGCGGGCCAGCTTGGCGACGGTCCGGCCGTCGTCGGCGTGCTTCTGGATCAGGGCCAGGGTCTGCAGCACCGAGTCGTGCAGGTGGGCGGCCATGTCGGCGCGCTCCTGCGAGCGAACCCGGGCGGCGCGCTCCTCGGACAGGTCCCCCGAGAGCCGGAACACCCACGGTCCGACCATCAGCGCGAGTCCGACCACGCCGAGCACGCCGGCGAGGACGACGTCGCGGGCGACCCCGAGCTGCCCGGTCTGCACCGCGAACAGCCCGAGCGCGGCGACCAGCAGCGTGACCCCGACCGCGAGGCGCACCCAGGAGGCGACGCCACCCGAGCCGACGACCGCGCGCCACAGGTCGATCCGGCCGCTGCTGTCGACCCAGCGCTCGCGCTGTGCCTCGTCGGCCTGCCACCACAGCACGCCGAGTCCGACGACACCGAGCAGCACCGGCCAGAACAGGAACGAGCCGCCGAACCTGCCTTCAGCAGGATGACGATGCCGAGCCCGAAGGCGCCGATCGCCACGAGCGGCCCGGAGTCGGTCAGCCGGGACGCCCGCCCCGGACGCTTGCCCTGCCGGGTGGCCGCGTCGATGCCGGGCGCGGACTCCTCGAAGTGCCGGCGGCCGGCAGGATCATCCAGAGGCCGGCGTAGACGACGAGCCCGAGGCCACCGATGGCCGAGCCGAGCACGAAGGCGATCCGCACCGGCATCGGGTCGACGCCGAGGTGCTGGGCCAGCCCCGCGGCGACGCCGCCGAGGATCTCGCGCGATCGGTGGCGCCGGGTCGGCGCGACGTCGGCGGCCGCTCGGGCGGCGGCCAGGAGGCGCGGCCCGTCGGTGGAGGTCGGCCGGTGGCATGGTGGTGCTCATCGTGCATCCATCGTCACACAGCGCGGGGACCCGAACCATGAGTGCAGACCCTGATCCGACCCTGAAGCCCTCAGCCGGACACCGGTGGAATCAGGGGTGTCCCCGATGGTGCGACCGGCTCGGCAGGCCAGCATTGATGCCATGACCGAGACCCACCGCAGCAGGACACCGCCCCGACACGCCCCCCCCTCCGGGTTCGACCGCGATGCCCTGCGCGACTTCGACCGGCTCCGCCGCTCCACCACCGACCGCAAGATCGCCGGTGTCGCCGGCGGCCTGGGCCGCCACCTCAACATCGACCCGACCATCCTGCGCGTGCTGTTCGTCGTGCTGGTCTTCTTCGGTGGCGCCGGCCTCCTGCTGTACGGCGCCGGCCTGGCTGCTCGTTCCCGAGGACGGCTCCGACGAGGCCGTCATCACGACCAGCCCCGGCACCCGCACGACCGCCCTGATCGTCGCCGGCGTCGTCGGGGCCCTGCTCGTGCTCGGCGACTCGTGGGGCGGCTTCAGCTTCCCGTGGCCGCTGGCGATCATCGCCCTGGTCGTGGTGCTCTACCTGGTCAACCGCGACCGTCGCAGCCCACCCACGTCGCCTCAGCACCGGGCGAGCGGCGGCTGGGTCGGTGACACCGACACCTCCGGCACGGTGGCCGGCCAGGTCGCGGACACCGGGTACTACTCGTACGGCCAGCCGTCCTACGCCCCCGCGTCCTGGACCCCTCCCCCGCCGCCCCCCGCAGCGAAGGTGTCGAAGAAGGACAGGGGTCCCCGACTGTTCAACATCACGATGGCCGTCGGCGCGATCGCCCTGGGTGTGCTCGGGATCGCCGACACCTACGGTGCGCCTGTCGTGGACGCCGCCTACCGCTCTGGCCCTGACTGTCGTCGGCGTGATGCTGGTGATCGGGTCCTTCGTCGGCCGGCCCGGCGGGCTGATCTTCCTCGGCCTCGCGGCCAGCCTCGCGCTGGTGATCACCACCGCG
>CAVYWU010000010.1:0-61995 GCA_963772415.1 uncultured Actinomycetota bacterium | reverse complement strand
GCCAGCTCAGGATCGGGCACCGTGCCCGACGAGGCGGCCTTCGTGGAGGACCTCACCGGACCGCTGATGACGATCAGCGTGATCGCGCTCCTGGTGTCGCTGGCCTACCACGTGGGGTTCCTTCGCTGGAAGGCGGCCACGCCTGGCAAGCTCGCGCTCGGCATGCGGATCCGCCTGCGCGAGACCCCCGGGCCGCTGTCGTACGCCACGATCCTCAAGCGGTGGGCCGGGCAGAACGCCTACGTCGTGCTCAACTACCTGCCGATCATCGGCTTCCTGGGCGGTCTCTACACGATCTTGGACCACCTGTGGCCGCTGTGGGACTCCCGCCGCCAGGCGCTGCACGACAAGATCGCCTCGACCAACGTGGTGCGGCACCGCGCAGGCTCCTGAGGGTCAGAGCACCTTCGAGAGGAATGTCTGGGTCCGCTCGTGCTGCGGGTCCGCCAGCACCTCGCGGGGCAGGCCCTCCTCCACGATCACCCCGTCGTCCATGAAGACCAGCTTGTGGCCGACCTCGCGCGCGAATCCCATCTCGTGGGTGACCACCATCATCGTCATGCCCTCGGAGGCGAGGTCCTTCATCACGTCGAGGACGTCGCCGACCAGCTCCGGGTCGAGCGCGCTGGTGGGCTCGTCGAAGAGCATCATGTCGGGATCCATCGAGAGCGCCCGGGCGATCGCGACGCGCTGCTGCTGACCGCCGGAGAGGTGGGCGGGGAAGGCGTCCTCACGCTCGGCCAGCCCGACCTTCACCAGGTTGCGCCGGGCGACCTCGACGGCCTCGTCCTTGCTGCGCCTCTTGACTCGTTGCTGGGCGATCGTGAGGTTGCGCAGCACAGAGAGGTGCGGGAAGAGGTTGAACTGCTGGAACACCATGCCGATCCGGCTGCGCACCTTGTCGACGTCGATGTCGGGGTCGGTGATCTCGACACCCTCGACGAGGATCCGGCCGGACGTGGGCTGCTCGAGCAGGTTGACGCACTTGAGCAGCGTCGACTTGCCGGAGCCGGACGGCCCGACCACGCACACCACCTGGCCCTGGTCGACGTGGAAGTCGATCCCCTTGAGGACCTCGTGGTCGCCGAACGACTTGTGCAGCTCCTGCACGTCGATGGCCGCGGCGGTGCGGTCGATCTGGGGTTCGGCCATGTCAGCGTGCCCTCTCCGCGCGTGCTTCCATCCGTCGTACGACGATCGCCAACGGCACCGTGATGACGAGGTAGCACAACGAGATCACGATCAGGGGGGTGAAGTTGTTCTCCTGGTTCAGGGTCTCGCGCCCGAAGGCGGCGAGCTCGACCGACGAGAGCGTGTAGCCGAGGAGGTAGACCAGCGAGGAGTCCTTGGTCAGCAGGATCAGCTCGTTGGTCAACGGGGGCAGCACGATCCGGAACGCCTGCGGGATCACGATCGACCGCATCGCGCGGGTGTGCGGCATCCCCAGCGAGCGGGCCGCCTCCATCTGCCCCTTCGGGACCGACTGGATGCCGGCCCGGATCGTCTCGGCCATGTAGGCGCCGCCGACCAGCCCGAGCGCCAGGGTCACGATCCCCAGCACCCCGCCGGGCACCTCACGGCCGGGGAAGGCGAGCGGGACGCCGACGCTGAGCGCGATGAACAC
Organism: uncultured Actinomycetota bacterium; assembly: GCA_963772415.1. Lineage (GTDB taxonomy): Bacteria > Actinomycetota > Actinomycetes > Propionibacteriales > Nocardioidaceae > Nocardioides_B. Next base: position 60,371 of record CAVYWU010000010.1, on the reverse strand, counting down.
CACCAGGGCGGGAAGGCCGCGGAAGAACTCGATGAAGGCGGTCGCGAGCCAGCGGTAGGGGCCCACGGACGAGAGTCGCATCAGGGCGAGGACCAGGCCGAGCGCGAGACCGAAGGTGAACCCGCACGCGGTGTAGAGGACCGTGTTCTTCAACGCGGTCGTCAGCACCTCGGGCAGCATGCCCGCGACGATGCCGAGGTCGAAGAACTGGACGCGCAGCGTCTCCCAGTCGGCGAAGGCGGCCGCGAGCCCGACCACCAGCACGAGCACGGCGTACTGCACCCCGCGGGAGACGCGGGCCCGCTGGCGGGGGGTCATCGGCACGACCGTCGCCCCCTCTAGGAGAGCTCGGGAACGTCGGCGTCGGGGAAGTACTCGCGGAAGATCTTCTCGTAGGTGCCGTCCTCCACGGCCTCCGAGAGGACGGTGTTGACGGTGGCGACCAGCTCGTCGTTGGCGTCCTTGGCGACGGCGAAGCCGTACTCCTCGCCGGTGTCGAACTCCGCGGTCACCTCGGTGTCGGGGTTCTGGTCGGCGTAGTCGTAGAGCACGCCGTTGTCGTTGATGCCCGCCGCGACGTCACCGGTCTTCACCGCGCTGGTGAGCAGGGCGAGGTCCTCGAAGGTCTTGAGCTCGACGTCGTCCGGAGCGTTGTCCTGGGCGTAGGCCTTGCCGGTGGTGTTGGCCTGGACACCGACCGTCTCCCCGGAGAGCGACTCCAGCGAGTCGAAGCCGGCGCCCTTCTTGACCAGTAGCGCCTGCGTGGCCTGGAAGTAGGGGTCGGCGAAGTCCATCACCCGGGCCCGCTCGTCGGTGATGGTCATGCCCGCGGCCGCGATGTCGCACTTGCCGGTGGCCATCGCCTGACCTGTCTCGATCGTCTCGAAGGGGGTGTTCACGATCGTCTGCTCGACGCCGAGGTCCTCGGCGACGAGATCCATCAGGTCGACGTCGAAGCCGACGATCTCCCCGGCCTCCTTGAACTGGAATGGCTCGTAGGGCAGGTGCGTGCACACCGTGAGCTTGCCGGCCTCGACCAGCTTCTCCCCACCCTCGAGCTCTGTGGTGTCCACGTCCGCCGCACAGGAGGCGACGGTGAGTCCGAGAAGGCAGGCAGCGGCCATGGCGCCGAGACGAGTGTTCATGGGCTGCAGCCTAGGCGGTGGCGACCTCGGTCCCCGGAGCAGGTCAGCAGGGTGGTGGCTGGCACGCTGTCGGGCGCTCAGGGACGAGATGGTCGGGGGATCAGGTCGTTCTCGAACGCGAAGGCTGCGGCGGCCGTGCGGGTGTGCACGTCGAGCTTGCCGAAGATGTTGCTCAGGTGTCGCGCGACGGTCTTCTCGCTGAGCACCAAGGAGGCGGCGATCTCGGGGTTGCTGGCACCGCCGGCCACGAGTCGGAGCACCTCGACCTCGCGCGCGGTGAGGCCGGCCGGCGCGGGTGCGCCGATCAGCTCAGCGACCGCGTGCTCGGCCCGCGTCGCCCCGAGCGCGGTGAGCTCGCGGCGGGCCGCCCCGAGCTCTGCCTGCGCCGACTCCTGGTCGTCGACCAGGAGGTAGGCCCGCCCGAGGAGCACCCGGCTCCGGGCGACCTCGTAGGGCGCGTCCAGTGCGCTCCAACCGGTGATCGCGTCCCGCGCCGCGGCGCCGGCGTCGGCCGGTCGATCCTGGGCCAGGGCGATGCCGGCAAGCGCGAACGCCGTGCTGGCCCGCAGGCTGGCCGAGCCGAACCGCTCGGCCACGTCCCCCAGCTCGGCGCCGACCGCAACGGCCTCGTCCAGCGCGTGCTCGGCCAGGAAGACCTCGGCCGCGGCCGGCAACAGCTGCGCGCGGTGCACGGCGTCGCGGGGCTCGCTGAGCAGCCGGCGGATCGCCGCGGCGGCTGCGCCGCCCCTGCCCTGGGCCAGCCAGAGCAACGCGAGGCCAGGTTGCGGGTCGTGCCCGGCCGCCCGCGCCTCCTCGTAGGACGTCTCGGCGCCGCGAAGGTCGCCCAGCAGCCGGAGCACGTCCCCGCGCTCCGCCCAGGCCAGCCCCGCTGCCGCTCCGGCCCCGGTCTCCTCGTAGCGTCGACGAGCACCGTCGAGCTCCTCGAGTGCCTCGGCGAGGGCGCCACGCACCTTCATGATCTGGCCCCGGTGCACCGCGCACTGCCCGGTGAACGGGACCAGGCCGGGCTGGCTCGTGCACCAGCGGGTGAGCCGGGTCGTCCACTCGGCTGCCCGACCGAAGTCGGAGACCTCCTGGCACGCTTCGATGAGGGCGCAGTAGATCTCCCCCGCGAACATCGGCGACACCTCGTCGGCGGCCACTGCGACCATCGCCTCGTCCAGCAGGGCCAGCCCCTCCGGGACCTGACCGGCATACATCAGCATGCGGCCGCGGGCGGTGACCCCGATCGACACCAGGTCCGGATCGGCATAGCGCCGCCCGTAGTCCTCCACCTGCGTGGCGAGCTCTCGCGCCACCGCGAGGTCGCCGGCGGAGATCCTCTGGAACGTCATCAGCAGCAGCACGTAGCCGCGCTCCACCAGGTCACTCGGGTGCTCGTCCAGCAGCCGCTCGGCGCGTGCCACCCAGCCGCCACCCACCGCCATCTCGCCGCCGCCGAAGAGGACCTTGGCCAACCAGAACGCGCAGCGGACGGCGGCAGCGACGTCGTGGTCGGCGAGACTGCTCTGGAAGGCGCGCTGCAGGGCCTGGATGCAGTCGTTGCGGTGTCCGAGCAGGTACGCCGCGGTCGCCAGCCGGGCGAAGTCGTCGGCGGCCAACGCGTCGTCGGTCGCCGATGCCAGGCCGTCGTAGGCCGCCACCCACTCGCGCCGGGCGTAGGCGTCGCGGGCCCTGTGCAGGTCCTCCACGACGGTCATCGCGCACCACCCCACTTCGGAGGATACGCTCGCGCGCCGCGGACGGTCAGGCTGCCGTGACGCGCGACCCGGGCGCGGAATGCCCAGGGGCGCGACCCTGGCCGGCGATCTTGCGGGCGACGTAGTCGGCGTCCCGGCCGACACCAGGAAACACCATCGAGCTGAACGCGTACTGGAAGCTGAGCCCGCAGAAGAACAGTCCCGGCGCGGCGTCGACGACGCCCCGGTACTCACGTGGCCAGCCACGCTCGTCGAAGACCGGGATGTCGATCCAGCCGAACGTCTGCTGGAACCCGGTGCACCAGACCACGCTCGTCGCGTCGACGACGGTCCCGTCGGACAGCTGGGGCAGGCCGTCGGCCACCCCGGCCACCTTGTGCTCGGACCACTCGACGCCACGCGCCTCGAGGTCGGCCCGCTTCACCCGGAGGGCCGGCCCGCCGTGGAAGCGCACCTCGTCCATCTCCTTGCGGCCCATGGGAGTCCGCCTGGTCAGCACGTGCCGGAAGACGAAGACCATCACCGGCAGCAGCAGGTGTCCCCGACGCGAGCCCAGGTCGACCGGGATCTGGCCGCAGTCGCGGCCCGACAGGGACGTGGGGTGCGACTCGGCGACCTCGTGGGCGATGTCGAGGCCCGAGTGCGACGCCCCGACCACGAGCACCCGCCCACGGGGCAGCTGCTCGGGACGCCGGTACTCGCTGGAGTGCAGCTGGACGATGCGGGGGTCGAGGTCGGCGGCGATGTCCGGGACCAGAGGTTTCCGGCCGAACGAGCCGGTGGCCACGACGACGTTGTCGCAGGTGATGGTGCCGTCGTCGATCTCGGCGCGGAACCCCTCGCCGTGTCGACTCAGACGGCCGACCGGGGTGTTCATCCGCACCGGGAGGTCGAAGTGGACCGCATAGCGCTCGAGGTAGTCGGCGACCTGGTCCTTGCCGGGGAAGTCCCACGCGTCGGCCGGGAACGGGAGCCCGGGAAGCCCGTCGTACTTCGCCGGCGTGTAGAGCCGCAGGCTGTCCCACTGGGCCCGCCACTGGTCGCCGACGCGGTCCGCGGCGTCGAGGACCAGGCACGGCAACCCCCGTCGCTGCAGGTGGTAGGCGGTGGTGAGGCCGGCCTGCCCCGCCCCGATGATCAGTGTCTGGGTGTGCTGGTCGCTCATGGCGCGCCTCCTGGCTGCTCGGTTGGAGCCGACGCTAGGAGCCGGGGTCGCCTCGTCGCGTCGGCAAGGGTGCCCAACCTCAGGCGCGAGCCATGGGTGGATCCACCCACGTGGTAGCGCAGGAACCAGAACAGCATCGTCGCCGTGCTGGTGAGGTAGAAGGCGTGCAGAGCCCAGATCGGGCCGAGCGGGAGGCTGAGCACGTAGACCGAGTACACGACGTTCCCGGCGTTGGCGAGCAGCAGGTTGCCCAGGCTGTAGGAGGACAGGTCCCTGGTGCGGTGCGCCTTGATCAACATCGGCAGTGCGCTCGCCACGAAGAGGGCTGTCGAGGCAACCCCGGCGAGCAACGTGAGAGCGTCCATCCTCCGACGCTAGGGATGCGAGGCCGCGCCGGCTTCGGGCGTTCGATCCATCCCGTGCGAACCGGTCGTGGGTGGATGTACCGAGGCGGGAGGGGCAGTCAGGCCCTGGCAGGCAGGATCGTCCCGGTGACCTCGCCGAGCGCGATCCGGCCGCCCAGAGTCCCCGGAGCGGTCGCCCGCAGGGTCACGGTGTCGCCGTCCTCGAGGAAGGTGCGGCCGGAGCCGAAGGGTTCCGTGCCGCCCCAGGAGAGCTCGAGGAACGAGCCGCGCTGGTCGCGCTCGGGGCCGCTGACGGTGCCGGAGGCGAACAGGTCGCCGGTGCGCAGGCTGGCGCCGTTGACGGTGAGGTGGGCGAGCATCTGGGCCGGTGACCAGTACATCGAGGCGTACGGCGGCCGTGCGACGGTCTCGCCGTTGAGCACGACCTCGAACGAGATGTCGTAGCCGGCGCCCGGGCCGACCCGCAGGTAGTCCAGCGGCTCGGGGTCCTGGCCGGGCAGGTTGACCCTGGCGGCCTCGAGAGCCTCCAGAGGCGTCACCCAGCCGGAGACCGAGGTGGCGAAGGACTTGCCGAGGAAGGGGCCGAGGGGGACGTACTCCCAGGCCTGGATGTCCCGGGCGGACCAGTCGTTGAGCGGCAGCACGCCGAAGACGTGGTCGGCGTAGCCGGAGACCGGCACCGGCTCACCCTGGCGCGACGGCGTACCGACGACGAAGCCGAGCTCGCACTCGATGTCCAGGCGCCGGCTCGGCCCGTGGCTCGGCGTGTCCTCGTCGGCTCGCTTGCGCTGTCCGGAGGGTCGCACCACGTCGGTGCCGCTGACCACGACCGTCCCGGCGCGGCCGTGGTAGCCGACGGGCAGGTGCCGCCAGTTGGGCAGCAGCGCGTCGGCGTCGGGACGGAAGATCCGACCGACGTTGGTGGCGTGGTCCAGGGAGCAGTAGAAGTCGACGTAGTCGGCGACCTCGAAGGGGAGGCCGACCTCCACCTCGTCGACCGGGATGAGATGCGGCTCGACGAGGTCGCGCTCGGCCTCTTCGGTGAGGAGCGAGACCACCCACTGCCGGATCCCGCTCCATTGGGCGCGGCCCAGGCCGAGCAGCGGGTTGAGCGAGGGTGCCTCGAAGACGTGCGCCACCTCGAGCATGTCCGCGGCCGCGACCGGTGCGAGATCGAGCACCAGGTCCCCGATCCGGACCCCGACGCGTCCACCTTCGCCTTCCCACGACGGGTGCCGGACGATGCCGAAGGGCAGGTTGTCGACGTCGTACGCCGAACCGGGTGCGCCCTCGACCCAGCTGGGGATGCTGGCGGGAACGGTCATCGGGACTCCTCGCTGGGGACCAGGCCCAGGTTGACCAGGTCGTCTAGGGGTTCACGGACCTCGCAGCAGCCGAACGAGCCGAACCAGCGTCGGGTGCGCGCCAGCGTGCCGAGGTCGGGAAGGGCCGCCACGAGCGCGACCGGGTCCTGCTCGCCGAGCACGGCCAGGGTGTCGCCTCCGTCGAGGGACGCGCGGGTGGCGGCGAGGACGTTGAGGAAGCCGTGGTGGGTGAAGCCGGTTGCCTCGTCGGTGTGCCGCACGGCGTGGTGCAGGCCCGCTGTGCACTTGAACGCGGTCTCGCGGTCCAGGGCTGCCTCGATCCACGACGCCAGCTGCTCGGGGCTCGGGAACAGGTCGGCGTGCACCCCGCCGGTGCGGAACTTCAGGCGCAGCCCGAGGTCGTCGCGGGCAGCGATCTCGTCGGCCGCCGAGAGCCAGCCGTGGCTGGTCCCACCCTGGGGGAGCTCGACGAAGACCTGGAGCTCAGCGGGGACGGTGGTCTCGCTGTGGGCGTGGTCGAGCGCGGCGATGACGCGCCTGGCGTTGCCGGCCGGGTCGTCGAGGTCGCGCAGGGCGATCTCGAGCGCGCTCACGCGGAGTCCGAGGCGGTCGGCCAGCCGCAGAGGTCCGTCGAGCTGGCCGGCGCCGCCCGTGGAGACGACCGCGAGGGGCGCCTCGGTGCCGCGGAGGGCAGGCAGGTCGGTGTCCCTCACCACGAAGGCGCCGACGAGGTCGGACCAGGCTTCCTGCCGACGCTTCGTGTGGGCCGCGAGCGCACCCGGCAGCGGGGCGTCGCCGGGCGGGAAGATGGCCGCGTCGTCGACGAACCCCACGAAAGCGTCCGGGATCCGGGAGACAGTGGTCGCACGGGTTGCCGAGGAGTCAGACACGGTGCGAGGCTAACGCAGAGAGGCGCTAACGGACATCTGCGTCCGATTATCGGAGGGACGGCCATGACCTACTACCGCCAGGTCGGTGAGGTGCCCGGCAAGCGGCACACGGTGTTCCGCGACGCGCAGGGAGCGCTGCGCTACGAGGAGCTCATGGGGGAGGAGGGCTTCTCCTCCGACTCGTCGCTGCTCTACCACGCGGGCGTGCCCTCGGCGATCGTGGACAGCCAGGTCTGGGAGCTGCCGGACCTCGCCACCACGGCCAACCATCCGCTCAAGCCACGCCACCTCAAGCTGCACGGCCTGTTCGAGGACACGACGGACTCGGCGGGCGGGGTGGACTCGCTCGACCCCGTCCAGCACCGGCGTCTCGTGCTCGGCAACGGTGACGTCCGGATCTCCTACGTCGTCGGTGGCGCTACGTCGCCGTACTACCGCAATGCCGTGGGCGACGAGTGTGTCTACGTGCAGGAGGGCGCCGGCGTCGTCGAGACCGTCTTCGGCGTGCTCGCCTACCGCACCGGCGACTACGTGATGATCCCGCGGGCGACCACCCACCGCTGGGTGCCCGGCGAGGTGAGTCGGCTCTACGCCATCGAGGCCAACAGCCACATCCACCCGCCCAAGCGCTACCTCTCGAGGTTCGGCCAGCTGCTCGAGCACGCTCCCTACTGCGAGCGCGACCTGTACGGCCCGGACGAGCCGTTCCTGGTGGAGGGGAGCGACGTCGAGGTGCTGGTCAAGCACCGTGGCAACGGTCCGTCAGGTCTGGTCGGCACCCGGATGACCTATGCGACTCATCCCTTCGACGTGGTCGGCTGGGACGGTTGTCTGTACCCCTACACGTTCAACGTCGAGGACTTCATGCCGATCACCGGCAAGGTGCATCAGCCGCCGCCGGTGCACCAGGTCTTCGAGGGGTGGAACTTCGTCATCTGCAACTTCTGCCCGCGCAAGGTCGACTACCACCCCGACTCGGTCCCGGTGCCCTACTACCACTCCAACGTCGACAGCGACGAGGTGATGTTCTACGTCGGCGGCGACTACGAGGCACGCAAGGGCTCGGGGATCAACATCGGCTCGGTCTCGGTGCACCCGGGCGGCTATGCCCACGGGCCGCAGCCCTCGGCCATCGAGGCGTCGCTGGGGGCGGAGTACTTCGACGAGCTCGCGGTCATGGTCGACACCTTCAAGCCCCTCGAGCTCGGCGAGGCCGGCGTGGCGGCTGAGGACCCGGCGTACGCCTGGACTTGGGCCGGACGCGGGCCCGTTCAGCCGGAGGCCGGACGCCGGGCCCGTTCAGCCGGAGGCCGGACGCGGGCCCGACTCGTCCGGTGAGGACGGCGGCCCTGCGGTGTACTCCAACTCCTGATGCCGACCTACGTGGTGTTCCTGCGCGCCATCAACCTCGGGGCCAGGCGCAAGGTGCCGATGGCCGACCTGCGGGGCGTGCTCACCGAGGCCGGCTACGACGACGTCGAGACGCACATCCAGACCGGCAACGTGAAGCTGCGCAGCAGCACCCGGCGCGTGGCCGAGGTGGAGGCTGGGCTCGAGACCCTGCTCGCCGCCACGTTCGGCTTCGAGATTCCCTCGATCGTCTTCACCGAGACCGAGCTGCGTGCGGTGCACGACGACGCGCGTGCGTTCGCGCCGGGCCGCGGTCTCACCGGTGAGAAGCGTTACGTCAACCTCTTCAAGTCCGGGGAGTCGCCGTCCGGCGCGGACGCCGAGGCGATGGCGGCCTGGGACGAGCCGGGGGAGGCGTGCCAGGTCATCGGGCGAGCCGTCCACGTCTGGCTGGACGGCTCGATGATGGAGGCCAAGCTCTTCAACGCCTTCAAGAAGCCGCTCGCTCCGGGCACCAACCGCAACCTCACGGTCCTGGACGCCGTCGTGGAGAAGTGGCTGCCCCAAAAGCGCAAGTGAGGCCCTCGACCTGCCGATACTTCTGAGGACCTCGCGTGCGAGGTCGACAAAGATCAACCGGGGGAAAGGTCGGTCGGGGGATGCAGGTCCTGCCACGGCTCGAGCACGAGGAGATGTCGCCGGCCTGGATGGCGCGAGCGCTGGGCTATCTCTATGCCGCCGGCGGCACCCTGGCCATCGTCTGGACGGTGGTGCCGCACCCCCAGGACAGCGGGGACCCGATCGTCGTGGCGATGGCGCTGCTCGCCGTCACCTTGGGCCTGACCCTGATCTGGGGACCGACCGACCGGCTGCCGCACTGGACCTTCCACGTCGTCATCGCGGCGATCCAGGTGGTGATCTCCGTCGGCTACGTCGCCGCCGGGCCGGCCGCCAACGACATCCGGCTCTTCTACGCCTGGGCGACGCCGTACGCCGCGTTCTTCTTCCCCAGGCGGCAGGCGCTCGCCCACACGGCGTGGACCGGAGGGTGCCTGGGGCTGTCCCTGGTCCTCACCGGAGCCGCCCCGGCCCTGGCCGTGTCGGTGTGGCTGATGACGATGGGCACCGTGGTCGCGGTGGGCACGCTCGTGGCCAGCGGCGCCCGGCGGATGCGGCGCGCCCAGGACCTCCTGCACACGGCCGCCCTGCACGACCCTCTGACGGGGCTCCTGAACAGGCTCGGCTTCGCCGACGCACTCGACACCGCCCTCGCCCAGCGCGACGAGGACCGCGGCAGGGTGGTCGTGCTGCTCATCGACCTCGACCACTTCAAGCTCGTCAACGACAGCCACGGCCACCACGTCGGAGACCAGATGCTGATCGAGGTGGCGCCCCGTCTGGTTCGCTCGCTGCGCGAGGAGGACGTGGTGGCCCGGATGGGCGGCGACGAGTTCGCCGTGGTTTGCCGGGATCCGGAGGGCAGGCTCGACCTCGACTCTCTCCTGGCCCGCTTGCGCGCTGCCTGGGCGGAGCCGGCCATGCTCGAGCCGGGACTGGTGCCGGTCTCGGGAAGCGTCGGCGTGGTGCGCTCCTCGAGCCCGGACGACACCGCCGAGTCGCTGCTGCGCGACGCCGACGTCGCGCTCTACCGTGCCAAGGCCGTCCAGCGGGGCACCGCCGTCGTCTACGACGAGTCCCTGCGCGCGCACCTCAACCGCGAGGCGGCCGTGGACCACGCCCTGCGCGGCGCGATCGCCCACGACGAGCTCTCGCTGGTCTTCCAGGCGGTCGTCGACCTCGCCGATGGCAGCTTCGTCGGAGCCGAGGCGTTGCTGCGCTGGACCTCGGCGGAGCTCGGACCGGTGCCGCCGGACGAGTTCATCCCGATCGCCGAGGACCGCGGCTTGATCGGCGACCTCGGCACCTGGGCCCTGGAGGAGTGCTGCCGGGTGCTGGCCGGTTGGCGGTCGACCGGTGCGGTGGACCCCGACTTCCACGTCGCGCTCAACGTGTCCGGGCGCCAGCTGCGGCCAGGCTTCGCCGCCGACGTCGCGGCTTCGCTGGCTTCGCACGACCTGCCGCTCCACTCGCTGAGCCTGGAGATCACCGAGTCCGTGCTTCTCGACGACTCCTTGGCGACCGCCGAGGCCATCGCCGAGCTCGACCAGCTCGGGATCCGACTCCTCCTCGACGACTTCGGCACCGGCTTCTCGTCGCTGTCCTACCTGCACAGGTTCCCGCTGGCCGGTCTGAAGGTCGACAAGTCCTTCGTGGACGCGGTCAGCAGCTCGGCGCGCCAGCGAGCGCTGGTCAGCGCCATGCTCACGATGGCCGAGGCCCTCGGGATGGCCGTCGTGGCGGAGGGCGTGGAGACCAGCGACGTGGCCGACACGCTCCGCGCGCTGGGCTGCCAGCGCGCACAGGGCTATCTGTGGGCGCGACCCGAGCCGGCCGCCGTGTTTCCGCTGCGGATGGCCCGAGAGCGCCTCGAGCGCGCACTCGGCCAGCGGGACAGCCTCGCGGGCTAACCCGGAGCCGCAGGCTGGGTTGCGCTCTCGACAGGTGTCGAGGTCGAGGCGCGGTCCAGGGTGCGTACGGAGCGGGACGTGAGCGCGAGCAGGGCGATCGACGCGTAGGCGACCCCGCTCCACACCAGGACGTTGCGATAGCCGAATGCCTCCCCGAGCGGACCGTAGAGGAGCTGTCCGACGGGCATCGCGACGAACGAGCCGAGCGCGTCGTAGGAGTAGGCGCGGGAGAGCATGTCGTCCTCGATGTTCTCCTGCATCGCGAGGTTCCAGCCCATGCTGAACACCTCGATGCCCGCGCCGGCGACGAAGGCGGCCACCACGAGAGCCACCACGTGCGGGTCGACGCCGAGGATCACCAGCGGCAGGCTGAAGAGCGCGCAGCCCAGCATCCCGACCAGGAGCGGCCGGCGCAGGCGGAAGCGAAGCAGCACCACGGTCATCGCGAGCAGCCCGAGCGACTCCGCGGAGAGCACGAACCCCCAGCTCTGGATGCCGATCGTGTCCTTGGCCACCACCGGTCCGAGCGTGAACCAGGCGCCGGTGTGGATCGCGTTGAGGAAGGCGAAGGCGACCACGACGACCCACAGCCAGGTGGTGCCCCAGAACAAGGTCCAACCCTCGCGAAGGTCCTGGAGAGTGCTGGTCTGCTCGGTCTTGGGGGGCCGAGGTGGAATCTTCACGGGCACCAGCAGCGCGGCCGAGACCACCCAGGTCAGGGCGTTGAACGCGAGCCCCCAGCCGGCACCGACCGTCACGACGAGCAGCGCGCTGAGGCTCGGCCCGATGATCGTGAGGCCGCCCCGCGACATCGACAGCAGTGCGTTGGCCGGCTGGAGCTGTTCGCGCTTGACGAGCTGGGGGACCATCCCGGCCATGGCGGGGAAGCCCACCGCGTCGACGGTGCCGTTGAAGGCAGCCAGCACGATCATCATCCAGAGCTCGGCCTGTCCGGTGATGACGAGGAAGGCGAGCAGTCCCTGCGAGGCCGCGGCCAGCACGTTGGAGGCCTGCATGACGAGGGCTCGCGGGAAGCGGTCGGCGATCACGCCGCCGTACAGGAGGAAGACGACCATCGGGATCGTGTGCGCGGCGAGCACCTGACCGAGCGCGGTGGCCGAGTCGCTGATCGCCAGCACCGCGAACGCCAGCGCGACGCTCGACATCATCGTCCCCAGCGTGTCGACGATCCGGGAGCCGAAGTACCACGCGAAGTTGCGGTTGCGCAGGGGCTGGAGGGACGCGGCCCAGGTCATCGCTTCCTCATCTCGAACGTCGCGGCAGTCAGGTTGACGTGGATGGAGCCGGGGGTCCGCGGCGGTTGGGCCTCGGCATGGACGAGGTGGGAGGCCTGCTCCACCAGAGCGACCACCTGCGTCCACACCTCGGGGGTCACCCACATCTCGGCGTCCGTGGTGAGGGCCCGGGTGCCCGGCTGCCTGTGCGCATAGCGCCGCACCATCTCCTCGGCCACGGCACGCAGGTAGAGCTCGGTGTCCTCCTGGGCCGGCGAGGTGGCGTCGGACATCGTGGACTCCCAGGGGTGCCGGAAGCGCTTGGCGACGCCCCCGCGGATCTTCTCCTCACCGGCCTCCACCACCAGTCCCGCGTCTGCCAGGAGGCGCAGGTGGTAGGAGGCGTTCGCGTGCGCTGATCTCCAGCTCGCGAGCCAGCTCGGCGGCGCTGATCGCGGCGCCGGTCAGGATCGACAGCATCCGCAGCCGCACCGGGTGTGCGGTGGCACGCATCGCCGAGGTGGCGGCTGGGCATCGGTCATCGGCTCCTACTCCCAAAGGTTCCTTGGGGAGTTATACGCCCAGCCCTGTCCGACTGTCAAACAGTTGTTGGGGGGTTGTGCGCGGGCGGCTGGCTCTAGGGTCGCTGCCATGAGCGACGGCATCGACGTGCGGACCGAGGGCGGCGTCCTGAGGATCACCTTCGACAGGCCCGAGCGGCTCAACGCGCTCGACGCGGCGATGGGCGACCGTCTCGCCACCGAGCTGGAGCGCGTGCCCGCACGCGACGAGGTGCGAGTGGTGGTGCTCGCGGGTGCGGGCGGCGCTTTCTGTGCGGGGGTCGACGTGACTGGCGAGGAGCCGCTCGACCACAGGGCCGTCGACGCCGCCAACCGGATCATCCGGGCGGTGCTGGCGGCCGATCGCCCGGTGGTCGCTGCTGTCGGTGGCGTCGCGGCCGGTGTCGGGTGCTCGATCGCGCTCGCCTGCGATCTCGTCGTCGCGACCGCGTCGGCGTCGTTCGTGCTTGCCTTCGCGCGGATCGGACTGATGCCCGACGGCGGCGCCACTGCGACGCTCGCCGCCTCCCTCGGCCGAGCGCGCGCTATGCGACTGGCCCTGCTGGGAGAGTCGATGTCCGCGGGCGAGGCCTACGCCAACGGCCTGGTCTCCCACCTGGTCGCCGATGCCGACTTCGAGTCCTCGGTCGCGGACGTCGTCGGACGGGTCGCCGTCGGTGCACCCCTGGCCCAGGCCGCCACCAAGAAGGCGGTCAATGCCGCGACGCTCGGCCACCTGGAGGAAGCACTGGCGCGCGAACGGGCCGGTCAGAGCGTGCTGCTCGGCACCGACGACGCCGCCGAGGGCATCCGCGCCTTCGCCGAGAAGCGGAAGCCGACCTTCCGCGGCTCCTAGGAGATCGAGCGGCCCTCGACGCCGGCCCAGTACGGCGCCCGCAGCACCCGCTTGAGCAGCTTGCCCGAGGGGTTGCGGGGGAGCTCCTCGGCGAAGTCCACCGACCGGGGCCGCTTGAAGCCGGCGACCCGGTCCTTGGCCCACTCGACGAGCTCGTCCTCGGTGAGGGTGGCGCCGGGTCGGCGCACGACGACGGCTTTGACCGTCTCGCCCCACCGCTCGTCGGGGACACCGATCACCGCCACGTCGGCGACGTCCGGGTGCTCGGAGAGCGCGCTCTCGACATCGATCGGATAGACGTTCTCGGCGCCGGTCACGATCATGTCCTTGATCCGGTCGGTCAGGAACAGGTAGCCCTCGTCGTCGAAGTAGCCGGCGTCGCCGGTGTGCAGCCAGCCGTCGGCGTCGAACGAGGCCGCGGTCGCCGCTGCCTTGTGCCAGTAGCCGGGCGAGTTCTGCACCGAGCTGATCCAGATCTCGCCGACCTCTCCCGGCCCGCAGTCCCGACCGGTGGCGGGCTCGACCGCCTTCATCCGCACCCAGGGGTAGGGCTTGCCGGCCGAGCGCATCAGGTGCTGGCGCGGTCCGCCCGGGTCGTGATCGGTCGAGGAGAGCTCGGTGACGGCCCCGGTCGTCTCGGTCAGTCCGTAGACCTGGAACAGCGGCGCCTGGAAGACCTCCAAGGAGCGGCCCAGAGCGGCGGGGGTGATCGGCGAGGCGCCGTAGGCGATCGAGCGGATGCTGGAGAAGTCGCGGTCGTCGGCGCCCGGCACCGCGCACAGCATCTGGAGGACCGCCGGCACCAGGAACGCATTGGTGATCTGGGACCTCTCGATGGTGTCGAGCAGGCCTGCGGGGTCGATCATCGGCACCAGCACGTTGGTGCCACCCCGAGCCAGCGAGACGTTGGCCCAGCCGGAACCACCGATGTGGAACAACGGCATCGCGACCAACGACACCGACGTCTCGTCGACGTCCCAGGCCTCGGCGACGTCGAGGAGGGCCGAGCAGTTGTCGTTGGTGAGCATGACGCCCTTGGGTTGACCGGTGGTGCCCGAGGTGTAGAGCTGCAGGACGACGTCGTCAGGTGCGCTGGTCCGGCCCGGGTCGTCGTCGGGGGCCGACGACAGCCAGGACTCGTAGTCCTCGCCGGTGCGCACCACCCGCTCGAGCCCGGGTGCCGCTGCCTCGATGACCGGTACGGCGGCCTCGAAGGCCGGCCCGACGACGAGCACCGTCGCCTCGGCGTCGGCGACGATGGCGCCCAGCTCCTGCGGGGTCAGCCGGAAGTTCAGCGGCGCGATCGCTGCACCGATCTTGGCGGCGCCCAGCATCAGCTCGAAGAACTCGGGGTTGTTGAGATCGAGGTAGGTCACCCGCCGGCCCTCGCCGACACCGTCGGCGGCCAGCGCGTGCGCTACCCGGTTGGCCCGCTGCCACAGCTCGCCGTAGGTCACCGTCCGGCTCGCCCCGACCAGCGCGGGATGGTCACGCCGGCGCTCGGCGAGCTCTCCGAACATCTCCACCATCGGTCGCGCCGTGGTCATCCGCCCTCCCGGCGTCCTGGTCGTGCTCGGTGGTGGCCCCGGTCGCTCAGCTGATCCGGATCCCTGCCTCGGCCATCTCGGCGAGTGCCGCGGTGGTCGAGTCGGGGGCCACCCCCGCGCACAGGTCGCTCAGCACCCGGGTGCCGAACCCCGCCTTGGCGGCGTCGAGAGCGGTGGCGCGCACGCAGTAGTCGGTGGCGAGCCCGCACACGTCGACGTCGGTGACCTCACGGGACCGCAGCCAGCTGGTGAGGTCGCTCCCGCCCGGTTCGCGCCCCTCGAAGCCGGAGTAGGCCGCTGCGTGCTCGCCCTTGAGGAACACCGCGTCGAAGCGCTGCGGGTCGAGGTTGGGGTGGAAGGCCTCGCCGTCGGTGCCGACCACGCAGTGAGCCGGCCAGCTGTCCACGAAGTCGGGATCCTCGCTGAAGTGGTCGCCCGGGTCGATGTGGTGGTCGCGGGTGGCCACGACGACGTCGTACGCCGGAGCGTGGTGGTCCTGATCGGTCCAGTGCCTCAGCAACGCGCTGATGGCGAACGCGACCTCGGCGCCGCCGGGGACGGCCAGGCTGCCGCCCTCGCAGAAGTCGTTCTGCACGTCGACGACGACCAGGGCACGCTTCATGGGCCGACCCTAGCCACGATGATCGCGTCCGGGGAGGGGCAACCAGTCCAGCACTCGCTGGATGTCGGTGTCCCAGAAGCCCCACTCGTGCTCGCCCGGCCGGAAGTCGACGACCGGGTCGAGGCCGCGGGCGCGGAGCGCCTCGACGTAGGTGAGGTTGACGTCGTGGAGGAAGTCCTCGGTGCCGCAGGAGACGTAGAGCTCCGGGAGAGAGGCCGGGACGGCCTTGTCGAGCAGCGCGTAGAGGTCGTCGCCGGGGCCGGGCTCGCCACCGAACACGCGGGTCACCAGCTCCTCGCGCCGGGTCGGGTCCTTGGTGAACCCGGCGACGTCGACGGCCCCGGAGAGGCTGGCCGCCGCCGCGAACCGCTCGGGCTGCGTGAACGCCCACTTCAGGGCGCCGTACCCACCCATGGAGAGCCCGGCCACGAACGTGTCCTCGCGCCGGTCGCCGACGCGGAAGAACCGCTGCACGATCTCGGGCAGCTCCTCGGAGAGGTAGGTCCAGTAGCGGTGGCCGGTCGCCTCGTCGGCATAGAAGCTGCGCGCGACTGCGGGCATCACGACTGCGACCCCGGCGGCCGAGGCGTAGCGCTCGATGGAGGTGTAGCGCAGCCAGGCGGTGTGGTCGTCGGAGCGGCCGTGCAGGAGGTAGAGCAAGGGCGGAGGAGCCTGGTCGTCGGCACCGGGGTCGACGCCGACCTGGCCGACCGTCGGCTGCGGCAGCACCACCGTCATCGACGTGCCGAACTCGAGGGACTCGGAGAAGAAGTCACACGTGAGCAGTGCCATCCGCTCACCCTGCCACGGGTGGGACGTGCATCGTCGGGATGACCGGCTCCCCTCGGGAGAGCTGGCGCGCCGGCAGCGGCAGCTCGTCGCGTGCGGCCCGGTGGCGTTCCCGCGCGACGGCCAGGTCCTCCCGGCCGACGACCTCGCCGTCCCGCACGAGCGGCACCAGCAGGGGGCGGTCGCCGACACCCTCGCGGTCGTCGACGGGCGGTGTGCCGACGCCGACGACCTCTGCCTCGGCCACACCGGTCGGGGTGCGGCGGCGCAGCGCCCACTTGCGGCCGCCCACCGAGACCTTGTCCTTGCTCTTCTTGGCCACGTCGACCAGGACGCCGTCGTCACCTGCCCGGGCGACCAGCTTGTAGACGAAGCCGCACGTCGGATGCCCGCTACCGGTCACCAGCGAGGTGCCCACGCCGTAGCCGTCGACGGGTGCGGAGGCGAGCGCGGAGATCGCGTGCTCGTCGAGGTCGGAGGTGACGATGATCCGCGTGCCGGTGGCGCCGAGCTCGTCGAGCTGGGCGCGCACCTGGTGGGCGAGCTCGCCGAGGTCCCCCGAGTCGAGCCGCACCGCACCGAGGCCGGGGCCGGCGACCTCGACGGCCGTGCTGACCGCCTCGCGCACGTCGTAGGTGTCCACCAGCAAGGTGGTGCCGCTGCCCAGGGAGGCGACCTGGGCGGCGAACGCGTCTCGCTCGGTGTCGTGCAGGAGCGTGAAGCTGTGCGCGCTCGTGCCGGTCGTCGGGATGCCGTAGCGCTCCCGGGCAGCGAGGTTGGAGGTGGCCTCGAAGCCGGCGACGTAGGCCGCCCGGGCCGCCGAGACGGCCGCTTCCTCGTGGGTACGGCGCGAGCCCATCTCGATGCACGGGCGGCCGCCGGCAGCCCAGGTCATCCGTGACGCCGCCGAGGCGATCGCCGAGTCGTGGTTGAGGATCGACAGCAGCACGGTCTCCAGCACGACGGCGCCGGCGAAGGTCGACTCGACGACCATCACGGGGGAGTAGGGGAAGTAGACCTCCCCCTCGGGGTAGCCCCAGACGTCGCCGTCGAAGCGGTAGTCCGCGAGCCAGGCCAGCGTGGCCTCGTCGACCACGCCTCCCGAGCGCAGCGAGTCGAGGGCGGCGTCGTCGAAGACGAGCTCCTCGATCGCGTCGAGCGCCCGGCCGACACCGGCCACGACGCCGTACCGGCGGCCGGCGGGGAGCGAGCGCGGGAACAGCTCGAAGACCGCGCGCCGCTCGGCAGTGCCCCCGGCCAGCGCGGCCTGGAGCATGGTCAGCTCGTAGTGGTCGGTCAGCAGCGCCGTCGTCACGGACACACCCTAGGGCTGGCGGGGTG
Source organism: uncultured Actinomycetota bacterium (assembly GCA_963772415.1). Lineage (GTDB taxonomy): Bacteria > Actinomycetota > Actinomycetes > Propionibacteriales > Nocardioidaceae > Nocardioides_B. The sequence goes on along the minus strand of CAVYWU010000010.1, from coordinate 42,932 downwards.
CCGTACCGGGCAGCCGGTCGGCTCCTAGGATGATCCCCGTGTCCACGTCCATGCCCGTCGAGACTGCGGAGCCCGACCAGGCGCTCGCGCTGGACCACCCCTGGTCGACCGTCGTCTGGAACGACCCGGTCAACCTGATGAGCTATGTCGCCTATGTCTTCGAGACCTACTTCGGCTATCCGCGGCAGCGGGCGGAGAAGCTGATGATGCAGGTGCACGAGGACGGCAAGTCCACGGTGTCCCACGGGACGCGTGAGGAGATGGAGCGCGACGTGCAGGCAATGCACGAGTACGGGCTCTGGGCCACGATGGAGAAGGCCGAATGAGCGGTGGGTTCGAGCGGCGACGGGGTGGTGGCGCGCTGGCGACCTTCACGGGCTTCGAGGCCGACCTGCTGCGTTCCCTAGCCTCCCAGCTCGTCGAGCTGCTGCGCAACGAGGTGGCCGCCCCGGCGACCTCGGTCGACCCCCTGGAGCAGCTCCTCGACTTCAGCGGACCCACCACGGCTCCCGACGACCCCGTGCTGGCCCGGCTGTTCCCGACCGCCTACCCCGACGACGAGGAGGCGGCGGGCGAGTTCCGCCGGTTCACCGAGGGCGCCCTGCGCGACACCAAGGCGAGCTCGGCGGTGCTGATCATCGACACCCTGGAAGAGGCAGGGCTCCCCGACGAGCTCAGCGAGGACGGGCTGCACATCGACGTCGAGCTCGACCCCGGCGACGCGACGTCGTGGCTGCGCTCCTTCACCGACGTACGCCTGGCGCTCGCGACGCGGCTCGGCGTCGAGGAGGGCGACGAGGACTTCTGGATGTCGCTGCCCGACGACGACGCCCGCACCCACGTCCACGACATCTACGAGTGGGTCGGCTACCTCCAGGAGACCCTGGTGGCGGCGCTCTCGCGCTGACCTCCTGCTCCGTCTCGCCATCCGGACGCGGCGGTGGGCCGGTGAGCCGGTCCGGCGGCGGCCCCTACGCTCGAAGGGTGCTGCGCATCGATCAGGAGACCTACGACGCGATCGTCGCGCACGCCAAGAAGGACCACCCCGACGAGGCCTGCGGGATCGTCGCCGGCCCCGAGGGGTCGGACCTGCCGGCGCGGTTCGTCCCGATGGTCAACGCGGCGAGCTCGCCGACGTTCTACGAGTTCGACAGCCAGGACCTGCTCGCCCTCTACAAGGAGATGGACCAGCGCGACGAGGAACCGGTCGTCGTCTACCACTCTCACACGGCCACCGAGGCCTACCCCTCACGGACCGACATCGGCCTCGCGATGGAGCCGAACGCCCACTATGTGCTGGTCAGCACACGCGAGCACGGGAATAACGACGGCCCGGTGGAGTTCAGGTCTTACAGAATCATCGACGGCGAGGTGACCGAGGAACAGGTCGCCGTCGCCGCGTCTTCCGACGAGCTGAGGAGTCACGACTGATGGCAGTCGAGGTCCGCATCCCGACCATCCTGCGCACCTACACCGGTGGCGAGAAGGCCGTGTCCGGCGACGGCACGACCCTGTCCGAGCTCATCGACGACCTCGAGAGCAACCACCCCGGTCTCAAGGACCGGCTGGTGCAGGACAACGACGGCCAGGACGACCTGCGCCGCTTCGTGAACGTCTACGTCAACGACGAGGACGTGCGGTTCACCGGTGGTCTGGCCACCAGCGTGGGTGAGGGCGACCAGGTCGTCGTGCTGCCTGCTGTCGCGGGCGGCTGAGCCGCGCCGTGCGGTTCGACTCGCTGCTCGCCTCGGTCGGCGGTACGCCGCTGGTGGGGCTGCCGCGGATGTCGCCCAGCGCCGACGTACGTCTCTGGGCCAAGCTCGAGGACCAGAACCCCACCGGGTCGATCAAGGACCGGGCCGCGCTGAAGATGATCGAGGAAGCCGAGAAGGACGGTCGGCTCCGCCCCGGCTGCACCATCCTCGAGCCGACCTCGGGCAACACCGGCATCTCGCTGGCCATGGCGGCCTCGCTCAAGGGCTACCGGCTGGTCTGCGTGATGCCGGAGAACACCTCCCAGGAGCGCCGGCAGCTGCTGCGGATGTGGGGCGCCGAGATCGTCTCCTCCCCAGCGGCCGGCGGCTCCAACGAGGCGGTCCGGGTCGCCAAGGGCATCGCCGAGGAGCACCCCGACTGGGTGATGCTCTACCAGTACGGCAATCCGGCCAACGCGCTCGCGCACTACGAGGGCACCGCTCCGGAGGTCCTCGCCGACCTGCCGACGGTGACGCACTTCGTCGCCGGCCTGGGCACCACCGGAACCCTGATGGGCGCCGGCCGCTTCTTCCGCGAGCACAAGCCGGAGGTGCGGATCGTCGCCGCCGAGCCGCGCTACGGCGAGCTCGTCTACGGTCTGCGCAACCTCGACGAGGGCTTCGTGCCCGAGCTCTACGACGCGACGCTGATCGACGCCCGCTTCTCCGTCGGCCCACGCGACGCCGTCCGCCGTGTGCGCGAGCTCCTCGAGCTCGAGGGCCTGTTCGCGGGCATCTCCACCGGCGCCATCCTGCACGCCGCCCTGGGCCAGGCCAGCAAGTCGGTCAAGGCCGGCGAGCGGGCGGACATCGTGTTCGTCGTCTGCGACGGCGGTTGGAAGTACCTCTCCACCGGAGCCTACGAGGGCACCATCGACGAGGCCGAGGACCGGCTCGAGGGCCAGCTCTGGGCGTAGCCCAGGCATGCGGTTTGGTCCCCAACCGCAGGTTCCGGCCTGCGAAACCTGCAGTTCGTGACCAATCGATGACGTCCACGGCGCGATCTGGCTCTCGTCAGGACGTCGCGGGTCGGGTTATCGTGGCGCCGCCGAGCCGTCATCGGGACCAGGGGAAACAACCGCGTGCGTGAGATCGTCGTCTTCAGCGGGTCGGCCCACCGTCCCCTCGCCAGCGCCATCTGCGACGCGCTCAACGTGTCGCTGTCCGCGGTCGAGATCAGTCGCTTCAGCAACGACTGCCTGCAGGCCCAGCTCCAGGCCAACTGCCGGCAGCGCGACGTCTACATCGTGCAGCCGCTGGTGCCGCCGACCCAGGAGCACCTGATGGAGCTGCTGCTGATGGTCGACGCGGCCAAGGGGGCCAGCGCCCAGCAGATCACCGCGGTGATACCGCACTACGCCTACGCCCGCTCGGACAAGAAGGACGCCTCCCGGATCAGCCTGGGTGGGCGTCTGGTCGCCGACATGCTCACCACCGCCGGTGTCTCCCGGGTGCTGACGATGACGCTGCACGCTCCGCAGGTGCACGGCTTCTTCTCCGTGCCCGTCGACCACCTCACCGCCCTCGGGGTGCTCGCCGACCACTTCGCCGGCCAGGACCTCACCGACACCGTCGTGGTCTCGCCCGACCTCGGCAACGCCAAGACCGCCACCCAGTTCGCCCGCCTGCTCGGCGTACCCGTGGCAGCGGGCAGCAAGCGCCGGCTCGCCGACGACCGGGTCGTGATCGACGACATCGTCGGCGACGTGACCGGCAAGCGGGCGCTCGTGCTCGACGACGAGATCGCGACCGGCGGCTCCATCGTCGAGCTGCTCGACAAGCTCGAGGAGATCGGCTGCACGGGCGCTGCCGTGGCCTGCACGCACGGGCTGTTCGTCGGCAAGGCCGTCGACCGGCTGCGGGGGCACCCGATGATCACCGAGGTGGTCACCACCGACACGGTGCCGCCCGCCGACTGGCCGGAGCTGAAGGTGATCTCGGTCGCCGGGCTCTTCGCCGAGGCGATCAGCCGGGTGCACGCCGGGGAGTCGATCAGCAGCATGTTCGACGGCGTCGACCCCACCCTCGGACCACCGCAGCCACGGCTGCCGTTCCCGCTCTGAGCCCGACTCAGACCGGCAGGGACGCGCGCACCACGCCCGCCCCGGCGGCGAACGTGCCGCCGAGCATCTCGGCGCGCTCCCGCATCGAGCCCAGTCCGACGCCGGGGTGCCACCGCTCCGAGGTGGGGCCGTCGTCGCAGACCTCGACCGCGAGCCGTCCCTGGTCGTGCCGGAACACCACCTCGCACCGGGTGCCCTGCGAGTGCCGGGCCGCGTTGGTGAGGGCTTCCACGGCGATCCGGTACGCCGCCACCTCGACGGCCGCCTCCAAGGGGGGAAGGGCCCGCTCGGCCCGGACCTCGACCTGCATCCTCCGGCCCCCGTCGCCCCGGAGCGTCTGGCCGTGCTGGCGCACCGCCTCGACCAGGCCGACCTGGTCCAGGGCCGGCGGCCGCAGCCCGTCCACCAGACGCCGTACGTCGCTGATGGCCTCGCGCGAACCGGTCCGCAGGTCGTCGAGCAGGGCCCCCACGACCGCGGGATCGCCCGCGGCCGCGTCGAGGGTGTTGGCTGCGGCATCGGCGGTGTAGGCGAGGCCGCTCAGACGCGGGCCCAGCCCGTCGTGCAGGTCGCGCCTGATCCGCCGACGCTCCTCCTCCACCGCCAGGAGCACCCGGGTCCGGGACTCCTGGAGCGCCACGCCCAGTGCCCGGGCCTCGAGCAGCTGGAGGAGCGGCCCGCCGACGGCCTCGAGGACGCGGCGGTCACGGGCAGCCAGGGCGACCTCCCCGACCCGCAGCCCCACCGCGAGCTGTCCCCGGTCGGGCTCACCAGGTCGTAGCGCAAGCTGCACCACGCGCGTGGTGGCGTCGCCGGAAGAGGCGAGGACCGCGCCGGCCGGGTCGAGGAGGGCGAGATGCGGGAGAGCCAGCGAGCTGCGCAGGGAGGCCAGTGCCTCCATCGGGCCCTCGCCGAGGCGGTCGCCGAGGTCGGAGACGGTGCCCAACGGGTCACGACGGTCGCCGAAGATCAGCAGGTCCACGACACCTCGCAAGACGGTGGCGAGTGGGTGGTAGCCGACGGCGAGCAGGGCCGCCAGCACGCCGAGCGAGCCACCCGACGTGGTCCGGGCAGCGCCGGCGACGTCGAGCGCCGCGAGTACGGACGAGAAGACGGTGACCACGACCAGGCCGGCCACCGTGTGCACGGCGACCGTGACGGTCACCGAACGCACGTCGCCGAGGTCCGGCGCGACCAGTCCGATCGTCAGGCAGGCGATCCCCACCGTGACACTGACGGCGACCACGGCGACGGCCCAGGCGGGGGCGAGTGCGAAACCGGCGAGCGTCCCGGCCAGCCCGCCGGCGCCCAGCCCGAGAGCGAGCCAGACGACCGAACGGCGGTCCGGATCGTCGGCGGCGAGGTGGGCGTGCCGCCACCACAGCAGGACGCCGAGGAGGAGGTACTGCACCGGGCCGCCGACGCCCTCCGCGTAGAGCACCGGATAGACGATCGAGAGGGCGCCGGTCGCCACCACCGGGGTCAGCGCCCACCAGCCGAGCACCGGCGGCGGGCGGTCGTCGGGGTAGAGCGCGAGTGCCACCGGTGCCAGCACCAGCCCGCCCAGGGTCCAGGCGAGGCGGGCACCCCCGTCGCGGCCCAACGTGTGCAGGAGGGGAGCGAGCATCAAGGCCGCTCCTGCGGCCCCGAGGAGAGCGCACTGGCGCCACGGCGCGGACGGGCGGCGACGCACGCCGACGACCACCGACGCCGTGACCAGTCCGAGACCCGCCAGCGCGAGCGTCCACCACGAGGCCGTCACGGCCCGCCTCCGAGTCCGCCCTCGCGGGCCCGCACGATCGCCTCCGAGCGGTCGGTCACCTGGAGCTTGACGAAGATCGACGAGAGGTGGTTGGCGACGGTCTTGGCGGCCATCCCGAGGCTCTGCCCGACCACGGCGTTGCGCTGCCCGCGCGCGACGAGCTCGAGCACCTCGCGCTCCCGGGCGGTGAGCGTCGGGAACGGCAGCTCGTCGTCGGCCGTGCCGCCGGCCAGCCGGTCGAGCAGCCGGGCCGCGACCCCGGGGGCGAAGATCGCCTCGCCGGCCACCACCGCGCGCAGTGCCCGCTCGAGCTCCTCCTGGCCGGCACCCTTGAGCAGGTAGCCGCGAGCACCTGCCCGCATCGCGCTGAGCACCACCGCGTCCTCGTCGGCCATGCTCAGCACCAGCACGTTGGTGGTCGGGCAGGCGGCGCGGATCCGCCGGGTCGCCTCGACCCCGTCCACGCCCGGCATGAACAGATCCATCACGACGACGTCGGGCCGGAGCAGCTGCACCTCCCGCACCGCCTGCTCACCGTCGCCGGCCTCGCCGACGACCTCGAAGCCGCCCAGCGACTCCAGGAGGGCGCGCAGGCCCTTGCGCACGACGAGGTGGTCGTCGGCCAGCACGACGCGGATCGGTCCGGGTCTCGGCGGAGTGCTGCTCGCGCGCGGCTCTTCCGGCGGGGGGCTCACCTGACCATGATGGTGCCGGTGGACCGTCCTGACCCGGGAATCCGTTCCCGGGTGGGTCCGGGAGACCTCCCGGGCCGGCCGGAACGTCGCCCGGTCCGACGAGCCCGACGACGCCACAGGCTGGTGCTCTCACACCGCCCACCAAGGAGCCAACCATGACCACTCACGTGAACGTCGAGCCGGGCACCACCCCGCGCCCCAGCTTCAGCCGCCTCAACCACGTCGGTCTCGTGCTGGCGCTGCTGCTGGGGATCGGTGACTGCACCGCCGTCTTCTTCCCGACCCCCGCGGGTGAGGTCGGACCGCCCTTCGCGATCCTCGTGCTCGGCACGCTCCTGGGAGTCCTCAGCGTGGTCGGCGTCGCCTGGGCCTGGCTCACCCGCGCCCGGGCGGCGGTCCGGATCGTCGCCGCTGCACGGGTGATCTCGGCGATCACCGCGCTGCCTGCCTTCTTCGTCGACGTACCCGCCGAGCTCAAGCTGGGCGTCGGCGCCTTCGTGCTCGTGACCGTCTTCTCCGTGGTCACGATGCTCACCCCTGCACGGGGTGCGGCCCGATGATCGCGGTCGTCACGGTCCTCTTCGCCCTCCCGTTGGGCTACTTCCTGAAGAGCCAGGTCGCCGCCTACATCGGCTACGTCGCGCTCTACTCCTGGGCCTTCACCTTCCAGGGCGCCTACCTGATGCTGGCCCGCCTCGAGGGCGACCACAGCGCCTTCGCACCGGGCACCTTCCCGCTCTCCTACGGCGTCGTGACGCTGCTGATCATGGGCGTGGGCCTCGGCCTGGTGACGCTCGGCGTGCGCCTCCGTGGACGTCGTGCGGCCAGGGTGGTGGTCAGCGCAGCGGCCGCGTCCTGACCGGTCGCTAGGCTGCGGGAGCTCTTGTCCACCGTCTCGGGGGAGTCACCATGCGGTCCGTCCACATCACGTCCGTGCTGGCCGCTCTGGTCGCCGCGCTCCTCGTCGCTCCCGGCACCCCGGGCGTGGCAGGGGAGCGGCCGGGAAGCACCGCCTCGGTCGAGGGTCGGCTGGTGCTGGTGCTGGACTCCTCGGGCTCGATGGCCCAGCCGGCGCCGGGCGGCGGCACCAAGATCGAGGCCGCCAGAGCGGCCCTGACCGACGTGGTGGACACCCTGCCCGACGACGCCGAGGTCGGGATGCGGGTCTTCGGGGCCACCGTGTTCTCCCGGGGCGACCGGGGCGCGTGCACCGACACCCAGAACGTCGTCCCGGTGGGCCCGCTGGACCGGGGGTCCCTGACCGCGGAGATCGCCTCCTACGAGCCGTACGGCGAGACCCCGATCGGCAACGCGCTCAGGGGCGCAGCCAAGGACCTCGGCCGTTCGGGCAAGCGCACGATCGTGCTGCTCTCCGACGGTGAGCCCACGTGCGCGCCGGACCCCTGCCGCGTGGCCCGCGAGCTGCGTCGCGGCGGGATCGACCTGACGATCAACGTGGTGGGTCTCGACGTACGCGGCCCCGCCCGCCGCGCGTTGGAGTGCGTCGCCCGCGCCGGTGGTGGCACCTACTACGACGTCTCCGACCCCGACGAGCTGGCCGGCTCGCTGGTCAGCGTCAGCGTCCGGTCGCTCCGCCGCTTCTCCGTGCAGGGCGAGGCCGTCGACGGCGGCGCCACCGAGGCAGACGCCCCGACGATCGGGCCGGGGCAGCACACCGACCGCATCCCGCGCGGGGAGACCACCCGCTACTACCGGGTCGAGAAGGAGCCGGATGCCGGGCTCCAGGTCGGCGTCACCACCCGACCCGCCGGGTCCGGTGAGCTGGTCGAGCGTCTCGAGCTCAGGGTGCGCACGCCCGAGGGTGAGGACTGTGACGACTCCTACGACCGCCGTGTCAACGTCCTTCAGGAGCGCTCGATCATCAGCACCGGGATCCATCTGGTGCCCGGGGTGAGCGTCGGCGTCGACGAGGCCTGTTTCGAGTCCGACTCCCTGCTGGTCGAGGTGGAGTACGGCGACGACACGATCACCAAGGACCTCGAGCTCGTCGTCGTCGAGCAGCCTCCTGTCGCCGACGTGGAGTCGCTCCCGGCAGGCGTGCAGGACACCGACGAGTACGTGGAGCCGGCCGACGTGCGCGGCAAGCCGGAGCCGGTGCTGGGCGGAGCCGGGTTCGGCGACGCCCCAATGCTCGGCCCGGGGGTCTTCTCCGACACGCTGAGACCCGGCGAGCAGCTGCTCTACAAGGTTCCGGTCGGCTGGGGCCAGTCGGCGCGGGTGCGGATCATCCCCGAGGCTGAACCACTGGCCGACGAGGTGCTCGGCCTCCAGGGCAACACGGTCGCGCTGCGGGCGTTCACGCCGTACCGCCAGAGCCTCGGCTCGTTGAGCTACCCCGGTGACGAGGTCGACGACAGCGGGTTCTACGACGGAGTCGACGTGGAGCCGCTCACCTTCGTGCTCGCTCCCGTGCGGCTGCGCAACGCCGAGGCTCAACGACTCCGCGGTCGATGCGGTGAGCCTGGCGGGGGACTACTGGTTCAGCGTCGAGATGGGTCGGCTCGACGACGACACCCGCTTCGCGGCCCCGCTGCGGATCGAGGTCGAGCTGGTCGGGGACGTCGAGGGGGAGCCCACGATGGCCGAGTCCGCTGCCTCTGCGTCCCCCTCTGCCTCCGCGTCCGGTGCGGCGGGCACGCAGCAGGGGGCACCGGCTCCCGAGGAGACCTCGTCCACCGCCGCGGAGGACGACGGCGTCGGCGCCGCCTGGTGGGGCGGACTGGGAATCCTGCTGCTCGCACTCGTCGCGGGTGGCGTGCTCGCGGTCCGCCGCCGCGGAATGGCAGGCTGAGCCCATGTTCTACGGCCTGATGCACGCCGTCATCGCACCGCTGTCCAAGGCGGTCTGGCGACCCACCGTCGAGGGGACCGACAACGTCCCCTCCCACGGACCGGTCATCGTGGCCAGCAACCACCTGTCCTTCGCCGACTCGATGGTGATCCCGATCGTGGCACCGCGGCAGGTGGTGTTCCTCGCGAAGGAGGACTACTTCACCGGCACCGGGATCAAGGGGGCGGCGATCCGGGCGTGGTTCCAGGGGCTCGGGATGATCCCGGTCGACCGTGACGACACCCGCGCCGCGCTGGCCTCGCTCGACATCGCCCTCGACGTGCTCGGCAAGGGCCAGGCCTTCGGCATCTACCCAGAGGGCACCCGCTCGCGCGACGGGCGGCTCTACCGTGGCCGCACCGGAGTCGCTCACCTCGCGCTGACCTCCGGCGCCCCCGTCGTGCCCGTCGGTGTCATCGGCACCCAGCACATCCAGCCGGTCGGCTCGCGGCTGCCGCGGCGTGCGGACGTGACGGTGCGGTTCGGTCAGCCGCTTCGCTTCCAGGACCGCTTCGACGGGGTGCCGTCGGGGCGCGCCCGCCGGGTCGTCACCGACGAGATCATGAACGCGATCCAGAGGTTGTCCGGACAGCCGTTCGCCGGGGTGTACAACGAGCGTCCCCCGACGACGGGCTGACAAGGACTCACAGCCGGGGCACAGGACGGGGAGAGCCTTTCCTCACGTCCACGGAACACCGTGGGGTCATCACTTGGAGAAGGAGACCCCGATGGCCACCGACGACCAGCAGTCCGACCCGACCAGCACCGACTCCCGCGGGGAGGCCGGTCGCGACGGGTCGACCGCCGAGCAGCCCACCGAGACGGTGCCGGCACCTGAAGCGGAGGACCGGTCCACCCCGGAGCACTCCGCTCCCGGATCGCCGAACCGCACCCGTTGGCGGGAACGACGGACCACGCTGGGGGTGCCTGCCGCGGCGGCAGTGGCGGCCGGCCTGGTGGTGGTGAGCGGTCTCGGCGGCTACGCCCTCGGCAACGCGACCGGCGAGGATCTCACGCCGGTCTCCGGCAACACCGGTCGGATGCAGGGCTTCCCGGACCGGGACGGCGACGGGCGCGGCCTCCCCGGCGGCGATAACTCCCGGGACGGGCACGGTGATGGTGACTCCGGGCAGCGCGGCGTCCCTGCGCCGGATCAGGGCGGCACCGCCGAGGAGGACGGCGAGCAGGACTCCGGCAGCACCACCTGAGGGGGCGCGGCGGCCGCGTCACCTGGCTGAGGGTGGCTGACTGACCCGGGCGCGAGCGTGACCGGGATCGCAGGGTGACGTGGGTCGCTCGGGTGCGATCTCCGGGGGAGGCTGCCACTAGCCTGGTGGGATGGCAGATGCACCCGTCGGGATCTTCGACTCGGGCTTCGGTGGACTCACCGTGGCCCGCGCCGTGCTCGACCAGCTGCCGCACGAACCGGTGCTCTACCTCGGCGACACCGCTCGCCAGCCCTACGGTCCCAAGTCGATCGGCGAGGTGCGCGAGTATGCCCTGGAGTGCCTCGACCATCTCGTCGAGCAGGGTGTGAAGGCGCTGGTGATCGCGTGCAACTCCGCCAGCGCTGCCGTGCTGCGCGATGCCCGCGAGCGCTACCCGGTGCCGGTCGTCGAGGTGATCCACCCGGCGACCCGACGTGCGGTGGCGGCCAGCCGCACCGGTCGCATCGGCGTCATCTGCACCCGCGCGACCGCTGAGTCGATGGCCTACGACGACGCGTTCACCGCGGCGCCGCACGTCACCCTGCACACGCAGGCGTGCCCGCGGTTCGTGGAGTTCGTCGAGGCCGGCGTGACCAGTGGCCCCGAGCTGCTCGCGGTCGCCCACGACTACCTCGACCCCCTCACCACGGCCGGCATCGACACCCTCGTGCTCGGTTGCACCCACTACCCGCTGCTCACCGGCGTCGTGTCCTACGTGATGGGCGACCAGGTCACGCTGGTGTCCAGCGCCGAGGAGACCGCCAAGGACGTCTACAAGCTGCTCGTGCAGCGCGGTCTCGAGCGCGACGCGTCGCTGCCGCCGCCGGTCCACCGGTTCCTCACCACCGGGCAGCCCGACGAGTTCGCCGGCATCGGCCGTCGCTTCCTCGGCCCCGAGCTCGACTCGGTCCACCAGCTCGCCCAGGCCACCTCGTGGGTGGTGGTCTGATGCGACTCACTGTCATCGGCTGCTCGGGCTCCTACGCCGGCCCCGACTCCGCGGCCTCCTGCTACCTCGTCGAGGCCGACGCACCGGACGGGCGCACCTGGCGGGTGCTGCTCGACCTCGGCAGCGGGGCGCTCGGGACGCTGCACCGCTTCATCGACCCGCTCGAGATCGATGCGGTGGTGCTCAGTCACCTGCACCCCGACCACTACTTCGACCTCAGCGGCCTCTACGTCATCTGGAAGTACCACCCCGACGGGCCCCGGCCGCGCATCCCTGTGTTCGGCCCCGCCGGGGTCGAGAAGCAGGCTGCCCGCGCCTACGGACTCCCGGTCGAGACGGGCATGAGTGCCGAGTTCGCGTTCCACGAGTACGACGAGCAGCCGATCGAGCTGGGGCCGTTCACGATCCGGTCTACCCGGGTCGTGCATCCGGTCGCCGCCTTCGGGTTGAGGGTGGAGGCCGATGACGCGGTCCTGGCCTACTCCGGCGACACCGGCCCGTGCGACGCCCTGGTGGAGCTCGCCAAGGGAGTGGACCTCCTCCTGGCCGAGGCGGCCTTCCAGACCGGTCGCGACAACCCCGTCGACCTGCACCTGACCGGCGGCGACGCCGCGGCGGCCGCGACGGCTGCCGGGGCCGCCCGGCTGGTGCTCACCCACATCCCGCCGTGGCACGACGCGCAGGTCTCGTTGGCCGAGGCGGTCGCGGCCTTCGACGGCCCGGTCGAGCTCGCGGCCACCGGGTCGACGTACGAGCTCTGACGCCTGACCCCACGGAGAGGGTCAGTCTCAGGACGGACGCCGACGGCTCCGCGGCCCGCAGTTCCGACTTTAGAGGGATGCGGCGCCGCCGTTCGGTAGGAGAGGGTGGGGTCATGATCAGACTGGAAGGGCTCACCAAGGCGTTCGGCGACTTCGTCGCCGTCGACGACGTCACGTTCGAGTGCCAGCCCGGGCGGGTGACCGGGTTCCTCGGCCCCAACGGGGCCGGCAAGACCACCACGATGCGGATCCTGGTGGGGCTGACCCGCACCGGCCAGGGCGTCGCCACGATCGGCGGCCACCACTACCGCGACCTGCCCAACCCGGGCCGTCACGTGGGGGTGCTCCTCGATGCCTCGGCTCAGCACGGCGGCCGCACCGGGCGCGAGGTGCTGACCCTGGGAGCCAAGACGATGGGGCTGCCGAGCAGCCGCGTGGAGGAGATGCTCGCACTGGTCAGCCTCAGCAACGAGGAGGCCAAGCGTCGGGTGCGCAACTACTCCCTGGGCATGCGGCAGCGGCTCGGGATCGCGCACGCGCTCCTCGGCGACCCGTCCGTCCTGGTCCTCGACGAGCCGGCCAACGGTCTCGACCCGGCCGGCATCCACTGGATGCGGGGGCTGCTCCGTGACTACGCCAACCGCGGCGGCACCGTGCTGCTCTCCTCCCACCTGCTCCACGAGGTCGAGGTGATCGCCGACGAGCTGATCGTGATCGGGCAGGGTCGGATCGTCGCCCAGGGGACGAAGGCCGAGCTGTTGCAGACCGCCGGCACGTATGTGCGTGCCGGGGACGACGGGGCGATCCGGCGGGCTCTGGAGGACGCCGGCCTGAGCGTCGTGCCGTCCGGGGACGGGGGCTACCGCTCCGACGCCGACCCCGCCCAGATCGGCAAGGTCGCGGCAGCAGCCGGGATCGCGCTGGTCGAGCTGCGTCCCGCCGACGGCGCCGGGCTCGAAGAGATGTTCCTCCAGCTCACCGCCGAGACCCAGCGCGAAGGAGACGTCGCATGAGCGCTCCCACCCTTGACCTTTCCGACACCCGGCCGGTGCCCTTCACCCGGCAGGTCGGCGTCGAGCTCCGCAAGATGGTCGACACCCGCGCCGGCCTGTGGCTGATGGTGGCGATCGCCGTCCTGACCGCCGCCTTCGTGGTGATCCTCTACATCTTCGGCGACAACGGCGGCAGCGACCAGCGCACGTTCTTCAACTTCCTGGGCACCACCTCGACGCCGCAGGGCTTCCTGCTGCCGGTGCTCGGGATCCTGCTGGTGACCAGCGAGTGGACCCAGCGCACCGCGTTGGTCACCTTCACCCTCACCCCGAAGCGACCGGTCGTCATCGCGGCCAAGACCGTCGCCGCGCTGCTGATCGGGCTGGCAGCGATCGCACTGGCGACGGCGCTGGCTGCCGCGGCTGCGGCCGTGGCCGATGCGCCGGGCGCGTTCGAGGAGGTCGGTGTTGCCAGCTTCGGCAAGTACGCCCTGCTCCAGTCGCTCGGTGTGCTCCAAGGCCTCGCCTTCGGGCTGCTGTTCTTGAACTCCGCTGTCGCGATCGTGGTGTTCTTCGTCGTACCGATCGTCTCCAACCTGCTGTTCACGCTGATCTCGTGGCTCAGCGATGCGGCGCCGTGGATCGACCTCTCGACAGCGCAGACCCCGCTCATCGGCGTGGACCCCCAGACCGGCCAGCCGGTCGCGACGTCGATGGACCTCGAGGCCTGGCTCCAGCTGGCCACGGCCACGTCGATCTGGATCCTTCTTCCCATGGCTGTCGGACTGTGGCGGGTGCTGCGCACCGAGGCGAAGTAGCCCACCCATCTGGTGGTCGGCCGGTCGGTGCCCGTCGTTAGGCTCGGGCGCATGACACGCGCCGACGGACGAACCCCCGACCAGCTCCGCCCGATCAAGATCACCCGCAACTGGCTCGACCACGCGGCCGGGTCGGTGCTCGTGGAGTTCGGAGGCACCCGGGTCCTGTGCGCGGCCTCCGCCACCGAGGGCGTGCCGCGCTGGCGCAAGGGCTCCGGTCTGGGCTGGGTGACCGCGGAGTACGCGATGCTCCCGGCCTCGACCAACACCCGCTCCGACCGGGAGTCGGTCAAGGGCCGCATCGGCGGCCGCACCCACGAGATCTCCCGACTGATCGGCCGGTCGCTGCGTGCGGTCATCGACTACAAGGCGCTCGGGGAGAACACCATCGTCCTCGACTGTGACGTCCTCCAGGCCGACGGCGGCACCCGCACCGCCGCCATCACCGGGGCGTACGTCGCGCTCGCCGACGCGTGCGCGCACCTGGCCGGCAAGGGCGCCCTGGCCGGCGAGCCCCTGCTCGGCACCGTCGCAGCGGTCTCGGTCGGCATCATCGACGGGGAGCCGCGCCTCGACCTGCCCTACGAGGAGGACGTCCGGGCCGAGACCGACATGAACGTCGTCATGACCGGCGAGGGCAGCTTCATCGAGGTGCAGGGCACCGCCGAGGGCGCGCCGTTCGATCGAGGCCAGCTCGACGTGCTGCTCGGGCTGGCCGAGAAGGGCTGTGCCGACCTGACCGTGATCCAGCAGGAGGCGCTGGCTCGATGAGCTCCGGCCCGACGACCGAGCGCGTCCAGGTCTTCGTGGCCTCGCGCAACGCCAAGAAGATCGCCGAGATGCACCGGCTCCTGGTCGAGCACGTGCCCGACATCGAGGTCCTCGGCCTCGACGACGTCGCCCACTACGACGAGCCGGCCGAGACCGAGCCGACCTTCGAGGGCAACGCGTTGATCAAGGTGCGGGCGGGCGTGGCGGCGACCGGACTGCCCTCGATCGCCGACGACTCCGGGCTGTGCGTCGACGCCCTCAACCAGATGCCGGGCGTGCTGTCGGCGCGCTGGGCCGGCACCTCCAAGGACGACGCGGCCAACAACCGGCTCCTCCTCGAGCAGCTCGCCGACGTCCCCGACGAGCGCCGCGGCGCGCACTTCACCTGCGCGGTCGCCTTCGCCTACCCGGTCGGCGCCGGTGGTGTGTCCGAGCACATCGTGCACGGCGCGATGGCCGGACGGATCATCCGGGAGCAGCGAGGCACGGGAGGCTTCGGCTACGACGTGCTGTTCGTCGCCGACGACACCGCCGCGACCGGTCGCGACCACACCTCGGCCGAGCTGTCGCCCGACGACAAGGACGCGATCTCCCACCGCGGCAAGGCGCTGCGCGCCCTGGCCCCGGTCGTCGCCGACGTGCTCACCGGTCTCTAGCTCAGGCGCCCGGGTAGATCCTGAAGCCACGCATCGGCCGGTGCGTGAACTGCGTGTAGAACTGCTCCGCGGAGTCGCTGATCAGGTCCATGCGCTTGGTCCCGGTCGCCTGGAAGGTCGCGACGACCAGCAGCCGGGCGATGCCGCGCCGGCGGTGGTCCGGGCGGACCGCCACGAAGCTCAGGTGGGACTGGAGCACGCCGTCGCCGAGCGCCTGGGCCCACCCGACGACGGCGGCGTCGTCGACGGCGACGTACGACGAGGCGCCGGGCGCGGAGCACACCCGACGTACCACCGCGGGGTCGGTCAGTGACGGCCACTGCACGGCCGTGGCGAGCCGGGCGACGCCCTCGGCGTCACCCTCGTCGAACGGTCGGATGTCCACGGTGCCCACGTCCCGACCCTACGCAGCCGAACGGGCCCGGACCACGTCGGTTCGGCGCCCTCCGCCGGTCTCGAGACCGTCGCGATCCCCGAAGAGGAGGTGCGCCCGGTGAGACTCGAACTCACACTGGCCGCCACCTAAAGACGGTGCCTCTGCCGTTGGGCTACGGGCGCGCAGCGGTCAGTCTAGGGCGAGTCCGGCCGCGCCTTGCCGCAGTGATCTCCGGGTTACCGGAGGGAGTTCGCGACGGGAACCGGGCGATTACCACGCCACCGTGGTAATCGCCCAGCGCCCCCTACGACGCCAACCCGAGATCCCGCCGCAGCTTCGCGACGTGCCCGGTGGCCTTGACGTTGTACTGCGCCACCTCGATCGTGCCGTCCTCGGCGACGACGAGCGTGGAGCGGATGACGCCCTCGACGACCTTGCCGTAGAGCTTCTTCTCCCCGAACGCGCCCCACGACTTCATCACCGCCCTGTCGGGATCGGAGAGCAGCGTGATCGTGAGGCTGTCGCGCTCGCGGAACTTGGCGAGCTTCTCGGGCTTGTCCGGGGAGATGCCGAGCACCTCGTAGCCCGCGGCGCGGAGCGAGTCGAGGGAGTCGGTGAAGTCGCAGGCCTGCTTGGTGCAGCCGGAGGTCATCGCGGCCGGGTAGAAGTAGACGATCACCTTGCGGCCGGCCAGCCCGGACAGGCGCACAGCCTCGCCGGTGTCGCTGGTCAGGGTGAAGTCGGGGGCCCGGTCGCCGGGCTCGAGACGGGTCTGCGCCATGGTCCTACCTCTCTGCTCGGACGGTGCCGGGCAGGTCGTGCAAGCCGGGACCCATCCATTTCTCGTCTTATTGCGAACTGTGTGCAGTAGCGTAATGTTCCCAATGCGGCCCGCGAGGGCGGGGCGGCACCAGAACGTAGCGGAGGTCCACGTGCACGTACCCGACGGTTTCCTCGACATCACGACGTCGGTCACCACCGGCGCCGTGGCCGTGGTCGGTGTCAGCGTGGCCCTGCGCGGTGCGCGCCGCGAGCTCGACGACCGGACCGCTCCGATGGCCGGCCTCGTCGCCGCCTTCGTGTTCGCCGCCCAGATGCTGAACTTCCCGGTCGGCGCGGGCACGAGTGGTCATCTCCTGGGAGGCGCCCTCGCGGCGATCCTCGTCGGGCCCTTCACCGCAGCCCTCTGCCTGGCGGTGGTTCTCCTCGTCCAAGGCCTGCTGTTCGCCGACGGCGGCATCACGGCCCTGGGCACCAACATCACCCTGTTCAGCATCGTCGCGGTGGGGACCGCATGGTTGACCTTCCGCCTGCTCCAACGGGCGCTGCCCAAGCGGCTCGGCCTGGTGCCGGTCCTCGCCGGCATCGCCGCGCTCGTCTCGGTGCCGGTCACCGCCCTGGCCTTCGTCGGGCTCTTCGCCGTCGGCGGTCAGGCGCCGGTCTCGATCGGTGCCGTGGTCAGCGCCATGGTCGGCTGGCACGTGCTGATCGGTGTCGGCGAGGCCCTCATCACCGCTCTGGTGGTCAGCAGCGTGATCGCGGTGCGGCCCGACCTCGTCTACGGCGCCCGCGCCGTGCTCGCCACCCGCACCCTCGAGGTGCGCTCCGCTCCGAGCCCCCAGACGGGGGAGGTCTCCGCATGAAGACACGCACCTTCGTCCTGAGCGGCCTGCTGGTCGCGCTCCTCCTCGCCGGCGGGCTCAGCTTCTACGCCTCAAGCCACCCCGACGGCCTGGAGTACGTCGCGGAGAAGACCGGCTTCCTCGACAGCGCCGAGGACCACGCCGCGGACGACGGCCCCTTCGCCGACTACGCCACCAAGGGCGTCGACGACACCCGGCTCTCCGGTGGCGTCGCCGGTGTGACCGGTGTGCTGATCACTCTGGTGCTCGCGGGCGGCATCGGCTTCGCGGTGCGCCGCCGCGGCTCGCACGCCGAGGCCACGGACACCGAGACCTCGGCCTGAGATGGGCGCAGGTCACGGCCACAAGCTGCACTTCCACGGCCACTCCGCGATCCACCGGGCAGCACCGCACCACAAGATCCTCGCCCTGCTTGCCTTCGTGATCGTGGTGGTGGCGACGCCCCGAGAGTGGTTCGCGGCCTATGGCGTCTACCTGCTCGTGATCTTCGGCGTCATCGTGATCAGCACGGTCCCGCCGACCTACATCCTCAAGCGTCTGGTCGTCGAGATCCCGTTCGTGGTCTTCGCCGTCCTGATGCCCTTCATCGCGCTCGGCCCGCGCGTCGAGGTGCTCGGTCTCAGCCTCAGCGAGGCCGGTCTTCTGGCCGGCTGGGGACTGCTGGCCAAGGGCACGCTGGGCGTGCTCGCCAGCCTGACGCTCGCGGCGACCACCGAGCCACGCGACATCCTCCTCGGCTTGGAGCGGCTGCGGATGCCGGCTCAGCTCGTGCAGATCATGGGCTTCATGATCCGCTACCTCGACGTGGTCACCGACGAGATGCGGCGGATGCGGGTCGCGCGCGAGTCGCGTGGTTTCAGCGCTCGCAACCCGCGGCACTGGCCGATCGTCGCCCGCAGCGCCGGTGCCCTGTTCATCCGCTCCTACGAGCGCGGCGAGCGGGTCCATCTCGCGATGGTCTCGCGCGGGCACACCGGGCCCGGCTCGTCGGGAGACCAACGATGAGCGTCCCGGTGCTGGAGCTGTCCGGGCTCGCCTACGCCTACCCCGACGGGCATCAGGCGCTGTACGGGGTGGACCTGCACGTGCACAAGGGTGAGCGGGTCGCCCTGCTCGGTCCC
Source organism: uncultured Actinomycetota bacterium (assembly GCA_963772415.1). Classification (GTDB taxonomy): domain Bacteria; phylum Actinomycetota; class Actinomycetes; order Propionibacteriales; family Nocardioidaceae; genus Nocardioides_B. The sequence goes on along the minus strand of CAVYWU010000010.1, from coordinate 24,512 downwards.
AACGGCGCCGGCAAGACCACCCTGGTGCTGCACCTCAACGGCATCCTCCAGGCCGGCGCCGGCAGCGTGTCTGTGTCGGGCCTCCCGGTCGTCAAGGACAACCTGCAGGAGATCCGGCGACGCGTCGGGATCGTCTTCCAGGACCCCGACGACCAGCTGTTCATGCCGACGGTGCGCGACGACGTCGCCTTCGGTCCCAGCAACCTGGGCCTCAAGGGCGCCGTCCTCGAGGCGCGGGTGCTCGCGGCCCTCGACCAGGTCGGGATGGCCGACTTCGTCGACCGGCCGCCGCACCACCTGAGCTTCGGCCAGCGTCGACGGGTCGCGGTGGCGACGGTCCTGGCGATGGAGCCAGAGATCCTGGTCCTCGACGAGCCGTCGTCCAACCTCGACCCGGCCTCACGCCGAGAGCTCGCCGAGATCCTCACCCGGCTCGACGTCACCGTGCTCATGGTCACCCACGACCTCCCCTACGCCTTCGAGCTGTGCCCGCGCTCGGTGGTGCTCTCCGATGGCGTGATCGTCGCCGACGGTCCCACCTACGACGTGCTCACCGACGACGCCCTGATGACCGCCCACCGCCTCGAGCTGCCCTTCGGCTTCGACCCGCGCAGCGTGCAGGCTCGCGGCGCCCGGTAGCCTGATCCGCGGCGGGCAGCAGCCCGGCTGACGACACCGGCATACCAGCAAGGAGACGGCTGTGGGCAAGGCCGACAACCAGGGCCTCGACTCGCTCGAGGGTGAGATCGAGGCGACCCGTGCGCGGCTGGCCGACACCATCGACCAGCTTGCCTACCGGATCAGCCCCAAGACGATCGCGCGACGTGAGATCTCCAGCGTCAAGGCCGTGTACGTCGCTCCCGACGGCTCGCCCCGCACCGACAACATGCTCATGACCGCTGGAGCCGTCGTCGGCTTCATCTCCTTGATGGTCGTGCTCCGCAAGCTCACCGGATGAGCGAGAAGACGCCGATCCGGATGCTGCACGACCGCGTGCTGGTCTCGGTGGACTCCGAGGGCGAGCGCCGCTCCAGCGGCGGCATCGTCATCCCGGCGACGGCCGCCATGGGTGGTCGGCGCCTGGGCTGGGCCCGCGTGGCCGCCATCGGCCCGCACGTCCGCACGCTCGAGGTGGGCGACCGGGTGCTCTACGACCCCGAGGACAAGGGCGAGGTCGAGGTCAACGCGGAGACCTACGTGCTGATGCGCGAGCGCGACGTGCACGCCGTCGCCGCCGAGCGGCTCGGCGACAGCCAGACCGGGCTCTACCTCTAGGCCGGTCCTCGCCCCGCCGCGCCCGCGCAACAGCGCCGGCCGGGGTGTCCCCTCGCGCGCACGCCTGCGGCATCCTGGGCACTACTCAGGTCGCGCGGGGTCCTCATCGGTGCGCGGGGCGGCGTGCTTGACGTCGGGGTCGAGCTCGTCGGCCGCGCGCACGTTGTCCTGGTGCTCGGCGCGCACCCGCTCGGCGGCGCCGGAGCGGTCGGCTGCCTCGCTCTGCAGCCGATCGGCCTCGGCCACCTTGTGCTCGGCCTCGGCACGGGCCTGCTCCGCGGCAGCCCGCGCCTCGTTGGCGTGAGCCTCGTGCTGGGCGACGCCCGCGGCCTGCGCGGACGCCTGCTCGCGCAGCTCCGCGGCGCGGCCGCGGTCACGCTCCTTCGACTTCGTGGTCGAGGCCCTCACCGCGACCACGATCACGGCGATGACGATGACGGCGATCACGATCGCCACGATGAACCCGATGCTGCTCATGGTGTCCTTCCGGTTGGTCGTCGCAGGCGACGTACCCGCCGGGCGGCCCGACAAACGGTGCGGGGCACCGTCCGGTTGCTCAGACCGCCTCGAGCTCTCCGCGGAGCTTGACCAGCACCCGGGCCAGGATGCGCGAGACCTGCATCTGGGTGACGCCGACCTGCGCGGCGATCTGAGACTGGCTCAGCTGCTTGAAGAAGCGGAGATAGAGGACCTCGCGCTCGAGCTCGGGAAGCGCGCGGACGGCCGGCATCAGCATCACGCGGGCCTCGGCCTCGTCGAGGTCGGTGTCCTCGCGGACCAGGGTGTCACCGAGCGAGCTGGAGCCGTGCTCCCCGAGGGGAAGGTCCAGGGAGGTCGGGCTGAAGCAACCGTCGGCGGAGAGCGCCTCGACCACCTCGTCCTCGGTGACGCCGAGGTGGTCGGCCACCTCGCCCACCCGCGGGGAACGGCCCAGGGTCTGGATCAGCTCGCCCTGCGCCCGGGCCATGTCGGCCTGCATCTTCTGGATCGGCCGCGGTGGGCGCACCATCCAGCCGAAGTCACGGAACTGGCGCTTGACCTCGCCCTTCATCGTGACGACCGCGTAGGACAAGAACTCCACGCCACGGGCGGGGTCGAAGTTGCGGGCGGCCTTGAGCAGGGCCATCGACGCGGCCTGGGTCAGGTCCTCCTCGGCGATGCCGCGACCGCGGTAGCGCGTCGCGATCGCCCGGGCGAGACCCATGTGCATCACGACGACTTCGTCCTGGAGACGCTTGCGTTCGAGCGGGTCGGACTCGGAGGCCGCCTGCGTCAGCAGCCTCGTGCTCACCGCACTGCGTGACTCGGGTGCTGCCGTGGCCTCGGACCCATCGGGGGAAGCTGCCACGGTGCGCTGCGCGCCAATTCTCGGGGCTGCTGTGGAGACCATTCGTCCGCCTTCTGCCAGTCACGACGACGGCTGTGCGCCGTTCATGTCGCTTGCGACCCCCTTGTGGGATCGCTGATACCCCGGCGCCGGTACGACGGAAACCATCTCGGTCGACTGGTCTGGACACGAGATCACCACGAGGGTGACCACCCAAGGCGGCCACCCTCGTGACGGACGACGTTCGGCCTTCCCCTCTGAGGTCGGACGACGAGTCGGCGCACAACTCGCCACGCAGCAGGAATGCAGCGAGGGGGCGCGGGTGCCATCTTGGTCGAAACCGATCCGGGGCATGACGGTTTTCGCCAGATCACTCCGGAACGCCTTGCTACGTGCCGTCCTGCGCCTGCCCCCGGGGGTCAGCGCCGCGCGAAGGAGGTGTGCCGCATCCCGGCTCCGCTGACGGTGTTGAGGCCGGCGAGCACCTCGGCGTCCTCGCCGTGAGGCCGCCACGATCCGGCCGCGACATTGGCGACGACCTGCTCCGCCGACGTGGCACCCGCGATCACGCTGCCCACCCTCGGCTGGGCTGCGAGGCCACCGAGCGCGACGTCGAGGATGCCCAGGCCGCGCTCGGCAGCGTAGGACTCCAGCGCCTCCACCCGGTCGAAGTCCGCGCCCTCCAGGCGGTGGCTCTGGTTGGCGGCGCTGAGCCGGGTGCCCTCGGGGGCGACCTCGCCACGGCGGTACTTCCCGGTCAGCAGGCCGTAGGCCAACGGGAAGTACGGCAGCAGGCTCATCCCCAGCCGGGACAACGCCGGCACCAGATCATCCTCGGCGGTGCGGTTGTAGAGCGAGTACTCGTTCTGAGCGCTGACGAAGCCACGAAGGCCCCGGTCGCGCGCGGTCCAGTGAGCGTCGACGGCCTCCCAGCCGGCGAAGTTGGAGCAGCCGAGGTAGCGCACCTTGCCCTCGTCGACCAGCTCGTTCATCGCCTCGAGCGTCTCCTCGAGCGGCGTCACCAGGTCGAGCTGGTGGATCTGGTAGAGGTCGATGTGGTCGGTGCCCAGGCGGCGGAGGCTGGCCTCGACCGCCTTGCGGGCGTACCGACGAGACGCCCGGGCGCCCCAGTCGGGACCGTTGCCCCCGCGCATGTCCATGCCGAACTTGGTGGCGACCACGACGTCGTCGCGCCGCTTGCCCAGCGCCGCGCCGAGGAGCTCCTCACTGGCCCCGAACCCGTAGGTGTCGGAGGTGTCGAAGAAGGTCACGCCGTGGTCGATCGCGGCGTCGACGACCTCCTGCGTCCTGGCCGCGTCGATCCGTGCGCCGAACGCGTTGCAGCCGATCCCGATCGCGGAGACGGTCAGCCCGCTGTGGCCGAGCTGGCGGTACTCCATGCCGTCGGCCACCCCGTGCGCCGTACCCATGCTCAGCGGACCTCGAGCTGGAGCAGCACCAGGCCGCTGTCGTGGTCCTCGACGTCGACGACGCCGGGCTGGTCGATCGTGAGCTTGCGCTCGGACTGGCCGGCCGGGAAGGCGATCTCCTGCTCGGGCGTGGAGTGCACATGCAGCTCGCCGGTGCGGTCGGAGTCGATCCGCAGGGTGAGCGGCTTGCCGACCTCGATCTCCAGACGCTGACCGTTGGGCGTCGCCCTGTCTCCCTCGAAGGTGAGGTCGGCGAACGGCCCGGTCGGACGCGGCTTGTCGCGGGTCTCCTCCTCGGTCGGCTCCTCGGAGGGCTCGTCGGACTGCTCCTCGGAGGGCTCGTCGGACGGCCCGGCGGAGGGCGTCGAGGCGCTGGTCTCCGAAGCGGGCTCCGGGTCCTGCGCCGTCGGGGCGTCGTTGCCGCAGCCGGCGAGCAGGAGCCAGGCAGCGAAGAGGGCAAGGGCGGTGCGGGTGCTGCGCATCAGTGTCCTTCGTCTCGACGTCTCGTCGCCTCCATTCTCCGACATCGCGCAACGTCCTCTCCCGCGGGGCTGCGGGGTCAGCCGCACCGGCCTGCGGCGGCGCGACCAGATCGCGGTTCTCATTGGCCGTGGGTGGGCGGAGACGACCACGTGGCGCGCCCCGGGCTCCTCGAGGCTTGTGCGCCCGGCTCCCGCTCGGGACACTGCCCACGGGCGCTGTTCGCGCCGGAGAGGGGAGCTGTCATGTCAGAGGCCACCGGCGCGGGGTTCCTGGCCACGCCGACCCCCACTTCTGAGGTACAGGCGATGTACGACGGCGACGTCGAGAACATCGGCTTCGTGATGAACGTGTCCCGTGTGTGGGGACACCTCCCGGACGCGCACCAGGCGTTGATGCAGACCATGGGGGTTGCCGCCGAGAGCGCCGGCCTGACCTTCCGGCAGCGCGGCGTGCTGGTGACGGCCACCGCCTCGACGATCGGTGACTCCTACTGCTCGCTCGCCTGGGGGCTCAAGATGGGTGCTGTCATGGGCGAGGACCTCGTCGGTGCGGTGTTGCGCGGAGACCATGCGCTGCTCGACGACGGGGAGCGGGCGCTGGCCAACTGGGCCGGGCGGGTGGCGCGCAGTCCGGGAACCACCACGGCGGGCGATGTCGATGAGCTCCGCGAGGCGGGCTTCGATGACGCCCAGATCCTCGGCATCACGGCCTTCGTGGCGGCTCGGATGGCGTTCTCCACCGTCAACGCCGCACTCGGGGCGCAGCCCGACCGCGAGCTCGGCGAGCAGGTGCCACCGCCCGTGCGGGACGCGGTCGACTACGGCCGCCCCACCTGGGCGGGATCGGGAGCTTGATGCAGGCGATCGTGCAGCGGCGGTACGGCGAGGTCGCCGACCTGCGGCTGGAGGACCTCCCGGACCCGGTACCCGCGGCCGACGAGGTGCTGGTGCGGGTAGCCGCGGCCGCAGTGCACCCCGACGTGTGGCACGTGGTCGTCGGGAAGCCGCGCGTCCTCCGGCTGATGGGTTCGGGCCTGCGCCGACCCAAGCGGGTCGTCCCCGGCATCGACATGGCCGGGGTTGTCGAGCAGGTCGGGTCTGCCGTGCACGCCTTCGAGCCCGGTGACAGGGTCTTCGGCGAGGTGACGCCCGGCCTCCAGTGGGTCAACGGCGGCGCCTACGCCGAGCTCGTGTCGGTCCGCGCCGACCTGCTCGCCGCCGTACCCGACGGGGTCGACCTCGTGGAAGCCTCGACCGTCCCCACCGTCGGCCTGATCGTGCTCCAGAACCTCCTCCCGGTCCCTGCCCTTCGGCCCGGCGCCCGGGTCCTGGTCAACGGAGCCGCCGGAGGCGTCGGTGGGATGGCCGTCCAGATCCTCAAGTCGCGCGGTGCCGAGGTCACCGGCGTCGACCACCGCGACAAGCTCGACGTGGTGACCCGGCTCGGGGCCGATCACGTCATCGACTACACCAGCACCGACTACACCCGTGACCCCACCACTCGCTACGACCTGGTCTTCGACATCCCGGGCAACCACGGCTTCTCCGAGGTTCGCCGGGTCCTGGAGCCCTCCGGGCTCTACGTCGTCATCGGCCACGACGGCTTCGGCACCGCCAACGACTGGTGGGGGAGCATCCCGCACGTGCTCGCCCCGCTGCTGCGGGTGCCGTTCACCCGCCAGGTGCCGCGGCCGAGCTTCGCGGCCACCCCCAAAGGCCAGTGGATGCAGGCCCTCGCCGACCTGCTGGCCCAGGGCCACCTCACGCCGGTGGTGGACCGGGTCTACCCACTCGCGGAGGCGTCCGCGGCCCTCGCGTACCTGGCGAGTGGGCGCGCCCGTGGCCGGGTCGTGCTCGCCGTCCCGGGCACCTGAGACCGGCACGGCACGCTCGAGCGAGCTAGACCCTCGAGGGTGCCATCGGGGGCGCGCTGGAGGAGCGCACCACCAGGGTCGTCGGGACCAGCTCGGCCGAGGCCGTCTCCTCTCCGGCCAGCACCCGCTCGACCATCCGCATGGCCCGGCGCCCCAGCTCCGCGAAGTTCTGACGGATCGTGGTCAGCGGGGGAGAGAAGAACGGAGCCTCGGGCAGGTCGTCGAAGCCCACGACGCTGACGTCGTGCGGCACCGCGCGACCCGCCTCGCGCAGAGCGGTGAGCAGCCCGAGGGCCATCTGGTCGTTGCCGGCGAAGACCGCGGTCACCTGCGCCTGCCCTGCCAGGTCCAGGCCTGCCCGGTAGCCGCTGTCCGCAGACCAGTCGCCCCGGCGGCGCAGGTCGGGCACCGACCGGCCTGCCGAGTCCAGCTCGGCTCGCCAGCCCTCCACCCTGGCCGCGGCCTCGCTCCACCGGTCGGGTCCGGCGAGGTGGTGGACGGTCTCGTGCCCGAGGTCGAGCAGGTGCCGTACGGCGAGCCGGGCACCCTGCACGTTGTCCACCGCGGCGGTCAGCGGCGTGCGCGACAGGTCGCCCTCGACGATCACGGTCGGGATGCCGAGCCGGATGTCGTGGGCGATCTGCAGGACGGTCTCGTGTGGGACCACCACGACCACCGCCTCCGGCCGCTGCTCGAGCAGCTGGTCCATCGCCAGCTGGACAGCCTCCGAGGACATCGCGTGGATGCTGACGATCGTCAACCGGTAGTCGGTCTCGCGTGCCGCCGCCTGCAGCCCGAGCAGGACCTGTGAAGGGCCGAACTGGCCGGTTCCCCACGTCATCACCCCGATGGTGCGGGAGCGGGTCGAGGCCAGCAGCCGTGCGGCGATGTTGGGGAGATAGCCCAGCTCGTGGATCGACTCGCGCACACGGCGGGCCGTGTCCGCCCGCACCCCCGGGAAGTCGTTGAGCACGCGAGAGACGGTCTGGTGGGAGACCCCGGCGTGCGCGGCGACATCAGCCATCGTGGGTCGCACCGGCCCCCGGGTCGACAGGCCGGCGCGGCTGGCCGCGTCCGTGTCCGATCCCTGCACCTGGTCCTGCTCGTCGCTCATGGGCTCCCCTTGCCGGTCGATGTCGTCAGGCCGTGGTCCGGGCCATGCCGTCCGGCTCGAGACCAGGGTCGGCGTCGACGAGGATGAGCTCGTCGACATGCTCGCCGATGGCCCGCCGGGCGCGGGCGCTGAGCGTGCTGTCGGTGATGACCGAGGATGCCTCGGAGAGCGCAGCCATCGACGAGAGTCCGACGAGCCCCCACTTGGTCGAGTCCGCGAGGACGACGAGCTTGCGCCCGCTCGCGATCATGGCCCGGTTGGTCTCTGCCTCGAGGAGGTTGGGCGTGGTGAAGCCCGCCTGCTCGTCCATGCCGTGCACGCCCAGGAACACCATGTCGAGGTGCAGGGAGCCCAGTGCGGCGATGGCGAGCGGCCCGACCAGGGCGTCTGAGGGCGTGCGCAGCCCCCCGGTGAGCAGGACGGAGAGCGTCGGGTTGTCGGCGGCGTGCAGCACCTCGGCGACGCGCACGGAGTTCGTCACCACCGTCAGGTCCGGCACCGCGCAGATGTGTCGCGCGAGCGCGTGCGTCGTGGTGCCGGCCGAGACCGCGATCGCCGCGCCCGGTGGGACCAGGCGCGCGCCGCGGGCAGCGATCGCCTCCTTCTGCGCGAGCTGCCGCGTCGACTTGGCCTCGAAGCCAGGCTCCGCCGTGCTCGGGCCCGCAGGCGAGACGGCTCCGCCGTGGACCTTCTCGAGCAGACCGAGGTCGTGCATCGCGCCGAGATCGCGGCGCACCGTCATGTCCGAGACGCCGAGGTCGAGCACGAGGTCGCTGACGCGCACCGTGCCGTCCCGCTCGAGCAGGGTGAGGATGCGACTGCGTCGCTCAGCCGCCAGCACCGGACACTCCCTTGTCGCGCACGACCGCGACCTGCCCGCCGCCGAGCACGAGGGTGCCGTCGGCCTCGGCACCGGACACGAGGTCGAGGCCACGGATCGCCACGACGACCTCGTCGACCGTGTGGTTGATCAGGAAGGTCCAGCCCCGGCCGTCACTGCCGACGCGACGTACGCGTTCCACGCCTGGTGCCGGGGCCGCCGCCGTGAGGCCGGCCTCATTGACGAGCGTGCTCACCAGGGCGTCGATCGAGGGCTGGTCCAGTCGGGTCGCGAGGTACCAGGCGGTGCCCTGCCCGTAGGCGTGGCGGGTGATCGCCGGTACGCCGCTCAGCGGCCCGTCCGCGTAGTCGGCCACGGACGTCGCGCCGTCCAGGTGGACGTGCTCGGTCCACACGTCGGCCCGTGAGCCGTCGGTGAGCCGCACCTGTTGGTCGGCGCGGAGGGGGCAGAACTCCTCGACGCGGACGCCCAAGAGGTCGCGGAACGCACCGGGGTAGCCGCCGAGCCTGATCTGGTCGCGCAGGTCGACGATGCCACTGAAGTAGGTGACCAGGACGGTCGCTCCGGCCGCGGCCGCCGAGGTGATCTGCTCGACCGCCGCGTCCGACACGGCGTACAGGGTGGGGACGACGACCAGACGGTAGCCGGACAGGTCCTGCTCCGGGTGTGCGAAGTCCACGCCGATCCCGAGGTCGGTCAGCGAGCGGTGCAACGCGTGCGCCCGGTCGAGGTAGGTCACCTCGACACTGGGGTGGGAGTCGAGCTCGCAGGCCCACCATGCCTCCCAGTCGAAGACGATGACGCACTCGTTGTCCGAGGTGGCGCCCACGCTCTCGTCGATCCGGTCGAGCAGGGCGCTCAGGGCGACCACCTCGCGCCACACCCTGGTGTCGGTCCCGGCGTGCGGCAGGAGCGCCGAGTGGAACTTCTCGGCCCCAGCCCGCGAAGCCCGCCACTGGAAGAACAGGACGGCGTCCGCACCCCGCGCGACGTGCTGGAGGCTGTTCCGGGTCAGCTCACCTGGCTGCTTCGCGACGTTGCGGGGCTGCCAGTTCACCGCGCTGGCCGCCTGCTCCATGAGGATCCAGGGCTTGCCGCCCGCCAGGCCTCGCACGAGGTCGGCACTGAAGGCGAGCTCGCGGAAGCCTTCGGGATCCGCGGCCACGACGTAGTGGTCGTTGGAGACCACGTCCACCTCGCGCGACCACGCCCAGTAGTCCATGTCCTTGGTGTGGCTCATCACCATGAAGTTGGTCGTGACCGGGACGCCGGGCGACACCTCATGCAAGATGTCGCGCTCGGCGACGAAGTTGGCCAGCAGCTCGGCGGAGGAGAACCGCCTGAAGTCCAGCTGCTGGCCAGGGTTGGCGATCGCCGTGACCGCCCGCGGAGGGAGCACCTGGGAGAAGTCCGTGTAGTGCTGGGACCAGAACGCCGTCCCCCAGGCCTCGTTGAGGGCGTCGATCGTGTCGTACCGGTCCTCCAGCCAGTGCCGGAAAGCCTCGGCGCTGACGTCGCAGTAGCACAGTGCGTTGTGGCAGCCGATCTCGTTGCTGACGTGCCACAGGCGCAGCGCCGGGTGGCTGCCGTAGCGCTCCGCCAGCCGGCGACACAGACGTTCGGCGTGAGCGCGGTAGACCGGCGAGCTCGGGCAGAAGGCCTGCCGTCCACCCGGCCACAGCCGGGTCCCCTCGGCGGTGACCGGCAGCATCTCCGGATGTGCGGCCGTGAGCCAGGGCGGTGGCGAGGCGGTGGCGGTGGCGAGGTCGATCCCGATCCCGCCGGCGTGCAGTCGGGCGACGATCTCGTCGAGCCACTCGAACCGGAAGTCGTCGGGCGCCACCTCGAGCTGGGCCCACGCGAAGACGCCCAGGGTGACCAGGTCGACGCCCGCCTCGCGCATCAGCGCGACGTCCTCCTCGTGGACCTCGACCGGCCACTGCTCGGGGTTGTAGTCCCCACCGAAACCGCGGGCGGTGGTCTGCCAACCGGGCGCACCGGACATCGACTCAACACTTTCCATCAAGTTTCGGACACCCACTTCGGTTCGGTTGAGCGCGGATCGGGGTCTGAGTCTTGACATGTGACGCCCGCCACGTCAATGATAGCGCTCACATGTTGGAAATTGTTCGAACTGAGCGGAGGGCTCATTCATGTCGCGACCGTCACCCCTCGATGGCCAGCCCATCCCCCCATCGGTGCTCGCCACCGCTGCGCCCACGCGCCGGAGCTTCCTGCGCAACGCCGCGCTGGGAGGCCTCATGCTCGGCGTCCCCGGGCTGCTCTCCGCCTGTGGTGGCGACGACGGCGGGTCGGGCGGTGCGGGCGATGCGGTCAAGTTCGGGATGAACGAGGCCAACGGCTCCGGGCCGGCCTACGAGCGGCTCAAGCAGATCGCCGACGCCTACGCCAAGAAGTCCGGGGTCACGGTCGAGCCCAACGCGGTCGACCACAACACGTTCCAGGAGAACATCAACACCTACCTGCAGGGCCAGCCCGATGATGTCTTCACGTGGTTCGCCGGCTACCGGATGAACCAGTTCGCCGAGTCCGGTCTCATCACCGACGTCAGTGACGCGTGGCCCATCGACGGGATCAACGACAGCTTCAAGCAGGCATCCACCGCCAGTGACGGCAAGCAGTACTTCGTGCCGGTGGGCTACTACCCGTGGGCGGTGTTCTACCTCAAGTCGACGTTCGAGAAGAACGGCTACACCCCGCCGACCACGCTCGACGAGCTGACGGCGCTGATGAAGCAGATGCAGGGCGACGACATCGTGCCCTTCGCCTTCGCCGACAAGGACGGTTGGCCGGCCATGGGCACCTTCGACATCCTCAACATGCGCATCAACGGCTTCGACTTCCACATGGGTCTGATGGCCGGCGAGGAGGCCTGGGACTCCAGCGAGGTCAAGATGGTCTTCGACACCTGGCGAGGCCTGCTGCCCTACCACCAGCAGGACCCGCTGGGTCGCACCTGGCAGGAGGCCGCGACCTCCCTCGGCAAGGGCGAGTCCGGGATGTACCTGCTCGGCACCTTCGTCGTCGACGGCATCCCCGACCAGGAGGACGACCTCGACTTCTTCACCTTCCCCGAGCTCGACAGCTCGATCGGGGCGACCGCCCTCGACGCTCCGATCGACGGGTTCTGCGTCGCCGCGGGCGGTGGCAACCAGGAGGGCGCCCTGGAGATGATGAAGTTCCTGGGCACGGCCGAGGCAGCCGATGCCGCCAACAAGGACACGACGCCGCTCATCGCCGCCAACGAGAACGCCGACACCAGCGTCTACTCCGACCTGCAGAAGAAGTCGGCCGAGGTGGTGGGTGCCGCCACCGACATCGCCCAGTTCCTCGACCGCGACACCCGCTCCGACTTCGCCTCGACCGTCGTCATTCCCTCCCTGCAGAGCTTCCTGGAGAACCCCGACGACATCGACGGGGTGACCAAGAGCCTCCAGGAGCAGAAGGTCTCGATCTTCGGCGGCTGACACCCGACCACAGAGACCCGAGGAGAGGAACCGTCGCGTGTCGACATCCACCACCAGGCGCACCGATCGAGCCGGCCGAGCCAGCGGTGCCCCACGGGGCCGCAGGCCGGCACGCGACCGGCTCACCGTCACCCTGATGGTGCTGGTCCCCAGCCTGTTCGTGCTCGCCCTGGTCTGGCTTCCGGCCGTGCTCTCCTTCGTCTTGTCGTTCGGCACCTGGAACGGCATCGGTGATCTCGACCAGATCCAGTGGGTCGGCACCAAGAACTACTCCGACATCGTCTCGATCTACCCCCCGTTCTGGCCCGCCATCCGGCACAACGTGATCTGGCTCGTGTTCCTGTTCCTCGGGCCGACCCTGCTCGGCATGCTGCTGGCGGTCGTGCTCGACAGGGAGATGTGGGGAAGCCGCTTCTACCAGACCGCGTTCTACATGCCGGTGGTGCTGTCGCTGGCCCTGGTCGGGTTCATCTGGCAGCTCTTCTACTCCCGCGACCAAGGCCTGATCAACCAGGTGTTCGGCGGCGAGGTGGACTGGTACGGCGACTCCGACGTGAACCTCTGGGCGGTGCTCGTCGCCACCGCGTGGCGGCACACCGGCTACATCATGCTGATCTACCTGGCCGGCCTGAAGGGTGTCGACGCCTCGCTGCGCGAGGCGGCCGCGGTCGACGGCGCCAGCGAGCGGCAGACCTTCTTCCAGATCGTCTTCCCGGTCATGCGGCCGATCAACATGATCGTGCTCGTCATCGTGGTCATCGAGTCGCTGCGAGCCTTCGACCTGGTCTGGGTGATCAACCGCGGCACCAACGGCCTCGAGCTGGTCGCCGCCCTGGTGTCGCAGAACGTTGTCGGAGAGGCCAGCCGCTACGGCTTCGGCTCCGCCCTCGCCGTGATCATGATGCTCATCTCCTCGGTGTTCATCACCCTCTACCTGCGCATCGTCTTCCGTCAGGAGCGCCGCCCATGACCGACGTGTCCGCCGAGGTCCCGGCGCGCTCCGGGCGACGTACCGCCTCCCCACCCGAGCGGCGCGAGGGCGGAGTGCTGGGCAAGCGTCGTGGCACGGTTGCCACCGTGGCCATGCTGGTGCTGTCGCTGCTGTGGATCTTCCCGCTGTTCTGGGCGGTGCTGAACTCCTTCCGTGACTACAGCTACACGCAGGCCAACGGCTACCTCTCCTTCGGGGGCTGGACGTTCGGCAACTACCAGCAGGTCTGGGAGCGCGGCCAGCTGGGGAAGTACTTCGTCAACTCCCTGATCATCACCGTGCCCGCGGTGGTGCTGACGATCTTCCTCGCATCCCTGGTCGCCTTCGTGCTCGCGCGCTTCAGCTACCGGTTCAACCTGACCCTCCTGGGCGTCTTCCTCGCCGCGAACCTGCTGCCGCCGCAGGCGCTGCTGGTGCCGGTCTTCCGCCTCTACCGCCAGATCCCGCTCCCGGAGTTCATGAGCGACTCCGGTCAGCTGCTCGGCAGCTTCTGGGGCCTGATCGCGATCAACATCGCCTTCCAGCTCGGGTTCTGCACCTTCGTGCTCAGCAACTACATGAAGACCCTTCCCCACGAGATCTACGAGTCGGCCGAGATCGACGGGGCCAGCATCTGGCGGCAGTACTGGCAGCTGACCATGCCCCTGGTCAGGCCGGCGCTCGCGGCCCTCGCCACGCTGCAGACCACCTGGATCTACAACGAGTTCTTCTGGGCGACGGTGCTGCTCGGTGGGCAGGGCGACAAGTTCCCGATCACCAGTGCCCTCAACAACCTGCGCGGCCAGTTCTTCACCGACTACAACCTGCTGTCGGCCGGGTCCGTGCTGATCGCCCTGCCGGTCCTGATCGTGTTCTTCGTCCTGCAGAAGCAGTTCGTCTCCGGGCTCACCCTGGGATCCACCAAGGGGTGAGGGTCGGGCGCACCAGGCGTTGATGCAGACCATGAGGGTCGCCGGCGGGAGCGCCGGTGCGCCGTGAGGCCCACTAGTCGCTCCTGCGCGCCAGCACCTCCAGGAAGTGGGGGTTGTGCATGACCCCCAGGATGTTGCCGAACGGATCGACCACGGAGGCGGTGGCGAAACCGTCCTCCCGGTGGGTCAGCGGCTCGTACTCGGTGGCTCCTCGTGAGAGCAGCAGCTCCACGGCGCCGGGCAGGTCGTCGACGTGCCAGAAGATCACCGCTCCACCAGGAGCCTGCGACCCCCCGCCGGGCGCGTACCGGCGGTCGATCAGGCCCAGCTCGTCCTGGTCGTCTCCGATCCGGAACTCGATGTAGGCCGGCGGTGCGGGTGGTGGGGGAAATGCGTAGTACGGGTCGATCCCGAGCACTCCGGTGTACCAGTCCCGCGCTGCCGCAAGGTCGTCTGCGTAGAAGCTGACGGTGGCGAAACCCCTGAACATCGGTATCTCCTTCTGGTCGTCAGTGGCCCTGGTGCGTGAGGACGTTGATGACCTTCCCGGTGGGGTCCGCACGAAGAAGCGCCGGACTCCCCATGGCTCGTCGGTGAGCGGATGCACGACCTCAGCCCCGGCCAGCCGGGCGGCGTCGTGCGCGGCGTCGACGTCGTCGACCTCGACGGACACGTCGGGGACGACCGGTGCTGTGGCGTCGTGGGTCATGAGACTCAACTGGGCCGTCGGGTGCGCGGGGTCGCTCAGGGTGACGATCCAGCCCATGTCCATGACGACCTCGAAGCCGAGCACGTCGACGTAGAAAGCGGTCGCGGTCGACATGTCCTCGGTGGCGAGGTCGGGCATCGTGCGTCGGATGGCCATGTCGCCATGGTGCCCTGCGGCGCCCTGAGGGCAAAGGAGCGTGGCCCTGCGTGGCGAAAGGCGGCGGCCAGAAGGGTGGCCCAGGAAGAAGGTCAGCAGCCGTGAGGGCCGCTGACCTGGGTGTTGGTGCGCCATCAGGGACTCGAACCCCGAACCCGCTGATTAAGAGTCAGCTGCTCTGCCAATTGAGCTAATGGCGCGTGAAGCGTGTGGAACTGTAGCAGCGCCCGACGGCCCGGATGAAATCGAGGACGACCCTCGAGGACGTGACGTGGGGCACCCTGGCAGCCGCCTCAGGAGGTCTGTTTGCGACCGGCGTCCTCGACGCACAGCACCGCCCAGGGGAGCGCCTCGAGGCGGCCGACGCCGATCGGCTGACCGCACTCGTCGCAGGTGCCGTAGCTGCCGTCGGCGAGCTTGGCCAGGGCCCGGTCGACGTCGGCCAGTGTCACCTGGAGCTTGTCGTGGGCGGCCACCTGGGACAGCCGGTCCACGGCCATCGAGGTGCCCTCGCCGACCCGCTTCCCGAAGGAGATCGACCCCGCCTCCTCCGGCTGCTCGGTCAGGGCGGTCAGCTCACGCTCGAGGTCTGTCTTCTTCGCGAGGAGGGTGGACTCGGTCTCGGGCGGCGCGGGTGTCATGGCCTCATCGTGACCCCTCGTCCCGGCGCCCGACGCGGCGGGGCCTCCCGCAGCCGGGCGGTTGCCTGGGGGCTGGCTGAGAGAAACCTGGCAAGTCCGGACTTCTCGGACCCATCCATCCGAGGCGGGGAGACGAACTAATGTCGAAGGATGGAAACAGGGAGCTGGTTGAGGAGGCAACGTATGGGTGCTGAGGCCGGACTGCGGCTGGTGCCGTCGCTGGAGGGTCCAGACATCGACCTCCTCGTCGGACGTGTCGCGCGGGGGGATGCCCAAGCATTCGAGAAGCTCTACGACGAGCTCTCCTCGGCGGTCTACGGTCTGGCTCGCCGGGTCGTGCGTGACCCGGCCCGGGCGGAGGACGTCACCCAGGACGTCTTCCTGGAGGTCTGGCGCAAGGCGGCCCGATTCGACTCCGCCCTGGGTCGTGCCAAGACGTGGGTGATGACCATCGCCCACCGGAGGGCCGTCGACGCCGTACGCCGCAACGAGGCGGCCAAGCGGAGCGACGGACAGGCCATCCCGGACGAAGTCAGCCACGACGAGGCGGCCGACCAGGTCATCCAGGGCGAGGAGCGCGGTGCGGTTCGCGAGTGCATGGACACCCTGACCGACCTCCAGCTCGAGTCCGTTCGACTGGCCTACTTCAACGGCTACACCTACAGCGAGGTCGCGACCTTGCTCGACAAGCCACTGCCCACGATCAAGACCCGCATGCGAGACGGACTCATCCGTCTCCGCGACTGTCTGGAAGGAGCCCGATGAGCAACGAGCTGCACACCCTGTCGGGTGCCTTTGCCCTGGACGCCGTCAGCGCCGACGAGGCCGCCCAGTTCCGTACCCACCTCGAGGAGTGCGCTTCGTGCCTCGAGGAGGTGCGTGAGCTGCGCGCCGCGGCTGCCCGGATGGGCGAGGTCGAGGCACTGCTCCCGCCCCCGGCCCTCAAGGCCCGCGTGCTCGCCGGGGCCGACCGCCTCTCGCAGAAGCCACCCAAGGTCCCCTTTGCCCCCTTGGGCCGTCACGGCACGGAGGCCCCCGGGCGCCGCTGGGCCCCACGACTGGCCGCCGCCGCTGCCGCCGCGGTGATCGCCGTGGGGGGCGGCATCGGCCTCTCCCAGCTCGGTGACGATTCCGGCGAGAGCCTCCAGGCCGGCGTGGTCCGGGTCTTCGAGGCCGAGGATGTCCGCGCCGCCGAGGTCAGCACGAGCCACGGACCGGTCCGAGTGGCCACGTCGGCCACGCGAGGCGAGATGGCCGTCGACACGAGTGGACTGCAGACGCTCGACGCGCGCCACGTCTACCAGCTGTGGACGATCGCCGACGGCACGCCCGTCTCGGTCGGTGTCCTCGACGATCCCGGCGAGGGCGCCTCGATGAGGCTGCCCGCCACCGGCAGTCAGGTCGCGATCACGGTCGAGCCCTCGGGCGGTTCCGATGCACCGACCACCGACCCGATCGTGGAGGTCGACCCGGCCTCGGTCTGAGGCCACCACCAGCGTGGGGGATGCGCACAGGGGAGGCTGCCTGGCAGCCGGAGCCGGGCGGGAGATCAGCGACTCAAGGTCGCGGGCTTCCCGCCCGGTTCTTCATCGACTCCAGCACCGCCTGGGCGGCGTTGTGCCCGCCGATCCCGCTCACCGCACCGCCACGTCGCGCACCCGCGCCGCACAGCATCACGTTCTCGAGATCGGTGGCGACGCCCCAACGGTGAGCCGGGGTGTCGAGGCGAGCGCGGTTGGGCGCCCACGGCCAGGCCAGGTCGCCGTGGAAGATGTGGCCGCCCGGCATCGCGAGAGCCTCGTCGATGTCCTGCGGCGCCTTGGCCTCCAGGCAGGGGTTGCCGTGCTTGTCGACCGCGAGCAGGGACTCGATCGGCTCCACGAGGTGCTCGTTGATCGCGTCCAGGGCCCGGCCGACGGCGATGTCGCGGGCGCCGTCGCGGTCGGCCTCGAACAACCGCGCAGGGGTGTGCACGCCGAAGTAGGTCAGCGTGTGCATCCCCTTCGCCGCGAGCGGCCCGAGGATGCTCGGATCAGTGAGCGAGTGGCAGTAGAACTCGCCCGGCATGGTCGTGGGGATGCTTCCGGCCTCGGCCTCCGCGTACGCCGCCTGCAGCTGGCTGTAGTCCTCGGCGACGTGCAGCGTGCCGGCGAAGCCGTTGCTGGCGCTCTGGCCGGACTTGAAGCTCGGCAGCGACGACAGCAGCAGGTTGACCTTGAGCTGCGAGCCCTCGGGGCGGTCGAGCGGCTCCTCGCCGAGCAGCACCTGCAGCACCCACGGGGCCACGTTGGAGAGCACGTAGTCGCAGTCGGCGGAGTGCCACGTGGTGCCGTCGTGCCAGGTCACCGTCGCGCTGGTGCCATCGCTCTCGATGCCGCTCACGCCAGCGCCGGTGACGATCGTGGCGCCGGCGTTGCGCGCGGCCACGGCGAGGGAGTCGGTGACCCCGCCCATGCCGCCGACGGGCACCCGCCACTCGCCGTCGCCGTTGCCGATCAGGTGGTAGAGGAAGCACCGGTTCTGCACCAGCCCGGGGTCGTGGAGGTCGGCGAAGGTGCCGATCACCGCGTCGGTGGCCACGACCCCGCGCACGGTGTCGTCGTGGAAGCGCTCCTCGATCACCTGCCCGATCGGTGCCTCGACCAGGTAGTCCCAGGTGGCCCCGTCCATGAGGCTGCGCATCTCCTTGCCGGTGCGCAGCGGCTCGAGCAGCGTGGGAGCGACCACCTTGGCGAATTCGGCGATCTCGGCGTAGAACTTGCGCCAGACGTCGTACTCCTGGTCCGAGCCGGTCAGCTGCCGGAACGACGCGGCGGTCGCCTCGGCCTCGGGACGCTCGACGAGGAGGCCGGTGTGCTTCCCGTTGCGCACGACCGGCGTGTAGGAGGCCGTGGTGCGGGACTTCAGCTCGAGGTCGAGCTGGAGGTCGTCGATGATCTGCTGCGGCATCAGGCTGACGAGGTAGGAGTAGCGCGAGAGCCGGGCCGGCACTCCGGCAAAGGCCCTGGCGGACACCGCCGCGCCCCCGGTGTTGTCGAGCCGCTCCAGCACCAGGGTCGAGACACCGGCACCGGCGAGGTACGCCGCAGCCGTGAGGCCGTTGTGCCCGCCGCCGACGATGACGACGTCGTACTTGTCGGAGATGCTCGCTGAAGTCACGGCAGCACGCTACCGGTCGTGTCGGGGGAGACGACGGCGGTTCCACCCAAGCGGCACACGCTGACGGAGGCGGGAACAGAAACGCGTGACAAGAGGTTGAGTCTTCAACTACCCTGGACTCTCGTCGAAGGAGATCGCCATGCCGGCCCTGACCGTTCCCGACCTCACGGTCCTGTCCCGACTCGCTGCCCCCGGCCTGGGGGACGTCGGGCGTCCGGTCGCATCCGTGACCACGGCTCCCACCGGCTACGAGGGCGAGGGTTTCCCGGTACGCCGCGCGTTCGCGGGGGTCGACCTGCGCGACCTCGACCCCTTCATCCACATGGACCAGATGGGCGAGGTCGACTACGCGCCAGGCGAGCCCAAGGGCACGCCGTGGCACCCGCACCGGGGCTTCGAGACCGTCACCTACATCATCGACGGCGTCTTCGACCATCACGACAGCCACGGCGGCGGCGGCACCATCACCGACGGTGACACGCAGTGGATGACCGCCGGGTCGGGGTTGCTGCACATCGAGACGCCGCCGGAGTGGTTGGTGCAGAAGGGTGGCCTGTTCCACGGCGTCCAGCTGTGGGTCAACCTGCCACGCGACCTGAAGCTCGCCACGCCTCGCTACCAGGACCTGCGGGCCGGTCAGCTCGGCACCCTCACCACCGACGACGCCGGCGTCCTCGTCCGGGTGATCGCCGGCGACGTCGCCGGCCATGCGGGCCCCGGCAGCACGCACACGCCGATGGCGATGGTGCACGCAACCCTGGCGCCCGGCGCTCGGCTCGAGCTGCCGTGGAACGTGGACCACAACGCGCTCGTCTACGTCCTCTCCGGCCGCGGCACCGTCGGGATCGACCGGCGGCCCCTCGCTGCCGGGCAGCTCGCTGTGCTCGGTCGCGGTGACTACGTCGCGGTCTCCGCGGACCTCCGCCAGGACTCGCACACCCCTGAGCTCGACGTACTCGTCCTGGGGGGTCGCCCGATCCGTGAGCCGGTTGCCTGGGCCGGGCCGTTCGTGATGAACACCAAGGCCGAGGTGATGCAGGCCTACGAGGACTTCCAGAAGGGCCGGATGGGTCAGATCCCCGCCGTCCACGGGGCTCCGACGGAGCTGCAGGAGGGCTGACACCCCCAGGAGGGTGACACCCCCGGCGGTGCCCCGGGGCGGGAGTGAATCTGCGAGCAGCGCCCAAGATGGTTTGCCTTTCAACTTCAGTGGGCACGTGTGCGGGGTCACACCGTCTCGGGACCAGGGGAGCGCCATGGCCATCGCAGGCTTGTCCGCACTCGACCGCAGCCACACCGTCGCTCCACCCGGCTACAACCGCTGGCTGATCCCGCCGGCCGCTCTCGCCATCCACCTGTGCATCGGTCAGGCCTACGCGACCAGCGTCTACAAGAACTCCCTGGTCAGCCACTTCGACACCAGCCTGACCGCGGTCGGTGTGGTGTTCTCGATCGCGATCGTGATGCTGGGTCTCTCCGCCGCCGTCCTGGGCACCTGGGTCGACACCGGCGGACCGCGGCGGGCCATGGCCGCGGCCGCGCTGTGCTGGTCGACGGGCTTCCTCGTCGGCGCCGCGGGCATCGCCACCGGTCAGCTCTGGCTGCTCTACCTCGGCTACGGCGTGATCGGTGGCATCGGCCTCGGCATCGGCTACATCTCGCCGGTGTCCACGTTGATCAAGTGGTTCCCCGACCGGCCGGGCCTGGCCACTGGCCTGGCGATCATGGGCTTCGGCGGTGGCGCCCTGGTCGCCTCGCCCGTCTCGAGCCGGCTGCTGGCCGTCTACGACCCGGCGTTCGACTCCACCGACAGCACCTCGGTCGCCTCCGGCTCGGCGGTCGCCGGGCTCTTCGTCACGCTGGGCCTGGTCTACCTCGTCGTGATGCTCTTCGGGGCCTGGCTCATCAAGGTCCCGGCCGACGACTGGCGTCCCGACGGTTTCGACCCGTCGACGGTGAAGACCAAGAGCCTGGTCACCACCGACAGCGTCTCGGCGGCCAACGCGATCAAGACCCCGCAGTTCTGGCTGCT
Organism: uncultured Actinomycetota bacterium; assembly: GCA_963772415.1. GTDB lineage: Bacteria > Actinomycetota > Actinomycetes > Propionibacteriales > Nocardioidaceae > Nocardioides_B. Next base: position 4,082 of record CAVYWU010000010.1, on the reverse strand, counting down.
CTGGACGGTGCTGTTCTGCAACGTCACGGCTGGCATCGGCATCCTCGAGCAGGCGGCACCGATGATCCAGGACTTCTTCCGGGTCGACGGAAGCTCCTCGGTGGCGCCGGCGGCCGCCGCCGGCTTCGTCGGGCTGCTCTCGATCTGCAACATGGCCGGGCGCTTCGTGTGGTCCTCCACCTCCGACGTGATCGGCCGCAAGCCGACCTACCTCGGCTTCCTGGGGATCGGGATGGCGCTCTACGCCCTGCTGGCGCTCGCAGGCGCCGGGTCAACCGCGCTGTTCGTGCTGCTCGCCGGGATCATCATCTCCTTCTACGGCGGTGGTTTCGCCACCGTCCCCGCCTACCTGCGTGACCTCTTCGGCACCTACCAGGTCGGCGCCATCCACGGCCGGCTGCTCACTGCCTGGGCAGCGGCCGGGGTCGCCGGGCCGCTGATCATCAACGGCTTCCTCGACGCCCAGGGCACTCCCGGCGAGCTCACCGCAGAGGCCTACCGGCCGGCGCTGCTGACCATGGTCGGCATCCTCGCGGTCGGGCTCGTCGCCAACCTGCTGGTCCGTCCGGTTGCCGACCGCTTCCATGAGAAGCAGTCCGCCGAGCCGACCGCCGACGAGTCCGGTGGACGGTCGGGTTCGGGCCGCGGTGGCGTCGACACCAAGGTGAGGGCCGGTGAGACCACCAAGACCCAGACCCGCACCGTCCTGCTGACCATCGCCTGGCTGGTCGTGGGCATCCCCTTGCTCTACGGGATCTACCAGACGCTGACCAGGACGGCGTCGCTCTTCGGCTGAGGCGGTCGAGGTGCGGGTCCACCTGACGGCGCTCTCGTCGCGTGGTGCTGGGTAAGGTCACGCCATGCCGGAGCTGAGCGAGAGCACGACCGCGAGACTGCGAAGGATCGCCCTCGACAAGCAGGTGAAGGGCAGGGTCCCCGGCCTCTACGCCGGCGTGGTCCGCGGCGGTGGCTTCGTGTGGCACGAGGGCATCGGCGCGGCCGACGTGTCCGTCCCATCGGTGACACCCACTGTCGACGACCAGTTCCTGATCGCCTCCAACTCCAAGACCTTCACCGCGGTGCTGGTCATGCAGCTGCGCGACGAGGGGAAGCTCTCGCTCGAGGACACCCTCGAGCAGCACATCCCCGAGGTCACCAGACCCGGCATCACCATCCGTCAGGCCCTCGCCCACGTGACGGGCATGCAGCGCGAGCCCGTGGGCGACGTCTGGGAGACGCTGCGCAACCCCGACCGCGCCGAGCTCGTCGCGGGCTTCAACGAGGCCCAGCAGGTGCACCCGCCGCACCGGTACTTCCACTACTCCAACCTGGTGTTCTCCATGCTCGGCGAGGTGGTGGCGCGGCTCGACGGCCGCGAGTGGTTCGACGCGCTCGAGGCACGCATCCTGGCTCCGCTGGAGATGCGGCGTACGACGGTCGGCCCGAGCGGCAGCACGGTGACGGGCTACTACGTCCCGCCGCACAGCGACGTACCCGTGATCGAGCCGGTCCTCGACCTCAAGGCGCTCGCCGCGTGCGGGGGCCTGGCCAGCACTGCCGACGACATGGCGCGGTGGTCGGCCTTCGTGGCCTCGCCCGTCGCCGAGGTGCTCGCCCCCGACACGCTCGCGGAGATGTGCGAGCCGCAGATCGTCATCGACCGGGAGCGCTGGATCGGCGCGTTCGGGCTCGGCTTCATGCTGATCCGGTCGGGCACCCGCACCTACGTCGGCCACACCGGCGGGATGCCCGGGCACATCACCGGGCTCTTCACGCACCGTGAGAGTGGCACCGGCGGCCTCGCGATGATGAACACCACCTCGTCGCCCGACCCCGCGGCGTTCGCGATCGAGCTCGCCGACACGGTCCTCGAGCACGACCCTGTGCTCCCCGATGCCTGGCGGCCCGGGACCTCGGTGCCCGACGACCTCGTCGGTGTGCTCGGCGTCTGGTACTCCGAGGGGCAACCTTTTGTCTTCTCGGTCAGGCAAGGCAGGCTCGAAGCCCGGGCGCAGGCCCTCCCGGAGCACAAGCCGTCCTCGTTGTTCGAGAAGGTCGAGGACGACCTCTACCGAACCGTCGCCGGTCGCGAGAACGGCGAGATGCTCCGCATCACCCGCGATGCCGAAGGCACGGTGACCAAGATGAACTGGGCGACCTACCTCGTCACCCGTTCACCGCTGGCCTTCGGCGAGTGGCTCTGACAATCCCGTTGCCCGAGGCGTGGTGGCGTAGGGCAGGCTGGTCGCCATGACCACCGACCCAGGACTCCTCGACGACCTCGAGTGGCGCGGTCTCCTCGCGCACTCGACCGACCTCGAAGCACTGCGCGAGGCGTTCGCCGCAGGCCCGGTCCGGTTCTACGTCGGCTTCGACCCGACCGCCCCGAGCCTCCACATGGGCAACCTGGTGCAGATCCTCACGGCGCGCCGGTTGCAGCTGGCGGGGCACATCCCGTACGCCCTCGTGGGGGGCGCAACGGGAATGATCGGCGACCCCAAGGACAGCGGGGAGCGCACCCTCAACACCCTGGACGTGGTGAAGGACTGGGTGGAGCGGGTGCGCGGCCAGATCGAGCCGTTCCTGGCCTTCGAAGGCCCGGCCGCCGCGAGCATGGTCAACAACTACGACTGGACCGCGAGCCTGTCGACGATCGACTTCCTGCGCGACGTCGGCAAGCACTTCCCGGTCAACCGGATGCTTGCCCGTGACGTCGTCAGCAGGCGGCTCGAGCAGGGGATCTCCTACACGGAGTTCAGCTACGTGCTGCTGCAGTCCATGGACTTCCTGAGCCTCTTCCGCGACCACGGCGTCACGCTCCAGTTCGGAGGCAGCGACCAGTGGGGCAACATCACCGCCGGCGTGGAGCTGATCCGCCGGGCCGACGGCGGCAAGGTGCACGCCTTCGCCACCCCGCTGGTCACCAGGTCCGACGGCACCAAGTACGGCAAGACGGAGGGCGGCGCGCTCTGGCTGGACCCGGCGATGATGTCGCCGTACGCCTTCCACCAGTTCTGGCTCAACGTCGAGGACGACAAGGTCGGCGAGCTGTTGCGGATCTTCACCTTCCTCCCCCGTGGGGCGATCGAGGACCTCGAGGCGCAGGCGGCCGAGAAGCCGTTCCTGCGCGAGGCGCAGAAGGCCCTCGCCGATGCCGTGACGACGCTCGTGCACGGGGAGCAGGAGACCGAGCAGGCCAAGGCAGCCGCGGCTGCCCTCTTCGGTGGCGGCGAGCTGACCGGCCTCTCGGGGCAGACCCTGGCCTCTGCGCTGGGCGAGGTCGGCTCGGTAGAGCTGGCCCGCGCCGACCCGCTCCCGTCGGTCGTCGACCTGCTGGTCGCGACTGGTCTCTGCTCCTCCAAGGGGGAGGCCCGGCGCACGATCGGTGAGGGCGGTGCCTACCTCAACAACGTCCGCGTCGCCGATCCGGAGCACGTGCCGGCCGAGTCGGACCTCGTCGACGGCGCCTGGCTGGTGCTTCGCCGGGGCAAGAAGAAGCTCGCCGGGGTCCACCTGCAGTGACGTTCCGGCCGGGAAATGCCCTCTGACCTGCGCAGATGCCGATGTGACCGCCGCCACCCACCCCCCGATTTGCATCCCGCGGAACCCTCTGGCTAATGTTCTCTTTGTCGCCAGGGAGCGGCGGGACGCAAGGCCGAGAGGTCGGGCGGCCGGCCCCGGAGGCGAAACCCCCAGCGAGACCCCTCAACCGAGGCGGAGCGAGTGCGCGCAACAGCGGCCTCGAAACGACTCGGTGGCTGCGGCTTGGACGGGGTCGGGGAGCAGGGGCTCGGATTTGACGGGCCCATCGCAACCCGGTAAGTTTCATCAGGTTGCCCCGCAGCGAGGCCGAGAGGCCGACCTTCGGTGCGCGCTTGATCCTTGAGAACTCAACAGTGTGCCAAAAGTCGACGAATTAATTTGTAACGCCAGTCGGCAGGTTCCGCTCGGCCCTCGTGGTCGGACGATATCTGCTGGTTGTTTGATTCCTTTAGGTAAGACGCTCTCAGCCTCGGTTGGGAGCACTCTTGCCGGGATATCTTCGAAGAGTCGATGAAGCACCGGTTCGCCGGTGTCAATCA
>CAVYWU010000009.1:0-163333 GCA_963772415.1 uncultured Actinomycetota bacterium | reverse complement strand
CTCGGGGTGGATCAGCGGGCAGTGGTAGCACTCGTGGTAGTTCTCCGCGATCACCTTCCAGTTGGCGGCGATCTCGTAGGTGTGCCGGTCGGCCAGGCGCAGCGACGCCGGGTCGTAGGGCTCGACGACGGTGCCGAGCTCACCGAGGTGCACGGCGAACGGTGGCACGTCGGACGAGCCGAGCGGGTGCACCCCGTGGCCGAACACCCAGCCGCACCAGATCTCGACCGGGAGCTCGACCAGCTCGTGCGCATCCGGCTCGAAGCCGTCGACCTCGCGGAAGCCGGGCGCGGCCTGCACCGAGCCGTCGAGGCGGTAGGTCCAGGCGTGGTAGGGGCACAGCACCGACTGCCGGTCCGAGGTCTCCCCGTCCGCGAGCAGCTCGTGGCCGCGGTGCCGGCAGGTGTTGGCGAACATCCTGATCGTCTCGCCGTCGCGGATCAGCAACGCCGCCACGTCGCCGACCCGCAGGGCCCGCTGGCGGACCGGGCCGGTCCCGGGCAGCAGCTCGTCGAGTCGGCCCAGGCACGACCAGGTGCCGGCGAAGACGTGCCGTCGCTCCCAGGCCAGCACGTCCTCGGAGGTGTAGGCCACCGCGGGCATCATCTGGGTGGGCTGGCCGGTCCTCCCCGACAGCACCCGCCGCAGCTCCTCGACATCACTCATCGGACACCTCCCGTGCGGGATCCGGATCGAGGATCCGGCTGGATAGGGTCGCGCACATGGCGCGCAGGAAGGTCGACGTACGGCGCGAGGAGATCCTCGACGCCACCGTCGCCCAGGTGGAGCAGCACGGCCTGGCTGCCACCCGCGTCTCCGACGTAGCCGCGGTCCTCGGCTGCAGCACGGCGCTGGTCTTCTACCACTTCGGCACCAAGGACGAGCTGCTGGTCGCCGCCTTCGAGCACGCCGTCTCCCAGGACCTGGGCCGCCTCGACGCGGCCCTGGCCAAGGGCGGGGACCCGGTCGTGCGGCTGGGTCGGGTGGTGCGGCTCTACGGGCCGACCGGTCCGGCCGCGGGCTGGAAGCTGTGGATCGACGCCTGGGCCTACGGCCAGCGGGAGCCGGCCATCCGCGCGGCCCTCAAGCGCCTGGACGCCCGCTGGGGTGCGGTGCTGCTGCGCGTGGTCGAGGACGGCGTCGCCGAGGGCAGCTTCCGCAGCGCCGACCCGGCCGCCTCCGTGGCGCGGATCTCCGCACTCCTCGACGGACTCTCCGTGGCCAGCCTGGTCTACGGCTCGGTCAGCAGGAGGCAGCTGAAGGCCTGGATCGCCGAGGCCCTGGCCAAGGAGCTCGACATCGACGTCACGGAGATCAATTAGCACGGACTCACACCAGCCAGTGGGCCTGGTAGTCCGGGTCGGTGAGACCCGGTCGGTCCATCCGGAAGGGCGTCACGTCGAAGCCCGGTGTCTCCCCCGTCGCCACGTCGGCGAGGAGACGGCCCAGCGTCGGGGAGAACTTGAAGCCGTGCGCTGCGCCGAGCCCCACCACGACGTCCTCGTGGCCCGGCACCGCACCGAGCACGAAGTCGCGGTCGGGGGTCAGGGTGTAGAGGCAACGCACGGACCGCTCGGCCCGCCCGGAGCCGGGGAGGATCGCGGCCAGGTGGTCGGCGAGCAGGCTGCGCATCTTCGGGGACTCCTCGAACGACCGGTCCGACGGGTCGCCGGCAGGGACGGGCGGGCCGCCGCAGTCCTGTGCCGCCTTCACGGTCGGCTCGCCGTAGCAGGGGAAGCCGTAGAACGACGGGTCGTCCATCCAGATCCACAGCGGGATCGCCTCGAAGTCGGCGGGCCGCTCGGGACGGAAGTAGGTGACCTGCTCCAGGGTGACCTCGAGCGGCACCCGCAGGTCCAGACCGGCCAGCACCTGGTTGGTCCAGGCGTCGGCGGTGACCACCAACCGGTCCGCGTGCACCTGGCCCGCGGGAGTGTGGAGCGCGATCCCCGAGGCAGTACGCCGCACGGCGGACACCGGCGACTCGTCCCGCAGCACCGCCCCGTGGCGTTGGGCCTGATGCTGCAGGGCCGCGGTGCCACGCGAGGCCGGCACGATCGCGGCCCGATCCTGGTGCAGCGCCACCGTGCCCTCGGGCAGTCGGAACACCGGCCACCGCCGGGCGACCTCCTCCGGGTCGAGCAGGTCGAAGGCAACACCGCACGCGGCCAGCGACGAGGTGTAGTCGTCCATCGCGATGGCGGGCTCGGGCGGGAACAGGTCGAGCCCCCCGGTGACGGTGACCAGTGGCGTCCCGGCGTCGCGCTCGAGCCTCGCCCAGTCGTCGTAGGCCTCGAAGGTCAGCCCGACGTAGGCCGGGGTGTGATAGCTGTGCCGGAGGATCCGGCTGGAGTCGTGGCTGGCGCCGCGGACGTGACCCAGCGCGTACTGCTCCAGGCCGAGGACCCGCACCCCCCGGCGGGCGAGCTCGAGGCAGGTCGCGCTGCCCAGGGCACCCAGCCCGACCACGACCACGTCCCAGTGGTGGGCGCTGTGCTCACTCACGGGCCCGCTCCAACCGCGGCAGCAGCCACCGCCGGATGTCGAGGCTGTCGTCCTCCATCGGCGCAAACCAGCCGTGCGTGTAGGCGCGGCTGGACATGCCGCGCTGTACCGACTCGCAGATCGCCCAGTCCTGCTTGTTGACCAGGTCCCAGAGGTCGGCTGCGTCGGCGGGATCGAAGGAGGTCTTGGCCACCTCGTCGGGGTCGAACAGCAACCGGCAGACCACCCGGGTGCGGTCCACGGCGACCGGGTGCACGTCGAAGGCGGCCACGTGGTCGGCCGAGCAGGAGATCAGCAGGTTGGGATAGACCAGCTCGCCCTTGTGCCGGGTGCGCTCGTCGAGGGTGAGCCGGGGCAGCGGAGCCCGTTGGGTCGTGCCTGACATCGTGAACGTCCAGGCGCCGTCGCGGTGCTCGACGCCGCGCTCCCAGTCGAGGCCGCCGCCACCACCGGCGAAGGCCGGCACCAGCCGGCTCAGCTCAGGGTGCACCGGGCCGCAGTGGTAGCACTCGTTGTAGTTCTCCAGCAGCACCTTGTAGTTGGCCGACACGTCGTAGACCAACGTCTGGCCGGTGACCAATCGGTCCAGCTCGTAGTTGGCCAGCCGCGTCTCGTACGACGTCAGGCCGGCCGCCAGGGGCGCGGCCGTCTCCGGGGTGAGGTGCACGAAGACGAAGCCGCCCCAGGTCCCGACGCCCACCGGATGCAGGTCGAGCTGTCCGTCAGGGAGGAGTGCGCCTTCGTCCTGGTCGGTGTGCGGCGCCCGCAGCAACCGGCCGTCGAGCGCGTAGGTCCAGGAGTGGTAGGGGCAGCGCAGCGATCCCGCGGCCAGGCAGACCGGCTCCGCACCCGGAAGCGCGGGCACCACCTGCGACCCGCGGTGCCGGCAGACGTTGTAGGAGGCATGCAGCTCACGGTGCTCGTCAGAGGTGACGATGACCGACTCGCCGGCCACCTCGACGACGGCCAGCCGCCCCGGCTCAGCCAGACCGAGGTCGACGCGCCGGCCGGCGCAGAACCACTCGCGGTGCAGCACCGCCTCGCGCTCGTGCGACCAGTGCTGCGTGTCGACGTACATCGACTTCGGCAGCGCCGCCTGCAACGCCATCGCGCCTCCACTCCTGACTCACGAGTCAGTAACGACCCCTGATCGTCCCACGGTGGAGCGGGCCGCGTCGAGATGGCACGCGCACCCGGATTCGCGCCCGTCGGGGAGCACGGCGAGCGGAAGCGTGCGGCACTGCTCGGCCACTCCCGCCCCCTCGGCCTCCCCGGAGGCCAGCGCCGGACACCGCGGGTGGAAGCGGCATCCCGCCGGCACCCGGGTCGGGTCCGGGATCTCGCCGGTCAGCACGATCGGGTCGATCCGGTCGATCTCCGGCACCACCGAGAGCAGGGCACGGGTGTAAGGGTGCCGCGGTGACTGCAGCACCTCCTCGGTCGGGCCTTGCTCGACCACTCGTCCCAGGTACATCACCGCGATCCGGTCCGCGACGTTCCAGGCAAGGCCGAGGTCGTGGGTCACGACGAGGACCCCGAGCCCGAGGTCGTCGCGGAGCCGGAGCAGCAACGCGAGGATCTCGCCACGGATCGACGCGTCGAGGCTCGACACCGGCTCGTCGGCGATCAGCAACGAGGGTCGCAGCGCGAGCGCCCCGGCGATCAGCACCCGCTGACGCTGGCCGCCGCTGAGCTCGTGGGGGTAGCGCAGGAACAGCCGCTCGGGTGGGCGCAGCCCCGCCTCGGCGAGCGCGGCTGCCACCAGGTCGGCCTCGTTGCGTCCCTGCGGGTCCTGCTTGGCCACGTCGTGCAGCCGCAGTCCCTCCGCGACGGACTCGTAGACGCTCTGGCGCGGGTTGAGCGCCCCGGCGGGGTCTTGCAGCACCATCTGCACCCGCTGCCGGAACGCCTTGATCGATGAGCCCCGATAGTCGAGGGGGGTGCCGTTGTAGACGACCTCCCCGCCGCTGGGGCGCTCCAGACCCATCAGCGTGCGGGCCAGGGTGGTCTTGCCCGACCCCGACTCCCCCACGACGGCGAGCACCTCACCGCGCGCGACCGTCAGGTTGACCCCTGCCAGCGCGTGCGCCACCGGGCCGGCGCGGCTGGCGAACTCGACCGAGACGTTGCGGGCCTGGAGGGCCATCAGTCCTCCCCCACCCGGATGCAGGCGACGGCGCGTCCTTCGCCCACGGGAGCGGCCTCCAACGCAGGCTCGGCCTCGCCGCAGCGGCCCACTGCGCGCGGACAGCGCGGCGCGAACGTGCAGCCGCCCGGCAGGTCACGCGGGTCGGGCGGGTCGCCGGGCAGTCCGGCGGGGGCGAACCGTGCGGCGGGGTCCCCGATGCGCGGGAACGCCGCCGAGAGCGCCCGGGCATAGGGGTGCAGCGGGTCGGTGAACACCTCGGCCGCCGAGCCGGTCTCGACGATGCGTCCGGCGTACATCACCGCCACGCGGTCACACACGTCGGCGAGCACGGACAGGTCGTGGCTGATGATCAGCATGCCGACGCCGGTGTCGCGCACCAGACCGGCGATCAGGTCGAGGATCTGCGCCTGCACCATCACGTCGAGGGCGGTGGTCGGCTCGTCGGCCACGATCAGCTCGGGACGGCAGGCGAGGGCCATCGCGATCATCACCCGCTGCTTCTGGCCCCCGGAGAGCTGGTGGGGATAGGACCGGCCACGCGAGGGGGCGAGCCCGACCTCCTCGAGAAGGCCGGCGACGCGTCGCGCCACCTCGGCGTCGGACACCGACGGCTCGTGCACCCGGATCGGCTCGGCGATCTGCCGGTCGATGCGCTGCACGGGGTTGAGCGAGTGCAGCGCGCCCTGGAAGACGATGGAGGCCCCGGCCCAGCGCAGCGTGCGCAGGTCGCCCCAGCGCATCGTGAGCACGTCGTGGCCGTTGACGAGCACCCGGCCGCCGACCACCGCGTCCTTGGGCTGGAGACGCAGCACGGTGCCGACGATGGTGCTCTTCCCGCAGCCTGACTCCCCGGCCAGGCCGACGACCTCGCCCGCGCGCACGGTCAGGTCGACCCCGCGCACCGCCGGCAGCGGGCCCTCGCTGGTGCTGTAGGCGACGGTGAGGCCCTCGAAGGCCAGCAGGTCGGTCATCGGCGGGCCCGCAGCCGGGGGTTGAAGATCTCCTCGAGAGCCTGCCCGATGAGGGTGAAGGACAGCACCACCAGCACCACGGCGACTCCGGGCGGGATGATGAACCACCACGCGCCGGTGGTGATGGCACCCACCGAGAACGCCTCCTCGAGCATCGAGCCCCACGAGACCCGGGTCGGGTCGCCGAGGCCGAGAAAGCTCAAGGTGGTCTCGGACAGGATCGCGACGGCGACCGTCAAGGTGGTGTTGGCGAAGACCATCGGCATCACGTTGGGGAGGACGTGCCGGGTCATCTGGTGCCAGCGGCCGGCGCCGAGGACCCGTGCGCGCTCCAGGTAGGCGCGTTCCCGCACCGAGAGGGTCTGGCTGCGGATCAGCAGCGCGGTGGCCGCCCAGCTGGTCACGCCGATGACGATCGCGATGGTGAATAGCGAGCGTCCCAGCACCGTGGCCAGCACGATGGCCAGCGGCAGGAACGGCAGCACCAGGAACCACTCGGTGATGCGGAAGAGCACCGCGGCGGGCCAGCCGTCGAAGAAGCCGGAGGTCAGCCCGACCAGGGTGCCGATCCCCATCGAGATGATCGTGGCCAGCACGCCGACGATCAGGGAGATGCGCGAGCCCCAGATGAGCAGGGTGAGGACCGACCTGCCGTTGCCGTCGGTGCCGAGCCAGAACTCGCCGGACGGGGGCTCGAGCACACCACCGGTGGCCTTGGTCGCCTCGAGCCCGTCGGCGCTCGCGATCAGGGGAGCGCCCAGCGCGACCAGCACCACCGCGGTCAGCACGACCAGTCCGACCAGGCCGGGACGGTTGGCCCGGAAGTCGCGCCAGGTGCGCCGGGCGGCAGCCGCCCGCCGCGCCTTCGTGACCTGGTGGGCGGTGAGGGGGGCGCCAGCACCCTCGACCGGGGGGGTGCTCACGTGCGCACCCGCGGGTCGAGCAGGCCGTAGACCAGGTTGGTGATCAGGTTGGCCAGGATCACCGCGCCGGAGGCGACGATGAAGGTGCCCTGCAGCACCCAGAAGTCGGGGATGGTCAACGCCTCGGTCGCGAGCAGCCCGAGCCCGGGGATGGAGAAGATCGTCTCGACGGTGATCGCGCCGGAGACCACGAAGCCGAGGTTGAGCGCCACGACCGTCGTGGTGGGCAGCAGCGCGTTGCGCACGGCGTGCCGGCTCCGCACGTCGACGTCGCGCAGGCCCTTGGCACGTGCGGTGGTCAGGTAGTCCTCACCGAGCTCGTCGAGGAGCGAGGACCGCATGATCAGCGAGTAGTCCGCGAGGTAGGCCAGGGTCAACGTGATCACCGGCAACGTCAGGTGCCAGGCGACGTCCAAGGCAGCCGCAAGGCCGCCGTCGGGTGCGTCGACGGAGGTGAGGCCACCGGTGGGGAAGATGCCAGGCAGCGGGCCGATCCCGACCGAGAGCCCGGCGATCAGCAGCAGCCCCAGCCACCACTCGGGCATGGAGTAGAGCGTCAGGGTGCCAGCGGTGGTGGTCCGGTCGAGGGCGCCGCGACGCTTCCATGCGGCCAGGATGCCGAGGTAGACCCCGATCACGCTGGCCAGGATGCTCGCGGTCCCCACCAGCAGCAGCGTTGGCCAGAGCCGGTCGAGGATCAGGTCGGAGACCGGCACCCGGTAGCGCAGCGAGATGCCGAAGTCTCCCTGGGCGGTGTTCTTCAAGAAGGTGAAGAACTGCTGGACGAGCGGCTGGTCCAAGCCGTAGGCGCGATTGAACTCGGCGAGCTGCTCCGGGGTGCTGAAGCGGCCTCGGCCGAGGGTGCGAGCCGGGTCCCCGGGGAGCACCCGGAAGAGGAAGAAGCTCACCACCAGCATGAACATCAGGCTGCCCAACGAACCGCCGACCTTGCCCACGATGAACCAGCCGTAGCCGCGACGTCGCCGCGGGGGCGTCGCGCCGGTGGAGCCCGCCAGACCGGGCACCACCGTGACCAGGTTGCTCACTCGCGGTCTGCTGCCGTGGCCCGCCGGCGACTCACCACGACCCCGCCCACGCCGAGCAGCACGAGCGCCGCGACCCCGGCACCGATCAGGGTCCCGTTGCCGCCGTCGTCGCTGCTCGCCCCGACCGCCGCTGGCGCGGTCTCGCCCTCAGCGAGCGCTCCCACCGCCGTGGTCACCCCGTCGCAGTCACCGGCCTGGTCGGCCGGGCGCACGGAGAGATAGTTGTGGACGCCGTACTGGAAGAGCCAGATGCCGCCCGGGTCGGGCTGCGCCTGGAAGCAGGCCCAGCGGTCGCTGCGGAAGGCCTCGCTGATCGTGTTGTAGGCGGTCACCAGGTAGGGCGCGTCGTTGTAGAGGATCTCCTGCATCTGCCTGACCTGCTCCGCACGCGCGGCGTCGTCGGTCTCGGAGTTCTGGGAGCGGTAGAGGGTGTCGTAGCCCTCGCTGCAGTACCACGAGTCCGACCAGTTGCCGCGCTGGCCACAGGTCATGTAGGACAGCATCGAGTCCGGGTCGGGCTCGACGTACCAGCCCCACTCGAAGGCGTCGAACTCGCCGTCGAGGATGATGTTGGTCAGCTTGTTGCTCTCCACGGCGCTGATCTCGGAGTCGATGCCGAGGTCTGCGAGCCACTCCGAGAAGTAGTCCATCACGTCGACCGAGGTCGGTGACTCGGCGCGGGAGAACAGCCGCAGGGAGCCGATCGGGTCGCCGCCCGGCAGCGTCCGCTTGCCGTCGTCGCCGAGCCGGTAGCCGGCGTCGTCCAGCATCCTTCCCGCCTTGTCGAGGTCGAAGGTCTCCAGCTGGTCGGCCGGTGGTTCCCAGTGGTAGTCGGTGTAGGCCGGCGGCACGATCGTGGTGCCCGGCTTGCCCGCGCCCTGGTAGGCCCTCTCGATGATCAGCTCGCGGTCGATGGCATAGCCGAGCGCCTTGCGGAACGCGGGGTCGAGCACGGCCGGGTTGGGGTCGCCGATCGGCTCCTCGGTGTCGAGGTCGATCGAGCCCGTGTTGAACGCGATCTCGTCGAAGCCCGGCGAATCACCGGCGTGGGCGGTGATGCCCTCGACGCCCTCGAGCGCGCGCACCTGGAGCGGGGTGATGTCCTCGACGAAGTCGACCTCGCCCTTCCGTAGCGCCTGGATCGCCGGGTCCTCCGCCTTGTAGACCCGGAACACGACCGAGTCGATGTGCGGCGCGCCCTTCCAGTAGTCGGGGTTGGCCTCGAAGCGGTAGGTGGCCCCGCCCGCCGTGCCCTCGACGAACCTGAACGGGCCCGACCCCACGGTCGGGGAGTCGGCGCTGGCCTCCGCTGAGTAGGACTTGATGTCCTTCTCCGAGACGTCGCTCCAGACGTGCTCAGGCACGATCGGGATGGGCAGCAGGGGCAGCACGGCGTTGACCTTGTCCAGGGTCATCACGACGGTGGTGTCGTCCGGGGCCTCGATCGTGGTCACGGAGGTGAGGTAGGACCCCCAGCTCGCCGCCTCGGGACCGCCGTCGAGGATCCGGTTGTAGGTGTAGGCGATGTCCGCTGCCGTCAGCGGCTCCCCGTCGGACCAGGTGACGCCCTCGCGGATCGTGAAGGTCCAGACGAGACCGTCCTCGGAGGTCTCCCACTCCTCGGCCAGTCCGGGCTGGGGCGACATGTCCTCCATCGAGTAGCTGATCATGTAGTCGTAGGTCAGGGCCCACATCTCGAACGACTCCGCCTCGATGCCGAGGAACGGGTTGAACGAGTCGACCTCGTTGAGCAGCGCCACCGTGAAGGTGCCGCCGCCACCCCCCGCCTCGGTGCCGGTCGCGGTCGGGGCGACGCCCAGCGCGACCATCGCCGCGGTGAGCGCGGCGGCGACTCCCGCGAGGAGTCGGCGAGGGCTACGGTGCCTGCTGTGCAGACTCCTGGGCAGCCTCCCGTCGCCGTCACCCGGCCCTTCACCCACACCGAGCACGGCGTCGAGCGGCCGGACCCCTACCACTGGATGCGCGCGAGGGACTCCGCGGAGCTGGTCTCGCACCTGGTGGCGGAGCGTTCCTGGTACGACTCGTCTACCGCGCATCTTCACTCCCTGGTGGAGAGCTTGCAGGCCGAGATGGCCTCCCGGGTGCCGCCTACTGACTTGTCGGTCAGCTGGGTGCGACGTGATTGGTTCTACTACACCTCGCACCTCGCCGGAAGGGACTACCCGCAACTGTTGCGAGAAAGTCGTCAGCAGGAAACGCTCTTACAACATGAAACCGCAGCCCAGGACTCATCCGACGACGGAAACCGTGGTCACCTCCTGCTGGACGCCAACACCCTCACCGACGCGAGCGGCTACCTCGAGCTTGGTCTGACCAAGGTCTCCCCCGACGGCTCGACACTGGCCTACAGCGTCGACCGCACCGGGGACGAGGTCTACTCGCTGCACTTCCGCGACCTGGACACCGGCCGGGATCTCGACGAGGTGGTGCCGCGCACCTACTACGGCGGCGCCTGGTCCGCCGACTCGACCTGGTTCCTCTACACCGTTCACGACGACGCCTACCGGCCGCACGAGGTCTGGCGGCACCGGATGGGGACACCCGTCGCCGACGACGAGCTGCTCCTCACCGAGCCCGACGAGCGCTTCGAGCTCGGCATCCGGGGCTGCCGGTCCGGCGACGTCGCGGTGATCTATGCCGGCAGCCGGGACACCGGTGAGGTGTGGGCGGTCGACCTGCACGACCCGGGCTCCTCGCCACGCTCGATAGGCGGCCGGCGCGACGGGGTCGAGTACCACGCCGAGCACCACCCCGGCCTCGACCTGATGCTGCTCGTGACCAACGACGGCGCCCAGGAGTACTGCCTCGCCGGCGCACCGGTCCCCCGCGACGCCGACCAGTCCTCCGCGTCGTGGACGGTCGTGCGCGAGGAGGACCCCACCGAGCGGTTGGAGCGTGTCGACGCCTTCGACCAGCACGTCGTGCTGCGGCTGCGCACCGGCGGGCACCGGGCCGTGCGGGTGCTGGCGGTCGACGACCTCGGCGGTCCGGGCCACCTCGTCGAGCCGACGTACGACGCGGGCACGCTGGACCTCGGCGTCAACCAGCAGTACGACGCCACCTACGTGACCGTCCGCGACCAGTCCTACGTGCAACCCCCGGTGTGGACCGACGTCGACCTCGCCACCGGGGCGCGCACCGTGCGCCACCGCGCCGCGGCGCCCGGGCACGACCCGGGGCGCTACGTCTCCGAGACGCGCTCGGCGACCGCCCCCGACGGCACCGAGATCCCGGTGACCCTCCTGCGGCACGTGGACACACCGCTCGACGGGACCGCGCCGGCGCTGGTCTACGGCTACGGCGCCTACGAGTACGTCTTCGAGCAGGAATGGGACCCGGCGCTGCCGAGCCTGCTCGACCGGGGCGTGGTGTTCGCGCACGCCCACGTCCGCGGCGGCGGCGAGGGCGGTCGACGCTGGTGGCTCGAGGGCCGGATGGAGCACAAGCAGAACACCTTCACCGACCACGTTGCCGTGGCCGAGTCGCTGGTCGATGTCGTCGACGGTGACCGGCTCGCCTCCCGGGGGCTGAGTGCGGGCGGCCTCCTCCAGGGGGTGGTGTTCAGCCAGCGCCCGGACCGGTGGCGCGCGGTCGTGGCGGAGGTGCCGTTCGTCGACGTGGTCAGCACGATGTTCGACGCGAGCATCCCGCTGACCGTCAACGAGTGGGACGAGTGGGGCGACCCGCGGCGCAGGGCCGACTTCGACTGGCTCGTCGCCTACTCGCCGTACGACAACATCCCGGCGGCCGGCGGTCGCCCGGACCTGCTGGTCACGGGCGCCCTGCACGACCCGCGGGTGATGGTCTTCGAGCCGGCCAAGTGGGTGGCCGCCCTGCGGGCGTCCGACCCGACCTGGTCACCGCGCTGCCTGTTCCGCGTCGAGACCGGTGCCGGCTCGCACGTCGGGCCGTCGGGGCGGTTCGGGCACCTGGCCTACGAGGCCGAGGTCACCGCGTGGCTGCTGGACCGGCTCGGGGTCGCCGGGTGAGCGGGCTGCACGAGGAGGTGGTCCGGCTGACCCAGGAGCTGATCCGCCTGGACACGAGCAACCACCCGGGCAACGAGACGCTGGCGGCCCGGCACCTGCACGACTACCTGGGCGATGCCGGGGTGGAGTGCGAGCTGGTCGCGCGCGAGGTGGGGCGGGCCAACGTGGTCGCCCGGATCCCGGGAACCGATCCGGGGGCCCAGCCTGCAGCCGAGTCGCTGGCGTTCGTCGGGCACCTCGACGTGGTGCCTGCCGACCCGCGCGACTGGACGCACCCGCCCTTCGAGGCGGTGATCGCCGACGACGGCTACCTCTACGGCCGCGGGGCCGTGGACATGAAGAACGAGGTCGCCGCCCGGGCGGTCGCGATGGCCCACCTCGCCCGGTCGGGCTTCCGACCCCGCGGCGACCTGTGGTTCCTCGCGGTCGCCGACGAGGA
Source organism: uncultured Actinomycetota bacterium (assembly GCA_963772415.1). Taxonomy (GTDB): domain Bacteria; phylum Actinomycetota; class Actinomycetes; order Propionibacteriales; family Nocardioidaceae; genus Nocardioides_B. The sequence continues at coordinate 151,290 of CAVYWU010000009.1, read as the reverse complement.
GGACGGCATGGCCGACGTCGGGATGCGGTGGCTGCTCGAGGCGCGCCCGGACATCCGGCCCGACCACGCGGTCAACGAGGGCGGCGGCACCCTGCTCGAGCTCAGCGACGGGCGCACCGTGATCCAGGTCGGCGTCGGCGAGAAGGGCACCTACCCGGCGCGGGTGACAGCGCTCGGCCAGGCCGGGCACGGCTCCACCCCCAGCATCGGCGACAACGCGGTGCCGCACCTCGGCGAGCTGCTGCGCCGGGTCGGCGTGGGCATGCCGACGCCCCAGCGCTCGGACCTCACCGACGCGATGCTCGACGTGCTGCTCACCGAGCCTTGGACCGACGCGACCGCGGCGCTCGCGCAGGCCGGCAGCCTGCACCCGACGCTGGAGCACCTCCTCCCCGCGCTCGTGGGCACCACGATGGCTCCGACGATGCTCGGCGCCTCGACCAAGCGCAACGTGATGCCGTCCCGCGCCCACGTCGAGCTCGACTGCCGGATCCTGCCCGGGACCACCGAGGCCGACGTGGAGCGCGAGGTGCGTGCTCGGCTCGGGGACGACGTCCGCTACTCGCTGGAGTGGCCCGAGCCGCTGATCGCGGGCAGCTCGTCGCCGCCCGAGGGCGCCGTGATGTCGGCGATCACGGCCTACCTCGCCGACGTCGACCCCGACGTGGTGCTGCTGCCGGTGCTCGACACCGGCTTCACCGACTCGGTCTACCTCCGCGCGGCCGGCGGTACGGCGGCGTACGGCTTCAACCCGATGTGGCACACGCCGGCGGCCGTCGTGGACGCGGGCTACCACAACGCCGACGAGCGGGTGCACGTCGACGACCTGCTGGCCTCAGTGGAGTTCCACCTCGACCTCGCCCACCGGCTGCTCGGCTGACACCACCCAGCCGGGTCACCCCGATTGAGCCATGGCGAGGTCGGCACCCGGCGTCCATGATGGTGAAGAAACCTTGACGAGGGGAGACCTGCCGTGCGAAGAGGACGCGCCCTCCCGGCCGCACTGCTGCTCACCCTCGGAGTGCTCGGGGGCTGCACCGATGCCGTCGAGGACGCGCAACCGAACGAGGATGGGTCGAGCAGCCGCACCGACATCGACTCGACCACGCCGACGATGTCCGCCCCGATCGCCGCGGTGACCGAGATCGCGGAGGGCAGCACAGCCGCCGGCCTCGTGCCGGGCCTGATAGTGGTCGTGGCTGACGAGTCCGGCCAGGAGTCGCTCGCCTTCGGGCTCTCGGACCGCGAGAGTGGCAGGAGGATGCGGGTGGACGACCGCTTCCAGATCGCGAGCGTGACCAAGTCGATGCTCGCCACCGTCGTGCTCCAGCTCGTTGCCGAGAAGCGGCTCGGTCTCCGGGACACGGTCGAGAGCCTGGTTCCCGGGCTCCTCGCTCATGGCGAGCGGATCAGGGTGGCCCATCTGCTGGGTCACGTCAGCGGCCTCCAGGAGGTCGACTACCGCCGTCTGGTCGGCCAGCGCGGCGTCACCGATCGGGATGTGGTGCGGCCGGTCGCTGACGCCCCGCTCGAGGCTGAGCCCGGCACGCTCCTGGCCTACCGCGACGTCAACTACACGGTGCTCGGCATCGTCGTCGAGCAGGTCACGGGGCAGCGGCTGGAGCCACTCCTGCGCGAACGCATCTTCGAGCCGCTCGCGCTCTCCGACACCCGGTTGGCGACAGAAGGAAACCCGGGGCCTCGGATGGTGCATGGCTATGAAGGCGAGTCCGACTTCAGCGATCTCGACGTCTACTGGTTCCGTGGAGCCGGTGGCGTCACCAGCTCCGCCGAGGACGTCAGCGCCTTCTTCCGTGGACTGCTCGACGGGTCGGTGCTGCCCGCGGAGCAGCTCGCCCAGATGACCGACACGGGTGGCGACGACCTCGCGGGCTGGACCGGCTACGGCCTCGGTCTGGCCGCGCTCGACACGGACTGCGGCGTCGCGGTGGGGCACTCGGGACGGCTTCCCGGCTTCGTCAGCGAGGCGTGGACGTACCGGCGCGAGGGGCGCTCCGTCGTCATCCTGGCCAACAGCAGCAGTCCGTCAGCGTTCGACACCCTGGACGACATCCGCAACGCCGCTCTCTGTTCCTGACCGAGCGGCCCGGAACTCCTGCGTGAGCGCGGCGCCGATCTCGAGGTTGCGGAGGAGGAAGGTGCGCTCGTCGAGCCGCTTGCGACGCAGCCAGGCCAGCACCTCGTCGTTGCACTTGCTCGCGTTGCAGGAAGCGCACGCCGGGACGACGTTGTCGAGCGTGTAGCGACCACCGCGCGAGATCGCCATCACGCAGTCGCGCTGGAGCGGTCGGTCGGTGGCGCCGCAGTAGGCGCAGCCGCCCCAGGCGAGCTCGAGGGCGGCCCACTCCTCGTCGACGAGGTCGTGGACGGCGCGCCCCATCCGCACCTTGCGCTTGCGAGCCGCGCGCGCACGACGACTCCGGTTGACCATCCTCGGAGCCTAGGTCAGAGCCGGGCCACGAACCGCTTGCCACGCAGGGCCTCCTCCACCAGGCCCACCGCCCGCCGCTCGGCGAGGAGCCGGGCCGACTCGGCCTGGAAGGTGTCGACGGCCGCCTCGACCACGTCGAGCCCGGCCACGTCGCGCAGCACCCCGCGCGCCTCACTGAGGCCACGACGGACGGCGTCCTGGCAGGCCTCGACGTGCAGCACGGCGAAGCGCGCGAGCACGACGTCGTGGCGGCGCAGGGTGGGGTAGCCGCGGTACTCCGGTGGACAGATGTCCAGCAGCCAGCCGACGGCCGTCCGCTCCCACCCGGGTGCTCCGGGCGGTCGGACCTGGCGTGGCCAGCCGGGCGGCGCGACGAGTTCGACCATGACCCCAGCATACGCCATACTCGAACACCTGTTCGATGCATCCGGCGATCGGGAATCGAGAAGCGATCGCCCCTGGGGCCTGGTTAGATCGAGGCAGCACCGAAGCGACGGGCGAGGACGAGGGGACACCATGGGCAGCACGACCACCAGCGGGGCCACGGCGCACGTGGCCGACGGCCACGACCTGATCCGGGTGCACGGCGCCAGCGTCAACAACCTCAAGAACGTCAGCGTCGACCTGCCCAAGCGCCGGCTCACGGTGTTCACCGGCATCTCCGGCTCCGGCAAGAGCTCGCTGGTCTTCGCCACCATCGCGGCCGAGTCGCAGCGGCTGATCAACGAGACCTACAGCGCCTTCCTGCAGGGCTTCATGCCGTCGCTGGCCCGCCCCGAGGTCGACCACCTCGAGGGCCTGACCACCGCGATCATCGTGGACCAGGAGCGGATGGGCGCGAACCCCCGCTCCACGGTCGGCACCGCCACCGACGCCAACGCGATGCTGCGGATCCTCTACAGCCGGCTCGGCGACCCGCACGTGGGGCCGCCCACGGCCTACTCCTTCAACGTCCCCACCCGCAAGGCCAGCGGCGTCATGTCGACCGACAAGGGTGGTCGCGTGGAGAAGAACGTCGTGCGCGAGGCCGTCTACCTGGGCGGCATGTGCCCGAGGTGCGAAGGCATGGGTCAGGTCAACGACATCGACCTCACCGCGTTGTACGACGAGACCAAGGCGCTCGGCGACGGCGCACTGCTCGTGCCCGGCTACTCGATGGACGGCTGGTACGGCCGGCTCTTCGAGGGCGTCGGCCTGCCGATGGACAAGCCCATCGAGAAGTTCACCAAGAAGCAGCTCGACACGATGCTGTACGCCGACCCGACCAAGATCAAGGTCGAGGGCATCAACCTGACCTTCGAGGGGATCATCCCCAAGATCCAGAAGTCGATGCTCTCCAAGGACCCCGAGGCGATGCAGCCGCACGTCCGCCGGTTCGTCGAGCGCGCGGTCACCTTCCAGACCTGTCCCGACTGCGACGGCACCCGGCTCGCGCCGGAGCCGCGGTCCTCGATGATCAACGGCAAGAGCATCGCCGACCTGTGCACGATGCAGATCACCGACCTCGCCCAGTGGGTGCGCGACCTCGACGAGCCGTCGGTGGCACCCCTGCTCGCCGGACTCCAGCACCTGCTCGACTCCTTCGCCGAGATCGGTCTGGGCTACCTCTCGCTCGACCGCCCGGCCGGCACCTTGTCGGGCGGCGAGGCCCAGCGCACCAAGATGATCCGCCACCTCGGCTCCTCGCTCACCGACGTCACCTACGTCTTCGACGAGCCCACGATCGGCCTCCACCCCCACGACATCGAGCGGATGAACAACCTGCTCCTCCAGCTGCGCGACAAGGGCAACACCGTGCTCGTCGTCGAGCACAAGCCCGAGACCATCGCGATCGCCGACCACATCGTCGACATCGGTCCGGGGGCGGGCACGGCGGGGGGCACCATCTGCTTCGAGGGCACCCTCGACGGGCTCCGCGACAGCGACACCACGACCGGACGGCACCTCGACGACCGCGCCAGGATCAAGGAGTCCGTGCGGACCTCCGCCACGGGCCTCGAGGTGCGCGGCGCCTCCACCCACAACCTCCAAGGGGTCGACGTCGACATCCCGCTCGGGGTGCTGTGCGTGGTGACCGGCGTCGCCGGCTCGGGCAAGAGCTCGCTGATCCACGGGTCCGTCGCCCCGCACGACGGGGTCGTGGTCATCGACCAGGGCGCGATCCGCGGGTCCCGGCGCAGCAACCCGGCCACCTACACCGGGCTGCTCGAGCCGATCCGCAAGGCCTTCGCCAAGGCCAACGGCGTGAAGCCGGCACTGTTCAGCTCCAACTCCGAGGGCGCCTGCCCGACCTGCAACGGCGCCGGTGTCATCTACACCGAGCTCGGTGTGATGGCCACGGTGGAGTCGACCTGCGAGGAGTGCGAGGGCCGGCGGTTCCAGGCCAGCGTGCTCGACTACACGCTGGGCGGACGCAACATCGCCGACGTGCTCGCGATGTCGGTGACCGAGGCCGAGGGGTTCTTCGGGGACGGCGAGGCCAAGACGCCGGCGGCGCACACGATCCTCGACCGCCTCCACGACGTCGGACTCGGCTACCTCACCCTCGGCCAGCCGCTCACCACCCTGTCCGGCGGCGAGCGGCAGCGGCTCAAGCTGGCCAGCCAGATGGGCGACAAGGGTGACGTCTACGTCCTCGACGAGCCGACCACCGGCCTGCACCTGGCCGACGTGGAGAACCTCCTCGGCCTGCTCGACCGGCTCGTCGACTCCGGCAAGTCGGTGATCGTCATCGAGCACCACCAGGCGGTGATGGCGCACGCCGACTGGCTGATCGACCTCGGTCCCGGCGCCGGTCACGACGGCGGCCGGATCGTCTTCGAGGGCACGCCGGCCGACCTGGTAGCCGACGGCTCCACGCTCACCGGCAAGCACCTCGCGGCGTACGTCGGCGGCTGATCCACGCTCGGGTGGCCGGGCCACGCTGACGCGATGATCTTCATCACCGCGAAGTTCCAGGTCCTGCCCGAGCACGCCGACGCGTGGCCTCGAGATCTCCCGCGAGTTCACCGCGGCCTGCCGCGCCGAGGAAGGCTGCCTGTGGTTCGAGTGGTCGCGCAGCCTCGACGACTCCGACCAGTACGTGCTGACCGAGGCGTTCCGCGACGGTGACGCCGGCGCCGCGCACGTGCAGTCCGACCACTTCAGGACCGCGCAGTCGACGCTGCCGCGCTACCTCGCAGCGACGCCCGCGGATCGTCAGCACCGAGGTCGACCAGGACGGCTGGACCGAGCTCGGCGAGATGGCGGTCCCCGAACGTAGTCCCGTCCCGCCGGCTCAACCGGTGAGGAACGAGAGCCGGACCTCGCGGTCGGGGTTGTCCACGTTGAGGTCGACCAGGCAGATGCTCTGCCAGGTGCCGAGGGCGAGCCGGCCGCCGACGACCGGCACGGTCGCGTACGGCGGCACCAGCGCCGGCATCACGTGGGAGCGTCCGTGCCCAGCGGTGCCGTGCTGGTGCCGCCAGCGGTCGTCCCCGGGAAGCAGGTCCTCCAGCGCGGCGAGCAGGTCGTCGTCGCTGCCGGCACCGGTCTCGAGGATCGCGATGCCGGCCGTCGCGTGCGGCACGAAGACGTGCAGCAGCCCGTCTCCCTCCCCCGGCGACGAAGGCCGCGCGTCGCGGGTCAGGTCGAGGACGACGTCGCGGTCGCCGGTGCGATAGCTCCTGGTCTCGCTGCGCATGGAGACACTGTGCCAGTCGGTCGGCAAAGTCGATCAAGCCGGCTCCGCTTGCTGCGGGCGAGACTGGGGCATGGACATCGACGACGTGGCACAGGTGGCAGCAGGGCTCGAGGGCGTGCGCGAGCAGCCCCGGGGCGACCGGCGCGGCTGGTACCTCGACGGACGACTGGTCGCGCGGGAGGACGAACCGGGCTTCCTGCTGGTGCGCTGCGACCTCGACCGGCGCGAGCGCCTGCTGGCACGCGGCCCCGGAGGTCTTCTCGGTCGACACCACGGATGCAGGCGCACCTGAAGGTCCTCGTCGACCTGGACGCCGCCTCCGTCCAGGAGGTCGACCGAGGTGCTCGAGGCGGCTGCCGAGCTCCAGCGTGCTGCTAGCTGAGGCTGCGGGTGATCAGCGCGACCGCCGACAGCGCGCACACCGTCAGCATGGCGAGCCGCACCTGCCGGCGCGGGACGATTCCCTTCAGCACGTGCGAGACGAGCAGCCCGGCGCCCAGGCAGGGCAGCAGCGCCAGCGACGACCGGGCAACGGTCGGCTCGCCGTGGCCGGTCAGGCAGAGACCGGCCAGGCTGAGCGCGCCGCCGAGCACGAAGTAGACCGCCAGCGTCGACTGCGGATCTGGTGCGGCGGCCGGTGCTGGAGCAGCACGGCCATCGGCGGTCCGCCGATCGAGGTGGCGGTGCCGGTGACCCCGGAGACGAAGCCGGCCGCGAGCAGGCGTCCCGCGGTTGACCGGGATCACCACCGCCCGCGCCGTGACGAGCACGCTGAGCAGCACCATGACGCCGACGAGCGATGCCGAGGCGTGCGGACCGAGACGGGCGTCACCAGGGCCACGCCGAGCGCCGTGCCGGGCACCCGGGCCGCCAGCGACCAGCCGAGCCCGCGCCAGTCGATCTCGTGGTGCTCGCGCACCAGGGTCACCATCGGCAGCAGCATCGCCGAGCCAGAGCAGCAGGTCGGGCATCAGCGCGGGCGCCAGCAGCATCGTCACGGGCGCGGCGACCAGGCCCAGCCCCAGGCCCGACCAGCCCCTGCACGGCTGCACCGACGACGAGGGTGGCGGCCAGGACGGCCACCACCCTCGGGTCGATCGTCGGCGGAGCGCTCAGCGAGGCTCAGCCCTTCAGCAGGTTGCGCAGCACGAACTGCATGATGCCGCCGTGCCGGTAGTAGTCGGCCTCACCCGGGCGTGTCGATGCGGACGACGGCGTCGAACTCGACGTCGTCGGCCTTGACCTTGACCGTCCGCGGGGTGGTGCCGTCGTTGAGCGCGGTCACGCCGGTGATCGAGAAGGTCTCCTCGCCGGTGAGCCCGAGCGACTCGGCGCGTCTCGCCCTCGGGGAACTGCAGCGGCAGCACGCCCATGCCGATCAGGTTGGAGCGGTGGATCCGCTCGTAGGACTCGGCGATGACCGCCTTGACCCCGAGCAGCGCGGTGCCCTTGGCCGCCCAGTCGCGCGACGAGCCGGAGCCGTACTCCTTGCCGGCCAGGACCACCAGCGGCGTGCCGGCGGCGATGTAGTGCTCGGAGGCCTCGAAGACCGAGGTGACCTCGCCGTCGGCGGTGAAGTCGCGGGTGACGCCGCCCTCGGTGCCGGGCGCGAGCTGGTTGCGCAGCCGGATGTTGGCGAACGTGCCCCGGATCATCACCTCGTGGTTGCCGCGACGTGATCCGTAGGAGTTGAAGTCGCGCTGCTCCACGCCGTGCTCGGCGAGGTAGCTGCCCGCGGGCGAGTCCTTCTTGATCGCACCGGCCGGCGAGATGTGGTCGGTGGTGACCGAGTCGCCGAGCTTGAGCAGCACCCGGGCGCCCTCGATGTCCTCGATCGGCGTACGGCTACTCCGGCATGCCCTCGAAGTACGGCGGCTTGCGGACGTAGGTCGAGTCGGCGTCCCACTCGAAGGTGTTGCCCTCCGGGGTGGGCAGCGAGCGCCACCGCTCGTCACCGGCGAAGACGTCGGCGTAGTCGTCGGTCGAACATCTCCGAGGTGATCGCCTCGGCGATGACCTCCTCGACCTCCGCTCGACGTGGGCCAGATGTCCTTCATGAAGACGTCGTTGCCGTCGGTGTCCTGGCCCAGCGGGTCGTTGAACAGGTCGACGTCCATGGAGCCGGCCAGCGCGTAGGCGACCACCAGCGGCGGGGAGGCCAGGTAGTTCATCTTGACGTCCGGGTTGATCCGGCCCTCGAAGTTGCGGTTGCCCGAGAGCACCGAGACGACGGCGAGGTCGTTGTCGTTGACCGCCTGGCTGACCTCGGGGATGAGCGGGCCCGAGTTGCCGATGCAGGTGGTGCAGCCGTAGCCGACGAGGTTGAAGCCGAGCTTGTCGAGGTACGGCGTCAGCCCGGCCTTCTCGTAGTAGTCCGACACGACCTTGGAGCCGGGCGCCAGCGTGGTCTTGACCCAGGGCTTGCGCTGCCAGGCCCTTCTCGACCGCCTTCTTGGCCAGCAGCGCGGCACCGATCATGACCGACGGGTTCGAGGTGTTGGTGCACGAGGTGATCGCGGCGATCGCCACGGCGCCGTGGTCGATCTCGAACTCGGTGCCGTCCTCGAGCCGGACGATGGCGGGGTTGCGTGGGCCGCTCGCCGCCACCGTGCTCGACGTGGTCGCGCGGGGCGTCCTCGCCGTGGCGACCGTTGGCCGGCGAGTCAGAGGCCGGGAACGACTCGGCCACGCCTCGTCGTAGCCCTGCTCGTCCTGCTCCACGTAGTCGACGAGGGCGCCGCGGAAGGCCGCCTTGGCGTCGGACAGCGAGACCCGGTCCTGCGGACGCTTGGGCCCGGCCAGCGACGGGCACCACCGTGGCCAGGTCGAGCTCGAGCTTCTCGGAGAAGCGAGGCTCGGCGTACGGGTCGTGCCAGAGACCCTGCTCCTTGGCGTAGGCCTCGACGAGCGCGAGCTGCTCGGCCGTGCGGCCGGTGAGCTCGAGGTACTTCGTGGTCTCCTCGTCGATCGGGAAGACCGCGATCGTCGAGCCGAACTCGGGGCTCATGTTGCCGATCGTGGCGCGGTTTGCCAGCGGCAGCGCCGAGACGCCGGGGCCGTAGAACTCCACGAACTTGCCGACGACGCCGTGCTTGCGCAGCATCTCGGTGATCGTGAGCACCAGGTCGGTGGCGGTGGCGCCCTCGGGCAGGTCGCCGTTGAGCTTGAAGCCGACCACGCGCGGGATCAGCATGGAGACCGGCTGGCCGAGCATCGCGGCCTCGGCCTCGATGCCGCCCACGCCCCAGCCGACCACGCCGATGCCGTTGACCATCGTGGTGTGGGAGTCGGTGCCGACGCAGGTGTCGGGGTAGGCCTGCAGGACCCCGTCGACCTCGCGGGTGAAGACGGTGCGCGCCAGGTGCTCGATGTTGACCTGGTGCACGATGCCGGTGCCCGGGGGGACGACCTTGAAGTCGTCGAAGGCGCCCTGGCCCCACCGCAGGAACTGGTAGCGCTCGCGGTTGCGCTCGTACTCGATCTCGACGTTGCGCTCGAACGCCTCGGGGGTGCCGAAGACGTCGGCGATCACGGAGTGGTCGATCACCATCTCGGCGGGCGCCAGCGGGTTGATCTTCGACGCGTCGCCACCGAGCTCCTCGACGGCCTCACGCATGGTGGCCAGGTCGACCACGCACGGGACACCGGTGAAGTCCTGCATGATCACCCGGGCCGGCGTGAACTGGATCTCCTTGCTGGGGTCGGCGTCGGCGTCCCAGGCGCCGATGGCCGCGGATGTCGTCGGCGGTGATGTTGGCGCCGTCCTCGGTGCGCAGGAGGTTCTCCAGCAGCACCTTGAGGCTGTACGGGAGGCTCTCGACGTCCACCCCGTCACCGGTCACCTTGTCGAGGCGGAAGATCTCGTAGGACTTCCCGTCCACGTCCAGCGTGCTCTTGGCCCCGAAACTGTCCTGACTCGGCATCAGCCATCTCCTCGTGATCGCGTGCTCTCGCGTGACGTCTTCTCGCTCCGCCCATCTTGCCCACGCGCGTCGGCGCCCCGGAAGGGAGGTGCCCCGGACGTCTCATGGTCAGTCGGGCGGAAGTTCTCTTGACGTCAAGATACATGACGTCGAGCGATCCGGCCAGCGCACGCGCCGGTCGGTCACCTCATCCGGAACAGGTAGGCGAAGGCGCAGTGAGCTTCGAGCGCCTTCGGCCAACCGGTCCCCGAGGAGCGGTCAGGGGGTGACCTTGACGACGCTCGGGCTGGTCGCCGTGACCTGGTTGCCGAGGTTGTCGGAGACGACGTACTGGTACTGGTAGCAGAACCCGCTCGAGACCTTGTCTTGGTACGGCGTGCCCACCACGTTGGTGGCGAGCGTCGTGAAGGTGTCGTAGGTGCCGCACATGTCGTTCCTCAGCGGGGCCGAGGCCCGTTGCATCAGCCGGGCTGCGACGCCCGATCCGGTGTCGGACCCCAGCGTGAAGTCGACGCTCACGACGGTGTTCGTGGTGGTGGTGTCGGGGTAGGAGATCGACACTCCGGTCGGCGCGGTGTTGTCGACGGTCGGGGTGAACGTGGTGCTGGCCGTGGAGGTCTTGGCGGCGTGGTTGGTCGCCGTGATCGATTTGGCGGTCACGGCTGCCGGGGTGCCGCTCCACGAGTAGGTGGTCACTCCGAGCGGGCCCGGGGTCGCGGTCCAGTTGGTGCCGAAGGTGGCACCGGTCGGGAAGTTGTAGGCCGCGATCCCGGAATGGGAGTCGGTGGCGTTCGCGGTGACGGTGAAGGAGCCGGATGGGGCCGCGGAGCGGTAGTAGACCAGGCTGCTGGTGCCGTCCCAGAAGGTGTTGGTGAAGGAGGAGAACGTGCGCGTCGGCGTGCTGGGGGCGGTGGTGTCGACCCGGACCTCGCCGCTGGTGTAGGTCGTCGGGTTGCCGAGGTTGTCCAGCACGACGTACTGGTAGAGGTAGCACCCGGTGGTCAGCCCGGTGTTGGTGTGCGGGGACACCGGGTCCGTGCCTCCGGACACCGTCACGTAGCTCCCGAAGGAGCCACAGCTGCCGTCGGAGGTGCCGTCGGAGATCAGAGCCGCTGAGGCCCGCTGCAACAGGTTCCCGCTGGTGGCGATCCCGCTGGGGTCGGAGCCGGGCGCGAGGGTGAGGCTGACCGACGTGGCTGGCGCGTAGGCCGGTCCGGTGCCGACCAGTCCGTTCGCGGTCACCGATCCGCCGGTCGGTCCGGTGACGTCGCCGGAGACCTTCACGATGTTGGCGCTCATGCCGGTGACCTGGTTGCCGAGGTTGTCGGCCGCGACGTACTGGTACTGGTAACAGGTGTCCATGACCAGGGAGTCGTTGTAGGGCGAGGTGGGGTTGGACTTGATCGTCGAGAAGGCCGAGAACGTGCCGCACAACCCGTCGGTGAGTGGGGCGGAGGAACGCTGCAGAAGTGTCGAGGCGACCCCGGATCCGGCGTCGGTCACGGCTCCGAGGCTCACGTTCACCGAGGTGTTCGACGTGCCGCCATGGGGATAGGACACCGAGCCGCCGGTCGGCGCGATGTTGTCGACGGTCGGGGTGAAGGTGGTGCTGGTCGGGGAGGTCTTGGCGGCGTGGTTGGTCGCCGTGATCGATTTGGCGGTCACGGCTGCCGGGGTGCCGCTCCACGAGTAGGTGGTCACTCCGAGCGGGCCCGGGGTCGCGGTCCAGCTGGTGCCGAAGGTGGCACCGGTCGGGAAGTTGTAGGCCGCGATCCCGGAATGGGAGTCGGTGGCGTTCGCGGTGACGGTGAAGGAGCCGGATGGGGCCGCGGAGCGGTAGTAGACCAGGCTGCTGGTGCCGTCCCAGAAGGTGTTGGTGAAGGAGGAGAACGTGCGCGTCGGCGTGCTGGGGGCGGTGGTGTCGACCCGGACCTCGCCGCTGGTGTAGGTCGTCGGGTTGCCGAGGTTGTCCAGCACGACGTACTGGTAGAGGTAGCACCCGGTGGTCAGCCCGGTGTTGGTGTACGGGGACACCGGGTCGGTGATGACGGTGGTGTACGCGCCATAGGTGCCGCAGGTGCCTTCGGCGGTGCCACCGGAGCTGAGGGTCGCGGTGGCGCGCCTGAGGATGTTGCCGGTGGCGGCGGGGCCGTTGGGGTCTGTGCCCTTGTCGAGGTTCAGGGTGGCGGTCGTGCTGGCGGTGTACTGCGGGCCGGTGCCGACCAGTCCGGTCGCGGTCGCCGACCCGCCGGTCGGTCCGGTGACGTCGCCGGAGACCTTCACGATGCTGGCGCTGGTGTTGGAGCGCTGGTTGCCCACGTTGTCCGGGGTCTCGTACTCGTACTTGTAGCAGGTGTCCATCGCCAAGGTCGCGTCGACGTACGGCGAGGTCGGGTTGGTCGCAAGAGTGGTGAAGGACGAGAACGTGCCGCAGAGGCCGTTGGTCATCGGCGCGGAGGCCCGCTCCAGGAGTCGGGTCGCGAGGCCCGATCCGGAGTCCGTTCCGGTGGTGAGGCTGATGCTCACCGAGGTGTTCGCGGTCCCACCGTTCGGGTAGGTCACCGAACCCGCGGTCGGCGCGGTGTTGTCGACGGTCGGGGTGAACGTGGTGCTGGCCGTGGAGGTCTTGGCGGCGTGGTTGGTCGCCGTGATCGATTTGGCGGTCACGGCTGCCGGGGTGCCGCTCCACGAGTAGGTGGTCACTCCGAGCGGGCCCGGGGTCGCGGTCCAGTTGGTGCCGAAGGTGGCACCGGTCGGAAAGTTGTAGGCCGCGATCCCGGAATGGGGGTCGGTCGCGCTCGCGGTGACCGTGAACGACCCGCCTGATGCGGCGGAGCGGTAGTAGACGGCGTTGCCGGTGCCGGGCCACCAGGTGTTGGTGAAGGATGCGAAGGTCCGCGTCGGCGTGCTGGGGGCGGTGGTGTCGACCCGGACCTCGCCGCTGGTGTAGGTCGTCGGGTTGCCGAGGTTGTCCAGCACGACGTACTGGTAGAGGTAGCACCCGGTGGTCAGCCCGGTGTTGGTGTACGGGGACACCGGGTCGGTGATGACGGTGGTGTACGCGCCATAGGTGCCGCAGGTGCCTTCGGCGGTGCCACCGGAGCTGAGGGTCGCGGTGGCGCGCCTGAGGATGTTGCCGGTGGCGGCGGGGCCGTTGGGGTCTGTGCCCTTGTCGAGGTTCAGGGTGGCGGTCGTGCTGGCGGTGTACTGCGGGCCGGTGCCGACCAGTCCGGTCGCGGTCGCCGACCCGCCGGTCGGTCCGGTGACGTCGCCGGAGACCTTCACGATGCTGGCGCTGGTGTTGGAGCGCTGGTTGCCCACGTTGTCCGGGGTCTCGTACTCGTACTTGTAGCAGGTGTCGGTCTGAACGGTGTCGGTGTGTGGAGAGACCGGGTCGGTGACCAGGGTGGTGAAGGCCGAGAACGTGCCGCAGAGGCCGTTGGTCATCGGCGCCGAGGCCCGCTCCAGCGCCTTCGCGGCCAGCCCGGCGCCGGTGTCGGTGCCGCTGGTGAAGCTCACGTCCACCGTCGAGCTGGTGGTCGCGCCGTTGAGGTAGGACACCGAGCCGACCGTGGGGGCGGTGTTGTCGGCGGTCGGGATGAAGGTGGCGCTGGGCGTGGAAGCCCTGGTGGCGTGGTTGGTTGCCGTGATGGACCTCGCGGTGGAGCCTGTGGGGGTGCTGGTCCAGGAGTAGGTCCTCTCGTCCGGTTCCGCGGAGCTCGCCACCCAGTTGGTGCCGATCTGGGCCGCGGTCGGGAAGGTGTAGCTCGCGACCCCGCTCTCGGGATCGGTCGCGCTGGCGGAGACCGTGAAGGAGCCCGAGGAGGCCGTCGACCGGTAGTAGAGCCTGGCCGGGACCGCGCTCCAGTAGGTGTTGCTGAGGTCGGCGAAGCTTCGCGTCGGCGCTCCGGGTCCGGTGAGGTCCACCTTCACGTCGCCGCTCGTGTAGGTCGTCGCGTTGCCGAGGTCGTCCAGGACGACGTACTCGTAGCGGTAGCAGGACTGGTCGGCCACGGTGTCGACTATCGAGGACGCGGGGTCAGTGCCCCCCGCCACCGTTGTCGAGGTGCCGAACGAGCCGCAGGTCCCGTCGGAGGTGCCGTCGGAAGTCAGTGGGGCCGAGGCCCGGTTCAGGAGGTTCCCGGTGGTGGCGGGACCGTTCTGGTCGGTGCCCTGGTCCAGGACCAGGCTCACCGAAGCGGACGGGGCGTAGGCCAGGCCGGTGCCCACCAGTCCGGTGACGGTCACCGCGCCGCCGCTCGGGCCGTCGGAGTCGTCGACGAAGGAGAGGTTCGTGGACGTGGTGTTGTCCAGGGCATCGCTGCCGGTGACGACCTCGTTGACGGCACCGGAGGCGCCAGGCCTCCAGGTGAATGGAGCCGAGACGAACGGTCCCCCCGACGGCGTCGACACCGTGGACGGGGCGTGCTCCCAGCCACGCGAGGTACCGGTCAGGTCGGCGGTGGTGCTGGACGCGGGGCCGGAGCCGGAGTCGCTCACCGCGTTGGTGAGCGAGAACGAGCCGCCGGCGACACCACGGTAGTAGACCGTGTCGCCGCTCTTGACGGCGTCGCCACTGATTCCGGACAGAGTCAGGTCATTGACCGGGGGCGTGGCATCGACCCGCACCGAGTTGCTCATCCGGCTCTCCGGGCCGCGCCAGTTGGTGGCGACTGTCGGAGTCACGGAGTAGACCCAGTGACCCTCGGGGACGTCGTCCTCGGTGCACGTCAACGCGGCCAGCGTGCCTGCGCAGGCCGAGAGAGGCGGTTGGGAGCTGAGGGTGTCGGCGTCGTACCGCTGGACGACATAGCCGTCGACCGGGCTGCCGTCGGACAGTGAGCCCGACGCCCAGTCGACCCTCAGCGAGCTGCCTTTCGCCGTCACGACCGGCGTCGACCCCTGCTCGACCGTCGCTGCAACGGCCGCGCCGCTACCCCCGGGCACGATCGAGGTGTTCCAGTATGACCAGGCGACCCCGGCACCCAGCCCGCACGCGAGGACCAGCGAGACCAGGGCGCCCAGCAGTACGCGGCGATGCGGGAGGCCCCTCGCAGGGCGCCGGGTCTCTGTGCCGGTCATGGTCCGGCTGCCAGGTAGACAAAGAAGGTCGCACCCTGACAGGCGTCCGCGGCGTCTGCGTCCAGTCCCACCGCGTCGGTCAACGTCACCGACGCTGTACCGGCCACGCCTCCGACCCGGCCGGGGACGGTCCAGCCCGCGCCGCCGTTCGATTGGGTGCTGAAGCTCAGCGCTGAGACACCACAGCTCTCATGGCCCGGGTCGACGGAGAACCCGTCGGTTCCCTGGTCGGTGTCCAGGGTCAGGGAGCCGATACGCAAGGAGACCGAGTTCGGGTTCGACACGGTGGTGACGACGTCCGCGGAGGCGCCGGGGCTCAGAGCGGTGGCCGGCCTCCCGGGAGCAAGGCTGACCGGCTCCGAGCCCGCGGTGTCGGCGGAGCCTGATCCGGAGGCGGACCCGGACCAGAAGGCGCTGGCGCCGGTGCCGAGGAGCACGAGCGTCGCCACTGCGAAGCAGGTCAGGGCCCAGGTCTGCATCATCCGCCGCGAGCTCATGAGGTCGACGCCGCTGCGGATGCGGTGTAGTCGAGCGAGAGCGATGCACCCTTGCAGCCGTCCTGGTTGACGGACAGGTCACGCATGCCCACCCGCGGCAACCTCGTGCTCGGCACCCCGAGCGCGGTGAGGGTGCGCGTGGAAGCAGCGGGGAGGGTGATCTCGCGCCTGCTCGCGACCTGGTCGACCGTGAAGTCCCCAACACCGCAGGGGTGGGCGCGGTCGGCCTCCGGTGCGCTGACCTCGCGTACCACCACCCGGAAGTTCGAGATGGTCAAGGCGTTGTCGTGGGCGTTGGTCAGGGCGAAGTCGATCGGGGCGCTCACCCCGGGTGAGATCCTTCCGTCGGCATCACCCACGATCTTGAAGGCGACCGGCCCGGGACGCACCTCGGCGCGGGGCCCCCCCGGGTTGCCGTCTGGGGGCTGATTCGCCGGCGGGCTGCCCGCGAGCACCTGCATCACCACCGCCGCCACCGCCACCCCTCCCAGGGTGCCGAGCGCAGCACGTCGCATCCACGGACGCGAGCTCAGCTCACGAACGACTCGGGTGCTCTTCACGGCGCTTCCTCTGCCCGTCGTGCCGCCGCGGACGGCGCCATGGGCGGGGCGGGGTCGCCCCGGCCCCCCGCTGGCGCATGTTCCGCTGGCGCGGTCGGAGATGTGGTCAGCTCGAGGTCGTGCTGTAGCCGATGGTGAGAACGGCGTTCTTGCAAGCGTCCTGGTTGCTGGCCGTGTCGTTGAAGGCGATGGTGAGGCCGGACCACGCGCCGACGCCGGAACCGCCGGCGGGCACGTTGCCGCCCGCCCCAGGGGACGAGGTGCCGATGACCGAGGTCCCGGCGATGGTGTAGTCGGCTGCGGTACAACCGGCGACCCCGGTGCTCGTCACGGTCGCCACGACCGTCTTGACGAACACCGGACCCGTGTTCGGGTTGTCGAAGTTGCCGCTCAGAGCCTGCGGGGCGACCCCGGGGCCCATGCCCGTCACCGTGCTGGTCTGGTTGACGGTGATCGCGACGGTGTTGCCGGTCGTCGCACTGCCGCTGCCGGTGCCAGTGCTGGTCCAGTAGGCGAAGGCGACGCCGCCGACCGCGACCAGGAGCAGAGCGACGACCGCGATCGCGGCGGGACGCTTCTTGGTGAACGTTGGCATGAGATTCCCCGATGTCTGGCGGCGCGTCGCGGCGACACTGTGACTCCGAACGCCGTGTGGTATTGACTTAGAGAGTAGGACGGGTGTAATGCCCGCGGGCGCGAATCGACTTTTCTTCAGCGGGGCGCGATCTCTCCGCTCAACGTGCGACGAACGCCGCGGGCAGCTTCCTCGGCACCTCGACCTGCTTGAGCACCGAACGCCGCCCCGTCCGATCCCCTTCGCAACCGCTTCGTCTGCAACGATCTCGCCTACCGACGAGGTCGCGCCGTTCCATGTTTCGCAGGTCAGCGGCTACTTTCCAACAACGCGGCACGCTCCACGTCGTAGGCCATCGGGGACCAGCGCACGGCCCTGAGCGAGGTCTCAGAAGCCCAACAGCTTGCCGAGCGCTGAGAAGACGGCGTCGAACATCCTGGCGATCGGATTGCTCGGCCCGTCAGCGCTTGACTTCTGCCAGAAGAGCGGGTCGTGGCCGGTGAACTCGTCGTCGACGAGTGGGGTCCTGCCCCACAGGTAGGGCCAGAACACCTCGGTCCGATTGACGCCCACACTCAGGCGAGAGTCGAAGCCCATCACCAGGCTCTGCTCCATCCGCGTGGACCCACCTCTGGGGTCCGTCGCCACGACATCGCCGCTGCCCTGGACGATCAGGCTGCCGGTACCGGCGAACATGATGTAGCGCACCTGCCATGTCGCGAACGACTGGAGGCCCCACCGCCAGCGCGTCTCCAGCTCCGGCGTCCCGATGACGCCCACGACGTGCTTCGGATGCATGACCACGCCCGGGTGGTCCGTGAAGTCGATGCGCATCAGGTAGGAGTCGGGGTCATCGGGCGTGGCCAGCACCGCCGAGGTGACGTGCTCGTCGCCGGTGATTCGACTCAGGCCGTAGAGCCCGGCTGCGAAGCTGATGAACGGCGACGACCAGTCGTAGAGGAGTCGGCTGCGGATCTTCCCCTGCACCGGACGCACGTGCTCCGACCGCGCGGACAACACCTCGCCGGCCCCGAGGTCGATCGTCAAGGTGCGCTGGGCAGCGGTGGTGCGAAGATCGGCAGTCGCACGCTCAGATCCGGTCGCCAGGTGGATCCTCTTGTGCATCCGGCTCACCACGGGCATCAGCAGGAAGTAGCCGACGATGCGCAGGACCCCCGGCAGGACGAGGGCGAGCAGCGCGATGGCAGCCAGCCACTTCCACGACTGGGCCCACTGGTCGACCACCCAGCCCGCCCCGGATGCCTGGGAATCCTCCAGGCTCCGCTCCTCGGCCTCCCTCTGGACCAGCTCCGACTCCTTGTTGTCGATCTCTCTCTCGACCGGGGACAGGTCGCCGCCTTCGTCGAGTCGATCGAGCTTCTGCTGAGGGGTCAGGTCGCTGTTGTCGAGGACAGCGGCGTCCGCCTTGACCCGGCCGAGGTTTCGTTCGAAGGTGTCCAGCGATTCGTCCGCCCTCGCGACCGCCAGCTCGGCGGTCTGGCACGCGTCGCCGGGTGTCACCAGATCGATCAGATCTTGGACGAAGCCGCAGACATCTTGCTGGCGGTCACGCAGTCGCTCGATCTCCGCCTTCTTCTCGGTGACGTTGCGGCGACCCTCCACGATCTCAGAGTCGATCCTGACCTGCAGCGACGCGATCGCCTGATCCTGCTGTTGCGCGGCCTTGCTCCTCAGCTGCTCGAGGTCCTCCTCGAGAGCTGCTCGCTCCTCGGTCACCTGTTGCAGTCGATCCCGGTCCGTGACCGCTTCCCGGAGAGCGGGGACCAGGGCCTGGATGAGCAGGTAGCCGAGAAACAAGGACAGCATCAGCGCCGCGAGCACACCCGCCTTGCGCAACACGACGCCGAGGACGGCCGACACCAGACGCATTCAGGCGATCCTAGGCGCCCGTGAGGCAGCCTTCCCTCGCCCGTGTCACGCCACGCCGGATCACCTTCCAGCCCGGTACGCAGGGCCAGACAGAAGGGACACCCGGGCGCCAGAACACCTCGACCACCGGCGACGTCGTACGCGGACCTCCACGCCGTGCCAGAAAGCCACCGTTCCGTTCCACACTGCCTTCATGACCGGGTCCCCTCCAACGGCGGGCGAGCCTCTTGCTTGTTGTCGCGGAAACCCGCTGGGCGCCCCACAGGGTTCCCGGTGGACCCCGGTGACTGCTCCTGGGCCACGGCCCACTGGGGTTCCACGCTCTCGGGCAGGCCGACCCGCACCCGGCTCCCCGGACGGACGTCCTCACCCGCGGGGAGCTCGACGTCCACCCGTGACCCGTCCTCGCCCTCGAGCCAGACGATGACGCGGGTGCCAGAGGGACGGCGCCCTACGACGGTGGCGTTGATCCCCGCACCCGTGCCCGTGACCTGTCCGTGGTCCAACCGCAGCTCCTCGCGACGCAGGAGCAGGACCGCCTCACGCTCGCGACGGTCCCCGCCGGTGACGGGCACCCGGCCCCAGGCGGAGTGGTGGACACCGTCCCGTACGGTGCCGGGGACTTCGGTGAAGCCGCCGAGCAGCCGCGCCACGGGCACGCTCGCGGGACGGCGGTAGAGCTCGGTCATCGGGGCCTGCTGGTGGACGGACCCGTCGATCAGCACCACGGTCGACTCGGCGAGGGCCGCCTCGTCGAGGTCGTGGGTGACCAGCAGGATGGTCGGCGCCAGCGCCGCCCGCACCTCGGCGAGCAGGTCGTGCATCGAGGCGCGCAGCTCGCGGTCCAGGGAGCTGAAGGGCTCGTCGAGGAGCAGGGCGCCGCGTTCGGCGGCGAGGGCACGGGCCAGCGCCACCCGTTGCTGCTGTCCCCCGGAGAGCGAGGACACGTCCCGGGAGTCGAACCCCTCGAGGTGGACCAGCCTCAGGTAGCGCCGGGCGCACCGGCGAGCCTCACGACGACTGACCCCGGCCAGGCGGGGGGCGAACCCCACGTTGCCGGCGACGTCGAGGTGGTCGAAGAGCAACGGGCTCTGGAACATCACGGTGAGGTCGCGTCGTTCCGTGGGCTGGTCACCGACGTCGTGGCCGTCCACGAGCACCTGCCCGGCGGCGGCGCGCTCCAACCCGGCGGCCACCCGCAGCAACGTGCTCTTCCCGGACCCCGACGGCCCGACCACCGAGACCATCTCGCCGTCCGCCACCGTGACCGAGACGCCCTCCAGGGCGTCCTCCCCCGCACCCGGGTAGCGGTGCCGGACGTCGCGGATCTCCAGCGTGCTCATCAGCGCATCCTCTCCTCAGCAGGCATGAGGTCGGCCGGCGCCGTGGACGTGATCGAGGTTCGCTCGCGACGCCGCAGACCCACCACAGCAGTCACCATCAGCACCGGGGGGAGCAAGGTTGCGAGAGCCATCGCCGCGACCATGGCGTCGTTCCCCGACCCAGAGGCGGCGGACCCGAGCAGCACCGGCGCGGTCACCAGCTGGCCCCCTCCCACCAGCAGCGTCACCACGTAGTCGCTCCATCCCACCAGGAAGGCCAGGAGTGCGGCCACGACGATGCTGCCGCGCATCGCCGGCAGCACCACGCGCAGCCGCGCCTGCCGTGCGGTCGCACCCAGGGCCCGCGCCTGGGCCTCCAGCTCCGGCGACGTCCGGGCGAACCCGGTCGCGCTGGTGTACGCCGCATAGGGGATGGCCACCACCGCCAGGAGCAGCACCACCGAGACCAGCTCAGGCAGACCAACGCGGATCAGCACCACGTCGAGCCCCATCGCGACCGCGAACGGCGGCAGCACCAGTGGGACGAGCAACAGTCCGACCACCAGTCGCGGATGCCGGGTGAGTCGCCACCCCAGCACCCGACCGGTCATCACGCCCAGGGGTGTCGCGACCGCAGCGACGGCGAGGCCGAGTGCCAGCGAGCGCAGCATGGCCGGAACCAGACCCTCGGCGGCCGCGTCACGCCACCCGGCAAGCCCCCAGGTGTCCGGAAGCAGGTCGGGGAAGCTCCACCGCTCGGCCCCGGCCCACACCAGCACCGGCAGCAGCGGGACGCCCAGCCACAGGAGTGCCCCGAGCACTGCTACCACGGCCGGGACCGGGAGGGGCGGCCGCGTCATGACGACCCTCCTGTGGTCAGCCCACGCAGGCGTGGCAACGCCGCGAGCGCCGGTAGCGCCAGGAGCACAGCGAGGGCAGCCCCCGTGGCAGCAGCGGCGGCAGCGGCTGGCCGGTCGGTGAGCTCGATCGAACCGAAGAGCCTGAAGGCCAGGACCGGCAGCGGCTCCGGGACGGCTCGGCCGAGCAGCCACGCCACCTCGTACGAACCGATGGCGTACACCAGGGTGACCAACGAGGACGCGCCCAGTGCGGGAACTGCCGTGGGGACCAGCACGCGCGTCACTCGTTGCCACCCACGCGCGCCGAGCCCGGCGGCGACCTCCATGCGTTCGCGGTGGCCGGGCATGACGGCCGCGAGGACCACCAGAGCGACGAAGGCGGACTCCTTCCACGCCAGCTCCAACACCGTGGCCACCGGCCACCGGCCCCCCACGAGCGCCGGCCAGGCACCATCGCCCACCGAGTCCGCCAACCGCGCTCCCACTCCCCCGTCCGCGAGCAGGAGAGACACCGAGGTGGCGCCCACCAGGTGAGGGACGGCCAGGACGGCGAGGCAGACCACGCGGACGACGGCCGCCGATGGGCCTTCACGCAGCATCAGCATCGCGAGCAGGAGACCGACCACGGCGGCCAGGAGCGTCGACGGGACCGCGATCAGCAACGACTCGCCGATGCTCGCCGCCAGATCGGGGGCGGCGGCCCGCCAGCCCTCGAGGCCCGGCGTCGGCTGCCCGAAGAGCGGCATCAGGCCGACCGACGTCGCGAGCACCGCCGCCATGCCGGTGCCCGCGACCAACGTGATGGTCACGACCCCCGGGACCGCGCCGCCGATCCCCCGCGACGTCATCGCCGACCCAGCACCTCGCGGCGCCAGCCTTCGTCCAGGGGCGTCACCCACGCCGAGGACAGCTCGGGTTGGGCGTTCGCGGACAGCTCCTCGTACGGCGGGACCACCGGCGACTGGGGCAGCCGGTCGAAGCGTGCGGCGTCCTCGTCGTCGAGAAGACCGGTGTCGAGGACCGTGAACTGTCCCCAGACGTCGGGGTCGGCCTTGGCCACCTGCTGCCCCGGCGAGAGCGCCAGGTCGGCCACCACCATGGCGCCTGCCTGGTCCGGGGAGCTGGCCGGGATCGCGAGGAAGCTGGCGTTTCCGACCGTTCCGTCCGTCATGGTCAGCACCCGGGTCGTCGGAGGGAAGGTGCCGTCAGCGACCAGCTCCGTCAGGGTGGCGGGACCGTACGTCATCGTGAAGTCGACCTGCCCGTCGGCGAAGAGCCGCTCCAGCGCCGCCTGGTCACGCGGGTAGGTGCGTCCCTCGCGCCGCAGCGCCGGCGCCAGAGCGCGCAGTCGTTCCCACAGCTCCGGGGCGAGGTTGTCGTAGGCCTGCTCGTCGTAGGTCGACGGGACAGCGTCCGACCCACCGGAGAGCGCGTAGAGGGCCTGACGGACGAACACGGAGCCGGTGAAGTCCGGCGGCGCCGGGTAGGTGAACCGGCCCGGGTGCGCTTCGGCCCAGTCGAGCAGCCCGACGACCGTGGTGGGCGGGTCGGTGACGCGCGCCGCGTCGTAGGCGAAGGTGAACTGCGCCTTGTGCCACGGTGCCTCGCAGCCTTCCACCGCTACGCCGAAGTCCTCGGTCACGAGCGGGTCGTCGGCGCCGACGCGTTGCATGTTCGGCAGGTCGTCGGACCATCCGCAGAGCCAGGCACCGGCCTCCTGCCCGGTCGCGAAGTTGTCACCGTTGACCCAGACCAGGTCCACCGAGCCGTCGTCGGCACCGGCGGCGTGCTCGGCCAGCAGTCGTCGCATCGCGTCCTTGGTGTCCGCGACCGGCACCCTGCGCAGGGTGACACCGAGGTCGGCTGCTGCCGGGGCGAGCACCTCGTCGACGTAGGCGTTGCCGCGCTGGTCTCCCCCGTACATCCACAGGTCCACCGTCTGCCCCTCGGCCTCGGCCAACACGTCCTCCCAGGGGCGGTCGGGCGACATCGCGGCATCCTCGGCGCCCGGGGCGGCACACGCCCCGGCGAGCAGTGCGGAGGCCAGTGCGAGGGCGGCGGTGGCCAGGGGACGAGAGCTCATCGCGACGGTGTCTCCTCGGATCGGGGTGCACTACCGGGCTCGTCCGGTGTCCTCACGGGAACACGGTGGGGGTCTCGAGGACTTCCCCTCCCGTGGAGCCGACGGGAACGCGAGGACGAGCGTGGGCCTGGGCGCGCGTCGGCGCGCTGGCGGCCCTCCTGCTCGCGGTGTTCGTCGTCGAGCAGGTGCGCGGATGGGACGACGTGCGGCTGCTTCGGGAGCAGGTGGCTGCCGCGGGCGCGCTCGGGGCCGCCGTCTTCGTCGCCGGGTACGCCGTGCTGGTGCTGCTGCCCGCACCGAAGGCACTGCTGACCGCCCTGGGTGGCGCCCTCTACGGGCTCTGGCTCGGGGCCTTCCTGTCCTGGGTGGCGGCCCTCGTCGGCGCCGCGGCGGCCTTCGGCCTGGGGCGCGCCATCGGCCGCGACGCTGTCGATCGCCTGACCCGCGGTCGGGTGGCGCGTGCCGACCGGCTGCTGTCCGAGCACGGTCTCGGGGCCGTGGTCGCCGTGAGGCTGGTGCCGGTGCTGCCGTTCACCGCCATCAACTACACCGCCGGCCTGACCGGCGTCCGCTGGCGTCACTACGCCGCGGGCTCGGCAGTGGGCATCGTGCCCGGCAGCCTCGCCTACGCTGCCCTGGGGGCCTGGGGTACCGACCCCTGGGGCATCTTCGCCGGGGTGGCCGTGCTCGTCGCCCTGGTCGTCGTCGGGGGGCTGGTCGGACGGGCATTGCTGGGTCACGATGACCGCGCGGCCATTCCCGCCGACGAGGAGGGCTCCTGATGTTCGATGCCGTCCTCCGGCGCAGCCTTGACCCACCCCTGGCCCGGGCCGCAGCCCGCCTCGACCACGCGTGGGTCACCCCGGACCGGCTCACCGTCGCGGGTCTCGCCCTGGGGCTGGTCAGCGCCGGGCTCGCCGCGGGACAGCTCTGGGGGTGGGCGCTCGCGACCTGGCTGCTCTCGCGCGTGATGGACGGCCTCGACGGGCCCCTGGCCCGGCGACGGGCCGGGCAGGGGTCGCCCTCCGGGGGGTTCCTCGACATCACCGCCGACTTCCTCGTCTACGGCGCCACAGTCGTGGGTGTCGCGGTCGGCAGCACCACCGCGTCACCGTCGTCGTCGGGCTGGCTGCCCTTCGCCGCCGTGCTGCTGGCCTACTACGTCAACGGCACCGCGTTCCTGGCTTTCTCCTCGATCGCGGAACGCACCGGGCACCGCCTTGACGACGGTCGCTCCCTGAGCTTCCTGGGCGGGGTCGCCGAGGGTGCCGAGACGATCCTCGTGCACTCGCTGTGGCTGCTGTTCCCGCTGCATGCCCCCCTCATCGCGTCCGTGTGGGCGGGGGTGGTCGGCGTCAGTGCCCTCCACCGGATCGTCGTGGGGTACCGGACGCTGCGCGGCACGGCGACGGTCGAGCCGTGAGACGCGGCAGGAAGGGGAAGTCCCGGGGCCGGCCAGCGGGTTCCGGTGACGTGACGATGCCATCGACCCAGCCCGTGGCCGGCACCGACGCGGCCGCTGCCGAGCAGTCGCCCCGTGGAGCGGTCGTGCGCCTGGTCGTCCTGGTGCTCTCCTTCGTCGCGGTGTCCGTGACCCTGCAGCTGAGCGGCTGGAGCGGACCCGAGCGACTCCAGGCGGTGGTGGAGTCCGCCGGGTGGGCCGGCGTCGCCGTGTTCGTGGTGGGGTACGCCGTCCTGGTGCTCGTGCCGACACCCGCGTCCGTCCTCACGATCCTCGGTGGCGCACTCTTCGGGGTCTGGTGGGGCACCCTGCTGGCCTGGAGCGGTGCCGTGCTTGGCGCCCTCGGCG
This sequence comes from uncultured Actinomycetota bacterium, assembly GCA_963772415.1. Classification (GTDB taxonomy): domain Bacteria; phylum Actinomycetota; class Actinomycetes; order Propionibacteriales; family Nocardioidaceae; genus Nocardioides_B. The sequence goes on along the minus strand of CAVYWU010000009.1, from coordinate 126,555 downwards.
GTTTCGCGATCGGACGCCGACTGGGTCGACGGGCGGTGGACCGGTTGCTGCGTGGCCGGCTGCAGCAGGCCGACCAGGTGCTGGCGCACCACGGACTGGCGGCGGTGCTCGCCGTACGGCTGCTGCCCCTGTTCCCCTTCACCCCCCTGAACTACGCTTCTGGCCTGCTGGGCGTCCGGGGACGCGACTACACGCTCGGTACCGCGGTCGGCATCATCCCTGGCGCGCTCGCCTACGCCGCCGTGGGGGCGTCGGGGGCCGACCCGGTCGGGATCGCCGTGGGGATCGGAGGCCTCGTGGTGCTGGCCATGCTCGGCGGGGCGGTGGGACGTCGCCTCCTGGCGACCAGTCGTGACCGGGCCGCCGACGATGTCGCCCGGGTCGAGGGCTGAGACCCGTGCCCCGGACCTGGGGTCCGTGGTTGGCCGGCACCCGTCGCCTCCTGAGGCTGACCGACCCGGTGCCCTCCGAGGCCCGCGAAGTGATGCGGCGGCGATGGGCGGACCTGCCCGAGGGGGCCCGGACGCGATCGCAGACCCTGGGCCGCATCGGCGTCGGCTGCGAGGGCACCCACGGCGTGTTCCCCCGCTGCAACCTGACCTGCCATCCCTGCTACCACTCACAAGACGCCAACAAGGTGCGCGTCGACGGCGACCACACCCTGGCGGAGGTGGCTCGGCAGATGTCGCTGTTCAGGCGCCGGCGTGGACCCCGGGCCCACGCGCAGCTCATCGGGGGTGAGGTGTCGCTGCTCTCCCCTGACGCCCACGCGGCGGCGCTCGCCGCGATGCGCTCGGCCGGCCGGGAGCCGATGTCGATGACCCATGGCGACTTCGACCTCGACTACCTGCGGAACCTCGTCACGGGTGCCGACGGTGGTCTCCGGCTGCCCCGCGTCTCCTTCGCAGCCCACATCGACTCCCTGATGCGGGGACGCCGGGGGATCCCGCGCCCGCGCGCCGAGCACGAGCTCGACGAGCACCGCAGGGCCTTCGCCGCCATGTTCGCGCGGCTGCGGCGCGAGACCGGCCTGCGCTACTACCTCGCCCACAACATGACGGTCACCCCGAGCAACCTCCAGGAGGTCTCGGGGGTCGTCGCCACTGTTTCAGGGCTCGACTACTCGATGATGTCGTTCCAGCCCGCCGCACGGGTGGGTGACCCCCGCCGGTGGGACGCCGACCTCGACCGGGGCGTCAGCATCGACGAGGTCTGGCAGCAGGTCGAGCTGGGCATGGGCCAGGAGGTCGCCTGGCAGGCCCTGCAGGTCGGAGATCCCCGGTGCAACCGCTCGGCGTTCGGCCTGCTCGTGGGCGACACCTGGGTGCCGCTGCTCGACCCGACGTCCGCCGCGGACCTGGCCTTCCGCGACGCCGTCTTCCACCGGGTGCCCGGCATCTCGCTCGCGGCGGACCGGAAGTGGACGACGGCCGTCAAGATCCTCCGGCTGGCCGTCACCCAGCCGCGCCTGGCGGTCCTGACCGCTGGGTGGGTGCGCCGGTTCCTCCGCCGCGCCGGCGGTGGGGTCCACGTGGCGCACGCCGCCGTTCGGGGTCGCGTCAGGCCGCTGACCTTCGTGGTCCACGCCTTCATGGACGCCTCGGTGGTGGCCCCCGCGTGGCGCGCCCTCAGCGAGGGCAGGCTTTCGGAGGACCCGGAGGTGGTGGCAGCCCAGGAACGACTGCGGGCTTGTGCCTACTCCATGGCTCATCCCGAGACCGGCGAGCTGGTCCCTGCCTGTGTGCAGCACTCCGTGCTCGACCCCGGCGAGAACCAGCGGCTCGTCACGATGCTGCCGATGCCCACCCGCCGTTGACCACACCTCAGGTGCGGTAGCCGGCGATCCAGCCCCGGTCGATAGTGCGCTTGATCAGGAAGCTGGACCGTCCCAGCCACCACCAGCGGCCGCGCACCGCGAGTGCCGTGCCTGCCCCGAGGTGAAGGATCGAGAGGGCCTGTCGTTGCGGCTGGTAGACCGGTGCCGGCTCCCCGGCGGCGCGGGCCTCGAGCCCGGCGAGCAGTACTGGCCCCTGGCGGACGCCGTGGACGCCGATGTGCGGCAATGACCTCGGGAGGAAGTCGGCGCAGTCACCGGCGGCGTAGACGTCGTCGTGGTCCCGGTGCTGCAGGGTGGCCCGCACGGGGAAGCCGTCGGGACCACCCAGTGGCTCGCGCGTGGCCAGCGGCGGGGCCCCGAGCCCAGTGGCCAGGACCGCCGTGTCATGGGGCACGCGGGTGCCGTCGTTGAGCACCACCTCGTCCTCGGTGATCCGCCCGACCTCGACGTTCGTCATGGTCACCACGCCCCGCTGCTCGAGCAACCGGCCGAGGCGCTCGGCGGCACGGGTTGGCAGGAACCCGCCCACGCGTGGACCGGCTTCGAGCAGGTGGACCCGGTCGGTGTCGGGGCGAGCAGCGAGGTGGGCCGCGAGCTCGATCCCGCTCGGCCCGGCGCCGACCACGGTGAGGTGGTGACCCCGACCGGCGGGCGGGCGGGCCAGCCGGACGCGCAACCGGGTGAGGTCGCTCAGGGGCTTGACCCCGACGACCTCCGATGACACTTCCGCGGCCTGCGGCATCGCCGCGACGCTGCCGATGTTGAAGGAGACCACGTCCCAGGCGAGCTCCGTCCCGTCGTCCGCGGTCAGGGTCCTTGCCTCCGGATCGACGTCGATGACGCGGCGCAGCCGATGGGCGACGCCCTTGTCCCTCGACAGAGCGGCGACGTCGATCCTGCCTTCCGCCGGATCCCGCCCGCCCGCGGCCACGGCCGAGGCGACACCGCTGTAGTCGAACCAGCGGGGCGCGACGAGGGTGGTGCGGTAGCCGGCCCGTGCGAGCCGGTCGGCGTTCCGGAGCAGGAAGAGGTGGGCGTGACCCGCGCCCACCAGGACCAGCCTGCGGTCAAGCGGCACGACGCTCGAGCCACCAGCGACGCGACCGCGCCAGGGTCTGCAGTGCGCGGCGGGTGGCAGGTCGCTGGAGCTGCTCGCGGACGTCGGCGATGGCGGCGTTCCACGCGCCGTCGTTCCAGGTCGGGTAGGCGTGGGTGATCCCGGCCAGGTCACGCGTGCGGAGGCCGCGTCGTACGGCAAGTGCGAGTTCGCCGAGAGACTCCCCCGCCCGGGGGCCGACCACGGTCGCGCCGAGGATCCGTCCCTTGGCGTCCACGGCCAGGCGGGTGAGGCCATCGGTCTGGGCCTCAACCACGGCGCGATCGACGTGCCGGTGGTCCAGCGTGAGGATCCGGATACCCTCACGCTCCCGCCCGGTGTCGATGCCCACGGCCGCCACCTCCGGGTGGGTGTAGGTGACTCGGGGCACGGCGGAGGTCTCCACGGAGCGGCGGACGCCGAGCACGGCGTTGCTGGCGGCCAGGCTGCCGTGGACCCCGGCGACATGGGTGAACTGGGGGTGGCCCGTGAGGTCGCCGGCCGCCCAGACACGGGGGTTGGTGGTCCGCAGCCGAGGGTCGACGACGACGAAGCCTCTCGCGTCGAGCTCGACCCCGATCGTGTCCAGCCCGAGGTCGCTCGTGCGTGGCCGACGACCGACCGCGACCAGCAGCCGGTCGAAGTCGACCGTGCTGCCGTCGTCCAGGCACAGCGTCCCCGCCTGGCTGTCGGACGCGACGACCTCGGTCACCGACGCACCCGTCCGGATCCTGACGCCCTCCGACTCCAGCGCACGATGGACCACCGCGGCGGCGTCCTCGTCCTCGCGGGGAAGCACCCGCGCAGCCCCCTCGACCAGCGTCACCTCGACTCCCAGCCGGGCCATGCCCTGGCCCAGCTCGCAGCCGATGCTGCCGGCGCCGAGGATCACCAGGCGGCTGGGAGCCTCGTCGAGGTCCCAGACGTTGTTGCTCGTGAGGACCTCGAGGTCTGCCAGTCCCGGGATCGGTGGGAGGGCCGGCGCCGCTCCGGTGGCGAGGACCGCCTGGGTGAAGTGGACGGTGTCACCGTCGACGTCGATCACCCCGTCACCGCGGAACCGGCCGTGACCGGCGAGCACCCTCACGCCGGCGGCGTCCAGCGCCTCGGGGGAGTCCACGGGGGCGATCTGACGGATTGCCTCCCGCACGTGCTCCATGGCGCGCTTGAAGTCGATGCGCACGCCGTCGACGTGCACCCCGAATCGATCGGCGGCCCGGGCGCTCGCGGCCGCTTCCGCCGCGGCGAGCAGGGCCTTGGAGGGCACGCAGCCGGTCCACAGGCAGTCGCCGCCGGTGCGGTCGCGCTCGACGAGCAGGACCCGGGCACCCAAGCTGGCGGCCGTCTTGGCCGCCACGATCCCCGCGGTCCCGCCCCCGAGCACGAGCAGGTCCCACCGGTCGGCCCCGCTCACGCCTGGCGCCCGTCGATGAGGTCGTCGAGGACCGTGCGCATCCGGTCGACGGTGGCAGGGTCCACGGGACGACGACCCGACCACAGCGACAGGGCGCGGTGCAGCAGCCGGTGCTGCCGCATGACCTCGCTGCACTTCTCGCACGTGGCCACGTGCTCCTCCAGGCGGGTGACCTCGCCGGGGGTGAGGGGCGCCGCCGGGTCGGCGTCGAGGTATCGCTGGATGCGTCGTGCCGTCCAGTGGCACGTGAGCATCTGCCGAAGCGCTCCGCTCATGACTGCTCTCCTCGGGTGGTGGTGAAGGTGGGGCCGAGCGCCTTGCGGACGCGCTGTCGCGCGCGGCTGAGGCGGGACATCACGGTCCCGACGGGGACGTCGAGGACGGCGGCCGCCTCCGCGTAGGACAGGTCGTGGACGTCGACCAGCACGAGGGCGGACCGGAACTTGGGGTCAAGAGCTGCCACCGCGACCTGCAGCGCGCCGTCCAGCTCCTCCACCACGTAGGTCTCCTCCGCGCCGGGCGCCGCAGCGGCACCGAAGGCGGGGCGTGAGGCGTGGATGAGCTCCCAGTCGTCGACGGCGATCGGTCGACGCCGACGGTGCATGTTCGCGTTGGTGTTGCGCACGATCGTCAGCAGCCACGCCCGCGGGTGCCGTCCGTCGAACCGGTCGATGGCCCGGAATGCCCGCACCAGCGACTCCTGCACGAGGTCCTCGGCGTCGGCGGCGTTCCCGGTGATGCTCCGCGCCACACGGAGCATCACCTCGATCTCGGGCTCGACAACCTCGGCGAACGCGCGACCGCGCTCCACCTCGGCCGGGGTCCTTGCCTCGCTCATGCCACGGGAACCCGCCGACGCCCCGGATGTGTTCCAGGGGGTGGAGCGGTCGTCCCGACCGACCCTCGCCCGGTGTTCCGGGCCGGAGCAGCCGATCCGAGGAGATGGGATGTCACACGCATCTCACGAGCCTGACACGACCACCCCGAGCTGGTGGTGCTCGCAGTGACTGGCAGACGTCGCGGCGAACACGGTCAAGCGGGGTGTGGGTCCTCCTCAGGGGCGTCATCGGGGGCGTCCTGACCAGAGGCCCGGACCAGCATGCGTTCACCGGGGCGACCGAAAATGGACAACACCTCCGCCGGCCCGTCGCCGGTGGAACCGAACCAGTGCGGCACCTGTGTGTCGAACTCCGCGGCCTCACCTATCCCGAGCACCAGGTCCTGGTCTCCGAGGATGAGCCGCATCCGCCCCGAGAGGACGTAGAGCCACTCGAAGCCGTCATGCGTGCGCGGCGCCGGGTCAGACTGGGCGGGCGGAATGACGATCTTCCATGCCTGGATGCCACCCGGACGCGTCAATGGCAGCACCGTCCGCCCGTTCACCCGGCGCGGCTTCAACCGGATACGCGGGTCACCGACTTCCGGTGCGCCCACCAGGTCGTCCAACGGGACCCGATAGGTCTGCGCGAGCGGCAGCAGCAGCTCCAGGCTCGGTTTCCGTTGTCCCGTCTCCAGGCGCGACAGCGTGCTCTTCGACATGCCCGTCAACGTCGCCGCCTCGGTCAGAGTCAGACCTCGCTGGTCCCGCACCCGGCGCAGCCGAGACCCCACCAAGTCCAAGGCCGCCGAGATCCGCTCGCCATCGGCCGGCACCGCGTTGCGGGAGGTACCGCGTGGGTCAGCACGAGTTGGTCTGGAAGTCCGTCGAGGGACGCTGCCGCGCTTCGTGGTGGATGAGCTCATGCGGTGATTGAACCGGTCCGTTCCCGGAATCGGCAACAGCTATTGCCGAGGCTGGCTGCAGCGCGCGACTCTCGTGTCATGAGCACGAACGAGACCCCGCGAACCCCGACCGCTCACAAACGCTACGACGTCATCATCGTCGGTGGTGGCGCAGCGGGACTCTCCGCTGCACTGGTTCTCGGCCGCGCTCGCCGACGCGTCGTCGTCGTCGATGCCGGCCAGCCCCGCAATGAGCCCGCCGCGCACATGCAGGGGTTCCTCGGCTCCGACGGCCTGCCCCCGGCCGAGCTTCTCGCGCGCGGTCGCGCCGAAGTTGCCGGCTACGGCGTCGACCAGGTCAGTGGCACTGTCGCGCGCCTCACCCGCCGTGACGCAACGACCGCGTCAGCCCAGTCCCTGCACGGGTTCCAGGTCGCTCTGACCGACGGGACCACCTTCGAGACCCGCACGATCCTTGTGACCACCGGGCTGAGAGACCAAGTCCCGGACATCCCCGGGGTCCGCGAGCGATGGGGACGCGACCTCCTCCACTGCCCCTACTGCCACGGATGGGAGGTTCGCGACCAGCCCGTCGGTGTCCTGGCCGGCGACCCGGCCACCACCGCTGAGACCCTGGCGCACGCGCACCTCATCCGGCAGTGGTCCGACGACGTCGTCCTCTTCGCCAACGGCGCCACCATGACCGTCGCCCAGCGTGAACAGCTCGTCGCCCGCGCCATCGGCATCGTCGACGACCCCGTCGTCAGCCTTGCCGTCGACGACGACCAGCTCACCGGCGTCGTCATCGACGGAGGCCGCATCGTTCCTCGCGCCGCCGTGTTCGTCCGCCCCCAGTTCGTCCCCAACGACACCCTGCTCGTCGACCTCGGCTGCACCGTCCGCGACAACGGCTGGGTCCACGTCGACCCCACCGGCGCCACCACCGTTCCTGGCGTCTGGGCCGCCGGGAACGCCACCAACCCCCGCGCCCAGGTCATCACCGCCGCCGGCGAGGGTTCCGCCGCCGCCATCGCCATCAACAACGCCCTGGTCGAGCAAGACCTGCCGGTCGCCGTCATGAACTTGCGGCTCGGACTGCCTGCCTAGCCGGTCACTCACCGGGCAATCGCCCATCCACGGACCGGCCTGCCAGAAGGCACGTCGGCTCTACCAAGCACGTCCAACCGCTCGACGAAGGAACACCACCATGACCACCAACACCCACCCCAAGCCCACCACCGCACCGGTCGGACCGCCCAGCAAGCACCAGCTCGCGCTCATGATCTGGATCGCGGTCTTCCCTACCCTCACCGTGCTGAATCTGACCATCGGTCCCTCGCTGGCCGACCTCAACGCCGTCCTGCGAACCTTCGTCCTCGCCACGGTCGCCGTTCCGGTCGTCATCTACGGCCTCATGCCGCGCCTGCACCGACTCCGCGTCCAGCTCCTCACCCGCCAGGCCTCCTGACCGTCGAGCGACCGAGGCGCCGGGTACGGCGCCAGCAGGTCCCCGTAGACGTCTGGTGCGGCCCGCCCATCCCCACGGGCCTCACCCCTACGCTGAGCCCATGCCTGCGCTGGGGGTCAAGCTCCGGGTACCGACCGCTCGCCGAGCGCTCGTCCCTCGCGCACGCCTGACCGACCAGCTCGCCCAGGCCGACGCTCCTGACGCCGCGGCACCCCGCCTCGTCCTGGTCGCAGCGCCCGCCGGTTTCGGCAAGACCACCCTGCTCACCCAGTGGCTTCACTCCCTCAGCGCCGACACATCCGGACCCCGCGTCGCATGGTTGTCCCTGGATGCCGGTGACTCTGACGTGCGCCGCTTCCTCAGCCAGCTCATCGCCGCCGTACAGGCACCCGCCCCGGCTGACGCTCTTGGAGCCGAGGCGAGACAGCTGCTCGACGTCGATCCGCCGCTGGTCCAGGACGTGCTGGCCAGCCTCGTCAACGACCTCGACGCCCTCACTGGCCGCACCGTCATCGCACTCGACGACTACCACGTCATCATCAACACCGAGGTCCACCAGGCAGTCGGATTCCTGCTCGACAACCTCCCGCCTCAGGTGACCCTTGCCATGAGCACGCGCGCGGACCCCCCTCTCCCCGTGGCCAGACTTCGCGCCCGCGGTGACCTCATCGAGATCCGGGCCGCCGACCTGCGCTTCACGCGCCTCGAGGCGACCGCGTTCCTCAACGACACGATGGGCCTCCACCTCGATCCCGGCCACGTGACCGCGCTCGGCGAACGCACTGAAGGGTGGGCCGCTGGACTGCAGTTGGCCGCCCTCTCGGCCCGCGGCCGTGGCAGTGCCGAGGAGGTCACCGAATTCGTCGAGTCGTTCTCCGGTAGTCACCGGTTCGTCCTGGACTACCTCCTCGACGAGGTCCTCGCCCGCCAGTCCGACGACGTCCGCACCTTCCTCCTCGCCACCTCCGTCCTGACCCAGCTCACCGCCGGGCTCTGCGACACCGTCAGCGGTCGCGATGACAGCCAGCAGATGCTCGAACGGCTCGAGGCAGACGGCCTCTTCGTCATGTCCCTCGACGAGGAGCGGACCTGGTTCCGCTACCACCACCTCTTCGCTGACGCGCTCCGCGCCCGGCTGCCCGCCGACCTTCCCGGCCGCAGCGATGAGCTGCACGGGTCCGCCGCACGCTGGCTGGCCGACAACGGGCTCCTCGCCGACGCCGTCCACCACGCGTTCGCGGGCGGCGAGCAGGAGTACGCCGCCGATCTCGTCGAGCTCGGCCTCGGCGACCAGCGTCGCCGCAGGCAAGACCCGACCCTGCGCGAGTGGGCCGGGCGTCTCGATGACGACGTCGTTCGCCGCCGCCCCCTCCTGGCCGCGTTCATCGGATGGAGCCGGCTCGCCCAGGGCGACGTCGACGGTGTCGAACCGTGGCTCGACGCTGCCCAAGCAGGCCTGTCTGCCGCAGCCCAACAGCCATCCGGTCCGGCCCCAGCGGCGCTCTCCGCAGCGGCAGCCGACCGGGAGGCCCAACGACGGGGGCTGCCGTCGATGATCTCGGTGTACCGCGCTGCCGTCGCCCAGGCCCGTGGCGACACCGACGGCACTCTCACCCACGCCCGGGACGCCCTCGACCTGGCAGGCCCGGCCGACTACTTCTCCCGTGGAGCCGCCAACGGCTTTCTCGGGTTGGCCGCGTGGGCTGCCGGCGACCTCACCGCCGCAGTCGACACGTTCACCGGCGCCATCGAGAACCTCGACGCTGCCGGCATGCGCACCGACGCGCTGGGGTCCGTCGTCGTTCTGGGCCAGATGTGGCTCGCTCGCGGAGACACGCACCGTGCCCGCACCCTGCTCGAGCGAGCCATCGCCGAGGCCACCAGCCGATCCGGTCCAGCACTCGCCACCACCGGCGACCTGTACGTCGTCCTGGCAGATGTCCTGCGCGAACAAGGTGACCTCGCCGGCGCCGAAGAACACCTGCAGACCGCCCGTGGACTCGGCGACCGCGCATCCCTGCCCGAGAACCGACATCGCTGGTTCACCACCGCTTCCGCCCTCCGGCGAGCGCGCGGCGATCTCCCGGGCGCCGTCACGCTGCTCGGGACCGCCGAGGAGCTGTACCTGCCCGGCTACTTCCCCGACGTGAGGCCGATACCCGCCATGCGGGCCAGGATCCACCTCGCCCAGGGTCGCTTGGACGACGCGCAGTCGTGGGCGACCCGGCGCAATGCTCACGCGGAGGACCCGGCCACCTTCCTCACCGAGTACGACCTCCTCACGCTCGCCCGACTGCTGACCGCCACCGGGAACCCCCGGGCCGCTGCAGGCATCGCCGGCCGGGTCCTTGACGCGGCCCACGCCGCTGACCGCGGCGGCAGCATCATCGAAGCGATCCTGGTCCGAGCACTCGCACACGACGCCGCCGGAGAGACCGTTTCAGCGCTCGACGACCTCGCCGCCGCGGTGACCCGCGGAGTGCCCGCCGGGTACAGCCGCATCTACCTCGACGAAGCCCCTGCCCCACGCCACCTGTTCGGCAGGCTCGCGGCCACGGCCTTGCAAGCCGCGCCGTTGGCGCAACGACTCCTCGACGCCGACCTCGGTGCCGACGACGACAAGGGCTCCACCGCCGGTGACGCCTCCGCGCGGGTGGAAGCGTCGAGCGCCGACACTCTGCCCGCAGGCCTGAGCGACCGTGAGCTCGACGTGCTCCGGTTCCTGGACAGCGAGCTGAGCGGCCCAGAGATCGCCCGCCGACTGTTCGTGTCGGTCAACACGTTCCGCACCCACACCAAGCACATCTTCAGCAAGCTCGACGTGCAGACCCGCCGCGCTGCCGTCCGCCGAGCCAGCGACCTCGGCCTCCTCTGACCCGCGCCCGCCGCACGGCCGGCCGGGTCCTGACGACAATCACCCCGCGGGTCACATCACCTTGTGATGTGCGCTCACCACGTCGCTTGGGAGGGTCCTGGACATGCCCGGACCACCCGGTCCGGCCCGACCGACGAGGACACGACATGACCACCATCCCAGCCAACCGCCTCACCGCCAGCCGTCTCACCGCGGCGGCCGGCGTGTGCGCAGCAGTCGCCGGCGCCCTGTACGTCGGCGTCCAGATCAACCACCCGCCCGCCGACCTCGACCACATCACCACCACCGACGTCCTCGTCCGCGAGGTCGCCAAGATGACGATGGCCGCGTTCGCCATCATCGGATTCACGGGGATGCTCGTCCGCAACCGACACAAGTTCGGCATCTTCGGCGCCATCAGCTACGTGATGGTCGTCGTCGGCTACTTCGCGATGTTCGCCAACCAGGTCATCGTCGCCACCGTCCTGCCCACCCTGTCCAACACCGACCCCAGCTACGTGCAGAACTACCTCGACGGCGCCCTCGGCAACACCCCCGCCGGAGACATCGGAGCCGTCCAGACCCTCTTCCTCGTCACCGGCCTGGGCTACTCCATCGGCGGCCTCCTCTTCGGCATCGCCCTGTTCCGCGCCGGCATCCTGTCCCGCTGGGCCTCCGCCCTCTTCGCCCTCGGCACCGTCTCAGCGCTCACCCTGGCGGTCCTGCCGCAGTCCTTGAGCCGCCCCGCCGCGGTCCCCGTCGGCATCGCCCTCATGGGACTCGGCTACTCCCTGTGGCGCAACCGCACCGACAGCAGCACGAGCGTCACCGCCCCCGCTGCCGGTCGCGCCGCCTCGAGCGTGGGCTCGCACGAGCCCGCAGGCCGGTGAACACCCCCTCCACCACCACGACACGGCGTACGACAGAGCGCACCAGACGGCCCTCGGGGGCCGGCTGGCCGATCGCCGCCGCCCTGGTGGTCCTCTCCCTCATCCCGCTCAGCGCCGGCGTCCTCCGCCTCATCCAGCTCGCCGGGGGTCCGTCCCTCATGCCGGCTGAGGAACGGTTCGCCGGCTTCCCCGCCGCCCTGGTCATCCACATCGCCGGCTCCGCCTGCTTCGCACTCCTCGGCATCGGACAGCTCCTCACCCGCTTCCGCCGCAGCCACCCCACCTGGCACCGCCGCACCGGCCGCGTCCTGGTCGTCGCCGGTCTCGTCGTTGTCGGGTCCGCCCTCTGGCTCACCATCGGCTACCCCGCCCATCCGGGCACCGGCCCCATCCTGTTCGCCTCCCGGCTCCTCGCCGCGACCGCCATGGGGACCTTCCTGGTCTTCGGGTTCGCCGCTGTCCGTCGTCGCGACATCACCGCCCACCGAGCCTGGATGGTCCGCGCGTACGCCCTCGCTCTCGGCGCCGGCACGCAGCCGTTCACCGAAGGGTTCACCGAGGCCGCAGTCGGCCACGGGGTCGTCTCCGGCGACCTGGCCAAGCTGGCCGGCTGGGTCATCAACCTCGCCGTCGCCGAATGGGCCATCCGCCACGCGGCCCGTACCCGCCGACCCCGGTCCGACTCCCACCCGCATGCCGGTGGACGTCCGCAGGTCGGTGTCCGATGAACGCCTCGCCCACGGCCTACGAGGTGAGGGTCGCAGGCCATCTCGACGACCACTGGAGCGACTGGCTCGGCGGCTTCACCATCGCCCGCCACCCGAACGGCACCAGCACCCTGACCGGCACCGCCGCCGACCAAGCCCAGCTGCACGGCGTCCTCGCCGGCCTGCGCGACGTCGGCGCCGAGCTCCTCGACCTGCGCGCCAGCGAGTCCCTCGAACCAGCCACCCCCGCCTCTCCGGCCCTGAGGCGACCGCTCCGCACACCCCGCCTCACGCTGCGAGCCGCAGCCCTCACGGACGCCGAGCCAACGTGGACGTACCGCCAGGACGACGACGTCAACGAATGGCTCACCGGAACCCCCGACACCTACGACGGCTACCTGACCCAGTTCGGCGACCCCGACCGATTGGCCACCACCGTCATCGTCGAGCGACACGACGGCACCCTCGTCGGAGACTTCATGCTCCGCCGCCAGGACGCCTGGGCGCAGAGCGACGTCGCCACCCAGGCGGCCGGCCAGGAGGTCGAGCTCGGGTGGGTCCTCGACCCCGCGCACACCGGACACGGGTACGCCACCGAAGCCGTCGAGGAGCTCCTGCGACACAGCTTCGAGAACCTGCGCGCCCATCGCGCCATCGCCAGCTGCTTCACCACCAATCACGCGTCGTGGCGGCTCATGGAACGACTGGGCATGCGCCGCGAAGCGCACACCCGCCGCGACGCCCTCCACCGGTCCGGACAGTGGCTCGACTCCTACAGCTACGCACTCCTCGCCGACGAATGGCCCCCGACCTCCCAACCGACGTCATCCACACGCCAGGAGAAGTCATGACCACCACCATCCACGCCGACACTCGCTCTGCAGAATGCCGCGGTCGGGACTCTCTACACGACCATGACCAAGGTTCTCGTCCACGGCTCCCTGATAGTCGTCATCGCCGCAGTCACCTTGTGCGCTACGCGTGGCCTCAACTCGCCGAGGCCCATCGATGGCCGGTGACGGTGAGGTCCTGGCGGCCCCGTCGAGGACGAACCGTCGCGCGGCGCTCTCGTCAGTAGACCGTGACGACGACCTTGCCGCGGGTGTGCTCGGTTTCCACGTGGCGAACGGCAGCTGCGGTGTCGTCCAGCGAGAAGGTCCGGTCCACCACTGGCAGGAGTCGACCGGCGGCCACCATCGTCGCCACCCGCTCGAGGACCTCCGTGGTTGGGACGGACTGGGGAGCGCGGACCTCGAACGGCTGGAACCGGGCCAGCGCCATCGCACCGACCAGCAGCTTCATCGGTCCCAGGATGCGTCCCTCGCCGGAGTTCCCACCGCCCGACAGCACCAGCCGGCCTCCGGCCCGGACCGTCGGGCGAAGGTCCCGCAGTCGGTGGTTGCCGACCAGGTCCACGACGGCATCCCAGGTGCGGCCGGTCCGGGTGAAGTCCGTCGGCGGTGTAGTCGATGGCTTCATCGGCACCCAGCGACTCGACCAGCTCGACGTTGCGGGTGCTGACCACTGCAGTCGACGTGCGAGATCCATGGACTTCGCGGCCTGGACGGCGAACGTGCCGACGCCACCGGACGCACCGTTGACGAGCACGCGACCACCAGCCCCGAGGCCCGTCTCGTCGAGACACAGCAAGGGCCGTGGTGGCAGCCAGCGGCAGCGCAGCCGCCTGCTCGAACGTGGTACCCGCAGGTACCGGCGCCACCTGGTCGACCGACGCGATGGCGTAGTCGGCGAACGTTCCGACCCCTTCCCCGAACACCGCATCGCCAGGCCGCCGCGAGGTGACACCGGCGCCGACGGCTTCGACGACGCCGGCGAAGTCGGTGCCGCGTACCGCGACGCGCGGTCCGCGACGGCCGAACAGGGTGCGGTCCATCAGTCGTGCCACACGCGGCTCACCGCGCATCACGTGCCAGTCGCGGGCGTTCACCGACGCTGCGTGCACGCGGACCAGCACCTCACCAGCACCCGGTTCAGGCCGGGGACTGCATCGGTCACCTGCAGCACGTCTGGTCCGCCGTACCTGGTCTGGGCGACCACGCGACCGACCCGCCGGTGCGGTTCGACCGACCCGGTGGCGTCCTGGGCCACGCCAGGTCTCCCGAGTGGGCATCACTTCACCTCCGAGCGGAGCACGTTCACGACCGCGACCACCATCGGGACGACCAGCCACACCACGCTCGTGACCGCCAGGTGTGACCAGCCGTCGCCGGCCAGCTCACCGCGCAGCAGCGCGTCCTGGCTGTACTTCGCATCCACCCAAGGACGGGCGTCAGCGAACCAGTCCTGGTTGAACGCCAAGAAGGCGAGCAGCCCGGGGACGACGAACCCGTACAGCATGTAGGCCACGATGGCGCCCGAGCTGTTCCTGATGAGCGCCCCCAGGACGAACCCGACCAGCAACAGCAGCGTCTGGCCGGCAGCGAAGTAGCCGACGTCGACCAGCGACTGGTTCCACACGGCGGGGACGTCGGCCAACGCCGTCCCGATGAGGTTGCCGAGCGCGCCGACGGCGAACGCGACAGCGGTGGCCGGGATGGTCACGAGGACGGCTGCTACGGCCTTGGCCAGCACCACGCGACCCCGGTGCGGGACGAGGGTGAACGTCGCCAACCCGGAGCGTTGGCTCCACTCCGAGGTCACCGACAGGACCGCGATGATGGGCAGGATGATGGTCATCGGAACGCCGATGGCCAGGGTGAACTCGCTGTAGGCGAGCTGCGAGGATGGCGCCCACGCGATGATGGCGCCCGTGGTCAGGAGTGCGGCGAGTCCGAGGCTGGCCAGCAGCCATCGACCGGAGCGGGTGTCGAAGCTCTTCCGGAGCTCGACCCGCACCAGCCGCGCCAACGGGACCCGTGCCGGTGCGTGCCGGGCGGCGCGTCGGCCGGGCCGGTGGGCGGCTGTCGTGACGACTCGCACCGTCTGCGGCGGTTGAGGACACGTTGGGTGGTCATGCGACTGCTCCTTGCGACGGGTGGCGGCCGGGTGCCGGTCGCGTTGGGTCTCGGCGGTCAGGGTCAGGAACATCTCCTCCAGGCCGGCGCCGTCGGCGGGCCGGAGCTCGGTGAGGGCGACGCCGGCGGTCCACGCGACGTGGCCGACGGCTCGGCGTCTGCATCGACGCGGAACACCGCCGGCGCCGACGCTGCCGGCGCCCCGCTGGTCGTCGTCGGCGTGGTGGCACGAGCCCAGCGCTGGTCAGTGCCTGGCGAGCGGCTCGGGGTCATGACGGGTGGCGACGTAGGTGCCGGCGCCGGCCAGCAGGTCGGTCCTTGGTGCCGGCCGCGACGACGCGTCCGTGCCCGATGACGACCAGGTCGTCGGCGACGACCTCGATCTCGTGCAGCAGGTGCGAGGACAGCAGCACGGTGGCGCCACGGTCGGCGTAGCCGCGCAGCAGGTCTCGCATCCAGCGGATGCCGGCCGGGTCGAGGCCATTGGCCGGCTCGTCGAGGATGAGGACCTCCGGGTCGCCGAGGAGGGCGTGTGCGAGCCCGAGCCGTTGCCGCATCCCGAGCGAGTAGTCCCGCAGCCGCCGGCCGGCCTCGGCTTCGCTGAGTCCGACCACGATCGAGGACCTCGCTCACCCGGCGGCGGGGCAGGCCCATGGTGGTCTGCGCGATGCTCAGCACCTCCCGACCGGTCCGGCCGGCGTGCTGGGCAGAGGCGTCGAGGAGGACGCCGACCTCGATGCCCGGGTTGGGCATGTCTCGGAACCGGCGTCCGAGCACGTGGGCGGTGCCGTGGTCGGGTGGGGTGAGGCCGACGACGACCCGCAGGGTGGTCGACTTCCCGGCGCCGTTGGGTCCCAGGAAACCGGTGACCCGTCCCGGGGCGGGCGGTGAAGGAGACGTCGTCGACGGCGGTGAAGGTGCCGTAGGTCTTGGTGACGTGGTCGACGGTGATCATCGGGTCACCGCAGCCGTCCCGTGGCGCCCTGGACGTCGCGCGGCGGGGGTCTTGAAGCCCTTCACGATGAGGTAGATGCCGAAGCCGAGCTCCCAGAAGAACTCCGGCGCGGCCGCAGAGGGTCTGGCCAGGTCGCCACCGGGCTCGATGAGTCCCAGCATCGGCGGCGGAACCGGAGGCGACGATGAGCGGGCCGCCGATGAGGCCGAGCATCGCCAGTCGGCGGGGCACCAGGCCGGTGCGGAACATCATCCAGCCGAGGATGCAGCCGTTGCCGACACCGACGACGAACGCGGGGCCCAGGTTGAAGGTCCACTCCTGCATGACGAGGAACGCGTCCCCGACGGCGGCCAGGCCGGCGGCGGACTGCTCGTCGGCGGCCGCGTAGTCCTGACGCAGCGTGACGACGGTGAGGACGGTGAGGATGCCGACACCGATGAAGACGCTCTCCATGATCCGGGCAGCGACGAAGCTGAGGCCGAGGTTGGGATACCGGTGCTTGACGACCGTGTACAGCGCGGTGGCGGTGCCGATGTTGGCGATGATGAGGATCGCCTCAGCGAACGCGCCCCACAGGACGCGGGAGTCCTCACCCGGGGCCGGTGACGTAGTTCCCGTCGAACAGCGGCGGGTAGAACCCGATCTTGGCGGAGATCGAGGTGACGTAGGTGACGATGAACAGCCAGCCGACGATGGTGGCGGCGCGGCGCGTCGGGTCGCGCGAGCCGGCGGGTGGCGGCGGACTGGGTGGTGCGCTGAGTGGTGGTCATGCTGGTGCTCCTGGTTGTCGATGTTGTCGTTGAAGTGAGCCTTGCATGGCTAGCCGTGGGTGGTTGCAGTGGACGGGCTCAGGTCACCCGGGTTCCGGGGTTGGTCCGGGTGACGGACAGCAGCGGGACCCCGAGATCGCGCAGCTTGTGCAGCAGTCCGTGCAAGGCCGGCCTGGTCGGTGACGGGGCCTCGCAGGACGGTGGTGCCGTCGTCGGTGCGGGACAGGTCGAGGTCGTCGAACCAGGCAGACCAGCGTTGGTCGAGTCGGCCCTGGACGCGGATCTCGTACCAGTTGCCGACCTGGTCACCGGCAGCTTCGCCAGTCGGACCGCGAGGGGTGTTTCTGCTGCTCATGGTCCGAAGCTAGGAACCGACTTGATGAGAGCGCGTCATCACAGGTGATGACGCGGTGATGAACTTCGCCCGGCACTGGCAAGGGCAGCCGCGGCGTGTCAGAGGCGTAGTTGGTGGGCCCGACGGACGGCGGCGCGACGATTGTTCACGCCGAGCTTCATGTAGATCCGTTGCGTGTGGGTGCGCACGGTGGGCAGCGACACGCTGAGGTGGCGGGCGATGGCGGGGCCGTCGAGGTCCGATCCGAGCAGTCGCAGCACATCGAGCTCTCGAGCGCTGAGCGGTACGACCAGGACACTGCCGCTCTGTGGGTCGCGAGGCCGGGTTCTGCGCCTCGACGGACCCCGCGTCAGGGGAGGCGGCAGCCACAGCGGCTGCGAACGCCGCCCCGTCGGCCAGCAGAGCCAGCAGTTCCTGAACCCGGGGGCCGGCGTCGACGAACGGCCGCACCCAGCCGACGGGTTCCGCGAGAGCCCTGGCGTCCATCTGCCACGAGAGGGCCTCTTCCGGATGACCGGCGGCGTCAGCGGTCAATGCCAGCAGGATAGAGGTCTCGACGATGGCTGCCGTACGAGAACCGGCGGCGGCCGAGTCCCGGAGCCGTCTCAGCAAGGTCGGCTGCCAGCTCCAGGGCCGCCGGGTCGCCCGTCGCTCGTACTCGGCCAGCAGGAGCCGCGCGAAGGTGACGTGTTCGTACTCGCGCAGGTAGGTCTGGTCGTCCTCGATCGCCACCCCAGCCGCAGCGGTCCACCGCCGCGCAGCGGCGAGGTCACCGAGGCGGATGTGCAACCTGGCCCGCACGGCCAGGCAGGGGCCGGACGTTCGGGAGGAAGTCGCTGTTGAAGAGTCGCTCGGCCTCCGCCAACAGCGCGTCTGCGGCCTCGTGGTCGCCTTCGCGTTCGCGCAGGGCGGCCATCGCGACTCGCCACCGGTAGGGCTGTTGCGGGAGTCCGGCGTCCTCACCAAGGTCGCCCGCCCGCCGCAGATGTTCAGCAGCCTCGTCGGACTCGCCCCGTTCCAACGCCACCCTCGCCAACGCGACCCACATGTCCGCCGTCCCACGCACGACTTCCACGTCCGGCCCGTCCCCGGCAGCGTCGGCGAGGTCGAGTGCCTCCTGTGCCGCGTCGTGCCCTGCGTCGAGGTTGCCCAGCTCCAGGAAGAGGTCGACCAACGCGACCGTGCAGCCCAGTGCATCCGAGACGTACCCCAGCTTTGCGAGACCCCCGGCGGCGGCGCGGTAGCCGTCCCGTGCGGCCACGAGGTCCCCGGCCGCCCAGGATGCCAGCCCCTGGAGCGCGGACGCGGACGCGATCGTCAGCTGATCGACTCGCCCGCGCGTTCCAGCGCGATGTCAGCATGCCGGAGAGTCGCTCCCAGGTCGCCCGACACCAGAGCGAGGCCGGACCGATGGGTCGCCACTACCGCCGGGAGTCGTTGCCACTCAATGTCGTCGTGCACCACCATGTCCTCCAGCGGCGAGGCCAAGGTCGACTCGATGGCGTCGAGGCGTTGACTCACGCCGTCGAAGACGTTGCTCGCCATCAGCGCCCCGACCAGGTTGCTGGCCAAGACGGGACGGCGCGCCAAGACCTCCGGTGGCACCGCGGGGACCCAGCTCCGCAGCACCCTCTCCGCCCGGCGCCGCCGCAAGTCCGGAGTCGCAACCTCGATGAGGTCCGCAGCACGGTCCACGTCGCCGGCCGCGAAGGCGTGGCGTACCGCCCCCTCCACGTCGCCCGCCTGCTCGTACCAGCGGCTGGCCCGCCCGTGCAGTCCCGGGACGTCACCGGGACGCTCGGCCAGCAGCCTCACCTGCAGCACGTCGGCGAACAGGTGGTGGTAGCGGTACCAGCGTCGGTGGTCGTCAAGCGGAACCAGAAGCAGGTTGCGTCGTTCCAGCAGCTCGAGCACAGCGCCGCCCGCCATGCCGTCCACGGGTCCGGCGACCGCGTCGCACAGGGGGCCGGAGAGCCGGTCCAGCACTGAGGTGTCCAGCAGGAACCGGCGAAGAGGGCCGGGCTGCAGATCGAGGACTTCGTCGGCCAAGAAGTCGACGACGAACCGGTCGTCGCCGGCGAACGAGGCGATGAACCCCGAGGAGTCGTCCCGGCCCCGCAACGAGACTGCCGCCAGTTGCAGCGCTGCTGCCCACCCTTCGGTCCGCGTCTCCAACCTCTCGACGTCTGACGCGGTCAACCCGAGGTCATGGACCTCGTTCAGGTAGTCGCCGGCCTCGGCGACGGTGAACCGAAGGTCAGTGGCACGAAGCTCGACCAGCTCCCCGCGGGCGCGAAGCCGAGACAGCGGCAGCGCCGGGTCCGCCCGCGTCCCCAGGACCAGCCGAAGCTGCGGCGCCCGGTGTTCCAGGAGCAGCGCGACCGACTCGCTGACCTCGGGGGTGTCGGCGAGGTGGTAGTCGTCGAGCACCAACGTCACGTCATCGGTGCGGACGCTCAGCTCGTTCACCAAGCTGGCCACGACATCCGCCAGTGTGCCCGCGGCCGCCTCCAGCAGGCTCAACGCGGAGGCGGCGCAGCCAGGGCTCACTGCGCCAAGGGCATGGAGGACGTAGGTCCAGAAGCGAGAGGTGTCCCCGTCCCGGCTGTCCAGGGACACCCAAGCCACCGAGGCTGCGTCGCCGTAGGCGGAGGCCAACAATGTCGTCTTCCCGAAGCCGGCTGGCGCAGACACCAGGACCAGTGCGGCGTCGTCGGCACGCTCCAGCACCTCGGTCAGACGAGCTCGGTCTACCAGCCCGGGTCGGGGCCGCGGGATGGCGAGCTTGGTCTGCAGCAGGGCGTCAACCATCAGCGCTCCTCCCCAGCAACGACCGTGGCCCCGCAAGCGTAGGCGAGTGGCGACCCTGCGAACTCCCGATTCCGCTCCAGACCCCTTTCGTTGGTACTGGCGCTGCCCGCCGGGGCTAGGTCATGCTGGAACGAGCGTCACATGCCCGGTCAGACGGGCCTATTGACAAGGCCCCGGTCCCATGTGGCGCTCACGACCGCATCCATCTCTCGGGCAACCGCGGAGCGCATCTTGCCCGGTCACGTTCGACCCAGCGTTGGACCCACAGCAGGTGAGGCCGCGGATCCACCTGCGCGGGTCGGGTGGGGATTCATCACCCTTTACGCGCTCTCGTACACCGGCGGCTCCCTACTGTTTCTGGCACCGCTCCTGGTGTCGCTGGCGTTGAAGGTCAACGATCTGGTCGGCATCGACGCCGCCCCGCGCAACCTGGCCATGGTCACCGGTGTCGGGTCACTGCTCTCCATCCTCGCCAACCCACTCTTCGGCCGCCTCAGCGACCGCACCACTGCGCGCATGGGCATGAGGCGCCCCTGGATGCTCATCGGGCTAGCCGGTGGAACGGCCGGAACACTGGTGGTCGCCACCGCACCGAGCATCCCGGTCGTCCTCGCCGGCTGGTGCACCTGCCAGGTGTTCTTCAACGCCACCTTGGCCGCACAGGCGGCCATCCTGCCCGACCAGGTCCCCTCCCCGCAGCGTGGTCTGGTTTCCGGCATCCTCGGACTGAGCGTTCCCGCCGCGTCCGTGGCGGGCACCTACCTGGTCCAAGCGTTCAACTACTCGACTGTCCTGATGTTCGCCGTGCCCTGCGCCGCCGGAGGCGTGGCCGTGTTGCTGTTCGCGTCTCGGCTGCCCGACCGCCGCCTCGCAGCCCAGGACAAGCCACCATGGTCGTTGCGGGAACTGGCCGGCACGTTCTACGTCAGCCCACGGCGCAACCCGGACTTCGCATGGGCGTTCCTGTCCCGCTTCCTGCTGGTCATGGCGTACGCGTTCCTCATCACCTATCAGGCCTATTACCTGCTGTCCCAGGTCGGCAGTCCCGAGGCGGCGGTGCCCCGGCAGGTCTATCTGGGAACCGTGGTGCAGTCAGTGGCACTCGTCGCAGTGGCGCCCGTTGCCGGCCGCATCTCCGACCGCACCGGCCGCCGAAAAGTCTTTGTCATGGGCGCCGCCATCACCTACGCGGCGGCGCTGTTCGTCATCGCAGCCTCCAGCACCTTCGACGGCTACCTGGTCGGAATGGGCATCGGTGGCCTCGGGTTCGGCATGTACATGGCCGTCGACCTCGCCCTGGTCGTCGACGTCCTCTCCGACCCGCTCAGCGCCGCCAAGGACCTCGGCGTCCTCAACATCGCAGGCGCACTGCCATTCGCCCTGGCCCCCGCCCTCGCCCCGGGCCTCTTGGCCCTAGGGAACGGCAGCTACGCCCTGCTGTACACGGTTGCCGGCGCCTGCGCGGTGGGCGGAGCGCTCGCGGTGGCGCCCATCCGGAGAGTGAGGTAGCGCGCGGAACACCCTTGGCATTCGAAGGGGCTCCCACGACTGACGACGTCTCAGGGTGTCCAGACCGCGACGATGTGGGCCGCCGCGACGCTCCTCCGTGAACACCCTGGGAGACCTGTCCGGCAAACACCGGGTCGAGTGCTTCCACGCGCGCGCGCCGACCACTGCACTCCCCGTGCTGTGCGTCGTCATTCGAGTACGCGCGGCGACGCGAAGTCGAGAATGGGAGCAGCGCGACTAGATCCGACCGGGTGAAGCGTTGGGGTCGGGCCGGGTCAGTTCGGCACTGGCCTGCCACAGCCGCGTTGCGACCGCTGTGTCGTAGCTGCGTGGCGAGGAGCTCCTGGGCTTGCTCCGGGTGAAGAACCGGCCCGTCACTCCGTCAAGTGCCGACGCGGATGCCACGTGGATCGACGTGGCAGCACCTTGGGCGGGACTCTTCATCAATGGGCGCATGACCGGAACCAGCACTCGCTGAAGTCTGGCCGGGTCCGCACCGCCGAATGACGTATTCACCACACCCGGATGCAAGGCGTTGGCTGTGACGGAGGTGCCGTGAAGTCTTCTGGCCAGCTCGTAGGTGAAGAGGACGTTGGCGAGCTTGGACTGGTTGTAGGCCCGAGCCCCGGAATAGTCCTCGGCACCTTGGAGGTCGTCGAAGTCGATGCGGCCCATGGCCTGGGCATTCGAGGAGACGGCGACCACTCGGGCTGCCGGCCCCTGTGCGAGCCGGTCGAGGAGCAGGTTGGTGAGCAGGAACGGCGCGAGATGGTTCAGCGCGAAGGTGTGCTCCAGCCCGTCCTCGGTGAGGTGTCGTGTGTTCCAGTAGCCACCGACGTTGTTGACCAGCACGTCGAGTCTCGGGAAGGCGTTCTAGCACCTCGGAAGCGAGGCGTCGAACCTCCGATTGCGAGGAGAGGTCGGCCACGAAGACGTCCGCGGATCCGCCGCCGGCGCTGCGGATCGCGCGCGCCGCGCCATGGACACGTTCGCGGTCCCTGCCGGTGATGGCGACGTGGGCGCCCAGCTTGGAGAGGCCGAGCGCAGTCGCCATGCCCGATCCCGCCGGACGCGCCGGTGATCAGGACCGTCTTGCCGGTCATGTGTCCTTTGTCGTCGCTCTTCATCCGAAACTCCTTGACCTGTTCTGCAGGGTCGACATGGCGGCTGGGGCGCGTTTCTGGGTACGCGGTGCAGGGCGGCTAGCGGCTGACGAGGTGGTCGCTCCATCGGCGCGGTGAGATCGCGGCGTCAACTTGCCGCAGTCCGTGGGCTTGTGCCAGTTCGTCAGCTGGTCCGGTCGGGTAGCGGTCGTAGACGGTGAGCCGAGTGTCTCGGGGTCGGGATGGGCGACACCACCTGCTGAGGACGCTGGCTCCGAAGACGAGCGTGGAGCGCTGATCTCGCGCGGTCGTCATCGGGTTGTCGGCGTGGCTGTTGCGTTCGATGCTGAAGCCTTGAAGAGGAGCACAGCCACGCCCAGCAGCCAGACGCACCAGGCCACGTAGCCGGCGAAGTTGCTCAGGCTGGCCGCCTCGATCAGCGGGATGACCACGCCGGTGGCGATGAGACCCGCAGCGGCGTACCCGACCACGGCCATCCAGCGCGGCATGATCGTGCGCCTCATGGCAACCACGACCAGCACCGTGAACGTGGCGGTCAGGGCGTAGCCGAAGGTCTCGCCGATGATCTTGCCCAGGACGGTGTGCAGCAGCTCGAAGCGCTGTTCGGCGTCGGCGCGACGCGCGGGGTCGAGAGCGTCCTGGCTGACGCCGGGGACCAGGGTGACCCAGCGCTGCAGGCCGATGACCTGGACGGTGGCGGCGGCGATGCCGACGCCTGCGATCCAGCGGCCGAGCGTGCCGTCCGACCAGACGTCCCAGGAACAGCCCGGCTGGAGCCATCAGTGCGGCACCGACGACCAGCACGAGGAACCAGGCGATGACGGCGCCCTGGTGCTCGCGAAAGAGGGCGAGGATCTCCGAGGTCGGCTCCTCCAGGATCTGCGGGTACTGGAAGACGGAACCGAGGACCGTGAATCCGGCGATGGCGAGCATGGACGCGAGAGCGAGTGCGGCGCCGGCGAGGCGGGCGGTGCCCCGGGTGACGGTTCCTCTGCTGACGAGGTCGGTGCTCATGGTGCTCCTCCTGTCGCGGTCGGTGTCGGGCGTGCGGGGCTGATGGGTCAGGCGGTGGCGGGTACGGCGCGGCGTGCGCGGTACCACGCGAGGGTGGTGTCGAGCGCTTCGTCGAGCGGAGGTCGCGGAGACGCCGAACGTGGTGCGGAACTTGGCGTCGTCGACGACCCAGGGGTCGGTGAACTGGTAGAGCGTGTGCAGGTACTCCCGCATCGCCGGGCTTGACGAGGCCGAGCGCCCGGAGCGTGGTGCGCCCCGCGGCCAGGATGCGCGGCGGGTGACCGGCGAGCCGGTAGACGTGCTCGATGATCTGGCGGGTGGTGCGGGCTTGGCGACCGGTAGGTGCCAGGTCTGTCCGGTCGCGTCCGTGCTGCGGTGCCCAGGATGACGAGTGCTGCTGCGACGTCCGGGGTGTAGGAGTAGCTGTGCGGCTGGTCGGGGTCTCCCATGACCTGTGCCGCTCGCCCGGTGAGCGCGGTGCGCGAAGACCGTCTCACCGAGCGCGGAGCTGAGTGGCGCCTGGTCCGAAGTAGTCCGAGGCTCGGCCGATGGCGACCTCGCACCTGCCCAGCGGCGTGGGCGCGCAGCAGTTCCTCGGTCATCGCCGCCCGGGTGGCCGACTTCTTCGAGGTCGGGTTCGCGGCCATCGTCTCCACCAGCGGCCGGCCGTTCGGCGGGCCGTAGGCGTAGAGGTTGTCGAGTACGACGAGCCGGGCGCCGGCGCGAGCGGCTCCGGTCAGGACGCCGCGCTGCAGCGGCGGGAACTCCTCGTCCCAGCGGCCGTAGTTCCTCGCGTTGAGGCAGAAGTAGACGACGTCGGCGCCGACGCAGACGCGGGTCGTGAACGTCGGGTCGCTGGCGTCACCGCCGACAACCTGCGGCGCCGGGAAGCTGACCACGTCCGTCGCGGTTGACGGCGACGACGTCGTGTCCCTGGGCGACGAGCTGCTCGACGAGCAGGCGGCCGACCTGGCCGGTGCCGAAGACGACGTGGCGGGTCATGACGCGCGCTCCTCGGTGTCGTGGCGGCTGTTCAGGACCAGCGGCAGGACGGCGGTGAGGAGGGTGACCACGAGGGCACCGGAGGACCCGAAGATCGTGAACTGCTGGTCGACGTCGATACCGGCGGACGTCGTGACCGCCCAACCGATGGCGAAGGTGCCACTGAGGAAGAGCGGCCAGACCAAGGCCACGAGCTCCCAGCCGCGGCACGAGGACGACCGCCTGGGCGATGCCGACCACCGCGCCACTCACCGCACCCTGCACGACCAGCGACCCGAGGTCGGTCTGATAGTCGACCAGCGCGGCACCGACGGCCACCCCAGCCATCAGGCCGACCGCGGTGGCGAGGATCCACGCCAGCGGGCGAGGCCGTCGCCGCCCCATGGCCCAGACCTGGATGGCACCGAGGACGGCACCGGTGAGGAGACCTCCGGCGAGGGCGGGGCCGGGGCTGTCGACGCGACCGGTGAGCAGGAAGGCGGCGTAGCCGCCCAGCGGGTAGCCGGCGAACGACACCATCCACCGTCCGATGGTGCGTCCGGTTCCTCGGGGCGGTGCGGTGCGGGTGCGGGGCGCTGCGGTGCTGGAGGTCTGACATGACGTTCTCCTGTTCGGTGGTCGTGCGATGGTTGACTGCTGGTGGGGTGGTTGATGGGTCATGTGGTGGGCAGTGGCCGCCCGGCGATCCAGGCGGCGAGGAGGTTGTCGGGATGCTCGGAGAGGTGGTCGCGGACGAGCACGTGGAGCAGGTCGGCGTCGCCGCGCAGGTGCGCGTCGGCCAGAGCGACCAGCTGTCGGTCACGGGTCGTGGTCGCGTGCTGGGCGGCTCGGGTGAGGAGGTCCGAGGTCGCCGGCCAGGAGTGCGGCGGCCACCAGAAGGGCGTCGAGGTGGAGTCGGCGGCGCGCTCGAGGATCTCGGCGGGCGCGTCGGGATGGTCGCCGATCAGGCGGTGGAGGAGGGCGGTGTTGTCGTCGGGCACACCTGAACCGTGGGCTGTCGGCGCTGACGGAGCGCTGACGGCGCTGGACGTCAGGCCCGCCGGGTCGGGTGCCGTAGTCTCGAAGGGTGCTCACTGTCGCCGTTCTCGGCGCAGTCGAGGCTCGCAGGGATGGTGATCGGCTCTCGGTGCCGGCAGGCAAGACCACCGAGCTGCTCGTCCGGCTCGCCCTCGAAGCGGGCTCCAGCGTGCGCGTGGACGCCCTGCTCGAGGACCTGTGGCCCGCCAGCGCCGGCCGCAACACCTTGCAGTCGAAGGTCTCCCAGCTACGTCGTGCCCTCGGCGACAAGGACGTCGTCGTCGGCGAGGACGACACCTACAGGCTGGCCGTCGAACCGGGCGGCGTCGACGCCATCCACGTGCGTCGACCTCGCCGGCCAGGCGTCCGCGGCCCGCCGTGCAGGCGACGCGATCGACGGCGCTGGAAAAGGCGAGCGAGGGGCTGCGGCTGTTCCGCGGCGAGATCCTTCATCGACGACGGTGACTGGGCCGCCCCCCACCGTGCTCGGCTCGAGGAGGTCCGGCTGGGTCTCCTCGAAGACGTGATGGCGGCACGCGTCGACCTCGGTTCCGGTGGAGAGCTCGTCGGTGAGCTCGAGACGCTGGTGACCCAGCACCCGCTCCGCGAACGCCTGTGGGCCTCACTCATGACCGCGCTTGTACCGCGGTGGCAGACAGGCAGACGCGCTCGCGGCGTACGCCCGGGTGCGGAGGCTGCTGATCGACGAGCTCGGCATCGAACCGGGCCCGGACCTGCGCACGCTCGAGCAGCAGCTACTCCAGCAGAGCACCGTGCTGGGCGGGACGCCCGTCCCGCAGCCCGGTCACGCGCTCCCGGCAACCTGCCGCGGAGCCTCACGCGCGCTGCTCGGGCGCGGCCGACGAGCTACGCGGCGCTGCGGCGAGCTGATCGCGGAGCACCGGTTCGTGAACGTCGTCGGTCCGGCCGGCGTGGGCAAGACCCGGCTCGCTGCTCGAGGTGGCGACGGGATCCGTGACGGTGCCCGGCGGCGTCTGGCTGGTGCGACTCGAAGCCGTCGACGGCTCGGCCGACCTGGAGCAGGTCGTCGCCGAGACCCTGCACGTCGCCGGCGGACGCCAGCTGCGCGAACGGCTCTCGGGCGCGCAGACCGTCCTGCTTCTCGACAACTGCGAGCACGTCGTCGACGACGTCGGCGACCCTGGTCGGCCCTCTCCTCGACGATGTGCCCGGCCTGCGCGATCCTCGCGACCAGCCAGGTGCCCCTGGGTATCGACGAGGAGCTGGTCTACCACCTCGACCCGCTCTCGCCCGAGGACTCCGTGGCGCTGTTCTGGGCCCGTGCGCACGAGACGCGGCGCCAGCTCGTGGTGGATCGCCGACACAGCCGGGCTGGTCGAGGAGGTGTGCCGTTCCCTCGACGGGCTGCCGCTGGCCATCGAGCTCGCCGCCGCCCGGGTGCGGTCGCTGTCGGTGCGCGACATCGCCCGACGCCTCGACGACCGGTTCGCCCTGCTTCAGGACCCCAGCAGCCACCGGCCCGAACGCAGGCGCGCGCTCGCCGGCGCCATCGGGTGGAGCTACGACCTGCTGTTCCCCGACGACCAACGTGGGCTGTGGGCCCTGTCCTGCTTCGCCGGCAGCGCATCCCTGGAGGCGTTCGAGCACGTGCTGGTGGCCCTCGACGTCCCCGCCGGACGCGGTGGTGGACACCCTGACCCGGCTGCGTCGACCGGTCGCTGGTCAGCGTCGACAGCTCCGAGGACGGACGGGTGCGCTACCGGCTCCTGGACAGCATCCGTGCCTATGCCGGCGAACGCCTGACCGACGCCGGGCTGACCGAGACCGCGCAACGCGCACACGCCGACTGGTACGCCGAGACGGCCGACTGGTGCGAGGCCAACATCCGGGGCAGCAACCAGCCCACCTGCCTCGCCATCGCGCGGGCCGAACGGGCGAACGTGGACGCCGCGCTCGCCTGGAGCAGGATCGAACGAACCCGACCTCGGTGTCAGGATCGCGACCGGGTTCGGCTGGACCTGGGTGGTCCTGGGCGACGGCCCGGCCGCCGCCACCAGGATCCGCAACACGCTCACGTCCACCACAGCACCCGCCGAGCCGGGCCTCAGCACTCCTGTTCGCTGGCTGGCTCGAGGCGTCGGCCGGCAACGTCGCACTCGCCCAACGGGACCTCGACGAAGCGGACCGCATCGCCGACCAGCTCGACGCCGAGGTGACTGCGGGCCGACGTCGCCCGCCACCGCGCCTTCGTGTCCCTCCAGCAGGGCCTTCCGGACGAGGCGCTCGCCTGCGCCGTCGCCGGCCTGACGAGCGTACCGCCGTCACTGGCCTCGAGTGGGAGACGGCCGCCAGCCTGGTGCTCGCTGCCTACGGGGCGCTCATGCTGGGCGACACCGCCACCGCGGCACGCGACGGTGACCGAGGCGGTCAGCATCCTGCACGCCGATGGGTGACTCGTGGGGCCTGGTGCACGCCAAGGCGATGCTGGGCTGGCATCGCCCAGGCCGAGCATCGTTTCGAGGACGCCATCGATGCCCTCTCCGGTGCCGCGCAGGAGTCCGCAGCACTCGGCTTCCTCGGACAGGCAGCCCTCCATCTCGGGTCGCTTGGCCCGCGTGCAGCAGCGCGCCGGACGACGCCGCGGACGCGACCGCGTCGTTCGACCGGGCTCTCGCAGCCGCCACGGCCAGCGGCGACGGCCGGATGGCTGCGACGGCCCGGTTGAACCTCGCCCGGCTGCTGAGGAGCGCCGGCAACGGAGCCGCCGCCGTGTCGCTCCTGACGGAGAATCATGGAGTGGTACGCCGGCGCGGGTGGCGGCGACGGCGCGCTCGCTCTCCCGCTGTGTGCTCGCCGCGAGACCGACGACAGGAGTCACTGCAGGACGGTCCTGACCATCGCCCGGGTCGAAGAGAACCATCTGGTCACGGTCCTCGCTCTCGACGGGCTCGCGACGGTTGAGCGCCGAAGCGGGCGAGCACGAGCACGCGACCGAGCTGGTCGCCGAGGCCGACGCGCTCCACCCCGCCGTCGCCCATCTTCTCGACGACGCGGACCGTCCCGACCGCGCGGCCGCGTTGGTGCGGTCTCTCCACCCGGCGGAGTCGATCGCCTCGATCTAGGTTCACGCAACGAGCCGGCCGACGATGATGGCGGGTCAGGCCAGCGGGTCTGCTGCACGAAAGGGTGTCAGTTGTGACTCATTGTCGTGCTTGAACCGCAGAGTGCGTCAAGCGTGAGCCCGAAGCGCGGCATGGAGGCGGTCGTCGGAGATCGACGGCTTCGTCTCGACTCGCGTCCTGCAGGTCAGAGTCGGTCTTCTCCTGCAGCGCCACGCACTCGACATCGCTGGTCATCGGAAGGACGCCGAGGGAGCTGGGCATGAGCGCTGCGGGCGATGGGGTCACTGCTCCGTGCCGACAGCGGCCAGGACCCGTCGGACGGCAGCGACCGAGACGGCTAGGTCGTCCTGGTAGACGTTGTGACCAGAGCCCTCCACGACCCGGACGTTGCCCCTCGGCGCGAGCTCTGCGAACGCGGCCTCGTCGGCAGCCCATTGGGCCTCCACGGTCTCGCTCCAGATCTCCTGGGTGGCGTAGACGTCGGGATCGTGGAGGAGGATCTCGAAGGGGATGTCGGGCCATGTGGTGACTTGCTCTACCTGGTCCGCACTTGTTTCTCCGTCCCACTCGGGCCGGAACTCCTCTTCGTCGAACATGCGGGCGAACGAGGCGACCGTCGGGTCGAAGAGTACGACGCCGGCGACGGCGGCTGGGTGCTCGCCGACGTACAGCCGGGTGGTGAGGCCGGCGATGCTGTGGCCGATCAGGATGACCGGCAGTGGTACGTCGGCTGCGCGAAGCGTGCCGTGGAGCGAGGATGCGGCCAGATCCGCCGTCATCATCGGCGCGCCCGTGGAATGGCCGACGCCTGGGTAGTCCCAGGCGCAGGTTCGGACTTCTGCTCCAAGGGAGGCGCGAAGCTCGTCCCAGGTCGTAGCCGTGAAGCCCATGCCGCCGAGGAACACCACCGTCGGCGAACCGGCACCCTGGCACTGCAAATGTACTGTCTCGCCGTCGACCTGGTAGAGGTCGCCGGCCCGCGCGGGCGGGTCAGGCGTGTCGTCCGACGTACCGGCGCAAGCGGCCAGAATGAGCGCGGAGATCGCCACCGACACCAGCCGCATCGCGAGCACTGCACCGCGGCCCCGGGGCTGTCTCGGCGTCGTTGTCGTCATTGCCTGACCGCTCGGACGAGGTCGCCGGTGCGCAGCGCGCGGTCGTCGCCCCACGGCCAGGCACCGCTCCTGGTGATGTCGACGTTGCGGAACACCATCGGGTAGGTGCGGTCGGCGTCCGCGGCGGCCGGGGAGTCCTGGACCTGCAGGTGCAGGTGCGGCTCGTTGGAGTGGCCGTTGTTCCCGACGGCGGCGAGCGGCTGCCCTTGACGTACGACGTCGCCCACTCGGACCGTGACGCTGCCCTGCTGGAGGTGGGCCATCGACACGAAGAGTCCGCCACCGATGTCGATCACCAGATGATTGGCGTGGTCGCCGTTGGTGCCAGGCGGGTTGTCGGCGAAGCCGTCGGTGACCTCGACGATCCGTCCGTCGGCCGGCGCCAGCACGGGCCACCCGAAGCCGGCGTAGTCGGTCAACGGGGCGCTACTGCCTCCGGTGTGTGTTCGCCCGTTCGCCCCCAGCCGCAGGAAGTCGACTGCGTTGCTCTCGTTCGCGGAGTGACCGTTGAGCAGGACGCTGCGGCCTCCGTTGAGCACGTACCACTCGCCGGCCAGTGGCGAGTCGAGCACGACTGCCTCGGAGTGCGAGCCAGAGACCTGGGCGAGCTGGAAGGCGAGGAATCCCGAGAGCAGGACCACGATCACGTTGGTGGCCACGTAGACGCGCCGGCGCGGGACGAGCGCCAACGCCGCCAGCAGGACCAGTCCGGCGGCGAAGCTGGCGATCACGGCGTCGAACTGTGTTTGGTTCAGCGACAGCCAGATTCGTGCGAAGTGCGTGCCGCCGGCGGCCACGACTCCACCGAGAAGCACGCAGCACAGCCAGATGTTGAGGGCCTGCGCCAGGTGGGGTCGCACCTCTCGGCGCAACGGGTGGCGTAGTAGCCCGAACTCGATCCGTCCCCGGTGGACGCCCCATGCCCGCGACGCCGCCAGGACGAGAGGCAACACGACACAGACTGCCACCAGCATGTTGAAGCTCTGTCCATAGGCGTAGTTGAGGTAGACGAAGACCACAAGCCCCCAGATGGCCAGAATGAGGCTGCGCTTAGTGACCGCGATGGTGCGATCCCGCCCGGACCGATCAGCCGAATCCTGGAGCGCAAGCGGCAGGGCGATCAGCGCCCCGGCGACCAGCACGAGCGTCGAATCGGTCAGGTTGTAGTGCCACAACCAGAACCCCGCGAAAGCCGACGACATGACGACGGCCAGCGCCAAGTTGCGCGGGGTGACGACGACCGTACGTCTGGATTCCTCCTCGTCGGAATCGGCACTGAAGGCGAGCAGCAGACCGAACGGGATCAGACCGTCCAGACCAACGACGAGCACCGCAGCGACGAGCACCACCACGGCCAGCGCCGTCAGCACCAGCCTGCGCCCGGCCCTGGGCTGCCGGGTTGGCTCAGACGGAAGTGGTGAGCTCGGTTCGGCGTGCAGAACCTGTGGGTTCGCCATGGGTTAGCTCCTGTGGGTGTAGTGGGCGCGCACGAGCTCGCCGATCTGGGTGGGGGCTTTGGCTGGGGACCCGGCGTCGAATGGTGGTTCGGGGTCGTACTGGATGGCCAACTGCACGGCTTGAGCGACCGCGGGGCCGTGGGTGAGTCCGACCAGGGTCAGGGCCATGTCGATGCCGGCGGAGCTGCCCGCAGCGGTGATGATTTTCCCGTGACGGACGACCCGCTGGTCGCTGTACCGGACACTGAACCGGCGCAGCTTCTCCGCGGAGGCCCAGTGCGTCGCAGCCGCGCCGTCCTGAAGAAGACCTGCAGCGGCCAGGTAGAGCGATCCAGTCCCGATGCTGGTGGTCCAGGACGTCGTGGGGTGCACCAGTTGCAGCCATGCCAGCATCGAGTCATGGGGTTCGATGCCGGCATCGCTGCCCGGTACGACGATGACGTCGGCCGCCCTGACGTCAATGACACCGACCGTCGCTTGCAACGGGCAGCGCCCGCTGTCGTCGAGGACAAGCCCCGGCTCGAGAGCCACAAAGACCGGGACGACGCCCGGCGTACCGACGAACACCTGGAAGGCGCCAACCACGTCGAGGACGGTGAAACCGGGGTAGAGAAAATGAGCGACCTTCACAGCCTCAGCGTGTGGCCCAGGCCCGAGACTCACAAGGACACGTTGTTGACGATGCCAGCCATGCGGCCAGCCGCACGCTGCCTGCTTCCTCAAACGGTTACCGGACGGGAGGGACGGTGTCCCCTCGGAAGTGGTGCCGGTGTTCGCTCGGGGTTGTGCTGAGTCGTCGACGGAAAGTTCGGTTCATGGTCTCGGGCGTTCCGAAGCCGCACGTCTTCGCGATCTGTTCGATGCTTCTGTTAGTCGTCTCCAGCAGCCGGCAGGCGGACTCGAGCCGGACGGCTTCGACGTGGTCCGCGGCCGTGGCCCCCACTTCGGCCTTGAAGACGCGGCTGAACTGCCGCTCGGAGAGGTTGATCTGCCGAGCGAGCGCGGCCACGGACAGATCGTCGGTCAGGTGGTCGCGCAGCCAGGACAGCAGGTCGCGAACCGGTTCGCTGTCGGCGGCCTGACCGGCCAGAAGTGTGGAGAACTGCGCTTGTCCCCCCGAACGCTGCAGGTAGACGACCAACTGGCGCGCCACGGTCGCGGCGGCTCGATGCCCATGATCGTCGGCAACCAGGGCGAGCGCCAGATCGATGCCGGCAGTGACGCCAGCGGAGGTCCACACGTTGCCGTCGTGGACGAAGATGGCATCGAGGTCGACCGTGACACCCGCGTAGGTCTCGTCCAGAAGTCCGCATTCTGCCCAGTGCGTGGTCGCGCGTCGTCCCTCCAGCAGTCCCGCGGCGGCGAGGACGAACGCACCGGAGCACACCGATGTCACCCGGCGCGCATCGGCGGCGAGCCTGTTGACCTGGGCGAGCAAGTCGCTGTCGGCGACTGCCGCGTCCATGTCGGCACCCCCGGCCACCACCAAGGTGTCGACGGGACCGGCGACCTCGGCGATGGGAGTCGAGGCGAACTCCAGCCCACAGCTCGCGCGCACCGGACCGCCTTGGGTGGTCACGACACGGGTGCGGTATCGGACTGCGGGCAGGTACCGAGACGCGCTGGAGAAGACCTCGAGAGGCCCGGTGACATCGAGAATCTGCGCCGTATCGAAGGTCACGATGACCACACCACGCTCGACGGGAAGCACGTGACCTGGCTCGCTCGAGCGCGAGGACGTGGCGGTGATCATCGGAGATCCACACCGCGACAGTACGCCGCCGCGGCACGACCGGAAGGTGCACGACAACCCGTGACCGACCGACTCGATTCGACGTGCCTGCACCTTGCCCTGCAAATTTGGCTTGTCGCGCGCAAAGCGGCCCGCGATGACCGACGAGTACGTCTCTGATTTGCGTTCTCGCAGGTCAGCGGTGCTTTTCCAACAGAGCGACAGACTCCACATGATGGGTCATCGGGAAGGCGCCGACGGTGCTGAGCGTGAGCGCGATCCTTTGCCGACAACTGTCGGTCATCAGACGAAACTGGCCGCTGACCTGCGGATTTCCCGTCGAAGACCCCTCGTCGCGCCAGCAGTAGCTTGCGACTCTTCGCGACTCAAAGCGCGCCCAAACCGCGCCACTGAGAAGCGAGTCTTCGACCTCGCCCGCCCGGGCCCTGCAGGAAGGGTTCCTTGTCGGTGGCGTTCGGGGGCCTCGCCACGCGGCTGTCCGTCCGCGGCGTTCTCTGCCACCCTGCGGCGGCACCCGGCGGAGGGGTGTCGTGAGATCGCTCCCCTGCTGGAGTCGAGCTCAGCGGGCCCGGGTCTCGTCGGTATGGAAGCCCTCTCGCTGAGAACGCATCTCCAACGTCTCGAGCTCCTGGAAGAAGGTGACCTGCCATCCAGCCGGCCCCGCCACTCGAGCATTCAAGCTCCGGAACGGCGTCTCCACCACCGGCGCGACGACCCGCGTGCCCGCCGCGCTCGCTGACTCCACGGCCCGGGCGGTGTCGTCCACCTCCAGCGCGAGACGCAGCGCCGGGCCTCGCGCCGGCGGGGCGCCTTCGATCTCATCGATGTTGCGAACGTGCTGGGCAGAGGCGACTTCGATCGTCGCCGAGCCGGCGTGCAGGATCGACACGCGATCGTCGCCGGTCGTGGCGAAGGCGGGTTGCTCGGGCATGCCGAGGACGTCGCGGAAGAACGTCACGGCCTCGTTGAAGTCGGGGGCTTCGATGATCAGTCGCAGTTGGCGAGGTGCATTCGGTGTGCTCATGGCACTACCGTGCGACCTGACATCGATCGATGCCAGGTGCAAGGTGCACTCGTCCCGGGACCAGGCCCCGCGACTGACGATATCGGAGGGGCGCACCAGCAACCCCCGACCTGGGGTCTCGAGCTGTGGGCACGGTGGCCGTCACCACGGGCTCGGCAAGAAGTCCAGCTGGGCCAGCAGCAGGGGCATCACTATGAGGAGGACGGCCAGGGCCAGCGGCGCGCCCAGTACGCCCACGATCTTGGTACGTCGGCTGATCCGATACCGGCGTGCGAACGATCTCGCCAGCACCACATATCCGATGGCGCCGAGGAGGAAGAACGCCACGTAGCAGAGGCCCAGCAACGTGATGTCATCTCGACTGCCCATCGCCCCGACCAGCATGCCGATCGCCTGCACCAGGTTGCCCGCCGAGTACAGCACCAGCAGTGCCGCCGCCCCCCACAGGGCCACGCCCTCCATGCGGGGTGCGACGAACCGGGGCAGCGGACGGACCGCCAGGATCGCGACCGCGGCACCGACCAGTTTGATGATCAACGCCAGCCACGACATCACCGCAAGACCGGTGGCGTACTCGCCGTAGTCACCGTCCTCGAGGCGACCAGTGACTCCGTAGGCGAGATTGACCGCGGCAAAGCACACGCACCACAGCGCGATCATCCATCCGGCCGCCGAGACGGCCGGTTCGGGCCTCGCGGGGAGGGTGGCACGTCCGGTGCCGCCGTTCTCCGGAGGCGCCGCACCCACGATGTGGGAGTAGACGGGTCCTCGGGTTGTCTTCACAGTTTCCCCTTACCGTCGTCGGAACTGGCTGGGCTGGTAGCTGCCAGCCGGCTGCTGGACGATGACGTTGACCCGGTTGAAGGTGTTGATGAGCGCGATCGCGGACACCAGGGCGGTGAGCTCGTCCTCGTTGTAGTGCTTGGTCGCGTTCGTCCAGGCGTCGTCCGTCACCCCGCCGCCGGCATCGGCGAGGCGTGTGCCCTGCTCGGCCAGTTCCAGCGCGGCGCGCTCGGCCTCTGTGAAGACCGTGGCTTCCCGCCAGGCCGCGATCAGGTTCAGGCGCAGCGCGGTTTCGCCAGCGGCAGCGGCATCCTTGGTATGCATGTCGACGCAGAACCCACAGCCGTTGATCTGGCTCGCCCGGATCGCGACGAGTTCCCTCGTCGCAGCCGGCACCGACGACTCCGCCAGAACCCTGACTGCGCCCAGGAGGTGCTTCAGGAACTTGCCTCCGGTTGGATTGGCAACCAGATCTACACGCGCCGCCATGAGTGATCTCCTCCGTAGTTGATGAGTGGTTGCACATCCGACGAACGCCCCCCGCGGCATGTGACACGACGGTCCTCGACGTGCGTGCTCTGGCTGCCTGCGTGCGCCCGTACGAGCCACACGAATGCCCGCCCGCCGCCCCCTCTCGTGGGAGCTTGGCGGCTGCCGGCCGGGCCCGCACACCGTGCTACGTCGGGGTCGAGCACGGAGGGGACGCGGATGGCCGGGCTCGCCGAACGTGGGCCAGTTGCTTGCGCAGCACCAGCAGGCCGTACGCAGCGCTCCCGGGGACGGTGCAGAGCCCGATGAGCACGATCGCACGAGTGGGACGCCCACTGTTGGCCAGCAGCACCTGGGTCGGAGCCTGCAACGCGGCGGTGGTGGTGCCCGTCCACAGGAGAACCCACGCGAGCCCTGGCGCCCGTCCGAAGACCCGTGGCAGAAGTGGAGCCAGGAGACCCCCGATGGCGAGCAGGCCGGTCACGACGAGCGTGGTGCGTTGCACCACTGCATCCATGGCTGGGGGCCCGGTGGACCCGGGACCGAAGACGCCCCACCAGAGCATGGCCGAACCGAAGGGCACCAGACCGACGCCACCGACGACGATGACCCAGGCGGGCGGGGGGTTTGGGGGGTGGCGCAGGACGTTGCCCCACCGGGTCGTCGCATAGCGCCAGGCGAGCGTCAGGATTCCGACGGCCATCAGTCCGAAGCCGCCGTACACGGTGGCAAACACCCAAGGGCTCAAGTGGTCCATGCCCGCGGTGTGCACATCGCCCTCGACGGCGAGTTGCAGAATGCTTCCGATCGGAAGCCCGAGCAAGATCGGAGCCAGCAGTCCCGTGGCGCCCGCCCCCAAGCCGAGCATGAGCCAGGCCGGGACCCGCCGGCCCCACGCCGAGGTCAGCGCCAGGGCCAGTCCAACGGCCAACAGCTCGAGCCCGATCGTGATGTTGTTGCCGACCACCATGCGGCTGCTGTGGAGCTCGGTCAGCACCGAGTCGTCCCGCACGCCGATCGTCGAGCCGCCCAACCACAGCAGCTTCAAGGCGATATACGGCACGACAGCGACGACCACGAAGGCGAGAGCGACCGGCTCGACTCGCAATCGCAAGACTTCCTCCTCCAGCGATTGGAAGATCGGTCTCTGGGAGGCCTTCGACGCCATCAATAACATCTCCTACCCGAGACAAGCCACGGCAGCATCGAGACCTGCCTGGCCGTCGCTCGCTCGACGACAGGGTGGTGGTGGGGCTTGGGAATGCCGGCCCGCTGGCGCTGGAGCAGCGCGCTCATGACGCGTCGCGAGGGTGTGACCGACTGGCGCCGAGGCCGGCGAGCAGCAGCCCAGGATCAACCAGCCAGCGAGGACCAGCCACGCGGTCGTCGCCCCCGCGCCGTCGGAGTACGCCGCGGAGCCTGCCGCGCCGATGGGAGGAGCTGCTCGACCTCGCTCCAGGGACGCGGAAGCCACTCGGCACCGCTGGCCGAGCCGGCCAGTGGGTTGGCGACGAAGAGCGTCAGCAGCGCGGCGAGGAGGATGTCTGGGTAGCCGAGCAGCGTTCCGAGGCCGAGCGCGGTGCACCCTATGGCGGCGATGCCGACCGAGAGCCCACCGAGCGCCGCCAGCGTCAGAGCCGCGCCGAAACGGCTGCGGAACGACCCACGGAATCCGAGCAGCGCCGCTGCCGGACCGTGGGTCCTCCTGCGTCGCCAGCACCGCTGCTGCGATGAGGGCCGTGAAGCCCAGAACGACAGTTGGGATTCGGCCGCCCCGGGACGCATCGTCCTCCGACGCGACCACGGGGGTCACCGTCGATTTCGCCATGGGTTGCTCCTGGAACTGCACGCTCTCGGCGCGCATTGGGATGACAGAACGCCCTCAAGACGCCGAGGGCCGACCAGTTGTGACAGGCACCCCGGCTGCGGACAGGCCCGGGCAGCCGGTGGGTGATGCTGAGTCACTGCCGGATGAGCGGCGTCTCGGTGGTGATGCGGGTCAGCTTCTCCGGGTTGCGTACGTAGTAGATCCCGCTGATCCGGCCCTTCTCGACGCGCATCCCCAGCACACCGTCGATCATGCCGTCGAGGCTGAGCAGGAGCGCCGGGCTGCCGTTGATCACGGTGGGGTCGGCGGTCAGGGCGACTCCCCTCCTGGTGAGCACTCTGGAGACGTACCGGGTCACCGTCTCCGCACCGACGACCGGACGCCGGGCGGCGCGCTTCCGCCCGCCGCCGTCGGCCAGCAGGACGACGTCCGGCGCCAGGATGTCGAGCAGGCTCTGGACGTCGCCGGTCTGGAGTGCGCGCCGGAACGACTCCACCACTGCCTGCGCCTCCATAGGCGAGACCGGCTGCCGCGGGCGCCGGGCCTCGACGTGACCCCTGGCGCGGTGCGCGATCTGGCGGACGGCGGCCGGGTTCTTCTCCACGGCTGCCGCGATCTCGTCGTACCCGAAACCGAACGCCTCTCGGAGCACGAAGACGGCGCGCTCGGTCGGCGAGAGCGTCTCCAGGACCAGCATGATCGCCATCGAGACGTTGTCGGCGAGCTCGAGATCCTCCGCGACGTCCGGCGCGGTGAGCAGCGGTTCGGCAGCCAGGGCCCGACGTACGCCTCCTTGCGACGCTTCAGGACGCGCAGCCGGTCGAGCGCCAGCCGGGTCGTGATCCGGACCAGGAAGGCCCGCTCGTCGCGGACCTGCTCCAGGTCGACCTTTACCCACCGCAGCCAGGCCTCCTGAAGCACGTCTTCGGCGTCGGCTGCAGACCCCAGCATCTCGTAGGCCACGGTGAACAGCAGGTTGCGGTGCCCGACGAAGCTCGCCGTGGCGGGGTCGCAGGGGTGGTCATCCATGGCGCTGCTCCTCGTCCCGGGCCGGGAGGCCCGATGCTCGTTCCCCCGGGGCGGGATCGCCGGGTCTCGGATCCGCTGCCGGTGCTTCTCGTCGGTGGGCGAGCAGCAGGCTCGCGGCTTCTGCCGCCCCGTCGGTGCCCACCTCCTCGGCCACGGCGCACGCCTGTGCGCGGGTTTCGGGAGCCAGCACGGTGCTGAGCGCGGTCGCCAAGGAGTGGGAGGTGAGCGTCGGACCGTCATGAGCCACCCCGATGCCCAGCTCGGTCACCCGAACTGCCCAGTAGAGCTGGTCGCCCCCTTGGGGAACCACCACCTGCGGCGCGCCGGACCGGGCCGCCGTGGTCGTGGTGCCGGCGCCGCCGTGGTGCACGACAGCAGCAACCCGGCCGAACAACTCCTGCTGGTTGACCTCACCGATCACGAAGGAGTCGTCCTGGTCGTCGATCAGGGACAGACCGGCCCAACCGCGGCCGACCAGCACCCGACGGCCCTGCGCCCGGATCGCCTCGATGGCTGCCCGTGCGCTCGCGTCCTGGACGGTCCGCATGCTGCCGAAGCCTACGTACACGGGCTTCTCGCCCGCGTCCAGGAACTTCTGCAGCTCGTCCGGGAGGGATCGTCGATCAGGCAGGATCCACGCACCGGTCTGAACGGCGGCGAACCCCTCCGGTCCACGCCATGGAGCCAAGACCGGGTCGGCAGCCAGCAACGGTCGGCGGGTGAACATGAACTGACCGACGTCAGCCACCGGCGGCAGGCCGATCTCGGCCCGGTGGGCGTTGACGGGCTCACCGAACAACTCGTCGAAGCCACGACCGCCCAGACCGTCCAGCACGTCCGGACAGAAGAGGGCATACCGGTACGGGATGCCCATCGTCTCGGCTACCGATGGCCCGACGAACTGCGACATGGCGGTCGCGACGATCAGGTCGCAACCCACCGCGGCATCGGCCACCGTGTCGTACTGCGCCTTGATGAAGTCGGTCACTCGCTGGGGGCGCTCCTCGGGTGTGGGCGGCCGCTGCCACGACCGCCACGGCCTCTCGAAGGGCACCAGCGTTACACCCGAGCGGGCCAGCAGCCCCTCGAACTCGTGGTCCGGCGGCGCGCACATCCGCACCTCCGCCCCAAGCGCCTGCAGCCGCGCCGCAAGGGCCACCATAGGTTCGACGTCCCCTCGCGACCCGTACGTCGACAACAGCACACGCCTGGTCGCGCTGGCCCCCCTGACCGGGGGCGGTGGCCCGGTGAGGCGAGTCATGCCGGCGGATCCTCCGGGGCGGGCAGGCCGGCAGTCGCGGGGTCGGCTCCAGACCGCTCGTCGGGCCGGTGATGGCCCGCGTGCTCGAGCTCTTCGGCCGTGGGCGGTCGAAGGTTGGCGGCAAACATCGCCTGGGACAACTGGTGGCGCAATCGAGACGATCCGCGACCGCGACGACCGTCACGTTCCCGACCGCTCGTGCTACGAGCCGAGTTCGGCTGGTCCCGCTCCCCCGCCAGGAGCGTGAATGCCGCAGCTCCGCCAATCGGCCGGTGGGTCTCGTGGTAGCCGCCTTCCGGCGAGCGGGTGACGGCCCCCGTCTCGTGACCGACGAGCAGTCTCTGCCGGTCCTGATGCTGTAGGGAGATGCACAGGCGTCTGGTCAGCGCGAATACGACCACTGGGACCACGAAGACCGCGATCCGCATGAAGTTGATGATCTGGTTGACGCTCAGGTCGAAGCTCGTGGCGACCACATCGTTGCCCCCTGCGGCCCACAGCAGACCGTAAAAGCTGATCAACGCCATGAACGATGCGGTCCGGGCGGGCGCGTCCCGGGGACGCTGGAGCAGGTGATGCTCCCGCCGGTCGCCCGTCACCCAGGACTCGAGGAAGGGCCACAGGAGGACGGTGGCCAAGAGGGCGACCGGCAGGACCACGGCGGGGACCACCACGTTCCACGAGATCGTCACGCCCAAGACGTGCGTCTCCCACCCCGGCGTGATCCGTAGCGCCCCTTCGACGAAGCCCAGATACCAGTCGGGCTGGGAGCCGGCAGTGACCTTCGCCGGGTCGTACGGACCGTACTTCCACACCGGGTTGATCGAGAGTAGGGCGCCCATCAGTGCAGTGACACCGAAGACGATCAAGAAGAAGCCGGTGGTCTTGGCGGCGTACACCGGGAAGAACGGGTAACCGACGACGTTTCGCTCACTCCGGCCGGGCCCGGGCCACTGGGTGTGCTTGTGGTAGAAGACCAGGATCAGGTGGAGGGCGATCAGGGCCAGCAGCAGCGCAGGCAGCAGCAGCACGTGGATGATGTAGAGCCGCGAGATGGCTGCCTCGCCCGGGAACTCCCCACCGAACAGAAAGAACGACAGGTACGTGCCCACCACCGGCGTCGCCTTGACGATGCCATCGGCGATCCGCAGTCCCGTGCCCGAGAGCAGGTCGTCCGGGAGGGAGTACCCGAAGAAGCCCTGCAGGGTGCCGAGCAGGAGCATCAGACAGCCGATGACCCAATTGACCTCTCGGGGCTTGCGGAAGCTCCCGGTCAGGGCGTGCCGCAGCAGGTGGATCATCATGGCGGCGATGAAGAGGTGCGCCGACCAGTGGTGCATCTGCCGCATCAGCAGCCCACCGCGGACATCGAAGGAGATGTCCAGGGTCGAGGCGTAGGCGGCCGACATGTGCGCGCCCCTCAGGGCGTCGTACGAACCCTGGTACTGGACCTCGGCCATGCTCGGGTCGAACCAGAAGGTGAGGAACGTCCCGGTAAGCAACAGGACGACGAGGCTCCACAACGCGATCTCCCCGAACATGAACGACCAATGCTCGGGAAACACCTTGCGCAACGTGAAGAGCCGGGTGTTGACCGCTCCGGCGAGTCCGACCCGGCCGTCGACCCAACTCGCCGCCGCTCCCCCGCGCCTGGATCTACGCGGGGCGGCTGGGGTGGTCCCGTTCGTCTGCACAGCCCGGCTCGTCGGGGACTGCCGTTCAGTCATCGAGAGACCTCCTCCGCATCAGTTCCCTCTCGTCCTGCTCGCCGCCTGCGCGCCGGCACCGGCCCGCTCGCCCGCCCGATGTCGGGCACCACTCCCAGGTTCGGCGGCGATGCACGTGTCCTTCACCCTGTAGACGCAGTAACGCGATCGGATGTGACACCCGGGCTTAGTGCTGTGACCTGAGCCACTGGTCGAAGGTGGTCGGAGCAATCCGCGCGTCCGGACGGGGCAGGAGAACCTCACCAGCCATGTCCGCGCCGAACACCGATGACCACGTGGGCACGAGCCTGACCGTGCGGCCGCGCGCTTCGTTGGTTCGGCGGGCCATGTCGACCAGGTCGTGCGGCTCGGGACCGGCCACCTCGCGGTAGCGCCCCTGCGGTTCACCCGCCGCGATCTCGGCGAGGACGTCGGCCAGGTCCGCGGGGGCCACCGGCTGGACCAGGAGCGGGGCGATGGTCGCGACACCGTCCTCTTCGGTCCAGCTCGTGACCATGGCGGCGAAGTCGTGGAACTGGGTGGCCGGGGCGATCGTCCACGGCACCGGTCCGTCCATCACGAGGAGTTCCTGCTCGCGCTTGCCCGCGTAGTGCGCATTGCCCGTCACCCGCTCAACCCCTGCGATCGACAGCAGCACGTGATGTCGCACGCCGCTGCGTTCCTCGGCACCGAGCAGGTTCCGGGTGATGGTGCCGAAGCAGGCCACCGCCTCGTCCCGGTCGGTCGACGTGCAGTTCGTGACGTCCACGACAGACTCGACGCCGACGAGAGCGGCATCCAGGCCCTCGGCGGTCGTCAGGTCGACCCCGAGGGACCGGCTCATGGGCACGACGGCGTGACCACTCCTCTCGAGGGCGGCCACGGTGAGGGCGCCGATGTTTCCTGTTGCTCCTGCGACGGCGATTCGCATCGCGGGTGTTCTCCTTTCTCTCTGTCGCCCCGCAGAGTCAGGCTGCGAGAGCCACGAGGGCGACGAAGGCACCGAGCGCGACGAGGAATGTCACCAGGGCGGCGACTCGCACGCGATGGTGCAGACGGTGCTGGTACTGGGCGAGTGGCGTGAGGAGCGAGCGGTTCATCCGAAGCTCGACGTGCACGTCCGGCTTCACGGGGTCGCGCGTAGCGTGCAGCGTGAGGTGGATGTCGGTGCCGCTCACTGAGAAGGTGTGGGCGGTGGCATGACGGAACGAGATCGCCTCGGGCAAGCCGATGAAGGCGATTCCTGTGTCTCCGTCCTCACCACCAGAGCATGCGGAGCCGGCGTGCCCTCGCGCCCAGGAACCGTAGAACGCTCGATCGGCCATGCCCTGGGCTCGTGCCAGGTCCCTGAGGAGTGGACGATCGACGGGACGTCCGAGGTGGGCGTTGCCCGTGTGGGCGACCAGCACCAGCCCCCCGGCGAGTGACCTCGCCAGCGTGGCTCCGCTCGCGGGCAGGACTGCCGTCAGCTCCCGGGAGCCG
Organism: uncultured Actinomycetota bacterium; assembly: GCA_963772415.1. Taxonomy (GTDB): domain Bacteria; phylum Actinomycetota; class Actinomycetes; order Propionibacteriales; family Nocardioidaceae; genus Nocardioides_B. The sequence continues at coordinate 84,004 of CAVYWU010000009.1, read as the reverse complement.
GAACGCGTCCTCCACGGGCTCGAAGAGCACCCCTGTGCGCTGCTGTCCATGTCAACAGGTGAATGGTCGACACCGCTGTCGGGGGATGGGAGGAACCCCCACGCCCCGCCAGATGTCGATGCCCGTCCTAACGGGGCCTACCGGTGCGGCGCTGTTCATTCGCGGCCTCCTCTTGTCAGTGGATGAGCTTGCGCCCATCCAGACGAAGAAGCAGCCGACGCTGTGACACGCAATCACCGAGCCCGACGTTCCGTCAGCCAGGCAGGCCCAGTCGCAGGTCAGATAGGCCCTGTTTCCAACAGCGCGACGCACTCGAGGTGGTGCACGGGAAGACGCCGATGATCCTGAGCGTGAGCGCGCGTGTGGTCCGCGACTCCGCGTCCCGCCGCGGTCAGCCACTTCGCGTTGATCCACGCCTTCACCCGAATCTGCTCCGCCGCAGGTCAGAGCAGGGTCTTTGTCCAGCAGCGCGACGCACTCCACATGGCTGGTCATCGGGAAGACGCCCATGGAACTGAGCGTGGGTGCGATCACTCGCGACTGGCTGCACCCCACGGGCGAAACTGCCATCTGACCTGCAGCGATGCCGCCCGAGAGGACTGATGCCGTCAGCACGCAGCTGCGGGTGTTTGCGAATCGAAGCGAGCCCATTCCGAGCCCTCGTGTCAGCAGGCTCCGACGTTGACAGACGACTGCAGCCAACCGCCCTGGCACCGCACCCCAGAGACACGCTCGGCACCAGGTTGAGCTCTATGACGACCTCTAGTCACCTCTCACGGAGAGCTCGAACTCGGCTCTCGAGGCGATGAGGGCTCCAGGATCGCTGGGGCCGGGCCCTCATGGCGTTTCAGCGACCTAGGAGCTGTGCGCGGTCGAGCACGGCCGAGCGCATCGGCGTCAGCCACTCGCAGTTCCAGTCAACCGATCGACCGGCCGTGCAGATCACGACCCAGATGGAGCCTCAAGACTCGGTCCGGTCCTTCCCGGCTCAGCGGCGCCCCCTGGGGGCATGCTTCCTGGGAGCCTCGGCTCGATCTGCTGGTCGGGCTCGAGCTGGAGGCCGGCGGGGTTGCCGGGCACGGGGATGCCGTTGCTGGTCACCTTGACCCTTCTCACCGGGCGCTGCGCTGACTCCGCCGATCTGGGTGGGAGTGAGGGCCGGGGCGCCGGCTGTCGATGGGAAGGGGCAGGCGCGGGAGTGCCGCGCGGACGCCACCGTTGCCGGTGACGTCCGCTTGGGCCGGCTCAGGAGTCGAGGAGACTCTTCATGGTGTCGATCTCCTGGGTCTGGCTGTCGACGATCTGGCCCGCGAGGTCGACAGCGTCCTTGAACTGACCGTCTTCCTGCTCGGTCTCGGCCATCTCGACGGCACCTTCGTGGTGCTCGACCATCATCTGGAGCCACATGTCCTGGAACTCGGCATCGGAGGCGTTCTCGAGGGTGCTCATGTCGTCGGCCGTCATCATCCCCGGCATCTCGTCCATGCCATCCATGCCTTCAAGGCTCTCGGACATGTCGCCCGTGTCGTGGCCGGAGTTGACGTGGTCGCGCATCGTCTCGGGGACGTCTTCACCCCACGTGGTGAGCCAGTCGGCCATGGTCTCGATCTCGGGACCCTGGGCGGCGCGAATGTCTTCGGCGAGCCCTTGGACTTCCGGATCGAGGTCGCGGTCGAGGGTGAGGTCGACCATCGACAACGCTTGGGCGTGGTGCTGGATCATGTCGCTGGCAAAGGCGACGTCGGCGGCGTTGTGCTCGGTCGTGCTGACCTGAGCGGTCTCGGAAGGGTCGGTGTCGTCGCCGCAGGCGCCGAGGACGCCGCCGAGAGCGAGGCTGAGCGCGAGCGCGCTCAGCACGCGTGTGCGGGTCCTAGGCTGGGTGTGCATGAGGTTCTCCTGGTCGGTGTGGTGTGGGCGGGCGGCGGCGACACCCGCCGGCACGCCGCTGAGACGGCGGTGGCAGGTGGCCGCAGTGCCCGTCAGCACCTGATGACTGAGATTGCCGTGCCGGCCTGGACGCCGGCCTCGTCCGTCTGGTTGGCGGGTGCCCGGAACGAGACAGCTGGCTGGCCAGCTGCACCGCCGCCAGCCATCCGGCCCTCCATGCCGATCATGCTCGTCGTGCCGGCCGAGGAATCGGCGTTGGCCGGGGTGTCATGGCTGGCCAGGGCGTGCATGCCGAGGATACCGAGGACCAGGACGGCGACGAGGGCTCCGAGCGCCCTGCGGTGGTCCACTCCCCCGCCCGAGCGCGACACCAGCGCCGCCGCACGTACACGCGGTGACCTGCGGGGGCAGTGGGCGGTCGTCCGAACGGTGCTCATCGGCCTCGATAGTACGGGCGGCCGTTCGGGCAGTGCGGTCGTCGGCCAGGTGCTCTACCGCGCCTTCACTGCGACCTAGCGAGGACCGCGAAGGCAGCGCCCAAGCGCTCCTTGGCGTCGCTTGCGATCTTGCTGAGCGCCGGGTTGTCGGCGAGGCCCATCATTGCGTCGGGGTCGAATGCCTCGACCAGGGTCGTGTCTTGGTCCAGTGCGCGCACGACCACGTTGCAGGGAAGTACCGCTGCGATGGATGGTTCGGCCTGGATGGCTTCGTAGGCCAGCGGCGGCCGGCAAGCCCCGAGGATCACCTGAGGGGCGACGTCGACGTCGAGCTTCTCCTTGAGGGAGGCCCGGAGGTCGATCTCGGACAGCACGCCGAATCCCTGCTCGCTCAAGGCTTCGCGGACTGCCGCGACAGTGGCGTCGTAGGGCTGGTCGATCGTGGTGGTGATCGTGTAAGTGCTCATGGATCCGTCCTTGTCTGCTTTGCTCGTGCGCTGTCGGTCCGGCCGTCATCAACTCTTGGCCGCGTGATCTCGGTCCGAGCTTCCCCGGTTCTGCGCTGGGCTCGCACCGCACGCCGTGCCGGGCGCATCGTCCAACGGGCTAGGCCGACGAGGACCAGCAGGAACACTAACGCGATGATCCAGGACTTGTATCCGGCGATCCCGACTCAGCCGCTACCGGGACTGCCGACGCCCAGCTGTACTAGTTGACTGCTCTGTTCGAACATTTGGAGTCTGTCCTCCTCCATCGCTGGTGGCGAGAGCTAGTCCTCGCGGTCGATCTCGCCCCGCGCGAAACGCTCATCGAGGATCTCAAGCGCGCCGCGGTCTTGGGTGCCAAGACCACTGCGACGTGCACTGTCGCCGCGGAACAACATCACGCCGGCGGACACACCGCGCCCGACCCCGGGACGTACTTCTAACACCCGCACGTCGGCGTGCAGCTCGACCGCGGTCTCTGCGCCCCGCTGATCATCGAGGACCAGGGTGAGCTCGGCCATGACGACCTGGCGTGGATCGTCGTCCTCGACGACTGGGTCGACGGCACCGGACGCACCCCCGCCGCGCGAGCCCGTGACGCGCCTCGGCGAGTGTGACCCCCGACGGCAACGGCGTTGCCTGACGAGACCTCGTGGGCATCATGTTCCGACGAGCCTGACGCAAGGTCACGATCGTTGACTGCCGTCCCCAAGATTGCCGACAGAATCCTTCAGTGGAGATCCGGCTGGACCTCGGTCAGTCGATGCCTTCGACGATGCGGAAGTCGCGCTCGAAGCCGTCGGGGAGCGCGACCAGCGCCTCCTGGTAGGCCGCACTCTCGTATGCGGCGACCGCCTGTTCGAAGCTGTCGAACTCGATCAGGACGACGCGCTCGGCGATTCCGGCTTCGTGTGCGACGACCCGACTGCCGACGTGGCGAGGACCCGCCCGCCCGCCGGCCTTGACGGCCAGACCGGCCAGCTCGTTGTAGACAGCCAGCTTCTCAGGGTCTGCAATGGTGGGGTAGACGCTGACCCAGTAGCCCTTGGCGCATGGAACCTCCAGTGGTGGGATGAGTGCATCTGACTTACGGGTCGGTCTCGGACGAGCGTCGGCGGGCGAGAGCGAGGCTTGTCAGCGTCGTGATCGCCATGGCGCCGATGCCGACCAGCGCCGCGGTGGTGTAGGCGCTGTCGTCGGGGAAGAGGTGGCCGGGGTCGGTGCCCGCGGCGAGGATCAGGCCGCCGATAGCGCTGCCCAGGGAGTACCCGACGCTGCGGACGACGTAGTTGAAGCTCATGGCGCTCGACGTCTCGCTCTTCGGGGTGACGGCCAGGATGACGCCGGGCATGGCGGCCGAGAAGCCGCCGACGCCGAAGCCGAGCACGCCCATCGCCGCGAACAGTTCGGCCAGGTCCGACCGGGCGGCCGCGAACAGGACGAACCCGCCGCCGACGACGACGGCGCTGCCGGCCAGGAGCAGGGGGTCGGCGATCCGCCTCCGGACCCGCGGCGTGAGCTTGCCGGCGACGAACCCCAGCACCGAGAACGGGATGAGGACCAGCCCGGCGACGAAGGTCGTCAGCCCGAAGCCGTAGCCCGCACCGTGCGGCGTCTGCGCGTACCGGGTGATGAGCGTGAGCAGGAGGTACATGCCGATCCCGCCGACGAACATGGCGAGGTTCGCCCCGGCGACCGCCGGGTGCCGCACCGCCCGCACATCGACCAGGGGTCGTCGTGCTGCGCAGCTCGATGACGGTCCAGACGCAGAGCAGCACCACCGCAGCGACGGCGAGGCCCGCCGCCACGGCGAGGTGCCGGCTCCACAGATTCCGTTCGCCGGCGAGGAACAGCACCAGGAGCAGCGCAGCGGCCAGGACGACCGCGCCTGCCACGTCCACGTGGGCGGAGCGGCCTTCGGGGGCTTCGGGCATGGAGCGCCAGGCGGTCACGAGGGCGGCGGCGGTGACGACCAGGCCGAGGCCGTAGGCGGCCCGTACCCCGCCGAGCTCGGCGAGCAGTGCGGCCAGCGGGTAGCCGACGCCGGCCCCGATGATCGAGACCACCGAGATCAGGGCGATCACAGCCGCGCTGCGCTCCTCGGGCAGGTGGTCACGGGCCACGCCCATCATCAGCGCCGTCAGTCCGAGCCCGACGCCCTGGGCCGCCCTGCCGGCCAGCAGCCATGCGAACGGCAGCGGCAGCACGGTGAGCACGCTGCCGGCGACGACGACCGCCAGCGTGACGACGATCGTGGCCCGCCGGTGCGGGCCGGCTCCGAGTCGGCCCAGGACCGGCGTGGCGACGGCGCCGCTGAGCAGCGCGACTGGTCAGCGTCCACTGCGCGCTGCCGAGCGAGACGTGGAACGTGGTCGCCACCGCTGGTGATGAGCGGCGTCCCCAGGCTGGCGACCGCCGCCACGACCAGCGCGATGAACATCAGGGCGGGGACCAGCAGCCGCGCCTCGGAACGCGCCACCGGGAACACCTTCACCGCGACCCCGCCGACCGGCTTGCCCGTCATGCTTCGGCCCTTCGCGTTCCTGGCTTTCGAGCTCTGCCAGATGTCTCAGCGCCGGAAGGGCCGCCACCAACGCCTCGGACCTCGTCGCCGGTGAGCTCGCCGATCAATCGCTCGAACGCGTGGACGCCGGCCTGGCGCCGCGTTCGGACATAGGAGGCGCCGGCCTCGGTCAGGCGCACCAACGTGACCCGCTTGTCGGACGCGTCGCCCCGCCGCTCGACCAGGCCGGACTCCTCCATCACGCGGACCAGGGCGGTCATCGCGGGTTGGGTGACACCCTCGACCGCGGCCAGATCGGTGATACGCCGCGGGCCGGTCCGGTCCAGGGTGGCCAGGGTGGCGGCGGACGTCAGGGTCATGTCCCGGGGCAGGCGCCTCGCGGCCCTGGTGGCCAGGCCGTAGAGAACTGCCCCGATGGCGGCGGACGCGTCAGGCGCGATATCTCCTCGACCCATGCCCAAAACCATAGCACTCTTATATTCAGGATTTATGGAAATGGTCGCGGGCGCGCCCATCGAGAGAACCACCGACACTCCGGAGACTCCGCTCCTCGGTAAGGATGGAGTCATGTCAGGGAGTACTCGAAGGGCGCCCGGTCGAGCTACGTATCCGGCGGTCCGGATGGTCAGCGAGACCCGGTCGGATTGCTCTCGAATGCGGCCGCAGCTAACCGCTCGACATCTGGGCTTGCCAGCCTGACCGCTTCCCCTCAGCAGCAAGCAAGCAAGTAGGCCCGGAGATCGTCCAGGGCCCTCACGACCCCGTCGCGGTTGGCGCGATAGCGAACGACCTTGCCCTGACGCCGTGAGGTGAGGATGCCCCCGCGGCGCAGGAACGCCAATTGCTCGGATGCTGTCGACTGCCCGAGTCCGGCCAGATCGGCCACCTCACCGACCGAGAGTTCTTGACCCCGCGCGAAGAGCAGCATGACCTTCTGCCGCGAAGGGCTGGCCAACGCCTTCAGGAACTCATCGGTGGCCGGCGCAAGTTCGGGGGCGTCGGCGCTATCACCGACCTCACCCCACGACGCCGTTCCCGCCCGGGCGAGGCGAGCGACTTCCCCTTCCGTCATACATGCGAGTGTAACCCCACATATCGTCGTTTTGCCTTTTCGTGGAATGACGATATGTTCGGGTCATGCCCTCTCCAGAGTCCGTCATCATCATCGGCGCAGGTCAGTCCGGCCTGGCCGCAGCGAACGCGATCCGCTCCCTCGGCCTGCGGCCACTGGTCCTGGAGGCCGGCCCGAATCGCTCCGGTTCATGGTTGGGCTACTACGACAGCCTGCACCTGTTCTCCCCCGCCCGTTACAGCGAGATGCCCGGCCACCCCTTCCCCGGCGACCCGAATCGCTACCCGCACCGCGACGAGGTCGCCGCCTATCTTGAGGCCTACGCCGACCGACTCGACGACGTGGAGATCCAGACCCGGACGAGAGTCACCAACGTCGCCACAGACGGCCCCGGGTTCACGGTGTCGACCGCCAACGGTCAGACGTTGTCCGCATCCGGAGTCGTGGTCGCCAGCGGCTCCTTCGGCAACCCAGTCCGGCCCACCCTGGCGGGGGCAGAGAGCTTCCAGGGGTCAATCACGCACGTCGCTGACTACAGCAGTCCGGCACCGTACGTCGGACAGCGGGTGGTGGTCCTCGGAGCTGGAAATTCTGCCATTCAGGTCGCCCACGAGCTCGCAGAGAGGTCGACGGTGACTCTGGCGCGACGGAGGTCGCCGCAGTTCGTGCCCCAGGTCGTGAGAGGGCACGACGTACACCACTGGTTCGATGTCACCGGCTTCGACCAGATGCCCGGGTCCTGGCTCGCGCTGCTCGGCGGCGCGCCGTTGGTGCTCGACACCGGCGACTACCGCGCCGCGTACGAGGCCGGCCGCCTCGACCAACGCCCGGTGTTCGCCGCAATCGACGGAGACGGCGTCGAATGGGCAGACGGCGGCCGGGAGCACGTCGACGCAATCATCCTGGCTACCGGATACCGACCAAACGTGAACTACCTCAGCTCACTGGGCGCCCTCGACGAGCACGGACGACCACGCCACATCGGAGGGATCTCCACCACACACCCGGGACTGGTCTACCTGGGGTTGGAAGGTCAGCGCTCGTTCGCATCGAACACGCTGCGCGGCGTGAGCATTGACGCCGAACAGATCATGCCAGCGCTCGCCGCCTACGCCGGAGGTGCACTCGTTGCCCTCGGCGCATGAGACCCAACGATCCGAGGGTCCCAGCGGGCTCCCTCACTTGGCTTCTCGCTTCGCCTCGCCTCCATCTGACGTGGTCCCGACCCCGGTGCTCCATCGCTGCGCCCAGGCATCGAGGGGCACCAGCAGAACCACCAGGTCCGAACCCATGGCGGTGAGGGCGTAGCCTCTCGGCTCGCGGGCGACGAGCCGAGCCTCTCGCAGGTCGCTCAGCCTCCGGTTGAGGACGCTGGAAGACATCGCCTCACACCTGTCCTGCAACGCCCGGAAGGTGAGCGGCTGTGGTTGGGACGTATGCAGCTCCCACATCACTCGCAGCGTCCAGCGACGCCCGACCAGGTCGAGGAGCGCCATGATGGGGCGGCCCGTCTGTGACCCCCGGACCGGTTGTCCCGGCCGCGGAGACGCTTGATTGCCGGCCATGCCCCTAGGACACCCTGAACACGCGGAGGGCATCGGTCCGCAGGAAGCGCTGCATCGACTCGTGTGGCAGGTGCAGCGCCCGAGCTTCGGCGGCGCATCTCTCGAGTGGAAGCTGCGGATAGTTGGTCCCGAAGAGTATTTTCTCGGAGCCGTAGGTCGCCATGAAGCGGAGTATTGCATCGGGGTAGTAGTGGGCCGCACGGGCGGAGGTGTCGAGGTAGAGGTCGTCGTGCTTCCATGCCAGCCCGATGGCCTCCTCCGTCCAAGGCGTGGTCGAGATGAGCGGCGACGATCACCAGCTCGGAAAATTCGAGGGCAACCCGATCGAGACAGGGAATCGGGCGTCCTGGCTCAGACGGCATCGCGGGCCCGGTGTGGCCGATCTGGGTGCGCGTCAATGATCCCGATCTCGGCCATCAATCAACCCGACTCGGAAGTGGCTCGTCGTCCAGAGCCTCTGCCATGGCCGCGACCGCTGTCCGGAGCGCACCCAGAGGACGCAGCATCAAGGTCGCCTCCACGACCCGTCCAGATGCGTCATGGTGCTCATCGAGCACACCCTGAATCGGCCGACCGTTCACGCTTGCCTCCACGAAGGTCGTGTACGACGTCGGGGTCCGCAACTCCCGCGTCGGCCGCAGATCCGCAAGCACGTCGGCGATGAGCGACAGCAGATGCGTCACATCGCGACGTCCCTCGTAGTCCGCAACCGGGCTGTGGAAGCGCACCGAGTCGGACACGGAATCCGCGAGCGCCTGGCGGTCACGGGCTTGCAGAAGCGCAACAATCGACGTCGGCATGGCTCAACCCTAGCGCCCGTGCTGCTATTTGAGCAGCACAGCGGGATCGGCACGCGGGCGCCCTTGAGGTGTCAGGCGTGAGTGCGCTCGAGGATCCAGTGAGCGACGCCGTCCGCGTCATTGGCCGTCGTGATCTCGTGCAGCCGCGGCGCGGATGTCGGGTGTCGCGTTGGCGACCGCGACCGCCCAGTCGGCGACGCGGAACATCGGCAGATCATTCTGGTTGTCCCCGAAGCAGACGACTCGCCGGGGTCGCAGCTCGTTGCGGAGCGTGGTCACTGCGGTGGCCTTGGTTGCTCCTGAAGCGGTGAGGTCGAGGGACCATTCGCCCGGTGCGTAGACGTCTTCGGAGAAGGTGACATGGACGCCTTGCCCGGGCAGATGCTCGCGGAGCTCGGCGAGCCGGCTTCGGTCGCCGATCAGCAACATGTAGAAGGCGTCGGCGCTGCTGATGGCCGTCCACTCGGAGACAGGCAGCAGCCGAGGATCACCGCGTCGCCGTGCGAGGAATCGATCGACGCCCGGTGTCGCGTGGGCGGGACGCCAACACAACCGATCCCGACCCTGCCACACGGCGAACACGATGGGCTCGATATTGCTGTCCCGTTCGGTGAGCGCGAGGACGTTGTGGACCGTGACTTGAGGAAGCATCTGCGCCGTCCGTGGCTGTCCCGACTTCGGGTCGACGATGATCGCACCGCCGTAGGTGATCACCGGGAGAGTGAGCATCAGTTCGCGCGTCACCGCAGCAGCAGCGGTGAAGGAGCGTGCGGTCGCGACCGTGAAGCGGCCACCAGCCTCGACATATCGGTTCACGACTGCAGCCGTCCGGCGTCCGAGCGTGCCGTCAGAGCGGAGCAGCGTGCCGTCCAGATCAGACACAAGCAGGGTCCCCGGATCGTCGATGGCGTCAGGCAAGGTCGCGGCGCCTTTCGCTGATCGCTGAAGTGGCAGCACTGCAGGCGCGGCCCCTCCACCCGTTCCGTTCGATCCCGCCCACGGAGTCACGAGGCAGGACGGTGCACTGGCGCGCCCTCGCGCGCGGCCGTACGCATCCAGTGCCCCAGCTCGCGATGCAGCTGACGTGAGCGCTCAAGAGCACCGGTCATCTGGAAGAAGCCGTGGATCATTCCGGCGTAGCGCCGGAGCTTCGACCGTGACGCCGGCGTGTCGCAACCGCTCGGCGTAGCGCTCGCCGTCGTCTCGAAGGGGGTCGAACTCGGCGGTCACGACGAGGGTGCGTGGTGCCGCGCTCAGGTCGTCGTCGAACAGCGGTGATGCGCGTGGCGAATGCCGGTCCACTGCGGGCGGTAGGTACTGGTCGAAGTACCATTCGGACTTCTGACGGGTGAAGCCGTACCCCTCCGCGAACTCTGTGTACGACGCCGAGCTCGCCGTGGCATCGAGCATGGGGTAGATGAGCAACTGGTAGGCGGGCTGCGCGCCTTCCCGGGCAAGCTGATGGGTCGCCGCCGCCGCGAGGTTTCCACCCGAACTGTCGCCGGCGATTCCGAGCCGCGCCGTAGAGGAGCCCAGTGTGGTGGCCTCGGCCGCGAGCCATCGAGCAACCGCGATCGCATCGTCTGCCGCTGCAGGGAAGGGATTCTCTGGAGCGAGGCGGCACTCGGGAGCGATCAGCAGACAGTCGGCGGCGAGGGCCAACTCTCGGAGGGGGGCCTCGTAGCCATCGCGCCCGACGACGAAGCCGCCACCGTGCAAGAACAGCAGGGGCTGCAGGGGTCCGGGACGGGGTCGATACACGCGGGCGGGTACGACGCCGCGCGCCGACGGGATCTCGATGTCCGAAACCGAGTGGAGATCTTCAGGGGGACGCTGAAGGTCGAGAACAGACAAGTCGTCGACCCGTACCGCCTCCGCGGTCAACTCGCTTGCCGACGTGCTCGAACTGGCCGTTGCGTGGTCGAGGAGTGCACGAACTTCAGGGTCCAGCCTCAACATGTCCCCCACCCTGGTCACCGGCCGTGACCCCGGCTGGCGTCTCACGACCTCCGACGCCGCGTCACGGATCAGGAGGCTGAGATCGAGAGCCGGCGCCGAGTGCGTCACGGCACCGACCGAGATTGCTTCGACCCCCGTGGCCGCCACCGCGGCGACCGTGTCGAGCGAGATGCTCCCCGACGCCTCGAGCCGCGGAGGACGTGCGGTGGGCAGGGCGTCGCGGTGGCGCGCGACGAAGGACAGGTCGGCCGTGGTCATGTTGTCGAGGAGCAGCCAATCGACCGCGCAGGAGAGTGCTTCGCTGGCCTCGGCACGGTTGGTGACTTCAACCTCCACCTGGATCTCGTCGCCCGTGCTGCGCATGCCGGCCCGGGCAGCGGCGATCGCTGGAGCGACCCCGCCCGCGGCCGCCACATGATTCTCCTTGATCAGCACCATGGCCGCGAGGTTGCGGCGATGGTTGAGGGCGCCGCCGCACGTCACGGCGTACTTGTCGAGAAGCCTGAGGCCGGGCGCGGTCTTGCGCGTGTCCAGGATGGAGACGCCGGTTCCTTCCACCGCCGCGACGTACTTCGCGGCCAGGGTGGCGATCCCGCTCAGCCGCTGGAGGAAATTGAGAGCGGTGCGCTCGGCCGTGATGATCGAGCGAGCCGACCCGGTGATTTGCACCACGGCCTGCCCGGGCTCGACGGGAGCACCGTCACGCGTCGACGACCTGACGATGACGCTGGGATCCACCTGCCGGAGGACGGCGCGAAGGACGGGCAGACCCGCAATGACGCCTGGCTCCTTGACGATCACCTCCGCCGTGCACCTGAGCTCTGACGGCACCGTCCACAGCGTGGTCACATCCCGGCTGCAGAAGTCTTCCGCGAGAGCGGTCGCGACCGTTCCCGCGACGGCACGATCGAACTCTTCCGACAGCTCACGGCCGGGCAGGGAGATTGAGGTGGTCGGCGATCGTCGGTCCACGGTCTTGGGCATGAGGGCTCCCGATGTCTAGGTAACGCTTCGATAATGAAAGCACAGGTAGAGACGTCTGCGACCTGGAGATTCGGCACACTCGGGGCACTGCTCGGCCAGGCGCGCCAGCGCCACAGGTGGCGGTTCGCTCATCGGCAACCGGCCGGTCGGCTGAGCGAGTACGACCACAGTCCTTGGACTCATCGATGCGTAGAGTTCGCTGGAACTTGGTCGCGTTCGGCCCACGGCAGGAGCGACGACCGGCCCCCGGCGCTCACCCAGCCGAGCTTGGCTGGTGGTGACCTGTTGGCGTCCGAGAAGTGATCGCGATCCGGTTCCATCCGTTGATGGTCACGATCGCCATCAGGACGGCGGCCAACTCCTGCTGCGTGAAGGCCAGTGCCGCCTCTTCCCAGACATCATCGGGCACGTGAGCGTCGGCGATGCGGGTGACGGCCTCGGTGAGAGCGAGGGCTGCGCATTCCTGGCGCGTGTAGATGGGAGCCTCGCGCCACGCGGACAGCAAGTACAGACGTTGTTCGGTCTCGCCCTGCGATCGCGCGTCCTTGGAGTGCATGTCCAGGCAGAAGGCGCACCCGTTGAGCTGCGACGAGCGAATCTTGATCAACTCGTACAGGGTGGGATCGACGGCCTGATGGACCGCCTGTTCGAGCCGGGCGTAGGCCCCGAAGAGCTCCGGCGAAGACTGACGGACATTGAGACGTTCCTGATCCGGGCCCGCGTACTGGATATGAGCGTTCACGTTCACGTTCTCGGTTCCTCTCGTGGTGCTGGTTGGCAGTTTGGAGTCGGTCCCGCTGAGATGTTGTCCGGTCATCGGCTCGGCGCGAGCGTCTGTCGAGTCATCGTCGTGAATTGATCGATGGCGGCGTCGGCGGCGTCGCGATCGCCGGTCAGTGCCAACTCGAACAAGATGCCCCGGCCCACGGCGAGGCACAGGCGTGCAAGGCGATCGGCCTGCGGCTGGTCAGTGACTCGGGCGAACCCTCTGCTGAACCCAGATACCCAGGCGTCGGTGAGGATGTGCCGCAGCTGCTCGGCGTAGGGCTTGCCGTACATCGCGTGCGCGGAGAGCTCATAGAACAGTGGGGCAAATATGCGGGCGGTCTCCGCGACGTGTTCCCAGTACACCCGGCCGGCCTCGACCGGGTCGTGGGCTTCGGCGAAACAGTCCTCCAGCGCCTGACCTTCGGCCTCACAGACCGTTCCGATGACCGCGGCCAGGAGCTGGTCGCGGGATCCGAAGTGGTAGTTCAGCATCCTGTTGCTTGTCCCGACGCCCGCGGCGAGGGTCCGCATGCTGGTGTCCAGCACTCCGTTGATGGCGAACCACTCAACGATCCGCTGGAGTAGCACCTCGCGCGGCCCCTCAGACGGCGTTGTCATCGCTGTCCGACCTTCGTGAGCTGGGCGAATGTGTCCGCCTCCTGCTCCACCATGCGCCTTGCTCTCGCGCCCATCACCAGGCGCACCAGGCCCGCGAGGGCACCGGTCCAGGCAATGCCGAGGACGAGCAGGGTCTCTCCGTTCTGGGGTCGGAGCTCGTGTGTGGCCGTGGTACATACGCCGGGCGCATTGGCCACCCAGGTAAACCCGACTCGCGGCTCCCACTCGGTGATCTCGTACACGGCCTTGGGCAGGCCCGGCTGACGAACCTCGAACCGGGCACCCACGCCGACCGGCCCTCCTCCGTCGAGTCGGGTGACCTGCTGCATCGTCGGCAACATGTCATCCCAGCGATCCACGTCGCTGACCACACTCCACACACGGTCCAGGTCGGCATCGATCTGGCGTTCCACAGGGTTCATGTATCAAATGATACATCGACGACTTCTCGCTCGCGACGCGGACCGCAGTGGCGATGAGCATCCCGGTCGCCTCGGACCAGGACCCTGGGTTCGGGCACGTCCTGCTTGTCTGGCAGGCACCGGTCATATCGGCTCCCGGAGTTGCTTGATCAGCGGGCCGACCATCATCTCCATGCTGGCGTGCCTCAGGCCACGGTTGCGCAGTGAGGCCAGTCGCGTTGAGCGGAGGAACATCAGGTGGGCCAGGCGGCGTGATTGTGTCTGTGCTGCCTCGACTCTGGCGCGGCGGCGTCGCTCGTAGAGTGCGAGGGCGTTGGGAAGGAACGCCGAATCGGTGCGGGTCAGCTCGTCAGCCAGGACGGCTGCAGACTCCAGCGCCATGGAGGCACCGATGCCGGCGGTCGGCAGGAACGCGGCAGCGGCGTCTCCGAGGAGGGCCACCCGGCCCTGGACCCAGTCAGGCGCGCGTACGTCGGCCATCGGCCAAAGGAACAGGGCCTCGTCGTCAGCCGGCAGCCCGGCCAGGAAGTCCGTGATGGAGACGCCGTAGGGCCGGAGCAGTGAGGCCAGGCGCTGGGTACGTCCGTGGGGTCGGTCGGGCTCGAGGACATCAAGCGGCGCACCGAGGATGACGCACACTCTTTCTCGGCAGGGGTAGGTGCCAAGGAAGCTTCCAGCACCCCAGCGCTCAGTGGTCTCGGTGCCCGATACGAGTTGTCGGTCGGCCCACCACACGTAGCAGCCCCATCCGGTCTCGCGGTCGGGAACGCGGCCGAAGAGCAGCTCGCGGACCCGGGAGTGGATCCCGTCGGCGCCGACGACCAGGTCGAACGTCCCGGATGTTCCGTCATCGAGCTCTACGTCGACGTGCCCCCCGGGCTGGTTCAGCCGGTCGATGCTCACTCCGTTCCTGACGTCGACGTCTCCGAGCGCGGCGTGCAGGATGTCGAGGAGGTCAGACCGAGCGATGATGCCGAGATGGCCGTAGGCACTGATACTGGCCGGCATCGGCGAGGACGTCAGCAGCTGTCCGGAGCCGTCCTGGGCGACGTACTGGCCCATGGGTTCGCTGGCGGCGACGAAGTCCTCGTGGATGCCGAGGGCGTGAAAGACGCGGGTCCCGTGTGGCCATAGGGCCAAGCCGTAGCCGAGGTCGGCGTCCGTGGGCCGTCGGTCGACGACCACGGGTGTTTGGCCGTGACGGGCCAGCAGCCCTGCCAACGTAAGTCCGCCGATTCCACCGCCGACGATGAGCGTGCGCATGGTCCTACTCCTTTGGGTTCCGTTCTTCGAGATCGTCGACGCCACCGGCGCTCGCCGGCGGATGCCAGTTCTGGATCTCGGTTGCGAGGGCGTTGATTCGTCGATCTGGCGTGAGCCGAACGGCACGATCGCGGATGGCTGTCGCGGCGGGGTTGCTCCACTGCCCGACGGCGCCGATCCGGCGTGCTTGGAGTGCGATCCCGGCGGTGCGGCCGGTGCGAACGATGTCGTACCGCTGGAGTGCGGCGGCGACGGCATCGGCCGGCGTTGTCGCACCGGCGACCCGCCCGAGGAGTGCTGAGAGCGTCGCGGCGTCCTCCAGGGCCTGATTGGCCCCTTGTCCGAGATTGGGTGTCATTGCGTGGGCCGCATCGCCCAACAGAGCGGTTCGACCGCGGACGAACGTGGCAGGAGCATGGGCGAGTTCCTCGATCGGCAGCTGCTGGACACTGCTCGAATCGGTCGCGTCGAGAAGGTCGGGTATGGGGTGGTGCCACGTGCCGAACAGGTCGGTCAGGGCGCCCATCCCGTCGGTGGCCGGGGCGTCGGGCGCCCGATTCGCGGTAGCGAACCAGTAGACCCGGCCGTCGGGGAGCGGGGCGAAGCCGAAGCGCCGTCCGCGTCCCCAGGTCTCGCCCACCACGTCGAGGTGGAAGGGCCTACGGGTGATGGCACGCCAGGCGACGTAGCCGCTGTAGCGGATGGGCGGTGAGTGGGGCCAGCCCGCGCGGACGGTGCTCCGGATTCCATCGGCACCGACCACCACATCGGCGCCGGACACGCGACGACCATCGGTCAGTCTGACCTCGTCCTCGTGCACGGATCGGACGCTGGATCCGTGCTGAACCGATCCCGGACCCAGGGCGCCCAGTAGAACGCCGTGGAGCGCGGTGCGGTCGACCACGCGCAGATCATGGGTCGCCGCTTCGCTCGTCGTGCTGATCCATCGTCCCGAGGCCACCCGGATGCCCGCCCGACCGGCGAACGGTTCGGTTGCGCTGATCTGGCGCACCGCCGGGCCCAGCCCGAGGGCGTCGAGCGCCCGGAATCCGTTGCCGAAGAGCGACAGCCCGGACCCTGCTGCCGCGAACCGCTCGGCGCGTTCCAGCACTGTGACGTCAATGTCCTGACGCTGTAGTCCCGCGGCGACGGCCAGACCGCCAATGCCGGCTCCGATCACGACGACCTTCATGTTCACCTCATCCTGGCGCCGTCACGCCTTTCGATTCCTTGGGTCAGGCCCGACCCACTCGGGCAAATGTATCAGTTGATACAGAACGCGAGAGCCGAAGGCCCGCCTCGAGGGTGCGCTCGTGCGCAACGTCCGGCGGTGACACCGCCACATCCTTTGGTGGGCTCACAGAACTCAGTGTTTCGGTGATCGTGACTCCATCTCGCCAACCAGCCGGTCAGCGTGTGTCGAGCCACTCACAACTGTTCTGCGGACGGTCCGCCTGGCCGCTTCAGACTGGCCGCGGCACTCAGGGTCCGGGGTAGCGGGCGCCTGTGAAGGTGACCCGCAACGCGTACACAGATCGTCCGGCGGTGACGAACAGGTGGTTGAGCTTGGGACCCCCGAAGGTCAGGTTGGAGACCGATTCGGGAAGGAGCAACTTGCCGATGAGCTCGCCATCGGGAGCGAAGCAGTGCACCCCGTCCCAGGCGGCCGCCCAGACGCGGCCATCGCTGTCCAGGCGGATCCCGTCGAACTTGCCGGCGTTGCACGTGGCGAAGATGGATCCGGCGCTCAGGGTCCCGTCGTCGTTGACGTCGAAGAGCCTGATGTGGCTGGGGTCCTGGCGGGTGTCAACGATGAACAGCTGGGACTCGTCGAGTGAGAAGGCGAGTCCGTTGGGGCGGACGAAGTCGTCGACGACGATGGTGAGAGAACCGGTGTCGGGGTCGAGGCGGAACACGAAACAGCCACCGAGTTCGTTGGTTCCGGCATTCCCTTCGTAGTCGCTGTCGATGCCGTAACTGGGATCGGTGAACCAGACTGATCCGTCGGCACGGACGACGACGTCGTTGGGGCTATTGAGTGGCTTGCCGTCGTATTCGTCGGCCAGGACCGTGATGGACCCGTCGTGCTCGGTGCGGGTGACCCGCCGATTGCCCTGCTCGCAGGTGATCAGGCGTCCGGCCCGGTCAATGGTGTTGCCGTTGGCGTAGCCGGAGTCCTCGCGGAGTACGCCGACCGTGCCGGTCGTTTCATCCCACCGCAGAAGTCGGGAGTTGGGGATGTCGCTCCATGCAAGGTAGCGCCCGGCGCCGAAGTACACCGGGCCTTCGGTCTTCCGCGCTCCGCGGTGGAGGACCTCGACAACGAAGTCACCGTCGCACGTGAATCGGCCGTCGAATTTTTCGAACCGGGTGTCGATAACGTCAGTAGACATGATGTGGTCTCAAATCTCCCACAGGCCCCTGAGCCTCAACAGGGCTAGGAGCCAGGCCAGCCGGATGCCCAAACCTGGACACCGACAACCTCACTTTCCCTACCCAGTGGGGTATTGCTTCGGTTCGCGACAACCGTAGCAGCGAGAGCCGCGGGGCGTCTGAGTGGTGGTCATTGACGAGCGCCGCTTCCGATGAGCCAAGCTCGCAGGACCTGTGCAGCGTCGACGCGAACACCTCGGACGCCGTTGCCAACGAGGCGGTCATAGAGGAGTCCGTTCATGACGCCGATGAAGTCGATGGCGCGAGCGGGCGGATCCGGGACGCCCAGCGCACTGAGCATGGTCTCCGCCTCATCCAGCAGCTTGGCGCGGACCGGCGACTTCGTGGTCAGCAGCTCGTGGAGCTCGGGGTCCTCGACGCAGTCGATCGACAGTGCCATCCGAGCGCGCGTGTCCGTGCCACGCGCCACCGCCCTGTCGAAGGCAGGCACGAGCTGGGCGACGGCCTCCGACACGGTGCCGGGGGCCGGACTGGGGTCCTCTCGCAGGTTCGCGATGTCCGCCACTCGATCGATGACAAGGCGCACCAGATCGCGACGGTTCCGCGCGTAGTTGGAAGTGGTGCCGGCGGGTAACCCAAGTCGGCGATCGATCTTGCCGTGTGTCAGTGCGTGACTGCCTCCCTCAGCGACGAGTTCCACCGCGGCGACGGCGATCGCCTCGCGTCGATTCACGCAAACCCCCTTGATCAAGTACTACGATCATAGTTTAGTGGTACTACGATCATAGTGCCGTGGTGCTTCCCACAGGGGCAGACTCCACCGCAGCACTCAAGGAGGTTGCTCATGTCGAGCACTGAAACGAGCATGACGTCCACCGTCCGACGCGGGGTTCCCTGGTCCACGGATCTCGTGATCGCGGCAGCGGCGGTGATCTGCACGACGGTGATGTGGCTGTGCGCCGTTCGACTTGGCGGTGTCAACCTCGTCGTCGCTCTCGACGACGAAGTCCGCCACATCAGCGGCGTGGCCGTGGCGCTCAGCGCGGGAGTGGCAGCGATCCTGGGACTGATCGCGCTGCGTGGCCTCGAGCGGCTCACACCGAAGGCGCTGCACGTATGGACTGCCGTCACCGTCGTCGTCGCGGCACTCTCCGCGCTCGGACCACTGTCGGCACCCTCCTCGGAGGTGGCAGGCACTCTCCTGGGCATGCACGGTGTGGTCGCGGCGGTCGTCCTCGTCGGGGCCTGGCGCTCGCGTCGTAGCGCCCGGTAGACACCAGCTCGCGCTCATGATCAGGATCGCGGTCTTCCCTACCCTCACCGTGCTGAACCTGACCATCGGTCCCTCGCTGGCCGACCTCAACGCCGTTCTGCGAACCGACCTGCGGACGTGCGGGTTTGGACGCTCGTCCGCGGTCCTCATCCGCGACCGTCGGCGATTCAAGGCGCAACGAGCGCCATTGGATCGAAGACGCTCCGAAGTTCACAGCCGACCGCGGTGAGTTCCCTCAAAACTAGGGCGCCCACCAGTCGACGAGTCTTTCCGTCTGCTTGAAACGCCTGGGCGGAGGCGCCATGACCTCGCCTTGTGGTCGTCCTCTTGGGTCGCTGACCCCAGTTGTCCGGGATGTACGCCCGCACAACCCGTCCCCGGCCGGAGCCGGACACAGGTTGACGCGTCAGGCGTTCGCGGTCATCAGGCCCGCCGCCACGACCGGTGCCAGGTACAGCACAGGGAAGGGGACGTGGCTGTACGCGCGTGCGCGCAGGACGGTGAGGACGGCCCCCAGGAAGTACAGGACGAGACCGATCGCTGCGGCAACACCGAGCGAGGGGATCCACAAGCCGACGACCAGGCCGACGGCGCCGAGGGCCTTGGCAGACCCGAGCCAGAACCACCAGCTGCGCGGGACGTCGTAGTCAACGAAGTTGTCGACCACCCACGACTTGTGCGTGTAGACGGAGAAGGCCGAGAACCCGACCCAGGCGGCGGTGGCCAGGACAACGATGGTGGTGGCGATGCTCATCTTGACTGCTTTCCTTTCGGCTCCAGGGGCGCCGCTCGCCGACGACCCACTGCACCTTTGACACGCCGCGCGGGCCAGGTGTGACAGCCCGGTCGCCGGTGTGTCCGTCACTTCGGTGCGGTGGTGGTTGGTCGCGATGTGAGGCCTGCGTGGCGCTCGAGATCGCCGAATGCTCAGTTGCCGATGGACGCATTGATCGCGCGCGCGAGGTCCAGCGGACCGGTGACGTGCGCTAGGTGATCGTGGCCCTCGAGAAGCGTCACGCTCTCAAGTTGAAGCGCGTCGCGGAACTGCTCGACACTCGGGCCATAGGGCGGGCGGTGGCGGCTGAGCTCGCCGGCGATCAGGACCGTCGGCACGCCGAGTGAGGAGTACGCCGAAGGCGCGAAGTCGAACTCTTCGAGTGCGGCGAGCTCGGCCCCGGCGGGTACCGCGAGGGTCTGCAACTTTGTCCACACGGGGTCGCTCCGCAGCGTGTCCACGTGGGCCCGGCTGTACCCGGAGAGATCAACGTTGATGATCTCAACCGCTGCATCGAGATCGTCCTGCTCGAGGGCGCTCTGCAGCTTGGGCAAGGCGGCGCCGGCGAACGGTCGCGCTACCGGTTCGTAGAGGACCAGCGACCGCGCGGCAGCACCGCGGCGCACCGCTTCAACGGCGATCAAGCCTCCGTAGCTGTGGCCCACGAGATCGACAGGCCCGTCCTGCAAGGCGAGCCAGCCAAGAAGATCTGCCACCTCGGTCTCAACGGAGTAGTCCTCGGGCAGGTCCCCGCTTGGACGTCGCCCCCGGCGATTGGGCACGAGCGCAGGTCGTTGCGGAGCCACGGCGTCCACTACGTCTCGCCACCCGTATGCATCGGCCATCGCGCCGTGAAGGAGCACGACCGGGACCCCGGCGCCGGGTCGGGTGAGTCCAACCAGATCACCGGAGGCGTGGGGGTGTCGTGCCTCGCTCAGAGTCGCGGCATGGGTGGGGCTGTCGTGCTGGCTCACGGTTCCTTCTTTCGGGGTGTCGGATTGCGTCGTGAGGATTCCCTCGGTGCAGCGCGCAGCGGCCCATGTCCCCCGGCCGGGGTCATCCCCGGGGCACAAGGTCAAACGGAACCAGTGCGCTGCCAGCCGAGCCGTTGCCTCAGGGCAGGGCCACCTCCAGGGCCGCCAGCCGCCGCGGGGCCGCGATCACATCGATCGCGGTGACCAGACCGTCGACGACCTCGCACGTCAGCGCCACCCGCAGCCGGCCCCCCACCGCCATCAAGATGCCCGGCGACCCGTTGATCAACGCCACCTCGCTCTGACGTGCCCGCGGCGCCGAAGCGAGCGCCGCAGCCGCGACATCGCGTGCCCCGCGCAGCATCAAGGCCACACCATTGGGCATCGCCTCCGCGTCGGAGCGGAGCACGACCTCGGGATCCAGGACACTCAGCAACCCCTCGAAGTCACCCACCCGGGTGGCGGCCAGGTACGCCTCGACCACCCGACGCTGGCGGGTCGCGTCCCGCTCCGGGACCGCAGCCCCACGCACCCGCCGACGTGCACGGCTTGCCAGCTGCCGGGTCGCTGCCGAAGAACGCCCGACCACCGGCGCGATCTCGTCGAAGGGCAGGTCGAACATGTCGTGCAGCACAAACGCCAACCGCTCGTGCGGCGAGAGAGTGTCCAGGACGACCAGCAACGCCAGACCGACCGAGTCCGCGAGCATCGCCTCTTGCTCAGGGTCCGGCTGCGACTCGATCCCCTTCTCCTCACCCGCAAGGTCCTCGAGCGGGCGCTCGCCGCGAGTACGCCGGCTGCGCAGCATGTTGAGGCTCACCCGGGCCACGACCGTGGTCAGCCACCCGGACAGGTTCTCCACCGCCTCAGCATCGGTCCGGCTCAACCGCAGCCACGCCTCCTGCACGGCATCCTCGGCCTCGGCCGAGGAGCCCAGCATCCGATAGGCCACCTCACGCAGACGCTGTCGCTCGGCCTCGAACCGCCGCCCCAAGAACTCCTCGTCGCTCATCACACCCATCCTTTCCACTCCCTCTCATGTCACACGAACGCACGTCCGCGGGTCATGGAAGTGACCCGCGAGAACACGCCGATGTGACAGGGCCTCGCGTGAGCCAAAGCTCGTTGCCGGCCAACCTCCGTCAGCCGACCGTGACCGACGTGGAGGCAGAGCACCACCTAGACAGCCCTGGGGTTGAGTCGTGCGAATCCTTCCTGTCGTTCGTAGGGGAAGTGTGGGTAGGGCGCATTCACCGAGCTCGCGGCGCTCAGCCGGCCCACCTGCTCGGCGGTGAGGCACCAGCCGGTGGCGCCGAGGTTGTCACGCAGCTGCTGTTCGTTGCGTGCGCCGATGATCACCGAGGAGACCGTGGGTCTGCGGAGCAGCCAGTTGATGGCAACTTGCGGGATCGTCCTTCCGGTCTCGGCCGCCACCGCGTCGAGTGCTTCGACGACGTCGTACAGGCGTTCGTCGTCCACCGGTGGGCCGAAGTCTGCAGTGGCATGCAGCCGGCTCCCCTCCGGGATCGGCTGACCACGTCGGATCCTCCCCGTCAGACGCCCCCAGCCCAGAGGACTCCACACCAGTGCTCCGACTCCCTCATCGCGCCCGAGCGGCATCAAGTCCCACTCGTAGTCGCGGCCGAGGAGCGAGTAGTACACCTGGTGCGCGACATGGCGGGTCCATCCATGCCGATCCGCGGCAGCAAGGGACTTCATGAGCTGCCAACCAGAGAAGTTGGAGACTCCGACATAGCGCAGCTTGCCGGCCCGCACGAGGTCATCGAGAGTGGAGACGACCTCCTCGACAGGGGTGGCCGCATCGAACGCGTGGAGCTGGAAGAGGTCGATGTGGTCGGTCCGGAGCCTGCGCAGGGCGTCCTCGCAGGCGCGGATGAGCCGTGAGCGAGAGGAACCGGCATCCTGCGGGCCGTCTCCGATGGGCAGGCTGGTCTTGGTCGAGATCAACGCGCGGTCCCGGTTGCCGTCCAGCGCCGCGCCGAGCACCTCTTCCGAGGCGCCGTCGGAGTACACGTCGGCCGTGTCGAACATCGTGATGCCGGCATCGAGGCAGATGTCGATGAGCCGGCGAGCCTCTGCCACGTCTGTGTTGCCCCAGTTGCCGAACAGCGGGCCGCGCCCGCCGAACGTCCCGGCGCCGAAGGAGAGCTCAGGAACCACAAGTCCCGAGTCGCCCAACCTGCGATACTCCACGATCAACTCCTTAAAGGGATGGTTGTTTCGTTAGGAGACACTAGCAGTCAAATTCCGTTATCGGTACTGTGTATCCGTTATGACGGACTCAGCTACGACCCGCCCCGGCGGCAGGACAGCTCGCGTGCGCACCGCCGTGCTGCGCGCGACGGGGGACGCGCTGGCCGAGCATGGCTTCGCGGAGCTGGATCTGGCGGAGGTAGCGCGCCGCGCCGGCGTCGGCCGCACGACGGTCTACCGGCGCTGGGGGTCGGTCACCAGGTTGATCGGTGACCTCCTGCTGTCGATGGCCGAGGAGTCACTCCCCCGCACCGACCACGGTTCGATAGCCGAGGACCTCCGGGCCAATGCACGCCTGGTCCAGAAGACCCTGTCCGGCTCACGGCAGGGACGTCTCTTCCGAGCCCTGATCGTGGCTGGCGCCTGCGACGGCGAGGCGGCGGCGGCGTTGAACGCCTTCTACCGGACCAGGATCGAGGAATGGGTTCCCTGCGTCACTGACGCGATCGGCAGGGGCGAGCTCCCCGAAGGTACGGACGCGCACCAGGTGATCAGTGCTGTCTCGGCACCTCTCTACTACGCCTTCCTTGCCAGCGGCCAGCCCCTCACCCGCGACCTCGCGGACCGGTCGGCAGAAGCGGCCATCACGGCTGCTCGGGCGGGCGTGTTCCGGGTCTGAGTCGGACACATCCGAACGGAAGGCGAAGGTGGGCACGCCAGCGGTGCAGGACGACACGCTTCGACCACAGTTCGGGGTCCGCGTCCAGCGGAGTTGCCTTGAGATCAGGCCAGCCGCGGTCCGTGAACCCGGTCGCACTTCGAGCGCGGCTATCCCGCCTCCGCGACATCGCGACCGCCCATCAACTGCCGGTCGGGTCGATGTGCGACCGAAGAGGCTCCAACGGCGTACGGCGTACGGCGTCGGGGTCGAGGCGGCCGCCGGGCGGAGGTCGACGACCTCATCGCGAATCGCGTCACGGCAGGTCCAAGCCAGTTCTCTCCAGCAGCGCGAGGCACTCCACATGGCTGGTCTTCGAGAAGAGGTACATCACCGCTGAGCGTAGTGCGATCTCTTGCGGGCGCCTGCGCTTATGAGGCCGAACGAGCAGAGCGAGCCTCCATCAGACCCAGTGCGATTCAATACATACACATCTTCGTCGGACTTCTGGGACCACCGCCAGGGGCAGTACCGCTTGCGGCAGAGCGCCCTTGGGTTGCCTCGCCGCACCTCGCATGCTGGCCTAGTGGACAACGAAACGACACCCAGACTCTTCGACCGACAAGCACGATGGGCCTTGTACGAGCAGCGGATCCTCGTCCTCGACGGACCGCTCGACGACGACAACGGCACCCTGCTGGCGACGCAGCTGATGACGCTCGCCATCGACGACAACAAGAGCGACATCGCCTTGTGGATCCACTCGCCTGGTGGATCGGTGCCCTCGATGCTGGCGATCCGCGACACCATGCGATTGGTGCCCTGCGACGTGTCGACGCTCGTGCTCGGCATCGCCTTCAGCGCCGGCCAGTTCCTGCTGTCCGCAGGCACACCCGGCAAGCGTCGCGCCCTGCCACATGCCCGGGTGCTGATGCACCAGGGATCGGCCGGGATCGGCGGCGCCGCCGTCGACATCGAGCTGCAGGCCAACGACCTGCGACACACCCGCGACACCGTGCTCGGGTTGATCGCCGACGACACCGGTCAGCCCTTCGACCGAGTCTTCACCGACTCGTTGCACGACCGCTGGTACAGCGCCCGCGAGGCGCTGGACTACGGCTTCATCGACAAGATCGTCGGCTCCTTCGACGACGTGACCCCGCCCCTACGACGGCCCCTCGGTCTGGGCATCGCAGCGAGAGCAGCGGCGCGATGAGCAGCTACACGATCCCCAACGTGATCACACGCAACTCGCAGGGCGAGCGGATCATGGACGTGTATTCGCACCTGCTGTCGGAACGGATCATCTACCTCGGCACACCCATCGACACCGGCGTCGCCAACGCCTTGGTCGCGCAGCTGCTGCACCTCGAGGCGGACAACCCCGACCGCGACATCCAGCTCTACATCAACTGCGAGGGTGGCGACCCGAGCGCGATGCTCGCGATCTACGACACCATGCAATACATCCGTCCCGACGTCGGCACTGTCTGCGTGGGACAGGCAGTCGCGGTCGGCGCGGTGCTGCTCGCGTCAGGCCCTGCCGGCAAACGCCACGCCTTGCCGCACACCCGAGTCGTGTTGCACCAGCCGGCGGCTCAGGGCCGAGGCACCATCCCCGACCTGATCCTGCAGGCGGACGAGATCGTGCGCGTGAGGTCGGACATCGAGCAGATCCTCGCGACTCACAGTGGTCAGAGTCTGGAGACGTTGCGGGCCGACACCGATCGGGACCGCATCTTCACGGCCGAGTCAGCGCGCGAGTACGGACTGATCGACGCCGTGCTCCCCCGCCGTGAGGCGCCGCTGGTCAGCTGACCGTCAGGCAGCGAGCGCCAGCGCGTCGTACGAACCCCGTGTTGCGAGCTTGCGTGTGACGGCCAGCGTCAGCTCACCGAGCCCGATGTCGAGAGCACCGGCCACAGCCGAGATCATCTCGCTCGACGGATCCTTGACCCCGCGCTCGATCTCCGACAGGTACTGCTGGGAGATGCCTGCGCGGGCCGACGACTCAGCCAGGGTCTCGTCGCGCTCCTGCCTCAGCTCGCGCAGGTGTGAACCGAGCACTTCACGCCACAATGGCTCGGCAGATTGGGTCTCCGCGGACTCGTCGCGGACCAGTCGAAGCGGCTTCATGCTCCGAGGATAGGCGCGGCCACCGCGTGACCGACATGGCTTCTGCTGTGAGCAGAAGTGGGCGTCCCCTCCGGTAAAGGTGGCGAGCATCGTTGGGTCGGCCCGTGCGTCGATGACTGTGTCGGCGTCGTTCGTCGGTCGCACCGGGAAGCTGCCCCCGCTCAGCGCAGTGCAAGCGGACGAGCTGGCCGCCGACCAGCGTCCAGCCCTCGGCGAGCCGCTCGTGGAGGTCGAGGAGCCCGATCCACGATGCGACTTGCTCGGGCGGCATGGGCGGCATGGGCGGCATGGGCGGCATGGGCGGCAGGACGATCATCGTTCGCCTGCTTTCCATTCCGATGCGAGCTCGTGCAGCAGCTCCACAGCCCGGGCCTCCTCGCGCGGCCCGCGGTGCTCGGCCAGATCGGCGGCGAGCCGGAGCCGTGAGTCCGGGTCCATGCACAATCCTAGAAGGATTTCAAGGATTTGGAATGAGCGCCTGGTACTTCAAACAGAGCCCAACGTGAGCCTGATGGCCCGTTCTCGTGCTGGACCAGGCGGCGGCCCCCAGCTGGCTGAGGGCGCACAGCTCCAGGTCGGCGTCGCCGTACCGGCCGGCGGCCTCGCGCACCTCGGTCGCCCACCGCTCGGCGGCGACCGCGTCGGCGCTGTCATGGGCGCGCAACAGCGCCACCCAGCCGGCCAGCGGCGCCAGCCCAGCCTCCTCGACCATGCGCGCGGCCCGGGCCAGCCAGCCCCGTGCGACCGCGGTCCGGCCCAGGCTCGCGCGGTAGGTGGGGTAGAGCCCGACGGCGCCCATCGCCGCGTTCGGCAGGTCGTCGCGGTGGCGGAAGGCGGCATACGCGCGCTCGTGGTGCTGCACCGAGGCCTGGGTCTCACCCACCCACCAGAGCAATACGCGGACCGCCGACTCGTCGTCGACTCACGGCGCACTGTGCGAACGCGTCACCTGGGCTTGTGGCAGACCACCTGAATGGGCCGAGTGGCTCCTTCCTCGATGTTGCGCACCGAGTTCCGGGCTTTGGTGATAGCTGACGGGCCGATCAACACATGCAACCCCAGCGGCGGCAGGGCGCCACTGTCAGCCAGCGACAGCATCGCGCGGTACGCCGCCAGGTAGTCCTGTCCCGTGTCCGTCACGGCGATGTCGACGAAGCCAGCATCCTGGAGGAACTCCCGCGTCTTCTCGGGGGTGACGAGGTACTCCCCGGAACCGTCCTCAGACCAAGGAACCGGGTGGTGCAGCTCCCGACCCGGCCCTCGACCGTGCTCGGTCAGCGCGAGAAAACCCCCGGACCGAAGCACCCGGAATGCCGACGCGAAGAACGCGGGCCGGTCGGGCACGTTCATCGTGACGTGCTGGGCGTAGCCGCCGTCGAAGGTCTCGTCGTCGTACGGCAGCGCCTGTGCGTCGCCGACTCGGAGTTCCACCCGGTCGTCCAGGCCCAGCAGACCAGTGAGCCGCTGCCCCGCCTCGACGAACGGCCCGGTCAGATCGATGCCGCTGATGCGGCACCCGAAGCGCTGTGCGAAGTAGCGTGCCGGGCCTCCGAGGCCGCAGCCGACGTCGAGCAGGTGGCTGTCCGGTGCCACTGGTGGCAGGGCATCGCCCAGTTCCACGGTGGCGGCGAACCCGCGGGCGTGGAAGTGGTCAACAGGGGCGAGGTCCTCCACCGTCAGGGCCGCCAAGTCCTTCTCAGCCGCCTTGAGCGCGGCGAGGATGCGTGGGTAGACGTCGTCCTGAGCCCAATGGTCGGCGATCGTGGCGCTCATTGTGGTTCTCCTCTTCAACGGTGGCCGTGAGTCGACGGCCGATCATGCATGCACTCCTGAGCGGCGTCCCCGATGGTCGGTCAGCTCGATGTCGACCCGGCCTTCGTGCCGAACGTCTCTCGTGGAGACCGAGTGGCGCGACCCGGCGGACACCGCCCCGACCGCGACCACTGTGGCGAACACAGCGCCGGCGAACACGAAGGTCGCGGCTGCTGGTGCTGCTCCAGCGATACCGAGCAGGGTAAGCAGCGGTGCTGCGCAGCAGATTGCGCAGGCGGCGGCGCTGTGCCGTAGAGGTGGCGATTCTTGACAGCGAACCTCACGGGATCTCCCGATACCGTCGCGCAGCGATCTGCCCGACGAGCATAGGGCAGCAATCGGACTCTGCGCAACGAACCAGATCGTCACACCCGGCATCACGCGCGGCGATGAGACTGGCCCGAATCGCCTGAAGGTCTGCGATCTTCCGCTCCACCTCGGCCAGCTTGGCCTCGGGGTTTCCGGTCGTCGTGAAGGTGGCCGACAGCAACATCGTGCACAAGACAGATCGGGGTCTAGTCCGGGTGGGACTGGAGTCACCGGCGGAGGTCATCGCCGCCATCCGCGCCTTCGCCCGCGAGCTGGGCCGCGAGGACGTGCCGGTGATCATCCAGCCGGTTGTCGACGGCGTCGAGGTCGCGCTGGGCGTGGTCCGCGATCCCGGGTTCGGGCCGCTGGTGATGGTGGCGGCCGGTGGCATCCCGACGACCGCCCCACGGGAATCCTCGAGGACCGGGCCTCTCCTGGCTGCCGCCGTTCACCGAGCGCGACGCCGCCCGCGCTGTGCGGTCGCTGTGGATCTCGGCCACTGCTCGAAGGGTATCGGGGCTTGCCGCGCACCGATATCGAGGGCTTGGTGAATCTGTTGGTGACACTGGCGCAGCTGGCCATCGACGTGCCTGAAATTGCGGAGCTCGACTTCAACCCAGTGATGTGCACGCCGTCGGAGGTCGTACTGGTGGACGTGAAGGTGCGTCTGGAGGAGTCGTCCCCGTTCAACGCGGGGGTGCCTCGGCAGTTGCGCATGCCCGGTTGAGCGACGGCGGGCCGAAGACACAGCCAAGGCAAGGGCGAATGGCGCCAGGTTGGGACCAAGGGCACTCGGGCTAGCGGTGTGGCCGGGTGAGCATGGGAGTTGCCGACCCACGGTGAGGAGTATGAGGGACTCGGTTCGCGCAGACGAGCGGCGTGTGGAGAAGCTTGGGGCTTCCCCGGGTCGAGGCGAGCCAGCGGTGTGGGCTCAGGCGCTGCTCGACTGTGTCATCGCCATCACGTCGAACCAGGACACGCACATGGTCCGGTCGTCTTGGCGGCCGGGCCGTCGTCGACGGCCAGGAGTACCGGGAGATTGTTCGACGTGCTCATCGTTGATCTCAGTGTGGGTTAGCGGCGTTCTCAGATGAAGAGCAGCTGGGCGCCGGCGGTCAGGTCAATGAAGTCCGAGGCGCTGATGATGTCCTCAACCTCGTCGTAGAGGTCTTCCTTGTCGAGGTGCTGCATGTCTGCGGACATGCGGCATGCCCAGAGGTGGCCGCCGGAGTCGACGATCTGCTGGAGAAAGTCGGGGACCTCGGGGATGCCGAGGTCGGCGATGGACTTCTTCATCTGGTGGGTGGCCATGGCTGTCATGCCGGGGAGGCCGCCGAGGCCTTGGGGCATGTGGGTCGCGGTGTTGCCGAGCATCGTGAACTTGAGGTCGGCCATCGTCTTCTTGTTGATCATGTCGAAGCCCCAGAAGGTGAAGAACAGGTGGGTTTCGACGCCTTCGCCGAGAGCGGCGTTGGCGAGGACCAGGGCGGGGTAAGCCATGTCGAGGTTGCCCTTGGAGCAGATGATCGCGAACTTGCGGTCCGCGTCGACTTCGTCGAAGGACGGGAGGATGGGTGCGGTGGTGGTCATGGCGGTTTCTCCTGTCGATGCTGGGGGTCAGACGCAGCCGTGCGGCTTGGGCAGGCCGGAGACGTAGGCGAGCTTCTTGGCCGGCTTCTGCGGGAACAGCTGGAACAGCGTCTTGGTGGGGATGCCTCCGGCCACGCTGATGCGGCGGAGTGTCGCCGTTTCGCCCTGTTGTTCGTAGTCGTTGCGCAGGAAGTGGATCGCCTGCCAGTGGGCTTCGGTGAGGACCAGGCCGATCTGCCCGGCGAGCGTTGTTGCGAGCGGTTCGCTCCATTCGGTTGGGTCGGTCATGAACCCTTCGTCGTTGACGTGGATGGTGTGGCCGTCGATGGTGGTGGTGGGCATGATTCAGGCCTCCTTGCTGGTGGGTTGGTGCTTGCCGGCCATCGACATCTGGGCCGGTAATGGAACGGGGCGTCCGGGGAGCAGCACGTTCCAGTAGATCTGGCGGAACGCGAGCTTGCCGAGGTGGTTGAGGCGCGTTTCGCGCAGCAGGCTGAGTGGGCCGAGGGCTGGGATGGGGTACTTGCCGGAGAGCGGCTGGGTGTCGTAGTTGAAGTCGATGAGGAGTGCCTTGTTGTCTCCGGATTCCACGAAGCAGTTGGCGTGCCCGTCGAAGGCGTGGGTCATCTGCTGCCCGGAGGTGTGTTGGAGGAAGTTCTCGACGAAGCCCTCGACTGCGAAGTGGGCGACCGACCCGGCCTTGGAGGTGGGGATGTCATTGGCGTCACCGACGGCGAAGATGTTGTCGTGGGCGAGCGACTGCAGGGTTGCCTTGTCGACGGGCACGTAGTTGAGTTCGTCGCCGAGGCCGGAGCGTGCGATGAAGCCGGCGCCCATGTTGAGTGGGACGGTCACGAGTAGGTCGAAGGGCACCTCTCGCTCGTCGTACGAAATCAGGACTTTGCGTTCGGCGTCGATGCGCTCGACCAGGAAGTCGGGCTCGACGCGGATGTCGCGCTCCTCAGCATCCCGCCGAGCAGCTCGGAGGCGATCGGCTGGGTGAAGGCTCCGTCGAGCGGGGTCACATAGACCAGATCGATCTGGTCCCGGACGCCTCTGGCCCGCATCTGCGCGTCGGCGAGGAAGGCGAACTCGAGTGGCGCGACCGGGCACTTGATCGGCATCTCGGTGATGTGGACGACGAGTCGTCCACAATCGAAGTTCTGGAGCGCCTGGCGAGTGCTTCAGCGCCGTCGAGGGTGTAGAAGTCGAAGATGCTCCCCGGCGCCATTCGAGGTCGAGCATGCCGGGTGTCTGCTCGGGATGCGCTGAGTAGGTGCCGGTGGCGATGACCAAGTAGTCGTAGTCGAGCCAACGGCCGTCGGACAGGAGGACAGCGTTCTTGTCAGGGTCGACGCGCTCTATCGCTCCGAGCACGAGGTTGATGCGATCGCTGAGCGTGTTGTGCCGGCTGCGCACGACCTGGTCGCGGGTGTACTCGCCGAAGGGGATGAACAGGTAGCCAGGCTGGTAGTGGTGCTGGTCGTCGAGGTCGACGATGGTGACCTGCCAGTGCTCGTCGAGTCGACGGGCGAGCTTGTTGGCGATCATGGTCCCGGCTGTGCCGGCTCCGAGCACGAGCAACTTCTTCATGGCTATCCCTTCGTTGGCTCCAGTCCACCGGCTTGCGTGGGCGGAGGGATCGGGCCTACGTCCTGACTTTCGGGCCTTTCGGCCCCCGGCGTCGCTACTGCCCGGCGGCTGGGGCCGCGACGAGTTGAAGGCAGGCGAGATGTGGACCTGCAACTCGTTGATCTCGTGGCTGCTTGCTCGTAGCGGGCACGACGCCTCCACCATCACCCCACCGCGCAGGGCTGCGCTCCAGGCTGGGCCATGGAGGATCCTCTTCACCGCGCTCCCTGGTTGCAGGGCAGTGACCTACTACGGGATGTCGTTGACGTGTCCACTCCTCCAGGTTTGCTCATGAAGAGCGGTGACCGCCGCGAGCACAGTTTCAGCGTGAGATCCCGAACCTGGGACTTCGGACCCTGTTGGGTCCCGAACGCAGGCGCCACCGTGGTGACCATCGGACAGGACCACGTCGAGCACCAGAGGGACGCACATGGGCATCAACACGGACTCGCGCGAGTCCATCCACGAGGATCGTGTCGGAGCGCCCGAACACGAGCTCCACGAGCTCTCGGAGGAGTCTGCCGCTGAGGGAGAGACAACTCACCTCGGCGGCACGGCCTGGCGTGAGGGTTACCCGTACGAGACCAAAATCAAGCGCCGAAGGTACGAACGATCAAAACGTGAGCTCCAGATCGAGCTGCTCAAGCTGCAGGTATGGGTCAAGGACACCGGTCAGAAGGTCGTCATCCTGTTCGAGGGACGTGATGCGGCCGGCAAGGGCGGATCTATCAAGCGCTTCACCGAGCACGTCAATCCGCGCGGCGCTCGTGTGGTCGCGTTGCCGATCCCGACGGAAGTCGAGAAGAGCCAGTGGTACTTCCAGCGGTACATCGCGCACCTGCCAAGCGGCGGCGAGATAGTGCTATTCGACCGATCCTGGTACAACCGGGCGGGCGTTGAGCGGGTGTTGAACTTCTGCACTCCGGCCGAGTACCTGGAGTTCATGCGCTCCTGTCCTGAGCTCGAGCGGATGCTCGTCGACTCGGGGACCCACCTGATCAAATTCTGGTTCTCGGTCAGCCAGGCCGAGCAGGCAGCACGTTTCGCAGCGCGCTCGGTAGACCCGGTCAAACAATGGAAACTCTCAGCTGCAGACAAGGCCAGTATGGACAAGTGGCAGGCCTATACCGAGGCTAAGGAGGCGATGTTCTTCTACACCGACACCCGCCACGCGCCATGGACCGTGATCAAGAGCAACGACCCACTCATGGTGACCGACTACCTGCGAGAACGCTTCGACCAGGACCAGATATACATCTTGGGCCACGCCTGGCAGTTTCATCGCCCTGCAGGCAGCAGCACGCTCACCCGAGCGGGACAAGGTCTACCTCGGCATGGCGCGGCCGGGCGTTCTCCCGCGGCTTCGGATTGTGGGACCAGCTGATCCAGATTGACCTCCGCGCATCCGTTCCGGCCCTCCAGATCCCGGTGTACTTCCTCGAAGGCAAGTACGACTACACCGCCTCACCTCGCTGGCCCGGGACTACTTCGAGCAACTGCAAGCTCCAGTGAAGGGCTTCTACGAGTTCGACAACTCCGCGCACAGCCCCCTCTTGGAACAGCCGCAGGACGCACATCGCATCCTCGAAGACGACGTCCTCACTGGATCAACCACCCTGGCCGACCTGCGCTAGCCGCTGACGCCCGGGCGCATCGACGCTGAGGTTGTGGCCCCTGGATCGAATCCCACGTGCCTCCATTTCGAAGACCCACGATTTCCGAGCCTCGACATCGCAGCGGGGAGGGAATCTGAAACGGTTGCCTCTGGGCATGGTCCCTGAAGCTGTTCGCCATTGACACGTTTCGTCACCTCGAAGCGCATAGTGAGCCCAAAGTGAGCCTTACGACCCGTCTTCCGCGGTCAACCGCGCGAGCCAGAATCGCATCAGCGCAGGTCAGAGCCCGTTTTCGTGAGCAATGCGACGCATTCGACGTGGCTGCGTCATCGGGAAGAGGTCGAAGGCGCGCAGCTCGACGAGCTGGTAGCCGCTCTCGGCGAAGATCGCGACGTCGCGGGCCAGGGCGGCGGGGTCGCAGGCGACGTAGGCGACCGCACGGGGTGAGCGCTCGACGATCTGCTGGACCACGGCCCGCTTGGCGCCCTCGCGCGGCGGGTCGAGGACGACGACGTCGACCGGGTCGGCCGGGGTGCCGGCCAGGACGCGGTCGACCGAGCCGCGGAAGACCCGGGCGACGGGGTGCCCGGCGAGGTTGTCGGCGGCGTGCTCGCAGGCCTCCCGGTCCCCCTCGACGACGTGCACCGATCCGGTGAGACCGACGGCGTCGGCGAGGAAGGCCGAGAAGAGCCCGACGCCGGCGTAGAGGTCGAGAGCGCGGTCACCGGGCTGGGGCGAGAGGAAGCCGAGCACGGTCTCGACGAGCACCCGGGGAGCGCCGGGGTGCACCTGCCAGAAGCCGTCGGCGGCGACCTCGAAGGAGTGCACACCCCCGGCGGCCTCCACGTGCTCGGTCACCACGTCCGGCGCCGCCGGGGAACCCTCGATCTCGACGCGGGCGTCGGGCCGGGTGATCAGGCAGTCGTCCACTGGTACGACGGAGCGCGAACGGTGCTTCCTCAACCCCCGACGCCCGTCGGGGGTCACGGCGTACTGGACGCGAGTCCGCCAGCGCAGCCCGTCGTCGTCGCCGGGGACGGGCTCGACCTCGACCGGCCAGGAGAGACCGGCGAGCCGCTGCAGCTGCTCGCTGACCACCGCCGCCTTCAGCGCGCGCTGCGCCGGCAGCGCCACGTGCTGGAAGTCGCAACCGCCGCAGAGCCCGGGCCCGGCGACGCGGCAGGGCGCGTCCACCCGGTCCGGTGAGGCGACCAGCACCGAGGTGGCGTCAGCTCGTAGGAAGCGCGACCCCTCCTCGCCCTCGGTGACGGTGACGCTCACCTGCTCGTCGGGCAGCGCGTGCCGCACGAAGATCACCCGCCCCTCGTGCCGGGCGACGCAGAAGCCGCCGTGCGCGACCGGGCCGACGGTGACGTCATAGGACTCCCCCACCAGGGACCGGCCGCGCGACTTCTTCGCCCGAGGGCGGCGCGACTGGCTCACGTGCGCTTGGGCGGGTCGTTGGCGTGACCGGTCGGCTTGTCGTGGAGCACCCCGCGCCGGATGTCGCCGGGGCGCGTCTTGGACATCTCACGCTCCGCGCGTTCCTTGGCGATGAGGGAGGACCGCAGCTGGTAGGGCACGGAGATGACCATCACGCCCTGGGTGAACAGCAGCCGGCCCTTGAGCCGCAGCGCCGTCTGGTTGTGCAGCAGCTGCTCCCACCAGCGCCCCACGACGTACTCGGGGATGTAGACCGCGACCACGCCACGCGGGTTGGCGTCCCGGATGCTGCGGGTGTACTCGGTGATCGGCCGGATGATCTCGCGGTACGGCGAGTACAGCACCTTCAGCGGTACGTCGATGCGCCGACCGTCCCAGTCGTCGAGCACCCGGGCCGTCAACGCGGAGTCGGTGTCGACCATGACCGCCTCGAGCACGTTGGGGCGCGCCGCCTTGGCATAGGCCAGCGCCCGCATCGTCGGCTTGTGCACCTTGGAGACCAGCACGATCGCGTGCACGCGCGTCGGCAGCAGCTGGTCGTCCTCCTCGACGAGGAGCTCGCTGGTCACCTTGTCGTAGTGCCCGGAGATGCTGTGCATGATCGCGTAGAACGCGGCCATCGCCAGGATCGTGATCCAGGCACCGGCGAGGAACTTGGTGACCAGGACGATCACCAGCACCACCGCGGTCATCCCGAGGCCGAAGGTGTTGATCGCCCGTGAGCGGATCATCCGGCGCCGCGCCGAGGTGTCGGTCTCGGTCTTGAGCAGCCTGCCCCAGTGCCGGATCATGCCCAGCTGACTGAGGTTGAAGGACACGAACACACCGACGATGTAGAGCTGGATCAGCTTGGTCGTCTCGGCGTCGAAGGCCCAGATCAGCACGATCGCCATCACCGCGAGGAAGACGATGCCGTTGCTGTAGGCGAGCCGGTCGCCGCGCGAGCCCAGCTGGCGCGGCGCCAGGCCGTCCTGGGCCAGGATCGAGCCCAGCACCGGGAAGCCGTTGAAGGCGGTGTTGGCGGCGAGGACGAGGATGATGCCGGTCATCGCCACCACGAAGTAGAAGCCCGGGGTGAAGTGGTCGAAGACGGCCCGGGCGATCTGGGCGATGATCACGTCCTGGTCGAAGCCCTCCGGCAGAGGCGAGCCGTCGGCCCGGGTGAGCCGGTCGATGTGATGAGGGTCGACGTACTTCACGCTCATCTGCTTGGCCAGCACGATGACGCTGACCATCATCGTGACCGCGATCATGCCGAGCAGCAGCAGCGTGGTCGCCGCGTTGCGCGACTTGGGCTTGCGGAACGCCGGGACTCCGTTGGAGATCGCCTCCACACCCGTCAGCGCAGCGCAGCCGGAGGAGAACGCGCGCGCCAGCAGGAAGATCAGCGCCACCGTGCTCAGCGGGCCGTCCCAGCCGGGCTCCGCCGTGATCAGCAGGTCGGCACTCTCCACGTCGGGCAGCGACCCCGACAGCAGCCGGATGAAGCCCCACGCGCACATGCCGAGGATGCCGGTCATGAAGAGGTAGGTCGGCACCGCGAACAACGTGCCGGACTCTCGTACGCCGCGCAGGTTCAACGCCGCCAGCACGGCGACCGCGATCGCCGCGACGAGGACCTCGTGGTCCTTCAGCGCCGGGATCGCCGCGGAGGCGTAGGACGACGCGGACGAGATCGACACCGCCACCGTGAGGATGTAGTCGACGAGCAGGGCGGACGCCACCGTCATGCCGGCCCGGCGTCCGAGGTTGACCGTGGCCACCTCGTAGTCGCCACCACCCGAGGGGTAGGCGTGCACGGTCTGCCGGTAGGACGTCACCACGGTCAGCATCACCACCGAGACGGCCAGCGCGATCTTCCACGACCAGACGTACTGGGCCGCACCCGCGACCGCGAGCATGATGAAGACCTCGTCAGGGGCGTAGGCCACCGACGAGAGCGCGTCACTGGCGAAGACCGGCAGCGCGATGCGCTTGGGGAGCAGCGTCTCGCCGAGCTGCGTGCTGCGCAGCTTCCGGCCGAGAATGATCCGCTTGGAGACGTCGCCAACACCCACGAGAAAACAGGCTAGACCACGGGTTCGGCCAGGGTCTGAACGACTGCCCGATGCGTCCGGTAGCGTCTCACCCGTGCATGTGGTGATCATGGGTTGCGGCCGCGTCGGCTCGACGCTCGCGCGCAGCCTCGAGGATCGTGGACACACGGTGTCGATCATCGACACCAACCCCGATGCGTTCCGCCGGCTCGGCCCGACGTTCCGCGGCACCAAGGTCACCGGCGTCGGCTTCGACCAGGACGTCCTCGACAAGGCCGGCATCGACAAGGCCGACGCCTTCGCCGCGGTGTCGAGCGGCGACAACTCCAACATCATCGCCGCGCGCGTCGCCCGTGAGACCTTCGGCATCCAGCAGGTCGTCGCCAGGATCTATGACCCCGGTCGCGCCGAGGTCTACCAGCGCCTCGGCATCACGACGGTGGCCACCGTGAAGTGGACCGCCGACCAGGTGCTCCGCCGGATCCTCCCTGCCGGGGCCGAGCCCGACTTCCGCGATCCCTCGGGCACCGTGCGGCTGGACCAGCTCCCCGTCAACGACGCCTGGATCGGCCAGCGGACGGTCGCCTTCCAGGAGCAGTCCCGATGCCGGATCGCCTGGATCGACCGGCTCGGCGAGGGCATGCTGCCGACCCGCGAGTCGGTGATCCAGGAAGGGGACCTCCTCCACCTCGTCATGCGCGAGGAGAACGCCGAGCACGTCTACAAAGTCTTCAACGAAGGTCCGGAGGACGACTGATGCGCGTCGCCATCGCAGGGGCCGGCGCCGTCGGACGTTCGGTCGCCAGGGAGCTGATCGGCAACGGACACCAGGTGCTGCTCATCGACAAGGACCCGGCGGCGCTCAAGCCCGAGCGCGTTCCCGACGCGGAGTGGCTGCTGGCCGACTCCTGTGAGCTCTCCTCGCTGGAGGAGTCGCGGATGGAGTCGTGCGACGTGGTCATCGCCGCCACCGGCGACGACAAGGTCAACCTGGTCACCTCGCTGCTGGCCAAGACCGAGTTCGCGGTGCCCCGCACGGTGGCCCGGGTCAACCACCCCAACAACGAGTGGCTCTTCACCGAGGCCTGGGGAGTCGACGTCAACGTCTCGACCCCGCGCATCATGTCGGCGCTGGTCGAGGAGGCCGTCACCGTCGGCGACCTGGTCCGGCTGTTCACCTTCCGCCAGGGCAACGCCAACCTCGTGGAGCTGACGCTGCCGGCCGACTCGCCGTACGTCGGCAAGCCCTGCGGGCTGATCCCGTTCCCGGAGAACTGCTCGCTGGTCACGATCCTGCGCGACGGACAGGTCTACACCCCCGACCCCGAGCAGCCGATCGAGTCCGGTGACGAGCTGCTCTTCGTGGCCTCCGCCGACTCCGAGCAGGAGCTCCAGTCAGTCCTCGCGCCCGAGCAGCACCGTTCCTGAACCGGTCGCTGGTTCGGGCTCCACCGGCGTGCTGTTGCGCGCCAGCAGCCACACCATGCCGGCCAGGGCGGCGACCTGGAGCGGCCAGCCCAGCAGGATCTTGGCGAAGCCCAGCGCGGCGATGATCGTGCCCGCGTCGTCCGCGGCACGACCGGCCAGGTAGAGCGGCAGCTGCACCGACACCCGCACCAGGCACGGCAGCACCAGCATCAGGGTCAGGTTGCGGCACAGCCGCACCACCTGCTTGTCCTGGTGCCAGGCAGTCGGGTCACCGGCGACCGAGCCGACCATGAAGCCCACCAGCGGCCAGCCGATGACGACGGTGAAGATCATCATGACCGAGTAGCCGGCGTTGTAGATGATGCCCGGCAAGAAGTAGGCCAAGGCGTTGTCCGAGGCGTCGCCGCCGCCCTGGGCGCTGCGCCACGCGAAGAGCGCACCGATGCCGATGCCGACGAGACTGTTGATCACGAACTGCGGACTCGAGCGCTGCACGAGGCGCACCACGAGCAGCACCACCGCGGTCGACACGCTCAGGTAGAGCCCGGCACGAAGGCTGTCGGTGGTCAGGAACGTGACCGTGAACGCGATCGTCGGCACTGCGGCCTCGAGCATCCCGCGCTTGCCGCCGAGGGCCTTCGAGAGCTGGGCGCGCACGACGGACTCGACCGTGTCGGTGCCGACCGGCTCGCTCGCAGGCGTGGAGGTCACCGCAGCTCGTAGCGCGGGTTGAACATCACCCGTTGGGAGTCCTGCACCCCGATGCGACCCAGCACCCGGATCTGTCGGCCGGGCTCGATGCCGGCGATCCGCCGACGTCCCAGCCACACCACGGTGATGGTGCCGGAGCCGTCGTAGAGCTCGGCCTCGAGCGCGGGCACACCTCCACGTGGGCGCAGGGTGACCGTGCGCAGGCTGCCCTGGATGTCGGCGCGCTCGCGGTCACGGGCATCGTCGATGGGGCAGCAGCCCGCCTTCTCCACGTCCTTGCGGAGCTCGACCGCTTCCTGGTCGGTGGACGTCGCCCATCGGCTCAGGCTGCGCCGCAGCCGGCTGGTCACTTCGGTCATGCCTCCAGCGTACGACGCG
This sequence comes from uncultured Actinomycetota bacterium, assembly GCA_963772415.1. Classification (GTDB taxonomy): domain Bacteria; phylum Actinomycetota; class Actinomycetes; order Propionibacteriales; family Nocardioidaceae; genus Nocardioides_B. The sequence continues at coordinate 45,841 of CAVYWU010000009.1, read as the reverse complement.
CTCACGGCTGAGCGCGTCGTCCGTCCTGCTGCCCGTTCTGCTGGGCGGCCTGGGCTGCCTGCATCTGCTCGGCCACCGCCGGCGGCACGGTCAGCGGGAGGGCGTCACCAGGCGCGTGCGGGGCGGTGCCACGACGCACGATCACGTCGCGCATCGCCGACTCGACCGGGCCGCTCTCGTCGGGGTCGATCGCGGGCTTGCCGAAGAGGGTGGCGCGCAGCAGCCAGCGCGGGCCGGCGATGCCGAAGACGCGGGAGGGCTGCTGGCCGGTCCGGCCGTCCTGTGCGGTCACGTTGAGCACCACGCGCAGCTCCGGGCCCCAGTGGCCCTCGTGCTCCGAGGCGGTGCCGCCGCGACGGGTGACCTCGCCACCGATCTGCTTGCGGACGTCGTCCCAGATGTCGCCGTTGCGCGGTGCGGCGAAAGCGCGCAGCTCGACCGCGCCATCGGCGCCGGCCAGCACGACCGCGACGACCTGGCCGCTCTGCTCGTCGACCTGGAGCTGCAGGTCGAGGCCCTCGCGCGGGGTGATCACCAGGCTGCCGAGGTCCAGCTTGCCCGGGTCGTCCTCGTCGAGGTCGACCTCGTCGATGTCCCACGGGCCCTGTGACCGCGGGCCTTCCACGGCCTTAGGGGCGGGCGGGGTCTCCTCGGGGGTCTCGCCGTCGACCGGTTCGGACTTCCGGCGGAACTTCACTCAAGACTCCTTCGAGGGATCGGTCTGGGGATCGGTGTGGGGGTCGGGGTCGGGCACCACCGTCAAGAACCCGCCGGTGGAACCGTACCCGCCCTCGCCGCGCACCGACTCCGGCAGGCGCTCGACGGGGACGAAGCGGGCCCGCTCGACCTGCTGGATCACGAGCTGGGCGATCCGGTCGCCGCGACGCAGCTCGACCGGCGTGCGCGGGTCGAGGTTGACCAGCATCACCTGGATCTCGCCGCGGTAGCCGGCATCGACGGTCCCGGGCGCGTTGACGATGGAGATGCCGTAACGGGCGGCGAGGCCCGAGCGCGGGTGCACGAGGGCGACGTACCCCTCCGGCAGCGCGACCGCGATCCCGGTCGGCACCATCGCGCGCTCCCCCGGCTCCAGACGCACGTCGACCGTGGTGATCAGGTCGGCGCCGGCGTCTCCGGGATGGGCATAGGACGGCAGCGGCGCCTCGTCGTCGAGCCGCTGCACCAGGATCTCGACCATGGCGGCGACCCTACCCAGGGTCGGGTGCCGGCTCACTGGGAGGATGTGGCCCTCATGAACGCACCCCTCCCGACCGGGTCCTACTCCGAGCGCCTGCACGTGCCATTGCGCTGGTGGGCCCTGGCCACGATGTTCCTGGCGACGGTGCTGCTCGCTCTCCTGGTATCCACGCCGGCCTGGGTGGCGTTCACGGGGACGGCGCTGTTCGCGGCCGCGGTGGCCGCCCTCTTCCTCGGGTACGGCGGTGCGCGACTGCGCGTCGAGGGCGACCTCTTCCACGCCGGTCGCGCCCGGATCCCCGTCCACCAGCTCGGCGTGCCGGTGGCGCTGGACGCGACGGGCAGCCGCCGCCTCGCGGGCGTGGACGCCGACGCGCGTGCCTACCTGCTCATCCGGCCCTACCTCGCCCGGTCCGTGCAGGTGCCTGTGGACGACCCGGGCGATCCCGCGCCCTACTGGCTGGTCTCGACCAGGCACCCGCAGCGGCTGGTCGCGGCGCTGGTGGCGGCCGGCGCGCCCACGGGTGCGTAGGCTTCGCAGGAGACGACGACGAAGGAGCCGGACGTGGCTGGATCGAAGATGTGGAGCCTGATGGGGCTCGGGGCGACCGTCGGTGCGACGTTCGCGGCCCGCAAGGCCCTGACGACGACGTGGAAGATGGCCACCGGCAAGCCGCCGCCGCAGAACCCCGCCCACCCCGACGTCTCGGTGGCCGAGGCGGTCGCCTGGGCCACCGTCAGCGGTGTGGCGGTCGGGCTGGCGCGGATGTTCGCGTCCCGCCGGGCGGCGAACTACTACCGCAAGTCGACCGGCCACCTGCCGGCCAACCTCGAGGACGTCGAGGTCTAGGACACGCAAGACGAGGCCGGGCCCGATGGGCCCGGCCTCGTCTGTGTGTCGCGGATGATCAGGCGCAGTCGCGGCAGATCATCTTCCTCTCGTCAGCCAGCTGGCTGCGGTGGTGCACGAGGAAGCAGCTCATGCAGGTGAACTCGTCCTCCTGACGCGGCCGAACCTCGACCGCGAGCTCCTCGTGGGACAGGTCCGCGCCGGGCAGCTCGAAGGATTCGGCAGCCTCGGCCTCGTCCTCGTCGACCTTGCCGGAGTTCTTGTCGTGACGCCGGGCCTTGAGCTCCTCGAGGCTCTCCTCGCCCTGGTCCTCCTCGTTCTTACGGGGTGCGTCGTAATCAGTTGCCATGCGTGCCTCTCCTGGGCCCCGTGGGGTGGTTCTGCGGTGCTGAAGTTTCGTCTCGTCGCGTGGCGGATTGTGCACCATGAAGGCCTGCTCGCGCACGGTCATTCCGCATGGTGTCGCCAGACTCACAGCAACAGAGGCGGCGGGCGTCCTATTCCCGGTCAGGAAACGGCGAACCCGCAGGCCTGGACAACGTCCTCGAAGTCATCGAATCCGCCCTCCGGCGAGGCGTAGACCAGGCGCTTGCCGCCGACGCCGTGGCCCTGGCCGATCCGTCCCCCGGCCTCCTCGACGATCAGCCCGCCGGCGGCGAGGTCCCAGTCGTTGAGGCCCTCCTCGACGTACCCGTCGGCCCGGCCGCAGGCGACATAGCAGAGGTCGAGCGCGGCCGAGCCGAGCCGGCGTACGTCGCGGACCCGGCCGAGCAGCTCCTGCACGGCGGCGGCCTGCGCCATCCGGGTCGCCCGCTCGTAGCTGAAACCGGTGATGACCAGGCGCTGCTCGACGGGCACCACGTCCCGGACGCCGACCGGGCGCCCGTCGAGGGAGGCACCGCCGCCCAGGGTGGCGGTGAACGCCTCCCCCTTGGTGACGTCGAGCACGACCCCCGCGACGACCTGGTCGCCGTGGCGGGCCGCGATGGAGATGGCGTACTGCGGGATTCCGTAGAGGAAGTTGACGGTGCCGTCGATCGGGTCGACCACCCAGGTGACCCCGCTGCCGGAGGGGGTGTCGGCGCCCTCCTCGCCGACGATGCCGTCCTCAGGTCGCGCCGCGAGAAGCCGGGCGCGGATCAGCTCCTCGGCGGCACGGTCGACCTTGGTGACCACATCGGTCGGGCTCGACTTGGTCGCAGCGACCTCGACGCCGGCGCGGCGCTGCTCGGTGACCAGGGCGGCAGCCTCGTGCGCGACCGTCAGCGCGAGGGTGAGCAGCTCGTCAGGGGTGTTGCGCATCTCAGTCCTGTCCACAGAGGGCGGGGCGGGGGCCACGCGGGTTGGCGCAGCAGGCGACCGGGCAGAGGTCGTGGGAGGGCTCGAGCGCCCCGACCGAGGCCCGGGTGACGGGTTCGCCGCGCTCCCGCGCTGCCCGCTCGACGACCAGGTCCCGCACCAGCGCGACGAACCGCGGGTCCACCCCGGCCGTGGCGGCGCGGGCGTAGTCGAGGCCGAGCTTCTCGGCGGTCGCGGCAGCCTCGGTGTCGAGGTCGTAGATGACCTCCATGTGGTCGGAGACGAAGCCGATGGGCACGACCACCACCGCCTCGACACCCTCCCGCCGGAGCTCGCTCATCCGGTCGTTGACGTCGGGCTCGAGCCACGGCACCTGTGGCGGTCCCGACCGAGAGCAGAAGACGAGCTCGGCGGCGTACCGGTGGCCGGTCTCCTGACGCACCCGCTCGACGATCTCGTCCATCACGCTGCGGTGCTGGCGCACGTAGAAGTTGCCACCCTGGATCGGGGGGCCGCTGCGCTCGTCCATCGCCGCGGGCACGGAGTGGGTCACGAAGAGCAGCTGGGCGTCGTGGCGGACGGGGTCGCGCAGGTCGGCCAGCGCCGACAAGGTGGCGTCGACCATCGGCTCCACGAAGCCCGGGTGGTTGAAGTAGTGCCGCAACCGGTCCAGACGGGGTGCGCCCTCGCCGACCTCGGCGACGGCGTCGGCGAGGTTCTCGCGGTACTGCCGGCACCCGGAGTAGGAGGAGTACGCGCTCGTGACGAAGCAGGCGGCCCGCCGGACCCCGTCGTCGCGCATCTGCCGGAGCGTGTCTGCGAGGTACGGGTCCCAGTTGCGGTTGCCCCAGTAGACCGGCAGGTCGAGGCGGGCCGAGGCCAGGTCCTCCTCGATGGCGGCGACCAGCGCACGGTTCTGGTCATTGATCGGGCTGCGCCCACCGAAGCGGAAGTAGTGCTCACCCACCTCCTCGAGCCGCTCCCGCGGAATCCCGCGACCGCGGGTGACGTTCTCGAGGAACGGGACGACGTCGTCGGGCGCCTCAGGGCCTCCGAACGAGACCAGCAGCAGGGCGTCGTACGGCGCGATCTCGGCAGGCATGTCGCCCATCCTAGGATTCACCCTGATGCTCACCACCTACCGCCGGGTGCTCTCCCTCCCCGGAGCCCTCGCGTTCTCCCTCAGCGGGCTGCTCGCGCGGCTGCCGATATCGATGGTGAGCCTGGGCATCGTGCTGCTCGTCTCGACGAGGACGGGGTCCTACTCGCTCGCCGGCTCGGTGTCGGCGGCCTACATCGTGGCGAACGCGGTGATGGCGGTCGTGCAGGGCCGACTCACCGACCGCTTCGGGCAGCACCGGGTGCTGCCCGCGGGCGCCTTCGTCTTCTCCGTCGCCCTCGGCCTCTTGATGTGGTCGGTGGAGACCGGTCGCAGTGCCGGCTGGACCCACGTCTTCGCGTTCGTGGCGGGTGCCTCCATCCCGGTCGTCGGGTCCGCCGTCCGGGCCAGGTGGACCCACCTGGTCGCGAACAAGCAGCAGCTCCAGACCGCGTTCGCCTTCGAAGCGGTGATGGACGAGGTCGTCTTCATCGTCGGCCCCACCGTGGTGACCCTGCTCGCGACCGCGATCCACCCGCTCGCCGGACTGGGCACGGCGCTCGTGGTGGGAGCGGCAGGCACCGCGCTGCTCGCGGCCCAGCGCCGCACCGAGCCCCCGCTGCACCCCCGCGTGCCGGACCGGCGCGACCGGCCGCGGATGCCGTGGGCCACCTTGGTCCCGATGGTGGTCGCCTCCGCCGCGATCGGGTCGGTGTTCGGATCCGTCGAGGTCGCCACGGTCGCCTTCGCCGAGGAGCTCGGCTCCAAGGCCGTCAGCGGACTGCTGCTCGCGACCTGGGCGCTGGGCAGCCTGCTGTCGGGGATCATCACCGGGGCGATCTCCTGGCGCGCAGCCAACGCCGCCCGCTTCCGGTGGGGGCTCGCCGCGCTCGCGCTGTCGGTGCTGCCGCTGCCCTTCCTGGACGGCTTCGCGGCGATGACCGTGGTGCTGCTGGTGGCCGGCTTCGCCATCTCACCCACGCTGATCGCGCTGATGGCGCTCACCGAGGAGGTGGTGCCCACCTCGCGGCTGACCGAGGGGATGTCGATCATCCACACCGGCATGGCTGCGGGGATCGCGCCCGGCGCTGCGCTCGCCGGAGTGGTCATCGACCGGTCCGGTGCCTCGGCGTCCTACTGGGTGCCGGTTGCCTCGGGGGTGATCGGGGTGGTCGCCGCGTTCACGGCTGCGGTCAGGGCTGCGTCACGGGCTCGCGCTCGGGAGGCGGGGTCAGTGCCCACCGGATCGTCTTCGTAGCCACCGTGCCGGCGGCGCGCACCGCCACCGCCTCGGTGACCGGCAGGTAGGGCAGCCGCAGCTCACGCCTGCTCCAGCGCGGCATCATGCTGACCGCGGTCGCCGCCAGCACGCCGTACGGCGCCCGCGCCAGGACCGGCAGCGGCGGCCGTCGCAGCAGGAAGCGGGCGGTCTCGCGCGCGGCCGGGGTGGAGGCGAGCTCGGGCCGGAAGCCGGCCAGCCGCTGCGCCAGCTCGGCCTCGGTGCGGGGCGGCCCGACCACGCCGAGCGCCTCGGCCACGCGGGCGGTCTCGGCCACGTAGGCGTCGCGACCGGCCTGGTCCAGGGGCGCGGCGCCGTACCGCTGGTGCGCGGTGAGGAAGCTGTCGATCTCTGCGACGTGCACCCACTCCAAGAGGTGCGGGTCGGAGGCGGCGTAGGGCCGCCCGTCCGGGGCGGTGCCGACGACGCCCTCGTGGACGCGGCGGATCATCGCCACCATCCGTTCGGCGTCGGCGGCGGTCCCGAAGGTGGTCACCGCGAGGAAGTGGCTGGTGCGCTGGAGCCGCCCCCAGGGGTCGCCCTCGAAGCCGGAGTGCTCCATCACCCCGGCCATCGCGAGCGGGTGCAACGACTGCAACAGCAGCGCCCGGATCCCACCGGTGAACATCGAGGCGTCGCCGTGCACCCGCCGGATCGCGCTGCCGTCCTCGAACCAGCGCGGCCCGTCAGTGAGATGGATCCGATCACGCCTGCGCGGACCCTCGGGCCCGGCGACCCGGGCGAAGAGCCGGGTGCCCATCTCGTGGCGTACTCGCGTCAGCACTCCTCGAGTATGCCCAGGGGTGCCCAACGGGTCGTGCCTTATCGTTCCGGCATGGAGCGAGTGGGGGCATGAGCGCGGCGCGGACGTGGCAGAACTGGTCCGGCCTTGCCGACGCCCGGCCCCAGCAGGCGATCTCTCCCACCGACGCCGAGCAGGTCGTCGACGCCGTGCACGCCGCCCGCCGCCAGGGGCTGCGGGTCAAGATGATCGGCACCGGCCACTCCTTCACCGCGATCGCCGTGACCGACGGCCTGCTGCTGCGGCCGGAGAGGCTGGTCGGCGTGCGCAGCGTCGACCGGTCCGCGATGACCGTCACCGTCCTGGCCGGCACACCGCTGCACGTGCTCAATGCCGCGCTCGACGGGCTCGGGCTGGCCCTGGGCAACCTCGGTGACATCGACCGGCAGACGGTCGCCGGGGCCGTCTCGACCGGGACGCACGGCTCCGGCGGACGCTGGGCGTCGCTGTCGTCGCAGGTCGTCCGGCTCGAGCTCGTCACCGCCGACGGCAGCCTCGTGACCGTCGACGCGGAGCACGATCCCGACCTCTACGAGGCGGCCCGGGTCGGGCTGGGCGCGGTGGGGGTGCTGGTCGCGGTCACCTTCCGGGTGGAGCCGGCGTTCCTCCTTGCCGCGACCGAGGCGCCGATGACCTTCACCGACCTGGTGCGCGGCTTCGACGAGCTGGTCGAGCAGCACGACCACGTCGACGTGCACTGGTTCCCCTACACCTCGCGCGCCCTGGTCAAGCGCAACGACCGGACGCACGACGACCCGGCGCCGCTCTCGCGGGTCCGCGCCTACGTCGACGACGAGCTGATGGCCAACACCGGCTTCGGCCTGGTCAACCGGGTCGGCAACGTGCTCCCCCGCGCCGTACCCCGGATCAACCGGGTCACCGCCCGGGCGTTGACGGCGCGCACCTACACCGACACCTCCCACAAGGTGCTGGTCAGCGAGCGCCGGGTGCGCTTCCGCGAGATGGAGTACGCCGTGCCGCGCGCCGCCGGCATGGATGCCCTCGTCGAGGCGCGACGGGTGATCGACCGGGGCCGCTGGCCGATCACCTTCCCGGTCGAGGTGCGCTTCGCCCGCGCCGAGGAGCCCTGGCTGGCCGGCGCCCACGGTCGCGACACCGTCTTCCTCTCCTTCCACGTCAACGCCGCCACCGACCACACCGAGCCGTTCCGCGCGGTCGAGGCGGTGCTGCGCGACCACGACGGCCGCCCGCACTGGGGCAAGCTGCACACCCGCTGCCACGAGGGCCTGGCCGGGCTCTATCCGCGGTGGCACGACTTCCGCGCCGTCCGCGACAGGGTGGACCCGGACCGGGTGTTCACCAACGTCTACCTCGACAGGGTGCTGGGCCGATGAGCTGGATGAAGCGACCGACTGCGCAGCCGCCCGGACCGGGCCAGGAGTCCGTCTGGGACTCATCCTCGACGGCACCACGATTGAAGAAGTCCAACAAGTCCACCTGGCCACGCTCAAGTACGCCGTGAACGCAGCCAACGTCGACCGCCGGATCATGACTCAGCGTGAGCAAGCGCAGCGAGAGCAAGCGGCTGACGAGCGGCGGGCACGGGAGCAAGCGGCTCCCGACGCAACCTCCCGGCTGAGGTTCGACTAGGCCCCATACGCCACGTGTGATTCGGAGGAATCACTGCAGCGCCGAGCAATCCCGCCGATGATTCATTGGTGAGCGACCAAGACCTCGTGGTGAACCGGTGGAAGCGGTACGGCAAGGACCGCCTCTACGTGACCTTGCCTGACGAGACGAAGGTCGGCTTCTGGGACCTGTTGACGGGGGAAGCGCACCCTGAGTCGCCGGAGTACCTGCCTGCACTGCAGACTGCCTTTGAAGTTTGGAAGGCCGATCAGGAGGCCGCTGGCATGAGCGTGCCCAGCCCGGTCACAGAGGCTGTACCGGTCGCACTGGGAGTCCCGGAGAGCCCGTCTGGCTGCCTCGCCCGTCGTTGAGCCTCCCGCCCCAGCAGGCACCGCGCCCGCCAGCCAGATCTCGGCCGACGTGCCAGTAGCCCGCCCCTGGCTGGACCTCGCGACCAACCAACCAGGGGCGGAAGCTCGCGAGCAGGCCCAAGCCGCCCGCGACGCCGCCCCAGTCAAGACAGTGCTCGCTCGCGTCCTCGGCGTGCACACTGACGAACGTGCGTGGCGCATCGGTGCAGACGGCGAGGAGAAGGTCGCAACCCAACTCGCCAAAGTCGCGAAGAAGGACCCGCGTTGGCGTTCCCTTCACGCCATCCCCGTCGGGGACCGTGGCTCCGACATCGACCACCTCCTCATCGGCCCAGGCGGGGTCTTCACCGTCAACGCCAAGAACCACCCCGGCGCGAGAATCTGGGTCGGCGGCAACACCTTCATGGTCAACGGACACCGCCAGCCCTACGTGCGCAACAGCCGCTACGAAGCCGAACGAGCCGCGAAACTCCTCACCGCCGCCTGCGGCTTCCCCGTCTACGTCCAAGGGCTCATCGTCACCGTCAACGCCGAAGACGTAACCATCAAGACCCAACCCGACGGCGTCAACGTCACCTGGCGCAACAACCTCGCCAAGTGGCTGCTCCGCCACGGCGACATCCACACGCACCGAAGCGCTCGACGCCATCTACGACGACGGCACGCCGCTCCACCACGTGGCAGCCCTGACCGTGCTCGAGAGGCTGTTCGTGGTGTGTGGTCTGCGCATCGGGAAGGCCCTTGCTCTTCATCCGGAGGATGTTGATCGAACGCGGGGAGTCCTCTCGGTCACCCGGACGCTCGACGCTCGCATGGGTTGCCGCCCGCGACCATCGCGAGCATCCTCGGTCACACGCACAGACCTTCGAGAGCGTCTACGCCCACGCGATGCCGTCGGGTCGGGATCTCGCGGTGGCGTCCATGGCGAAACGCGCCCGCAGTGGCACGCGGGGTGGCACGCGGCTTGGTCCCGCGAGGTTGACTAGGCCCGTGAGCAGGCCAAACGCGCAGCCGCCCGGACCGGGCCAGGAGTCCGTCTGGGACTACCCACGCCCGCCGCGGCTGGAGCGCACCGACGAGCACGTCGAGGTCGCCCTGGGCGGCCGGACGATCGTCTCCACCCGCGCGGCGCTGCGGGTGCTGGAGACCAGCCATCCACCGACCTACTACCTGCCGGTGGAGGCCTTCGTGGAGGGCAGCCTGGTGCCGGGCGACGGCTCCTCCTGGTGCGAGTGGAAGGGCGCCGCGCGCTACTACGACGTCGTCTCCGGCGGCGCCGTCGCTCCGCGTGCGGCATGGGGCTACCCCGAGCCGACCGAGGGCTTCCTCACGATCCGCGACCACGTCGCGGTGTACGCCGCCGCGATGGACAGCTGCACCGTCGACGGCGAGGAGGCCGTCCCGCAACCGGGTGGCTTCTACGGCGGCTGGGTGACCTCGCGGGTGGTCGGACCGTTCAAGGGCGAGCCGGGCACCGCCGGCTGGTAGGCGGCCCAGACGGTCAGGTGCTCGCGCTGCCGCTGGGCCGCGGAGCGTTCCAGCCGCGACGCATCGCGAGCAGCCGCCAGACCAGGCAGACCGTCGCGGCCGGGAGCGCCACCACGACGGGCTCGAGCCCGGCCTGCACACCGAGCACCGCGAGGCCGGCGCCGACCAGCGCGGGGGTGGCGTAGAGCTCGCCACGGAACACGATCGGCACCCTCCCGGCAAGCAGGTCGCGCACCATGCCACCACCGATGGCCGAGACCATCCCGAGCAGTGCGGCCGGCAGCGGACCGAGCCCGAAGTCGAGCGCCTTGAGCGCACCGACGACGCAGAACAACGCCAGCCCGGCGGCGTCGAACACGTTGACCAGACGTTCGCGTCGGCCCAGGCTCGGGTGGAACCTGAAGGCCACGAGACCAGCGGTCACGGGGACGACGAGGTAGCGCCAGTCGGCCAGTGCCGCCGGCGGCACCGCGCCGATCAGCACGTCGCGCAGGAAGCCGCCGCCGAGCCCCGTCGTACCAGCCAGCACCAGGACGCCGAAGATGTCGAGGTCCTTGCGCACCGCGACCAGCCCACCGGACAGCGCGAAGACGAAGATGCCGACGAGGTCGAGCACCGTGAGCAGCATGTGCGAAAGGGTAGGGCGGACGCTGCCCGGCGGTGCGGGTTGCCCCCGACGCCACGCGCGGCACTGCCGTCCGGGGCCCTCCGCCTGAAGTAGGCTCAACGTCACCACCAGCACGACACACAGCGCACACCGAAGGGAGCACGCGCCGGCGATGGAGCAGCAGGACCTCACGCTCGTGGGGCTGACCGACGACGGGACGAAGCTGGTCCTGGTCAGCGACTCGGGTGCGGAGTTCACGCTCGCCGCCGATGCCAAGCTCCGGGCCGCCCTTCGAGGTGACCAGACCCGCCTCGGCCAGTTGGAGATCACCATGGAGAGCGCACTGCGACCCCGCGACATCCAGGCACGCATCCGCGCCGGTGAGACGCCCGAGAGCGTTGCCACGGCGGCCTCGACGAGCCTGGACAAGATCATGGGCTACGCCACCCCGGTGCTGGCCGAGCGGGCCCACGTCGCCGAGCGGGCCCAGCGCGCCTCCGTGCGCCGCAAGGCCGGCGAGGGCTCCTCCCGGCTGCTCGGTGACGCCGTGGCCGAGCGGCTGCGCTCGCGCAACGTCGACCCCGACTCCGTGGACTGGGACGCCTGGCGGCGCGAGGACGGCCGCTGGACGCTGGTGGCCGACTACCGCTCCGGCGAGAGCACCCGGCACGCCGAGTTCGTCTTCGACGCGCCCGGCCGCTACGTCGTGGCAGAGGACGACGAGGCCCGTTGGCTGGTCGGCGAGCAGTCCGCGAGCAAGGGTCCGCAGCCGCGCAGCGCCTCGGCACCGGGACGCCGGCTCTCGGCCGTCCCCCACGACGACGAGCTCCCACTGGGCGAGGACGCGATCGGAATGGTGAGCGAGGAGACGGCGGCACCCCTCACCCCTGCGGCTCCTGCGTCGGGCTCGGTGCACACCGACCAGGCCGACTGGATCGCCACCCAGGCCAGCGAGCGGCCCAGCCCGCCTGCGCCCCCGGCCGAGCCCCAGGAGACCGCGGCGGAGGACAGCAGCGAGGCCGACGCCGAGGAGAAGAAGCCGGCCAAGAAGCGTGGCCGGGCCTCGGTGCCGAGCTGGGACGAGATCATGTTCGGCGGCGGCAAGGGCGAGTAGCCCGGCTACTCCCCCGTCGCCACCGGACGCGACGGGTCGCTGACCCACGCGCTCCACGACCCGGGGTAGAGCGCGGCGTCCACGCCGAGGCGCCGCAGCGCGAAGACGTCGTGGGCGGCGGTCACGCCCGACCCGCAGTAGGCGCCGACCTGGGCGTCCGCTGCCAGCGCTCCGACACCCGCGTAGGTCTCCCGCAGCTCCTCGAGCCCGGCGAAGCGTCCGGAGTCCAGGTTGGCCGAGGTCGGCACGTTGACCGCGCCGGGGATGTGCCCCGCGACCGGGTCGACCGGCTCGGTCTCGCCCCGGAAGCGTTCGGCGGCGCGGGCGTCGACGAGCACGCCCCGCTGGGCCAGGTCGCCTGCGGCGGCGTCGTCGAGGACCGGCAGCACACCAGGGCCGGCGTGGAAGTCGCCCGGCTCGGGCGTCTCCTCCCCGGTGGCGACGGGACCGCCGGCGTCGACATAGCCGGTCCAGCCGCCGTCGAGCAGGCGTACGTCGGCGTGGCCGTGGTGCACCAGCAGCCACCAAGCCCGCGCCGCGGACGCTCCGGCCAGTCCGTCGTACACCACGACCGTGCGGTCGTGACGGACGCCGGCGGCGCGCATCACCGCCGCGAATCGCTCCGGCTCGGGCAGCGGGTGCCGCCCGCGCGAGCCGTCGCCGACCGGGTCGGCGAGGTCGGCGTTGAGGTCGACGTAGGCGGCTCCCGGCACGTGACCGGCGAGGTACTGCTCGTGCCCGTCGGTGCGACCGAGCTGGTAGCGGACGTCGAGGAAGGTCGCAGCACCGACGAGGTCGAGGGCGTCCTCGGGTGCGAGGAGCGGGTCGGGTGCGGTCACAGCCGGCTCTCCCCGAAGGGCAGCGGCTCGCCGATCATCGAGACCGCCTGCGCGCGGTCGGCGGTGAGGCCGCGGCGGTGGTGCTGGCGGCAGAGCACCTCGTAGCCCACCTCGGGAGGTGCGTCGTCGTCAGGGGTGTCCACGTCACCGACGACGATCACCTCGCCTTCGGTGACCATCACGCCGTTCTCGGTGCGGGCGTTGTGGGTGGCGCGCTTGCCGCACCAGCACAGCGCCTCGACCTGGAGCACGTGCATCCTGTCGGCGAGCTCGACCAGCCGGGCCGAGCCGGGGAACATGTAGGAGCGGAAGTCGCTGAGGATGCCGAAGGCGAAGACGTCGATCTGGAGCTCGTCGACGATCCGGGCAAGCTGCTCGATCTGGATCGGCGCATAGAACTGCGCCTCGTCACAGATGAGGTAGTCGACCCGGCCGCCGCGGGTCAGGGTGTCCACGACGTACCGCCAGAAGTCGAAGTCCTCGGGCACCTCGATCGCGTCGTGCTGGAGGCCGAGACGGCTCGAGAGCGTCGCGGCGCCGGCCCGGTCGTGGCTGGTGAAGATCCGACCCGACCGGCCGCGAGCGGCGTGGTTGTGGTTGGTCTGGAGCGCGAGGGTCGACTTCCCGGAGTCCATCGTCCCGGTGAAGAACTGCAGCTCGGCCATGGGTCGAAATCCTGCCATGACCCGACGGCCGGGGCGCAGCGGGGCGCGCGCGATCAGAGCAGGATCAGCGGGATCAGCATCTCCGCCGAGGTGAGCGAGCCGTGCAGGCCCACCAGGGTGGTCTCGTAGGCGAACAGCGCGGTCGACATCACCGAGAAGTCGTCGCGGCAGGCGACCATCACGTCGCCGAGCCGTGGGCGGACGGCGTCGTCGACGTCGCCGAACCAGCCCTGGGCGATCGCGTCGTCCCGGGCCAGCACCACAGCCCGCTCCCCCAGGGTCGCCCGCCAGGTGGCCACCACGTCGTCGACGGCACCGGAGCGGCAGTAGGCGTGCCGGAAGCGGGCCTCCCCGCCGAGCAGGTGGACCCCGTCGAGCAGCTGGGGCTCGTCGTCGGTGTCGACCCGCGACTCCGGAGGCGAGTCGACCATGCCGTGGTCGGCGACGACCAGGATCCGGGTCGAGCCGGGCAGCGTCTCGCGCAGGTGCTCGGCGGCCGCGTCGATCATCGCGAGCTGCTGCTCCCAGTGCGGCGAGGCGACGCCGTAGCGGTGGCCGGTCCAGTCGAGGTCGCCGTCGTACATGTAGGTCAGCGAGGGTGCCCGCTCCGAGGCCTCGAGCACTGCCGCGAGCCGCTCGCCCACCCGGTCTGCACCGACGAACTCGGCGCCGCGGTGCCCGGCGACGGTGAGGCCCGAGCCACGGAAGTCGCGCTTGTTGACGACCGTGGCGTGCACGCCGGCGGCCGAGAGTCGGGTGAAGGCCGTGGTGTGCGGCTGCCAGGCCTGCGGGTCGACGTCCTTGGACCACGAGAGCGCGTTGAGCAGGTCGTTGGTGCCGGGGATACGGCTGGTGAACCCGACGACCCCGTGCCGGCCCGGCGGGATCCCGGTGCCGAGCGAGGTCAGGCTGGTGGCCGTCGTCGACGGCACCCCGACCGTGGCCGACTCGCCGAGATGGGCGTGCAGGAAGGGCGCCTCCTCGGGGTGGTCACGCAGCAGCTCGTAGCCGAGACCGTCGACGAGGAACACCACGTAGCCCGGCGCCTCGGGCAGGCCCATGCCGGGGTCGGGCAGGCCGGCATCGACCCCGAGCGCGGTCGCCACGGCCGGCAGCACGTCGCCGAGCGAGCCCTTGCCGTAGGCAGGGTTGACGAAGCCGGCCCCCGCCGGCACCTGGGGCGGCGCCGTCATCGCAGAGCCGCGGCGCTCCCGGTGCGGGCCGAGAGCGCATCGGCGAAGCCGAGCAGGTCGGCCACCGCCTGGGGCCCCTCGGCGGCCGCGCTGACGCGGAGCGAGAAGTCGTCGGAGGTGACCACGCCGGTGTAGCCGTGGTCGGCCTCGCACTCCGGGTCGGAACAGCCGGCCGGCTCCAGGTCGAGTCGGCCGACCGCCCCCCACCCGATGGTGAGGACGGCCTCGTTGGCTCCCGGCGAGGGGATCGGCTTGCCGGCGTACGACGCGGGGTTGGCGACCATCCGGTTGACCACCACCGAGCGGATCGCCGAGACCGAGACCGCCTCGGTGGAGGAGGAGGTGTACGGCGCCGGCAGCAGGTCGTCGGGGGCGTGCTCGTCGGTGTGGGCCAGGATCAGCCGCGACGGGGTCAGCACCAGCACGGTCATGTGCCGGCGCACCTCGTCGCGTTCGTCGATCGTCGGCTCGTGGTGCACCAGGAACGCGTTGATCCGTTCCCCCGCCACTGCGGCGTCGACCGCGTGCGCCACGACGTCCGGGTAGTAGCCGGACTGCTCGATGGCCTGGCGCAGGTCGATGGTGCGGTCGCTCATGCGGCTCAGTCTTACACGCAGCCACCCGGTGGTCGGGGACCGAACCCCTCCGGTGGTTGAGGAGCGAACCCCTCCGGTGGTTGAGGAGCGAACGGAGTGAGCGTCTCGAAACCTCCGGCCTGTTCGCTGGCAGACGGCCACCCCTCTCGAGGAAGATGCGCAGATGAGCCGGACCGCGATCGCGAGAGCCAAGCGAGGCACTCTCGCCCTGTGCTCGGCAGCTGCCCTGATGTCCTCGGCGAGCTGTGGGGGCCAGCCACAGGTCAGGGTCGAGGGGTCCGCTCGTCACGTCGGAGGGCAGTAGCAAGGTGGGCTCCGACGCCCTGATCGAGGGCACGCTCACCTTCAGGGGTGGCTGCCTGCGGGTCACCGGGTTCCCGGCAGTCTGGCCCGAAGGGACGCAGTGGGACAGCGACCGGGAGGTGCTGGCCCTTCCCGACGGAGTCGAGGTCCGACCCGGCGATAGCGTCCGCGGAGGAGGCGGTTTCCTGGACTCGGAGACGAGGGCACTCAACCATTACCCCTCGGACGTCGCGGCCGTGCTGGACCCGTGTGTCGGCCCGACCGGCGAGGTGGCCTCATGCAACCGCGGCCAATCGATCGACAAGGTTGCGTCCGCCCCGGGTGAATGAGGTATCCCTCACGGTGGTTGAGGAGCGAGCTCCCCCCACGGTGGTTGAGGAGCGAACGAAGTGAGCGTCTCGAAACCACCCGCACCGACGCGCCCCACGGTGGTTGAGGAGCGAGCCTGCGAGCGTCTCGAAACCACCGCACCGAGCGCCCCACCGTGGTTGAGGAGCGAGCCTGCGAGCGTCTCGAAACCACCGCACCCAGCGCCCCACCGATGGTTGAGGAGCGAGCCTGCGAGCGTCTCGAAACCACCGCACCAATCCGCCAATCTCGTTGTGCACAACGGACAAAACTGTCGGCGGCGACCTCTAGATTTGGGGTCATGGCAGCAGACGTGGCAGACCTCGACGGGCACGGCATCGCCGACGCCCTGGTCGCCAACCACGCCACCCTGCTGGCCGCCGAGACCCGGGAGCTGGTCCTTGCCGCGGCGTGGGCCGACCTGCACCCGACCGAGTCGCTGGCGCCGCGTCCGGTGCTGCCCGGGATGGAACGCGCGAAACGCTATGGCGGTGAGGGGACTCCCGAGGCCGGCGAGTTCGCCGCCGCCGAGCTCGCCGTCCTCACCGGCCGGTCGCTGGCCTCCGCGTCGACCCTGATCGCGGACGCGCTGGACCTGCGGCACCGGCACCCGCTGCTGTGGTCGGCGTTGCAGGCCGGTGCGGTGCGGGCGTGGCAGGCCCGCCAGGTCGCGGCCCGCACCCGGCCACCGGCCTCACCCACGCCCAGGCCGCCTACGTCGATGAGTCCACCACCGGCTACCTCGGGTCGCTGCCCTGGGGACGGTTCAAGGATCTGCTCGAGGCACGCATCATCACCGCCGATCCGAAGGCGGCCGAGGCCCGACGTGTCGAGGCCGAGCTCGACCGGTTCGTGGTCACCGGCCAGTCCAACGACCACGGACTCAAGACGCTCATCGCCAAGGCCACCGCCGGCGAGGTCATCTACCTCATCGCCGTGATCGACCGGATCGCCGACCTCCTCCACACCAACGGCGACACCAGCCCCGTCGGCGTGAGGCGTTCCGAAGCCCTCGGCCTCCTCGCCCACCCGGAGAAGGTGCTGGCCCTGCTCGGCGACGCCACGGTGGTTGAGGAGGGCGAGGCGATAGCCGAGGCCGTCTCGAAACCACCGCACCTGTCCGCCGGAGGTTTCGAGACGCTCGCTTCGCTCGCTCCTCAACCACCGGTGGTGCTCTACGTCCACGTGTCCCGCGAAGCCATCACCACCGGTCAGGGTGTCGCCCGGATGGAGGACGTCGGCCCGATCACCCTCGGCCAGGCCCGCGACTTCCTGCGCCACTCCCACGTGACCCTCAAGCCCGTCATCGACCTCGAGCACGACCTGCCCGTCGATGCCTACGAGGTCCCCGACCGGCTCCGCGAACAACTCCGACTCCGCAGCCCCGCCAGCGGTCTTCCCCTGGTCGCCGTCGCGGTCCCGCCGGATGGACACCGACCACACGATTGCCCACTCCGCCCAGGGCCCGCCGGGCCAGACCCGGATCGCCAACCTCGGCCCACTGACCCGCACCGAACATCGGATCAAGACGCACGCCCCCGGCTGGCGACACCGACAACCCGAGCCAGGCACCCACACCTGGCGCACCCCCCACGGCTACCACCTCACCGTCGACGCATCCGGCACCCACCGGCAGCAACCCGACCGACGGACCGACTCGACGTACGAGCGCGCGTTCTGGCAGATCGTCACCGCTCTGTAGGCACAGCAGCGTCGGATTGCCGACGCTGCTGCCACCTCAGTCGTGCAGCGTGTCCCCGGCCTGCGTGCTCAGCCGGCGGGTGAACCAGTCCGAGCGCGCGTCGGAGACGGGCTCGACCCGGCCGACGGCGTTGAGGACGGTCGCACCTGCGGCACCGACGAGCACGAGGTTGAGGTCGAGGGAGCGCACCTGGGGCAGGTCGTTCTTGAGCTGGGCGACGCGCAGCAGCAGGGCCTCGACGGCTTCGACGTCGACCTTCTCGCTGCCGCGGTAGCCGAAGAGCAGCGGGGCGGCCTTGATCTCGCGGACCATCTCGGCGGCCTCCCCGCCGTGCATCGGCGGGATCCGGTAGGAGCGGTCGGCGAGCAGCTCGGTGGCGGCCCCGGAGACGCCGAAGGAGACGACCGGACCGAAGAGCGGGTCCTCGACACCGCCGATGCCGACCGGTACGCCGGGCTCGGCCACCTTCTGCACGATGAAGCGGGCCGACCCTGGGGTTTCGACGAGGCCCTGCATGGTCTGCCACGCGTCGCGCATCTCGGCCTCGGTGTCGATGTTGCGCCACACGTGGGCCATGTCGGGACGCTGGCGAAGGTGCTCGGCAGTGGCCTTCAGCACGACGTCGTACCCCAGCCTGGCGGCCGCCGTCACCGCTGACTCCTCGGTGTCGACCTGGACGCGGTCCCAGAGATCGATGCCGTAGGCGTCGAGCAGGTCACGCAGCTCGGGGAAGGTCAGGTCACGGCCGTCGGGCTGCTCGACGAGCGCGCCGTTGACGACCCGGCGAGCGCGGGCGATGTCGACCTCGTCGGGCGTGACCAGCTCGCCCTCGGGCTTGCGCCGCCACTCGGCGTAGTCGACCACCCGGGCGAGCGCACGCACGGCCGCCTCCACCGCCGGGTAGGACGGCACCGAGCCGCGACCGGCGGTGGCCCCGGCGACATCGGGCACCCGGAGCAGCTCGGGGACCCCCTCGACGCCGAGGAAGGTGGAGACCAGCGGCTTGTCGGACTGCTCCCCCACCGCGGCGAGCACGTGCGCCACCTCGGTGCCCGTGGTGTTGAGCGGCGGGATGAACACCGCGACGACCGAGTCGACCTCGGGGTCGTCGATCGCTGCGTCGAGCGCCTCCTCGAAGTCCTCGGCGGTGGCGTCAGGGCCGAGGGAGACCGGCGCCCTCGCATACAACCCGACCGAGGCGGCGGCGTCGGCGGCGAGCAGTCCGAGCGCGTCGGAGTTGCCGACGACCGCGACCCGGCGACCGCGCGGGAGCGGCTGGTGGGCGACGAGCTGGGCGACGTCGAAGAGCTCGTCGAGGTTGTCCACCTGGATCACGCCGGCCTGGCGAAACATGGCGTCCACAGCGGCCTGCGGCGCGGCCATCGAGCGCACGGCGTGACCCATCGGCACGCCCTGGGTGCTCCGGCCGGACTTCACCGCGATCACCGGCTTGCGACGAGACACCCGCCGCGCGACCCGGGAGAACTTGCGCGGGTTGCCGATCGACTCCAGGTAGAGCAGCACGACCTCGGTGCTGTCGTCCTCCTCCCAGTACTGGAGCAGGTCGTTGCCGGACACGTCGGCACGGTTGCCGGCGCTGACGAAGGTGGACAGCCCGAGGCCGCGGCGGCCGACCTTCTCCAGGATCGCGACGCCGAGCGCACCGGACTGGCAGAAGAAGCCGGCCCGGCCACGCGGCGGCATCACCGGCGCCAACGAGGCGTTCAGCGAGAAGCGCCCGGCCGTGTTGATGATGCCGAGACAGTTGGGTCCGATCAGGCGGAGGCCGTAGCTGCGCGCCAGCCCGACCAGCCGCCGCTGCCGCTGGCGGCCCTCCTCGCCGGTCTCGGCGAAGCCGGACGAGACCACGACCAGCCCGTGCACGCCCTTGGCGGCACAGTCGAGCACGACGTCGGGCACCGACTCCGACGGCACCGCCACCACTGCGATGTCGACCTGGTCCGGGATGTCACTCACCGAGGCGTACGCCGGCAGCCCGGCCACCGACGTGGCCGCCGGGTTCACGACGTACACGCGGCCCTGGTAGTCACCGAGCACGAGGTTGCGCACCAGGGTCTGACCGATCGTGTCCTGGCGCCGGGAGGCGCCGATGACGGCGACGCTGCCGGCGTTGAAGAAGTTCTGGATCGACGCCGCCTCGGCACGGTGCTCGCGCGCCTGCATCACGTTCACCGAGGTGTCGGTGGCGTTGATCGGGAACTCCAGGCGCAGGACGCCGTCCTCGTAGCCGCCGGCGACGTGGTAGCCGGCCTCGCGGAAGATCTGGGTCATCCGCTGGTTCTCCGGCAGCACCTCGGCCTCGAAGGTGTCGATGCCGCGTTCGCGGGCGGCCTGCGCGAGGTGCTCGAGCAGGAGCTGCGCGATGCCGCGGCCCTGGTGGGCGTCCTGGACCAGGAAGGCGACCTCGGCCAGCACCTTGCCCTCGCGGGTGCCGGGCAGCCGGTCGAACCGGCCGACGGCGATCATCTTCTTCGCCACGGTGAGCACGAAGGCGACCCGCTCGTGGTGGTCGACCTGCGTGAAGCGGACCACGTCCTTCTCCGACAGATTCGGCATCGGGGCGAAGAAGCGGAGGTACTTGGACTCCGCAGAGACCTGCTCGTAGAACTCCACGAGCAGGTCGCGGTCGGCCGCGACGATCGGCCGAAGGTGCGCCGCCTGGCCGTCGCGCAGCAGGACGTCGGCCTCCCAGTGCCGCGGGTAGGTCACCCCGGCGCCCGTCATCCCCTCGGCGGTCGTTCCCTCGACGCTCACGAGTCGAAACCCTATCGTTCCGAGGCCGCCGCCCACGGTCCGGCGTGCCCCCGTGGGACCGGTCGGTCACCCGGGTGAGAATGGCGTCATGGCCTCTCGCACCAAGAGCACGCTCCCTCCTGACGACTTCGAGGAGAACATCCTCGACATCGACGTCGGCGACGAGATGCGCAGCAGCTTCTTGGAGTATGCCTACTCCGTCATCTACAGCCGGGCCCTCCCCGACGCCCGCGACGGGCTCAAGCCGGTGCAGCGCCGGATCCTCTACACCATGGCCGACATGAACCTGCGGCCCGACCGCGGCCACGTCAAGAGCGCACGGGTCGTCGGTGAGGTGATGGGTCGCCTGCACCCGCACGGCGACGGCGCGATCTACGACGCCCTGGTCCGGATGGTGCAGCCCTGGTCGCTGCGGGTGCCGCTCGTCGACGGACACGGCAACTTCGGCTCGCCCGACGACCCGCCCGCCGCGATGCGCTACACCGAGTGCCGGATGGCCGCACCCGCGGTGGCGATGACCGCCTCGATCGACGAGGACACCGTCGACTTCAAGCCCAACTACGACAGCCGCGAGCTCGAGCCGGCGGTGCTGCCGGCGGCCCTGCCCAACCTCGTCGTCAACGGCGCGGCCGGCATCGCGGTCGGGATGGCCACCAACATGGCGCCGCACAACCTCGTCGAGGTGGTCCAGGCGCTGCGGCACCTGATCACCCACCCCAAGGCCGGCCTCGACGACCTGATGCGCTTCATCCCCGGTCCCGACCTGCCCACCGGCGGCAAGATCGTCGGCCTCGACGGCATCCGCGACGCCTACGAGTCCGGCCGCGGCTCGTTCCGGATGCGCGCGACCGCCCGCGTCGAGAGCGTCACGCCGCGCCGCAAGGGCATCGTGGTGACCGAGCTGCCCTACGGCGTCGGCACCGAGAAGGTCATCGAGCGGATCAAGAGCCTGGTCCAGGCCAAGAAGATCCAGGGCATCTCCGACGTCAAGGACCTCACCGACCGCGAGAAGGGGATGCGGCTGGTCATCGAGGTCAAGAACGGCTTCCACCCCGAGGCGCTGCTCGAGCAGCTCTACAAGCAGACCCCGATGGAGGACTCCTTCGGGATCAACGCGGTCGCGCTCGTCGACGGCCAGCCGCGCACCCTGGGACTCAAGGAGATGCTGGAGGTCTTCCTCGGCCACCGGTTCGACGTCGTACGCCGCCGCTCCACCTTCCGCCGCGACAAGGCCTCCGACCGGCTGCACCTCGTCGAGGGGCTGCTGCTCGCGATCCTCGACATCGACGAGGTCATCCAGCTGATCCGCTCCAGCGACAACGCCGAGCAGGCCCGCGAGCGGCTGATGACGGTCTTCGACCTGACCGAGGTCCAGACCAACTACATCCTCGACATGCCGCTTCGCAGGCTCACGAAGTTCTCCAAGCTCGAGCTCGACAAGGAGAAGGGCGAGCTGGAGGAGATCATCGCCGGGCTCGACGAGATCCTCGCCGACGACGGCCGGCTGCGGAAGGTCGTCTCCGACGAGCTCGCCGAGGTCGCGAAGACCTACGGCACGCCGCGCCGCACCGTGCTGCTGGCCTCGGCCGGCCAGTCGGTCACCGCCGCGGTGCCGCTCGAGGTGGCCGACGACCCGTGCTTCGTCTACCTCTCGTCCAGCGGCCTGCTCGCCCGCACGTCGGACACCGAGCTGCCCGGCGACAGCGGCGGACGTGCCAAGCACGACGTGATCGTCTCGGCGGTCGTCACGACCGCCCGGGGCCAGGTAGCGGCCGTGACGTCCCAGGGTCGGGTGGTCCGCCTGGACGTGCTCGACCTGCCGAGCCTGCCCGCGACAGCCAACGCCCCCCACCTGCAGGGCGGCGCCCCGCTCAGCGAGTTCCTCCCCCTGGAGACCGGGGAGCGTGTGCTCGCCCTGGTCGCGCTCAGCGAGGAGGGTCCCGGCCTGGCGCTCGGCACCCGCGACGGCGTGGTCAAGCGGGTCAACCCCGAGGTGCTGTCCAACAGGGACCACTGGGAGGTCCTCCGGCTCGGTGACGGCGACGAGGTGGTGGGCGCGGTCGCGCTCAGCACCGGCGACGAGGAGCTGTGCTTCGTCACCTCCGACGCCCAGCTGCTGCACTTCCCGGCGTCCGCGGTGCGACCGCAGGGCCGCTCCGGCGGCGGCATCGCCGGCGTCCGTCTCACGGCCAAGGAGCGGGTCGCGTGGTTCGGGGCGTTCACGCCGAACGACGACGCCGTCGTGGTGACCGCTTCGGGCTCCTCGACCGCTCTGCCCGGCACCGAGCCTGGTGCCCTCAAGGTGACGCCGTGGACGGAGTACCCGGGCAAGGGCCGCGGCACCGGCGGCGTGCGCTGCCACCGGTTCCTCAAGGGTGAGGACACCTTGGTCCTGGCGTGGGCCGGCAACGGTCCGGCGCGGGCCGCGGCAGCCAGCGGTGCGCCGGTCGACCTGCCCGAGGCCACCGGCCGTCGTGACGGCTCCGGGACCCCCGGTTCGCAACCCATCCTCGCGGTCGCCGGCCCCGTGGGAGGCTTGCTGCCATGAGGCTCACCCCGTTGCTGGTCGCCACGACCCTGCTGGTCGCGTCCGGCCTGAGCGCCTGCGCCGGCGACGAGGGTGCCGACGAGCTGAGCCCCGAGGACCGGCTCGCCGCCGCCAAGACGCTGCTCGACGACGCCGCGGGCGTGCAGATCAACCTGCAGGCCGACAAGCTGCCGCCGGCGGTCAACGGGCTTCTCAGCGCCGAGGGCGTCGGCACCCACGCCCCAGCGTTCGAGGGTGACATCCAGGTCGCGGCCGCGGGGATCACCGCCAGGGCGGAGGTCATCGCGGTCGACGGCGAGGTCTACGCCATCCTGCCCTTCACCACAGACTTCGCCCCGATCGACCCGGCCGACTACCAGGCGCCGGACCCCGCAGCCCTGATGGAGCCCGAGGGCGGTCTCTCCTCCCTGCTCACCTCGGCGGAGTCGGTCGAGGAGGGCGAGCAGATCCGTGACGGCGACGTCGTGCTCACCGAGTTCACCGCCACGATTCCCGGCGACGTGGTCGCGGGCGTGATCCCGAGCGCGCAGGCCGATGCCGACTTCGAGACCAGCTTCACCCTCGACGACGCCGACCAGCTCGCCGAGGTCACGATGAGCGGCCCCTTCTACCCCGGCGCCGACCCGGTGACCTACACGATCGCCTTCTCCCGGTACGGCGTCACCAAGGACATCACCGCCCCGTGACCGACCCGCGACGCTCGCTGCTCGTGCTCGCGGCGGTGGCCGTCGGTTTCGCGGCCGCCGACACCTACGTCGTCGTCCTGGCGCTGCCCGACATGATGACCGGCGTCGGTCTCGCGATCGACGAGCTGCAACGGGCCGCGCCGATCGTGTCCGGCTTCCTGCTCGGCTACGTCGCGGTGCTTCCCCTCATCGGGCGGATCGCCGACCTGCGTGGGCGGTTGCCCGTCCTGGTCGGCTCGCTGATCGTGTTCGCGCTCGGGTCGCTGATCACGGCCGCTTCCTACGACCTCACCAGCATGGTCACCGGCCGCTTCCTCCAAGGCGTCGGCGGTGGTGGTCTGGTGCCCGCGACGTTGGCACTGGTCGCCGACCTCTACCCACCGGCCCGTCGAGGCGTGCCCCTCGGAGTCGTCGGTGCGGTGCAGGAGCTCGGCAGCGTCGTCGGCCCGTTGTACGGCGCCCTCGTGCTGGCTGTCGCGCCCTGGCAGGCGATCTTCGCGCTCAACCTGGTCGTCGGTGGCGTGCTCGCGCTCGCGGTGCGGCGTCTCGGGCGCCAGGAGCGGTCCGAGGGTCGCGACCTGCTCGGTCTCGGCCTGGCCGCGCTCGCCTCGGTTGCTCTCACGCTGGTCCTGCTCGAACCATCCTTCCTGGCCCGCGACGTCACGCTGGGTCTCGCCTTCGTCCCGCTGGTCGGCGAGTCCCGCTGGCTCTCGCCGACGGCGCTGGTGCTGCTCGGGCTCGTCGTTGCGCTGGTCGTGCGCTGCCTGGCCGCAGCCCACCCCGTCGTCGACCTGCGGTCCTGGCGGCGTACCTCCTCCGAGATCGACCTCACCGGCGCCGCCCTGCTCGGGCTCGCACTCTCCGGGGTGATCCTGGCGTTCGCGACCGCCGACCCCGAGGTATCGGTCTTCTCCCCCGCCGGCCCGTGGCTCCTCGGCGCGTCAGCGCTGGCGGCCACCGGCTTCGTGTGGCGCAACCGGGTCAGCCGACACCCACTGGTCCCGCACGGCTCGCTGCGCGAGACCCCGGCATGGGGTGCGCTGGTGGTCAGCTTCTTCGTCGGTGCGGCGCTGATCGCGGCCCTGGTCGACATCCCGATCTTCGCCCGGGTCACCGTCTACCCCGACTCCCAGCTGCTCGCCGCCCTCGTGCTCGTGCGGCTGCTGGTGGCGCTGCCTGTCGGTGCCTTGCTCGGCGGCTACCTCACCCGCCGCGTCCCGGCCGGCGTCGTCGCTGGCGGTGGCATGGTGCTGGCCGCCGGTGGCTTCGCGTGGATGGCCCGGTGGGGCCTGACCAGCCTGGAGCACCCGATCGCCACCGTGCCGCTGGTCGCCACCGGCCTCGGCTTCGGGCTCGCGCTCGCACCCGTCAACGCGGCCCTCCTCGCCGCGACGCAGGACGCCGTCCACGGCGTCACCAGCGCCCTGCTCGTGGTCGCCCGGATGGTCGGGATGCTCGTGGGCATCAGCGCACTGACCACGATCGGGCTGCGCCGCTACTACGCCGTGCAGGTCGACCTGCCCACCCCGGCCGAGGTCTGCGCCTCGGGCACCCAGTGCGCCGACTACACCCTCCTGCTCAAGGAGGCGGGACTGGCCCAGCTGCAGACCGTGTTCTGGGGCGCCGCGGTGTGCGCCGTCCTGGCCGCCGTCGTCGCCCTGATCGCCTTCCGCTCCGCCTCGACCCGCGACCTGTCCCCCGCCGAGACCCTGCGCGGGACGGCCTGAGACTCCGGTAGGTTGCGGTCCGTGACCGACGCCTTCGACGACCTGCTAGCGGCCAACCGTGCCTACGCCGAGGACTTCGCGCTGGGGGGCTTCGACGGGATCGCCCACGCAGGCATCGCCGTCGTGACCTGCATGGACTCGCGGATCGACCCCCTGCGGATGCTGGGCCTCCTCCCCGGGGACGCCAAGATCTTCCGCAACCCTGGGGGACGTGTCACCGGGGCTGCGCTCGAGGCCCTGGTGCTCGGCGTCCACCTCCTCAACGTGCAGCGCGTCCTGGTCGTGCCGCACACCCGCTGCGCCATGGCGAGCTCCACCCTCGAGGAGCTGCGCGATCGTGTCGGCGCCTCGGCGGGCCAGGACGCCTCCTGGCAGTCCTTCGGCGTGGTCCCCGACCAGGAGACCGCGCTCCAAGATGACGTCCGCAAGGTGCGCAGCCACCCGCTCATCCCCGACACCGTCGAGGTCGGCGGCTTCCTCTACGACGTCGACACGGGATTGCTGGACCGGCGCCTCTAAAGGCCCGAACGGATCAGGGCAGAGCTCGCGCGGTGGCCTAAGGTCGAGGCATGCAGACCCGATTGGCGTACAACGTCGTGGAGAGCGGCCGCGCCGAAGGCCCGGTCATGCTCTTCGCCCACGGTTTCGGATGCGACCAGCACATGTGGCGTTTCGTCGCTCCGGCGTTCGAGGATCGCTTCCGGGTCATCTGCTTCGACCACGTCGGCGCGGGCGGCGCCCAGGCGACCTACGATCCGGAGCGACATGCGCGCCTCGAAGGCTACGCCGAGGACGTGCTGCGCATCTGCCGCGACCTGGACCTCAGCGACGTCACGTTCGTCGGTCACTCGGTGTCGGCGATGATCGGGATGCTCGCCCACCTGGAGGACCCCTCGAGGTTCAGCGCCCTGGTGATGGTGGGACCGTCCCCGCGCTACATCAACGACACCTCGTACGTGGGGGGCTTCGGCCTCGAGGACATCGAGGCCATGCTCGAGTCGCTGGCCAGCAACTACGTGGGCTGGTCCCACGCGATGGCTCCCGCCATCGTGGGCAACCCCTCGCGACCCGAGCTGGGCGAGGAGCTCGCCACCAGCTTCTGCCGCTCCGACCCCGACATCGCCGAGCGGTTCGCCCGGGCGACGTTCCTCTCGGACAACCGGGACGACCTCGCCCACGTGTCCGTCCCCACCCTGGTGCTGCAGTGCAGCGACGACATCATCGCTCCGGTCGAGGTCGGGGAGTTCGTCGCCCGGGAGATTCCCGACAGCGAGCTCGTCGTGCTGCAGGCCACGGGCCACTGCCCCAACCTCAGTGCTCCAGCAGAGGTCGTCGAGGCGATCAACGACTTCGTCGATCGTCGTGGCTGACGCACCGACCCGCACCGCGGCCAGGGAGGCCTTCGACCGGGCACTGCTCGCCGACGACCCGGCCGAGCTCTACGAGCAAGCACCGTGCGGCTACCTCTCGCTGGACGTCGTCGGCAGGATCGTCAAGGCCAACCGGACCTTCCTCACCTGGACCGGGTACGTCGTGAGCGACCTGACGCAGCAGAGCTTCGTCGAGCTGCTCACGCCCGGGAGCAGGATGTTCTACGAGACCCACGTCCGTCCCTCGTTGCACATGACCGGCCAGATCAGGGAGATCGCCCTCGACGTGACACGTGCTGACGGGACCGTGCTCCCTGTCCTGCTGAACGCGGTCCTGTCCGAGGCCGACCGGGGCGGCGCCGCGGCCGTCCGCATCGCCGTCTTCGACGCGACCGAGAGGCGTCGTTACGAGCACGAGCTGCTCGAGGCCAAGCGCAGGGCCGAAGCCTCGGAGGCGAACGCCGTCAAGCTCGCGCAGACCCTTCAGGCCACCATGATCCCGCCGCACTCACCGGAGATCCCGGGTCTCGAGGTCGCCGCACGCTACCGGCCCGCCGGAGACGGCGAGGAGGTGGGCGGCGACTTCTACGACATCTTCCAGATCTCGACCGGCGACTGGGCGATCGTCATGGGAGATGTCGCCGGCAAGGGTGTGGAGGCTGCGGTCGTCACCGCGTTCATGCGCCACTCCGTCCGCGCGCTGGTGGTGTCCACGCCGAGCCCGCGCAAGACCATGGCGCTGCTCAACACGCTTCTGCTGGAGCACCCCACCCAGCGGTTCTGCACGATCGTGCTGCTGCGGCTGCGCCGGACCCCCCGGGGCTGGGACGTCACGTCGGTGCGTGGCGGGCACCCGCCACCGCTGCTGTTCCGAGCCGACGGGTCGGTCGAGGAGGTCGGTGAGCCGGGATCGCTCGTGGGTGCGCTCGAGGTGGTGCACTACACCGACACCGTCAGCCACGTCGACCCGGGCGACACCATCGTGCTCTACACCGATGGCGTGACCGAGGGACGTCAGGGCGGCACCTTCTACGGCGAGGTGCGGCTGCGGGACCGGGTGCAGGACGGTGACATGAGTCCGGACGCGCTCGTCGACCGGGTCCTCTCCGACGTGCTCGACTTCCAGAGCAACCGCCCCAGGGACGACATCGCTCTCCTGGCCCTGCGGGTGCCCGCAGACTCTCAGGCGTCGATGGCGTCGGAGTCGACCTCGTAGGCACCCTGCACGATGAACTCCTTGCGAGGGGCCACCTCGGAGCCCATCAACAGCTCGAACACCTGGGCGGCGTCGTCGGCATCGTCGGCCGTGATCCGGCGCAGCGTGCGGTGCATCGGGTCCATCGTGGTCTCGGCCAGCTGGTCGGCGTCCATCTCGCCCAGACCCTTGTAGCGCTGCACGGGGTCCTTCCAGCGCACACCCTTCTTGGACAGCTCGGCGAGCTTCCTCTGGAGGTCGTGGTCGGAGTAGGTGTAGACGTACTTGTCCATCCCCTTCTTGGGGTTGGACAGCTCGATCCGATGCAGCGGGGGTACGGCGGTGTAGACCCGGCCCTCGGTGATCAGGTCGGGCATGTACTTGAAGAACAGCGTGGTCAACAGGCAACGGATGTGCGCGCCGTCCGAGTCGGCGTCGGCCATGAAGATGATGCGGCCGTAGCGACGCGCCTCGAGGTCGAAGGTGCGGCCCGACCCCGCCCCGACCACCTGGATGATCGAGGCGCACTCGGTGTTCTTGAGCATGTCGCCGACCGAGGCCTTCTGGACGTTGAGGATCTTGCCGCGGATCGGGAGGAGCGCCTGGAACTCGGAGTTGCGGGCGAGCTTGGCGGTGCCGAGCGCCGAATCACCCTCGACGATGAAGAGCTCGCTGCGGTCCATGTCGTTGGAGCGGCAGTCGGCGAGCTTGGAGGGCAGTGCACTCGACTCCAGGGCGTTCTTGCGGCGCTGGGTCTCGCGGTGGGTACGGGCGGCGATCCGGGTGCGGGAGGCGTTGGCGACCTTCTCCAGCACCAGCTTGGCCTGCGCCTTGTCGGCGCGCTTGGTCGAGGTGAGGAACGCCTTGAGCTCGGCCGCGACCACCTTGCGCACGATGTTGCGGGCCGCGGGGGTGCCGAGGATCTCCTTGGTCTGGCCCTCGAACTGCGGCTCGGCCAGGCGCGCGGTGACCACGGCGGTGAGGCCCTCGAGCGCGTCGTCCTTGATCACGTCGGGCTCCGCGGTCTTGAGCTGCTTGGCGGAGCGGAGGACGTCGTTGAAGGTCTTCGTGATCGCCTGCTCGAAGCCGGCGACGTGGGTGCCCCCCTTGGGAGTGGCGATCACGTTGACGAAGGAGCGCACCTCGGTCTCGTAGCCGGTGCCCCACCGCAGCGCCACGTCGACGGCGAGCTCACGCTCCACGTCCTGCGGGGTCATGTGGCCCTTGTCGTCGAGCAGCGGCACCGTCTCGGTGAAGCGCTCCTGACCCTGGAGACGGAGCACCTCGGTCACCGGCTCGCCGGCGGCCAGGAACTCGCAGAACTCCGAGATGCCGCCGTCGTGGCGGAAGGACTCCTCGACCGGTACGTCGCCGCGCAGGTCGCGGATCACCAGCTCGAGGCCGGGCACGATGAACGAGGTCTGCCGGGCCCGGGTGACCAGCTCGTCGTAGGTGAACTTCGCGTCCTTGGTGAAGATCTGCCGGTCCGGCCAGAACCGGACCCGGGTGCCGCTGACGCCCTTCTTGACCCGGCCACCCTTGCGGCTCAGTCCGGACTGCGCGACGAACGGCGCCCCGGGGCCGTCACCGTCGAACACGCCGGGGTTGCCCCGCTGGAAGGACATTCCCTGAATCGAGGGCGACCGCTCGATGTCCACGTCGAGGCGCGAGGAGAGGGCATTGACGACCGATGCGCCGACGCCGTGCAGCCCGCCCGTGGCGACGTAGGAGCCGCCGCCGAACTTGCCGCCTGCGTGCAGCTTGGTGAAGACGACCTCGACGCCGGGAAGCCCGGTCTTGGGCTCCTTGTCGACCGGGATGCCACGCCCGTCGTCGTGCACCTCGACCGATCCGTCCTGGTGCAGCAGCACCTCGATCCGGCTGGCGGCCGAGGCCAGGGCCTCGTCCACGCCGTTGTCGATGATCTCCCAGACGCAGTGCATCAGCCCCCGGGAGTCGGTCGAGCCGATGTACATGCCGGGCCGCTTGCGCACCGCCTCCAGCCCCTCGAGGACGAGGAGGTGATGGGCGTTGTAGCTGCTGTCGACGTTCGTTCCTCCGGCGGTGCGGGGCGGCACAGTGGTCTCCTCGATCCCGGCGTTCGGTCCTGGTCTGAGAGGCCCGCTCCGGGTCGCCGCGGCCTGCCCGGCAAATCTACCCGCGACACGCCGGGACCCGGATGCGCCACGCCTACCGGGCCGGAAGCGCCGGGGGTGTCACGATGCGGCAACGGAAGTTTCAAGGATTCCGGGAATGGCAACAAGAAAGTACCCGTCCGCGTCACACTCGACAGCGAACAACCCGTGACAAGCCGGAGGCCAGATTGTCCTCAGGTCAGCAGCAGGCAGAACGAAGATATGTGGGAAGGGTCACCGTCTCACGATGGAGTCTCCCCCCACAGGCGGGAAGCGTCAGGCGTGATTGGATGTTGTGTCCAGTGACGATGACGTAGAGCAGCTACCGCAAGGGACCGTAGGGAACCGCGAGGGACCCGAGGAACATTGTGGCCCCGCGCTACGTTGAGCAGGACACCAGGAAGGAAAGAGGCCTCAAGTGACTACTGCAGTTGCCCCGAGCACACCGCTCTCGGCTCTTGACCGCTGCGACCGTTGCGGCGCGCAGGCCTACCTCCGCGTCGAGCTGTCCGGTGGTGGCGAGCTCCTCTTCTGCGCACACCACGCGCGCGAGCACGGCGACAAGATCCGCGAGATAGCCGTCCATGTCCAGGACGAGACCGAGAAGCTGACCGACACCCCGACCCATGCTCCTGGCGGGGAGCGCTGACCGCACCGCCCTCGAACACTCGAAGAGCCCCGGCCGTCCAGGCGCGGGGCTCTTCGCGTCCCACCCCGGCCACCCGCCTAGGCTGACCGCGTGGACATGACCGAGGTGCTGGTGGGGCTCGCCGTGCTGGTGGGCGTGGTGGGCGTGATCGTGCCGGTGCTGCCGGGCGGCCTGCTGATCCTGGCCGCGGTGCTGGTCTGGGCCGTCCAGGACGGCTCGGGCACCGCCTGGACGGTGTTCTCGCTCGTGACGGTCCTGCTGGTGACCGGCGCGATCGTGAAGTACGCCGTGCCGGGGCGCAACCTCAAGGCCGCCGGCGTGCCGAGCCGGACGCTGCTTCTGGGCGGCGTGCTCGGCCTGGTCGGCTTCTTCGTGATCCCTGTGATCGGCCTGTTCATCGGCTTCGTGCTCGGCGTCTACGCCGCCGAGACCCAGCGGTTGGGGCGGGAGGCTGCCGGCCCCTCGACGAGGCACGCGCTGAAGGCGGTCGGCCTCTCCGTGCTCATCGAGCTCACCGCCGCTGTGCTGGCCGCGTCGACGTACGTCGTCGGCGCCGTCCTGACCTGATGGCGATCCTCCTGGCGCTCGTCTCGGCACTCGCCTACGGGCTCTCCGACTTCGTCGGCGGACTGGTCTCACGGCACACGTCGGCCTGGTCGGTGGCGGTCGTGGCCAACGCCTCCGGCACCCTCTGCCTCACGGCGGTGGCGTTCTTCGCGCCCGGCAGCCCCGACCCGGTGGATCTCGCGTGGGCGGTGCTGGCCGGAGTCGGCAGCGGCGCGGGTGGCGGCTTCCTCTACCGTGGCTTCGCCTCGGGCCGGATGAGCGTGGTCGCACCCGTGTCGGCCGTGGGGGCCGCGCTGGTCCCGCTCGCCGCCGGCGCCCTGGGCGGGGAACGCTTCGGAGCGCTCGTCTGGGTCGGCATCCTGGCCGCGCTGCCCGGCATCTGGCTGGTGGCCAGCGTCCCCGCCGACGACCTCAGCCAGGTCGACGGGGAGACCGCGGCGGGTCGACGGGGCTTCGCCGACGGACTCACCGACGGCATCCTCGCCGGGCTCGGCTTCGGCGTTCTCTTCGCAGCGCTCGGCCAGGTGCCCGACTCGGCCGGCATCTGGCCGCTCGCGCTGGCCCAGGCCGTCTCGGTCCCGGTGGTCGTGCTGCTGGCCCTCGTGGTTCGCGCGACCTGGGTGCCACGCGGGCGCACCGTGCGCTGGGCGACGGTCGCCGGGGCACTGGCGGCGGTGGCGACCGGGTCGTTCCTGCTCTCCACCCAGCAGGGCTACCTGACCATCGCCGGGGTGCTGGCGTCGCTCTACCCGGCCACCACCGTGCTCCTCGCCGCTGTCGTGCTGCGCGAGCGCGTGCACAGGGCCCAAGGCGTGGGCCTGGGGCTGTGCGCACTCGCGGTGGCGCTGGTCGCCGCCGGCTGATCAGCCCTTGGCCACCCACGGGGTGAGGGCACGCCGACCCTCGAGCCAGTCGGTGACGATGGCGCCGCCGGGCCGCTGCCCCGCTGCCTTGACCGCGACCCGGACCTGGCCGGGCTGGTCCAGGCAGCGGCGCGCGATGCGGATGCGGGTCACGTCGCGGGCGTAGTCGAGCCTCAGCGTGTGGGAGCAGCTCAGCGGCATCCCACGACGCTTGGGCGCCCAGCCGGCACCGGTGGTGGGGACGAGGGCGTAGTCCGTGCCCTCGAAAAGTCCGGCGATGAAGGCGAACTCCGGGCCCGGCTCGCTCCTGTCGGTGTCGAGGTAGACGGTCATGCTGGCGTTGCTCCGGAACGAGCGCACCAGGTCGTCGTGCTGGACCACCACCCGGACGTTCTTCTCGTTCACCACCTTCACCGACGCGACGTCGACGCCGTGCCGGACGTCGCCCACCGAGTCCGCGAACGTGCCGGTCTCCGCCGTCGCGGTGCCGGCGAGACCTGCGACCGCAGCCACGGCGAGACCAGCGGCCGCGACGACGAGGGAACGAGTGGGGCGAATGCTGGACATGGCGCTTCTCCTGGGGACGGCGCCTCGCAAGGCGGTCGAGCACCTCCCTGCGAGGTGCTCCCTGCAGCCAAGACGCGAACGTCGTGCCTCAGGTTGCATCCAGGAGAACAACCGCCCTGCTGAGCTGGACTCATCCTTTCGGCCGATGCCACAGAGGGGGGTGAAAGGGACACTCAGCCCAAGCCATCGCAAAGGGGGAAGTCATGGGCAGCTCCACACCCGGCCGGCTCGCCACGGGCCTGGCAGTCCTGCTGCTCGGACTCGTGCCTGTCAGCATCGCGCCGGCATCAGCGGCTGGTGACATTCCTACGCCGCCGCGGGCCAAGCTCAACGTGTACGGCCTGCACGTGAGCGGGCTCTGGAACGACGCCCGGGGCTACTGCACCATCACCGCGAAAGCCAGCGGCTTCTGGAAGAAGGCACCGAAGAAGAAGGGGACCACGAACGGTCACTACCTCCTTGTCACGACCGAGGTCATCGCGCCCGCCGGTTACGGAGGAAGTCTGACCAAGACCCTGGCGAAGAAGACGGTTCGAAGCTCTACCTACTCCGTGCCACACACCGGTCTGCCACAGCGTTTCGCCTGGCAGACGGACTTCATCGCCCAGCAGGGGTCGGGCGACTACGGTGCCCGCATCACGGTGCGGGTCGTCCGAGCCGTCGCGGCCGGCGCCGACACCACCGCCTGGAAGCTCGTCGCCACGACAGGGTTCAAGTCCGGCATCTGTCCTGGCGGCTTCTACGCCTCCCCGTGAGGTCAGGAAGCATCCTCGCGTGGTGCGAGGGGACCTCCGCCTCGCCGCGGCCGGCACGCTCGTCCTGGGCGGCGCCGAATCGTCAGTCCAGGTAGTCGCGCAGCACCTGTGAGCGCGACGGGTGCCGCAGCTTCGACATCGTCTTGGACTCGATCTGACGGATCCGCTCACGGGTCACGCCGTAGACCTTGCCGATCTCGTCGAGCGTCTTCGGCTGGCCGTCGGTGAGGCCGAACCGCATCGAGACCACGCCGGCCTCACGCTCGGAGAGCGTGTCGAGCACGGCGTGCAGCTGCTCCTGGAGCAGCGTGAACGACACCGCGTCGGCGGGCACGATCGCCTCGGAGTCCTCGATGAGGTCACCGAACTCGGAGTCGCCGTCCTCACCGAGCGGGCGTGTGCAGCGAGATCGGCTCACGGCCGTACTTCTGGACCTCGATGACCTTCTCCGGGGTCATGTCGAGCTCCTTGGCCAGCTCCTCCGGCGTGGGCTCGCGGCCCAGGTCCTGGAGCATCTGGCGCTGGACCCGGGCGAGCTTGTTGATGACCTCGACCATGTGCACCGGGATCCGGATGGTGCGGGCCTGGTCGGCCATGGCGCGGGTGATCGCCTGCCGGATCCACCAGGTGGCGTAGGTCGAGAACTTGTAGCCCTTGGTGTAGTCGAACTTCTCGACCGCACGGATCAGGCCGAGGTTGCCCTCCTGGATCAGGTCCAGGAAGAGCATGCCGCGGCCGGTGTAGCGCTTGGCCAGCGAGACCACGAGGCGGAGGTTGGCCTCGAGAAGGTGGTTCTTCGCGCGCCGACCGTCCTCGGCGATCCACTCGAGCTCGTCGAGCACCTTGGCCGAGATCTTGCCGCCCTTGGCGAGCTTCTCGTCGGAGAACAGGCCGGCCTCGATCCGCTTGGCGAGCTCGACCTCCATCTCGGCGTTGAGCAGCGGGACCTTGCCGATCTGCTTGAGGTAGTCCTTGACCGGGTCGGCGGTCGCGCCGGCGACCATGACCTGCTGCTCCGGCTCGTCGGACTCGTCGGCCGGTGGAGACGACGAAGCCGGCCTTCGCGGCCTCCTTCTCGTCCTCCTTGATGGTCGGGTCGGCGACGAGGTCCGTCTCGAACTGCCTCGTCGGGGACGTCCGGGAGCACCTTCTTGCCGTCGGGGCCGACGACCGCAGCGGCGGCGTCGGCGCACGGTGGGCTCGGCCTTCTTGGCGGGGGCCTTCTTGGCCGGCGTCTTCTTCGCCGGGGACTTCTTCGCCGGAGCTCTGCGCCGGCGCACCTCGCCGGCCTCCCTTGGCGGCGGCCTTCTTGGCCGGGGCCGCCTTCTTGGCGGTGCTCGGCCTTCACCGTCGCTGCGGGTGCCGGCGGCGGCCGCCACCCGCTTGCGGGCCGGTGCTGTCCTCCGCGGAGACGACGACGGAGATGCCCTCGCTCGCTGAGGTACGCAGCAGCGCCTTGAGGTGGGCCGCGTCTGGACCGCGCACGTCGTCGCCGTGCGCAAGCGAGTCGGGGGTGACGTGCCCGGAGGCTCGCCTTCGTCGACCAGCGCAACGATGTCGGGGTGAGCGAGGACATCGGCAGGGAGCTTGCGGGACGTGGCTCGTCGACACGAACTACCTCTCGTACAGCGGTTGGCGGGCGCGGCAAAGCCCGTACACGTCAAGAGCCGCACTCCTCATTGTGACACGTCATCGAGCACGATCCAAGCACGACCCGGGGCGCCCGGTCCTGACCCGGAGTCGCGGACGCTCAGGCGCGCGGCTGCGGCCTTCTTCTCCTTCTTGAAGGCACGCACCTTGCTCCAGCGAGGAGGCTGGTCCCACGTCCGCCACCGAGCGGAAGGACCCGGCCTCGGCGTAGTCGCCGGCGGCCGGCCTCCCAGCCCTCGGGGCGCACCCCGAGCTGCTTGCCGACCAGCGCGACGAAGATCTGCGACTTCTGCTTGCCGAACCCGGGCAGCGCCTGCAGCCGGCGCAACAGGTCCGTGCCGGTAGCCGCCTCCTCCCAGAGCCGCTCGGCGCGACCGTCGTACTCCTCGACGACGTGCGCCGCGAGCGCCTGGACCCGGGCGGCCATCGAGCCGGGGAACCGGTGGACCGCCGGCGGTCGTCGAGCACAGCGCGGCGAACTCCTCGGGGTCGGCGCGCGGCGATGGCCGGCGGGTTCGAGCGAGCCGAACCGGTCGAGGATCTTGGCCGGGCCCGGCGAACGCGCGCTCCATCGGGAACTGCTGGTCCAGCAGCATCCCGGTCAGGCAGCGCGAACGGGTCTCGGTCAGGACCCGGTCAGCGCCTCGTCCTGGCGATCTGGAGCGTCCTGGCGTCCGATCCTGCGCATCGCTGCCACGGCCGGTCACGATCGCAGGCGCTGCCCCGGCCGTGGCCGGCTACTCGCTGGCCTTGACCGCCAGCACCGGGCAGGGCGCGTCGAGCAGCACCCGCTGGGCGTTGCTGCCGAGGATGAGCTTGCCGACCGGAGAGCGGCGGCGCAGGCCGATCACGATGATGTCGGCGTCGACCTCGGTGGCCACGTTGACCAGGTCGTCGGCGGGGTCGAGCCCGCGGACCAGCTGACGCACCTCGTGCTCGACACCCGGCCTCCTCGAGCGTCGCGCGCACCTCGTCGAGCTGGGTCTCGGACTCCAAGGCGTCATCCCGGTCGAACTCACGGCCACCGCGGTGGGAGTTGACCACGACCAGACGCATGTCGCGGAGCTTGGCCTCCTCCGCCGCGCGTCGGAGCGCGGCGTGCCCCTCGGGCTTGGGCACGTATCCCACGACGATGGTCCCCATGGAACCGGTCCTCCTCCACGATGTGCGCCCGCGTGCAGCAGGTCCGTGAGCCTGACGTTATCCAGCACGGGGGCCGTGCGCGCCACCTGGGGACGACGTCGGCCCCGAATCGGGTCGGGGGACGCAGGCTGGAGTACATGGTCCCCGAGCACGCCTGCGCAGCTGGTCGCTGCGGCGCGAGGTCGGCGAGCTGCGCCGGCGCGAGACGCGCCGGGTCTTCGACCCGATCGTGTCACCTCGGCGCCCTCGGCGGCGACCGGACGAGTCTTCGTCGTCCGGTCCAGGACCTGCCGGTCGCTCGACACCGCGCTGCGCACCGAGGTGGTCGCCCGGCTGCTCGAGGACGTCGTCGCGCCCGGCCCCGACCTCTGGCTGACCCGCCCCGGCGCCCCGGAGCCCTACGAGTGAGACCTGGCACTGGCTGGCCGCCGCGACGCGCGGCGTTCGCGCATGCACGGCCGCGAGCTGGGCGGCTTCCTCGTGATCACCCGCTACGGCTGGCGCGACGTCCGCACCGGCGAGAGCCGGCAGCTGGAAGCGGCTGCGGCTGTGAGCGCGTCCCCGAGCCGCTCAGTCCCAGGTGTGCACCGGGTCGTTGGTCGTGCATCTGCGCGCGGTAGTCGTTCAGCGTCGACCGCAGCGCGTCGAGCCGGTCGGCGTCGCTGCTCGCCGGCCCGGGCGTGGAAGCGGTCGACGAACCACGAGGAGCCGTTCTGCCCGATGATGCAGCGCTGCTCGATGATGCCGAGCAGGCGGTCGCACTCCTCGGCGAGCACTCCCCACGCCTCCAGGCCCGCCCGGGCCATCGGCAGCAGCCGACGCAGCACCAGCTCGGTCGCCGGCACCTGGCCGAGGCCCGGCCAGTACACGTTGGCCTCGATGCCCTCGACGGGCGGCCACGTGGAAGTTCTCCTCCGCCGCGCTGAACGACATCTGCGACCACAACGGCCGCTCCTGCTCGGCCAGGGTCCGGACGAGGCCGTAGTAGAAGGCGGCGTTGGCCATCGTGTCCGCGACGGTCGGGCCGGCGGGCAGCACCCGGTTCTCGACCCGCAGGTGCGGGGTGCCGTCGACGATGTCGTAGACCGGCCGGTTCCAGCGGTAGATCGTGCCGTTGTGCAGCCGCAGCTCCGAGCAGCGACGGGGTCTGCCCGGCCTCGAGCACGCTCGAGCGGGTCCTCGTCGTCGAGGATCGGCAGCAGCGCCGGGAAGTAGCGGACGTTCTCCTCGAAGAGGTCGAAGATCGAGGTGATCCAGCGCTCGCCGAACCAGACACGCGGGCCGCACGCCCTGCGCCTTGAGCTCCTCGCTGCGGGTGTCGGTGGCCTGCTCGAAGAGGGCGATCCGGGTCTCGCGCCACAGCTCCCGGCCGAGCAGGAACGGGCGAGTTGGCGCCGAGCGCGAGCTGCACGCCCGGCGATCGCCTGCGAGGCGTTCCAGTAGGCGGGGAAGTCCTCGGGGCTCACCTGGAGGTGCAGCTGGGTGCTGGTGCAGGCCGCCTCCGGGACGATCGAGTCCGCCGGTGGTGCGCAGCCGCTCCGGGCCGCCGATGTCGATCACGATGTCCTCGCCGCGGGCGGCGAGGATCTGGTCGCTGAGCAGCTGGTAGCGGGGGTTGGCGCTGAGCGACGCCGGGCTCATGTGCCCGGCCGACAGGGTCGGCAGGATGCCGATCATCACCATGTGGGCGCCGAGCCTTCGCCGCCTTCTCCTCGGCGTCGTTGAGGCTGGCGCGGACGCCGTCCTCGAAGTCGGTGAAGCCCCGGTCCTTGAGCTGCTTGGGCGGCACGTTGATCTCGAGGTTGAACTGGCCGAGCTCGGTCTGGAAGTCCGGGTCGGCGATCGCCTCGAGCAGCCTCGACGTTCTTCAGGGCCGGGTCGCCGGCGTCGTCGACCAGGTTGAGCTCGATCTCCAGCCCGGTCATCGGGGAGTCGGCGTCGAACGCGGACTCGCGCAGCATCCGAGCGAACACGTCGAGGCACCGCCGGACCTTCTCCCGGTAGCGGGTCCGGTCCTCGCGGGAGAACTCCTGCTGTGCGACCTCTTCACCCATGGCAGGACAGCCTAGGCCCCGCACGGCGCCCGTGCCCAGGCATCGAGCGCACGCGCGATTCTCAGCGCGGCGAGCAGCGGCAACGCGTCCGGTCCGAACGGCCGCCACGTCGTGCGGCGGCACCGCGCCGGCGAGCGCGCTGCGCCACGAGGGCCGCCAGCCGGTAGCCCGGGTCGGCCTCCCGGCTCCGGTCCACCGCGCACCAGGCCAGCGCGCCGTCGCCGGAGAGCCAGGCGGCGAACGCCAGCAGGGCGGCCGGCGCGGCCAGGTCTCCAGCGGGCTACGACGCACCAGGTCGCGCCAGAGGTCGACGTGCTGGCCGGCGTTGCCGGGTCGATCGCGCCCAGGCCACGTCGCGCACCTCGACCGACCGCGAGCGCGACGAGCAGCCGGCCGGCCTCCTGGCTCTCCAGCCGGTCGCGGTCGCGCAGGAAGCGCCGGACCCGGTGCTGGACCCAACGACCCTCCGGACCAGAAGGCCCGAGCCCCGCACCGGGTCGGACTCCCCCCGGTCCAGGACGACCGCCTCACGTGTCTCCGGCACGGCTCGCAGCGACCGCCACCCGGGCGATGCTCGTCCGGGTCGTCGCCGTCGAGCGAGGCGACGCAGGGCATCCCGGCTCGGCGTGCACCACCCGCCCTGTCCACGACCGCCTCGCAGGGTCAGCGGGTGCGGGCGAGGTCGTAGGGCGGCCCTCGCCCGGCAGCTCCCCGGCGCCGCCCTCGTCGCCCGGGTCGTCCTCGGCCAGGTACCACCGCCCCCCGTCGGCTCGGACGCACCACCGGCACGCCGACCCCGGCCTCGCCGAGGCCCGCGCGAGGGCGGAAGCCACAGCGGCGGCGAGCGCCGGCGTCGTCGGTGTAGAGCACGAGCGCGGCCCGTCGGAGTCGGGCCCGCCGCGCCACGGTCGCCAGGTCGTCGACGAGCCACCGACGTCTCCGCCGATCGCGCCGCGGCGCGGGAGGTCCTGACCCGGGCGTGCACCGGCTCCCCGGCCGTCGCCGAGCGTGAGCACCACGACCGAGCGCTCGGGGTGGAAGCCGAGCAGGAATCGGGACCAGGGCCAGCAGGTCGGTCGGGGTCTTGGCCGTGGACGGTCCTCGAGGTCATGGCCCGAGCCTGCGCCGGGTCGCGGTCCGGCGGTGCGCCGGTCGCGCGCCGCCTGTGGACGAAGGCGCCGGTACGCCCCTGGGGACGGAACCGGCCCGTCGCGCGCCGCGTCGCATCGAGGGTGGTCCACGGCATGATGGCCGCCTGCGTGCCGCAGCGACGATCCTGCACGTCGACCTCGACGCCTTCTTCGCCGCGGTCGAGCAGCGCGACAAGCCGTCGCTGCGCGGCAAGCCGGTCGTGGTCGGTGGCGTCGGCGGGCGCGGCGTGGTCGCGCACCGCGTCGTACGAGGCCCGCGTGTACGGCGTCCGCTCGGCGATGTCGACCGCCGAGGCGCGCGCCCGCTGCCCGCACGCGGCCTTCCTCGACCGGGCGCTTCGACGCCTACCGGGAGGCCAGCGGACGGGTGATGGCGCTGCTGCGCGGCGCTCTCCCCCCTGGTCGAGCCGCTCTCGCTCGACGAGGCGTTCGTCGACCTGGCGGTCGCCGGCCTGCCCGACCTGTCGTCGACGCACCGTGCGCGCGGTCGCCGAACGGCTCAAGCCGACGTGAGCGAGGTGACCGGCGGCCTCTGCGGCTCGGTCGGCGTGGCCTCCTCGAAGCTGCTCGCCAAGATCGCCAGCGACCTGCGACAAGCCCGACGGCCTGGTGGTGGTGCCAGCCCGGCACCGAGCAGGACCTGCTGCGGCCGATGAAGGTCGACCGTCATCCCGGGCGTGGGCCCGGCCACCGCCGAGCGGCTGCGCCGCGTCGGGGTGCACACGGTCGCCGAGCTGGAGGCGATCTCCGAGGACGAGCTGGTCCGCGCTGGTCGGGCCAGGCCCACGGCACCTCGCTGTACCGGCTGGCCCGCGCCCGCGACGACCGGCCGGTGGTCGCCGAGCGGGAGGCGAAGTCGGTCAGCGCCGAGGACACCTACGACATCGACCTGGTCGACCGCCGGCTCCTGGAGGGGCTGTCGACCGGCACGCCAGCCGAAGGTCACCGACCGGCTGCGCAAGGCACGGCTCTCGGGCCGGACCGTCACCGTGAAGGTCCGGCTGCACGACTTCACCACGCACACCCGCTCCACCACGCTGGCCGCCCCCACCGACAGCACCCGGGTGGTCGCCCGGATGGCGCGGACGCTGCTGTCCGAGGTGGACACCTCCGGCGGAGTCCGACTGCTCGGGCGTCGGTGTCTCGGGGCTGGCCGACTGGATCCAGGAGGACCTGTTCGACGGAGGACGACCGCCGAGCCGGCGAGGACGGCTCGGCCGCCTCGAGCCCGCCGCCGTCGACCTGGACCGCTTCACCCCGAGCCGGCCGGTGGGCCCCGGGCATGGACGTCGAGCACAGCGACCACGGCCCGGGCTGGGTGTGGGGGTCCGGCGTCGGCCGGGTCACGGTGCGGTTCGAGACCGCCGACACGCCGGCGGGTCCGGTCCGGACCTTCCGGGCGGACGACCCCGGACTGACCCGGCGGGTGAGCGCCCGGGCACCGGCGCCGCCGACCCGGCCGAGGCGCCGGACCGGGCCACGATGGCATAGGCGTAGGGCCCTGGAAGTATGAGTTCCAGGGCCCTACTGATTGACCGAGCCCAAGGTGACGCTGCCCGAGTCGACCGGCTAGCTCCGTCAGATCCCGGCAGCCTCGTCACCTGCCGCCGCGGCGGGCGAACCGCCGTACGGATCCTCGTTCTCCTGCCGATCACGCTCTCCCTTGCGGGATCGCGTAAGAGATTTCTACGCCTGCGGGATCGGCAGCACAAGGGCTTTCAGCACTGGATTTCCCGGGTTCTCCGGCGGTGGGCGTGTCGTCCCCAGACGGGCGTCCTGCGTCCACAGGACGGAGCCCGGTTCTCCACAGATCGAGGCGCTCTCTGTGGACGACCGGACCGGCTCCCCCGGCGGGGGCCGGCAGCGGCTCCGGATAGTTCGGCGCATGCCGGAACCGACGCCTCCCACCCGTCTGCCCCTCTCCCCCATGCCCCGCGCCGCCGGGTGCCCGCGACCCGAAGCCACCACGGCGACGACTTCGTCGACGACTACGAGTGGCTGCGCGACAAGGAGTCGCCCGAGACACTCGCCTACCTGCGAGCCGGAGAACGCGCTACACCGAGGCAGCGGACGGCTCACCTCGCCGACCTGCGCGAGCAGATCTTCGCCGAGATCAGGTCGCCGCACCCAGGAGACCGACCTCTCCGTGCCCTCCCGCATCGGCGACTGGTGGTACTACGGCCGCTCCCTGGAGGGCCAGCAGTACGGCCTGAGCTGCCGCTGCCCGCGTGCGCGACCGCCGACGACTGGCGGCCGCCGGAGCTGTCGCCGGACGCGGACGTGCCCGAGCGAGGAGGTGCTGCTCGACGTCAACGAGCTCGCCGAGGGACACGACTTCTTCTCCCTCGGCACGGCCTCGGTCAGCCCGGACGGCAACCTGCTGGCCTACTCGCACCGACACCGTCGGCGACGAGCGGTTCCTCCTCCGGGTCAAGGACCTGCGCACCGGCGAGCTGCTCGCCCGACGAGGTGCCCAACACCCTCGGCGGCGCGGTCTGGGACCACGCACGGCACCACGCTCTTCTACACCACCGTCGACGAGGCCTGGCGGCCCGACAAGGTGTGGCGGCACGTGCTCGGGACCGCCGTCGGCGAGGACGTGCTCGTCTACCACGAGACCGACGAGCGGTTCTGGACGTCGGTCGGACGCAGCCGCAGCGACCGGCTGCTGGTGATCGGCTCCGGGTCGCGGACGACCACGGAGTACCGCGATCCTCGACGCCGACGACCCGACCGGCGACTTCCGGGTGGTCGCACCGCGCCGCCAGGGCGTCGAGTACGGCGTGGTGCACGCCGTAATCGGCGGCGAGGACTGCCTGCTGGTGCTGCACAACGAGAACGCGCTCAACTACGAGCTCGCCCGGGCGCCTCTGGGACGCCACCTCCCCGACCAGTGGGAGCCGCTGTCTCCCCCACGACCCCACCGTCCGGCTCGAGGACGTCGACGCGTTCGCCACTCACCTGGTGGTCAGCCAGCGCAGCGACGGCCTCACCCAGCTGCGCATCATCGAGCTGACGACTCCGCCGGAGGTCTCGGCGAGGACTACCTGGTGCCCTTCGACGAGCCGGTCTACACCGTCGGCGCGGCCGGCAACCCGGAGTTCCACCAGCCGACGATCCGGCTCGGCTACACCACGATGGCCACGCCCCCGGCGGTCTACGACTACGACGTACGGTCGAGGACGCTGCAGCTGCGCAAGCAGACAGCCGGTGCTCCGGCGACTTCGATCCCGCCCGCTACGAGCAGCACCGCACCTGGGCCACCACCGCCGACGGCGCCCGGGTGCCGGTCTCGCTGGTCTGCCGCGCGGGGTCGCCGCGCGACGGCAGCATGCCCGTTCTGCTCTACGGCTACGGGTCCTACGAGGACTCGATCGACCCCTACTTCACCATCTCCCGGCTCTCGCTGCTCGACCGCGGGGTCGGCTTCGCGATCGCGCACGTGCGCGGCGGCGGCGAGATGGGCCGGCGCTGGTACGACGAGGGCAAGCTCCTCCCCAAGACCAACACCTTCACCGACTTCGTCGCCTGCGCCGAGCACCTCGTCGCCGAGGGCTGGACCAGCGCCGACCGACTCGTCGCCGAGGGCGGCAGCGCCGGTGGTCTGCTGATGGGCGCGGTCGCCAACCTCGCCCCTGACGCCTTCGCCGGGATCGTCGCCGACGTCGCGTTCGTGGACCCGCTGACCACGATCCTGGACCCGTCACTGCCGCTGACCGTCGTGGAGTGGGAGGAGTGGGGCAACCCGCTCGACGACCCGGAGGTCTACGCCTACATGAAGGGCTACACCCCCTACGAGAACGTCGAGGCCAAGCGCTACCCGCCGATCCTGGCCGAGACCTCGCTGCACGACACCCGGGTGCTCTACGTCGAACCGGCCAAGTGGGTCGCCCGGCTCCGGGCGGTGGCCCTGGAGTCGGACGACGTGCTGCTCCGGACAGAGATGACGGCCGGTCACGGAGGCGTCAGCGGGCGCTACAACGCCTGGCGCGACCGCGCGTTCAGCGCTGGCCTGGATCCTGGACCGGGTCGGCCGAGCCTGAGCCGCTCCAACCCGTCACCCGGGCGACCCATCCAGCCGTTGTCCGGGGGCGAACCCCTGACAGAGGTCTCGCGGGGCTCGACGACGCAGTGTTGCTGAGAAGTCCCTGAGATCCCTGCCGGAGGGCAACTTCTGGCGCATGCCGGTCGTCGTACGGGGCAAGAGAGTCCACCAGTGGGGCGCTCGAGTCGGGAATCCCGGAGGACGTCCGTCCGTTGGGACGAGTAAGGGCTACCGGTGGGTACACCGGAGCGCGAGCGGGGTAGCACCACCCCGCAGGGGTAGTAAGGGATGGGAGCGCACGTGGCAACGAGTCGCACGCACACACGTGAGATCGAGGGACGCGACAGTGTCGGCCTGTACCTCGACGAGATCGCGCGTACTCCGCTGCTGGACGCGGTCACCGAGGTCGAGCTGAGCAAGACCATCGAGGCCGGGCTGTTCGCCCAGGCCCTCCTCGACGAGGGCCGGGTCGGACGGCGCAAGGGCGGGGCACCGAAGTACGCCACCCAGGACGAGCTGGAGTGGATGGTCGAGGAAGGCGAGCGCGCGATCCAGCGGTTCATCGAGGCCAACCTCCGCCTCGTCGTCTCGATCGCCCGCAAGTACGGCCGCAGCCAGATGCCGATGCTGGACCTGGTCCAGGAAGGCAACACCGGCCTGATCCGCGCGGTCGAGAAGTTCGACTACCGCAAGGGGTTCAAGTTCTCCACCTACGCCACCTGGTGGGTGCGTCAGGCGATCACCCGCGGCATCGCCCAGCAGGCCCGCGTGGTGCGGCTGCCCGTGCACGTGGTCGAGGAGCTCAACCAGGTCGGCGCGGCGCGCCGCACCCTGGAGCGCCAGCTCGGCCGTGACCCGGAGCCCTCCGAGATCGCCCTGGAGCTCGGCCTGGACATCGACCGGGTGATCGACCTGCTCAGCTGGGGTCGCGAGCACGTCAGCCTGGACACCCCCGTCGACGAGGACGGCGACACCTCCCTGGGTGACCTGATCGCCCAGGAGACCGCCCCCGGACCCGACAGCACCTTCCTCGACGTCGAGTCCCGCGACCGGCTCGGTCACCTCGTCGAGCTGCTCGACGACCGCGCCGCCGACATCATCCGGTCGCGCTACGGCCTGGTCGACGGACGCCAGCACAAGCTGGCCGACATCGGGGCCAAGCACGGCATCTCGGCCGAGCGGGTCCGCCAGCTGGAGCGTGAGGCCCTGCAGAAGCTCCGGGACCTCGCCGACCCCGACCTGGCAGCCTGACCCCTCAGCGTCCGTCCTCCCCCGACCGGGCGCTGAGCTCCTCGAAGACCTCCGCGACCCGGTCACGGAGGTCTTCGAACGTCCCGGTGTTGTCCACGACGTGGGTCGCGATCTCGAGGCGTTGCTCACGGGTC
Source organism: uncultured Actinomycetota bacterium (assembly GCA_963772415.1). Taxonomy (GTDB): domain Bacteria; phylum Actinomycetota; class Actinomycetes; order Propionibacteriales; family Nocardioidaceae; genus Nocardioides_B. The sequence goes on along the minus strand of CAVYWU010000009.1, from coordinate 1,234 downwards.
GCCTGGGCCGCCACCCGGCTCTCGGCGTCGGCCCGCGACATCTCACGCAGCTCGACCATCCGCGCCACCTGCACGCCGACGGGTACGTCGACCACGACGACCGCGTCGAACGAGCCGGCCTGGCCGGTCTCGGTGAGCAACGGGATGTCGTGCACGACGAGGGTGTCGGCGGGGGCGGCCTCCTCCAGGGCACGCGCACGGGCCCGCACCCGCGGGTGGATGATCGCCTCGAGCCGACGACGGGCGGACTCGTCGCCGAACACGACCGCGCCGAGGGCCGGTCGGTCCAGCGAGCCGTCGTCACCGAGCACGGAGTCGCCGAACTCCGCGGCGACGAGGGCCAGGCCCTCGGTGCCGGGCTCGACGACCTCGCGGGCCAGCAGGTCGGCGTCGATCACCACCGCGCCGAGCTCGGCCAGGATCGCCGAGACGGTGCTCTTGCCCGAGGCGACGCCACCGGTGAGTCCCACTCGCATGGGCGCCAGTCTGGCAGGCCTCAGCGGGTCAGGGTGACCTTGGACAGGTCCCCGGGGCGGTCCACCTCGACGCCGCGGCGGACCGCGGTCTGCCAGGCGACCAGCTGGCCGAGCACGACCGTCGTCAGCGGCGTCAACCAGCCGGGGAGGGCAGCGTCCCCCGGCAGGGGCACCACGACGTCGGCGTCCGGGCCGGGCTGCGTGGGTCCGAGCAGCACCACCGGCGTACCTCGTCGACGCAGCTCGGGGAGCAGCTCGAGCACCGCGGGGCTGGCCTGCTCCTCGGGCGCCACCAGCACGGCGGGCGCCTCGGGACCGACCGCGGCGACCGGCCCGTGCAGCAGGTCGGCGGGCGAGAAGGGGGCGACCAGCGCACCGGTCAGCTCGGTGAGCTTGAGCGCGGTCTCGTGGGCGGTGGCCAGGTTGAGGCCGCGCCCGACGCAGACGCCGCGGTCGGCCCCGGCGAGCAGGTCGGCAGCCTCGTCCACCCCGCCGGTGGTGGCGACGGCCGCTGCAAGGGCGTCGGGGACGCGACCGAGGTCGTCGAGCTCGTGCTCGCCTGCCCCCAGGGCGGCAAGGGCCAGCAGCGAGGAGGTGTAGGTCTTGGTCGCCGCCACCGACCGCTCCTCGCCCGCGCCCAGGTCGAGCACCACCTCGGCGGCCTCGGCCAGCGGGGAGGCGGGGTCGTTGGTCAGGGCCAGGGTCGGGCGCCCCTCGGCGCGGGCCTGCTCGACGACGGCGACGACGTCCGGGGACCG
>CAVYWU010000008.1:0-18831 GCA_963772415.1 uncultured Actinomycetota bacterium | reverse complement strand
GAGGCATGACGATGACCCTGAGCCGGCTGATGTCCACCGCAACCGCGTCGTACGGCGTGTACGCGCTGGCCGAACCCCGCCACCTCGGCCGCTTCGTGACCGCCGACAAGAAGGAGCAGGCCACCTACGACACCCTCGCCCAGACCTACGGCGCCCGCGACCTCGCGATCAGCGCCGTCGGTGTGTTCGGCCGTTCCGAACGCACCGTGAGGGCGGCGATGGTCATCCGCATCGTCTGCGACGTGTCCGACGGCTTGATCCTCTCCGCGCGGGCCCAGGACGAGGAGACGCGTCAGAAGATCCTCGGCGTCACCTTCGGCTGGGCGGCGCTGAACGCCCTGGCGCTGGCACGCGACCGACGCGCGGCCCGCCGCGCCGTGGCCGCCTGAACCGGCGCCAGGACCCGGGGCCGTCGCTCAGCGGGGCGCGCGGGCGCGGATGCACCAGGCGGTCGCAGACAGCTCGAAGGGCGGGTCGGGCAGGAGACCACGCAGGTGGTCCACGAGCCGCTCGCGAGAGCCACGGTCGAGCCGCCCGACATAGGCCCCCGCAGGACCGACCCCGCGTTCGTAGGGCTGCCACCACTCCTCGAAGGTCTCGAACCCGACCCGCACGGTGACCGTGTGCGGCTCCACGTCGGTCAGGCCGGCACGCTCCCCGAGGTCCACCAGCTGACCTTCGAGCGTGCCGGAGAGCCCGGACTCGTCGTGGGCTCCCGGCTCGAGGTCGCGCACGCCCTGCCAGAAGGTCGACAGCGGGCCGGCCCCACCCGCGTGGTCCCACACCGACGCGAGCACCCGGCCGCCGGGACGCGTCACCCGCGCCATCTCGCGCAGGCCGGCGACGGGGTCGGTCATGAAGTGCACGACGAGCGAGGCCAGCGCCGCGTCGAAGGAGTCGTCGTCGAAAGGCAGGTCCTCGGCCGATCCCCTGCGTACGTCGACGCCGGGAAGACGGGTCTCGACCGCGGCGACGAAGGGAGCTGAGGGGTCGACCGCCGATACCCGGTCGGCACCGAGGAGGCTGACCAACGGCTCGGTCAGGGCACCCGGCCCGCAGCCGACGTCGACCGCGCGATCCCCAGGCGCCAGGCCGGCCAGCGCCAGGAACGGCGCCGCGAGAGGTTGCGAGAAGCGGCCCATGAACTGGTCGTAGGCCTCCGCCGCGACGTCGAAGCTCACGGGTCACGACGCTACGCCCGGCCGGGCCTGGCGTCACCAGGTGGAAGCCGCCGATGTCGCTGCGTCTCAGCACCACGCCCTGATGCACCCGAGCCCGGGTCGAGCCCTAGGCTGACGGCGATGAAGCGTTGGGGGCTCCTGGTCGTGTGCGTCGTCGTCGCGACCACCGTCCTCACCGCCGTGGAGGCACCGGCCTCCTACCTGCTCGGCTCGCTGGTCGGCGCCCTCGTGGTGGCACTGGTCGCACCGGGGCCTGCGATCCCGGCGTACGGCGGCACGCTCGGCCAGGCCATCATCGGCACCTCGGTCGGCACGCTGGTCACCGTCGGGTTGCTCGGGACGCTGGCCGAGCACGGCTGGGTCCTCGCCTTCGCCCTGGTGACCACGATGGTCACCAGTCTCGCCTGGGGTCAGGTGCTGCGGTTCCAGCCCGGGGTCACGCCGGTGACGGCGAGCTTCGCCTCGATCGCCGGGGGCGCCTCAGGGGTCGTCGCCACCGCCCGCGAGGTGGGTGCCGACGAGCCGATCGTTGCGACGATCCAATACCTGCGCGTGCTCGTGGTGCTCTTCACCATGCCGGTGGTGGCCCGGCTCTACGATCCGGCTGCGTCGGCCGCCGGTGCCGGCAGCGCCGACGGCGGCGACAGCTGGGCCGCCTACCTGTTCGCCCTCGTCGCCGTGGCGATCGGGCTCCTGGTGCTGCGCGTGCTGACCTTCCCCGGTGCGGCCGTGCTGCTGCCGATGCTCCTCACCGCCGCGCTGGTCGCGACCGGCTGGTTCGCCGACCCCGTCCTCCCGGCCCCGGTGCTCAACGCGGGCTACGTGATCATCGGCATCCAGGTCGGGCTGAAGTTCACCCGGCCGACGCTCGGCATCATCGCCCGGCTGCTGCCACTGGCGTTCGTCCAGATCGCCGGCACCATCCTCACCTGCGCCGGCATCGGCTGGGTGATGGCCGAGCTCACCGACATCGCCCCGATCGACGCCTACCTCGCGACCACTCCCGGCGGGTTGTACGCCGTCATCGCGGTCGCGCTGTCCACGGGAGCAGACACCGGTCTGGTGTTCAGCCTCCAGGCGCTGCGCCTCTTCGCCTCGCTGATGCTGGTGCCGCTGCTGGCCAGGATCTACCGACCTCGCCCCGACGCGGGCACCTCGGCCTGAGCGACCACCCTCAGGTGAGCAGCCGGACCGGGCTGCCGTCGAGGTGGGCGAGCACGTCCTCGACCGCCTCGGTGTAGCGCACGGCGTACGCCTCGGCAGTGACGTAGCCGATGTGCGGCGTCGCGATGACCTGCGACTCGGAGCGCACCGGGTGGTCGGCGGGCAGCGGCTCCTCACCGAAGACGTCGAGCGCGGCACCGCCGATGACACCGGTGCGCACCGCCTCGAGCAGCGCGTCCTCGTCGCACAGCGGCCCACGACTGGTGTTGACCAGCCAGGCCGTCGGCTTCATCCGGGCCAGCTCGCGACGCCCGATCAGGCCGCGGGTGCGGTCGCTGAGCACGAGGTGCAGGGAGACGAAGTCGGACTCCGCGAGGAGACCGTCGAGGTCGTCGGTTCGACGTACCCCCACCTCGGCGCACCGCTCGTCGGTGAGGTTGGCGCTCCAGGCCACCACGTCCATCCCGAACGCCCGGCCGTACGCCGCGACCCGGCCGCCGAGCCGGCCCAGGCCGACCACTCCCAGCGTGCGCCCTTCGAGCGAGGTGCCGACCGTCGTCTGCCAGCGTCCCTCGCGGACGTTGGCGAGCTCGACGTCGAGCCGTTTGGCCGCGGCCAGCAGCAGCGCCCAGGTCAGCTCCGCCGCGTCGTACGCCGCCCCCGCCCCGGTGCCGCAGACGACCACGCCGGCGTCACGGGCGGCTGCGAGGTCGATCGCGGCGTTGCGCATGCCGGTCGTGACGAGGAGGTCCAGCCGCGGCAGCCGTTCCAGGGTCGTGCGCGGGAACGGGGTGCGCTCCCGCATCGCGACCACCACGTCGAAGTCGGCCAGCGCCGCCACCACCGCCTCCTCGCCGCCGAGGTGCTCGTGGAAGACGACGACCTCCGCGCGAGCGTCGAGCGGTGCCCAGTCGGCGACCGAGCGGGCAACCTGCTGGTAGTCGTCGAGAACGGCGATGCGGAGCGGAGCGGAGCGGTCCATGACGCAATGTCTACAGGCCCGGATCTCGGTTCCACTCAGAATCTCCGGTGAGCGACCGATGGAGGGGCAGGATTCGGGTTCCTCCCACGCCTCTCTTCGGTGCCCACCGAGCAGGACCCGAGTGGAGTGTCGAGGAAGTCCGATGCGCGCCGCACGAGTCTCCGTCGTCGCCACTGTCGTGGTTGCGGCGGTCCTGGCAGGCCTGGCGGTCGCGACGGTCGTCGGGATGATCCGGGTGCATGCCGCCCAGGAGCGCGTGACGACGAGCCGGGCGATCCTCACCACCTATCTCGACCTTCAGCGCGCTGTCTCCGACGAGGCCTTTGCCGAGGCGGCGTACCGCCGGGCCCCCTCGGAGGCCGCTCGGGACCGGATCGACGAGAGCATCCTCCAGGTCCGACTCGAGGTCGAGGACGGGCACAGGGTCGTGGACGGTGAGGACGCCGACACGCTCTCCACTCTCGAGGTCCTCAACGCCCGGTACGTCGACGGCGTACTCGCCACGCTCGACCTGGGACCGACCGAGCTCCGCGACGACCGGGTCGCCGGACCAGCACTGGACGCGATGCAGGAGCTGCTCGACTCGGCGATCGACGGTCGTCGTGCCCTGACCAAGACCTCCGTCGAGGAACAGGACGTGGTCTTCGGCCAGCTGACCCTGGCGCTGCCGACCGCCTTCCTGCTCTCCTTCGGCGTCCTCGGCTGGACCTGGCGGCTGATGCTGCTCGACCAGCGCCGCTTGCGCGACGAGGCCGCCCACCACGAGGAGCGCTCCCTCACCGACGCCCTCACCGGCCTGCCCAACCGCGAGGCCCTCCGCCGCTCGATGGAGGACGCGTTCGACCGGCCGGGGACCCAGGCGGCCCTGCTGTTCATGGATCTCGACCGCTTCAAGCCGGTCAACGACACCCTCGGCCACCACGCCGGCGACCTGGTCCTCCAGGAAGTCGCTGCCCGACTGCTGGCCACGATCCGCGCCGGTGAGGTGGCAGCCCGGGTCGGCGGCGACGAGTTCGCGGTGTTCCTGCCACGCGGGATGGCGGCGCCGGCCGTCGCCGACCGGATCCTGCGCGCCATCGAGGAGCCCTTCGAGGTCGAGGGCCACGTCGTCAGCATCGGTATCAGCATCGGCATCGCACGCTTCCCCGAGGAAGGCGGCGACTACACGACGATCCTGCAGGTCGCGGACGCCGCGTTGTACGACGCCAAGGAAGCCGGTCGCGGCCGCGCGGCTGAGAACGCGCCGGTCTGAGCGGGCCGGTCAGCCTCGCGCCGACAGCGTCGAGTGGTGCGACTTGGCCCGGTAGAGCTGGTCGTCGGCGCGGCGGTAGAGCGACCCCATCCCGCCCGGATCGGGCGGTCCGATGACACCGGCCGCCACGCCGACGCTCACGCTCACGGCAAGACCGGGGGCCAGCCGCTCCCAGTCGACCCCGGCGACCGCCGCACGCAGGGAACGAGATCGGTCCGCCGCCAGGTCGCTGAGGTCGGCCGCGACGGGACCGCCGAGGTCGGCGTCGTGCGCCAGTTCCTCGGCCATCACGACGGCGAACTCGTCACCGCCCAGACGAAGCGCCATGTCGCCGGCGCGCACGTGCCTGGCCACCAGGCGAGCGACCTGGCGGAGGACCTCGTCCCCGACGGAGTGTCCGAAGGCGTCGTTGACGCTCTTGAAGTCGTCGACGTCGACGAGCACGACGGCGGCCAGGGAGGACGTGGCCGGCGGCTGGCGCAGCCACGCGTCGAAGCCGCGGCGGTTGGCGAGGCCGGTGAGCGGGTCGAGGTGGACGTCGCGAGAGAGCCGGGCGTTCTCGGCGACCAGAAGCTCGCCGGCGATCTTGGACCGCGCGGCGGAGAGCGCTCCCACCCGAGCGGTCCAGCGCGAACGCGCCATCAGCAGGCCGTAGGACAGGTGCGCCTGCACTGGCTCATCCGGCTCGTCCGGGGTCAGCACGTGAGCCCGGACCCAGCCCGGGAAGGACTGCGCTCCCGTCGAGGACGACCCGGGCGCGACCAGGTGCCGCGCGAGCTCGACGGCCCGGCGCCGACGTCCGAGCCGGTGCAGGCTCAGCACGACCAGTGCGTCGAGCAGCGGCAGCACCTCGATGTCCTCAGCGGCGGCGAGCTGCGTGCGGTGCCCATTCACCCGGTCCAGCAGGTCGTCCACGTCGCCGGCCCGGTCGGCGTGGGGGGCGTAGGCATCCTGGACGAGCGCGAGCACGTCGCCGCAGGCGCGGGCGTCGAGCTGCCACAGGGGTGGCACGTCAGGGGTGGCCGATGCGGTCTCGACCGCCGCTGCGGCGTACCCGATCTGGAGAAGTGCCTCCGTCTCGTCGTCGAGCTCGAACAAGGCGCCCGCCCACTCGATGTGCACCAGGATCCGGTTCACAGCCAGCGCAGCGTCCTGCACCGGCCGCTCGCACAGGGGTGCCAGCGCGCCGGCCTCGTCATACAGCTCCTGGGCGAGCTCCCACAGGCTCAGCGAGTTGTACGCCGCCCCGCAGATCACCAGGACCGTGCACCGGTCCAGGGCCGGGAGCGACTCGTCGGCCACCAGGGCCACCGCGCGACCCGCGTCGGTGAGAAGCCCGTCGCTGTCTCCGAGTCCGCCGGCTCCCACCGCCCGGAGCGAGAGCGCCAACGCGGTCAGGGACGGCGATCCCAGCGACTCGGCCCGCACCACCAGGGCGACGAGGGTGCGCTGGAGCGCCACCCGGTCGTCCTCGTAGACGACGCCGTACAACGCCTGCCCGATCCCGGCGAGAAGGGCGACCTCCGACCAGTTCATCGCCCCGGCGTGCAGCTCGAGACTGACCAGCTCGTCGAGGGCAGCGGCGTGCCGATCGCCCTGCGCCAGCTCCATGAGCTCATAGGCGCGCAGACGGGCTGCCGTTGACGCGTGGTCGAGCACCCGTCAATTATGCGACGGGACACTGGAGCGCACCGGCGTTCTCAGGACCTGCCCGGCGACACCGCCTGGAGCACTCCGGCGGGCGCGGGCGTCGCCGGGATCGGGCAGGCCACCTTCTCCACCGCCTCAAGCGACGACTTCCTGCCGCGTTCACCAGCAGCACCGGCGACCGCATCGGCCACGACACGTGGGGGGCAATGTTCTGCCGGCACCTCGCACCGGATCCGCCGCTACCGGAAGCGGACGACGGTCCGTGCGACGCAAAAGCCCAGGTCAACGGGTGGTTGCCTGGGCTTCTCGTGTGGCGCGCCCGAAGGGATTCGAACCCCTAACCTTCTGATCCGTAGTCAGATGCTCTATCCGTTGAGCTACGGGCGCGTGGCCGTGAAGGCCTCGCACACTTTAGCGTGCGGCCTCCACGGTCACGAAATCGGCCCGACGCCGGGCCCGGGGCGACGGCGGAAGTCCCCGCACGGAGTCCCTTGAACCTAGAACCTGTCTCCGAACGTGAGACGTGTCGTCCGTCGCCCACCTGGCAACATCTGCCGGTGCGGCGCCTACGCGCGGATCCGTGAGGCCGTGAAGCAGGCGCGCAGAGCATGTTGAGACCCGGTGGGTGCGGGTGCGCCGGACCCGATGTGACGTTGCGTGGGAATCCCGAGCAGCGGGCGGCAGGGGTGGCCGCTACCTGGGACAACGTCGCGGGATTCCCACGCAGTCACATCCATCCGCGCACACCCCCACACAGGGCCACACAATGTCGTGGACGCCCGTCACACCTTGGATCGGTCCAATAGCCGGGGCTCGGCGACTGTGCGTACATTCACCAGCACTTCACCTCGTTGCAAGGGCGCGGCGAGCAGTAGACACGACTCCACGACAGCACCACCGTGACGCCGACCGGCGATGCGCGGTGGCCTTCCGTCGTTCCGGCGGAGAGGATCGCGAGAGGACCGGCTGGCATGACCACCGACATCAGCAGCACCCAGGAGACCTCGATGACGACGAGCCCCGGCGAAGCCCCCACGAGTCACCAGGGCATCGCCTCCTGGGTCGCCGAGGTGGCAGCGCTGACCGAGCCTGATCGCGTCCACTGGTGCACCGGCGACGACGCCGAGTGGGAGGAGCTGACCAGCGCCCTGGTCGCGTCCGGCACCTTCACCCGGCTCAACGCCGAGAAGAAGCCGAACTCCTTCCTGGCCCAGTCCGACCCCACCGACGTCGCGCGCGTCGAGGACCGCACCTTCATCTGCTCGGTCGACGAGAAGGACGCGGGGCCCACCAACAACTGGATGGCCCCCGACGAGATGAAGCAGATCATGACCGACCTCTACCGCGGCTGCATGAAGGGCCGGACGATGTACGTCGTCCCGTTCGTGATGGGCCATCTCGAGGCCGACAAGCCGATGTTCGGCGTGGAGATCACCGACTCGGCGTACGTCGTGGTGTCGATGACGGTGATGGCCAGGATGGGCACTCGGGTGCTGCGCAGGATGGAGGAGCTCGACGCCGCCGGGGAGGACGTGCACTGGGTCCCGGCGATGCACTCGGTCGGGATGCCCCTCGAGCCCGGCCAGGACGACATCTCCTGGCCCTGCAGCGACACCAAGTACATCGTGCAGTTCCCCGAGGAGCGGGCCATCTGGTCCTACGGCTCCGGCTACGGCGGCAACGCGCTGCTTGGCAAGAAGTGCTACGCGCTGCGTATCGCCAGCGTGATGGCGCGCGACGAGGGCTGGCTGGCCGAGCACATGTTGATCCTCAAGCTGACCAGCCCGGAGGGCGTGAAGAAGTACATCGCGGCCGCCTTCCCGAGCGCCTGCGGCAAGACCAACCTCGCCATGCTCGCACCGACCATCCCCGGCTGGGAGGTCGAGACGCTGGGCGACGACATCGCCTGGATGCGGATCGGGGACGACGGTCGGCTCTACGCCGTCAACCCGGAGTTCGGTCTGTTCGGCGTCGCGCCGGGCACCAACGAGCTGACCAACCCCAACGCGATGCGCACCATCGAGAAGGGCAACTCGGTCTTCACCAACGTCGCACTCACCGACGACGGCGACATCTGGTGGGAGGGCATGGAGAACACCCCCGACCACGCCCGCTCGTGGAAGGGCCAGGACTGGACTCCCGACAGCGACGAGGTGTCCAGCCACGCCAACAGCCGCTACTGCACCCCGATCAAGCAGTGCCCGATCCTCGCCGAGGAGTACGACGACCCGCAGGGTGTGCCGATCGACGCGATCCTCTTCGGTGGACGCCGCAAGACCACGATCCCGCTGGTGACCGAGGCCCGCGACTGGGCGCACGGCACCTTCATGGGCGCGACCCTCTCCTCGGAGACCACGGCTGCCGCCACCGGCGCCGTCGGCGTCGTGCGCCGCGACCCGATGGCGATGCTGCCCTTCATCGGCTACAACGCCGGCGACTACTTCAACCACTGGATCACCATGGGCAAGGAGAACGACGAGTCCAAGCTGCCCCGGATCTTCTACGTCAACTGGTTCCGCCGGGATGACGAGGGCGGCTTCCTCTGGCCAGGGTTCGGCGAGAACAGCCGGGTCCTGAAGTGGGTCGTCGAGCGGATCGAGGGCAAGGCCGAGGCGATCGAGACCCCGATCGGCCACGTGCCCACGCCGGCGTCGCTCGACACCGACGGCCTGGACATGAGCGAGGACGCGCTGCTTGCCGCGCTCGACGTCGACGTCGAGGAGTGGAAGGCGGAGATCCCGCAGATCACCGAGTGGTTCGAGAAGTTCGGCGAGTCGCTCCCGGCAGTGCTGTGGACCGAGCTCGACGGGCTCAGGGCCCGGCTCGGCGGCTAGGCGGTGGCCGCGGCCGAAGTCGTGTCGAGGGACCTGGTGGAGCTGTTGAGCGCGTTGGGCATACTGACGCGGTGACCAACGCGCAGGGTGCCGAGCGCGGAAGCTACGGCCCCGAAGACCGACACCTGCTCGAGACCGCGGCGTCACGCATCTACTCCAACGCCGTCCAGCACGGCTGGCTGCCGGACGACGACGCACGCCTGCACGAGGATCGTCGGCAGCCTGCGCTCGACCTGCTTCTCGACATCGGTCTGTTGCGCCACGACGAGGTGAGCAACCGGTACGTGCCGACCGATCCCGCCGCGGTGCAGGCACAGATCGTCGTACCCCTGGGCCAGCGGGGCGCCGACCTGCTCGCGGAGTCCGCACGTTGGGCCGACACGTTCAGCGAGCTCGGTCAGGTCTTCCGCACCTCCCCGCGGGCGACCGTCAACCCGATCACCGAGATCCACGGCCTCGACAACATCAACAACTTCATCGCCGCCACCGTCAACGACTGCCGGCAGGACCTGCTCACCGCGCAGCCGCACGGGCGCCGCCCGGCCAACACGCTCGCGCAGGTCGAGGACCGCGACGTCAAGACGCTCGAGCGGGGTGTCCGGATGCGCACGCTCTACCAGCACTCGGCACGGCACAGCCCCGCGACGCGGGAGTACGTCTCCGACATCACCTCCCACGGCGCCGAGGTGCGCACCCTCGACGAGTTCTTCCGCCGCCTGATCGTCATCGACCGCCAGGTCGCCATCGTGCCGGCGTCGGACAACCACCACGTGGCGATCGCGATCTACGAGAAGTCGCTGATCGCCTACCTCGTCGACATCTTCGAGCGCGCCTGGGAGCGGGCCCAGCCGTTCAACGTCAGCGGCAGCCAGGCCGAGCGGCACATCGCCGAGGACGTGCGGGCGATGACGATCCGGCTGCTCGTGGAGGGTCACAGCGACCCTGCGAGCGCCAAGCGGCTCGGTGTGAGCACGAGGACCTACGCGGGCTACATCGCGGCGCTGAAGGACGAGTACGACGTACAGACGCGCTTCCAGCTCGGGTACGCCATGGGCCGCGACACCAGCCAGCGCTCGTTGCCGTCCTCCGAGGCCCCCGGTGACGACGTGGACGACCTCGAGGACGACGGGCCCGACGGGGAGCGCTGAGACTGCTCGGGCACGGCGTCGGCCAGCTTCCCGGAGCGACCTCCCGGTTACCGCAGCGAACTCCCGACGGTAACCGGGCAATTACCACGGGAACGTGGTAATCGCCCCGCCGCTCACCCGCGCAAAGAACTGCGAGGGCAGTCACCCTGACGATGAACTGCCCTCGCAATTTGTGGTTGAGACGGGCCGGGGGGATGGCGCTGGGATCGAACTGCCGGGGGGTTGACTCGTTCGTCCTCGTCTCAGCCTTTGTGGCGAACCTGCCCGGGGGGATGGGCTGGCCGCGTTTGTGGGGTGCCCGGCTCAGCGGGTGCCGTGTCTACGTGCCGTTCCAGCCCGTGTCGGAGTCCTGCGAGGTCCGGGTGCCGTTCCAGCCGGTGTCCGAGTCCTTCTTGGCGGCTCGCTTGTGCTTCGACGTCTTGACCTTGGTGCCGTTCCAACCCGTGTCCACGTTCGAGCTGACACGGGTACCGTTCCAGCCCGTGTCCGCAGCCGATGCGGGGGCGGCCAGGCCAGCGACGACACCGCTTGTAGCCAGAAGTGCGCCTGCGGCGAACTTGGCGACGGTGCGCTTGGTCATCTAGTTACCTCGAACTCTCTCCCAGGGGGTCGACGGTCGCCCGTCTGCCTTCTAGTGTCGGCCACCGCGCGCGGGGTCGGCTAGCGATTGAGGTCGCATGAACATGCACTGCATGTTCCTGCAAAAAGCCCAATATCGGGACAGCGCGGGCTGTGTACCGCGATGATGCGCCCAGCGCGCTTTTGTCGCTGACTACCCGTGCAAAGTATGACAAATCGGCAAGCGTTGCGTCGGCACCAGGTCACGGTACCCGCGTCATCGTTGCGTAATTGTGCAACCGGCGCCACCCTCCCTGGTCTCGGATCCAGACCCCGATCGCAGCACGCGCAGGAGCCGCCTACCCTGGAGGGATGCGGTTGTGGCGTCCCTTTCGTCCCGGCGTCGTGACCGCGCGCCGCCTGCTCGTTCTCGCCGGCGTCTGGCTCGTCGTCGCCGCCCCCGCCGCCTCGTCCCTGTTCGCCACCGGCTCCCGGGACACGGTCGTCGCCGGTCACGACGCGGTCGTCCGACCCACCTTCGACGGCTACGCCACCGTCGACCTCGGGCCGTACATCCCGCGCTTCCGGCTGCCCAGCGGCGGTTGGCTCGGCGCCGACATCGACCTCGGCGCCACCGAGCTGCAGAGCTACGACGCCCTCATCGAGCGCTACGCCTTCATCGCCAGCCAGCCCGAGGGTCAGATCACCAAGGTGCAGGCCTCGATCAGCGACCTGGCCTGGGACAGCGCGGCCCTCGGCGCGCTGATCGGCCTGGCCGGCCCCGCTCTGGTGCTGCTGGTCGGCTGGCCGCGCTGGAGGCAGCTGGCGCATCCGTGGACGGTACGACGCGCAGCCGTAGCCGGCCTCTCGCTCGTCGTCGTGGGCGGCGTCCTCACGCTCGTGCGCGACGACCAGGTGCCTCGCGTCGAGTCCGGCGACTGGATCGCGCTGCCGGACGCGCTGCCCGACCTCGACGTCCCCGGCAAGGCCGCGATCCTGGAGATCGAGGCCGGTCTGCTCACCAGTGGCAGCCAGCGACTGGTGGAGAGCGCGCTGTCGACCTACCGCAAGAGCCTGGACTTCTACCGCGCACTGGCCGAGGAGGCCCCCGCACTGACCAGCGAGCTCCGTCAGCCGGGGGAAGACGAGGTCGTCGGGCTCCTGGTCAGCGACCGGCACGACAACATCGGGATGGACCCCGTCGCGCGCGCGGTGGCCGCGGCCGGCGGCGCGACGTTCCTCCTCGACGCGGGCGACGACACCTCGACGGGCAGCTCGTGGGAGGCGTTCAGCCTGGAGTCCCTCGACGAGGCCTTCTCCGACTTCGACGACCGGTACGCGGTGGCCGGCAACCACGACCACGGAGACTTCGTCGGCAACCACCTCGCTGACCTGGGGTTCACGATGCTCGCCGGCGAGGTGGTCGAAGGGCCCCAGGACATCCGGCTCCTGGGTGCCAGCGACGTCCGTAGCAGTGGCCTGGGCAGCTGGCGCGACGCGCGGGACCTCTCCTTCGCCGAGCAGAGCGAGCTGCTCGCCGACCTCGCCTGCGAGCAGGACGCCGAGGGTGAGCGAGTTGCGACCCTGCTGGTCCACGACGCCAACAGCGGCAGGGAGGCGCTCCAGCGCGGCTGCGTCGACCTGGTGCTGGCCGGTCACCTGCACGTGCAGGTGGGCCCCGACGAGGTGGTCGGCGACAACGGGCGCACCGGCTACAGCTTCACCAACGGGACCACCGGTGGCGCCGCCTATGCGGTCGCGATCGGCAGCAAGCTCCGCCGCGAGGCCCAGGTCTCCCTGATCACCTACCGGGAGGGGCGCCCGACCGGCATCCAGCCGGTGTTCGTGCAGACCACCGGCGACTTCACCGTGGGCGAGTGGCTGCCGCTCACTCTCGACGACCCGGTGGACCCCGAGGCGTCTGTCCTGGACCGCACCGACGCCGACGACCAGGCCAGGGAGCAGTCCGTCCCCTGAGCGAGCGCGGCCCCGCACCCGGGAGGTGCGAGGCCGCGACATCATCTGGCGGAGGTGGCGGGATTTGAACCCGCGAGAGGGGATTACCCTCAACCCGCTTAGCAGGCGGGCGCCATAAACCGGACTAGGCGACACCTCCAGACAGCGCTGCACAGGCTACCGGGCACCGGCAGGCGGGAGCCAATCGGCTCCGAGGGGCGCGCGCGGGGCGTGCGACTCAGGTGACCGGGCGGTAGCCGTGGCCCCGGTTGAGGTGCTGCTGGAGGTCCTGGACGAAGTCCCTCGATCCGGCCTCGAGGATGCCGACCGGGATCGTCGTGGTCGCACCGTCTCGTCGTCGCAGCACCACGCAACGGTCTCCTGCGACCGTGGTGGCGACGACGTCCTCGACGTCCTTCCAGCGACCCTGCGTGACACCGGCGCCGCGCACGAAGCGCACCCGGTAGCCCTGCTCGTCCAGGCGCACCACCGTCACCCGGCGTACGGCGAGCGCCACGGACCCGAGCAGCAACCCGACCCCGAGCAGCACGACGATGGAGAGCACGCCGCGCGGCACGCCCACGGTGGCGACCAGGACCGCGGCGACGACGATCGCGAGACCGCCGACCGCGACCGCGAGCCCCGACATCCGGACGGCGACGGCCATCGAGAGCCGATAGTCGGAGACGGGGGCGGGTGTCATGGGCACGATCGAACCAGCCGGCGCCGTCGGCCGCAAAACTGCCGACGGATGGCTCTGCTCACAGGTCTTGTCAGCGGGGCCGGACCGGGCGCACACTCATAAGTCCACCCAACCCCCCGAGGTGGTCGCGATGCCTGGTCTCGAGCATTCCATCAGTGGCCTTCAGCAGGCCTTGGACACTCCACGCCGCCATCAGATGTGGCGCTGGTTGGTGCGGCACCGGATGGCCGCGGTCAAGGACGCGCTCTCGCCCGAAGGCGCGCGCGGTGGGGACGCCTGGCTGGCGGCCCGCGAGCTGACCCTGCTGCGCGAGCGCGACACGCTGCTGCGTCGGCTCACCGACCTGGGCCCCTCGGTGCTCGAGTCACCCGACCTCGAGGCCGTGCGAGCCGAGCTGGTCCGCACGGTCGCGGACGTGGAGCGCTACCGGCAGCGGCTCAACGACCTCGTCTACGACAGCGTCTCCTTGGGAGCTCGGCGGCTCGGAGTAGCGAAGCGGCTCTGACCCCACCCGCGGCACGCCGAGGAAGGTGGCCTCGAGCGGCGTCTCGATGACCGTGCCGTCGACCACCTCGACCCGGTAGCCGTCGGCGCCCGGTCGCGACGTGACCACGTCCGCGAGCTCCCCGTCCTCGAAGAGCAGGCCGCACCCGTCGTCGGCGGCGTAGCCAGAGGGGAAGCCGTCGGCGACGAGGTCGCGATAGGTGCCGGCGCGCAGCTCCTCTCCGTCGTAGTGCGGGCAGGCCGAGCCGGGCACGAAACCGAGGCCGTCGTCCAGGCGGTCCAGATTCGGTCCGAAGGAGTCGGTGACGGAGGCCTCGAACCAACAGTTCATCCCGGCGCTGATGCCGGCCAGGACGGTGCCGTTGTCGGCAGCCTCGGCGAGGATGTCGGGCAGCCCGTGCACCCGCCACACCGCGAGGAGGTTGGCAGTGCTCCCGCCTCCGACATACACGATGTCCTGGGGGCTGACGAAGGAGCGGAGGTCAGCGTGCTCGCGGGTGAAGAGCCGCAGCACACTGGTCTGGGCCCGGTCGGCGAGCGCCTCCTCGAACTTCGCGACGTAGTCGTTGGCGTCGCCACTGGCGGTCGGCACGAAGCACACCTTCGGCCGTGCCGCGCCCGCGAGCGAGAGCAGGTAGTCGTCGAGGACCGGGTTGTCGGGCTCCATCGAGAACCCACCGCCACCCAGGGCAAAGATCCGGCGGTGCGTCATTGCGTCCTTTCCAGGCGCACTCCCCCGAGCCGCCATCATGCACAGACGCCTTCAGACCCCGACCATCCGAGTGTCGGGTCGGGCGGCTGCGCAGAGGGGGCGGGATTCGAACCCGCGGCTGACATCACTGCCAGCGACCGCTTTCAAGGCGGTTCCGATCGGCCACTCCGGCACCCCTCCGTGACGCCGGTCGCCCGGCGCACGCTGGGGAGTGTATGGCACGAGAGCGGAGAGGGCTCAGACCAGATCGAGGCTGACGAGGACGTCACCCTCCTGGACGACATCCCCGGAGGACACCCTGATCGCCCCGACGGTCCCGGCCACCTCCGCGAGCACCGGGATCTCCATCTTCATCGACTCCAGCAGGACCACGGTCTCACCGACCGCGACGACGTCGCCTGGGGCGACCGACACCGAGATCACGTTGGCCACCATCTCCGCCACGATGTCCGCTGTCCGAGCTTCACGCGCCATGGCTCGGAACCTACAGCAGTGCCGCCGTGCGGCGTGGCTCGGGACGGTGGGCGGTGGCCTCCTCCGCGCGCCGGGCACGACGGCCGCGGGTGCCGGAGAGGAAGGCGTCCACGCGCACGACGAGGTAGCCGAGCAGCAGACCGATCGCCACGCCGTACCCGATGGTGACGCCCGCCTCGAGCAGAGTCATCCGGCTGTCGAGCAGGATCGTCGCCACTCCGGCGAGCCCAGCCGCCCCGAACGCGGAGGGCCACCAGCCCTGGCGACGCCGAGCGCGCGTGGAGATGCCCCAAGCCAGGGCTGGGAATCCGAGCAGAGCCTCGAGCGGACGCGGTACGGCGCCGAAGGTGGCGCGGGCCTCGCGGAAGGACTGCTCCAGAGAGTCGATCATCTCCGGCGATCCCCACCGCGCGAGCGCCTCGGTGTAGGCGAGGGTGACCGCGAGCAAGGCGAGACCGCCGACGACCACCACGGCGCCGCGGGTGCCGAGGCCCTGGAGGCCGGCGCCGAGCCGGTAGACGAGGACCAGGGTGCCGAGCAGCGCGAGGGTCAAGGTGAGGTACTCCGCACGCTCCACCGAGATCCGCGCGTTGTAGGCGTTGGCCGCGAACGCCGCGGCCGCCGCGACCACCACGGCGATGAGGCACTCTCGGATGACGCCGAGGTAGCGGGCCGCCGGCACCGTGATCAGAACGCCGAGCACAGCCCCGGTGATGGTGGTGGCGATGGTGGCCGCGGCCAGCAGGACCGGCACTGCACTGATCACCGCGCCGCCCGACACCAGAGCCATCAGGGCAGCGGCCAGCAGCGGCCGGCCGCCGGTGCGCACACCGAGGGCGAGTGCGAACGTCGTGGAGAGCGTCACCGCCCCGGCCAGGGGCAGCCACGACCCCAACAAGGGCGGCAGCGCGACGGAGAACCAGTCAGTGAGCACGGCGGCGAGGGCTGTCGCACTGACCAGCAGCCAGCCCAGCGCCAGGCCGCCTCGGGAGAGGGCCTGCCAGCGACTGCGCTTCTGGCTGCGGTCGCGAACCTCGGGCGAGGTGGCGGTCGGTCCCGGCACCAGGGGCACCCTCGGATCGGCGACCCGGATCGGCGGCGAAGGGGCCGCCTCCGCCGCCGGTTCGGGGGAGGGTGCGGGAGCGGGGGCCGCCGGCGGCTCGCGGACCACCCGCGCGGAGCGCTGCTCGGCCGATCGTCGCCGCGACCGCGGAGTCGCGCGCCGACGACCAGGCTTCTGGTCAGGACGCGGCACAGGACCCCTCGAGAAGTTGGCTGCCTCGGACGACCGGGCGATCAGGGTGTGCCCGCCCGGGACTCGGCAGGATAGCGTCCGCGAGGCGGGCTGCCCGGGGCCGGGCGGCGCGGTTCACAGTCGTCGGTTGGCCAGCGACGGATTGACCCGACGGGCCTCCTCGAGTGCGGCGAGCCCGAGCGTGGCGGTGACCATCCTGCCGTCGACGTCGTCGGTGTCGGCGAGCACCTCGCCAGTGGGAGCGACGACCAGGGAGTGGCCGGCGTAGCGGGGGCCGGGTTGACCTGCCGCGGCGACGTACACGGTGTTCTCGATCGCCCGAGCCTCGACCAGCGTGCGCCAGTGCTGGACCTTGCGATCGCCCGCGACCCAGGCTGCCGGGACCACCACCAGCTCGGTCCCGCGGTCGACCAGTGCACGGGCGAGGCCTCGGGAAAGCGCAGGTCGTAGCAGGTCATCAGCCCGACCTGTACTCCCGCGATCTTCACCACGACCGGGTCGACCGGACCCGCGAGCAGGCGGTCGGACTCGCGGTAGCCGAAGGAGTCGTACAGGTGGATCTTGCGGTACGTCGCGGCCAGACCGTCGGGCCCCACCACGACCAGCGTGTTGTAGGGCCTCTCCGGGTCCTCGCTGACCTCGAACATGCCCGCGATGATCGTGACGTCGTGTGCGCGGGCTTCGCTCGAGACCGCGGAGACGAACGGCCCGTCGAGGGTCTCGGCGAAGGCCGCGATGTCGGAGCCGGCCCTGCCGAAGTCTCGGGCGAACACCTCGGGAAAGACCACCAGCTGCGGGCGAGGGACGCCCCGGACGAACTCGCCGACAAGGCCCAGCGCCGCCCGGTTGTCGGCCGGGTCCAGGCTGGCGGCGCGCTGGGCCAGGCTGACGGTGATCTCCGTGCCGACGTCGGGGGCCATGTCTCCAGACTGCCAGACTTGGCGCCATGAGCCAGCCGACCGGGACCCCGCTGCGGTGCGGCGCGGTGATCCTCGCCGGGGGTACCGCCGCCCGGATGGGCGGTGTCGACAAGGCCTCGGTGGAGCTCGGCCGGTGTCAGCCTCCTCGAGCGCGCGCTGGCAGCGACGATCGCGGCGGTCGAGGTGGTCGTCGTCGGCACCGAGGTGCCCGCCACCCGGCCGGTGACGTGGACCCGCGAGGACCCGGTCGGCGGCGGTCCGGCTGCCGGGCTGCTGGCCGGCCTCGACCGGTTCCGC
Source organism: uncultured Actinomycetota bacterium (assembly GCA_963772415.1). Taxonomy (GTDB): domain Bacteria; phylum Actinomycetota; class Actinomycetes; order Propionibacteriales; family Nocardioidaceae; genus Nocardioides_B. Next base: position 1,241 of record CAVYWU010000008.1, on the reverse strand, counting down.
GGGCGACCCGACGTGGTCATCGTGCTGGCCGTCGACATGCCCAAGATCGAGGCCGGCACCGTCGCCCGTCTCACCTGGGCGGTGGAGAAGGACGACGCAGCCGACGGTGCCTGCCTGGTCGATCCCGGTGGCCGCCGGCAGCCCCTGGCCGCGGCCTACCGGAGTGCGTCCCTGCTGGCGGCCCGTCCCGCGGCTCGCGAGGACGAGCACGGCCTCTCGATGCGGACGCTGACCAGCGGGCTGGTGCTCGTCGAGGTGCCCAGCATCGGTCGGGAGAGCCGCGACGTGGACACCTGGGCCGACCTTCGCGACCTCGGCGACTGACCGGTCGGATGTGGGTCGGGGACACCCGACTCCGCGGTCCGAAATGCTGGTGGGTTGCCAGATCGCCGATGCCGTACGACGCTGGACATGTGACCTTGCACGACTGGATCGACGAGCTCTGCGACGCCCTCGACATCGAGACCGAGGTCGACGAGGGCATCATCTTGGACCTCGCCCGCGCGGCCGCGCACGCGGTCGAACGCCCGGCGGCGCCGATCACGACGTACCTCCTCGGCTATGCGGCCGCCCTCGCCGGCGGCAGCCCCGAGCGCGTCGAGGCACTGGCCGCCCGCGCCTCCGACCTCGCCGAGAAGTGGGGTGGCGAGACCGACGACCTCGCCGAGGTGGAGGTCGAGGTCGACGACGAGGCCGTGGACGCCGACTGAGCCGGCATGCCCCGCCTGGGCTAGCGTCGGCGACATGCGCGCCGTCATCGCCACCGAGCCCGGAGGACCCGACGTCCTCGCCCTGACCGACCTGCCCGACCCCGTGCCAGGGCCTGGCGAGGTCGTGATCGCGGTGGCGGGCACCGCGGTCAACCGCGCCGACCTGATGCAGCGGAAGGGGCACTACCCGCCGCCCCCGGGCGCCTCCGACGTACTGGGGCTCGAGTGCTCCGGCACCATCACGGCCGTCGGCCCAGAGGTGAGCTCCTGGGCCGTCGGCGACGAGGTCTGCGCCCTGCTCACCGGCGGCGGCTACGCCACCCACGTCGCCTGCCCGGCCGGGCAGGTCATGCCCGTTCCCGCCGGCCTCGACCTGGTGAGCGCCGGTGCGCTGCCCGAGGTCGCGTGCACGGTGTGGTCCAACGTGTTCATGGTCGCCGGTCTGAGGCCCGACGAGACCCTGCTGGTGCATGGCGGCGCCGGTGGCATCGGCACGATGGCCATCCAGCTCGCGAAGGCGGTCGGTGCCCG
>CAVYWU010000007.1:0-561490 GCA_963772415.1 uncultured Actinomycetota bacterium | reverse complement strand
CCGGCTCGCCCGAGGCCGCGACGAGGTCGAGGGCCGACGGCAGCAGGCCCGCGTAGGCCTCCCGCAGCGCCGGCACGTCGGCGAGTCCGCCCACGAGCGCGACGTGCGGGTCACCGGCTGACGCGGCCGCCGCCGTGGTGAGGTCCGCCCAGTGCTGAGCGGCCCGGGCCAGGATGGACGCGGCGACCTCGTCACCGGAGTCGGCGAGGGCGACCACGTCGGGGGTGAAGGTGCCGACGGTGCCGGCGGCGCTGCCGGACTCGTGGATGCGGCGCGGAAGGTGGTCGAGATCTCCGAACCGCGTCCCGGCCGCGGCGGACAGCGCGGTCTCAGGGGCACGCCCCTCACGGGCGGCGAGAACCGCGCGCAGGGCTTCGCGGCCGATCCAGGCCCCGCTGCCCTCGTCGCCCAGCCACGGTCCCCACCCGTCGACCTGGCGTCGGGCACCGGCCGCGTCGAGCGCCAGCGCCACCGAGCCGGTGCCGACGGCCAGGACGGTGCCGGGGCGACCGCCGAGAGCGCCGGCGTGGGCGGTGACGGAGTCGGAGGTCACCGCGACCTCGGCGCCGGGGAGGGACCTGGCCAGCCGCTCGGCGAGCTCGTGCGCCTGCTCAGGCGCCGCCTCGGCGCCGGCCGCTCCGACCGCGAGGACCAGGGCGGCCCCGACCGGGACACCGAGCCGGTCCAGGACGTGACGGACGGCCTCCTCGGCGCGGTCGACGCCGCCGGGCTCCGCGAGACCGGGAGCCCCCGGCCCCTCGGCCCGGGTGCGGACGCCGTCGTCGGTCACGGACAGCGCGCGGCAGCCGGTCTTGCCGAGGTCGACTCCGACACGATTCATGGGTGCTGCCTTCCGAGCAGGAGGTCGGCGGCCGCGACGGCAGTTGCCGCTCCGGTGCCGTGGGTGTGGAGGGTGTGCCGGCCCGCGTCCTCGACACGACGGAGCCCGCCGTGGACCACGACCGCGTCGGGCACCCGCGCGAGCACGGCCTCGACCAAGGGTGCGAGCGCCCGGGTGTCGGACCCCTCGACGAGGACCGCGACCGGGCGGTCCGCCGCGACGACGGCCTCGGCGGCAGCCTGGTCGACGTCGACGATCTCGACGTAGCGCCATCCGGGCGCGCGTCGCTGAAGCTCCGCGACGAGCGCCGAGGCCTTCCGCCCGGCTGCGATGCCGGTGACCGGGCGCAGCACCAGCACCACCGCGTCGGGACCGAGACCCACGTCGCCGACGACCTCCACGGCGCGTGCGGCCACGGCGACCCCGTCGGCCAGCAGCTCCGCGCGCGGGCGCGTTCCCACGTCGGTGCCGGTGCCGCGGGGCAGCGACGCGACCCGCGCGGACGCCTCCTCGAGCCGGGCCAGGGGCAGGGTGCCGTCCTCGACGGCACTCACGATCGCGGCCACGATCTCCTCGAGCGCGGCAGCGTCGTCGTAGCCACCGGGGAACGCCGGATTGCCCACGCAGAGCAGGTCGACGCCGGCCAGGAGAGCCGCCACCGCTCCCCCGGCCCGCCCCAGACGCTCCGAGACGGCGCGCATGTCGAGGGCGTCGCTGACGACCGCGCCCGCGAAGCCGAGCTCGTCGCGCAGCACCCTCAGCACGACGGCACTGGTGGTGGCGGGGACGTCGTCCAGGGCGCGCAGCACCACGTGGGCGGTCATCAGCGCCGGCACGCCCGCGTCGACGGCGGCGACGAACGGGGGGAGGTCGCGGGCCCGCCAGGTCGACTCATCGACCTCGAGCACCGGCAGGTCGACGTGGGAGTCCGAGGTGGTGGCGCCGTGGCCGGGGAAGTGCTTCGCGCACGCGACCACGCCCGCGTCGCCGAGACCGCGGACGAAGGCAACGCCGTGCCTGCTGACCAGCTCGGTGGTCGCCCCGAAGGAGCGGATGCCGATCACCGGGTTGTCCGGCTCGGAGTTGACGTCGATCACGGGCCCGAGCACCAGGTCGACGCCGAGCGACCGGGCGTGGCTGCCCAGGGCCAGGGCCACCTCGTAGGTCGCCGCCGGGTCGTCGAGTGCGCCCAGGGTGGCCGCACCGGGCCAGGGGGAGCCGAGGCCGGCGTCGAGACGGGTGACCGAGCCGCCCTCCTCGTCGGAGGCGACCAGCGCCTCGGGGCGTTCGTCGCGCACGGCCCGGGTGAGCGCCCGGACCTGGTCCTCGCCCTCGACGTTGTGCCCGAACAGGCAGACCCCGGCGAGTCCCTCGGTGAGCGCCCGGCGCAGCCAGGGTGGCGGCGTGGTGCCCACGAAGCCGGGCAGCACCACCGAGAGTGCCAAGGACCTCAGCGGGATCTCACTGGACCCGGGCCGGCTCATCCCTTCACCGCCCCGGCGACGAGTCCGTCGGCGAGCCGGCGCTGGACGATGATGAAGAAGATCATCACCGGCACCGTGATGAGGGTGGAGCCGGCCATCACTGCGCCCCAGTTGGTGCCGTACTGGGTGAAGAACTGCCGCAGCCCGGCCGCCACGGTGTAGGAGCCCTGGTCGTTGAGGAAGGTGATCGCGAACACGAACTCGTTCCAGGCGGTGATGAAGGAGAAGACGCTGGTGGCGACGAGTCCTGGCGCGACGAGGGGGAACAGCACGGACCAGAACATCCTCGGCCAGCTCGCGCCGTCGACGTACGCCGCCTCCTCGAGCTCGCGAGGAATGGCGGAGACGAAGCCGCGCAGCGTCCAGATCGCGAACGGGAGGCTGAAGGCGACGTAGACGACCACGAGACCGAACAGGTGGTTGAGCATGCCGAGGTTCTTGGCCTGGATGAACAGCGGGATGACCATCGCCTCGAGCGGAACCATCTGCACGATCAGCACCATCACGAGCACGGAGGTGCGGAAGCGGAACTTGAAGCGGGACACCGCCACCGAGGCGAGCAGCGCCAGCGCCCCGCTGATGACGACGGTGGCCAGGGCGACGATCAGGGAGTTGCGCAGGTAGGTCAAGAAGTTGCCCTCGTCGAGCACGAAGGCGAAGTTGTCGAGGGTCAGGTCCGCCGGAATCAGTGACCGCGAGCCGGAGTTGGCGCGGGCGTCGAAGGCGGTCTTGAGCATGATCAGCACCGGCCCGAGGCTGAAGCCGAGCACGGCGAGGAAGCCGACCGAGAGCCAGAACCGGGAGGCGACGGTCTTGGTCGGGATCATCCGCGGTCCCCGACCCGGTGCGAGCGGAGCGAGCAGCGTGATGGGGTGGTCATAGCTCCTCCTGCTTGAAGAGGGTGCGCAGGTAGATCATCGTGATGACCAGGAGCAGCACCGTGAGCAGCACGGCGATGGCCGCGCCGACGCCATAGCGGTTCTGGGAGATGGCGGTGATGTAGGACCAGGTGCCGAGGTTGAGCACCTCGCGGTTGGTGCCCGATCCGCCCGGCATCAGGTAGATCTGGGTGAACACCTTGAAGTCCCAGATGGTCGAGAGGATCGTCACGACGGCGAAGACCGGCTTGAGGACGGGCACCGTGACGAAGCGGAACCGGCGGATGGCCCCGGCGCCGTCGAGCGCAGCGGCCTCCAGCATGTCCTTGGGCACCGTCATCAGCCCGGCGAGGATCGTGACCGCGACGAAGGGGAAGCCGTGGTGGACGACGTTGGCGGTGGCGATCGCGTAGAACGGCAGCCGCTCGGTGAACCAGTTGGCCGTCTGCGGATCGACCAGGCCGAGGGAGCCCAGGGTCTGCATCACGAAGCCGTCGCGGGCGTCGAAGAGGAAGACCCAGACGTAGGTGCCGGTCACCGCCGGCATCGCCCAGGCGACCATGATGGCGCTGGTGAGGACACCGCGCGCCCAGCCGCCCAGCCGCGCCAGCAGCAGTGCCACCGCGGTGCCGACCGCGACGGTGAGGAACACGTTGACCGCGGCGAACACCACGGTGTTGGGGAGCGCGACCTTCCACAGCAACGGGTCGCTGAGCACCTCGCGGAAGTTGTCGAGCCCGACCCAGGTCGACTCTCCCGTCACCAGCTCGCGCAGGCCGAAGTCCTGGAAGGCGAGCACCCCCACCCGCAGGAGCGGGTAGATCAGCAGGCCGGCGAGCACGGCCAGCGCCGGCGCCTGGAGGAGCCACGGCAGCCAGCCGGGGGTCAGGCCGCCACCGGCTCGTGACTTGGGTGGCACCTGGCCGGACGGGCCGGGGGCCGGTGCGGCCGCGGGACCCACGGAGGGGTCGGCCGCGGCCGCACCGGGCTGCACCTGGGGAGGGCTGCTCATCGAGAATGAATCCGATCGACTCAGCCGCGGCTGAAGATCTCGTCCATCTCCTTGGCCGCCTGGGTGGAGGCGTCGGCGACCGAGCTGTCACCGGAGAGGATCGACTGCAGCATCGCCGAGACGGTCTTCTTGCCCTGCACCTGGCCGTAGAGCGGGGTCACCGGGAGGCTGGCGCCACCGTCGACCATCTGGGTGGCGAACGGCGCGACGACCGGGTCGTCCTCCGCTGCCACCTCGTCGAGCAGGGTCTTGGTGCCGGGGAAGAAGCCGGACTGGTCGCTCCACTGAGCCGCGATGTCGCCGGTGGCCATCAGCTTGACCAGCGCCCAGGCGAGGTCCTTGTTCTCGGAGGTCTCGAAGACCGAGAGGTGCGAGCCGCCCAGGAACGAGGGCGAGACGCCGCCGTCGGGGCCGGGGATCGGGAAGGCGCCGATCTTGCCCTCCAGGTCGGGGCTGGCCTCGGTGAGCGCGCCGGGCGTCCAGCTGCCGGCGATCATCATCGCGACGTCGCCGCGGCCGAAGGCGTCGGAGAGGTCGGCCTCGTCCCAGGTCGTCGCAGCCGGGCTGGAGAACCCGTGCTCGAGGGCGAGGTCGGTGTAGAAGCTGATGCCCTCCTGCGCCTCTGCTGAGTCGATGGCGCTGGTCCAGGAGTCGCCGTCCTGCTCGGCGATCGAGCCGCCGGCGCCCCAGACGAACGGGTAGACGCCGTACTCGCTGTCGCCGGGCACCGGGAAGGTGATCATGTCGGGGTTGGCCTGCTTGAGGGTCTTGCCGACCTCGACGAGCTCCTCCCACGACGTCGGCGGGGTCACGCCCGCCTCCTCGAAGACGTCGGTGCGGTAGACGACCGAGCGGACGCCGGCGTACCAGGGCATGCCGTAGAGACCGCCGTCGACGGTGCCTGCCTCGACGAGGCCGGGGACCAGGTCGTTGCCGAGCCCGGCGTCGTCCACGACACCGGTGAGGTCGGTGAGCGCGCCGGCATCGGCGAACTCGGGGGTCCACGTGGTGCCCACCTCGGCCACGTCGGGCGTGGTGCCACCGGCGATCGAGTTGACGAACTTGTCATGAGCCTCCGCCCACGGCACGAACTGGACGTCGAGCTCGGCGCCGGTCTCCTCGGTGAAGGCCGCGCTGAGGTCGTCGACATAGGGACCGGCGTCGGGGTTGGTCCCCTCCATGATCCACACGGTCAGCTTCTCACCGTCCGCGGAGACCTCGTCGGAGTCCTGGATCTCGCTGCCGCCACCGGAGCTCCCACCGCACGCGGCCGTGGCGAGCGCCAGGCCGGCCAGGCCGACCGTCCACGACGCCTTGCGCGCCCTCGAGCCGTTGAACCTCATCACCGCACCACCCTTTGTCATCCGTTGGTCGCCCCGAGCCGCCGTCACGGCGAGGACTTGTGAACCAAAGGTCTAAGACCTTTGGTCGATTCTGGACGCGCGGTTCGACGGCGTCAAGACCCCGAGCCGGGTTCCTCGCGCGTCGGCGGGAAGATGTCGACGACGATCCGGTAGCGGTCCCCGCGGTAGGTCGAGCGGACGAACTCAGCGATCCCGCCACTGCGCACCCGGGAGGTGCGCTCGAAGAGGAAGACCGGCGACCCGGTGTCGACACCGAGCAGGGTGGCCACGTCGTCGGTCACCAGCGCCGGCTCGACGGTCTGGGTGCCGGCGACGACCGGGTCGTCGTACCGCTCGGCCAGCAGGTCGTAGAACGAGCGGCCCTCCAGGTCCTCGCCGGTGAGACCGGGCGCCACGGTGACCGGTACGTGGAGGTCCTCCACCGCCATCGGCTCGTCGTCGGCCAGACGCAGGCGGCGCACGAAGAGCACGTCGGTCTGCGGGGGTACGCCGAGCAGCCCGGCGAGCATCATCCCGGCCGGGAAGCGGCGGGACTCGATCGTGCGACTGCCCGGACGCAGACCGCGGGCGCGCATGTCGGCCGAGAACGAGGTCGCGGCCAGACGCTGGGTCACCTTGGCGCCGGCGACGAACGTGCCGGCGCCGCGGCGGCGGATCAGACGTTCGTCGTCCACGAGCCCGTCGACCGCGCGGCGCAGCGTCATCCGGGCCACCCCGAGCTCGCGGGCGAGGTCACGCTCGGCCGGGAGCGGCTCCCCCGGCACCAGTCCGGCGAGCAGGATCTCGAGCTGCTCGCGGACGTGCTGCTGCTTGGTCGGGGCAGCGACGGGGGGCTGCGACTCCACGGTGCTCATGGACCATTGGTACAACATCGGGCGTGGCCGCACCAGCCGACCCGCCCGGGTCCGGCCCTCACCGGACGGTCTCCCGCGCGACCTTGCTCTCCCGGTAGGCGCGGTCGAGCGCGGTCACGACGTAGGTCACCGGACCGCTCGGCGCCGCGGTGTCGTGGAACTCCTCGCCACGGACCACGTCGATGAGGTTGCTGGCGTCCGCGGTGTCGCACCGGTGCGCCCGCTTGCCCGCGACGCGGTAGACGGCGTACGACGTGCCGGAGCCGTCCCAGCTCAGCGTGACCCCCTCCGCCTCACGGTCAGCGCGAAGGCGTTTCACCGACTTCGGCGCCCGGCCCGGCACCCCCTCGGTGACCGGCAGCAGCGCCGGGTGGGCGTAGTGCTCGGCCTGGAGGAGGTCCATGTGACCCAGGCGGTTGGACCGGATCTGGTTGGCGGAGAAGTAGATGTCGCCGTCGACCTCCGGGTAGTCGCGGTTGAAGGTCAGGTGACGGCTCATCTCGCCGGGGTCGTTCCACTGCGGCGCCTGCGTCGAGGTACCGACCTTGTAGGTGGCCTGGCCGACGTAGAGCTGGACGTCGGTGCCGTGCACCTGGTCGGACCACCAGGGGACGAGGACGGCGTAGTCGGCGACGCTGAACCCGATGTTCCAGTAGACCTGCGGGGCGACGTAGTCGAGCCACTCCTCGCGCACCCACTTGCGGGTGTCGGCGAAGAGGCTGTCGTAGGTCTCCGCGCCGGCCTGGGTCGCGGATCCCTCCGGGTCGGTCGCCTCGTTGCGCCAGACCGCGAACGGGCTGACCCCGAACTTCACCCACGGCTTGGCTGCGTGGATGCGCTGGTCGAGCTCCTCGATCAGCAGGTCGGTGTTGTGCCGACGCCAGTCGGCAAGGCCCTGCTCGGTGTCCGCGAAGTCGCCGCCGTGCTCGGCGAAGGTCGCCTCGTCGGGGAACGCCTGGCCGGCGACCGGGTAGGGGTAGAAGTAGTCGTCGAAGTGGACGCCGTCGATGTCGTAGCGGTCGACGACCTCGAGGATCACGTCCTCGGTGAGCCTGCGGACCTGCGGCACGCCCGGGTCGTAGTAGAGCTTGCCGCCGTAGGCGACCACCCACTCGGGGTGCCGGGCGGCCGGGCTGTCGGGGGCCAGCGCCGCGCGGTCGGTGTTCATCGAGACGCGGTAGGGGTTGAACCAGGCGTGGAACTCCAGGTTGCGCTCGTGGGCCTCCTCGACGGCGAAGGCCAGGGGGTCGTAGCCCGGGTCACCGTCGGGCGTGCCGGTCAGGTAGCGCGACCACGGCTCGAGGTCGGAGGGCCAGAACGTGTCGGCGGTCGGCCGGACCTGCACCACGACCGAGTTGAGACCACGCTCTGCCGCCTCGTCGTACCAGCCCTCGAGCTCGGCCTTCTGTGCGGCCGGGCTCAGGCCCGGTCGCGAGGGCCAGTCGATGTTGACCACGCTGGCGATCCAGTCACCGCGCATCTGCCGCTTGGGAGCCGCAGGGTCGGTGGGACAGCCGTGCCCGTGTCCGCCGCGATCGGACGGCGAGCCGTCCGTGGCGGCCGGTGCCGCCCCGGGGAACAGGGTCGCCAGTGCGAGGACGGGGACGGCGAGGAGACGTGTGCGCATCAGGTGACACTCCCGAGATTGAGTAAACCAATGGCCTAGACCAAACATTTACCGCGCGCGACGGGTCGTGTCAACAGGCATCTCCGGCACTAGTCTGGAAACCGACGCACGCCGCCCCGTGGTCACCTCCGCAACGAGGGAGGCGGGATGAGGGTCTACGTCGGGGCGGTTCCCCTGGTGGGTCGGGAGAAGCCCTCGGCCGTGCTGGCCGACGCCGTCGAGAGCTGCGCTGCCGGTCACCAACGGGCCGTCCTCGTGCACGGTGAGCCCGGGATCGGCAAGACCCGGCTCGTCTCGGACCTCTGCGAACGGCTGGGTGGCGAGGGTCGTGCGGTCCTGTGGGCACAGTGCGTACGCCTCGGAGCCACGTCGGTGCCCTACCTCCCGCTGACCTCCGCGTTCGAGGGTTGGCTGCTCACCTCGGCCGACCCTCCAGCCACGGTCGTCGAGCTGGCCACCGCTCTCACCGGCGAGCGCCGGTCACCGGACTCCCCCCGGCTCTTCAGGGCCTTCGACGCGGCGCTGGCCGCTGTCACCGCCACCGGCCCTGCGGTCCTGGTCGTCGACGACGTGCAGTGGGCCGACGCGTCGACCCTCGACCTGCTCGCCTACGCCTTGGCGGCCGCGCCCGCGCGTGCGCTGACCTTCCTGCTCACCTATCGCGACAGCGAGCTCGTCGAGGGGCACCCGCTGCACGGCTGGCTCGCGGATGCGCGCCGCCTGCCCGGGGTGTCCGACCTCCCGCTGGGCCGACTGACCAGGGAGCAGACGGAGACCCAGGCGACCGGTCTGGTCGGCCGCCGGCCGCCGATGTCGCTCGTCGACGCTGTGCAGCACCGCTCCGCGGGCAACCCCTACCTCACCGAGCTGTTGCTCCGCGGTGTCTCCGCGGACGCGGTCGATCTTCCCCCGGACCTGCCGGAGGGCCTGCGGGCGACCCTGCTCGGGGCCTGGCACCGGATGGGACCGGGCGCACGCCGGGTCACCCAGCTCCTGGCGGTGGCCGGTGGGCCGGTGTCCCCTCCCGACCTCGACGACGTCGTCGCCGCTCTGGGTCTCGACCCAGCAGTGGAGGAACAGCTGGCCGAGGCCGTCGGCGCCGGGCTGGTGGTGCGCGACGGTGCCGGGCGGGCATGGTTCCACCATCCGCTGCTCGCCGAGGTGCTCGAGGGCTCCATGGACGACGCGGAGCGGCAGCACGACCATCGCGCATTCGTCTCCGCCTGGACCCCTCGGGTGTCGTCCGAGCCGCGGCTCGCCGCCCAGCTCGCCCGGCACTGCGAGCGCGCCAACCTCACGGAGCTCGCCTTCGACCACGCCCTGACGGCCGCCGGGCAGGCCGCCTCCGTCGGCGCCGCACCGGAGGAGGCCGAGCAGCTGCTCCGCGCGGCCGACCTCCGGCACCGGGTCGGCTCCGCCGTCCTGGCGGGGCGGCCCTCCGAGGCCCGACTCTGGTGTGACGCCGCTGTGGCCGCGAGCGCGGCGGGCTGGGACGCGGAGGCCCGAGATGCCGGGAAGCGGGCCGTCGGGGCACTCACGCCCGATACCGATCCGGCCGAGGCCGCCCGGGTGCTGCGAATCTGGGGCCGGCTCGACAACCTCGCCGACTACGGACTGGAGTCGGCGATCGAGACCGACGTGGAGGCGGTCCGCCTCAGCGCCCTTTCCTCCGACGTCGAGGAGCAGGCGTTGTGCCTGGCCAGCCTGTCCGAGGCCGAGACCTGGGCGGGTCTCCCCGACCGTGCGAGGGACCACGCCGTCGCGGCCGTCGCCGCGGCGGAGCGCACCGGGTCATCGCTTGTGCGCGCATGGGCCCTCGCCTCCCGCTCCGCCGCGCACTGGCGGACCGAGCAGAGCCTGGCCGACGCCGATGAGGCGCAGGCGCTGGCGCTCGAGTCAGGAGACGCCGACACGATCGGGCACACGTGCGTTTGCAGAGCGAACGCCCTGGAGCTGCTGCACCTCTTCCAGGAGAGGGCCGAGGAGTACCGGCGCGGCTACGCCCGCGCGGTCGAGCGCGGATACCTCCGCCAGCGACAGCTGTTCGCGGCCTACGGTGCGAACGCGCTGATCGACATCGCCGCCTTCGGCGATGCACGACAGCTGCTCCGCGAAGCGCTGGCGGTGCCTTCGACAGGCTCCGGCGGGAGCGCCGCACGCCTCAACGCCGTGCTGCTGGAGACCTACCTGGGAGACCAGGAGGCCGCCACCCACCACCTCGACCGGGCCCGTGAGCTCGTGCCGGAGATCGACCTGCGTGAACCGGTTGTCGTGGCCAAGTACCACCTGGCACATGGCCGGCCGGAGGCTGCCTTGCGCGTGCTCGTCAACGGCTTCCCGCTGGTCGCGCGGATCGAGGACGACGACGCGGACTGGCTGCTCATGCTCGCCGCGATGGCCGCCGGCGACGTGGCGACCGCTGCCGATACCGCTCCTTCGCCCGGAGCATCGCAGGCCCAGGACGACCTCCGCGAGATGGTCGCTGCCCGGACGGCGGTGGACCGGGAGGTGTTCGCCCCGGTCGACGGGATCGCCCGGGCGCACGGCGTCGTACTCCGCGCCGAGCTCGCGCGCGCCTTCCGTGAGCCCGGGGAGCTCGAGGCATGGAGAGCGCTCGGTGAGGTGGACGAGGTGCACGGGGAGTCCTGGACGATCACCGTCGCCCTCCTGCACTGGGCGCAAGCGCTCGCCCGCGCCCGGGCGCCGCGGACCGACCTGGCGGTGCCTCTCCGCCGGGCCCACATGCGCGCGTGCGAGTTCGGCTTCGCCCCGCTGCGCAGACAGGTCGAGGACCTGGCCCAGCGGGCGAGGATCGGTCTCGAGGGCGTCGAGCCACCTCGAGGGCGGCGAGCAGGATCGGTCGACGGCCACGCATCACTCACCGCCCGCGAGCGCGAGGTCCTCGGCCTGCTCGTCGCCGGTCGGAGCTATGCCGAGATCGGACGTGCCCTCTTCATCAGCCCCAAGACGGTCAGCGTGCACGTCTCGCACGTGCTCCAGAAGACCGGTACGGCGAGCCGGGCAGAGGCGTCCGCCTGGGCCTGGGCGAACGGTCTCGTGGGGCCGCCGGAGCCGGACCACCTCCGAGATCACGGTCAAGTCAGGTGAGATCGTCAGAGCAGGTCGGCGAGCATCGCGGCGGCGACCGCGGCGCCGTCGGTCTCGACCGGGCGGTAGGAGACCTCGCGGTCGATCTCCTTGAGGATCGCCTCGGCCAGAGCGTCCGGGTCGACCGCCTCCTCGTAGGACGAGGCAGCGGCCGGCGCCGTACCGCTCGAGCCGGTGCCGGACGTGGAAGTTCTGCTCGAAGTGGTGGCGCAGCGGCACGTAGACGAACGGGCGCTGGGTGGCGGTCAGCTCCATGCAGGTGGTCAGTCCGCCCTGGACGACGGCGAGGTCGGCGGCGGCCAGGTGCCGGTAGAGGTCGGGGACGTGGCCGCGGACACCTCGGCCCCGCGGCGGCGAGGGAAGGGAGCGCGGGTCGATCCGCGGGCCGCCGACGACCAGGAAGCGCAGGTCGTCGAGCTCGCCGTCGGACGAGGGGCACGGCGTCGAGGACGCGCCGCAGCAGCGGCGCGCCGACGCCGGAGCCGCCCACGGTGACGACGCAGAGCCGCTCGTCCTCGCGGTAGCCGAGCCGGGAGCGCAGCGCCTCGCGGTCGGCCACCTCGGCCGGGTCGAAGCCCGTGACGTAGCCGGCGAAGTCGAAGTTCTCGCGCACCCAGTCGTCGATCATCGGCAGACCGGCGCCGAAGGTCGCCGGCACCACGTCCTCGGCGTTGCCGACGAAGATCGACCGGTCCCGCACCCGCGCAAACCGGGCGCGCTGCTCGATCATCTCGGCGTTGTAGTCCGCGGTCAGGCGTGCCTCCGCCTCGCCGCCGTCCGGCATCGGCAGCCAGCCGACGAAGTCGGTCATCCAGGCGAACGCGAACCGCTTCAGCTCGGGGTTCTCGTGCAGGAAGTAGTCGACGTCCCAGGCCTCGTCACCGACGACGAGGTCGTAGTGCTCCTGCTCGACCACGTCCTGGAACACCATGAAGTTGTTGACCAGGATCTCGTCCATCCGCCGGATCGCCTGGAACGCGTGCAGGTCGTGCTCGCCGGCCTCGTGCTCGATGTGCGCCGACTCGTTGGCCAGCCAGCGCCGAGGCGGGGTGGACCCGCTCCCCGGCCGCCTCCAGCACCGTGGTGACCGGGTGCTGGGCCAGCCAGTCGATCTCCAGCGCCCGGGTGCAGCGCCTTCAGCTCCTCGGCGATGGCCAGGTCGCGGCGCGCGTGTCCCAGCCCGATCGGCGAGGAGAGGTACAGCGCCCGCTGGGGCCGCTGCGCCGCGGGGGTCCAGGTCGGCGGCATCACGGGTGGGCGCAGCCCGTCGACGAACTCCCGGATCAGCAGGTTCACCCGACCGGGTGGCGGGCCATCGGTCCGTGGCCCGCACCCTCGAGCAGCATCAGCGACCCGCCGGTGAGCTCGGCCAGCCGCTCGCCCGACGAGCGTGGGTGCGGATCCCGTCGTCGGTGCCGTGCACGACCACGACCGGGCAGCGCACCTGCGGCAGACCGGCTCGATCGGGGAGCAGACGGTGCCGTCGCAGCCGAGCCTGCCGGCGGTCGCGTCGACCAGCGTGCTGCGGGGCGATGTCGTGGGCCCACCCGATGCAGTCCTCGATCTGCTTGGTCGAGTGCGGCTCGGTGAACATCTCGCCGAAGAAGAAGTCGAGGAAGTCGTCGTAGCCGCCCTCGAGCCAGTAGTGCCGGTTGTACTTGGCCCAGCCCTCCGTGGTGGGGTGCCGCTCGTCGAAGGCGAACTGCTCGCGCCCGGGCTGCCGACGTTCACCCCGCACGACGGAGAGAGCACGAACAGCCCGGCGACCCGTTCCGGGTGGGCGGCGGCCACGTGCACCGCCCACGACGAGGCACACGAGAGGGCGACCAGCACGGCCCGCTCGGTCGCCGGTGGCGTCCAGGACGGCGACCGTGTCGGCGGCGTACTCCTCGTTGGCGTACGCCGCCGCCCCCACGGGCGGTCCGAGCCGCCGCTCCCCCGGCCGTCGAAGGTGACCACCCGGTAGTGCCGGGCCAGGTAGGCGACCTGCGCCTTCCAGAACCGCGAGTCGATGATCGTCCAGGTCGGCATCAGCACGACCGTGACGGGACCGTCGCCGTAGACCCGGTAGGCGAGGCGGACGCCGTCGCGTTCGGTCGTGCCGGCGACGTCGGCCTCCCGGGCCCTGCTGGGGTGCGGTTCGCTCACGGCCGGACCTCCAGCACCTGGTTGAACGGGGTCTCGGCCACCTGGGCGAAGCGGGTGAACCCGCCCGTCGTGACGACGTCGCGGATGCGCGCCGGCCCGGCCTGGGTGCCGAGCGCCAGCCCGACCTCCTGGGAGAGCGAGGACGGCGTGCACAGCAGCGTCGAGAAGCCATAGTAGGCCCGGCCCACCGGGTTGAGGTTGTCCTCGACGTGGTCACCGGCCATCGGCTCGACGATCATCCAGGTGCCGTCCGCGGCGAGCCGGCGCGCGGACGGCGCGCGCGGCGCCGACCGGGTCGCCCATGTCGTGCAGGGCGTCGAAGGTCGTGACCAGGTCGTAGCCGGGCCCGCCGAAGCCGGCCGAGCCCGCCACCTCGAAGGTGACCCGGTCGGCGACACCGGCCTCCTCGGCGCGGGCGCGCGCGGTCGTGGATCGACTCCTCGTGGTAGTCCGAGCCGTGGAAGGTCGACCGCGGGAACGCCTGCGCCATGATGATGGTCGAGGCGCCGTGGCCGCAGCCGATGTCGGCGACCGTGGCGCCCCGCTCCAGCTTCTGCACGACGCCGTCCAGCGCGGGCAGCCACTCGCCGACCAGGTGGGCGTTGTAGCTCGGGCCGGAAGAACCGCTCGCAGCCCTCGTGCACGTCGTGGTTGTGCTCGTGCCAGCCGTAGCCGGCACCGCTGCGGGCCCGCTCGACGATCCTGTCGGAGTCCTGCACGGTGCCGAGCGCGATCTGGAAGAAGCCCGGGAGGAACGCCGGACTGGTCTCGTCGGTGAACGCGACGACCTGCTCGGGCGGCAGCGTGTAGCGGCCGGTCGCGGGGTCGTAGTCGACGATGCCGCCGGCGGCCTGGGCGTTGAGCCACTCCCGGACGTACGGCTCGGCGGTGCCGGTGTCGTCGGCCAGGCGGTTCGGCGTGGTGGGCCCGGAGCTCGGCCATGGCCCGGTAGAGCCCCAGCTTGTCGCCCATCACGACCAGCGCCGCGTTGAGCGTCGAGCCGACCTCGTCGACGGCCCGGAAGACGAACGCCATCAGCTTGTCGAAGTCGACCTCGTCGGTCTGCTTCAGCTCGGTCATGTCAGTTGCTTCTCTCTGTGGTCGGACGTGTCGGTAGGGCGAAGCTAGGGAGCGAGCCCCACCCCTCGCATCAGGTGACCCCCCTGGTTCTGGCCCGCTGGGGGCTGCGACGCGGGCCTAGACTGCGCAGATGATGGTCGGGCGAGAGGCCGAGCGACGGGCGATCGAGAACCTCCTGGCGGGTGCGCGGGTCGGCACCAGCGGCGTGCTCGTGCTCACCGGCGAGCCGGGCATCGGCAAGACCTCCCTGCTCTCCGACGCCGAGCAGCACACGAGCGACATGACCGTCCTCCGCGCCCGCGGGATCGAGTCCGAACAGGCTGTGCCCTTCGGTGGTCTGCTCCAGCTGCTCCGGCCGATGCTGCCGCGGCTCGACCAGATCCCGGCGCCGCAGGCCGAGGCGCTGTCGGCCGCGTTCCTGCTCGACGCCCCCGGCACCTCCGACCCGAGTCGGTTCGCGGTCGGCGCCGCGACCCTGAGCCTGCTGTCCCGTGCGGCCGAGGAGCGCCCGGTCGCGGTCCTGCTCGACGACGCGCACGTGCTCGACGGACCCTCGACGGAGGCGCTGGTGTTCGCGGCGCGCCGGTTCGTCTCCGACGCGGTCGCGATGCTGGTCACCACGCGGCCTGCAGAGCCGGGCAGCCGGGCGTGGGACGACCTGCCCCCTCTGGACCTCACCGGTCTCGACCTGCCCGAGGCGCGCACCCTCGTCATGGCCGAGTCCGGCACGACCTGCGCCGCGACCAGGTCGAGCAGCTGCACCGGGCGACGGCCGGCAACCCGCTCGCGCTGCTCGAGCTCGGGCGAAACCTGGACCGCCTCGACGCGCGTCCGCCGGGCACGCCCCTGCGCGTCTCCGAGGAGCTGACCCGCTCCTTCCTCGGCCGGGTCGAGGCGCTTCCGCCCGACACCCGGCTGGCCCTCCTCGTGGCCGCGGCCGACAGCAGCAGCGTGGCCACCGTGCACGGCGCCTGCCAGGCCCTCGGGCTGAGCGGGGCCGCCCTGGGAGTCGCCGCCGATGCCGGCCTCGTCGACCTCGAGGGCGACGACCTCTCCTTCCGCCATCCGCTCGTCCGGTCCGCGGTGTACGGCGCGGCCGACTCGGAGACCCGCCGGCAGGTGCACCGGGCCCTGACCACCGTGGTCCCGCGCACGGAGACCGACCGATTCGCCTGGCACCTCGCCGAGGGAGCGGTCGCGCCCGACCCACGGACCGCGCAGACCCTGGACGAGGTCGGAGCACAGGCTTCCCCACGCGGCGCCTTCGCGACCGCGGCGCATGCCCACGAGCGCGCAGCCGAGCTCTCCGAAGGCTCCGAGGAGGTCGCGCGGCGCCTGACCGAGGCAGGCCGGGCAGCGTGGCGGGCCGGCTCGACCGACCGCGCGGTCGTCGTGCTCGACCGTGCCCTGGCGATCGACCCGAGCCCCCCGCTGCGGTCGCGGATCCAGGGACTTCGTGGCGCGATCCAGACCCGGTGCGGCTCGCTGCGTGAGGCCCGCGAGACCCTGGTCCGGGCCGCCGACGACGTCACCGAGACCGACCCGTCCACCGCGGTCCGGCTGCTCTCCGACGCCGTGCACGTCTGCTTCTACCTCGGCGACCCACCCTCGGCGCTGGCCATTGCCCGCCGCATCGACGGGCTGCTCGAGCGTGCCGACGACCCCCGGTCGCGGTTCCTGGCCGCCATCGCCATCGGGATGGCAGAGATCCTGGGGGGCCGGGCGAGTCGGGCGCCGTGCACATCCGCGCTGCCCTGGACCTGGTGCTCTCCGTCGAGGAGCTCGCAGACCGACCACTACCTGCTGCCCTACCGGGTCATCGGCATCCTGTGGCTGCGTGAGGCCGGCAACCACCGGGCGGTGGTCGACGAGGCGGTCTCGCGGCTGCGCACCCGGTTGGCGCTGGGCACCCTGCCGTACCTGCTCATGCACGTCGCCCGCGACGATGCGGGCGGTGACCGGTGGGACGACGCCGAGTCGGCGTACCAGGAGAGCATCCGTCTCGCCGAGGAGACCGGTCAGGTCACCGACCTGGCCGCGTCCCAGGCGGGCCTTGCCTGGCTCTACGCCCGGCAGGGCCGCGACGAGCAGTGCCGTGAGCTCGCCGGTCCCGGAGCCGACCTGTGCGCGCGGCTCGGGATCGACCTCGGCTCGGCCTGGCTGGACTTCGCCCAGGGCGATCTCGAGAGCGGCGAGGGCAACGTGGCCGCGGCGGTGCTGCACTATGAGCGGCTCCTCGAGCGACTGGCGGAGTCCGGCCTCTCCGACCCGGACCTCTCGCCGGCGCCGGAGCTGGTCGAGGCCTACCTGCAGCTCAAGCGCCGGGAGGACGCCACCCGGTTGGCGGCACAGTTCCACAGGCAGGCCGAGGCCAAGGGCCAGCCGTGGTCGCTGGCCCGGGCCGGACGGGCCCTCGGCCTGGTCTCGCGCGAGGACGCCCTGGACGGCCACTTCCGGGCGGCGCTGGCCCTCCACGCGCGCACGCCGGACCTCTACGAGGCGGCGCGCACGGGACTTGCCTACGGCGCCCGGCTGCGACGGATGCGACGACGGGTGGAGGCCCGCGAACCGCTGCGCACCGCGTTGGCCACCTTCGAGTCCCTCGGCGCGAGGCCGTGGGCCGACACCACGGCGCGCGAGCTGGAGGCGACCGGCGAGCACGCCCACCGCCGGGAGGCGTCCGCCTTGAGCGCCCTGACCCCCCAGGAGCGCCAGATCGCCCGGCTCCTCGCCACCGGTCACACCACGCGGGAAGCGGCCGCCGCACTGTTCCTCAGCCCCAAGACGGTGGAGTACCACCTGCGGCACGTCTACCTCAAGCTCGACATCAACTCCCGCGAGGCGCTGACGGAGACACTCGGGCCATGACCGTCCCGAGCAGGCTCAGACCGCTGTGAGGACGGCCAGGAACCGGGTGATGCTCAGCAGGGCCACCACGGCCGCGAGCCAGCTGGTCCAGTGGGAGAAGTAGTCGCGGCCGAAGCGCACGACGGCGACCACGACCAGGACCACCACGGCGGCGCGACAGCCCAGCTCCACGGTCAGGGCGAGGGTGCTGTCCTCGACGAAGGAGAGCAGCAGGGCGACCAGGATGGCGCCGAAGACCACGTTGTTGAACCGCTCGACGCCGGTGCGGTCGGGGCGGCCGGTGCGGTCGGGGCGGTCGGTCGGCATCGGCCCAGGGTAGTCAGGCCGAGGCGCTGAAGGTGCGGCGGTACTGCTGCGGGCTGACCGCGCGGGCGCGGGTGAAGTGGTGCCGCAGCGTGGCGGCGTTGCCGAAGCCGACGGCGTCGGCGATCCGGTCGATCGACTGGTCGGTGGTCTCGAGCAGCTCCTCGGCGCGCAGCACCCGGCGGCTGGTGATCCAGGCGTGCGGCGTGGTCCCGGTCTCGTCACGGAAGCGGCGGGCGAAGGTGCGCGGCGACATCGCCGCTTCTCGGGCGAGGGTGTCCACCGAGTGCGCCGCGTCGAGGTGGGCGTCGAGCCAGGTCAGCAGCGGCCCGAGGGTGGCGACGTCGGAGCAGTCGGGCACCGGGTTGCGGATGTACTGCGCCTGGCCGCCCTCGCGCTGCGGCGGCACGACCATGCGACGGGCGAGCTTGCTGGCCGCGGCGGCGCCGTACTCCTCGCGCCACAGGTGCAGGGCGGCGTCGATGCCCGCCGCGGTGCCCGCGCTGGTGATGATCTGGCCCTCGTCGACGTAGAGCACCTCGGGAACGACGACCGCCTCGGGGAACCTGCTGGCCAGGGAGTCGGTGTAGCGCCAGTGGGTCGTGCACCGCCGGCCGTCGAGGAGGCCGGCCTCGCCGAGGACGAAGGCACCCGAGCAGACCGACATCAGCCGTGCGCCGCGGTCGTGAGCCGCCCGCAGCGCATCGAGCGCCGCTGCCGGGATCTCGGTGCCATCGGCGAAGGCGGGCACGCAGACCAGGTCGGCCTCGGCGAGACGGTCGAGGCCGTGCTCGACGGCGATGCCGAAGCCACCCTGGGTGGTGTAGGTGCCGGGCTCGACCGCGCAGACCGCGAAGTCGAGCACCGGGAGCCCGTCGTCGGAGCGGTCGTAGCCGAAGGCCTCCACGAGGACTCCGAGCTCGAAGGGAGCGAGGTTGTGGTGGGCCAGCACGGCCACGTTGGTGAGCACCCGATCATGGTGCCACAACCTTGGCAGAAAATCGACGCACTCTGGCAATCCTGCCACTGGTGGCAGGATATCGCCTGGCGCAGACTTACTGCCATGACAACCTTCCTCTTCCTCCTGACCATCATCGGCACTGCCTGGCTGCTCGCCACCTTGCGCGATGTCCTCCACGACGGCTACGGCCACAACCCGGTCCCGACCGACCGGTACCGCGACCTCTTCGACCCGCGCAACCACCATGTCGCCTGACGCACGACGCACGAGGGCCCGGCCACCATCGGTGGCCGGGCCCTCGTGTCGTGGAACCAGATCAGGCGATCAGTTGCCGCCGCCGGTCAGCTTCTCGCGGAGCGCCTGCAGCGCCTCGTCGGAGGCGAGCGAACCACCCTCCGTCGCCGACTCGGTCGCCGGCGATTCCGTGGATGCCGACGACGCCGGGGCCGGGGCCTCGCTGTCGGAGCTGTAGGACGTGGCCTCGCCGGCCTCGACCTCGGCCTTGGCGGCCTCGGCCTGCTGCTTGACGTGGGCCTCCCAGCGGGTGTGCGCCTTGGCGTACTGCTCCTCCCAGACCGCGCGCTGCTCGTCGAACCCCTCGAGCCACTCGCCGGTCTCGGGGTCGAAGCCCTCCGGGTAGATGTAGTTGCCCTGGTCGTCGTAGGACGCCGTCATGCCGTAGAGGGTCGGGTCGAAGTCCTCGGCGTCGGTGGTGACCGGGTTCTCGTTGGCCTGCTTGAGCGACAGCGAGATCCGGCGACGCTCGAGGTCGATGTCGATGATCTTGACCATGACGTCGTCGTTGACCTGGACGACCTGCTCGGGGATCTCGACGTGACGCTCGGCGAGCTCGGAGATGTGCACCAGACCCTCGATGCCCTCCTCGACGCGGACGAACGAGCCGAAGGGCACCAGCTTGGTGACCTTGCCGGGCACGATCTGACCGATCTGGTGGGTGCGGGCGAAGTGCTGCCACGGGTCTTCCTGGGTCGCCTTCAGCGACAGGGAGACGCGCTCGCGGTCCATGTCGACGTCGAGCACCTCGACGGTGACCTCGTCGCCGACCGCCACGACCTCGGACGGGTGGTCGATGTGCTTCCAGGACAGCTCGGAGACGTGCACGAGACCGTCGACACCGCCGAGGTCGACGAACGCACCGAAGTTGACGATCGAGGAGACGACACCCTTGCGGATCTGACCCTTCTGGAGCTGGGTCAAGAAGCCCTGGCGAACCTCGGACTGGGTCTGCTCGAGCCACGCGCGACGCGACAGGACCACGTTGTTGCGGTTCTTGTCGAGCTCGATGATCTTGGCCTCGAGCTCCTGGCCGACGTAGGGCTGGAGGTCGCGGACGCGACGCATCTCGACGAGGGAGGCGGGCAGGAAGCCGCGCAGGCCGATGTCGAGGATGAGACCACCCTTGACGACCTCGATGACGGTGCCGGTGACGACGCCGTCCTCTTCCTTGACCTGCTCGATGGTGCCCCAGGCGCGCTCGTACTGGGCGCGCTTCTTGGACAGGATGAGCCGGCCTTCCTTGTCCTCCTTCTGGAGGACGAGGGCCTCGACCTTGTCGCCGACGGCGACGACCTCGGACGGGTCGACGTCGTGCTTGATGGAGAGCTCGCGCGAGGGGATGACACCCTCGGTCTTGTAGCCGATGTCGAGCAGGACCTCGTCGCGGTCCACCTTCACGATCGTGCCCTCGACGATGGATCCGTCGTCGAAGTACTTGATGGTGGCGTCGATGGCGGCGAGGAAGTCCTCTTCGGACCCGATGTCGTTGACCGCGATCTGCGGTGCGTCCGAGATGGAGGGGGTGATCGTCATAGGGATGTGGATTCCTTGGTGGACATGGAGTTGTGCGGGCGCGCGAGAGACCCGGTTTCACTACCCTGGATGCTGTCCCGCCCCGGACTCGAGAGCCGGGCGGGGAGATAGCGAGCGTGAGGCTGCTCTGTCTGAGACTCAGGCAAGACTCCTGCGCACCGTCCAGGATACGCGGGCGACGGCACGGGAGTCCAACCCGGTCGACGCCCCCGCGCGCGGCGGGGGTTCGGGTTCGTGCAGTGCACGAACGTGGGGTGCCTGCGCCCTGGCAGCTCGCGGCGCCGGGCTCCTAGGTTCGAGAGCATGATGAACTCGGACATCACCCTCCGGCGCGGTTCTGTCGTCGCCACCCTGCTCGTCGCCCTCGCTGCCCTGCTGGGCACCGCCCTCCCGGCCTCCGCCGTCACTCAGGCGTACGCCGAGAGCCGCTTCTCCGCGGCCGGGATCACCTGGTCGTCCTCAGGAGGATGCACCACCCGCAGCAACCCGACCTGCACGTCGTTCGACGGTCTGCGCCAGGCCAGCGTCGACGGAGCGGTCACGCTGCGCAACGCCAGCGGCTGCGCGCTCAACATCACCGGCGGGACGGAGGTCGGCCACGCCAGCGGCACCTACAGCCACTACAACGGCTACAAGCTCGACTTCTCCCGGACCACCTGTGTGTCGAACTACGTGCACAACAACTTCACCTACATCGGGGTGCGCGGTGACGGCGCCCCGCAGTACCAGTCGGGGGCGGGCAACATCTACGCCGACGAGGGCAACCACTGGGACGTCCTGTTCTACAACTGCGGCGGCTGCTGACCACTCCGTCCCCCTACCCGCCCGCGTGCAGGTCCCCCGTGGCGGCGATGACCCGGAGCCTCTCGTCGGCCCGGTCCGCCACGGGGTTCGTGCCGCGCCGGCCCGCCAGGTCGACCAGCGCCCACAGGTCCCCCGCGCGGGCCCGGTCGAGCAGTCGCCGGCGCCCACCCGGCCGGCCATTGCCATCGAGGTGTCCGGCGCTCCCGAGGTAGCCGTCCAGCACGCCCTCCGCGAACTCTCGCTCCCGGTCGAACCGGAGCAGGTTGCCCAGGTCGGTGGCCGGGTGGCCGGCGTGGGCGAACTCCCAGTCCAGGAGCGCGGTGACGACGCCGGCGGCGGGGTCGACCAGGACGTTCTTGGGGTTCAGGTCGCTGTGCACCAGGCAGCACCGGTCGACCTCGGCCAGCAGCTCCTGTGCCTCGTCGGCGACACCGCGGAGGCCGTCGGCCAGGTCTGTCGACCAGTCGGCCAGGGCGCTGGACTCCCGGTGGTGGTCCACCCAGGCGACCAGGTCGGTGGCGTCGGGGAACGGCTCGATCGTGAGGTTGCCGTCCACGAACATGCCCGCCCTGGGCATCGGCATCTGGCCGAGCCGGGCCACGATGGTGCCGAGGTCGCGTCCCAGCCGGGCGCGTTGATCCGCGCCCAGGTCGGGCAGCACGACGTCGAGCCGCTCTCCCGGCTCGAACGTGGTGACCAGGAGACCTGGGGTGCCCGCAGCCGGGTCGGGGCGGCGGATCTCCAGCACCTCCGGCACCGGCACCAGGCCCCTGACCAGGCGCAGCACCCCCGCGTCGACCTCTGGGGCCGCGGGACCGCGTCGTTCGCCACGTCCGACGTACAGCCGGACGACGGTGCGCTCCCCCGCTGCCTCACCGAGGAACGTCTCACCGCTGAACCCGCCCTCCAGCGGCTGGAGCCCGAAGCCGTCCATGCCGGTGATGGTGCCCTACGCTCGTGGAGTGCCGCCTCTCGAGGTCCCTCCCTGGCCGGAGGGAATGCCCCTGGTGCCGGTGACCGAGATGCCCGACGGGGTCCAGCCCGTACGCCGACCGGTCGACGAGACCGACTCGCGTCGGGCGAACCGCCGTGACTGGGACGCCTACGCCGACGAGTACCAGGCCACGCACGGCCCCTTCCTGCGCGACGCGGGCTTCGTGTGGGGTCCTGAGGGTGTCGACGAGAGCGACCTCCGGATGCTCGGCGACGTCGCCGGACGCGACGTCCTGGAGATCGGCTCCGGCGCCGGCCAGTGCGTCCGCTCGCTGAGGGTGCGCGGCGCGCGGACGTCGATCGGACTCGACCTCTCCCTGCGGCAGCTCCAGCACTCCCACCGCATCGACGACTCCCTGGGTGTGCACGTCCCCGTGGTCTGCGCCACCGCGACCGACCTGCCCTTCGTCGACGGGTCCTTCGACATCGCCTTCTCTGCTTTCGGGGCGCTCCAGTTCGTCGAGCAGCTCGGTCGCACGGTCGACGAGGTGGCCCGGGTGCTGCGACCGGGCGGCCGCTTCGCCTTCTCCATCACGCACCCGATCCGGTGGACGATGCCCGACGACCCCACCCGCGACGGCCTGGTCGTGACGTCGTCGTACTGGGACCGCACGCCGTACGTCGAGGAGGACGCCGAGACCGGCGAGGCGCGCTACGTCGAGCACCACCGCACCCTCGGTGACTGGGTCGGCCTCCTGGCCGGCGCCGGCTTCCGGATCACCCGGCTCGAGGAGCCGCAGTGGCCCGAGGGGCACGACCGGATCTGGGGCGGCTGGGGGCCCGAGCGAGGCGCGCTCATCCCCGGCACCGCGATCATCGCCGCGGACCTCACCTGACCCGTGGCCGACGAAGAGGACGCCGCGCTGGCGTGGAGACATCGCCCCTCACGTGCGATGCACCGGACCCCGCGGTGTCTCTGGAGACCTCGGTTCGCTCATGCCTGACGCGACAACTTGTCCAGGTCGCGTGTGCAGAACCGGTGGTGAGCCCACTCCTCGTTGAGCACGGTGCCGAGGCATTGCCGCACTGCTCGGCCCCGGCGTACGGGCGGCCATCGGTCGTCGTCGGGCACCGGCGCGGTCTGCGCGAGCTGGTCAGGCGTGACCTCGGCCAGCCACGTCTCGATCTCCGAAGCCTGCCGGTTGCGTACGGCGAGCACCTCGTCGAGGCTCGGTTGGGCGGACGGGTCGAGCCCGTGCTCTCCTGGTCCATGACGAACGGTGGACCCAGTCCCATGGCCGTGAACGGCTCGGTGAGCCCGAGCACGCAGCGTCGGAACCAGGAGTCGTGCACGAAGACAAGGTGACGCAGGGTCTCGACCATCGACCACTCGCCGTCGACGCCGTGATGCTCGCTGTGCTCGGGCATGGACCGGACGCGCTCGGTGGTCGTCGCCCAGTCGTCCCGCAGCTGCCGCCAGGCCTCTCGCAGGTCGGCCAGGCTCATCGGAGCGGATCAGCAACCGCACCGGGTGGCGGCGGTCGAGCTCCGCCTCGACGTACGGCATGACCTCGACCCCGTTGACCACGAGATTGGTGACCAGGCCGTCGATCTCAGCGTCCTGCATGACCACGCCGACCAGCCGAGCCCTGCTCAGGTCGCACTCGCGGAACTCTGCGCCGGTGAGGTCCTCGTCGTCGAAGCGTCGCATGCAGACAGGCTAGGACGCAGCGGGGACTGTCCCGATCCTGTGCGATCCGGGTGAGCCTGCCTGCGTTCGTTGCGCCTTCTGTCGGCGCACCGGGGGCGACCGAGTCTGCCGATGGGACCAGCCGTCCGCCAGTAGCCTCGCAGCATGGACACGTCGGACCGCGCGGCGCGGGCTGAGCGGGCCACGCATCTAGCGAGGGGCGCCGCCGACTGGTTGGTCGACAGCGTCACCGACTGCGAGGACCCATCGCTCTACGCCGGGCTGGCCGGCATTGTCCTCGGGCTGCAGGAGGCAGCCCAGCACTTCGGCGACGATCGCTACCAGCGTGCAGTCGCAGATGGCGTGGATGCTCTGGTCACCGCCATCGACAGCATCGAGGATTCGTCGCTGTACTTCGGCTTGGCCGGCGTCGCGGCGGCACTGCACGCCCTCGGCCGGCCCGACGCGGCAGACCAGGCGCTGGACCGGGTCCGGGATCAGTTGCAAGTTCAGCGCCGGAGCCCGATGTTCGAGCTCTTCGCGGGCAATGCCGGCATCGGGCTCGGCGCCCTGTGTGCGGGCGATGTGGATCTCGCCGTGTCCGCGGTGACGCCGTACCTCACCTCGGCGGATCGAACGACGGCCGGCGTGAACTGGCAGGTCCGCCCCACTCCGGCACGTTCTCATCACATCGCCCACGGCACCCTGGGCATCGTCTACGCGCTGGCCGCCGTCGGCCAGACCGCAGACCGCAAGGACCTGATCGAGCTTTCCCTCGCCGGAGCAGCAGACGTCGTGGGCCGCAACGAAGCCGGCCCGGACGGTTTCCTCGTCCCGCACTCGGACCCACCGCACCGGCCTGACCTGATCGAGCGCTACAGCTTTGGTTGGTGCAACGGTCCGGTGGGCGACGCACAGGTGTTTCGACTCCTCGCACAGGTCACCGGAGACTCGCCCTGGATCCAGCTCGGCGACCGCTGTTGGCACACGGTCACCGAGTCGGGGTTGCCGCGTCGGATCCGTCCTGGCTTCTGGGACAACAACGGGCGGTGCTGCGGGACAGCAGGTGTCCTTGCCCTGGCCTGCGACCGAATGGTGGAACGCGGTGACGACTTCGACTTCGCAGACGTCCTCGTCAACGACCTCGCGACCCAGGCAACGGTCGACGAGGCCGGCGTGCGCTGGTCAAACCATGAACACCGCGCCGTCCTTCCAGCCCTCGAACCCCGTCCCGGATGGGCCATGGGCAACGCGGGCATCGTTCGTGAATTGCTTCGATACGCAAGACTGAGCGAAGGCGGCTCCGGCGACTACGCGATCGCGTGGCCCGACCATCCCAGCACCGGTGACGACCAGCTGGCCCGGCGCTTCTGACCTCCGTGACGTGGTCACCATCGCTGCTCTGCGTCAACGCCGCCCATGCCGCTACTCGGGCGGCTCCGCTCGCCCGCTGTGCGCTGTCACGCAGCACGCCACGGCGGCCAGGTACGAAGGCATGCGCAACTCTGCAAGGTGACTGAGGCGATCTGTCCTGTGCCGCCTAGCGTGGTGCGGCACGCTGAAGTTTGGATGGCCGTGGGCAGCGCCGAGCTCCCCCGCACCGTCGACTGCCGCTCGGTCGAACTCGGAGCGACGCACTCTCTAGCCGATGAGCGGTCGGGTCACTGCCGTGGCTTGGGCCTTGGGGTAGCCGCGCCGGATGAGGTCCCCCGTAACGAGAGGATCTTCGGGGCGCTTGTCGCACACCTCCGGCGGTTGGCCCCGTGCCGGCGATCTTGCCGGCCGAGATCCGGAGGGTCCAACGCAAGCGGTCGAGATGACTGTTGGGCTGCGCGTGGCCGGTCGGGGCGTCTGTCAGCCAGTGACCGAGATGCTTCGGCAGTTCCAGGGTTCCGGTTGGAGGAGATGTAGACCCAGTGCCACACGTCAACCCGCATCTGTACCCGTCGGGGGTGCGCCTCCGCCACCTCAGCGACGGTGCGTGGCAACGACTCGGTGAACCGGCGCCGCCGCCCAGTCCCCAGGTAGCACCACCACACCGTTGTCGACGTTGTCCTTCGCGGCCGTACCAGCTGGCTCGCTGTTCGAAAACTGAAGCTCCTATGTCTGGTCAAGCGGTTGCGAGCCATTCGCGGTAGCGGTTGATGACTTCGGGGGTGAGGGACTGGCCGCGCTCGGTGCGGCTGATGGTCATGGGTGCTAGTCCGAGTGCGGTGGCGGCTGCGGCGATGGTGATGTCCTTGGCCTGGCGGGCCGGTCGCAGGTCGTGAACGCCGTGGTCGTGGTGGGGCCGGGTGAGCTGCTTGAACATTTCGCGGGCGATGGCCCGTTTGAGGATTCGCAGGATCTCGGGGGTGGAGCGGCCGCGGTCACGCTGTCGTTGCACGAAGGCTCTGGTGGGTGGGTGGTTGCGCATCCTGACCAGCGCGATCGTGTGCAGGGCGTTGTTGGCGCGCCGGTCGCCGCCGCGGGAGAGTCGGTGCCGGGTGGTCTTGCCCGAGGACGCCGGGACCGGTGCGGTGCCGCAGAGTGCTGCGAAGGACGCTTCGCTGTGGAGGCGGTCGGGGTTGCCGCCCAGGGTGATCAGCAGCTGGGATGCCGTGGTGTTCCCGACGCCGTGGAGGCCCAGCAGGTGGGGTGCGGTCTGCTGAATCACGTTGGTCAGCTCGGCATCGAGCCTGGTGATCTCCTCGGTGAGTGAGCGGTGACGTTGCGCGAGGGACTTCAACGCCGCCAGGACCAGTCGTTCATCTACGTCGGTGTGGACCCCGGGCCGGCAGGTGGCCAAAGTCTGGATCAGTCGGTGGGTGGTGAGGTTGCGGTACTTCTCCCGGACCTGGGTGGGTGCGGTGATGAGTTGTTGGCCGATCTGGACCTGGGCGGCGGCCCGGGCCTTGACTGCTGAGCGGCGGGCGTTGTGCAGGGACCGCAGTCCGGTGACATCGGTGGTCTTGGCGGCAGCGGTCGCGCGGCCACTGAGCACCGAGTGGGCGGCTTGGTAGGAGTCGATCGGGTCCGACTTGCCCTGCCGGCGTCGCACCGAGCGTTCGGAGCGGGTCACCTCGAGCACCTCCAGGCCCGCCTGGCGGACAGCTTCGGTGACGCCGAGACCGTAGGAGCTGGTGCCCTCGATCCCGACCGCGGTCACCTCGCCGTGGCTGGAGAGGAACTCCAGCGCCTGCCGATAGCCGGCCGGGGTGGTGGGGAACTCCTGGTCGCCGAGCTGGCGTCCCCAGAGGTCGATCGCAGCAACGTGGATCGTGTCGGCGTGGGTGTCGATGCCGCCGATGATCGTGCCGGGGTCCGAGTGGTGTCACTGTCATGATGGAGAGGCCTTCCGTTGTCGAGTCGATCGGATGGGTCGACGCCGGTCGGGCGAGCAGACAGGACACTGATGAGGCTCTTGCCAGGCTCTTATTAGGTCATGTCCGCCCGGCCGGCGAGCGGGAACCCGGGCGGCCGGACCGTCCAATTTGTGGTCAGCCCAGCAGGGCGACAGTCGGTGCAAGAGTCACGACCACCCGGGAACTTGAACCATCATCAGTGTCGGTGGGCTCTGGGAGAGTCAGCACATGGAGATGCTCCCGGACTCGCCGACCAGCCCGATGGCTGGCGTCGCGGCTGCCCGGGAAGCACTCACGGGGGTGGCCGAGACCCTGTGGGCGGCCGCGCGTCCCGAGGACCTCCTGGACGTGACCGTGGAGCTGGAACGGCTCCGCTCGCTGGTCGCGGCGGTCGAGGCCCAGGTCGCCGTCGAGGTCGAAGCCACCGAGGCGGCCAAGACACCGGCTGGGTCTCGCCCGGTGACTACCTCACCCACACCGCTGGTGGCCGGCACGGCCACGGGTCCCGGCTGCTGCGCACCGCACGGCCGTTGTGCGGCGACCGGGCTGCCACCCTGGTCGCCCTGCAAGCCGGGGACGTGTCGCCGGAGCAGGCCGAGGTGATCGTGGCGGTGATCGACCGACTCCCCGGCCAACCGTGCGCTGCGGGCGGAGGCCGAGCGGATGCTGCTGGACCAGGCCGCCTCGCTGAATGCCTCGGACCTGCGCAAGGCCGGCGAGCACCTGCTGGAGGTGCTCGACCCCGACGGCACCGCCCGCGCCGACGAGGCCGCCCTGGACCGGCTCGAGCGCTCCGCGCACCTCGGCCGGTTCCTGACGATCGCCGAGGACGGGATCGGCGGGGTCCGGGTCCGCGGCCGCGGCACCGTCGAGGACGCCGCCCTGATCAAGAACGCCCTGCACGCACTTTCGGCACCACGACCCGGCACCGACCCGGACTGTGCCATCGGGGGCGAGACCGCCCGCGACCTCCGCGACCACGGTGCCCGCACCTGGGACGCCCTGGTCGAGACCTGCGTGAAGGCCAGCGAGGTCGACGGGCTGCTCCCGGACCAGCACGGCGCCAAACCCCGCCTCACCGTCACCGTCACCCTCGACCAGCTCCGCGAAGGGCTCGGTGCGGTGTCCCTGGACACCGGCGACCAGCTCTCCGCCACCGCCCTACGGAGACTGGCGTGCGACGCCGAGGTCATCCCCGCCGTCCTCGGCACCCTGGGTGAGGTCCTCGACGTGGGCCGCAGCCACCGCCTGGTCACGGCCGCGATCTGGAAGGCCCTCACCCTGCGCGACCGGCACTGCCGCTTCCCCGGCTGCCACCGGATGCCCCTGCGCCTGCGACGCCCACCACCTCCAGCACTGGGCCGACGGCGGGCCGACCGTCGCTGGACAACCTCGTGCTGCTCTGCCGAGCCCACCACACCCTGATCCACGCCACCCCCTGGCAGGTCCGGCTCAACCCCCTCGACCGACGACCCGAGTTCCGACGACCACCACGCCGCGGACGCGACGAGGGACCCGAACGGTGGACACGCGAGGTCAGGTCACGGGAATGACGAAGGGGCGCCGCCTCCCGGCGACGCCCCTCCAGCTCAGCTCGCTCAGACCAGCCCGCGACGGAACGCGAACGCCCCTGCTCCGGCCCCGAGGATCGCCAGGCCGGTGAGGCCGCGGGCCAGGTTGCGGCCGCCCTCACCGTCCTCGCCCTCGATGACGAAGCTGTAGGCCGTCAGACCCGTGGCGCCCTCGGGGGCGCCGTAGGCCATGTTCTCGGTCTGGGCCCGCTCGGACCCGGCCTCGATGGTGGCGAAGAGCTCGCCGTAGTTCTGCGCGGTCTCCTCACCAGCCGTGACCAGCTGCTTGGTGCCTTCATCGGAGAGACGCTGGGCGCCGTCGACCAGCTGCGGCGCCCCGTCCGCGGCCTCCTCGAGACCATCGGTCAGCTGGGTGGACCCGTTGGCGGCCGTCTCCAGACCGTCGGCGAGGTCGCCGGCCCCGTCGGCCACTCGGCCGGAGCCGTCCTTGGCGTCCCCGGCACCGTCCGCCAGCTGGCCCGCACCGTCGTCAGCCGGCCGGCACCTGCTCGCAGGTCGTCGGCCCCCGCAGCCAGGTCACCGGTGCCGTCGGCCAGCTCACCGGCACCGTCGGCCAGCTCGCCGGCCCCGGCGTCGAGCTGGCCCAGCCCTGCGGTCAGATCGGTGCCCCCCGCGAAGGCGCTGTCCGCACCCGTCGCCAGCCTCAGCACGCCCGCGACCGCGGAGGTGACCCCCGTGGAGAGCTGGCTCAGCCCGGCGGCGACCTGCTGGGCACCGTCCTTGAGCTGGACGGCGCCGGCCTTCAGCTTGGTGGAGCCGTCCTTCGCCGTGGTGATGCCTGCCGCGAGCTGGTTGGCACCCGGGATGAGCTGGCGAGTCGAGCCCGGTGAGGGCGGTGCCCAGACCGCTCGACACCTGACCCAGGCCGCCCGATGCGGTCGCCAGGTTGGTCCGGCTGCGGTCGACGCCCGACGCCAGCTGGTCGATGGTCGGCTGGCACGTGGGTTCATCGACGTCGCAGTTGGCGCCGAGCGACTGGATGCCCGCCTTCAGCTTCGCAAGACTGGCCAGGTCTGGATCGGCGCTGGCAAGGTCGCCCGGCTCAGTGGAAAGGGCATCGTCGAGGCCGGCCTTGACCTGGTCGACACCACCCTTGGCGCCTACGAGACCGGGCGTCGCCGACGAACCGTTGCCCTTGAGCTGCACGAGACCACCAGCCAGCTGGCCGGAGCCCGTCTGGGCCGTCGTCAGACCGACCTCGAGAGCGGTGAGCCCACCGATCAGCGACGTCGGGCTGCTGGGGTCGCCGAGGCCCGCGACGATCTGGTCCACACCGGCCTGGAGCCGCTTGATCCCATCCTGCGCGCTCGGCAGGCCGTTCGAAGCACCGAGCTGGTCCAGCCCGTCGCTGATCTGCGCCAGGCCGGCTGTGAGCTGCGTGCTGCCGTCGAAGGCGTCGCCGGCGCCGGCCGACAGGCGCCCGGCGCCATCGGAGAGCTGGTCGGCGCCGGCGTCGAGCTTCCCGGTGCCGTCGGCGAGGTCGCCGGTGCCTGCGAACAGCTCGCCGGTGCCGGCGGCGAGCGTGCGGGCGCCGGCGTTGAGCTGGCCGAGCCCGTCGTCGAGCTGGCCGGCGCCGTCGGCGAGCTCGCGCGAGCCGGGGGCGGCCTCGCCGGAGAGACCCGACTCGAGCTGGGCGGAGCCGTCGCGCAGCTGGACCAGGCCGGCGAGCAGGTCGCCGCACCGTCGCGCAGCTTGAGCAGGTTGCTGTCGATCTCGGTGGCGCCGTCGGTCGAGCGTCTCACCGGTCGTGGCGCCGCCCTGGTAGCTGTCGGCG
The DNA here is from genome assembly GCA_963772415.1 of uncultured Actinomycetota bacterium. Classification (GTDB taxonomy): domain Bacteria; phylum Actinomycetota; class Actinomycetes; order Propionibacteriales; family Nocardioidaceae; genus Nocardioides_B. The sequence continues at coordinate 530,995 of CAVYWU010000007.1, read as the reverse complement.
GCGGTCTTGAACGTCGGGCTCGCCAGCGGGTTGACCGGGAGCGCGGAGATGTCGGCGCGCGGAACGACACCGTCGGTGATGGTCGCGGTGTAGCCGAACTCCGCGGTGTCCGTGCCCAGCGGCGGGAACAGCGTCATCGTGAAGGTGAGCTTGCGTGCCGCCCTTGCCGTCGCCGGCGATGTTGGCCTGCTCGGACTGCACGTCGGTGAAGCCGGCGGGGCCACGGTGGTCAGGGAGCCGACCATCGGGATCGGCACGTCGACGGTCTTGGTGACCTCCCCGCCGGAACCGTCGCTGAACGTGACCTCCTGGGGGGCCGACGTCACGTTGCGCACCGTGTAGCGCACCTCGAGACGGCCGTCGGCGCCGACCACGTCACCCGGCTCGACCCGCTGGTCGTCGAGGAAGTACTGCACCTCGACCTCCAGGGGCAGGCCGCCGTCGTAGTTGCTGACCGTGCGCAGCCGCTCCGAGCCGTCGACGTCGACGCTGGTGACCTGGTTGCCGTCCTCGACGTCGAAGCCACCGAAGCCGTCGAGGTTGCGCAGGCCGTCGGTCTCGATCGGGTTGCTCAGGTCCACCGTGCCGGAGCCGGTGAAGGCCGACCTGCTCGTAGACGCGCTTCTCCCGCACGGTGCCGACGGCGTCGGTGTAGACCTGAACGGTCTCGGTGTTGACCACGTCGACGTCACCGTCAGCGGCAGTGGCTGCGGGAGCGAACGACAGGGCCGCGATCGTGGAGGCCGCCGTGACCGCCGCGATCCTCAGGGGGACGCTGAATCGGTTGCTCACTTGGACTTCTCCATCATGTTCTCGAGGCTGGCGTTGTCCGGTCGGCGGGTCGGCGTCGTGCGCGCGGTCGGCGCGCTGGCGCACCGGGGAACGCTGTTCGCGCGGGGCGGTCAGCGCGACGGCGAGGAAGCCGATCGCAGAGGTCATCAACAGCGACGTCACCGCGCTCAGCGAGGTCGACATGACCTCGGGCGGGGCGGCGGCGTAGGTGAACTCGAAGGCGCCCACGACGGCGGCCGCCCCGAGCAGGGTGGACCACAGCGGCACCCTGGCACCGGTCGCGGCCGCGACGACCACGCACACGGCCAGGACGAGCACGATGCTCGCGGCGCGTCCGGCCACGCTGTCCGGCAGGAAGCCCGCCCGGACCAGGTAGCCGACCCAGGCCGCAGCGATCCCGACGACGAAACCGATCAGGCGGAGGCCTGGTCGCCCGTCGGGGACCAGCGCGACGATCGCACCGACGGCGAGCCCCACAGAGGGCCGCCGCTTCGAGCTCGAGGTCGAACAGATCACTCAGCACGACGAGCACGACCGCCGCCACGATGAGAACTCCGCCGACCAGCAATGTCTTGCGCATGCTGGCGCGCTCCCTCCACAAAGAAACGCCGGATCGGCCCGAAGCCCGATCGCGCGGCCTGCCCTCCCTGGTGCACGGCGAACGAGACCCTATACCTACTGGGGAGTAACAGGGTCAGTCCAGGGCGGGCATGATGCGAGAACGTGTCGAAAGTCTCACAGTCGCAACCATCACGCCTGTCCCGTCCGTCCCTCGACGCTACTTCTGTCCCTAGAGTGCGGTGCATGCGCCACCGTCGCCGATGGCAGGACCTGCTCGTCGGCAGCGGCATCATCGCCGCGTCGATGGTCGTGATGAACGTCGCCACCTACGGGTTCACCATCGTCGCCGCGCGGATGCTCGGCCCGACGGAGTACGGCGCCCTCGCCGCGGTGATGGGTCTGCTGATCGTGCTGAACGTGCTCTCCCTCGGGCTGCAGGCCACCGGTGCTCGTCGGGTGGCGGCCGATCCCGGGAGTCGGACCCGCATCGAGGCGGAGGTGCGCCGGGCGACCTACCTCAGCGCGGCCGGGATCGGGACCCTTGCCCTGCTCGCGACACCCCTCGTCGCCGACGCCCTGGACCTGAACTCCTGGGCCGTCGCTGCCCTGCTCGCCGTGTCCAGCGTGCCGCTGACGATCATGGGAGGCCACGCCGGCATCCACCAGGGCGAGCACCACTGGGTCCCCCTCGCGATGATCTACCTCGCCGTCGGCGCTGGGCCGGCTGGTGTTCGGCTTCGGCGCCCTGATGGTGCGACCCGATGCCCTCGGTGCGATGACCGGCGTCGCGATCGGGGCCATGGCTCCCGCTCTGGTGGGCTGGCTGACGACGCCCCGCGACCGGACCACCCCGGTGAGCAGGAAGGAGACGCCCGTGGACCAGGGTGTCCTCCGCGAGACCCTGCACAACTCGCACGCGCTGTTGGCGTTCTTCGCGCTCTCCAACGTCGATGTCGTCGCCGCGAGGATCGTGCTCGACGCTCACGAGGCGGGCCTGTACGCCGGCGGGCTGATCCTGACCAAGGCCGTGCTGTTCCTGCCCCAGTTCGTCTCGGTCATCGCGTTCCCGACGATGTCCCGCCCGGGGTCGACCTCGCGGCTGCACCTGGCCGCCGTCGGAGGCGTCCTGGCCATCGGTGTGGTCACCGTCGCCGGCGTGGCGGCGCTCCCAGAGCTGGCCGCTCGCCTTCGTCGGCGGGGCCGAGTACGCCGAGGTCGCCGACCGACTCTGGGTCTTCGCCTGCCTCGGGACGGTCCTGGCGATGCTGCAGATGGCGGTCTACGCGGTCCTGGCCCGACAGCGGCAGCGCACAGTCTTCGTCATCTGGGCAGCTCTGGCCGTCCTCACCGTGGGCGCGGGAATCGTCGAGGGCGACCTGGAGCTGTTGCTGATGGTGGTCACCGTCGACACGGTCCTGCTGGTGGTGCTGCTCGTCTCGACGATGCGACCCCGACGGACCGAGGCAGCGACCGTCTAGTGTGCCGCCTCGTGCCAGGAGGCGCCCGTCCCCACGGACACGTCCAGCGGGACGGTGAGGTCGGCGGCCCGGCCCATCGCGTCCCGGACCAGCGCGTCGAGCGCCTGCTCCTCCCCGGCGGCGACCTCGAAGACGAGCTCGTCGTGGACCTGGAGAAGCATCCGTGAGGTGAGACCGGCCCCGCGCAGCGCCTCGTCGACGTGGAGCATCGCTACCTTGATGATGTCGGCCGCCGAGCCCTGGATCGGGGCGTTGAGCGCCATCCGCTCGGCCATCTCGCGGCGCTGCCGGTTGTCGCTGGTCAGGTCGGGGAGGTAGCGACGGCGACCGTAGATCGTCTCGGTGTAGCCGCTGCGGCGGGCTTCGTCGACGACCCCGCCGAGGTAGTCACGGATGCCTCCGAAGGTCTCGAAGTACTCGTCCATCATGCCGCGCGCCTCGCCCGCGTCGATGCTGAGCTGCTGGGACAGGCCGTAGGCAGACAGGCCGTAGGCGAGGCCGTAGTTCATCGCCTTGATCTTGGCGCGCATCTCGGTGGTGACGTCGGTCGGCTCGACGTCGAAGACCCGGGCCGCGGTCGCGGCGTGGAAGTCGCGACCGGAGCGGAACGCCTCGATCAGCAGCTCGTCCTCGGAGAGGTGCGCCATGATCCGCATCTCGATCTGGCTGTAGTCGGCGGTCAGCAGGGTCGCGTAGCCGGGCCCGACCACGAAGGCCTCGCGGATCCGACGCCCTTCCTCGGTGCGCACCGGGATGTTCTGGAGGTTGGGATCGGTCGAGGACAACCGGCCCGTGGCTGCGATGAGCTGGTTGAAGGTGGTGTGGATGCGACCGTCGGAGGCCACGGTCTTGAGCAGCCCCTCGACGGTCTGCCGGAGCCGGGAGACGTCGCGGTGCCGGAGCAGATGACCGAGGAACTCGTTGTCGGGCACCTTGGCCTGCAGGGCGGTCAGCGCATCGGCGTCGGTGGTGTAGCCGGTCTTGGTTCGCTTGGTCTTGGGCAGCCCCATCTCCTCGAACAAGACGACCTGCAGCTGCTTGGGCGACCCGAGGTTGATCTCCTTGCCGATCACCGCGAACGCGTCGTCGGCCGCCTTCTTCACCTTGCCGGCGAACTCGGACTCGAGGGCGGCGAGAAGGTCGCTGTCCACGGCGACCCCGGTGCGCTCCATCTGGGCGAGCACACCGATCAGCGGCAGCTCGATCTCGCCGAGGAGCCGGGTGCCGCCGCCCTGGTCGAGCTCGTCGTCGAGCGCGGCCGCGAGCTCGAGCACCGTCCAGGCCTGCAGCATCGCGGTGTCACCTGCCGCGTCGTCGCCGACGGTGTCGAAGCTGAGCTGGCCGGCGTCGGCGTCGTCGTTGGTGAGCTTGAGCTCGCGCTTGAGGTAGCGCAGGGTCAGGTCGGCCAGGTCGTAGGAACGCTGGTCGGGTCGGGCGAGGTACGCCGACAGGGCGGTGTCGCGCTCGAGCCCCACGAGCTGCCAGCCGCGGGCCGCCAGGGCGAGGATCGGGCCCTTGGAGTCGTGGAGGACCTTGCGGTATCGCGCGTCGGCGAGCCAGTCGGCCAGGACGGTCTCGTCCTCCACGGTGAGCTGCTCGACGTCGATCCACGCCGCCGCCTCGTCGGGGGTCGCCAGTGCGATCGCATAGACCTCACCCGTGCCGCTGTGCCAGGTGCCCTGCACCTGCACGCCGACGAGGCCGCCCTCCAGCGAGTGCGCCGCCAGCCACCCGCGAGCTCGCCAGCCGACGGGCGGGTCAGGTCGAGGTCGAAGCTGATCTCCTCGACCGGCTCCTCGGAGGTGTGCTCGGCGAAGAGTCGCTCGCGCAGCACCCGGAACTCCAGACCGTCGAAGAGGGTGTGCACCTCCTGACGGTCCCAGGGCTGCTTGGTCAGGTCGGTCGGCGTCACCACCAGGGACAGGTCGCGCACCAGGGCGTTGAGCTGACGGTTGCGGATCACGTCGCCGAGGTGCTCCCGGAACGAGTCGCCGGCCTTCCCCTTGATCTCGTCGGCACGGGCGATCACGTTGTCGAGGCCGTCGTAGGTGCTGATCCACTTCGCCGCCGTCTTGGGACCGACCCCCGGCACGCCCGGCAGGTTGTCGGAGTCCTCCCCCACCAGCGCCGCCAGCTCGGGGTAGCGGTGCGGCGGCACGCCGTACTTGTCCTCGACGGCTGCCGGGGTCATCCGGGCCAGGTCGGAGACGCCCGCGCATCGGGTACAGGACGGTCGAGTGCTCGGTCACCAGCTGCAGCGAGTCACGGTCACCGGTGAGCAGCAGGACGTCCATGCCTGCGCCGGTCGCCTGGGTGGTCAGGGTGGCGATGATGTCGTCGGCCTCGAACCCCTCGAGCTCGAGGTGTCGGATGTGCAGCGCGTCGAGCACCTCCTTGATCAACGGCAGCTGGCTCTTGAACTCGTCAGGAGTCTTGTTGCGCTTGGCCTTGTACTCCGGGTACTGCTCGAGCCGGAAGGTCTGCCGGGACATGTCGAACGCGACGCCGACGTGGGTCGGCTGCTCGTCACGCAGCACGTTGATCAGCATCGAGGTGAACCCGTAGACCGCGTTGGTCGGTTGGCCCGTGGTGGTCGAGAAGTTCTCCACCGGCAGGGCGAAGAAGGCGCGGTAGGCCAGGGAGTGGCCGTCGAGCAGCAGGAGACGAGGGCGAGCGTCGGTGGCGGTGTCAGGCACGTCGCCACCCTAGTAGTCGCCGCCGACCTTCCGGAGGGTGCGCCCGCCCGGAGGTCGGGCCGGTCAGGTCAGGTCAGGAGGTCTTCGCCCGGGCCCGCCGCTGCGACCGGCGGCGCGCGAGCACCTGCCCCACGGTGCGCTGGTGGCGCCCGTCGCCCAGGCAGACCGCGGGGGCCTCCACCGGGAGCTTCGAGCGCAGCGTGGCGACCGATGCCGCCCGCACCACCGCCATCTGGCTGAGCCCGAGGCGCGCCATGAACCGGTTGGCGTCGCGCGACCCGACGCTCGCGGCGGCGATCACGTGGGCGATGTCCTTCTCCTCCGCCCAGCTCACCGTTGCCTCCATCAGCGCGGTACCGACGCCGTGTCGTCGGCTGGCATCGAGGACGTGGAGGTGGAGAACATGGATCGCGGCGGTCGTCCCCAGCGGCGAGATCGGCGCCCGGACCAGCTGGACGGCACCGGCGATGCCACCGTCGTGGACGGCGACGAGCAGGCGCTGGTCGGGGTCGACGGCGATCCGCGCGATTGCTGAGACCGCCTCGCCGGGGGTCTCGTCGAGGACCGGTCCCGCGGCACCGGTGAAGACCCGGCGGAGGACTTCCACATCGTCGGGTACGGCGTCGCGGACGTGCACGGCACTGCGGTACACACGCACCTCTTTCCAGCCGGCGTCCGGCGACCTGACGGGGGTGTCGCGGAGTCGCTCCACGACCGATCCGGCGCGGGCACCACCCCGAGAGGGGCGAACCGGGCTGGGATGAGACATTACGCGCAACCGGTTCCACTCCGGTAGTCCGAGTTTCAACCTGTAGCGCGTTGTTGACGAACCGGAAGGGAGCCCGACTTGTTCCCCGGCATCGGCACCCTCGTGAACGTCCTCACGGTGCTGGTGGGGACCGTGCTCGGGGTGCTCGTGGGACACCGCTTCCACCAGCGCACCCGCGACGTCGTCACCGACGGACTCGGCCTGGTCACCCTGCTGATCGCCGGCAGTGCCGCGGTCGCGGTGCAGGACGACGCGCTGGTCGCGGCGGTCGGACCCAGTGCCCCGATGCTGATCGTCCTGGGATCCCTGATCCTCGGCGGCGTCGTCGGCTCGATCCTGGGCATCGAGGAGCGCCTCGAACGCTTCGGTGGCTGGCTCCAGCGCCGCCTCCAGCAGCGGGCGGCGGGTCGCGGGGACGGGTCGGAGCGGCAGCGGTTCATCGAGGGCTTCGTGACCGCCTCGCTGGTCTTCTGCGTCGGACCGTTGACGGTGCTGGGATCCCTCAACGACGGGCTCGGCAACGGGGCCGACCAGCTCTTCCTCAAGGCCGCCCTCGACGGGTTCGCCGCGATCGCGTTCGCCGCGTCGTTCGGCTGGGGCGTGGGCGCAAGCGTCGTCGCTCTCGTCGCCGTGCAGGGACCTCTCACCGCGCTCGGCGCCGTGCTGGGCGACGTCCTTCCCGCCGCCCACGTCGCGGCACTGACGGCCACCGGCGGCCTGATGCTCATCGGCGTCGCGCTGCGGCTGCTCCGGCTCAAACAGCTCCCCGTGGGTGACCTGCTGCCCGGCCTCCTGGTCGCTCCACTGCTCACCGCGCTGGTCATCGCGATCCGCTGAGCCGTCCCTCCCCGCGCCTGGGGCACGGACCGTCACCGAGGCGTGACCTCAATGTTGTCCCAAACGATGCCATCCACGCGCTGATGGTTCTAGGGTGCCAGTGGCGAGGGGGGACGTCGGCGGCGTGACTGCCGGGCGGAGGGTCGCTCGACGGGCCTGTCGCTATAGTCCCGCCCGTCGAGCATCCGAAGCCGAGGCGACAGGAGCCCCATGCACGCCCGCCCGAAACGATCTGCCGCGCTGCTCCTTGCACTGGTGGCTGCGTTCGTCCTCCTGGGTTCGGTCTCGTCCAACGCGGCGACACCGACCACCGGGGACGCGCCGGCCTGTGAGCTCCCCGAGGCCACCGACGACGACACCCTCTCCGTGCTGGGTCGCATCTGCGACCGACGCGAGAGTCCGCAGGCCCCGATCGAGGGGGTGGAGATATCGCTCGAGGACGCCGGCGGCAACGCCGTCGGCGAGGCCGTGACCGGCCCCAACGGCAGCTTCGAGATCGCTCTGCCCGGCAGCGTGATCGACAACCTCGGCAAGGAGTACGTCGTCGTCCTCGACGAGGAGACGTTGCCGGAGGGAGCCGCGCTGGCCAACCCCGACGATGTCGAGCGGTCCTTCCAGATCTCGCTGGACAACGACGTCTCGGTGACCTTCCCGGTCGGGTGACTCCGGCATCGCCGGCACCGGCAGCGGGGTGCAGATCATCCAGCTCACGGTCGGTGGTCTGGTCTTCTCCGTGCTCCTGGCCATGGCCGCGCTCGGTCTGTCCATGATCTTCGGCACCACCGGGCTGACCAACTTCGCGCACGGCGAGCTCATCACCTTCGGCGCGATCGCGGTCTACGCCGTCGACTCGCTGCCCGGTGACATCCGCATCGCGGGGGCAAACCTGACCGTCGTCATCGCCGTGTTCGTCGCACTGGTCGCCTCGGGGGCCTTCGGCTGGCTCAACGACTCGGCGCTCTGGCGTCCGCTCCGGCGACGCGGCACCGGCGTGATCGCGATGATGATCGTCAGCATCGGCCTGTCGATCTTCCTGCGCAACGTCTTCCAGTTCTTCGCCGGCGCCCAGGCACGCAACTACTCCCAGTACTCCGCGGTACGTCCGTGGGAGATCGGCCCGTTGCTGATCACCCCCAAGGAGGTGCTGGTCTTCCTCGTCGGGATGGCCGTCCTCGTCATCGTCACGCTGCTCCTGCAGTACACGAGGATCGGCAAGGCCACCCGTGCGGTCTCCGACAACCCCGCGCTGGCCGCCTCGTCGGGCATCAACGTCGAGCGGGTGATCTCCGTGGTCTGGATCTCCGGGGCCGCACTCGCCGGGCTGTCCGGCGCCCTGCTGGGACTCACCCAGGGCTGGGACTACCAGATCGGCTTCAAGCTGCTGCTGCTGGTCTTCGCTGCGGTCGTGCTCGGCGGCCTCGGCACGATCTGGGGCGCGATCCTGGGAGCATTCATCATCGGCCTCCTCATCGAGGTCTCGACGATCTTCATCCCGGCCGAGCTCAAGTTCGTCGGTGCTCTGGTGGTCCTGATCGTCGTCCTGCTCATCAAACCCCAAGGCCTGCTCGGTCGGGCCCAACGAGTCGGCTGAGGAGAACACACAGATGGACTGGCAGAGCCTCCTGAGCCTTTCGCTCCAACAGGCCCTCGGCCCGACCGCGGTGATCTACGCGCTCGCGGCGATCGGCCTCAACGTGCACTTCGGCTACACCGGACTGCTCAACTTCGGACAGGCCGGCTTCATGGCCGTGGCCGGCTACTCGATGGCCTTCTTCGCCACCTACCTCGGACTGTCGCTGTGGCTCGGTCTGCTGGTCGGCCTGGGGCTGACCGTGGTGCTCGCCCTGATCCTCGGCGTACCGACGCTGCGGCTGCGCGCCGACTACCTGGCGATCGTGACGATCGCCTCGGCGGAGATCATCCGGCAGACCGTGAGCGCGGCGACGTTCGTCGAGTACTTCGGCGGCCAGGACGGCCTCACCGGCTTCATCGGCCCGTTCCGGGCCCTCAACCCGTTCAGCGGCACCTACGGCATCCCCGGCCTGGTGACCTGGCGGGGCTACGACTTCTTCGTGACCCTGCTCGGCTGGACCGTCGTGGCCCTCTCCTGCCTGATCGTGTGGGCGTTGATGCGCAGCCCCTGGGGCCGGGTGCTCAAGTCGATCCGTGAGGACGAGGACGCGGTCAGGTCGTTGGGCAAGAACGTCTACGCCTACAAGATGCAGTCGCTGATCATCGGTGGTCTCTTCGGCGCGCTGGCCGGCTTCTTCACTGCCTTCAGGTCAGCGGCGATCGGGCCGTCGTTCTTCGCCACCGACATCACCTTCTTCGCCTACACCGTGCTGCTGATCGGCGGCGCCGCCCGGGTCCTCGGCCCGGTCGTCGGCTCGATGATCCTGTGGTTCCTGCTCAGCTTCCTGGGACTCTTCTTCGACCAGGCGACGCGGGGTGCCGACCCACTCATCCCGGCCTCGATCATGGACCCCAACCAGGCCAGCCTGATCCGCTTCATCTTCTTGGGGCTCGGTCTGATGCTGCTGATGATCTTCCGACCACAAGGGATCTTCGGAGACCGAAGGGAGCTGGCCATCGATGGCCGCTGAAACCGAGTCCACCAGCCAGGCCGGCGCGGCCACGCGACGTCGACGTCAGTGCCGCACGACGGGCGCTCGAGAGTGTCCCTCGCGAGCCCGGCGCCGCCAAGCCCGACCCGATCGTGGTCGCGGACACCGTCACCCGCAAGTTCGGCGGCCTGACGGCGGTCGACGTGGCGCACGTCGAGATCCAGCGGGGAGTGATCACTGCCCTGATCGGCCCCAACGGCGCCGGCAAGACGACGTTCTTCAACCTGTTGACCGGCTTCGACAAGCCCGACACGGGCACCTGGTCCTTCAACAAGACCTCGCTGAACAACGTGCCTGCCTTCAAGGTCGCCCGTCTCGGCATGGTCCGGACCTTCCAGCTCACCAAGGTCCTCTCCAAGCTCACGGTGATGGAGAACATGCGGGTCGGCGCCACCGGGCAGAAGGGCGAGCGGCTGCTCTCGGCGATGTTCAAGCCGCTGTGGAAGGGGCAGGAGGACGCCAACACCGACCGGGCGGTCGCCCTGCTGGAGCGCTTCCTGCTCATCAAGAAGAGCGAGGACTTCGCGGGCAGCCTGTCCGGCGGCCAGCGCAAGCTGCTGGAGATGGCGCGAGCGCTGATGGCCGATCCCGAGCTGGTGATGCTCGACGAGCCGATGGCCGGCGTCAACCCCGCCCTGAAGCAGTCGCTGCTCGGTCACGTGAAGTCACTGCGCGACGAGGGCCGGACCGTGCTGTTCGTCGAGCACGACATGGACATGGTGCGCGACATCTCCGACTGGGTCATCGTGATGGCTCAGGGACAGATCGTGGCCGAGGGCCCGCCCGACTCGGTGATGGGTGACCAGCGCGTCATCGATGCCTACCTCGGCGCGCACCACGACACCGAGCTGCAGCTTCGAGGAGGAGGAGAAGATCCTCGCCGAGGCGGAGGCCGAGATCAGCCACAAGGAGGACGAGCAGTGAGCGACCAGACGCAGCCCGCCGAGACGCAGCCCGACCTCTCCCTCTCCAGCGCTTCGGGTGACGAGGTGCCCGGGCGCGCCCAGCACCTCGCCGCCGCCGACGGCGCCGTCCTCCGCGCTGACGACCTGATCGCGGGCTACCTTCCGGGAGTCAACATCCTCAACGGCGCCGACCTCTACTGCCAGGAAGGCGAGCTGGTCGGCATCATCGGTCCCAACGGTGCCGGCAAGTCCACCCTGCTCAAGGCGCTGTTCGGGCTGGTCAAGATCGGCACCGGGAGCGTCTCGCTCAAGGGCGAGGACGTCACCAACCAGCGCGCCGACACCCTGGTCAGCAAGGGGATCGGCTTCGTCCCGCAGACCAACAACGTGTTCCCCTCCCTGACCATCCAGGAGAACCTCGAGATGGGCGTCTACCAGCGCCCCTCGTCGTTCAAGAAGCGCTTCGACTTCGTGGGCGAGCTCTTCCCCGCTCTGATCGACCGCAAGAGCCAGCGCGCCGGGTCACTCTCCGGCGGCGAGCGCCAGATGGTCGCCATGGGACGTGCCCTGATGATGGAGCCGTCGGTGCTGCTGCTCGACGAGCCCTCAGCCGGCCTCTCCCCCGTCATGCAGGACGAGGTGTTCGTGCAGACCCGGCGGATCAACCGGGCCGGCGTCTCGGTCGTGATGGTCGAGCAGAACGCCCGCCGCTGCCTGCAGATCTGCGACCGGGGCTACGTGCTCGACCAGGGTCGCAACGCCTACACGGGCAGCGGCGCGCAGCTGTCGAAGGACCCCAAGGTGATCGAGCTCTACCTCGGCACGCTCGCCAAGGCCTAGGCCACCGATCACCCGGTCCCGCACCAGACGCACGAGAAAGCCCCCCGGATCTCTCCGGGGGGCCTTCTCGTTCTCAACGTGCTGGTCGGTGGTCCGAGGTCACTGGATGACGCCGGAGACCGTGTCGACCTGCTCGTACTTGTTGCCCTTGTTGTACTGCTGGACGCCGATCGTGCCGGAGTTGGGGCTACCGGAGTCGTTCATGTCGGTCGGCCCGCTGGCGCCCTGGTAGTCGATGTCCTCGCCGTCCTCGAGAAGCGCGGAGCACTCCTCGAACGTCGAGCACTGGGTGCCTTCCTTGGTCACGTTGATGATCTCGGCGCCGACGGACTCACCGGCGTCGTCACCGGCCGCGATGGCGGCCAGCGCGATGATGATCGCTGCGTCGTAGGACTGCGCGGCATAGCTGAAGGAGTCCAGCTCGCGGATCTCGAGCAGCCGCTCGTTGAAGGTCGGGTCCTCCTCGGCGGGCACCGGGACGGTGCCCTTGACGCCGGTGAGGTCGAACTTCTGCTTGGAGTAGTCGGCCAGGTTGCCGTCGACGAGGTAGAGCTGGACGTCCTGGGGACCGATCCCCTTGGCGATCAGCTGCGGGACGATCTTGGTCAGCTCCTCGAAGGTGACCAGCACGATGGCGTCCGGCTTCGAGGCCGCGATCCGGTTGATCTCGGCGGTGAAGTTCTGGGCGTCGGCGCTGTAGAGGATGAACTCGGCGACCGAGGCACCCTTCTCCTCGAGGGTCTCCCTGACCTTGTTGGCCAGGCCCTCGCCGTAGAAGTCCTGGCGGGCCAGCACGGCGACGTTCTCGAAGCCGTCCTCGACCGCGAGGTTGCCGAGCACCTGACCCTGGAGGACGTCCGAGGGCGCGGTGCGGAAGTAGAGGCCGTTGTCCTCGTAGGTGTCGAACCCGGCGGCGGTGTTGGCCGGCGAGAAGTGCACGACGCCCGCGCCGGTGATCTTGTCGATGACGCTGACGGACACACCGGACGCCGCGGCGCCGATGATCGCATCGGCGTTCTGGCTGAACAGCTTGTCGACCTCGGCACCGGCGATGTCGGGCGTGCCGTCACCGGAGTCGGCGTCGAACTTGGCGACGTCCTGACCCAGGACGCCTCCGGCCTCGTTGATCTCCTTGATCGCCAGGTCGACGCCGGTGAACTCCGGGGGGCCGAGGAAGGCGAGGTCACCGGTCTGCGGGAGCAGCGTCCCGATGGTCAGGGTGCCGTCACCCTTCTTCTCGGGAGCGGAGCTGGTGGTCTCGGTGGCGGGCTCGTCTGCGGTGTCGGGGTCGTCGCCGCTGCCACAGGCCGTGAGGACCAGGGAAGCGGTGGCGAGCACGGCGGCTGCGCGCCAGGCACGGGTGGGGCGAATCAATGGAGCCTCCGTCATCAGGAGAGGAAACGCTTCCCTTGTCAGGGAGAGGGAAACGCTCTGGCGTGAGCGAACCTAGCGCCAAAACCGCGCTTCTACGCGCGGCTCGGAGCAAATTGGTGGGGTCTCGTTGCCATTTCGTGACCTCGACCCCGACCCGTCGGGACAAAGGGGGGCTCAGTGCCCGAATCGTCCCGTTGTCGACGTGCCGCTCAGGCAGGTCCGGGCGGCATGCCACCGGCCAGCGAGGGACCATGATCGATCACGCCGTCGGCCACCTGCCGCATCGACAGGCGCAGGTCCATCGCCGTCTTCTGGATCCACCGGAAGGCGTCGGGCTCGCTGAGGGAGAGCTGCTCCTGGAGCACGTTCTTCGCCCGGTCGACGGCCTTGCGCGTCTCCAGCCGTTCGGTCAGGTCGGCCACCTCCGCCTCGAGCAGCTGGAGCTCGGCGAACCGGCTCAACGCCATCTCGATCGCGGGGAGCAGGTCGCTCTTGGCGAAGGGCTTGACCAGGTAGGCCATCGCGCCAGCCTCCCGCGCCCGCTCGACGAGGTCACGCTGGCTGAAGGCGGTGAGGATCACGACGGGTGCGATCCGGTGTCCGGCGATCCGCTCGGCCGCGGCGATGCCGTCGAGCTTGGGCATCTTCACGTCGAGGACGACCAGGTCCGGCCGGAGCTCCTCGGCGAGGGCGACAGCCAACTCTCCGTCGCCGGCCTGGCCGACGACGTCGTACCCCTCCTCGCCGAGCATCTCGGCGAGGTCGAGTCGGATGAGGGCCTCGTCCTCTGCGATGACGACGCGGCGGGCGGGGGTCTCCTGTGGCGCGCTCACGCGGCACAGGCTAGCGGGAGACCGGACGCCCGGGCCTGGGCAGGCCGGGGGTGGACCCTCCGGTACGGTTGAGCCGCTTCCGCCCCGGTAGCCCAATCGGCAGAGGCCGCGGTCTCAAACACCGTCCAGTGTGGGTTCGAGTCCCACCCGGGGCACCGCGCTCCTGACCTACCGGTCCTCAACCTCGCGACCGGTAGGCGGGAGCGACCTCGTTGATGGCATCTCCCATCCGGTGGATGCGCAAGGCGTTCGTGGAGCCCGGGATCCCAGGAGGGCTTCCCGCGATGATCACCACGATGTCGCCCTCGGCGACGCGGTTGACGCGCAGGAGGTTCTCGTCGACCTGTCGGACCATCTCGTCGGTGTGCTCCACCTCAGGGGCCTTGAAGGTCTCGATCCCCCACGAGAGCGCCAGCTGCGACCGCACCGCGCCCACGGGTGTGAAGGCGATCATCGGGATCGCCCCCCGGTAGCGCGACAACCGCCGGGCCGAGTCGCCGCTCGCGGTGAAGGCGACGAGGTACTTCGCGCCGACACGCTCGGCCACCTCCGCGGCTGCCTTGGCGATGACGCCGCCCCTGGTGCGGGGCTGCCAGTCGATGGCGGTCATCCGGGCCAGTCCGTGGTCCTCGGTGGACTCGATGATGCGCGCCATCACGTTGACGGCCTCGGTGGGGAAGTCCCCCACGCTCGTCTCGCCGGAGAGCATCACCGCGTCGGCGCCGTCGAGCACGGCGTTGGCGACGTCGGATGCCTCGGCTCTGGTGGGCCTCGGTGCGGAGATCATCGACTCCAGCATCTGGGTCGCGACGATGACCGGCTTCGCGTGCCGGCGGGCCACGTCGATCACGTGCTTCTGGAGGAACGGAACGTCCTCGAGCGGGCACTCCACGCCGAGGTCTCCGCGCGCGACCATGAAGCCGTCGAAGGCGTCGACGATCTCCTCGAAGTTGTCGATCGCCTGAGGCTTCTCGATCTTGGCGATGACGGGGAGGAAGACCCCTTCCTCCCGCATCACGTCGCGGACGTCCTCGACGTCCTTGGCCGAGCGAACGAAGGACAGCGCGATGAAGTCGACGGTGAGGTGCAGCGCGAAGCGGAGGTCCTCCTTGTCCTTCTCCGACAGCGCCGGGACCGAGACCGCGACTCCGGGCAGGTTGATGCCCTTGTTGTCGCTGATCGGTCCGGGGACCACGACGGTGGTGTGCACGTCGGTGTCGTCGACGGAGGTCACCTCGAGGCGCACCTTGCCGTCGTCGATCAGGATCTGGTCGCCGGTCGCCACGTCGCCCGGGAGCCCGCTGTAGGTCGTCGAGCACAGGGTGGCGTCGCCGGGCACCTCCCGGGTCGTGATCGTGAACTCCGCCCCGGTCTGCAGCCGGCACGGACCGGCCGCCACCTTGCCGAGCCGGATCTTGGGCCCCTGGAGATCGGCGAAGATGCCGATCGCGTGACCGCTCTGGTCGGAGGCCTGGCGCACCATCGCATAGACCAGCTCGTGGTCGGCATGGCTGCCGTGGCTCATGTTCATCCGGGCCACATCCATGCCGGCGTCGACCAGTGCCCGGATCGACTCCGGGGACGAGGTGGCGGGGCCAAGGGTGCAGACGATCTTTGCTCTACGCACCCGCTGAGCCTAGCGGGGGCGACTTGAACGATCCAATACCGTCTCAGGGGCACGGCGTGGCGGCCCGGTGGCCAGGTGGCCGACCGGCCCTGGTCAGACGACGAGAGACCGCTCGGTCGGCTTGATCGGAGCCGGCAACGTCGTGGAGCCGGTGAGGTGGTTGTCCACCGCCGCCGCCGCCGCGCGCCCCTCGGCGATCGCCCAGACGATCAACGACTGACCTCGTCCCGCGTCGCCGGCGACGAAGACGCCGGGCACGGAGGACTGGTAGCCGTCGTCGCGGACGATGTTGCCGCGGTCATCGAGGTCGACGCCGAGCTGGCTGACCAGACCGTCCTGCTCGGGACCGGTGAAGCCCATCGCCAAGAGCACCAGGTCGGCGGGGATCTCACGCTCGGAGCCGGCGACGTCGGCGAACGAGCCGTCCTTCATCTCCACCTCCACGATGCGCAGCGCCCGCACCTGTCCCTCGTCGTTGCCGAGGAACTCCTTGGTCGAGACCGAGTAGACGCGGTCGCCGCCTTCCTCGTGGGCCGAGGAGACCCGGAACAGCATCGGGTACGTCGGCCAGGGCTGCCCGGACGGACGGTCCTCGCCGGGCTGCGGCATGATCTCCAGCTGGGTGACCGACGCGGCACCCTGGCGGTGCGAGGTGCCCAGGCAGTCGGCACCGGTGTCACCGCCGCCGATGATGACCACGTGCTTGCCGGTCGCGCGGATCTGGTCCTCGACGTCCTCGCCGAGGGACACCCGGTTGGACTGGGGCAGGAACTCCATCGCCTGGTGGATGCCGCCGAGCTCACGGCCTGGCATCGGCAGGTCGCGGGCAGCGGTCGCACCGATGGCGAGCACCACGGCGTCGAAGCGCTCCTTGAGCTGACTGCCGCTCAGCGCTCCCCCGACGTCGACGCCGGCACGGAAGACGGTGCCCTCGCGGCGCATCTGGTCGAGGCGGCGGTCGAGGTGCTTCTTCTCCATCTTGAACTCGGGGATGCCGTAGCGCATCAGTCCCCCGATCCTGTCGGCGCGCTCGTAGACCGCGACGGTGTGGCCGGCGCGGGTGAGCTGTTGCGCGACGGCGAGGCCGGCGGGGCCCGAGCCGACGACGGCCACGGTCTTGCCGGTCAGCCACTCGGGCGGCTGCGGGCGTACGTAGCCCGCGTCCCAGGCCTTGTCGGCGATCGCGACCTCGACGTTCTTGATCGTCACCGGATCCTGGTTGATGCCCAGCACGCAGGCGGTCTCGCACGGAGCGGGGCACAGGCGCCCGGTGAACTCGGGGAAGTTGTTGGTCGCGTGCAGACGCTCGGTGGCACCCTCCCAGTCGTCACGCCACACCAGGTCGTTCCACTCGGGGATGATGTTGCCGAGCGGGCAGCCCTGGTGGCAGAACGGGATGCCGCAGTCCATGCAACGGCCGGCCTGCTTGGTGATGATCGGCAGCAACGCACGGCCCGCCCCCTCGGGGTAGACCTCGTTCCAGTCCTGCACCCGCTCGCCGACGGGTCGACGGGCCGCGACCTCGCGGCCGTCCTTGAGGAAGCCCTTGGGGTCAGCCATGGAGCGTCTCCATCATCTTGGTCGCGGTCTCGTCCTCCGACAGTCCGTCGGCCTCCGCCTGCTCCTTCGCGGCCAGCACCCGCTTGAAGTCGGTCGGCATCACCTCGGTGAAGCGACGTACGGCTGCCGGCCAGTCGGCGAGCAGGTCCTCGGCCACGCTCGACCCGGTCTCCTCCAGGTGTCGCTTGACCAGGCCCTCGAGCTCGTCGGCCGCGTCGCCGCCGACGGGTGCGAGCTCGACGAGCTCGGGATTGACCCGGCCCTCGTCGAGGTCGAGCACGAACGCGACCCCGCCGGACATCCCGGCCGCGAAGTTGCGGCCGGTCGGCCCGAGGACGACGACGAGTCCTCCGGTCATGTACTCGCACCCGTGGTCGCCGACACCTTCGACGACCGCGGTGGCGCCGGAGTTGCGCACGCAGAACCGCTCGCCGACCTGTCCGCGCAGGAAGATCTCTCCGGAGGTCGCGCCGTAGCCGATGACGTTGCCGGCGATGATCTGCTGCTCGGCCCCGAACGTCGCTGCCCGGTCCGGGCGCACCACCACCCGGCCACCCGAGAGGCCCTTGCCGACGTAGTCGTTGGCGTCGCCCTCGAGGCGCAGCGTGATGCCGCGGGGCACGAAGGCACCGAACGACTGGCCGGCGGAGCCGGTGAAGGTGATGTCGATGGTGCCGTCGGGCAGCCCCTCGCCGCGGTAGCGCTTGGTCACCTCGTGGCCGAGGATCGTGCCGACGGTGCGGTTGACGTTGCGGATCTCGAGCTGGGCCCGCACCGGTTCGCCACGCTCGAGCGCCGCCTCGGCGAGCTTGACCAGCTCGTTGTCGAGCGCCTTGTCGAGACCGTGGTCCTGGGCGATGGTGTGGTGGCGGACCGCGCCCTCGGGCAGGTCCGGCACGTGCAGCACCGGGCTCAGGTCGAGGCCCGAGGCCTTCCAGTGGTCGACCGCGCGCGCGACGTCGAGCAGCTCGGCGTGGCCAACGGCCTCGTCGAGGGTGCGGAAGCCGAGCTCGGCCAGCAGCTCGCGGACCTCCTCGGCGATGTAGGTGAAGAAGTTGACGACGTGCTCGGCCTTGCCTGCGTAGCGCTCCCGGAGCACCGGGTTCTGCGTCGCGACCCCGACCGGGCAGGTGTCGAGGTGACACACGCGCATCAGGATGCAGCCCGAGACCACCAGCGGCGCGGTCGCGAAGCCGAACTCCTCCGCTCCCAGCAGCGTCGCGATCATCACGTCGCGACCGGTCTTGAGCTGTCCGTCGGTCTGCACCACGATGCGGTCGCGCAGGCCGTTGAGCAGCAACGTCTGCTGGGTCTCGGCCAGGCCGAGCTCCCACGGGCCACCGGCGTGCTTGAGCGAGGTGAGCGGTGCCGCGCCGGTGCCGCCGTCGTGCCCGGAGATCAGCACCACGTCGGCGTGCGCCTTGGAGACGCCGGCGGCCACGGTGCCGACGCCGACCTCGGCCACGAGCTTGACGTGCACACGCGCCGACGGGTTGGCGTTCTTGAGGTCGTGGATCAGCTGGGCGAGATCCTCGATGGAGTAGATGTCGTGGTGCGGCGGCGGCGAGATCAGACCCACGCCGGGCGTGCTGTGCCGGGTCTTGGCGACCCAGGGGTAGACCTTGTTGCCCGGCAGCTGGCCACCCTCGCCCGGCTTGGCGCCCTGGGCCATCTTGATCTGGATGTCGTCGGCGTTGGTGAGGTACTCCGACGTCACTCCGAAGCGCCCGGAGGCAACCTGCTTGATGGCGCTGCGCCGCTCGGGGTCGTACAGCCGGTCCGGGTCCTCACCGCCCTCGCCGGTGTTGGACTTGCCGCCGAGCTGGTTCATCGCGATGGCGAGCGTCTCGTGGGCCTCCCGGCTGATCGACCCGTAGGACATCGCGCCGGTCGAGAACCGCTTGACGATCTCGGAGGTCGCCTCGACCTCCTCGATCGGGACGGAGGGGCGGCCGCCGCCCTCGGCGTCCTTGAAGTCGAACAGACCACGAAGGGTCATCAGCCGCTCGGACTGCTCGTTGACCCGCGACGTGTACTGCTTGAAGACGTCGTAGCGCCCGGCCCGCGTTGCGTGCTGGAGGCGGAAGACGGTCTCGGGGTCGAACAGGTGCGGCTCGCCCTCGCGACGCCACTGGTACTCGCCGCCGATCTCCAGCGCGCGGTGGGCAGGCGCGAGCCCGTCGACCGGGTACGCCGTGCGGTGCCGTCGGGCGACCTCTTCGGCGACGGTGTCGACGTCGATGCCGCCGAGCTTGCTGGTGGTGCCGGTGAAGTAGCGGTCGACGAGCTCCTGGGAGAGGCCGACGGCCTCGAAGATCTGGGCGCCGGTGTAGGACGCCACCGTGGAGACGCCCATCTTGCTCATCACCTTCAGGACACCCTTGCCCAGCGCCTTGACGAGGTTCTTCACCGCCACGCCGCCCTCGACGTCGACGTAGTGGCCGTCGCGCGCGAGGTCCTCGACCGTCTCCATGGCGAGGTAGGGGTTGACCGCTGCCGCGCCGAAGCCGATCAGGAGCGCGACGTGGTGCACCTCGCGCACGTCGCCGGCCTCGATGATCAGGCCCACCTGGGTGCGGGTCTTCTCGCGCACGAGGTGGTGGTGGACGGCACCGGTGAGCAGGAGCGACGGGATCGGGGCCAGCTCGGCGGTGGAGTGTCGGTCGGAGAGCACGATGACCCGGGCACCCTCGGCGATCGCCGCGGAGACCTCCTGGCAGATCTCGTCGAGACGGGCGGCCAGCGCATCGCCGCCACCTTCGACGTCGTACAACCCCCGCGACACATGGGTGATGAAGCCGGGCAGGTCCCCGTCACGGTTGATGTGCCGGATCTTGACCAGCTCGTCGTTGTCGATCACCGGGAACGGCAGCACGACCTGGCGGCAGGACGCGGGAGTCGGCTCCAGCAGGTTGGCCTCCGGGCCGATGGTGCCGGACAGCGACGTGACCAGCTCCTCGCGGATCGCGTCGAGCGGCGGGTTCGTGACCTGCGCGAACAGCTGTGCGAAGTAGTCGAAGAGCAGGCGTGGCCGGTCGGAGAGCGCAGCGATCGGGCTGTCGGTGCCCATCGACCCGATCGGCTCGGCGCCGGTCTTCGCCATCGGGGTCAGCAGGACCCGCTTCTCCTCCTCGGTGTAGCCGAAGATCTGCTGGCGTCGGGTCACCGAGGCATGGGTGTGCACGATGTGCTCGCGGTCGGGAAGGTCGTCGAGCTGGATCATGCCGGCGTGCAGCCACTCGTCGTAGGGGTGCTCGGCCGCGAGCTCGCCCTTGATCTCCTCGTCCTCGATGATCCGGTGCTCGTCGGTGTCGACGAGGAACATGCGGCCCGGCTGCAACCGGCCCTTGCGGACGACGGTGGCGGGATCGATGTCGAGCACCCCCACCTCGGAGGCGAGCACCACCAGGCCGTCCTCGGTGACCCAGTAGCGCGAGGGGCGCAGCCCGTTGCGGTCGAGCACCGCGCCGACCTGGGAGCCGTCGGTGAAGACGACGCAGGCAGGGCCGTCCCAGGGCTCCATCATCGAGGCGTGGAACTGGTAGAACGCGCGTCGCGCCCGGTCCATCTCGGCGTGGTTCTCCCACGCTTCGGGGATCATCATCAGCACCGAGTGCGGCAGCGAGCGGCCGCCCATGTGCAGCAGCTCGAGCACCTCGTCGAACGACGCGGAGTCGGAGGCGCCCGGCGTGCAGATCGGGTACAGCCGGTCGAGGTCGACCGCCGAGCCCTCGGGGGCGTTCGGTGCCGCGAGCAGGTCGCTGGACAGCAGCGCCTCGCGGGCGCGCATCCAGTTGCGGTTGCCCATCACGGTGTTGATCTCGCCGTTGTGGGCGATGAACCGGAACGGGTGCGAGAGCGGCCAGCTGGGGAAGGTGTTGGTGGAGAAGCGTGAGTGCACGACCGCGACAGCGGACTCGACACGCTCGTCGGTCAGCTCGGGGTAGAACCGGTCGAGCTGGTCGGTGGTGAGCATCCCCTTGTAGGCCATCGTGCGCGAGGACAGCGAGGGGAAGTAGACGTCGGTCTCGTTCTCGGCACGCTTGCGCAGGCAGAAGGCGCGACGCTCCAGGGGCATCCCGATCAGACGGGCGCCGGACGCGGCGACGAACAGCTGGCTGAACGTCGGCATCACACTGACGGCGGTCGCACCGAGCATCGAGGGGTCGGTGGGCACCTCGCGCCACCCGAGGACGCTGAGTCCCTCCTCGGTGGCGAGCTCCTCGATGCGGGTCCTGGTCTTGGCGACGTGCTCGTCGTCGCCGGGCAGGAATGCCGTGCCGACGGCGTACGAGCGTGCGGGCGGGAGCTCGAATCCGAGCTCCGCGGTGACCTCGCGCAGGAACCGGTCGGGCACGCCGAGCAGGATGCCCGCGCCGTCCCCGGTGTCGGGCTCGGCGCCGGTGGCGCCCCGGTGCTCGAGGTTGCGCAGGGCGGTGATCGCCTTGGCGACGATGTCGTGGCTGGCCACGCCGGTCAGGGTCCCGACGAACGCGACGCCGCAGGCGTCGTGCTCGTGACGCGGGTCGTAGAGACCTTGTGCCGGTGGGCCTGCCCAGGGTCCGGGCTGTGCCCCGGGTGCGGGCGGCGGGAATGCATGCATCAGGCACTCTCCCGTCGTCGTGTCACCGTCTCCTCCGAGGGAGCCGGTGCTGCGGAACTGCGAAAATGCGCGGGACGACATTGGCCCTTGCGGTTGTCCCGCAGCCTACAACACCGGCCGGTAACGGGATCCGCGCGGACACCGGTCGGACGGCTCAGCCCAGGCCGGTGCCGACGAGGGTGCCGAAGCCGTAGGTGAGGGCAGCGGCCCCGGCCCCCAGCACGGTCTGGCGGAGTCCGCCGAACCACCAGGTGCGGTTGGTCAGAGAGGTGACGAGCGCCCCGCAGCCGAAGAGCGCCAGCAGCGTGACGACCAGGCCGGGGAGCAGTGACGAGGCGCCGAGCAGGTAGGGCAGCACCGGGATCAGCGCGCCGACGGCGAATGCCACGAACGACGACCCGGCGGCCAGCAGCGGCGAGGCCAGGTCGTCGGGGTCGACGCCGAGCTCCTCGCGGGCGTGCACGCCGAGCGCCCGGTCTGCGTTGCGGTGGATCTGCCTCGCCACCTCCTCGGCCAGCTGGGGCTCGATTCCCTTGGCGACGTACATCTCCGCGAGCTCGAGGGTCTCCGCCTCCGGGTTGGCGTGGATCTCGCGGCGCTCCTTCTCGATCTCGAGCTCGGCGGCCTCGGACTGGCTGGCGACCGAGGTGTACTCCCCCGCGGCCATCGAGAACGCGCCCGCGGCAAGCCCGGCCAGACCCGCCAGCACGACCGCCGTGTGGTCGGTCGCGGCTCGGGTGCCGCCGGCGACACCGGCCACGAGCGCGAGGTTGGAGACGAGTCCGTCCATGGCGCCGAAGACGGCCGGTCGCAGCCAGCCACCGGTGACGTCTGCGTGCTCGTGCTCGACCTCGGGGGACTCGCCGGGGACGGCTACGGCATCGGTGGTCATGGCGAGAAACGTAGCCCGCGGAACCAGCGATTTCATCGAAGGCGAGGCTAGCCTCAGTGCCACAAGAGGCCGCTGACGACCGCGTTCACGCCAGGCTGAGCAGGCCCACCCCGACGACCACGACCGCTGCCCCGAGGAGGCGTCTGGCGGCGCGCGGCTCGCCGAGGAGCCACCAGCCCAGCAGGCTGCCCACCACGATGCTCGACTCCCGCAGCGGTGCCACCAGCGAGACCGGCGCCGTGGTCAGGGCCTGGAGCACCAGGACGTAGGCCAGCGGCGAGAGCACGGCGATCGTGAGCAGCTCACGCCAGTGGGACGTCAGGACGGGACGCACCTGGCGTCTCCGCTCGGGGCCGGCCAGCGTGGCCAGGCTCAGCGGAACCGCCTGGAGCACCAGGCCGAGGCAGAAGTAGGTCAGGGGCGGTACGTCGAGCACCGACACGGCGTGGTGGTCCCACAACGTGTAGGCCGCGATCGTCAAGCCCGTCAGGATGCCCCAGGTCGCACCCGCGCGGCGGCGGTCCCGCCGGTCCGGGGAAGGCTCGAGGGTCATCACCAGGACGCCGAGCACCACGCAGCCGGCGCCCGCCAGCGCCCAGGCACCTGGTGCCTCCCCGAGGAGCGAGACCGCCACCAGCAGCACCACGAGCGGGCCGACCCCGCGCGCGAGCGGGTAGACCAGGTTGAGGTCGCCGACGGCATAACCGTGCACGAGGACCAGGTTGTAGACCACGTGGATCACGGCGGACACGGCCGCTGCCCCGAGCCAGGTCAGGCTCGGGCGCTGACCGGTGGTGATCGCCCAGCCGATGCCCAGCGGCACCCACAGGAGCACCGAGCCGACGATGAACACCGTCACGACGACGACGCGGTCGGCCACGACGCGCTTGGCGGCGAGGTTCCACACCGCGTGCGCGACCGCGGCGGTCAGGACCAGCGCGAAGGCCCCGGCGGTCACGGGTCGGCCGGTTTGTCCACCGCTTCGTCGTGGGCGGGAGCCGCCTCCCCTGGCTCGTTCCCTGGCTCGTTCCCTGGCTCGTCCCCGGTCTCGTTCTCTGCGACGGGCTCGGCACCCGCCGCGGTGTCGTGGTCGACAGCGGGCGTGACGCCGTCGCGGAGCACCTGCTCCTCGCGACCCGGGTGCCTGCGCCGCGACCACAGGAAGAAGGCGAGGGCGGCCAGGAACACCACGATCGAGGTCCACACGTTGAGGCGAAGCCCGAGGACGTCGTTCTCCTGCACCTTGTCGATGCGGAGGTACTCGATCCAGCCGCGCCCTGCGGTGTAGCCCATCACGTAGAGCGCGAAGGCACGCCCGTAGCCGAGGCGGAAGCGCCGGTCGGCCCAGATCACCAGGCCGGCGACGCCGAGGTTCCAGAAGAACTCGTAGAGGTACGTCGGGTGGAAGGTCTCGTACTGCTCGTAGCCGGCCTCGCGCCGGTCCGGGGCGATCTCGAGGCCCCACGGCAGCGTGGTCGGTCGGCCGTAGAGCTCCTGGTTGAACCAGTTGCCCCACCGGCCGATCGCCTGCGCGATCACGATCCCGGGGGCGAGCGCATCGGCCATCGGCAGGAACTTCGCGCCGTACTGCCGGCAACCGAACCAGGCGCCGAGAGCGCCGAGAGCGACCGCGCCCCAGATGCCCAAGCCGCCCTGCCAGACGTAGAGCGCGGTGATCGGCTCCTTGCCCTCACCGAAGTAGAGCCGCCAGTCGGTGATGACGTGGTAGAGCCGCCCTCCCACAAGGCCGAACGGCACCGCCCAGATGGCGATGTCCCCGACCTGGCCGGGCCTCCCTCCGCGAGCGACCCAGCGCTTCTCCCCCAGCCAGACCGCGACGACGACGCCGAGGATGATGCACAGCGCATAGGCGCGGATCGGCAGCGGGCCGAGGTACCACACGCCCTGGTCGGGGCTGGGGATGCTGGCCATCACCAGCTCGTGCTTCACGATGTCGCTCCTGCGGGGATGCCGTCGTCGAGGATGGTGCGGAGGTCCTCCGCGATGCGTTCGGGGCCGGTGCCCTCGGTCCAGATCACGGGTGCGGTGCCGTCCGGCAGCACCCCGAGCACCTGGGTGCCGTGGCTGACCTCGTAGCCACCGGAGGGAAGCTTCTCGCCCTCGTCGATGGAGACTCCGACCGACTCACCGACCCTGACGATGCGCGGCAGCGGGCCGGTGAGTCCGCCGAAGCTCGGGTCGAAGCGGTCGAGGTAGGCACGCAGCGTGGCCTCGTCGTCGCGCGCCGGGTCGGTGGTGACGAACTGCATGCCGACCCGCTCCCGCTGGTCGGGGTCGAGGCGGGTCAGCGCGGACGTGATGTCGGCCATCACGATCTGGCAGATGTCGGGGCAGTGCGTGTAGCCGAAGAAGACCAGGGTGAGGTCGTCCGCGCCTCCGGCGGTGCCTTGGTCGAGGCGGTAGTCGCTGCCGTCGGTCGCGGTCAGCGCGCGGTCCGAGACGACGTACGGATCCGGCAGCACGGCGCCGTTGAGGCCGTCGTCGTCGCGCACGCTGAGCCCCGCGACGGCCGCGCCCTCGTCGGGCGGCGTGCCCACCGAGCAGGCCGAGAGCAGCAACGACGCGACCGCGGTCCCGGTGAGGGCGCGCCGGCTAGCCACCCCGGACCCCGGACGCCAGGTCGCGGGTCAGCTCGCCGAGCGCGGCCAGCCCGGCGTCGAAGTCAGGCGCGTCGAGCAGGCAGCGGACGAACGCGGAGCCCACGATCACGCCGTCCGCCTCGCGCGCCAGCTCGGCTGCCTGGGTGCCGTTGGACACCCCCAGGCCCACCGACACGGGGAGGTCGGTGACCGCCT
Organism: uncultured Actinomycetota bacterium; assembly: GCA_963772415.1. Classification (GTDB taxonomy): domain Bacteria; phylum Actinomycetota; class Actinomycetes; order Propionibacteriales; family Nocardioidaceae; genus Nocardioides_B. The sequence continues at coordinate 505,788 of CAVYWU010000007.1, read as the reverse complement.
TGGTGCGCCGCACCAGCGGCGATGCGAGGCTGCTGCTCTCCGTGCGAGCCCCGGTCACGCCCATCACCGCGGTCGCGTAGACGAAGCCACGGCACGCCGAGGCGGTGAGCGCGAGACGGGCGTCTGTGGACGACGGCGACACCAGGAACACCTTGTCGAGGTCGTGCTGGTCGGCGGCCCGGACCCAGTCCTGGCCCTCCTCGGGCACCAGGTCCGGGGTGATCAGGCCGGCGCCGCCGGCAGCGGTCAGGTCGGCTGCGAAGCGGTCGACGCCGTAGCGGTCGACCGGGTTCCAGTAGGTCATCACCAACGTGGGCACGCCGGTCGAGGCCACCTCCTCGACGGTGCGGACGACGTCGCGGGTGCGGGTCCCGGCCTCCAGCGCCTGCTGGGCCGCAGCCTGGACGGTGGGACCGTCCATCACCGGGTCGCTGTAGGGCAGCCCCACCTCGATGACGTCGCAGCCGTTCGCGACCATCACCTTCAATGCCTCGATGCCGCGCGCCACGGACGGGAAGCCGGCGGGCAGGTAGCCGACGAGGGCGCTGCGCCCCTCGGCCCTCGCCTTCGCGAACGCCGTGGAGGTGCTGCGGCTCACTTCGCGGCCTTGCCCAGGTCGAAGTAGTCGACGGCGGTGCCCATGTCCTTGTCGCCGCGCCCGGAGAGGTTGACCAGCAACGTCGCGCCAGGCATCTCCTTGGCCAGCTCCAAGGTGCCCGCGACCGCGTGCGCCGACTCGATGGCGGGAATGATCCCCTCGGTGCGGCTGAGCAAGGCGAAGGCATCCATGGCTGCCGCGTCGGTGACCGGACGGTAGGTGGCACGTCCGGACTCGGCGAGGAAGGCGTGCTCGGGGCCGACCCCGGGGTAGTCGAGTCCGGCGGAGATCGAGTGCGACTCGACGGTCTGTCCGTCCTCGTCCTGCAGCACGAAGGTGCGGGCGCCGTGCAGGACGCCGTACTCACCCGCGCTGATCGTGGCGGCGTGCCGCTTGCCGGGGAAGCCCTCGCCGCCCGGCTCCAGCCCCACGATCCGGACGTCGGCGTCGTCGAGGAAGGCCGCGAACAGCCCGATCGCGTTGGACCCGCCGCCGACGCAGGCGGTGACGGCGTCAGGCAGAGCACCGGTCAGCTCGAGGCACTGCGCGCGTGCCTCGTCGCCGATGCCGCGGCAGAAGCTGCGGACCATCGACGGGAACGGGTGCGGCCCGGCCGCGGTCCCGAAGAGGTAGGCGGTGTGGTCGACGCTGGCGACCCAGTCACGGATCGCCTCGTTGATGGCGTCCTTGAGGGTGCGGGAGCCGGAGGTCACCGCGACCACCTCGGCGCCGAGGAGCTGCATCCGGGCGACGTTGAGGGCCTGCCGCTCGGTGTCGACCTCGCCCATGTAGACCTTGCACTCGAGCCCGAGGTACGCCGCCGCGGTCGCTGCCGCCACGCCGTGCTGGCCGGCGCCGGTCTCGGCGATCACCCGGGTCTTGCCCATCCGCTTGGTGAGCAGCGCCTGGCCGAGCACGTTGCGGATCTTGTGGGCGCCGGTGTGGTTGAGGTCCTCGCGCTTGAGCAGGATCCGGGCGCCGGCGCGCTCGGAGAGCTTGGTGGCGTCGTAGAGCAGGCTCGGGGTGCCGGCGTACTCCCGCAGCATCCGCTCGAACTCACCGGTGAACGCCGGGTCTGCCATCGCGTCCTGCCAGGCGGTGGTCAGCTCGTCGAGCGCTGCCATCAGCGCCTCGGGCATCATCCGGCCCCCGAAGCGACCGAAGGTGCCGTCGCCGGTGAGCGTGGCGTCGATCATCGCTCGGCCTCACGCTGCTTCAACGAGGGGTGTGACCCGGCGGCGACCAGGTCGGCGACCGCGTCACGCGGATTGGCTCCCTTGACCAGGGTCTCGCCGACCAGCACCACGTCGGCACCCTGCTTGGCGTACTCGAACACGTCGTGCGGTCCACGCACGCCGGACTCGGCGACCCGGACCACGTCGCCGGGGATCCGTGGCGCCAGCCGGGCGAACGTGTCGCGGTCGACCTCCAGGGTCTTGAGGTTGCGGGCGTTGACACCGAGCAGCGTCGCCCCGGCGTCGATGGCCCGCTCCACCTCGAGCTCGTCGTGCACCTCGACCAGGGCGGTCAGGCCGATCGACCCGGCCCGCTCCAGGAGGCCTACCAGGGCGTCCTGGTCGAGCGCGGCCACGATCAGCAGGGCCAGGTCGGCGCCGGCCGCGCGCGCCTCCCAGAGCTGGTAGGAGGTGACGATGAAGTCCTTGCGGAGCACCGGGACGTCCACCGCGCGGCGTACCGAGCGCAGGTCATCGAGGCTGCCGCCGAACCGGCGCTGCTCGGTGAGCACGCTGATCGTCGCTGCGCCACCGGCGGCGTAGTCGGCCGCCAGCGCAGCCGGGTCCGCGATCGCCGCAAGAGCGCCCTTGCTCGGGCTCGACCGCTTCACCTCGGCGATCACGCTGACGCCGTCGGAGCGGAAGGACGGCATCGGGTCGAGGGCGTCGGGCGCACGTCGGGCCGCCGTCTTCAGCTCGTCGAGGGAGGTCAGCGCCTCACGGTCGGCGAGATCCTCGCGCACCCCGTCCACGATCTCAGCCAGCACAGACCTGCTCACGACGGGGTTTCCTCTCTGCTCGGACGCTCTGGTCATCAAGGGGGATCGGAGCCTCCAGCCTCTCCTGCGGGAGGTCGGCCGGCCCGGGCGCGGTCCGCCACCCGGTCGGTGGCGGAGCACCGTGCCGGCGGGCATCCCCCCGTCGACGGCGTGCCCGTCGATCAGCGCGAAGCGGGCTCTGCGCCCATGCCCATCGCTGCCATGATCTTGCCGACGATCACGCCGACGGGAAGCAGGGCGACCCCGACCCAGAACAGCATCCACTGGTCGATGACCATGCCGATGCCGCCGACGACGAACCCGATCAGGATGATCGTCACGCCCGTCCAGGCAGCGGGGGTGTTGCCGTGGTGAGCCATGCGCGGAGTACTCCTCGTGAGGCGGGTAGCGGCGCATCGTTGCGACGCTGCAGTCTAGGCGGTCGGGTCGCGACCCTCGTCCAGTGCCTTCCAGAGGTCCTCGCTCGATGCCGGCGCGGCCTCCCGCGCGACCGCGGGGTGTCGTACCGGGTGCCCATCGCCGGCCAGCCGGGCGCCTGAGCACGGCGACCGCGAGCGCCGCGGTGGAGAGCACGGCGGCCACCGCCGTGACCCAGTACCAGCCGGTGAGCGAGGTGGTGAACGCCTCCGGGTCGCACCCGCCGCCTGCGCCGACTCGACGGCGTCGTCCCGCGCCGCGCGAAGGCAGCGACGGTCGCCAGCACGACGCCGGCGGCGGCGACGACGCCCAGCGCGGCCACGAGCCGGCGCACCCGGCCGCGCAGCACCAGGAGCACGCCCCACGCGGCCAGCGCCACCAGCGACAGGGCGAGGGCGAGGGGTGCGCTCGGGCGCCGTCGGCGGCACCCGAGGCCGCCACCCCGGCGTTGTCGCCCGGTCGCGGTGGCCCAGTCGCTGGCCGAGCCGCCACGGCGCCGAGTGCGGCACCCGCCAGGCCGACCAGCACGGTCGGGCCGAAGGTGCGGTCCCTCACCCGCCGCCCGTCGCTCCCGACACCGGCAGCTCGCGCGCGTCGAAGCAGGTGCGGTCGCCGGTGTGGCAGGCCGGACCCTCCTGGTCGACCGTGACGAGCAGGGTGTCGCCGTCGCAGTCGAGCCGGACGTCCTTGACCCACTGCCGGTGGCCGGAGGTCTCGCCCTTGACCCAGTACTCGCTGCGCGGGACCGGCTCCAGTAGGTCGCCCGACCGGTCGTCAGGGTGCGGTGCAGCGCCTCGTCGTCCATCCAGCCCACCATCAGCACCTCGCCGGTGTCGTGCTGCTGGACGACCGCGGGACCAGGCCGTCGGCGTCCCGCTTGAGCAGGTCGGCGATCGCGGGGTCCAGGGAGTCACACGCGGTCAGTCTCCCACCCGTCCGACAGCGTCAGCGGCAGCGGACTGCTGGGCGACCCACGAGGCGTGCAGCCGCCCGTAGACGCCGCCCTCCGCGACGAGCCGCGCGTGCGGGCCGCGCTGGACGACCCGGCCTGCGTCGACGACCACGACCTCGTCGGCGTTCTCGGCGGTCGACATCCGGTGCGCGATGGTGACCGACGTGCGGCCGCGGGTGAGCCGCTCGAGGGCGCGGCCGATCCGCATCTCCAGCGCCGGGTCGACGGCCGACGTCGCCTCGTCGAGCACGAGCAGGTCGGGGTCGGCGAGGTGCGCGCGCAGCAGCGCCACCAGCTGCCGCTCCCCCGCCGACAGCGACTCGCCGCGCTGCCCGACCCGGGTGTCGAGGCCCATCGGGCAGCCCCTCGAGCCAGTCGGTCAGGCCGAGCTCGGTCGGCGGCCGCGCGGATGTCGTCGTCGGTGGCGTCGAGTCGGCCGTAGAGCGCGTTGGCGCGCAGCGTCGAGTCGAAGAGGAAGCCCTCCTGGGGCACCATCACGACCCGTCACCGCAGCGACGACGAACGGCACCGTCGCGCAGGTCGACACCGTCGAGGCGCACGGTGCCCCTCGGTCGGGTCCATCAGCCGGGTCAGCAGCTTGGCCAGCGTGGTCTTGCCCGACCCGGTCTCGCCGACCACCGCCACCCGGGTGTTCGGGCGCGATCTCCAGGTCGACGTCGTGCAGCACGGGCGTGCCCCCCGGGTAGGCGAAGCACACGCCCTCGAAGGCGATCGACACCGCGCCCTCGGGGAGCGCCTGTCCCGGCGGGCCGGGGTCGACCACGTCGGCCGGGGTGTCGAGGATGCCGATCACCCGGCGCCACCCGGCGATGGCGTTCTGGGCGTCGGTGAGCACCTGCGTGCCCATCTGCACCGGGCCGACGAACAGCGTGACCAGGAACGCGAACGCGAGCACCTCCCCGGCGGTGATCTCGTCGTCGACCCCGAGCAGCACCCCGACGATCAGCACGCCCGCGTTGGCCAGGCCGGCGGAGACGCCGCCGAGCGAGAAGGAGAACGCGGTCAGCCCCTGGGCCCGGGTGCTGGCCCGCTTGTGCCGGTCGATCGCGTTGTCGATGCGGGCCTGGGTGCGGGCCTCGACGGCGTACGAGCGCACGACCGCGGCGCCGACGACCGGCTCGGAGACGGCGCTCAGCAGCGCGCCGACCTGGCGGCGCACGACGCCGTAGGCGTCGGAGAGCCGGCGCTGGAAGTAGCGCAGCGACAGGAACAGCGGCAGGAAGCAGATCCACACGACGAGCGTCAGCTGCCAGCAGTAGACCGCCATCACGACGGTGGCGACCACGATCTGGCCGACGCTGACGACCGCGATCAGGCCGCCGAAGACCAGGAACTGCGAGACCTGGTCGACGTCGCTGGTCACCCGGGCGACCAGCGCACCGCGGCGCTCGGTGTTCTGGGTGAGCAGCGGCAGGTCGTGCACGTGCCGGAACGCCTTGACCCGCAGGGTGGCCAGGCCGCGCTCGGCGGCGGTGAAGAGCCGGGCGGTCATGAAGTACGACGCGCCGCCGGTCACCAGGACCGCCAGCGCGGCGAGGCGCGGCGACCCAGCCCATGAAGCCGAGGTCGGGGCCGCCCGTCGGCGCCGAGCCCGCGGTCGAGGGTCTGCTGGACCGCGACCGGGACGACGACCCGGCCGAGCGTGGCCAGCACGGCGAAGGCCAGCGTGCCGCCGATCCCCTCCCGCAGCTCCGGTGACAGCTCGACGCCGCGCCGGATCGTCGCCAGGCGCCGATCGCCTCGCCGGTGTCGAGCACGGTGCCCTGGTGGTCGCGGGCGTGCTCATGCGGTCACCTCGTCGGGGTGCTCGGTCTCGTAGGCGTTGACCAGGTCGGCGTAGCCGGGGCTGCGCGTCAGCAGCTCGGCGTGGGTGCCCTGGTCGACGACCCGGCCGTCGCGGAGGTAGACCACCTCGTCGGCGAGCGCGATCGTCGCCTTGCGGTAGGCGACCACCAGCACGGTCGAGCCTTCGCTCCCCCGGCTGCGCCCGCAGCGCGGCGAGGATCCGGGCCTCGACCTCGGGGTCCACCGCGGAGGTGGCGTCGTCGATGATCAGCAGCCGCGGCGACCGCACGAGCGCGCGAGCCAGCGAGAGCCGCTGCCGCTGCCCGCCGGACAGCGTGGTGCCGCGCTCGCCGAGCCGGGCTGTCGAGGCCGTCGGGCAGCGCGGCGACGAACCCGTCGGCCTGCGCCGTGCGCAGCGCCTCCCACACCTCGTCGTCGCGACATCGGCGCCGAGCGTCGACGTTGCCGCGGACGGTGTCGTCGAAGAGGAAGGCCTGCTGCGGCACCAGCGCCACGTGCTCGGCGCAGCGACCCGGCGGCCGAGGTCGCGCAGGTCGGTGCCGTCGACGAGGATACGGCTCCGTGGTCCGGGTCGACCAGCCGGACCAGCAGGAGGTGAGCGTGCTCTTGCCCGAGGCGGTCGCGCCGACCACCGCGACGGTCCGGCCGGGGCGGGCGGTGAAGGTGAGCCCGTCGAGCAGCGGCGGTCCCGCGGCGTAGCGGTAGGACAGGCCGTCGACCTCGAGGAGGGCGCCGGCGGTCCGCTCGTCGCCGCCGACGCTCCCGGTCGCCGTACTGCATCTCGCCGGTGGCGGCGAGCACCGCCGAGACGCGATGGAAGCCGACCACGCTGCGCGGGAACTCGCCGAGCAGCCAGCCGAGCGAGCGGATCGGGAAGGCGACGATCGTCAGCAGGTAGCCGATCGGTCACCACGTCGCCGGCGTCGGCCTGCCCGCCGAGGACCCGCGGGACGCCGACGGCCAGCACCGCGAGCACGCCGAGGTTCGGCAGCGCCTCCAGCACCGGGTCGAAGACCGCGCGGACCCGGCCGGCCCGGACGTTGGTGTCGCGCAGCTGGTGGGCCTTGCGGGCGAACCGCTCGGTCTCCTCGTGCTCGCGGCCCAGGGTCTTGACGACCATGCGCGCCGTCGAAGGACTCGTGGGCGACCTCGCTGACCTCGGCGCGCAGCGCCTGGGCCCGGGTCATCAGCGGCGACTGGACGCGCTGGAAGACGACGTTGGCGACGATCACCAGCGGGAAGACCAGCAGCCCGACCAGCGCCATCACCAGGTCGGTGAAGCAGCATCTGCACCACGGCGATCACCATCATCGCGACGGTGCCGACCGCCATCGGCAGCGGCGCGATCGGCGCCCAGGCGGCCTCGACGTCGGAGTTGGCGTTGGAGAGCAGCTGCCCGGTGGGGTGTCGCTGGTGCCACTCCATCGGCAGCCGGAGGTACTGCCGGGTGACCTCGCGGCGCTAGGTGGGCCTGCATCCGGTACTGCATGATGCCGGCGCCGAGCCGGCGGGCGACGATGCCGACCGCCCGCAGCAGCGCCACCCCGACGAACAGGGCGAGCACGGCGACCAGACCGCCCCAGCCGACCTCACCGGTCTCGAACGCCGGCAGCACGACGTTGTCGGTGGACCAGCCCAGCACCCAGGCGTCGGCGACGGTGAGCGCCCCGAAGAGCACGCTGCCCAGCGTCGAGAGGGTGAAGATCCACGGCTCGCGCCGGATCGCGACGCCGAGCGACGCGCGAAGCCCGTCCGCGGATGGTGGCTGGCCCGCGGTGCACCGGAGGACGGCCGGCTCACGCGTGCCCGGTCGGGAGGGCGGCTGGGGCGCACCGGACCAGCCTACGATCGGGGCATGACACGGATGGCGAAGGTCGAGCGCCGGGCCGCTGTGCGACAGCGCCCTGCAGGTCGGCGAGGACCCGCCCACGCTGAGCGGTGAGTGGACGGTCAAGGACCTGGTCGTGCACCTGCTGGTGCGGGAGCGCAGTCCGGCCGCTGTCGGGATCGTGGTGTCGCCGCTGAGCCGGCTCACCGACCTGGAGTCCCCCGGATGGGTCGCCCGGCCGTTCGCGGTCTGGTCGAGAGGCTGCGCAACGGTCCGCCGCGGTGGTCGCCGTACGCCGTGCCGAAGCTGGACACGATGCTCAACACCCTGGAGTTCTACGTCCACCACGAGGACATCCGGCGGGCGCAGCCGAGTGGGAGCCCCGCGACCTCGCCGCCGCCGACGAGAAGCTGCTCTGGGCGATGATCCGCAAGGCGGGCAGGCCCCTGACCCGCAAGACCCCGGTCGGGGTGGTGATCGAGAACGCGACCACCGGCTCGACGGCCAGTGCTGCACGAGGGGCCCGAACCGTGACCGTGGTCCGCGGGCTGCCGAGCGAGGTCGACGCTGTTCGTCTTCGGCCGCCAGGAGCAGGCCCGGGTCGAGCTGATCGGCCCCGAGACCGCCGAGGCCCTGCGCACCACCTCCTTCGGCGCCTGACCGGATCCTCGTCTCGGCTTCTGGGGCCGATCCGCGGACCGGGGATGCGCAGCGAATCGGGGTGGCGGCGCGACCCTAGGCTGGTGCCCATGAGCGACTACCTCGAGCTGCTGCCCGCCGTCGACATCGCCGACGGTCAGGCCGTCCAGCTCGTGCAGGGCGTCGCCGGCTCCGAGAAGCACTTCGGCGACCCGGTCGAGGCGGCGCTCAACTGGCAGCGGCGCGGGGCCGAGTGGATCCACCTCGTCGACCTCGACGCGGCGTTCGGCCGCGGGCACAACCGCGACCTGCTCGCCAAGATCGTCGGGCACGCTCGACATCGACGTCGAGATGAGCGGGGGCATCCGGGACGACGAGTCGCTGGCCGCGGCGATGGCGGCCGGCTGCCGCCGGGTCAACATCGGCACCGCCGCGCTCGAGCAGCCGGAGTGGTGCGCGCGCGCCATCGCCGAGTACGGCGACCGGGTCGCCGTCGGGCTCGACGTGCGCGGCCGGACCCTGGCTGCCCGCGGCTGGACCCGCGACGGTGGCGACCTGTACGACGTGCTCGCCCGGCTCGACGGCGAGGGCTGCGCCCGCTACGTCGTCACCGACGTCAACAAGGACGGCATGCTCCAGGGCCCCAACCTCGACCTGCTCCGCGCGGTCTGCGCCGCCACCGACCGTCCGGTGGTCGCCTCCGGCGGCATCACCGAGCTCGCCGACCTCGAGGCGCTGCAGGGGCTGGTCGGCGACGGGGTCGAGGGCGCGATCATCGGCACCGCGCTCTACGAGGGCCGCTTCACCCTCGAGGACGCGCTCGCGCTGACCCGCCGCGGTGACGTCGATGAGCCTCGCGGTCCGGGTGATCCCCTGCCTCGACGTCGACGGCGGCCGGGTCGTCAAGGGTGTCAACTTCCAGGGGCTGCGCGACGCCGGCGACCCGGTCGAGCTGGCGAAGATCTACGACGCCGAGGGCGCCGACGAGCTCACCTTCCTCGACATCTCCGCCTCCCACGAGGCCCGGGCCACCACGATGGAGATCGTCTCCGCGACCGCCGAGCAGGTGTTCATCCCGCTCACCGTCGGCGGCGGCGTCGGCAGCGTCGAGGACGTCGACCGGCTGCTGCGGGCCGGCGCCGACAAGGTCGCGGTCAACACCGCGGCCATCCGGCGCCCCGAGCTCGTCGCCGAGATCGCCGACCGGTTCGGCAACCAGGTGCTGGTGCTCTCCGTCGACGCCCGGCGTGCCGCCGGCGACACCGACAGCGGCTTCGAGGTGACCACGCACGGTGGCCGGCAGAGTGCCGGCCTCGACGCGGTCGACGTGGGCCCGCCGCGGAGCCGACGCTGGGTGCCGGCGAGATCCTGCTCAACGCGATGGACGCCGACGGCACCCGCGACGGCTTCGACCTGGACCTGATCCGGCTGGTCCGCGCGGGAGGTGTCGATCCCGGTGATCGCCTCGGGCGGCGCCGGTGCGACCGAGCACTTCCCGCCCGCGGTCGAGGCCGGCGCCGACGCCGTGCTCGCCGCGTCGCGTCTTCCACTTCGGCACCCTCGGCGTCGCCGACGTGAAGGGACGCGCTGGCCGCGGCCGGCCAACCCGTCAGGGCGCTGTGGCGCGTCGCGGACCACGACGCCTCGGCGGCCGCTCAGCGACGGCGCAGCACCAGCAGCGCCAGCACCGGGAACGCCAGCAGCGGTGACCACCACCGCCGCCAGCCGTGCCTCCCAGTCGGGGCCGCACGACCCAGACCAGGACGTTGAGCGCCACCAGCAGCGGTGAGCAGCAGCCCGCGCCGGATCCGGCGCCGGCGGGCCAGCGTCCCGGTGTCGCGCCCCACCGGCCTGCAGCGCGGCAGCCGGTCGGTCGTGTGCCGGCGCACGGCGCGGGCCCGCGCCGCCCGACGCTCGCGGCGCTCCGCCTCGGCGGCTCGGGCCGCGCCCGCACGGCGGCCTCGCGCTCCCGCTCCTCGCGCTTCCGCGCGCGCTCCTTGCTCATCGGCGTGCTCACCAGGGTGGCCACCCAGTTGGCGAGCAGCCGGGCCCCGGCGTCGCCGGACTTCTCCGGGTGGAACTGGGTCGCGCTCAGCGGCCCGTTCTCGACCGCGGCCACGAACCGGTCGCCGCCGTGCTCGGCCCAGGTCACCAGCGGCTCGCGGGTGCGGCCCTGGGTGCGCAGCGTCCACTCGCGCACCCCGTAGGAGTGCACGAAGTAGAACCGCTCCCCCTCGACCCCCTCGAACAGCGGGTGCCCGCCGGGGACCTCGACGGTGTTCCACCCCATGTGCGGGTACGACGGGCGCCTGCAGCCGCTCGACGACGCCGGGCCACTCGTCGAGGCCCTCGGTGTCCACGCCGTGCTCGACGCCGTGCGCGAACAGGACCTGCATGCCCACGCAGATGCCGAGCACCGGTCGGCCCCCGGCCAGCCGACGGCCGATGATCTCGTGGCCCTTGACCGCCCGGAGCCCCTCGACGCACGACGCGAAGGCGCCGACGCCGGGCACCACCAGCCCGTCGGCGTCCTGCGCCGCGGCGCGGTCCGCGGTGAGCGTCACCTCGGCGCCGGCGCGTTCGAGGGCGCGCACCGCCGAGCGGAGGTTCCCCGAGCCGTAGTCGAGGACCACCACGGAGGGGCGGTCACAGGCTGCCCTTGGTCGACGGCACGCCCGTCTCGCGCGGGTCGATGCGCCACGGCGTCGCGCAGCGCGCGCGCGACCGCCTTGAACTGCGCCTCCACGAGGTGGTGCGGGTCGCGTCCGGACAGCACCCGCACGTGCAGGGCGATCTGCGCGTGGAAGGCCAGCGTCTCGAAGACGTGCCGGGTCAGCGAGCCGAGGTAGCCACCCCGTCGCCGCCGATCGTGACGAACGCCTGCGCCTCCGGCTCCCCGGTGTGCACGCAGTAGGGCCGGCCGGAGACGTCGACCACGCCCTGCACCAGCGCCTCGTCGAGCGGCACCGTCGCGTCGCCGAACCGGCGGATGCCGCGCTTGTCCCCGAGCGCCTCGCGCAGCGCGTCGCCGAGCGCGATCGCGGTGTCCTCGACCGTGTGGTGGGCGTCGATGTGGGTGTCGCCCTCGGTCTGCACGGTCAGGTCGACCGAGCGAGTGCCGGGCGAACGAGTCGAGCATGTGGTCGTAGAACCCGACACCCGGTGCGCACGTCCCCGCGCCCGGTGCCGTCGATGTCGACCTCGACGAGGACCTTGGACTCCTTGGTCTCCCGCTCGATGCGTGCGCGACGCGTCATGGTGCCCTACCGTACCTCGGTCAGTGCGGCCTTGAACGCCGCCATCTCATCAGGGGTCCCGATCGACACCCGGAGCCACCCGTCCGGTCCGGTCTCCCGGATCAGCACGCCGCGGTCGAGCAGGCCCTGCCAGACAGCATGCCGGTCGGGGAACGTCCCGAACAGCGCGAAGTTCGCGTCGGTGTCGGCCACCTCGTGCCCGCGCTCCCGCAGCCAGGCGACCGTGCGGTCGCGCTCGGCCCGCAGCTCGTCGACCCGGCCGAGCAGCTCGTCGGCGTGCCGCAGCGCCGCCAGCGCCACCGCCTGGGTGACCGCGGAGAGGTGGTAGGGCAGCCGGACCACGCGCAGCGCGTCGACGATCTCGGTCGACGCGGCCAGGTAGCCGAGCCGCGCGCCGGCGAGCGCGAACGCCTTGCTCATCGTGCGCGACACCACCAGGTTCGGGGTGGACGGCAGCAGCTCGAGGGCGCTCGGGGTACCGGTGCGCCGGAACTCGCCGTACGCCTCGTCGATGACCACCACGCCGCCGACCTCGGCGGTCGCCGCTGCGCACCGGCCTCGGTCGTGTCGAGGGGCAGCGCGGTGCCGGTCGGGTTGTTCGGCGAGGGCAGCAGCACGACGGACGGCCGGTGCTCCTTGACCACCGTCACCGCGTGCTCGACGTCGAGACTGAAGTCCTCGGCGCGGTGGCCGACCACCCAGCCGGTCATCGCGTCGCGGGCGTACTCCGGGTACATCGAGTACGTCGGCGCGAAGGAGACCGCCGTGCGGCCCGGGCCGCCGAAGGCCTGCAGCAGCTGCAGCATCACCTCGTTGGAACCGTTGGCCGCCCACACCTGCTCGGGCGCGATGCCGTGCCCGAGGTAGTCCGCGAGCGCCGTGCGCAGCGTCGACGCCTCCCGGTCCGGGTAGCGGTTGAGCGTCCGGGTGGCCTCCGCGACCGCCGCGGCCACGTCGGCGACGACGGCCTCGCTGGGCGGGTAGGGGTTCTCGTTGACGTTGAGCGCGACCGGGACGTCGAGCTGCGGTGCGCCGTACGGCTCGATCCCCCGCAGCTCCTCGCGCAGAGGAAGCTCCATCAGGCTCCGCGCCGGCGCCGTCGAACCGGACCCGGACGGCGGCCCCGTGGCCGGGCAGGTCCTCGGCCTCGGCGAGGCTGACCACGTGGTCGGCGACGTCGCGCAGGGCCGTCTCGTCGTAGTCGACCACGTGCACGGCCTTGCGGAACGCGCGCACCGAGAGCCCGCCGGAGTGGCAGGCGCAGCCGGCGGTCGGGCAGCACGTGGTTGGAGCCGGCGGCGTAGTCGCCGAGCGAGACCGGGGCGAAGGCGCCGACGAAGATCGCCCCGGCGTTCACCACCCGGGCCGCCCAGCCCGCCGCGTCGCCGGTCTGGATCTCCAGGTGCTCGGCCGCGTAGGCGTTGACGACCGCCAGGCCCTGCTCGAGGTCGTCGACGAGCACGATCCCGGACTGCACGCCGCCGAGGGCGGTGCGGACCCGCTCGACGTGCCGGGTCACCGAGACCTGCTTGTCGAGCTCGGCCTCGACCTCGGCGGCCAGGGCCTCGGACGGCGTCACCAGCACCGACGCGGCCATCGGGTCGTGCTCGGCCTGGCTGACCAGGTCGGCCGCGACGAAGGCGGCGTCGGCGGTCTCGTCGGCGAGCACCGCGATCTCGGTGGGGCCGGCCTCGGAGTCGATGCCGACGACGCCCTTGAGCAGCCGCTTCGCCGAGACGGTGTAGATGTTGCCGGGCCCGGTGACCAGGTCGACCTTGCGGCACGGCCCGGCGCCGTAGGCGAACATGGCGATCGCCTGGGCGCCGCCGACGGCGTACACCTCCTCGACGCCGAGCAGCTGCGCAGGCGGCCAGGATCGTCGGGTGCGGCAGCCCGCGTGTCGCGCTGGGGCGAGGAGGTCAGCGCGATCGAGCCGACCCCGGCGACCTGGGCCGGCACCACGTTCATGACCACGCTGGAGACCAGCGGGCGCGATGCCGCCGGGCACGTAGAGCCCGACCCGCTCGATCGGGATCATCCGCTGGGTCACGGTGCCGCCCGGGACGACCCGGGTGACCTTGTCGTGCTCGAGCTCGGCCTCGCAGGTCCGGCGCAGCCGCGGGATCGACTCCTCCAGACCCGCGCGGACGGCCGGGTCGAGCCCGGCGAGGGCCTCGGTCGAGCGCCTCGCGGGGGACGGCGATGTCGTGCTGCTCGACCCGGTCGAACTTCGCGCGGAGAACTCCGACGATCGCCTCGACCCCGCGATGGCGCACGGCGTCGCAGATCGGGCGGACGACGTCGAGGGCGGCCTCGACGTCGAACTCTGCGCGCGGCACGCACGGCGCGGTAGTCAGCGGACGCCTCGGCCGGCCCCTGAGGTCGATTCGGCGGATCATGGGCCCATTCTAGAAGTGTCCCGGCGACACGGAGCGCGCACCCGTTCCGAGCGGGGAGATGTGACGAACTGGGACTAGGTTGAGTGACGTGCAGCGACAGCTCCCGATCTTCCCGCTGAACACCGTGGTGTTCCCCGGTGTGACGCTGCCGCTGCACGTCTTCGAGGACCGCTACCGGGCGCTGGTGCACCACCTGCTGACCATCTCCGACAAGCCCGAGCGGCTGTTCGGGATCGTCGCGATCCGCGAGGGCTACGAGGTCGGCTCCCACGGGGTGCAGTCGGTGCACCGGGTCGGGTGCGTGGTGCAGCTGACCTCCGTGAACCCCTACCCCGACGGCCGGTTCGACATCGAGGTGGTCGGTCGCGCCGGCTCCGGCTCGACGCGCTCGACACCTCCGGCACCTACCTCGTGGGCGACGTCGAGACCGTCGAGGAGCCACGGTCGCCGCCCGGACGGCGCTGCAGGAGGCCGATGCGACCCGCCAGACCTTCGAGGAGTACCGGCGGCGGCTCTCCGAGCTGCGCGGCGACGACGTGCTCGACGGCGAGCTGCCCCGCGACCCGACGTTCCTCTCCTACAGCCTGGCCGCGACGTGCCTGCTGACCCTGCAGGAGCGCCAGGCCCTGCTCGAGGCGTCCGGCGCCGCTGGACCGGCTGGTGATGCTGCGGCACGCGATGCGCGAGGAGATGCGCGCGATGCGGGCGATCCCGTCGCTGCCCGCCACCGAGGTGGCCCGCACCACCTGGTCGCCCAACTGACGGGCCGGATGGCCAGGCGAAGCCGCGACGGGGGTACGCCGGCGACCGTGGCCCTGACCGCGGCCGGCGTCGATCACCAGGTGCACACCTACGAGCACGACCCGGGCGCGGCGTCCTACGGCCTCGAGGCCGCGGTGGCGCTGGACGTCGACCCGGGCCGGGTCTTCAAGACCCTGCTGGTCCTCGCGTGGACGGCCGGCTCGTGGTCGGCGTGGTGCCGGTGTCGGGACAGCTCGACCTGAAGGCCGTGGCGGCCGCGTCGGCGGCAAGAAGGCGGTGATGGCCGACCCGGCGGACGCCGAGCGGGCGACCGGCTACGTCGTCGGCGGCATCTCGCCGCTGGGCCAGAGGCGACCCCACCCACCGTGGTCGACGCCTCCGCGCTGGACCACCGCACCGTGTTCGTGTCCGGCGGTCGCCGCGGCCTGGAGATCGAGCTCTCCCCGCGACCTGGTCGCCGCGACCGGGGCCACGGTCGCCGCGATCGGCCGCTGAGCGGCCCGGGGGACGGGGGTCAGTCGGTGCTGAGCCGGAAGGAGACGTAGCCGACCTCGTCCTCGGACCAGGAGGTGAAGCCGAGGGCGTCGAGGGGCTCGAGGTTGGCGGCGATCTCCGGCTCGTCGGGGAACATCTCACCCGCGATCCTGGTCGCCCAGTCGTCGGCGTCGAAGTTGACGAAGAGTCCACCGGAGATCCGGTCGGGCTCGGGCACCACGGCGGTGAACGCGTCGAGTCCGCCGAGGTCACCGGCCTGACCGAGCGAGTCGACGTAGTCCTGGTCGAGGCCGATCGCGACGTAGCCGTCGCCCGTGCTCCGCTTCAACGCATCGCGCCTCGGACGGCGGCACCTGGGCCATCAGGGTGTCCAGCACCCGGTTGATCTCGGCCTCGTCACCGTTGATCCGCAGCCCGAGGTCCGCCTGGGGCACGTCGGAGGAGGTGAAGGTGTCCGCCGAGAGCTGGCGTCGACCGAGACGCGCAGCCCGTCGCCGAGCAGGGCCTCGATGTCCTCGGGCAGCTGGAGGCCGGTCTGGGCCTCGATGTCGCGCCACAGGTCCTCGGACCCGCCTCCGGCGGCAGCCCCGGCAAGGAGGTCGCCCATCGACTCCGACCAGTCCTCGAACCAGCCGTCGGCGAAGCTGACCGTGAACGCCGCAGCCGTCGTGGCCGGCAGGTCGCCGAGCGCGGGCGCCCCGGGGTCCGCGGTCGTGCCGACGCCCTCGGGCAGTCCGGCGGCGGCCAGCCTCGAGCTCGATCCGGCCGTCGGAGAAGCGCAGCACCGCGGCGGCACCCTCGAAGTCGTCGTAGAGGCGGCTGACGTCCTGCCCCAACATCTCCGCGTCGCTGCTGCCGGACATCTCGGTCGCCAGGTCGGTCATCCGGGCGGGTGCCTCCGCGGAGACGTAGCCGGTGACGATGCCGGGCTCGCCGAGCCGCTCCACCCAGGTCTGGTAGGCGGGGTCGTCAGCCAGCGAGGCCGCCTCGGCGGCGCGCGCGAAGGTCTCCGCGGCGTTCTGCCTCTCCATCAGCACGGCGTAGTCGCCGGTGAACGCGACCCCGATCTCCTCCTCGGAGCACTTCCCCAGCGCGGCGATCCCGGCGGCGGCCGCCGCCTCGTCGCTGACCTGCACCGCGAACAGCGGGGACACCTTCTGGCCGACGTCGGGCACGGCGGCGACGGCCATCCGGTCACCGAGCCACGGCGCGATGTCGTCGTCGTAGTCGAGGTCCTTGCAGGCGCTCTCGCCGAGGACGTCCTCGAACAGCCAGCGCCGCACGTCGTCCTGCGCGTCGAGGTCGAGCTCCTTCTTCGAGCTCCGGGAACTTGCGCAGCGTCGTGATCGCGGAGATCTTCTGGGTCGGCCGACGGGTCGAGGTCGATGCTGGCGTAGGCGAGCGCGTTGCCGGTACGGCGTCCGCCGGTCGAGCCCGACGCCGCCATCAGCTGGGCGAGGGCGAAGCCGCCTCCGGCGACCGCGGCGACGACGGCGACCGGCGCCGGCCGACCAGGCCCCAGCGCCTCCCGCCGGCGGCTCGTCGGCGAAGGGCGCCGGTGAGTCGTGGCCGAGGTACTCGGGCTCGCCCGAGGGCGGGCGTGGTGGGCTGGCGTCGCTCATGCAAGTGGACTCCTCCGTCGTCCGCGGCCTCCACAGGCCGGCAGGTCCACCGCAGATCCTAGTGCGGGCCGGGCCCCGGCACAGCGGAAACCGTGTCGGCGAGCCGGCGACCAGAGCACGATCAGGCTGCCGAGCAGTGCCGTGACCGGCCACACCAGGTAGCAGACGAAGGCATCGACGCCGCAGCGATGCCGGCACCGCGTCGCCGACCTGGCCGACGCGGCGACGCTCTGCGGGTCGGCGGGACCGATCCAGCCCCCGAGCGTGGCCATCATCCCGGCGGCGACCACGGCGCCGAGCAGGACCAGGCCGGCGGTCAGGAGCGGGTCACGGTCGCGCCACCAGGTCAGGGCGGTGCCGGAGAGCAGACCCGCCACGGCGGCGATCACGGCGTACCAGGCGTCCCCGTTGAACCGCTTGCCGAGCTCGACCTCGCCCATCGCGAGGTCGCCGCCCTGACCCAGGTGTAGACGGCCGGGTCGTAGAGCGCCCACCAGGCGACGCCGGCGACCACGCCGAGCACGACGTAGCTGCCGAGCACGGCGACGAGGTCGTCGATCGCTCCCGTCCGGCGACGGGGCTGCCGGCCTCCGGCTCGTGCACGGGGTCGAGGGGGTCGACCTCGTGGGGTGCCGGGACCGACGCCTCAGGAGCCCGTGAGGCAGTGCGGGCCGAGCAGCGCCTTGAGGTCGGCGAAGAGGGCCGGGCTGGGCGCGACCCGGAGCCGGTCGTCGAGGCGCATCACGGTGGTCGGCGTTCTTGGTCATCAGGCGCAACCGTACTTCGCTCACCCCGGGGTGGGTGCCGAGCACGTCCTTGAGCTGGTCGACCACCGGCGGGGTGCAACGGGTGGACGGCATCGAGATGATCACCGGTCCGGACGGCCGCCGTCGCCTCTCGGAGGTCGGGGACGCTGACCTCCTGGCCGTGGAGCTCTGGCTGGTCCTTGGACCGCGACAGCCGGCCCTTGACCGTGAGGATCGCGTCCTCCTGGAGCAGCGTGCTGGCCAGCTGGTAGCTGCTCGGGAAGAGCAGGACGTCGATCGCACCCTCGAGGTCCTCCAGCGTCACCATCGCCCAGGCGTCGCCGCGCTTGGTGATCTTGCGCTGCACCGAGGTGACCAGCCCCGAGATGGTGACGGTGGAGCCGTCGGGCCGCTCCTCGTCCAGGAGCAGCTGGCCGATGGTCGCGTCGGTGCCCTGGGAGAGCAGGTGCTCCAGGCCCAGCAGCGGGTGGTCGGAGACGTAGAGGCCGAGCATCTCCCGCTCGTGACCGAGCAAGGTCATCTTGTCCCACTCGTCGATGTCGGGGATCGCGACCGCCATGTCGAAGATCGGCTCGGCTCCGCCCGTCCCACCTTCGTCGAACACTGAGTCGAAGAGGGAGTCCTGGCCGGAGCCCGCGTCCTTCTTGATGGTCGCGTAGCGGTCGACGGCCTCCTCGTGGATGCTCACCAGCGCGCGCCGCTTGTGCTTCATGTCGTCGATAGGCGCCCGCCTTGGCCAGTGACTCGATCACGCGCTTGTTGCAGACCAGCGCGTCGACCTTGTCCATGAAGTCGTTGAAGTCCTCGTAGCGGCCCTTCGCCTCCCGGCGCCTCGACGACCTTGTCCACGACGTTGCTGCCGACGTTGCGGATCGCGGTCAGGCCGAAGCGGATGTCGTTGCCGACAGGGGTGAAGTTGGCGGCCGACTCGTTGACGTCGGGAGGGAGCACCTGGATCTTCATCCGGCGGCACTCGTTGAGGTAGATCGCCATCTTGTCCTTGTCGTCGCGCACGGACGTCAGGAGCGCGGCCATGTATTCGGCCGGATAGTTGGCCTTGAGGTAGGCCGTCCAGTAGGACACCAGTCCGTAGGCGGCCGAGTGGGCCTTGTTGAACGCGTAGTCGGAGAAGGGCAGCAGGATGTCCCACAGCGTCTTGACCGCCGCGGGCGAGTAGCCGCGCTCGCGCATGCCGCCCTCGAAGGCGACGTACTGCTTGTCGAGCTCCTCCTTCTTCTTCTTGCCCATGGCCCGCCGCAGCAGGTCGGCCTCGCCGAGCGTGTAGCCGGCGAGCTTCTGTGCGATCGCCATCACCTGCTCCTGGTAGACGATCAGACCGTAGGTCTCACCCAGGATGTCCTCGAGCGGCTCGGCCAGCTCGGGGTGGATCGCCTCCACCGGCTCGCGGCCGGTCTTGCGTCGGGCGTACTTGTTGTGGGAGTCCGCGCCCATCGGTCCGGGACGGTAGAGCGCGCCCACCGCGGAGATGTCCTCGAAGGTGTCCGGGCGCATCGAGCGCAGCAGCGCCCGCATCGGTCCGCCGTCGAGCTGGAAGACGCCGAGCGTGTCGCCCTTGGCGAGCAGGCGGTAGGTCGCGGAGTCGGTCAGCTCGAGGTCCTCCAGGACGACGTCCTCGCCGCGGTTGGCCGCGATGTTGCGTACGGCGTCGTCCAGGACGGTGAGGTTGCGCAGCCCGAGGAAGTCCATCTTGATCAGGCCGAGGCCCTCACAGGTGGGGTAGTCGAACTGGGTGATCATCGCGCCGTCGGCGGGCCGCTTGAGCAGCGGGATCACGTCGGCCAGCGGCTCGCTGGACATGATCACGCCGGCCGCGTGCACGCCCCACTGCCGCTTGAGGCCCTCGATGCCGATGGCGGTGTCGACGACCCGCTTGACGTCGTTGTCGGCTTCGTAGAGGGAGCGGAACTCGCCGCCCTCGCCGAAGCGCTTGTGCTCGGCGTTGAAGATCTGTTGGAGCGGGACGTCCTTGCCCATGACCGCGGCCGGCATCGCCTTGGTGATCCGGTCGCCCATCGCGAACGGGTAGCCGAGGATCCGCGAGGAGTCCTTGACCGCCTGCTTGGCCTTGATGGTGCCGTAGGTGACGATCATCGACACCCGGTCCTCGCCGTACTTGTCGGTGACGTAGCGGATCACCTCGCCGCGGCGGCGCTCGTCGAAGTCGATGTCGAAGTCGGGCATCGAGACGCGGTCGGGGTTGAGGAAGCGCTCGAAGATCAGGCCGTGCACCAGGGGGTCGAGGTCGGTGATCCGCATCGCGTAGGCCACCATCGAGCCGGCACCGGAGCCGCGGCCGGGCCCGACCCGGATGCCGTTGTCCTTGGCCCAGTTGATGAAGTCGGCAACGACGAGGAAGTAGCCCGGGAAGCCCATCCGGGTGATCACGCCGAGCTCGAACTCCGCCTGCGCGCGCACCTCGGCAGGCACCCCGGCCGGGTAGCGGACGGCCAGGCCGCGCTCGACCTCCTTGATCAGCCAGGAGTCCTCGTTCTCCCCCTCGGGGCAGGGGAAGCGCGGCATGTAGGTGCCGTTGCCCTCGGTGAACGCGACGTCGCAGCGCTCGGCGACCAGCAGGGTGTTGTCGCAGGCCTCCGGCAGGTCACGCCACAGCTCGCGCATCTCTGCGGCGGACTTGAGGTAGTAGCCGTCGCCGTTGAACGCGAAGCGCTGACCGGGACCATCACCCGCGGGGATGTCCATCGTGGACCCGGAGTTGATGCACAGCAGGTGCTCCTGGGAGGGGGCGTCCTCGCGCATGACGTAGTGGGAGTCGTTGGTGGCCAGCAGCGGGATCCGGAGGTCCTCGGCCAGCCGGAGCAGGCCGTCGCGGACCCGCTTCTCGATGGACAGGCCGTGGTCCATCAGCTCCAGGAAGTAGTTGTCCCGGCCGAGGATGTCCTGGAAGTCGCCGGCGGCCTGACGAGCAGCGGCGTAGTTGCCGTAGCGCAGGTGCACCTGGATCTCGCCCGAGGGGCAGCCGGTGGTGCCGATGATCCCGCGACTGTGCCGCGAGAGCAGCTCGCGGTCCATCCGCGGGTGCTTGAAGAACCCGTCCTGCCACGCCCCGGTGGTCAGCCGGAAGAGGTTGTGCATGCCCTCGGTGGACTCCGAGAGCAGGGTCATGTGGGTGTAGGCGCCACGCGCCGAGACGTCGTCGGGGCCGCCGTCGTAGAAGTTGACGCCCTTCTTCTCGAAGCGCGAGATGTTGGGGGCGAGGTAGGCCTCGATGCCGATGATCGGCTTGACCCCGGCCGCCTTCGCCAGCTTGTAGAACTCGTAGGCGCCGAAGACGTTGCCGTGGTCGGTCATGGCCACCGCGGGCATCCCGAGCTCGGCGGCACGCTCGGTCAGGGCACCGAGGCGGGCGGCTCCGTCGAGCATGGAGTACTCGGTGTGCACATGGAGGTGCACGAAGGAGTCCGAGGACCGAGGGGACGCACTTGGCATCGGTGTGGAAGCCCCTTCCGGACGCAACGTCGAAGTCGATCTGGGTACGCAGAACCAGGCCGTGCTGGAGGACGCGGCCGGACTGTCGGGGAAGAGGCCTCAGCCTACGACACCGCGCCGGGTGTCACCGGCGACACCCCGACGACCCGGCAGCGGGTGGTCGACCCGTCCCCTGAGCACGTCCATGGCCCCCAGTCGACCAGGCAGCACCGACAGCCGGCCAGCGGTCCCAGGAACCGGGGCCGGCGTTCAATCGGCGGCGTCGAGGCTCTCGGAGATCACCGTGTGCATGATCCGGGCCAGCCGTTCCTCCCCGAGCCGGTCGCCGAGCGCTGTCCCCCGGCGGGCCATCCGCGCGGCGATCTCGGCCTCCCGGCCGGGGTCGCGCCCCGCCTGGCCCGAGACCGGCTTGAGCCGCTGCACCACCGCGGTCAGCGCGGCGCGCTCGGCCAGGTCGGCGGCGAGACGGTCGTCCACGGCGTCGATACGTCCGCGGACCCCGGCGACCGGGTCGTCGCCGAACCAGCCCATCTCGACGTCCGGTGCGTGCTCCTCGTTGTCCGACCCGTCGGTGCGGCGTACCGCGTGCAGGCCGTGGTGGGCGTAGAAGGCCTGCGCCCGGGTGTTGGTCTCGAAGACCCACAGCCCGAAGCCGTCGGGTCGCAGGCTCTTGACGAGGTCGAGGAGCGCGGCGCCGATGCCGGCACCCGTGAGGTCGGGGCGGACGTAGAGCGAGTCGAGCCAGCCGGGGTCCACCACGACGTAGCCGACCAGGACGCCGTCGCGTTCGGCCACCCAGGTCTCCCGCGTCGCCGGCATCGGGATGCTCCGAGGCTCCAGCCCGAGCACCTCACGGAACCAGTGCCCGCACTCCTCGCGGGTGTGCGTGCTGGCCGGCATCGCCGGGTAGGCCGCCTGCCGCGCCGCCCAGAAGAGGTCGGCGAGCGGTCCGGCGTCGGTCCCCGTCGCCGGACGCAGCGTCAGGTCGGAGCCCTCAGTGCGCGTCACGGATCAGGTCCAGGGCGCGCTGGAGGTCCTCGGGGTAGTCCGACGCGTACTCGACGTACTCCCCGGAGTCCGGGTGCTCGAAGCCCAGGCGCACGGCATGGAGCCACTGTCGCTCCAGGCCCACGCGTGCGGCCAGCGTGGGGTCGGCGCCGTAGGTCAGGTCGGCGACACAGGGGTGCTTCAGCGCGGCCATGTGCACGCGGATCTGGTGGGTGCGACCGGTCTCCAGCTGGATCTCGAGCAGGCTCGCGAACCGGTGTGCCTCGAGGGTCTCGTAGTGGGTCACGCTGTGCTTGCCGTCGGCGCGGACCGCGAACTTGTAGTCGAACTTGGGGTTGCGACCGATCGGCGCGTCGACGGTGCCGCGCAGCGGGTCGGGGTGGCCCTGGACCAGGGCGTGGTAGGTCTTGTCGACGATGCGTCGGCGGAAGGCATTCTTGAGCCGGGAGTAGGCGTACTCCGACTTGGCGATGACCATCACCCCGGAGGTGCCGACGTCGAGACGCTGCACGATCCCCTGCCGCTCCGAGGCGCCGCTGGTGGCGATCCTGAACCCTGCGGCGGCAAGGTGGCCGACGACGGTCTGGCCGCCCCAGCCGGGGCTGGGGTGGACCGCGACGCCGACCGGCTTGTCGATCACGATCAGGGCGTCGTCGTCGTGGACGATCTTGATCCCCTCGACGATCTCCGGGACCACCTCCACCGGGTCGACCAGCGCCGGGATCTCGACGTCGATCACGGAGCCGGCGTGCATCCGGTCGGACTTGGTCCCGGTGCTGCCGTCGACCTGGACGAGGCCACCGGCCACCAGGTCGGCGGCCCGGGTCCGGGAGAAGCCGAACATCCGGGCCAGCACGGCGTCGAGGCGCTCGCCCGCCAGGCCCTCGGTGACGTTGACGGTGCGGTGCTCCGAGCGACCTGGGACCGCGCCGTCGGCAGCAGCCGTCACTGCTCTGCCTGGTCGGCGTCGGACTCGCGGAGGCCGTCGACCCGCATGCCGCGGATCGCCTGGAGGATGATGAAGCCGGCCGCGATGTTGATGCAGATGTCGGCGACGTTGAAGACCGGGAAGTTCGGGAGCTGCACGAAGTCGACCACGTGGCCCCGCATCGGACTCGGCTCCCGGAAGATCCGGTCGGTCAGGTTGCCGAGCACCCCGGCGAGCAGGAACCCGAGCCCGAGGGCCCAGCCGGTGCTGGCAAGCCGGCGTACCGTCCAGAGAACGGCGATCGCTGCGGCGATCGCGATGACGGACAGTACGAAGGTGTAGGAGGTGCCGAGGCTGAAGGCGGCGCCACTGTTGAAGGTCAGGTACAGGCCCAGCCAGTCACCGACGAGCGGCACCGTCGTCTGCGGGTCGAGCCGGGCGAGCGCCAGCTCCTTGGTGCCGAGGTCGGTGAGATAGCCGAGGACGGCCACGACGACGAACAGCCGGAGCTGACGCGGTCGCCACCGGCGGTCGGTCAGAGGGGTGGACGTGTTCTCGTCGCTGGTCAGCGACGCTCCTCGCGCTGCTTGCATGGCATGCACAGTGTCGCACGGGGGAACGCCATCAACCGCATCTTGCCGATGGGCTCACCACAGCGCTCGCAGACGCCGTAGGTGCCGTCCTCGATGCGGGCGAGCGCGCGCTCGGTCTGGCTCAGCATCTCGCGCGCGTTGTTGGCCAGGGTCATCTCGTGGTCACGCTCGAAGGTCGTCGAGCCCACGTCGGCCTGGTCGTTGCCGGCACCGTCGCCGGCATCGCGCATCAGGTCGTGCAGCTCGTGCTCGGCGAGGTTGAGCTCGGAGCGGAGCCGGTCCCGGTCGACGTTGAGCTCGCCGCGCACCTCGTCGAGCTCGGCCTTGGTCCAGGGCTTCTCGTCGGACTTGACGGCCAGTCGCTTGGAGGCCTTCTCGCGGGGGCCTTCTTCGCGGGAGCCTTCTTCGCGGGAGCGATCTTCTCCGGGGTCTTCTGTGCCGGGGCCTTCTTCGCCGGAACGATCTTGCGCAGTCTTCTTGGCAGGTCCTTCTTGGCGGGGGCCTTCTTCGCGGGGGCCTTCTTCGCGGGGGCCTTCTTCGCGGGGGCCTTCTTCGCGGGGGCCTTCTTCGCGGGGGCCTTCTTCGCGGGGGCCTTCTTGGCGGGGGCCTTCTTCGCGGCGGCCTTCTTCGCGGGGGCCTTCTTCGCGGCGGGCCTTCTTCGCGGGGGCCTTCTTCGCGGCGGCCTTCTTCGCGGGGGCCTTCTTCGCGGGAGCCTTCTTCGCGGGGGCCTTCTTCGCGGGAGCCTTCTTCGCGGGAGCCGACTTCTTGGCGGGGGCCGCCGCCTTGCTGGCCGGGGCCTTCTTCGCCGCCGCCTTCTTCGAGGACGTCCGAGACGTCACTCGCTTCGCCGCGGCCGCCGTCTTGCCGGCGATGCTGCGAGCCGTCGCTCGTGCCATGGACCCTGGCCCCCTCGAAGCCGGTGGGCACCCAACCAGGCGGCTGGATACGAAAGCCACGTGGGGCAGCCGCCTCACGTGTGCGGCGAGGATAGACCGGCCTGGGGCCGCGGACAACCAGCCGCGCCCAACGAAGTCTCCCGGCATCTGGCAGACTTGGCGCTACCGCACAGGCGTGGACGGGACGAGTAGCTCCGAGCACAGCCGGCAGCGACCCGGGGACGGTGTGAGCCCGGGGGTGTTGACCGGAGCGAAGATCACCCCCGAGCCGCCGGAAGAGCGCCGACCCCAGCATCCTCAGGGAGCGGCAGGTAGACCCGGCTGCGGTGGACCACGAGCGGGTGCCCCGGAGCAGCAGGCCGGGACACCAAGGAGGGTGGTACCGCGGGACCGGCAGCACGCATCACCACGAGGCCGGACTCGTCCCTTCACCAGGACTCGACACGAGCAACCAGTGAAGGAAGACGCCCGACGTGAACGACTACACCCCCGTCCCGCCCCAGGTGGACCTTCCCGCGATGGAGCACGACGTGCTCGCGTTCTGGGAGGACGACAAGACCTTCGCCCGCTCCCTCGACATGGCCGGCGACCGTCCCCGGTGGACGTTCTACGAAGGACCGCCGACGGCCAACGGACGCCCCGGCACCCACCACGTCGAGGCCCGCGTCTTCAAGGACGTCTTCCCACGGTTCAAGACGATGCAGGGCTACCAGGTGGCCCGCAAGGCCGGCTGGGACTGCCACGGCCTGCCCGTCGAGCTCGCCGTCGAGAAGGAGCTCGGCTTCTCCGGCAAGGGCGACATCGAGGCCTACGGCGTCGCGGAGTTCAACGCGAGGTGCCGCGAGTCGGTGCTGCGGCACGTCGACGCCTTCGAGGAGATGTCGGACCGGATGGGCTTCTGGGTCGACACCGACGACCCCTACGTCACGATGACGCCCGACTACGTCCAGTCGGTGTGGTGGGCGCTCAAGCAGATCCACGACAAGGGCCTGCTGGTCGAGGACTACCGCGTCTCGCCGTACTGCCCGCGTTGCGGCACCGGCCTCTCCGACCACGAGCTCGCCCAGGGCTACGAGACCGTCACCGACCCGTCGGTCTATGTCCGCCTCCCGCTCACGTCGGGTCCGTACGCCGGCACTCCGGAGAACCCCGGCGCCGCATTGCTCGTCTGGACGACGACGCCGTGGACGCTGGTCTCCAACACCGCGGTCGCGGTGAACCCGGCGGTCGACTATGTCGTCGCGACCAACGGTGAGGAGAGCCTGGTGGTCGCCGAGCCCCTCTTCGCCGAGGTGCTGGGTGAGGGCTGGACCGATCGAGTCGACCTTGCGAGGCACCGACCTGGAGCGGTGGACCTACCAGCGCCCGTTCGAGCTGGTCACCTTCCCCGAGGGGGAGCCCGCACACTTCGTCGTGCTCGCCGACTACGTCACCACCGAGGACGGCACCGGGCTGGTGCACCAGTCCCCCGCGTTCGGCGAGGACGACCTGAAGGTGTGCCGGGGCTACGGGATGCCGGTCGTGAAGCCGGTGCGTCCCGACGGCCACTTCGAGGACGACCTCGACCTGGTCGGCGGCCAGTTCTTCAAGCACGCCGACACCGCCCTCGTGGCCGACCTCGACGCGCGTGGCGCACTGTTCCGCCACGTCGCCTTCGAGCACACCTACCCGCACTGCTGGCGTTGTCACACGGCGTTGCTCTACTACGCCCTGCCGTCCTGGTACGTCCGGACCACCGCTGTCAAGGACGAGCTGCTGCGGGAGAACGAGAAGACCGCCTGGTACCCCGACTCCATCAAGTGGGGGCGCTACGGCGACTGGCTCCACAACAACATCGACTGGGCGCTCTCGCGCAGCCGCTACTGGGGTACGCCGCTGCCGATCTGGCGCTGCGGCGAGGGTCACCAGACCTGCGTCGGATCGCTGGCCGAGCTCTCCGAGCTGACCGGCGCCGACCAGTCCCAGCTCGACCCGCACCGGCCGTTCGTCGACGCGGTCACCTTCGACTGCCCGCACGACGGCTGCGGCGAGGAGGCCCGCCGGGTGCCGGAGGTGATCGACGCGTGGTTCGACAGCGGCTCGATGCCGTTCGCCCAGTGGGGCTACCCGCATGCGTCCGGCTCGACCGAGCGGTTCGAGGCGGCCTACCCGGCCGACTTCATCTGCGAGGCGATCGACCAGACCCGCGGGTGGTTCTACACGTTGATGGCGATCGGCACCCTGGTCTTCGACGAGTCGTCCTACAAGAACGTGCTGTGCCTGGGGCACATCCTGGCCGAGGACGGCCGCAAGATGTCCAAGCACCTCGGCAACATCCTCGAGCCGATCCCGCTGATGGAGCAGCACGGTGCCGACGCGGTGCGCTGGTTCATGGCCGCGGCCGGGTCGCCGTGGGCCGCCCGCCGGGTCGGGCACGCCTCGATCCAGGAGACCGTGCGCAAGGTGTTGCTGACCTACTGGAACACCGTCGCCTTCCACGTGCTGTACGCCCGCGCAACGGGATGGACCCCGGCTGACGGCGCTCCCCCGCTCGCCGAGCGGCCGGTGCTCGACCGGTGGCTGCACGCCGAGTCCGTGCGGCTCGTCGGCGAGGTCACCGCGTCGCTCGAGGTGTTCGACACCCAGCGTGCCGGCAACCTGATCGCGGCCTTCGTCGACGACCTGTCGAACTGGTACGTCCGGCGGTCCCGCCGCCGGTTCTGGAGCGGTGACCCGTCTGCGTTGGCGACGCTGCACGACACCCTCGACGTGGTCACCCGCCTGATGGCCCCACTCGTCCCGTTCATCACCGAGCGGGTCTGGCAGGACGTCGTCCGCGCCGTCGATCCGTCGGCGCCGGCTTCGGTGCACCTGGCCGAGTGGCCGGCGTACGACGAGAGCGCCGTCGACGACGAGCTCACGACCTCCGTGGCGCTGGCCCGACGGCTCGTCGAGCTCGGCCGCGCCGCTCGGGCCGACGCCAAGGTCCGCACCCGGCAGCCGCTGCGGCGAGCCCTGGTTGCCTCTTCCGCCCACGCCCGCCTCACCGAGGAGCTTCGCCGCGAGATCGCCGACGAGCTCAACATCGGCGGTCTCGAGCCGCTCTCGTCGGCGGGCGAGGGCCTGGTGGACTTCACCGCCAAGGGCAACTTCCGAGCGCTCGGCAAGCGCTTCGCCCAGCAGACCCCGGTCGTCGCGGCCGCGATAGCGGCGGCCGACGCGGCCACGCTCGCCGCGGCGCTGGGGTCGGAGGGTCGTGCGAGCGTCGTCGTCGACGGCGAGCCCGTGGAGGTGCTGAGCGAGGAGGTGATCCTCTCCGAGCGGCCGCGCGAGGGCTGGTCCGTGGTCAACGAGCAGGGCGAGACCGTCGCCCTGGATCTGGAGCTCACTGCGGACCTGCGTCGTGCCGGCCTGGCCCGGGAGGTCGTCCGGCTGGTCCAGGAGGCCCGCAAGAGCAGCGGCTTCGACGTCAGCGACCGGATCACCCTGGTCTGGGCGGCCGGGACCGAGACCGCCGAGGCGCTGCGCGAGCACACGGCCCTGGTGTCCGACGAGGTGCTGGCAACCGACGTCACCGAGGTCGACGCGCTGCCCGAGGACGCCGAGGCCTTCCGTGAGGCCGACCTGGGGCTCGCCTTCACCGTGTCCAGGGTCTGAACCGGGCCAAGCCTCCACGACGAAACGAAGGCCGGCTCCCCCTGCGGGGAGCCGGCCTTCGACGTGGATCGGGTGGGACTAGTTGTTGCCGTCGGACTCTTCGCCGAGGAGCGACTTGAGCCGCTTGGGCGCGTGCTCGGGGGTGGCCATCGACGAGTTGGTGCCGGCCTCCCCGCTGGTGTCGAGCGCCTCCAGCTGCTGGGTGAAGTAGGACTTCAACCGGCTGCGGTACTCGCGCTCGAAGGAGCGCAGCGTCTCGACCTCCGCGTTGAGCTTGTCCTTCTCCTTCTCCAGGTCGCCGAAGAGCTGCTGGCGACGCTCGGATGTCTCGGAGTCGAGCATCTGCGAGCGGGTGCGCGCGTCGGACTCGAGCCGGTCGGCCTTGACCTTGCTCTCGGCCTCGAGCCGCTCGGCCTTGGTGCGAGCCTCGCCGACGATCTTGTCGGCGTCGTTCTTGGCCTCGCCGACGAGCTCGTCGGCGTTGCGGGTGGCGATCTCGAGCAGTCGAGCAGCCGCGCTCGAGGCGTCGGCGACGGTGGCAACCTTGATCGTCTCCACCGGCGCGGCGGCCGCCACCGGGGCCGGCTCGGGAGCCTTGACCGGCTCCGGCTCGGGCGCCTTGACGACCGGCTTCTCCTGCACCGGGGCGGACGCAGAACTGCCGCCCTGCTGGGCCGCGGAGAGCTTGCTGCGCAGGTCGTCGTTCTCACGCGTGAGACGCGCCAGCTCCGACTCGACCTCGTCGAGGAACTGATCCACCTCGCCCATGTCGTAGCCCTCGCGGAGCCGGACCGGAGTAAAGCGCTTGTTGCTCACGTCCTCAGGCGTCAGCGGCATGACCTCACCCTTACTCGTTGTCGTCAGTTTGATGCTGCTTGTTGCGGACCTACGTCGGTGCCCACCGTACTCCGAAGTTGCCTCGGAGAGTCCAGTGGGTCAGCGATTCCCCAGGGGCAGACACAGGGCCTCCGGCAGCCTACCCGCGCGGCGCCTCCCGCGTCACACCATCAGCGCGCCAGCGGGCCGCCGGTCACCTGGCGTCCGGCCCGTGCTCAGCTCAAGAAGATGCTCCGGTTGAGGATCTGGAGCAGGTAGACCACGACCAGGACGATCAAGAAGCTGGTGTCGAGGGCCACGCTGCCGATCCGCAGCGGCGGCACGAACCGCCGCACGAACAAGATCGGCGGGTCGGTGATCGAGTAGACGATCTCCAGCACGAAGAGCACCGGTCCTGTGGGCGACCACGAGCGCGCGAAGATCTGCACCCAGTCCACCACCAGGCGCACCAGCATGAGCGCCAGGAATACGAACAGGATCGTGTCGATGATCGAGCCGACGAGAAGCACGCGCCGATCCTAACGGGGAGAAGTGAGAGGACCCTGAGCAACCCGCGCAGGTGATGCGCGGTCGATCACCGTTGCTCGGTTCCTGCGTCGGTGCGGTTGGGCGGGGCGTGCGTCACGACTGATTGAAGAAGCCGTCCTCGGCGATCCGCTGCTTGTCCTCGGCTGCCACCGACACGTTGGGCGGGGAGAGCAGGAACACCTTGTTGGTGACCCGCTCGATGCTGCCGCGGACGCCGAAGATCAGTCCGGCCGAGAAGTCGACGAGACGCTTGGCGTCGTTGTCGTCCATCTCGGAGAGGTTCATGATCACCGGGACGCCCTCACGGAAGTTCTCCCCGATGGTGCGCGCCTCGTTGTAGGTGCGCGGGTGCAGCGTGGTGATCCGGGACAGCTCCGCGACCACACCGGCGGGCCCCTGCTGGGGACGGCGGCGCTCGGCGATGTTGGCCACGGGCGCAGGCCGGGCCGGCTCCCCGCGGTCTCCTGTGTGAGCGACCGGCTCGCGCGACTCACGGCGAGCCGGCTGCTCGTCGTACTCGTCGTAGTAATCGTCGTCGTAGCGCTCGGTGTCCTCGAGCAGGCCGAGGTACACACCCATCTTGCGCATCGCGCTGCCCATGAATCTTGCCTTCCGGTACGGCTCCAGGCCCCGTCGACCTGGTGCTGCTGGCGTGCTCTGACACTACCGTTCAGGGGGCCTCGGTCCGAGGACCGCGGACCCAATCCGCACGTGTGTCGCACCTGTTGTCACGGCGTCCTCGAGGTCGCCGCTCATCCCCGCCGAGACCCAGGTCGCGGAAGGGTCCACCCGGGCGACCAGTGCGGCCGTCCGGGCAAGTCGTTCGAACGCCGGTCGGGGGTCCTCCCCGGGTGGCGCCACTGCCATCACGCCCCGCAGCCGCAGGCCCTCGGCGGCCGCGACCTGCTCGGCCAGGGCTGGTACGTCGTCGGGTGCCGCTCCGCCTCGCCGCGAGCCCGCCCCGACGTCCGCGTCGAGGTTGACCTGGACCAGGCAGTCGACGACGGCGTCGCGCTCCAGGGCGCCACGACCGAGGCCGCCGAGCACCTTGGCCCGGTCGACCGACTCGACCACGTCCGCGTAGCCGGCGACGGCCGCGGCCTTCTTGCTCTGGAGCTGACCCACGAAGTGCCAGCGGAGGTCGAGGTCGGCGCACTCGGCGGCCTTGGCCTGCGCCTCCTGGTGGCGGTTCTCCCCGACGTGCGTGACACCCAGCTCCGCCAGCAGGCGTACGTCGGAGGCGGGGAAGAACTTCGTCACCACCGTCAACGTGACCTCCTCCGGCGAGCGGCCCGCAGCCGTGCAGGCACCGGCGATCCGACCGCGCACCTCGTCGAGGTGCTGGGCCAGCTCGGCACGCCGGGCCTCAGCGTTCACGGCCGCACCCGGATCACACCGGCGAGCCGGCCGGACGCGGCGCCCTGACGTCGGTAGGAGAAGAGGTCGTCGTCCTCGATCGTGCAGCGGGCCGCGTCGTCGAGGTCGACCACCTCGACGCCGTCGGCGAGGAGCTGCGCGGTCACGCCCGCGGCGATGTCGACCGCCGGCGTGCCCCAGGAGGTGGTCGCGAACGACTCCGGACTGACCTCGGCGACCTCGGCGCGCATCGCCTCGGGGACCTCGTAGCAGGACCCGCAGACGTGCGGCCCGAGCCAGGCCACCATCGATCGTGCGCCCCGGACGCGGAGCTGTGCGACGACGGCCGGGACCACCCCGGCGACCAGTCCGGGACGCCCGGCGTGTGCGGCGGCGACGAGGCCACGCTCGGCATCGGCGATCAGCACGGGCAGACAGTCGGCCGCCCGCACCACCAGGGTCAGCCCGGGTGCGTCCGTGACCAGCGCGTCGGCCCGGGGCGCGGGATCGGCGACCCCGTCGACCACGGCGACGTCGCGACCGTGCACCTGGCGCATCAGGGCCAACGGCGACGATGCGTCACCGGTGAACGCCTCGGCGAGCCGGGCGAGGTTGGCGTCCAGCTCCCCCTCGCGCGCCGCGCGGTCGCCGAGGTCCAGCGACGCGTACGGACCGCCACTGATGCCTCCGTGGCGGTCCGTGAACGCGACGTCGACCGTGGTGACCCCGACGCGCGAGCTCTGGTAGGCGAACAAGGCCTTACTTGAGGAAGTCCGGGACGTCGAGGTCGTCGTCGTCGAACTGCACCGGCCGCGGCTGGCGCGCCGGCTGGGACGCGGGCGCGGCCGGCTGCTGGGCGGGCGCGACCTGGCGGCTCGGCTGCGGCCGGCCGGCACCCTCGGCCGGAGCCGGCGTGGACGGGTGGAAGGTCACCTGCGACGGCGTGGTGGCCTGCTCGGGCGAGCGGGTCGCCGCCGACTGGGCGGCCGCCCGGGTGTCGGCCTGCGACTGCGGCGGGGCCGGCTCGCGACGGAGCACGGTGCCGCTGTCGCGACGCTTGGGCATCCCGCCGTCGAACCCGGCCGCGATCACGGTCACCCGCACCTCGTCACCGAGGGCGTCGTCGATGACGGCGCCGAAGATGATGTTGGCCTCGGCGTGCGCGGCCTGGGACACCAGGGCGGCTGCCTCGTTGATCTCGAACAGGCCGAGGTCGGAACCGCCGGCGATCGAGAGCAGCACCCCGTGGGCACCGTCGATGGAGGCCTCGAGCAGCGGGCTGGAGACGGCCATCTCCGCGGCGGCGACCGCACGGTCCTCGCCACGGGCCGAGCCGATGCCCATCAGCGCGGAGCCGGCATTGGCCATCACCGACTTCACGTCGGCGAAGTCGAGGTTGATCAGCCCCGGGGTGGTGATCAGGTCGGTGATGCCCGAGACGCCCTGCAGCAGCACCTGGTCGGCCTGCTTGAAGGCGTCGAGGATCGAGACGTTGCGGTCGCTGATCGAGAGCAACCGGTCGTTGGGGATCACGATGAGGGTGTCGACCTCGTCGCGGAGCTGCGAGATGCCCTCCTCCGCGGAGTTGGCACGGCGGCGACCCTCGAAGGCGAACGGGCGGGTGACCACCCCGATCGTCAGGGCACCGAGAGAGCGGGCGATCCGCGCCACGACGGGCGCGCCGCCGGTGCCGGTGCCGCCGCCCTCACCGGCCGTCACGAACACCATGTCGGCGCCCTTGATGACCTCTTCGATCTCCTCGGCATGGTCCTCGGCGGCCTTGCCGCCGACCTCGGGGTCGGCCCCGGCGCCGAGGCCGCGGGTCAGCTCACGCCCGATGTCGAGCTTGACGTCGGCGTCGCTCATCAGCAGCGCCTGGGCATCGGTGTTGATCGCGATGAACTCAACGCCCTTGAGTCCGACCTCGATCATCCGGTTGACGGCGTTGACTCCACCTCCACCGATACCCACGACCTTGATCACGGCCAGGTAGTTCTGCGGTGCTGCCACGGCAGGTGCCTCTCACTGCTCGGGCCTGCCCGTGCGGCCCGGTCGGGACCGGCCTGCGGGGCAGACGGTGTATGTCGGTGGGGAAGCGCCCGGGCCTTCCAGAACTCTAACCCTGAAGTAGAGGGTTATAGTTATGTCAACCTCGTGCGTTACGAAGAAGTTAGGGGAGGTGCGGGGGCGGATCGTGCAGACACGCCGCGTGTCGCTGCATCAATTGCCGTGACACCGGTGACGCGACCGGGCGGGCGGTGCGCACGCGGTGTGCCGGGCCCGGCCGACCGTGGCGGGTTTGGCGGGAGGCCGAACGCAGTGAGGCCGGATGGTAGGGCGGCCCGGGGTTCCCGGCGCGCCGTGGGCGTGCCGCCCGGCTGTGGGACGCGCCCTACCTGCGGATGACCGGCTGGCCCGGGACGGAGACGTCGTAGAGCTGGGCGGGCTGGTCCAGGAGCACGTCGAGCACCTTGGCCTTGTTGGCCGAGTCCTCCGCACTCCCCCACAACACCGTGCGATCGTTGCGCAGCCGCAGCGAGATCGTGTCCACGGTGCGCACGGAGATGTACTCCACCCGTGGGGCGAGATCGCCGGGCAGCGCATCGATCACGAGGGCCGCCTCGGAGAGCGCCTCGGCGCCGGTGCCGACACCGACCCGCACCAGCGGCAGGCTGGGCGGCCGGGAGGGGTAGCGCCGGAAGAGCACGCCGTCGGCGTCGACCCCCTGGACCACGCCGTCCCTCAGCACCACCGCCACCGCGGCTCGCTCGGTCACCGCGATCCGGACCCGGTCCGGCCAGGCGCGGGACACGTCCACGTCGAGCACGGGGGTCAGCGCCTCCACGCGCTCGCCGACAGCGTCGAGGTCGACGTTGGCGAGGGGCGTCCCGCTGGGGACCTCGGCGACACGGCGTACGACGCGCGGATCGAGCACCTCCGCGCCGTCGACCTCGACACCGCGGACGGCGAGGACCGGGGAGAAGAACACCAGCCACACCAGGCCGGCCACGACCGCGAGCACGCCGAGGGCCGCGACCACGATCCGCCAGGCGAGCCAGCGGCGCGCCCACTGCCGCCGGGCGAAGCGTCGCCGGGCGACCTGCGCGGCGCGCTCGTCGGGCTCAGTGCGCGTCGACATCGCTGTCCGGGGGATCGCTGTCGACGCGCTCGGCGAGGAGCTCGAGCACCTCGGGGCCGACCAGCGTCACGTCGCCCGCACCGAGGGTGAGCACCAGGTCACCGGGCCGGGCCCGCTCGACGAGCACGGCGGGCGTCGCGGACCAGGAGGGCACGAAGGTGACCTGCTCGGGCGGGAGCGGCACGTGCGAGGCGACCAGCTTGCCGTCGATGCCGGGCTCGGGGTCCTCACGGGCGACGTAGACGTCCATCACGACGACCTCGTCGGCAGCACCGAGCTCGCGGCCCATCGCGGCGCCGAAGATGCGGGTGCGCGAGACGAGGTGGGGCTGGAAGGCCACGACGACCCGGCCCTCACCTGCCAGGGCCCGCGCAGCCTGGAGGTCGCCGCGGATCTCGTTGGGGTGGTGGGCATAGCTGTCGTAGACGCGGACGCCTGCCACCTCGCCCTTGTGCTCCATCCGCCGGCGGGTGCCGGTGAAGGCCTCGAGACCGCGCTTGAGGTCGGCGAAGGAGAAGCCGAGCCGCAGCCCGGCAGCGAGCGCTGCGAGCGCGTCGAGCACGTAGTGGCGGCCGGGGATCTGCAGGGAGATCTCGCCCAGGCGCCGGCCGCGGTCGATCACCGTGAAGGTCGAGGTGGACCCGGCGAAGGTGAGCGCCTCGGCCCGCAGGTCCGCGGTCGCCGACTCCCCCACCGCCACCGTGGCCAGGCCGCGCGCGCGGGCCTCCGCCACCAGGTCGGCGGCCCCCTGGTCGTCGACGCAGGCCACCAGGAAGCCGGCCCGGTCGATCCGGCCCAGGAAGTCACCGAAGGCCGCGTGGTAGGCCTCCTCGGTCCCCCAGTTGTCGAGGTGGTCGGCCTCGACGTTGGTCACCAGGGCGCCGTAGGGCGAGTAGACCAGGAACGCACCGTCGCTCTCGTCGGCCTCGGCGACGAACACCTCGCCGCTGCCGTCGTGGGCGTTGGAGCCGGACTCGTTCGAGCTCGCCGCCGATGGCGAAGGACGGGTCGGCGCCACAGTGCTGGAGCGCGACGGTGAGCAGCGAGGTCGTCGTGGTCTTGCCGTGGGTGCCGGCGACCGCGACGACCTTGCGGCCCTGCATGACCGACTCGAGCGCGGCGGAGCGGGGCAGGATGCGCAGGCCTCGCTCGCGGGCCTCGACGACCTCCGGGTTGTCCTCGCGCACGGCGGTCGACACGACGAGGGTGTCGGCGTCGCGCACCTGTTCGGCGGCGTGGCCGACGTGGCACCGGGCACCGAGGGCTCGCAACCCCTCCAGCGCACGCGAGTCCTTGGCGTCGCTGCCGCTGACCGGGATGTCGCGAGCCAGCATGATCCGGGCGATGCCGGACAGTCCGGCTCCCCCGATGCCGACGAAGTGCACCCGGCCGAGCTGGTCGGCGGGGAGCAGCACCTCCGGGACGGGGACCTTCACCGCGTGGCTCCTGCCGCCGCGGCGTCGAGGATCATCCGCGCCAGCCGGTCGTCGGCGTCGCGTGGGATCAGCCCTGAGGCAGCCGCCGACATCGCGCCGAGTCGCTCGGGGTCGGTGGCCAGCGCCGGCAACGTGGCCCGTGCCCACTCCGGCGTCATCGCGACGTCCTGCACCAGCAGGGCGCCACCGGCCTCGACCACCGTCCGGGCGTTGAGCTCCTGCTCACCGTTGCCGATCGGCAACGGCACGAAGACGGCCGGCAGACCGGTCGCGGCCACCTCGGTGAGGGTGTTGGCACCGGCGCGGCAGACGACGAGGTCGGCGGCGGCGTAGGCCAGGTCCATCCGGTCGACGTAGGGCACCACGACGTACGACGGCCAGTCGGCCGGCGCGTCGTCGCGGCCGAGCGGCGCGACGTCGTCGTTCTTGGGGCCGGCCACGTGCAGCACCTGGACCCCGGCCTCGGCGAGGGCGGCAGCGGCGGCGGCGATCGCCTCGTTGATCCGGCGAGCGCCCTGGGAGCCGCCCGTGACCAGCAGGGTGGGCCGCTCCGGGTCCAGCCCGAAGCCGGCCCGGGCCTCCGCCCGCAGCGCAGCACGGTCCAGTCCGGAGATGATCGTGCGGATCGGCAGCCCGACGTACTGCGCGTGGCGCAGCGGCGTGTCGGGGAAGCTGGTGGCGACGTGCCGGGTCAGACGTGCCCCGAGCTTGTTGGCGATGCCGGGCAGGGCGTTGCCCTCGTGGACGACCAGGGGTAGGCCGCGTCGTCGCGCGGCGAGGTAGGCCGGCACGCAGACATAGCCGCCGAACCCGACGACCACGTCGGGACGCACCCGGTCGATGACCTCGAGGGCACCCTTGACGGCTCCGCGCAGCCGCATCGGCACCCGGGCCAGGTCTGCGTTGGGCCGGCGCGGGAGCGGCACCGGCTCGATCAGCTCGAGCGGGTAGCCCGCCTCCGGGACGACCCGGGTCTCCAGGCCACGCGGCGTACCGAGCGCCACCACCTCGACCGAGGCATCGAGACGGCGCAGGGCATCAGCCGTGGCGAGCAGCGGCGAGGTGTGCCCCGCGGTGCCCCCACCGGCGAGTAGTGCCTTCATGAGTCCTTCGTCCTGCTCTTCGTTCCTCGTGCGGGCGAGCCCGCGTCTGCCTCCATCATCGCGAACTCATCGGACCCGGCGCGCCGACCCTCCCCCGGCGGTGACACCGGCCGGCGTACGGCGGCGGCGCTTGGCACGCAGGGCCGCCTTGGCACCGGGCTCGGCCCGGGCGAAGGACACCAGCAAGTCCCAGCGCCACCAGGGACGGCAGCAGCGCCGAACCACCGTAGGACACAAGCGGCAGCGGGATGCCGATGACCGGCAGCAGCGCCAGCACCATGCCGACGTTGATCATCATCTGCACGGTGAGCCAGATCGTGATGCCGGCGGCCATGAAACGGATGAAGGCGTCGTCGGTGCGCAGCGCGACCCGGATGCCCGCGTAGGCGATGGTGAGGAAGAGCCCCAGCACCAGCAAGGTGCCGACGAGGCCGAGCTCCTCGCCGAGCACGGCGAAGATGAAGTCGGTGTGGGCCTCGGGCAGAGAGCCCCACTTCTGCTGGCTCGCGGAGATGCCCTTGCCGAAGATGCCGCCGCTGGACATCGCGAACAGCCCGTGGGCGGACTGCCAGCCGGCGCCTTCGTAGTCCTTGAACGGATCGGCGAAGTTGGTCAGCCGTTCGAGCCGCTCCTGGCTGGTGGTGGCCAGCCACAGCACGAGCACCCCGACGGTGCAGAGGCCGAGCACGAACAGCCGCGCCGGCGCCCCGACCACCCAGAGCATCCCGAGCACGATGGCAAAGAGGACCAGCGCCGTGCCGAGGTCCTTCTGCGCGACGACGAGCCCGACGACGACTCCCGTGACCGGGACCATCGGCAGCAGGGTGTGCTTCCAGTCGCCGAGCAGCTTCTCCTTGCGGGCGTAGAGGTCCGAGCACCACAGGATCACCGCGAGCTTGGCCAGCTCGGAGGGCTGCAGCCGCAGCGGTCCCACGCTGAGCCAGTTCTGGTTGCCGTTGGTCTCGTAGCCCAGGCCGGGCACCAGCGTCAGGCTGAGCGTGAGGATCGCGGCGATGATCGCCGGCCAGGCGAACAGGCGGATCACCTTGTGCGGCAGGCGCGAGACGACGAACGCGATCGGCAGCGCCAGCGCCACCCAGGTCAGCTGCCGCAGGAAGATGTAGTAGCTGTTGTCGAAGATGACGTAGGAGCGCACGCTCGAGGAGCTGAGCACCATCATCAGCCCGATGGTCAGCAGCAGCGTGGACGCGCCGAGCAGGAGGTAGTAGGACGTCAGCGGCCGGTCCAGGGCGTGCTGCACGGAGCGCAACCAGCTGCCGACCGAGTGCCGCTCCGCGGGCACGGCGTCGGGACCGGTGCGCGGGTCCTGGGCCGTCGTGCTCACAGCCGTCTCCTCCCGCCCGGGACCTACCTGTCGCGGAGGCGGTGCACCGACTCGACGAAGGCATCCCCGCGAGCGCCGTAGTTCGCGAACATGTCCATGGAGGCGCATCCCGGAGCCAGCAGCACGGTGTCCCCTGGTCGAGCCAGGGCAGCCGCCGCCTCGACGACGCGATCCATGGCAGAAGTCTCCCCGTCGTCGACCGTGATCACCCGGACATCCGGGGCGTGTCGCGCGAGGGCGTCGGCGATCAGGTCGCGGTCGCGACCCAGCAGGACGACGCCGCGCAGCCGGTCGCGCACCGAGCCGACCAGGCCGTCGAAGGACGCGCCCTTGGCCAACCCACCGGCAATCCACACGACCGGGTCGAAGGCCTGGAGCGAGGACAGCGCGGCGTGCGGGTTGGTGGCCTTGGAGTCGTCGACGTAGCGCACGTCGTCGACCTCCGCGACGTCGGCGATCCGGTGTCCGTCGGGACGGAAGCTCCGGAGCCCGTCGCGGACGGCGCTGGGCGGCACTCCCACCGAGCGCGCCAGCGCGGCGGCGGCGAGGGCGTTGGCGACGAAGTGCGGCGCGGCGGAGGCGAGGTCCCCCACGGTGCACAGCTCGGCGGCGGTCCCGGCTCGCTCCTCGATGAAGGCCCGGTCGGCGAGCACGTCCTCGACGAGGCCGAGCATGCCCACGCCCGGGGTCCCGAGGGTGAACCCGATCGCGCGGGCACCTTCCTCGACGTCGGCGTCGCGGACGAGCTGCTCGGTCACAGGGTCGGCCGCGTTGTAGACGCAGGCCGTGCGTACCCGCTCGAAGATCCGACCCTTGTCGGCGGCGTAGTCGGCCATGCCCTGCGGACCGGGGTACCAGTCGAGGTGGTCCTCGGCGACGTTGAGCACCGCCGCCGACTCGGCGGCCATCGAGTGCGTGTAGTGCAGCTGGAAGCTGGAGAGCTCCACCGCGTAGACGGCGTAGGGCTCGGGGTCCATCACGGCCTCGACGATCGGCAGCCCGACGTTGCCGCAGGCGACCGACCTCACCCCGGCGGCGCGCAGGATGCCGTCGAGCATCTGCACGGTCGTCGTCTTCCCGTTGGTGCCGGTCAGGCACAGCCACCGCCCCGGGTGCTCGGGGTCGCGCAGCCGCCAGGCCAGCTCCACCTCGCCCCAGACCGGGATGTCGCGCGCCTGCGCGGCCCGCAGCAGGGGTGCCGTCGGCGGGACACCGGGCGAGGTGACGACCAGGTCGACCTCGTCGGGGAGGTTCGCGGACGCACCGGTGCCGATGCGGACGGTTGCTCCGAGCACCTCGAGCAGCTCGGCCTTCTCCTGCTGGGCGGGGTTGGCCGACTCGGCCAGCACGGTCACGCCGGCGCCGATGTGGAGCAGGTTGTCGGCAGCGGCGAAACCCGAGACCCCGATGCCCAGGACGACCGCGCGGACCCCGGCCCAGTCCGAGGTACGCATCAGCGAGGTGGTGTCCGGGCTCATGCGGGGTCCCCGCGGCGGTGCGTGCGCAGCGAGAGGCGTCGTGGGGTGCTAGGCACCTGCGACCCACTCGGCGTAGAACACGCCGAGGCCGGCGGCCACGCACAGCCCGGTGATGATCCAGAAGCGGATCACGATCGTGATCTCGGCCCAGCCCTTGAGCTCGAAGTGGTGCTGGAGCGGGGCCATCCGGAAGATCCGCTTGCCGCCGCTGACCTTGAAGTAGCCGACCTGCAGGATCACCGACATCGTGATGATCACGAACAGCCCGCCGAGGATCGCGAGCAGGAACTCGGTGCGGGTGAGGATCGCGAGCCCGGCGAGCGCGCCCCCGAGGGCCAACGAACCCGTGTCACCCATGAAGATCTTGGCCGGAGAGGCGTTCCACCACAGGAAGCCGAAGCAGGCACCGGTCAGGGCGGCCGCGATCACCGCGAGGTCGAGAGGGTCGCGCACCTCGTAGCACTTCTGGCCCGGGGTGATCAGGCAGGACTGGTTGTTCTGCCAGATGTTCACCAGGGTGTAGGCGCCGAACACCATCGTCGAGGCACCGGTCGCCAGCCCGTCGAGACCGTCGGTGAGGTTCACAGCGTTGCTGGCGCCGGTGATCATCACCAGGACGAGGATGACGACGAGGACTGCCGGCAGCGTCCACTGCTCCATGTCGCGGGTGAAGGAGATCGCCCGCGAGGCGGGCGTCTCGCCGCGGTCGTCGGGCCGGGTCAGCGCGAGCGCGCCGAAGGTCACCGCGACGATCGTCTGCCCGGCCATCTTGGCCTTGCTGCGCAGGCCGAGGCTGCGCTGCTTGGCGATCTTGATGTAGTCGTCGAGGAAGCCGACCGTGCCCAGTCCCACGAGCAGGAAGAGCAGCAGCAGCCCCGACCACGAGGGCAGGTCCTGGGTGATCAGCTTGGCCAGCGCGTAGGCGAGCACCACCGACAAGATGATGACCAGGCCGCCCATCGTGGGCGTGCCGCGCTTGGTGTGGTGGGTGGTGGGGCCGTCGTCGCGGATCAGCTGCCCGTAGCCCTTGGTGACCAGCACCCGGATCGCGACCCGGGTGCCGAGCAGGGTGAAGAGCAGGGACAGTCCCCCGGCGAGCAGGATCGCTCTCATCGACCGGTCCCTCCCCTCTCCTGCGCCTCGTCCAGCAGTGCCTGTTCCTGCGGGGCCTGTTCCTGCGGGGCCTGTTCCACAAGGGCCTCGGCCACCCGCTCCAGAGCGGCTGCGCGGGACGCCTTGAGGAGTACGACGTCCCCGGCGACGAGATGCCCGCGGAGCCAGGTGAGCGCCGCGTCGTTGTCGTCGACGAACACGGACTCACCGCCCCAGGAGCCCTCGAGGCACGCACCCAGGTGGATCGGTCGCGCCGCTTCGCCCACCACGACCAGCTGGTGGATGTCCAGGCGCACGGCCAGTCTGCCAACCGCGTCGTGCTCCTCGGTGGCCGACGCGCCCAGCTCACGCATCTCTCCCAGAACTGCG
Organism: uncultured Actinomycetota bacterium; assembly: GCA_963772415.1. GTDB lineage: Bacteria > Actinomycetota > Actinomycetes > Propionibacteriales > Nocardioidaceae > Nocardioides_B. The sequence continues at coordinate 464,978 of CAVYWU010000007.1, read as the reverse complement.
ACGGTGCGCGCGCCCGGCCGGCCGCGGCCGATCTCGGCCAGCGTCTTCAGCGCCGCCCGCATCGAGTCGGGATTGGCGTTGTAGGCGTCGTTGACCACGAGCACGCCGTCCGCGCGATCGTGGACCTCCATCCGCCAGTGGGAGGTGCTCGCGGCACCGCTGAGGGCCTCGGCGATCTCGGTGGTCGACATCCCGACGGCGACGGCGACCGCGGCCGCCGCGGCGGCGTTGCCGGCCTGGTGCTCGCCCAGCCCCAGCAGCGACACCGGCGCCTGTCCTTCGGCCGTGGTCAGGTCGAAGGACGCCCGGGTCATCGCGTCGGTGCGGACGTCCAGGGCGCGCACGTCGGCCCGGCCGCCGGCGCCGAAGGTGAGCACCCTCTCCGTGGTGCGCGACGCCATCGCCGCCACCAGCGGGTCGTCGGCGTTGAGCACCGCGGTGCCACCAGGCCGCACCGCCTCGACCAGCTCGCCCTTCGCCTGCGCGATCGCCTGCTGGGAGCCGAACTCCCCCAGGTGGGCCTTGCCGACGTTGAGCACCAGTCCGATGTGCGGCGCGACGATCTCGCAGAGGTCGCGGATGTGACCGATGCCGCGGGCGCCCATCTCGAGCACCAGGTAGCGGGTGTCCCGGTCGGCCCGCAGTGCGGTCAGCGGCATCCCGAGCTCGTTGTTGAACGAGCCGTAGGTCGCCACCGTCCGGCCCGCCCGGGCCAGCACCTGGGCGAGCAGGTCCTTGGTGCTGGTCTTGCCCTGCGACCCGGTGAGCCCGATGACAGTGAGGTCCGGCAGCGCAGCGACCACGTGGTGCGCCAGGTCGGCCAGGGCAACCGTGACGTCCGGGACCACGACGGCGGGCGCACCGACGGGCCGTGAGGCGAGCACGGCGGCAGCTCCGGCCGCGACCGCGCCTGCGGCGTAGTCGTGGCCGTCGAGGTGCTCGCCCGCGAGGGCGACGAAGAGTCCGTCCTGCTCGACGACCCGGCTGTCGATGAAGGCGGCACCGGTGACCGTCACCTGCTCCCCGGCAGTGTCGTGGACGGTGCCGCCGACGATCCGGGCGACGTCGTCGAGGGTGAGGGCGATCATCGCTCCGACCCACCCCGGAGCTCCTCGAGGAGCACGGCGCGGTCGTCGAAGGGATGGACGGTCCCGTGCACCTCCTGGCCGGTCTCGTGGCCCTTGCCGGCGACCACGAGGACGTCGCCGGCCCGCACCAGGCGCACCGCGGCGCGGATGGCCGACCGGCGGTCACCCTCCTCCACGACGACGGCGCGCTCCTCCTCGGGCACCGAGTCCGCGCCGGCACGGACGGCCGAGCGCACGGTCGCGGGATCCTCGGTGCGCGGGTTGTCGTCGGTCACGACCAGGACGTCGGCCAGGCGGGCGGCGATCTCGCCCATCAACGGTCGCTTGCCGGGGTCGCGGTCGCCGCCGGCACCGAGCACGATCACCAGCCGGCCACCACCGGCTGCCACCTGGGGACGCAGCGCCTCCAGCGCCGCGGTGACGGCGTCGGGCTTGTGGGCGTAGTCCACGACAGCGAGGAAGTCCTGCCCGGCGTCGACCCGCTCCAGCCGTCCGGGCACGCCGGCCGAGGCCGCCAGCCCGGCACAGACGGCGGCCGGGTCGAATCCGACCTCGCCCAGCGCCGCGACCGCGCAGAGCGCGTTGGAGACGTTGTAGTCGCCGGTCAGCGGCACCCGGGCCGGCACCGCGGCGCCGTCGGGTGTGTGCACGGTGAACGTCGACCCCGCGGCTCCGACGACGATGTCGTCGGCCCACCAGTCGGCGCCGGGGCCGGCGGTGGAGAAGGTGCGGACCGGGATCGTCGTCTCCGTCGCGAGTCGTCGTCCGTGCTCGTCGTCGACGTTGACCAAGGCCTTGCGGGCGCGCGCGGGAGTGAACAGCGTCGCCTTCGCGGCGTAGTAGTCCTCGAGGTCGCGGTGGAAGTCGAGGTGGTCACGACCGAGGTTGGTGAAGCAGGCGACGTCGAAGACGACCCCGTCCACGCGGCCCATCACGAGGGCGTGGCTGGAGACCTCCATCGCGCACGCGGACACCTTCTCCTCGGCCATCACCGCGAAGAGGCCGTGCAGGTCCGGCGCCTCGGGCGTGGTGAGGGAGGTCGCGACGTCGTGGCCGTTGACGCGGGTCCCGACGGTGCCGACCACGGCGGCCGGGATCCCGGCCTCGGTGAGAGCGGCCTCGGCCAGGCGGGTGGTCGTGGTCTTGCCGTGGGTGCCGGTGACCGCGACCAGGGTGAGCTGCTCGGCGGGTCGTCCGTAGAGCCGGGCGGCGAGGTCGCCCACGACGGCTCGCGGTGCCGGCACGACGAGCACGGGAGCGTCGCAGTCCTCGAGGAGGGCGGCGCCGTCGGGGTCGGTCAGGACGGCGACGGCCCCGGCCGCGAGCGCCGACTCGGCGAAGGTGGCGCCGTGCGCGCGGGCACCGGCGGGTGCGACGTACAGGTCGCCCTCGCTCACGCGCCGGGAGCTGATCGTGACGCCGGTGACGACCCGCTCGGGGTCGCTCCCCCGGATCTCCACCAGCTCGTCGCTGAGCCACTCGGCCACCGTCCGGAGGGGGATCTCCCGGGGGTGTCGAGGTCGCGTCGCGATCACGCCGGACTGTCCTGCCACGCCTGCGAGGCTACAAGTGTGCCGTCGCCGGGGCGCGGCCCGGTCACCACTCGATGACGGGCCGGGGCGCCACCGAGCCTGTCGGCGGTACGGCGTACTTCTGCAGCACGTGACTCATGATCTTGCGGAAGGCGGGACCACCGACCGAGCCGCCACCGCCACCGTTCTTGGGGTCCTGCACGACCACGTAGACCAGGAAACGTGGGTCGTCGGCCGGGGCGAAGCCGGAGAAGGAGACGGTGAACGTGCCGTCGTAGCAGCGGCAGGTGGCGCCGACCCGCTGGGCAGTGCCGGTCTTGCCGGCGACGCGGTAGCCGGGGATCGCGGCGCCGGGGGCGGTGCCCTCCTCCAGGTCGGTCACGGCCTCCATCATGTGGGTGGTGGCCCGGGCGGCGCGCCTGCTGACGACGCGGTGCCGGGTCGCGGTGTCGGAACCGACGACCTGGCCGCCGGAGGTGGTGGCGGTGCCCTTGACCATGCTCGGCTGCACGTAGACGCCGCCGTTGGCGATCGTGTTGACCGCGGCGGCCATCTGGACGGCGCTGACGGCGACGCCCTGGCCGAAGGCGATGGTGTCCTTGGTCAGCGTGCCCCAGTCCGAGAGGCCCGGCAGCACACCTGCGGACTCGCCGTCGACGCCGAGCCCGGTGCGGGTGCCGAGCCCGAACGCCTGCAGGTATCGGTGGTAGGGCCGTTCCCGCATCTCGCGCGCCGCCAGCACGGTGCCGATGTTGGAGGACTTGGCGATGACGCCGGTCATGGTGAGACGGAGCTTGCCGTGCGTGAAGTAGTCCTTGATGGGAGCAGCACCCGGACGCGGCAGCGACTCGGGTACCGCGATCTGGGTGCGCGGGCGGACCAGGCCGGCGTCGACCAAGGACGCAGCGGTGAGCACCTTGCTGACCGAGCCGGGCTCGTAGGCGTCGCGGATGGCGCGCGCACCCAGGTCGGCCTCGGGGGAGAGCGTCGGCGCGTTGGCGTCGTAGGTCGGGTAGTCCGCGACGGCCAGCAGCTCGCCGCTGCGGGTGTCCATCACCACGGCCGACCCCGAGGAGGCCCCCGACCCTTGGACGACGGTGCGCAGCACACGCTGGCTGTACCACTGCACGTCGCGGTCGATCGTCAGCGCGAGGTCCTCGCCGCTGCTGGGAGGCACCAGCTCGTTGTCGCCGAGCGGGAGCCGGTTGCCGCCGCCGACCTCGTAGGTGGTGGAGCCGTCGACACCGGAGAGCCGGGTGTCGAACATCAGCTCGGCGCCCTCGGCGGCGTCCCCCTCGGCGTTCATGAACCCGACCAGGTTGGCGGCCACGTCCTTGGCGGGGTAGTCGCGCACCGGGTCGCGCTGGGTCGTGATCCCCTCGAAGCCGTTCTCGTCGAGCTCGGCGAGCACCTGGCGCGCGATCGTCGACGGCACCCGGCGAGCGACGTACTGGAACCGCGTGTCGGGCCGGCGCAGCCGGTCGAGGACGTCGAAGTAGTCCACCGACAGCCGGCGGGCCACGATCGTGGCGATGTCGCTCGCGTCGCCCCGCGTCAGGGTCGGGTCGGCGACCAGCATCAGTCCGTCGACGGACTCGGCGAGCGGGACGCCGTTGCGGTCCGTGATCGCACCTCGCGTCGCCGGCAGGTCCAGGGTGGTCACCACCCCACCCGCGGCCTCGGCGCGGGCGATGTAGGCCTGCGCGTCCACGCCCTGGAGCTGGAAGAGCCGTGCGGCGAAGACGGAGATCACCATCGCGATCAGCAGCAGTCCGATCCGCAACCGGAACAGGGAGGCGCCGCGGACCTGGGCGACGGGCCGACGTGGGCGTCGACGCGGCGGGCGCTGCCGTGGCGGCGCCGGACGCGGTGGTGTGCGCCGCGAGTCTGCCCAGCTGCTCGAGGGACGCCGCCGCGGAGGCTGCTGACCCGTGCGCGGGCGGCTACCGTGCGTCAACGCCCACCCTCCTGCTGGCCGGCGGTCCGTCCCTCCCGGTTCCGCTGGCTCTTTGTACCGCCAGCGCCCTCACTGTCGTCGCTCGCCGCGCCGCCCCGTCCGTCGGACTCGGCGGACGACCCGGCGTCCGTCTCGGGAGCGGGCACGACCACCGCGTCGGGGCGGAGGCTCTTGGGCTTGCGGGTCGGCAACGGCGCGATCCGGATGCCGTCCTCGGGCACCGCGGCGACCGGGGTGCCGAGCACCCGCCCGTCGGCGAGCCGGATGAAGGCCGGGTTCGCCGGCGGCACCATCCCCATCTCGCGGGCCTGCACGGCGACCCGTTGCGGGTCGCGCAGCCTCTCGAGCTCCATCTCCAGGGACTGCTCCTCCGCAGCGAGGAGCTGGGCCTGCCGCTCCAGGGAGGTCGCGGTGAACGACGACTGCTGCATCGAGGTGTTGAAGAGCAGCAGACCGACCACCCCGCCGACGAGGAGGAGGGACACCAGTGACACGAACGGCACCCGGGGCGCCCGGCCCGCGCGACGCGGGACGACGGTGAGCCGTGCGCGTTCGACGGCCGCCTCGGCGATCCGCGGCACCCGGCTGCGGGGGAAGGACTGGTTCGGTGCTGCCTGGCTCATGCTGCTCCCCCGTGTGAATCCCCGACGCGCTGGCTCTTGTGCACGCGCTCCACCGCCCGCAGCCGCACCGATGCGGCCCGCGGGTTCTGCTCGATCTCGTCCGCGGACGCCTTCTCCGACCCGCGGGTGACCAACCGGAAGCTCGGTTCGCTGCCTTCCGGCACGAACGGCAGGTCCGGCGGTACGTCGCTGCGGGTCACCTCGCTGAACGCGTGCTTGGTGAGCCGGTCCTCCAGCGAGTGGTAGGCCATCACCACGACGCGGCCGCCCTGACCGACCGCGGCGATCGCGGCCGGCAGCGCCCGACGCAGCACCGACAGCTCGTCGTTGACCTCGATGCGCAAGGCCTGGAAGGTGCGCTTGGCCGGGTGCCCGCCGGTGCGACGGGCCGGCGCCGGAATGGCGGCGTACAGCAGCTCGACCAGTCGGGCGGACCGTGTGAAGGGCTCCTGGGTGCGCTCGCGCACCACGGCCTCGGCGATGCGGCGGGCGAACTTCTCCTCGCCGTAGTCGCGCAGGATCCGGGCCAGCTCGGCGACGGAGTAGCTGTTGAGGACGTCTGCGGCCGTCAGACCCTCGGAGTCGTTCATCCGCATGTCCAGCGGCGCGTCGCCGGCGTAGGCGAAGCCCCGCTCCCGGACGTCGAGCTGCATCGAGGAGACGCCGAGGTCGAACAGCACGCCGTCGACGTGGGCGAGTCCCAGGTCGTCGAGGACGTCGGCGATCTCGTCGTAGACGGCGTGCACGAAGGTCACCCGCTCGGCGTACGGCGCGAGTCGCTCCCGGCTGCGCGCGAGGGCGTGCGGGTCGCGGTCGATCCCGATGACCCGGGCCTGCGGGCAGCGCGCCAGCACCGCCTCGGTGTGGCCGCCCAGACCCAAGGTGGCATCGACGAGGAGGGCGCCGGGCCGATCGAGGCTGGGTGCGACGAGGGCGACGACCCGGTCGAGCAGCACCGGGACGTGGCCCGATCGGTCGACGGGGTTGTCCATCAGACGGCCTGACCCACCCAGGTGATCACCAGGAGCATCGCGCCGGCGAGGGCCGTGGAGGCCACCGCGGTGAAGGCGATCACGACGACGCCGTCACGGACCTCGTGGCGCACCCGGCGCTGCGGCCGGACCAACGGCCGCGGTGGTCTCGGTGGTGTCAGGCGGGACGCCTGGGCGGAGATGCTCATCGGGCTCGACCCCTCGGATGCCCTCGCGGGCGGTGGCAACGGATGTGGTGCGATCGCGGAGGCCACCTGGTTCGCCGGACCAGGTCCGGCGTCCGCTCGCTCAGAGGGAAGTTGCCTTCTGGCACCGGGGAAGGTGTGCCAGACGGCTCCGAGGGAGCGGACGCAAGACCTCGTCCGGCGACTGTCGGTGACCACCGCTGTTGAGTTGTCGTGCGGGTGCTGCCTAGAGACCGAGGAAGATGTCCTCGGAGAGATCCGCGAAGGACTGCTCCTTCTCGTCGCTGTAGGTCTGCCAGGCCGCGGCGTCCCAGATCTCGATCCGGTTCATCGCGCCGATGACGATGCAGTCCTTCGACAGCGACGCGTAGTCCCGAAGCATCGACGGGATGGTCACGCGGCCCTGCTTGTCCGGCGTCTCGTCCGAGGCGCCGGCGAAGAACATGCGGACGTAGTCCCGTGCCGCCTTGTTGGTGACCGGCACCTCGCGGAACCGGTCGGTGAGCTTGCCGAACTCCTCCATGGACCACACGTAGAGACAGCGCTCCTGCCCTCGAGTCACCACGAGCCCCTCCGCCAACTCGTCCCGGAACTTCGCCGGGAGGAACAGCCGCCCCTTGTCGTCGAGCCGGGGGGTGTAGGTACCGAAGAACATCCGGCCCCTCCCCATCTCGACCCTGCTGAGGCTGCCTCTCCTCCACTGCGCTCCACTGTACTCCACTTCACTCCACCGTCAACCATTTTCGACAGTTCCCGCCGGCGTTTCGGGGTCCGGCCTCCCTCTCCCCCGCTCAGCCGTACAGGCCAGGCGCACGGCGCAGCGGGACGTCCGGGTGGCCCGCTCCCCCACGCCCTGGCGCCGCTGCGGACCGTCGGTGGAGGAAGGTGGGGGAAAACGGCAGCGGCTGCCCGTTCCGCCGCTAGGCGTGACCTTGCACACTGGGTGGGCACACTGGTGAGAACGATTTGATGTCGGTTGGCCTACGGCGCCTGTGCGGGCGGTGACAGCACCGGACGCATGAGGTTGACTACGGCGCCGGGGGGCGGATGCGACTCGTCCCGTGGCCGGCTGGACGAGGCGAGGAAGAGGAACGCGTGACCACAGAGGCGGACATTCACGGCGGGACCGACGGGTCGGTGGCTGGCGAGGGCGCCAGCGGGGCCGACCTGGACACGCTCGCCCGGGTCACCGGCAAGGTTCGCGGGGGGATCGAGAAGGTCATCGAGGGCAAGCCCGAGGTGGCCCGGCTCGCCATGGTGGTGCTGCTCGCCGAAGGTCACCTGCTGATCGAGGACGTGCCCGGGGTCGGCAAGACGATGCTGAGCAAGACGCTCGCCCGCACGATCGACTGCACGGTGCGCCGGATCCAGTTCACCCCCGACCTGCTGCCCTCCGACGTCACCGGGGTCTCGGTGTTCAACCAGGACAGCCGGGAGTTCGAGTTCCGGCCAGGAGGCGTCTTCGCCAACGTCGTGGTGGGCGACGAGATCAACCGCGCAAGCCCCAAGACGCAGTCGGCACTCCTGGAGTGCATGGAGGAGCGTCAGGTCACCGTCGACGGCGCGACGTACCACCTGGAGTCACCGTTCATGGTGATCGCGACGCAGAACCCGATCGAGATGGAGGGGACCTACGCGCTCCCCGAGGCCCAGCGCGACCGCTTCATGGCGCGCGTCTCCATGGGCTACCCCGTGGAGGCGGCCGAGATCGCGATGCTCGACTCACACACCCGGGCCAACCCGCTCGACGACCTCGAGCCGGTCACCGACGCCGCCGAGATCCGCAAGCTGATCGCGATCGTCCGCGACGTCTACGTCTCCGACGCCGTCCAGCGCTACGCGGTGGCCATCTCCACCGCCACCAGGTCCTCCCCCGAGCTGATGCTCGGCGCATCGCCCCGCGCGACCTTGCACCTCGTCCGCGCGGCCAAGGCCGCCGCCGCGATCCGCGGTCGTGACTACGTCATCCCTGACGACGTCCAGGACCTCGCGGTGCAGGTGCTCGCGCACCGGCTGCTCCCGACCGTCGAGTCCTCGATGAGCGGTCGCACGCCGGACGTGACCCTCAAGCAGATCGTCGCGGGTGTGTCGATGCCCACGGCAAGACGCGGTTGAGGATGACCGGCGATGCGTGAGGCGCTCTCGGCCCTGACCACCCGGGGTCGGGCGTTCATCGCCGCGGGCGTCACGGCGACGGTCTGTGCGATCTTCCTCGGCTACGACGACCTCGTCCGGGTCGGCGCTCTGCTCGTGCTGGTGCCGCTGGCGACGGCATGGTTCCTCGGCCGCAGCCGCTACCGCCTCGGCCTGGTCCGCTCGCTGTCCAAGGTGCAGGTCGTGGCCGGCCAGCAGTCGCAGGTCAGCATCGACCTCACCAACGACGGGAGGATGCCGACCGGTTTGCTGCTCCTCGAGGACCAGATCCCCTACGTGCTCGGGTCCCGGCCCCGTTTCGTGGTCGACCGGATGGGCCCGCGTTGGCGCCGCCAGATCGGGTACGTCGTGCGCTCGGACGTGCGCGGCAAGTTCACGATCGGGCCGATGAAGGTCCGGCTCAGCGACCCGTTCGGCATGGTCGAGCTCGACCGCACCTTCCAGAGCACCTCGTCCCTGGTGGTCACCCCGCGCGTGCTCCCGCTGCCGCCGGTGCCGCTCTCGGGCGCCTGGACCGGCTCCGGGGACAACCGGCCCCGCGCCTTCGCCAGCGGCAGCGCCGAGGACGTGACGGTGCGCGAGTACCGTCGCGGCGACGACCTGCGTCGGGTGCACTGGCGCAGCAGCGCCCACAGCGGCGAGCTGATGGTGCGCCGCGAGGAGCAGCCGTGGCAGTCGCGGGCGACGCTGTTCCTCGACAACCGCAAGATCGCGCATGCCGGCAGCGGACCCGCCTCCTCCCTCGAGCAGGCGGTCGTGGCCGCGGCCTCGATCGGGGTGCACCTGATCCAGCGCGGCTTCAGCGTCCGCCTGGTCACCGCATCCGGCGACGAGGCCTCGACCCAGTGGCACGAGCACGGCGCCATGATCGCCGAGACCGCACCACTGCTGGAGTCCCTCGCCGTGGTCACCGCTGTCGGGCACCCCCACGTGGACGTGAAATGGCTCCAGGACGGCGGCCACTCCGGACTGCTGATCGGCGTGCTCGGCAATGTCGCCGAGCACGACCGGCCGGCGCTGACCCGGATGCGGCACTCGGCGGCCGGCGCGATGGCCATCACGCTCGACGTCGCAGGCTGGGGGCGCACCGTCGAGGCGATACCGGCGGTGCCCTGGCTGACCGCGCAGGGGTGGCGGGCGGTCTCGGCAGGACCCCAGGACCCGCTCCCTCGCGTCTGGCAGGAGCTCGGCCTGCTCGGGCGCTCCTCGGGCAGCGGCCGGTCCGCGGCCGCGAACGCGACAGCCGCGGCAGCGGCACGGGGCACCGCATGAACACCCCACAGGGCGGGGACTCCGCATGAGCCAGGACACCCTCAGCCGGAAGCTCCTCGACCTCGAGGCGCGCCAGAGCGAGCGTCCCCGGCCACCCCGGGAGAGCCGGCTGCGCTGGCCCGGCACCGCGACCGTCTCGTTGCTGGCGGCACTGACCACCTGGGTGACCCTGCTGTCCTGGTCACCCTTCGCCGAACGCTCGAGCAGCTATCTGGTGCCGCTCGCCGCCGGCTGCCTGCTGGTCGCTGGGACCGGGATCCTGCTGCGTTCGGCCCGTCAGTCCGCGCTCTTGGTGCTCCTCGTCCAGATCCTCGTGGTCGGCGGCTGGCTGCACCACCGCTGGGCCGAGTCGTCGGCGTGGTGGGGCTACCTGCCCACCCGGGAGTCGCTGGCCGAGGTCGGGCGCACCCTCGTCGACGCGGCGGAGGTGGCCCGCGTGTTCGCCGCACCCGTTCCGGCCGGGGCCGTCGAGTTCGCGCCGCTGCTGATCGTGTCGGGGATGTGCACCGCCTTGCTGGTGGACTTCTTGGCCTGCGGGCTGCGCCGCGCCCCCGTCGCGGGGCTGCCACTGCTCGCCGCCTACACCGCCCCGATCAGCATCCTGGCGGGCGGCGTCTCCTGGACGAAGTTCGCGGTGGGCGCGATGTGCTTCTTGTTCCTGATCACCGCACAGGAGGCGACCCGGATGGGTCGATGGGGTCGCCAGGTCTCCCACGAGCGCGTCTTCGACACCCAGAGCACGCAGGTCAGCGGCCAGGCCCTGTGGTCCTCGGCCCGCAAGATCGGACTGACCGCGACCGGTCTCGCCGTGCTGGTGCCGGTGCTCGTCCCCACCCTCTCCCTGAGCGTGTTCGAAGGCTTCGGCAACGGCCCCGGTGGCAACGGGGACGCCGTCACGCTCTCCAACCCGATGGTCGACATGCGTCGTGACCTCTCCCGGGGGGCCGATATCGACCTGCTCAGGGTCACCACCGACGACCCTGACCCGTCCTACCTGCGGGTGACCGTCCTGGATCGCTTCGACGGCGAGAGCTGGCGTCCCTCCGAACGAGAGATCCCCAGGGAACAGATGGCGAGCGGGCCGCTGCCGGAGCCCCCGGGGCTCGATCCTGACCTCCCTCGCCAGGTCTACCAGTGGCGGGTCGACATCGGCTCGGACTTCAACTCCCGGTGGCTGCCCAGCCCTTATCCCGCGCAGGCCATCGATGCGCCCGGTGACTGGCGCTACGACCAGCGCACCCTGGACTTCATCTCGGCCGTCGAGGACCAGGACACGCGAGACCAGAGCTATGCACTCGACGCGATCCGGCTCTCCGTCACCGCGGAGGACCTCGCCACCACCGCCGCAGCGCCCGCGTCCGTCTTCCAGCCCATGACAGAGCTGCCCGAGGAGATGCCCGAGTCGATCACCCGCCTCGCCCTCGACATCACCCTCAACCAGCCTTCCAAGTTCGAGCAGGCGGTGGCCCTCCAACGCTGGTTCCGGGTGGACGGTGAGTTCGACTACTCCCTGGACAGGTCCCCGGGCAACGGCCTCGGCGAGCTCGAGACCTTCCTGACCGAGGACCGTTCGGGCTACTGCGAGCAGTTCGCGACCGCCATGGCCACCATGGGCCGGGCGCTCGACATCCCCTCGCGGGTCGCGGTCGGCTTCCTGCGCCCGACCTCCACCGACGGAGGCCAGACCTACGTCTACAGCACCCACGACCTGCACGCCTGGCCCGAGATGTACTTCCAGGGCACCGGTTGGGTCCGCTTCGAGCCCACCCCCGCCGAGCAGGCGCCCTCGGTGCCGGGCTACACCCGCGGTGAGGTCGACCGCGGACCCAGCGCAGCCGCGTCCTCGTCGCAGGCCGTGGTGCCCGACAACAACCGCATCAACCAGCCCTCCGCGGACGCGGGGACGGGCAGCGACGGTGGAGGCGGCGGCTTCGACGCCGGTCTGCTGGTACGCGTCCTCGGCGTGGCCGCGATGGTCGCGTTGGTGGCCCTGACACCTCGCCTGCTGCGTGCACAGGCCCGGCGGCGGCGCTGGAACGCGGCGACCACCCCGCACGCGCTGGCCGAGTCGGCCTGGGCTGAGCTTCGTGCGACGGCGCTCGACCTCGGTGTGGCCTGGGACGACCGGGTCTCGGTCCGGGCCCGGGCCCGCGAGCTGGTCCGGTCCTTCGCGAGCCCCGGCGTCGAGGAGGATGCGTTGACGCGCGCAGAGGCGCGCGGCGCACAGGCCAATCCAGAGGCCACGACCGGGCTCGAGCGACTCGTCCGGCTGGTCGAGCTGGCCCGCTACGCCCGTTCGGTGCCGCCCTCCGACGCGCAGGTGGACGCCACCCGCGCCGACGTGGAGCGCTGCGCCGCAGCGCTCGCTGCCGGTGCGAGCCGACGCAGCCGGACCCGCGCCGGGTGGCTCCCGCGGTCGCTCACCGCAGACCTGCGCGGCGGACGCGGCACCGGCTTCCGGCGCGGCGTGCGCTTCGACGACCCAGGCGTCGACCACGCCGTGTGACCCGGGCAGGCGACACAGGGCTGCTGGGTAGTGCGGTGCTCAGAAGCCGTTCTGGTCGCGGCGGCGACGCCACCGCTCCTCGAAGCGCTCCATCAGCGACCCCTGCTGGGAGGGGCGCCCGCCACTCTTGCCGCCGCGCTTGGACGGGCGGCCACCCTCGATGAGGGTGAAGGGGGCGTGCGGGTCCTCCTGGGAGGACTCCCCCGCCGGTGCCGAGGTGGAGCCCCGCCACGAGACGAGCGCGACGTAGGCGGCCCCGAGCATCACCACGAAGCCGACGATTCCCACGACGGTCTGCGAGGTGACGGCTCCGGTCATCAGGACCACGACGCCGACAAGGAAGACACCGCCGGCGACGTAGGCACGCCGACGCGCGTGGTGCCGCATCTTGGACCCGCGCATCGTGGACGCCAGCTTGGGGTCGTCCGCGACCAGCGCGCGTTCCATCTGCTCCAGCAGACGCAACTCTTCTTCCGAGAGCGGCACTCTGACCTCCCGCCAGCGTTCGTGTACAGATCAGTCTAGGCAGCACTTCAAGGCCGTGGTACCCGCCCTGGAAAAATTCATCTCCGGGAGAGCCCCCAGGGTCCCTGGTCAGGCCGACTCGAACGCCACGATCTTGGCGCGGAGGGTCGCGGTCGCCCGGCTGTGCAGCTGGCTCACCCGCGACTCGGTCACGCCGAGCACGGAACCGATCTCGGCCAGCGTCAGGCCCTCGAAGTAGTACAGCGCTATCACCACCTGGTCGCGCTCCGCGAGCTCGTTGACCACCCGCATCAGCAACGCAGTGTCGTCACCCTCGACCACGTTCGTGTCGGCGGCAGTCGCCAGGTCGTCGGCCAGGTCGAAGTCGTCGAGGTTGGCGTGGTTGCCCGAAGCCTGCTTGGTCAGGTCGCGCACCTGCTGGACCGGCATCCCGGTCTCGGCCGCGATCTCCTGCACCTCGGGGCTGCGGCCCAGCCGCACCTCGAGCGCCACCTGGGCCTTCTGGACCGCGCGCAGCTTGTCGCGTACCGAGCGGGGGACGAAGTCCATGGACCGCATGCCGTCGATGATCGCGCCTCTGATGCGCGGCACCGCGAAGGTCTGGAAGGTCAGCCCTCGGCCGGGGTCGAAACGCTCGACGGCGTCCAGCAGTCCGAGCACGCCGTCGGAGACGAGGTCGTCCTGGTCGACGGTGTCCGGCATCCGGGTCCGCATCCTGCCGGCGACGTACTTCACGAGAGGGGCGTACTGCATCACCAGGCGGTTGCGCAGGGCAGCGTCACCGCTCTGCTGGTACTCCTTCCACAGCTGGAGCACGGAGTCCTGGTCGGCACTCACCCAAGACCCCCGGTCTTCGTGTGCGGGCGGCTGAGCGCGACCAGGGCACTGGCCGGATCCTCCCGGTAGCGGCTCATCAGCTCCTTGGTGGCCGCGTCGAGACGCCCGTGGAGAGCCTTGCGGTAGTCGGTGAGCTGGGTCTCGGCGACCCGGAGGCGGGAGATGGCGTCCGCCACGGCGGCGGCGTCGTGCGGGTCGAGCTCGGTCACCCACATCTCCTGGAGCACCGGGAGGTCGGGCAACGGCTCCTCGGCGTGCAACCCCACCAGGGCGGAGCGCCCATTCCCCTGGCCGGTGTCGCCCAGCACCCGGATCAGCTCGTCGACCGTCAACGGACGCTCGTGGTGGGCCTCGGCCACCAGGACGTCGATGCGGGCGTGCACGAGGCGACGCCAGTAGGAGACGCGCTCCTCCTCGTCGGAGAGCCGGCGCCGGTAAGCGCGCAGGCCGTCGAGGGACAGCTCGGACCAGTGCCGCGGGGGGGCCTCGACCCCGCCCACGCCCGCGGACCGAGAGGCCGCCGCATCCATGCTCATGGTCAGTTTCCAAACCTTGCCGTCGTGACGGCTGACGATGTGGGTGAGCCATGCCGAAAGCCTCAGCATGGCCGGACGACGACCACCTTTCCACCATTTGTCTGCTCGCGCGGGCAAGTGGCCACGGCTCCACCAGACGACCAGAGGGAAATAGGTTGTTCGGGCTATCAAGGATGACCGACCGGCTGCCGAAGAAGTGTGTGACTGCCCGTCAGCGTCGTCCTTGGGAGGGACGACGGTGTCGGGAGGTCAACCCCACAACCACGGGAGAGCAAGCCCCCCTGCCGACCGTGGAGCCGGACGCATCAGCCCCCCGATGCCGGACGGCGACAGCGGCCCCCAGGTCCCATCTCGAGATGGACCCGGGGGCCGCCGCCGTTTCCGGACAGGTGCGGTGCCTCCGGCTCAGTCGCTCCGGTCGTAGGTGGAGGTGCGGCCCCGGCCGCCGGCCTTGGAGGCGTACATCGCCGCGTCGGCGAACCGCAGCAGGTCGGCGGGGTCGTGGGGCGGCGAGAGCGCGATGCCGAGGCTGGCGCCGACGCTCACCAGGCCGCCGTCCAGCTCGAACGGCGCCGTGAGGGCGCGCTGGATCCGCTCGGCCACCAGCTCGACCTCCTCCGGGGTGGACCGCTCGCAGACGACGGCGAACTCGTCGCCGCCGAGGCGGGCGACGGTGTCGGTGTCGCGGACGGCAGCGATCAGCCGGGTCGCCGCATCCACCAGGAGGCGGTCACCCGCCTCGTGGCCACGGGAGTCGTTGACGAGCTTGAAGTGGTCGAGGTCGAGGAAGATCACCGCGAGGCCGCCGGGGTCGCCCGAGCGGTGCTGGCGTGCCTCGGCCATCCGGAGCCGGTCGACGAGCAGGGCCCTGTTGGGCAGCCCGGTCAGGGAGTCGTGCAGCGCCTGGTAGCGCAGCTCCGCCTCGGCCTCGCGAGCCGTGGTCACGTCCGAGACCATCCCGAGAGAACCCACCTCGCCGCCGTCGTCGCCAGCGAGCGGGCTGGCGCTGACCGAGAGGATCCGCCGGCTGCCGTCGGGGTGGGCGTAGCCGACCTCGAAGTGCTCGGGACCGTGGGTGCCGCGCACGACCGTGCGGTCCTGCTCCTCGAAGAGGTCGAAGGCGTTGGCCTCGCCGAGAGCGATCGGGTCGATCCCGAAGATCTCGGCCATCTTCTCGTTGGCGAAGAGCACGTCGCCCCGCGGGTCGAGCAGGAGGATCCCCTCCTGCGCGGTCTCCACGATCGCCCGGTAGCGCTCCTCGGACCGGCGCAGGTCCTCACGAGCGGTGATCTCAGCGGTGACCTCCCGGAGGTTCACGACCACGCCGCCGATGCTCGGGTCGCGGAGGTAGTTGGTGGTCACCGCCTCGAACCAGCGCCAACGGCCGGTGATGTCGCGACCACGCACCACCAGCCGGTCGCTCCCCCCGTCGACGGTCTCCAGCCGGGAGATGGCTGCGCGCACCCGGGGCACGTCGTCCGGGTGCAGGAAGTCCAGCGAGGTGCGCACCTGCTCGGGCTGGTAGCCGAAGACCCGGGTGAAAGCGGGCGAGGCGTAGAGGACCTTCCCCTCGGCGTCCAGGGCGAAGGCCGGGTCGGCCGCGCGCCGGTAGACGCCCCGGAAGAACGCGTCCTGGGCCTCGACCCGCTCGTGGGCCTGGGCCAGGTCGCTGAGGTCGCGGGCGAAGACCGCAAGCTCGCGAGGGGTGCCGTCCCTGTCCCGGACCAGGCTGACGTCGATGAGCACGGGCAGCTCGGTGCGATCGGCGCGCCTGGCCACGACCTCGTAGCTGACGGCGTCGGACGCCCCCGTCGCGAGCTTCTCCAGCTGGACCGTCGCGGTCGGCAGGTCGACGGCCTGGACCAACGTACGGGCGTCCCGACCGAGCAGCTGGTCGCGTCGCCAGCCGAACAACCGGCAGGCGGCGTCGTTGACCGCGACGAAGCGGGCCTCGAGGTCGAGCAGGGCCTGCGGCTTGGACACCTGGTCGAAGCGTGCGTGCGAGCGGGCCAGCGCCTCGGTGAGGTCACGGCGCACCTGCGCCTCCTCGGTGAGGTCACGCAGGATCGCGCTCATCCCGAGGACCTGACCCGCGGGGGTACGGCGGATCGCCGGCACCAGCGACAGCGGGAACGTGGAGCCGTCCCGGCGCAGGCCCGTGGTGACCAGCGGGGTGATCGGCTCACCGGCGATCACCCGGCGCCGCAGCTCGAAGGCCTCGGCGTGCACCCGCTCGGGCACCAGGATCGTCAACGGCTGGCCGACGAGGTCCGCGGCCGCCCAGCCGAAGAGCGCGGCGGCGGCTTCGTTGACCCAGACCACCCG
This sequence comes from uncultured Actinomycetota bacterium, assembly GCA_963772415.1. Taxonomy (GTDB): domain Bacteria; phylum Actinomycetota; class Actinomycetes; order Propionibacteriales; family Nocardioidaceae; genus Nocardioides_B. Next base: position 448,485 of record CAVYWU010000007.1, on the reverse strand, counting down.
GCCGTCGGGATCGGCGGCAACGACCCCGTCGGGAGCGCTGACCGCGATGCTGCGGAACATCTCGGCCTCGGCGATCGGCCCGAGGGCGGTGATCGGGGCGAACGTCTCGTGCGGGGCCGCGAGACCGGACAGACCGTAGGCCTCGGGGTAGGCGACGGTGTCGTCGGGTCGTTGTGCGGGCACGCCGAGGTCACGCGTTGCCGCGCGTGACGGCCTGCCGGCCGGGTTGCGGTGCCCCATCGGTTCTCCCCCCGGAGTCAGGCCCGATCTCCCCCGATGAGCGTAGCCGGTCGCACCGCGAGATCGCCGAATCTGAGCAAGGCCCGATCGACCGCGCGGTCAGCCTCGGACCAGCCGCGCTCCCGGGCACCGAGCACGAGCTGGCGCTGCACCCGCACACGCGGCACCAGTCCTTCGACCCGTACCCCCACCAGCCGGATCCTGGCCCGCTGGAGCCCGAGCCCGTCGAACAGGTCCGCAGCGGTCCGGTAGATCTCCTGGGTCACGTCGGTGGCCTCGCCGATCGTGCGGGTGCGGGTGAGGGTGGTGAAGTCGGCGAACCGGACCTTGAGGGTGACCGTCCGCCCGGCGACCTCGGCCGCGCGCAACCGACCGGCCACCTTGGCGGAGAGCCGCAGCACCTCCCGCAGGATCACCGTGTGATCATCGGTGTCCCGGCCGAAGGTCTCGTCGGCCCCCATGCTCTTGTCGGGCTCGTCGAGGCCACGACGAGGCACGACGGTGCGGTCGTCGTGGCCCCAGGCGAGCCGGTGCAGCTGGGTGCCCATCGCGACCCCGACGGCGCGGTGCAGCGTGGTCAGCGGCGTGTGGGCGAGGTCGCCGACGGTCATCAGCCCGAGCCGGTGCAACAACGCGGCGGTCTTCTCCCCCACCCCCCACAGCTCCTCGACCCCGAGCGGGTGCAAGAACGTGGTCACCTCCTCCGGCGGCACCACCACGACCCCGTCGGGCTTGGCCCGGCGGGAGGCGAGCTTGGCGTTGCCCACGGTGCTGGCCACCCCGACCGAGCAGGTGATCCGCTGCTCGTCGTGGATCCGGGCACGCAGGTGCTCGGCGACGGCGTACGGCGACCCGAAGCGGCGCAGCGACCCCCGGACGTCGAGGAAGGCCTCGTCGAGGGAGAGCACCTGCACCACCGGGGTCACCTGGCGGAAGGTCTCCATCACCGACGCGGAGACCGCGCTGAAGGTGTCGTAGTCCGGCGGCACCAGCACCAGTCCCGGGCACAGCCGGCGTGCCCGGGACATCGGCATCGCCGAGCGGACCCCGTGGGCGCGGGCGGGGTAGTTGGGCGAGAGCACCACCCCGCGGTGGCCACCCCCGACCGCGACCGGGACCTCGTGCAGGTCGGGTCGGTCGCGCAGCATCACCGAGGCGTAGAAGGCGTCCATGTCGACGTGCAGGATCGGGCAGTGCCGTGAGGCGGCATCCGGGCCGGCGGCCCTCACCGGACCCACCGCAGGCGGAGAGCGGTGGATCCCGGCTCAGCGGCGGGTGGCCAGGACGTGGAGCTGGGTGCCGAGCGGGAGGTACTCCGGACGACGCGCGACGGCCTGCTCGAGCTCGACGAGCCGCTCGGCTGCCCCGGGCTCGAGGTCGACCAGCGAGCTGGGCACCAGGTCGACGAAGACCCGCACCGCGTGCATCGTCTCGACGTCGAGACCACCGGCGTCGAGCAGCGTGGCGATCTCGTCCGCGGTGAACCGCCGACCACCGGCGGTCGTGGCCGGGTCGTCGCCCTCGAGGATCGCCAGTGCCTGCCCGAAGTGACCGGCCATCGCCCGGGTGACCACGGCGGCGTGCCGCTGGCCCACCAGCAGGCTGAGCGTGCCACCGGGCCGCAGCGTCGCCGCGATCGCGGCGAGGGCGGGGGCGACGTCCTCGACGATCTCGAGCACGCCGTGACAGAGCACCACGTCGGCGGAACCGGCCGCGACCAAGGTGGCGTCCGCGAGCGAACCGAGGTCACCTTGGAGTGCGGTGACCCGGTCGGCGACCCCGCTCTCCTCGGCCCGACGGGCCAGGATCGCGAGTGCGTCGGGGCTGGGGTCGACCACGGTGACCCGGTGACCGAGCCCGGCTGCCCGTACCGCCAACCCGCCGGTGCCGCCGCCGATGTCGACGACCTCGGCGACCCCGTCGGGACCGGCCGCGGCCTCGAGCACCTCGCGCAGGGCGTCCCAGACGACCGCGGTGCGGGCGGCGCTGCGCCGCTGAAGACTCGTCTCGGCAGGCATGGTGGCCAGCCTAGGGCAGGGTGCACCTCACCCTCCCGAGGATCCAGGGGAGGAGTGCCAGAGCTTGCGTGGAGCCGCCTTGGTGTCCTCCCCGGCGGGCTTGATGTCGGAGTAGGGCGACATGGTGAACCCGCTGGAGTGCACCAGCACCCGGCGCCGTCCCATCCCACCGGCCGGACTGCCCTCCGGAGTGCCGGCCGGACTGTCCTCGGGGCTGCCGACGGCACTGGCCTCGGGGCTGCCGGCGCGGTCTCGGGTCTCGGGTGAGGAAGCGGCAGCGGGGTCGGTCGCGATCAGCGCGCGCACCGCGTCGAGACCCTCGCGCTGCCAGAGGTCGTGCAGCGCGGACAGCTCCCAGCAGCCGGTCGCGCGCAGCGAGACGCCACGGTGACCGGTGCGACGCAGCTCGCCGCGCACCAGCAGCAGCCAGGAGCCGAACACCGTGCTGGCGTAGGGACCCTGGGCGTCCTCGAAGAAGGTGGCGTCGACCGGCCCGGTGCCGTCGTCGAGGGTCAAGAAGACGACCCGGCGGCCGGACCGGATCGGTGGGGTCTGGGTGGCGACCTTGACCCCCGCGACGAGCAGCTCGGCCTTGCTGCGCCGGTTCAACAGCTCGCTGGAGCGGGTGACCCCGAGCGCGTCGAGGAGACCTGCGTAGAAGTCCACGACGTGGGCGCTGACGTCGAGCCCGAGGATCTCCAGCTCGGCGCGGACCCGCTCCGAGGCGTTCATCTCCGGCAGCCCGGAGGACTCGCCGTCGACCGGGGCGTCGCCGAGGTCGAGGGCGAGCTGGACCGAGGTGACCGGCCGTGCTCCCCGGGTCGCCTGGGACTGACGGGCGGCTTGCTCCCACACCCCGGCTCTGGCCCGGGCGGGGTGCATCTGCGACTGGTCGGCGAGGTTGGAGGGCTGCTCCCACGGCTGCTGCCCGGACCGGGCACCGGAGGGCCGCGCGGCCAGGGCCTCCCGGCCCTGGTCGCGGACCCGCTCGTCGGAGCTGTTGGCCCGGGCTGCCGCGTCGGCGCGGGTCGCCGCCCCGACCCGACCACCGGGCAGTGCCCCCGCCGGACGCAGCCCGCGGCCGCGGCCGGAGCCGGCCCGGTCGACCGCACGGGTGTGCCGGTCGAGGTCGGCGACCTGGAGCAGCAGGTCGCGGCGGGTGACGGTCCCCCGGGGGCGGATGCCGCGCCCGGCGAGCACCGCGCCGATGCTGTAGATCCCGTCGAAGGCACCAGCGAGCACCAGCCGCTCCACGATCGGCCGGGAGAGGCGGGCGCGGTGCCAGAAGTCGGTGAGGGACTGGTAGGGCCGGGCGGCCACCGTGCGCAGCACCTCCGCCTCGGAGATCCCCTTGACCTCTGCCAACGCCAACCGGATCCCATACCCACGTCCGGCCGCGGACCCATGCTCGGCGTCGTCGTCGAGGAGCTCGACGACGTACTCCTTCTCGCTGTGGTTGACGTCGAGGCCGAGCACGGTGATCCCGAGCCGGCGGGCATCGTCGAGGATCAGCCGCTTGGGGTACATGCCGGGGTCGTGGGTGAGCACCCCGGCCAGGAAGTGCGCCGGCCAGTGGGTCTTGAGCCAGGCCGACTGGTAGGTCGGCAGCGCGAACGCCGCGGCGTGGGCCTTGCAGAAGCCGAACGAGGCGAACGCCTCGAGCACCTTCCACACCTCCTCGACCAACGGCCGGGAGTAGCCGCGCGCGACCGCGCGGGGGTAGAACCACAGCTTGGTCTCGGCCATCCCCTCGACGTCGCCGAGGGCGCGGCGGGCCTCGTCGGCCTCGGCGAGGGTGCAGCCGGTGAACAGCGCGATCATCTCGATCACCTGCTCGTGGAAGACCACCACGCCGTGGGTCTCGCCCAGGATCGGTCGCAGGTCGTCGTGGAGGTAGCGCGGCATCGCCCAGCCCTGCTTGGCCTCGAGGTAGGGCGTGATCATGTCGCTCTTGACCGGTCCGGGCCGGAACAGCGAGATGTCGGCGATCACCTCCTCGAAGGTGTCGATGCCGGACTTGCCGACCAGCTCACGCTGGCCGGGGCTCTCGATCTGGAAGCAGCCGAGGGTCTTGCCGGTGGAGATCATCGAGAAGGTGGCCCCGTCGTCGAAGGGCACCTGGGCCTCGTCGTCGAGGTCGAGCTCGACGCCGTCGACCCGACGGATCTCCGCGACGGCGTGCGCCATCGAGGACTGCATCCGGATGCCGAGCACGTCGAGCTTGAGCAGGCCGAGGTCCTCCACGTCGTCCTTGTCGAACTGGCTCATCGGGAAGCCGGCGTAGGAGGCCTCGACCGGGGTGCGGTCGAGCAGGGTGGCGTCGGAGAGCAGCACCCCGCAGGGGTGCACCGCGATGTGGCGGGGCAGTCCGTCGAGCCGCTCGACCAGCCGGAAGAAGTGGTCCAGGGAGGCACCACCCTCCGCGTGCAGCAGCCCGGAGCTGCGCAGCTCGGGGAGCTCACGCAGCGCGACCCGGGCGTCGCGTGCCCGGATGTGCGGGAACGCCTTGGCGATCGCGTCGATCTCGCCGAGCGGCATCCCGAGCGCGGCGCCGACGTCGCGGACGGCGTGACGGACCCGGTAGGTGTCCATCATCGAGACACACACGCAGCGCTCCCCGCCGTAGCGGTCGAGGATCGCCTCGTAGATCTCGAGCCGGCGCGCGGACTCCACGTCGACGTCGATGTCGGGCAGTGCCTGCCGCAGTGGTGAGAGGAAGCGCTCCATCAGCAGGTTGTGGCGTACCGGGTCGACCCCCGAGACACCGAGGAGGTAGTTGACCAGGCTGCCGGCACCCGACCCACGAGCGGCGCAGCGCACGCCGCGCTCGGCGATCAGGTCGGTGACGTCGGCGACGGTCAAGAAGTAGGAGGCGTAGCCCAACCGCCCGATCACGTCGAGCTCGTCGTCGAGCCGCTTCCAGACCCGTTGCTTGGGTCCGGTGCCGTAGCGGTGTCCGATCCCGGCCTCGCACCGGGCCCGGAGCAGCCCGTCCGCCGAGCGGGCCGTGCCCGCGGCGGCGCTCGAGCCCGTCGCGATCTCGAGCTCGGGGAAGTGCACCTCCCCCAGCCCGAGGTCGGCGCGTGGGTCGACCGCGCACCGGTCGGCGACCGCACGGGTGCGGGCCAGCAGCCGCCGGGCCTCGCGGCCGCTGTCGCCGAGGCCGGCGAACCGGCAGACCTCCTCGGCGACCTCGGCCATCTGCTTGCCGGACTTCAAGAACCCCTCGGCGTTGCCCCGGTCCACGTGGCGCAGGTCGAGAGGCACCAGCCGGCGGGCGGCGTCGAGCACGTCGACGGTTGCGGCGTCGACCCGGTCGGCGTAGCGCACGGCGTTGGTGAGGACGGTGCCGAGGTGCTGCTCGCGGGCCAGGGCCAGCATCCGGGCGGCATGGGGCGAGGACCCCGGACCCGAGCCGGCCAGCCGGTGGGAGACCGCCTCGACGAGGAGGTCGACCGGGTCGACGATCTCGCGCCACGAGGAGAGCACCGCCCGGGCCAGGTCGTCGCGACGCAACGCGGTCGCCCGGCCCAGCTCCGAGCCGGGTCCGAGGAGCACCAGCACGTCGCCGTCCCCCGCGGACAGGTGTTCCGCGACGATCTCCTGGCTGGTCACCGGGGTGCCGCGTTCCCCGGCCAGGTGGGTGGCCGAGACCAGCCGGCACAGCGTCGACCAGCCGCGCTTGCTGGCGGCCAGGAAGGTCACCCGGGTCAGCCCACCGCGCTCGGGGCCGAGATCGCGGAACGCGCCGCCCCGGGCCGGGGTCCGGGATGAGCGCCCACCGGGCGCGGGCGAGGGTCCGACCGGCAGCACCCCGGAGGGGGCGATCGCCAGGTCGACCCCCAGGACCGGACGGATCCCGGCCTGGAGGCAGGCCTTGGCGAACCGCACCGCGCCGTAGCTGCCGTCCCGATCGGTGAGCGCGAGGGTGTCCATCTCCTGCTCGACGGCGCGCTCGACCAGGACGTGCGGGTGCGAGGCGCCGTACTGCAGGGAGTAGCCGGACGCGACGTGCAGGTGAACGAAGGGATCAGGCATCGACGACGACCTCAGCTCGCCACGACGACGGGCAGCTGCTCCTCGGGCGTGGCGTGCCGAGCCAGGCCGAGGGCCTCCTCGACCAGACCGAGGAACCGGTCGGCGTCGCGGACCAGGTCGTCGGCCTCCCGCGCGCTCACCGCCCGGGTCGAGCCGGCCTCGGCGGCCGCGCGCTTGGCCGCCCCGGCGGAGAAGAACGCCGCCCACTCGGCCAGCTCGGGGGCGATCTCGGCCAGCAGCACCCAGGCGTTCCTCTGGGCCGGCCGACGCCGGGCACCCGGCCGGGTGGTGATCGGGGTGGCCCGGGCCGCGAGCAGCGCAGCGGTCGCTCGCAGCGCCGCGACGTGGGCCAAGGCGTAGCGCAGCGGCACCTCGGTGGTGGTGATCGCCTCCCGGAGCGAGGCTGCGGAACGGGCGAGGTAGGCGTGGCTGGCCGCAGGGACCGCGAACGGGTGCGGCGTCCTCGTCGGTGTGGTCATGGGGGCCTCAGTCCTCGCACCGGACGAGCTGCCAGCTGCCGTCGGCCCAGTCGTAGACCAGGTCGAACATGCCGGCGCCCCGCTCGGCCCCGGTCGCCCGGGCGGCAGCGAGCCCGCGGGCTGCCTCGACCCGCCACACCTCGCGCTCGCCGAGCAGATCGGCAGGGACCGCGCTGGCCTGCCACCACGGGCCGGTCTCCACCCAGTGCGCGACCACGTCGCACACCTTCCACAGCCGGCCGCGCCACAAGAACTGGGCCGGCCCCTCCTGGTCCCCCCCGGGTCCGGGCACCATTCCCCGGCGGACTTCCACGGGGTCGTCGTAACGTCGCATCGCCTGCTCCTCCGCTCCTCAACGCTGCTCGCGCCGTCCCTCGACCCCGCGACGCCCGGTGACGATGGGGTCGAGTCACCGCCACCGGACGTCGCGTCGTTCGAACACTTGTTCGAACGACTCCCACGGTACACCGCTCCCCCGACACCACGTCAACGCCCACCGCTCGATCCGTGGACCCGACATCCCCTGAGGAGACGGGCCAGGCCCCGGACACGGGAGCCGGCCTGGCTAGAGTCGCCGGGGTGACCCTCCCCGACGGCACCGACAGCCCCGACGACACCCGCCACGCCGGCGAACCGCCGGCGGTGGCCCGGTTCCGCACCGAGCTCGAGCGCCGTGGCGGAGCCGGTCGCATCGTGGTGCTGCCCGACTCGGTGCACACTGCCGCGCTGGCCGCCGAGGCCCTCGGCTGCGAGGTCGGCGCGATCGCCAACAGCCTGCTCTTCTCCACCGGCAGCGGTGCCGACGGTGGCGAGGGCGACGGGCAGCCGGTGCTGATCCTCACCTCCGGGGCGCACCGGGTCGACACTGTCCGGGTCGCCGGACGGGTCGGGGTGCCGCGGCTGCGCCGGGCCACCCCGGACTTCGTGCGCGCGCACACCAGCCAGGTGATCGGCGGGGTATCCCCGATCGGGCACCCCGCCCCGGTGCCGACCTACATCGACCCGTGGTTGCGCCGGCACCGGGAGGTGTGGGCGGCCGCCGGTCACCCCGCGGCGGTGTTCAGCACCAGCTTCGAGGAGCTCGTCGCGATGACCGGCGCGATCGAGACCGACGTCGAGGGCTGAGCAGCCCGACCGGGATTCTCAGGAGAAGGTGTAGCTGCCGCTCTCGGGGAGCCAGCCCGGCGGCGGGTCCTCACCGACCCGCCCGTCGACCGCCTCGCGGAGCAGGTCGGCGTGGCCGGTGTGGCGGCCGTACTCCTCCACCAGGTCGAAGACCAGCCGGCGCAGGCTGACCGGCTCGCCGGCGGGCGCCGGTCATCGCGATCGGCTGGTCGAGACCGCCGTCTGCGAGCGCGGCACCGAGCTCGGCGCGCGCCCGCGCGACCGCCTCGTCGTAGCGGGCGTAGAGCCGCTCAGGACTGTCGTCGGCGGCCGAGACGAAGTCCCAGTCCTCGACGTCGAAGTCGGCCCAGGCCTCCCCCGGGGACCGGTCCCGGAACTTCGTGGTGAAGGTGTAGTCCTCCACGAAGGCGAGGTGCTTGAGCAGCCCGCCGATCGACAGCGTGGACGCGCCCAGCGTGACGCCCAGGCCGGCGGCGTCGAGACCGTCGGCCTTCCACCGGAAGGTCGTGCGCAGCCGGTCCAGCGCCCCGGTCAGGTGCTCGGCCTCGGTGCCGGAGAAGGGTGGCTCCCACGGGAGCTCGTCGGAGCCGGGGACGGGATCGGTGTCGGTCATGCCCCGGACCCTCGTCGGGGCGCCGACCGGGGGTCACCAGATCGCATCCGCCCACTCCGGGTGGTCGACGAACGGGTTCCGGTTGTGCTGCCAGCTCTCGAAGATCACGTCGTTGCGACGCTGCTCGAAGGCATTCGGCGGATCCTCGCGGTTCCACTCCAGGAGCACCGAGAGCCTGCCGTGGTACGGCGCGGACCCGTTGCCGACCGACTCGTTGGGCTCGAGGTCGGCGAAGCCGTCGCCGCCCTCGTAGCGCACCGCCATGTAGAGCACCATCCGCGCCACGTCTCCCTTGACCGCGTCGCGCGGCTCGAAGGAGTCGGCATCGGTGAAGCTGCCCGAGGCCTCCGCGACGGGACTGCCGCCCTCGTCGAAGTCCTTGTTGCCCCGCGAGCCGTTGACCGACACGTCGGTCGGGCGGAGGTGGTGCACGTCGGTGCCCGGTCCGGTCGACGTACCGAAGTCGCCGTGCGACTTCGCCCAGACGTGCTCACGGTTCCAGTCGTCGGGGTTGCCGCCGTTGGTCGACTTGCTCTGCGAGCGACCGGAGTAGAGCAGCACCACGTTCGCGGAGTTGGCCGGGTCCTGGTCGGTGTCCTTCAGCGCCTCCCAGACCTGGGCGTAGCTGAGCCGGGTCTGCGCGCTGATGATGTCGTGGAGCTCGTCCTTGAGCGCCGAGCCGCTCAATCCGACCGCGGAGGCGTAGTAGGTCTCGTCGTACTCCCCGCCACCACCGGGCGGCGGGTCCTCGGGGTCGGGATCGCCGCCGTCGGCGAAGGCGAACGCGGTGCCGCTCTTGAGGCCCGGGTGCGAGAAGTAGGCCGTCAGCACCCCGGTCACGTCGACGCGATCGCCGATCAGGTCGGGGTTGCTGCTCAGCCCCCAGTCGGCGCGGAACGCCGCCGGGACCTGCACGTAGACCATCTCGGAGGTGCCGGTCTCCCCCGGGCTGTCGGCGAGGGCCAACGCGTAGTCGTCGGGGAAGCCGCTGGTCACCACCGTCGAGGGACCGGTCGGCTGGCCGACGACGTAACCGCGAACCTCCGCGGTGGAGCCGTCCTGCGTCGCCGTCGCCTGGGCGACGGTGATCTCCCCCGCCGCGCCGGCGGGCACCACCGAGGCGCCGACCGCGACCAGCGCCGTGGCCAGCAGGGCGGTCAGCACCGCCCCCAGCGGCGATCGGCCGGGCAGGCCCACGCGGCCTGCCCGGACGGACCGGTTCACCGGACGCGCTTCACACGGACGTCCGCGGCCTTGACGTAGCCGAAGCGGTGGCCGACCCAGACCTGGTAGTACTTCTCGTCCCCGCTGATGACGGTCTTGTCGCCCTCGAGGGAGTTGTCGAAGGACTTGGCGTAGTAGTAGTCGGTCGGCACGCTCTTGTCACCGATGACGTACTGCTGGCCCGGCTGCAGGGTGATCGTGGTGGCGTTGTCCGGCCCGAGGAGGGTCGGCTGGCCCTGGTAGGGCACCGGGGTGCCTTCGTAGGCCGCGGCCTCGGGGTAGGCCCGGGCGTAGACCGTGACCGGGCCGTCGACGGCCTCGACCACCTTGCCCTTGGTGGGCACGACCGTCTCGTCGTGCCGGGGGCTCTTGATCCACCCCTCGCCACCGTCCCACCACACCTTGAGCCAGTCACCCTCGCGGTCGGCGACGGCGAACTGGTGGCCGGCGACGGCGCGGGCGTTGCGGTCCGAGACCAGGTCGGTCGAGCCCTCCACCAGGGGTGCGGTGTCGCTGGGCGCGGTGCGCACGTCGAGGTAGTTGGTGCCGAAGGTCGGGCAGGGCTCACCCTCGGCGTAGCAGCCGGTCAGGGTGCGCTGGTTGTCGGTGAAGCCCGGCTTGACGGTGACGATGCCACGCCCGTGCCCGGCCCTGACCGTGCCCGTGCCCTCCGCGGGACCGATCGGCGCGAGCCTTGTCCTGGTGGCCCTTGTCGTGGTGGCCCTTGTCGTGGTGGCCCTTGTCGTGGTGGCCGTGTCCGCGGCCGCCGATCGGGGCGCCCAGGAGATCCATGTAGTGCTCCCAGTCCCAGTAGGGGCCCGGGTCGTACTTGTAGTTGGCGGACCCGAACTCCTCGTGGCCGACGACGTGCGCCCGGTCGAGCGGGTAGCGGTGCTTCCGGGCGAGGTACTTCACGAGCTCCGCCGAGGAGCGGTAGAGGGCTTCGGTGTACCACTGGCCGGGCTGGGCGGCGATGCCCTCGTGCTCGACGCCGATCGAGTGCATGTTCAGGTACCAGTTGCCGGCGTGCGCGGCGACGTTGCGGGTGGCGACGTGCTGGTCGACGTGACCGTCGTTGGAGCGGATCGTGTAGTGCCAGGAGACGAACCGGTTGGGCTGGGACTCACCGGTGATCAGCTTGGTGCACACGTCGTAGGTGCACTCGGTGTTGTGCACGACGAGGTAGTCGATCGAGAGGTCCTTCTCCCGGTCGGCGAGGTCGTAGTTGACGTACTGGGTCACGGCCGGGCCGGTGCTGCGGTACTGGGCCTCGATGACGTCGCAGGCGATCGACGTCGGGCACTCGAGCTCCTGGATCCCCGGGAGCAGCAGCCGGGAGTCGCGGGCGGCCGCGGTGTCGAGAGTCGCCCCGGGACTGGCGGCCAGCGTCACGGTGTCGCCGGCGTCGGTGGTCTCGCTCGCGCCTTCGCGCAGAACGTCGAAGACCATGTCGGCGTAGCCGAGGGCCTCGCGCCGGTCCGCGGTGCCGGCGTTGAGGGCCACCGCCTTGCTCCACGCGGCAGGACGCTGCGCGGTGGTGGCCGGCTGGTAGGAGGCGAGGACGGCAGCGCCGCCGCAGATGTTGGCGACCGGGTCGTTGCGCAGCCGGTCGGCGCCGATGCCGGTGAGGTCGCTGGCCACGGTCAGCGACCCCGCGCGATCGGGCAGTCCACGGTTGCTGTCGCCCTTGTCGGGGGCGGACTCCGCGGTCACCGGCTGGTCGGTGAGGTGCATGACGCCGAAGCCGCCCGACGTGCTGGAGGCACCCTCGTGCTGGCTCCAGCGGGAGCCGATGTAGCCCACGGCGAGGAGAACGTCCTCCGGCACCCCGCTGACCGCTGCGGCGCGGCCGAACGCGGCCTGGGTGTCGGCCGGGCCGGCCAGGCACTGGCTCCAGTCGGTGGCCGAGGCCTGCGGAGAGGTCAGCGCCAGTCCGCTGAGCGTGAGAGCGGCCACCGCCGTCCCGGCCGCGGACCTCTTGAGCAGTCTGTGCGTGCGCGCCATCGAAGAGCGCCCCTTCCCGAGAAAAGGACCCGCCAGGGGTGCCGGGTCGGGCTCCAGCCAACCCCGCGCGACTGAGCGGCGTCAAGGGTTTCAGCCCATCGGTTTAGTCCGTTGGTCCACTCGGCTCGACCCGCCGCCGTACGGCCGGCACAGGTCGGGCCGGGAGGAGGGGGACGCACCGGATGGCCGGGAGCGGCCGCCCGAGACCCACCCCCGTGGCAGGGCTCGTCGGTCGAGCCCAAGGCCTGGGACGAGCCGCTCCCGTGTCCCTGATCCTGCTCGTCCGCACCGGACCCGCGAATCCGTGCAGATACTCAGCCCGGCTGTGTGCGGACACCTACGATCTCCCCCGTGGACCTGTTGCCCCTGGTGGTGTCGAGCGGCTGGGCCAGCGGCGTCAACGCCTACCTGGTCGTGCTGCGTGCTGGGTCTGACCGACCGGATGTGGAACCTCGCCCAGGTGCCCGACGTGCTCGCACGCACCGACGTGCTCGTGGTGGCCGGGGTGCTCTACGCCGTGGAGTTCGTGGCCGACAAGATCCCCTACGTCGACTCCTCCTGGGACGCCGTCTCCACCGCGATCCGGCCCACCGTCGGAGCCGTTGTCGCACTGCTCCTCGCCGGTGACGTCTCGTCGCTGGAGCAGGCCGTCTACGCCGTGCTCGGTGGCGGTACGGCGCTGCTCTCCCACTCGGTCAAGGCGGGCCTCCGCCTGGCCATCAACACCTCGCCCGAGCCGGTGACCAACGCCACCACCAGCCTGGCCGAGGACCTCTCCGTGGCCGGCGTCGTCCTGCTCGCGGTCACCTACCCGTGGATCGCCCTCGGGGTCAGCGTGCTGCTCCTGGTCCTCGGGGTGTCCCTCATCGTCTTCCTGGTCCGCCGGATCCGGCGCGGCTGGCGGCGCTGGAGAGAGCGACCCGCCCGCACCGGGGCCGGCGGCGGCGACCACGGCGCGCCGACCGGCTAGAGCCACCACCTAGGGTTCGACCCATGGCACGCGTGGTGGTCGTCGGCGGCGGCATCGGCGGCACCGCGACGGCAGCGCGGCTGGCCAAGCTCGGCCACCACGTCACCCTGGTCGAGCGGCGCGACACCCTCGGCGGCGCCGTCGGGTTCCTCGAGCAGGACGGCTACCGGTGGGACAGCGGGCCCACCTCGACCGCCCTGCCGGCCGCGATCCGGGACCTGTTCCGCAAGTCCGGGCGTCCCCTCGAGCGCGAGCTCGAGCTGGTCGCCCTCGATCCGATGCGTGAGCACCGCTTCGAGGACGGGGCGGTGCTGGCCCTGCCGTCAGGAAGCCGCGGCGCCCAGCTCGACGCGGTCACCGCCACCCTGGGTGCCGGGGCCGGGAGCGCCTGGGTCGACCACGTGCACTCCTTCGCCCAGACGTGGGACGTGCTCCGGCGGGCCTACCTCGAGCGGCCCTGGTCCCCCGACCACGTCGACCCGGCGGCCCGCGACCTGCTCGCCTCACGCACGACGCTGCACACGGTCGTGCGTCGCGCCTTCGGCAAGGACGAGCGGCTCCGGCGGCTGGCGTTGACCCACGCCACGCTCGACGGGCACGACCCCCGCAACGTGCCCGGTTGGCTGGGGATGCTCGACTACATCGAGCAGAACTTCGGCACCTGGACCGTGCCCGGCGGTCTCGGCGCGCTCGCCGGCGCCATGACCAAGCGCCTCGGGGAGCGTCGCGTCGAGGTGCAGCTCGGCGTGACCGTGCGCGACGTGGTCGTCCGCGGCGGACGAGCCGTCGCGGTGGCGACCAGCGCCGGCGAGGTGGACGCCGACGTGGTGGTCTGCGCGGTCGACCCACGCTCGATCCCGGCGCTGGCCGAGCACGTGCGCCGGACGATGCCGGCGCTGCCACCGGTGGTGTGCCACGTCGGCCTGGACGGCGACGTGCCCGACCTGCCCCACGAGGTGGTGCTGCACGGCGACCCCACCCTCGTCGTACGCACCGGAGGAACCGGTCCCGACGGCGGCGTCGCGTGGACGGTGCTGGGCCGGGGCCGACTCAGCGAGGACCTGCTGCTGGCCCTGGCCCGGCGCGGCCTGGACCTGCGTGCCCAGGTGCGGGTGCGCGTCGACCGGTCCCCGCGCGACCAGGTCGTCACCTTCGGCGGCTCGCCGTACGGCGTGCTCTGGCAGGGTCGACGCACGGTCGCGCACAAGCTCGCCACGAGCACGCCGGTGCCGGGCGTGTACGCCGCCGGGACGCACGTCGCGGGCACCAGCGGCCTGCCGTTCGCGGTCCTCACCGCCGCCGTCGTCGCCGAGCAGGTCGGGAGCGCGCCGCGGCAGGTGTAGCTAGTCCGGCTCGACCGTCCAGGTGACGGTCAGCGCCGCCGAGACGGTCGCGGAGCCGGGCTCGAACGACGTTGCGGCCGCGGCCAGGGCCACCTCGCGACCGCCGAAGGGCCGGGCCGCGGCGCCCTCCGCGATGCCGACGACGCCGACGACCCGCTGGCCCGCGAGTGCGGCGAGCTCGTCGGCCTTGGCACGTGCGTGCGCGAACGCGGTCGCGCGGGCCTGCACGGCCAGGTCGCCCGGGTCGGCCAGGTACATCTCGACGTGCCCGATCCGCAGGTCGTTGCCCACGGTGTCGGCGAGGGCGGTGACGAGGTCGCCCGACGCGGCGACGTCGGGCACCTCGATCCGCAGGGAGTGCTGGGCAGCCCAGTCCGTCGGCGACTCGGCACCGCGCTCGTCGTAGGCACGGTCGACGTGCAGGCCGCTGCTGGCGACCCGGTGCGGCTCGGTGAAGCGGCGGGCAACTCCGACCGCGGCTTCGAGGCGTGAGGCGCAACCGGACAGGGCCGCGCTGACCGAGCCCGCCCGGTGCGAGACGGTGACGTGCAGGCGCAGCGAGTCCGGCTCGCCGGCCGACTGCCCCTCACCGACGGTGGTGATCGTGGCGTCGGCCATCAGCCGACCACCGAGCGCAGCCCGGCGTAGATCTCGCGCGTGGCCTTGGACCGGTTGAGGGTGTAGAAGTGCAGGCCGGGCGCGCCGCCGCCGAGAAGCGTGTCGCACAGCTCGGTCGCGATCGCGATCCCCTCGCGGCGTACCGCAGCCGGGTCACCCTCGAAACGGGAGACCCGCCGCACGATCTCCTCGGGCAGGGCGGCACCCGACAGCTCCGCCATCCGGGTGATCTGGGCGAGGTTCGTGATCGGCATGATGCCCGGGATGATCGGGATGTCGACCCCGAGCGCGCTGACCCGGTCGACGAGCCGGAAGTAGTCCTCGGGGCGGAAGAACAGCTGGGTGATCGCGAAGTCCGCGCCCGCGCGCGCCTTCGCAGCCAGCACCTCCGCGTCGGCCTGCGCCGAGGTGGCGGAGGGGTGGGTCTCGGGGAACGCGGCCACACCCACGCAGAAGTCACCGAGCGACTTGGTGAGCTCGACGAGCTCGACGGCGAAGCGCAGCCCCTGCGGGTGCGCCCTGAACGGTGCCGTCGGACCCTCCGGCGGGTCCCCCCGCAGCGCGAGCACGTTGCGCACCCCGGCCCCGGCGTAGGAGCCGATCACCGAGCGCAACGTGCTGACCGGGTGATCGACGCAGGTCAGGTGCGCCAGCGGCGTCATCGAGGTGTCCTGCGCGATCCGCTCGGTGATCCCCACGGTGCGGTCGCGGGTGGAGCCGCCGGCGCCGTAGGTCACCGACACGAACGTCGGGTTGAGCACCTCGAGCTCGCGCAGCGCCCGCCACAGGGCCCGCTCACCGTCGAGGTCCTTGGGTGGGAAGAACTCGAAGGAGAACGAGCGCTCGCCGGCAGCGATCAGGTCCCGGACGGTCGCAGCACCACCGGGCATCTGTGAGGGCAGTCCCAGAGCCATGCTGCCAAGGATAGGTGGGCCCCTCCCCGTGCCGACGACTCGGTCCGAGCACCGGGCCGGGAGCGGAGCCGCACCGCCGTCGTAGGCTGCGCCGGTGACCTGGGACCCCACCGACCTGCGCACTGCCGTCCAGGCGGCTCTCGACGGTTTCGTCGCCGAGCAGGGCCGACGGCTCGCCCCGCTCGGCCCCGACGCCCAGGCTCTCGTCGACGCGGCCCACGAGGCGGTGCGGGGTGGTAAGCGGCTGCGGGCGTCGTTCTGCTGGTGGGGCTACCGCGCGATCAGCGCCGAGGTCCCCGACGAGGCCTCGCTGGTGCGGGCGGCCGCGGCCCTCGAGCTCCTGCACGCGAGCGCCCTGGTCCACGACGACTACATGGACGCCTCCGACACCCGCCGTGGTCGACCCGCGGCGCACGCGATGTTCGGCGCGCGGCACCGCGGACTGGGCTGGTCCGGCTCACCCGAGCAGTACGGCGCCGCCGCCGCGATCCTGCTCGGCGACCTGCTGCTGTCCTGGTCCGACGAGCTGCTGCGCTGCTCAGGTCTGCCCGACGACCGGGTCCGCGAGGCTCTCGGCATCTACGACCTCACCCGGAGCGAGGTGATCGCTGGACAGTTCCTCGACGTCTCGGTCCAGGCCCGCGGTGAGTCCGACGTCGAGCTGGCCATGAAGGTGCTGCGCTACAAGTCGGCGAAGTACTCCATCGAGCGGCCGCTCCACGTCGGCGCCACCTTGGCCGGCGCCGGCGACGACGCCCGGGCAGCGCTGACTGCGTTCGGTCTCCCCCTCGGCGAGGCCTTCCAGCTGCGCGACGACCTGCTCGGCGTGTTCGGCGATCCGGCTGTCACCGGTAAACCGGCCGGGGACGACCTGACCGAGGGCAAGCGCACCGTGCTGGTCGCCCTCGCCCTGGCTGGTGCGACGGCGGAGGGGGCCTCCCGGCTCGAGGACGGCCTGGGACGCCCGCTCACCGACGCGGAGGTGGTCGACCTGCAGGGCGTGATCACCACCTCGGGTGCCGCCGACGACGTCGAGGCCCGCATCGACGACCTCACCGCCGAGGCGCTCGCCGCCCTCGATGCCGCGGCCCTCCCGACCGAGGCGCGAGCGGCCCTGCGCGACCTGGCCGATGCCGCCACCCGTCGGGTGCACTGACCGCTCACGAGTCTTGGGACGAGTGAGGGACGTGGGCGGCACCTGCGGCCCACGTCCCTCGTCCCCGATGCCGACACAACCTGGGTCGAGGAGGTCGGTGGCACGTCTGTGTGGGCCCCACGCGAGGTCGGGGGCTCCCGGGCACCTTCAGTCCAGCGGGATCGCGAGCTCCTGACCGATGGCGATCCCGGAGCCGACGAGCGCGTTGAGCTCCTGGACCCGGTGCACCATGGCGCGGACCTCGCCGGGCTCGGCGACCTCGGCCGAGATCCCCCAGAGCGTGTCGCCCTCGGTGACCACGACCGTGCGGGTCGGCACCGGCTCACCCTTGTCGCCCGTGGCGGCCGAGGTGGCCCCGAAGACGGTCAGCAGCACGGTGGCGACGACGAGGAAGAGCACGGTCAGCACCAGCCGACCGCGACGGGTGAGTCGGACCGGGACCGGGACCGGGGCCGCGACGACGGCTGCTCGCGCGGCCGGGGCGGCCGGGCGAGCCGGGCGACGGACCGGAGCTGCATAGCCGGGGTGGGCGGCGAGAGTGCTCATCTTCGACCTCCGGGGGAAGGATGGGGCGGTGTCCATGTCGGAAGGTCTATCGAGGCCCACCGACAGTTCTCCCGAACCGACCCGATCCGGGGCGTCGCCCCGCCTCGAAAGCCTGTTCGATCGAACACGTGTGCGACGTTAGAGCATGTGTTCGAACGAATCAAGCACCCGCCGAACAGATGTTCGATCCCCTCCACTGGTCCACCGCCGCCGATCCGCCGCCATCCACCGCCATCCACCGCCACGGGGCCGGCCCGGCACGACGGCACGACACGCCGTTCGAACACATGTTTGAACCGGGGGTCGCTTCGCACTACCGTGAGCGCACCGTCCCTCCCTGCGGGGAGGCCCCCAGGGCGAACACAGACGGCACGGACACCGAGCGGAGAAGAGGGCACCGCCATGGCTGGCAAGCCGACGGACAAGAAGGTCGCACCGGCGAAGTCGACGGGCCGGACGAGCGGCACCGTGACCGAGCTGCCCGACGGGCCGCCGGACGCCACCGGACTGACCCCGCGCCAGCAGCGGGTGCTCACCGTCATCAAGGATTCCATCGAGCTGCGCGGCTACCCGCCGAGCATGCGCGAGATCGGCGAGAAGGTCGGTCTGACGAGCTCCTCCTCCGTCGCCCACCAGCTCCGGGTGCTCGAGGAGAAGGGCTACCTCAAGCGTGACCCGCACCGACCGCGTGCGCTCTCCGTCTTCGACCCCGACAGCCCCGACGCGGCCGTCGACGAGACCGGCATCGGCGACGCGACACCTCCCGCCCAGTACGTCCCCCTCGTGGGCCGGATCGCCGCCGGCGGGCCGATCCTCGCCGAGGAGCACGTCGAGGAGGTGTTCCCACTGCCGCGCACGTTGGTCGGCGACGGCACCTTGTTCCTGCTCGAGGTGGCCGGCGACTCGATGATCGATGCCGCGATCTGCAACGGCGACTATGTCGTCGTGCGCCAGGAGCAGACGGCCGAGAACGGCGACATCGTCGCGGCCCTGCTCGACGGCGAGGCCACCGTGAAGACGTTCCGCCGCAAGAACGGCCAGGTCTGGCTGCTCCCCCACAACGACGCCTACGAGCCGATCGACGGCACCCACGCCACGATCCTCGGCAAGGTCACCGCGGTGTTGCGCCGGGTGTGACCGCCCTGCATCGAGAGGCAGCAACGCCGAGCGACGCGATGGGCCTACCGAGGAAGGGTGGCGAGGAGGCGGAGGTCGTGCTCGTCCTGTGGGCGTAGCTCGTACCCGGAGTGGAAGAGCTCCTGCTGCGCCACGGAGAGGCAGGGCACCGTCCGGCCCGCCAGTCGTCCCGTGGCGAAGGCCGTCGGTGGATACAGGAAGTGGACCCCCTCGGTGTCGCCCTGGATCCCGAGCCCGTGAGCATCGAACCTGACCGGATGGACATCCACCCGACGCTCGTGGCTCGCGACGACCTCCACGCGCAAAGGGAGCCAGTCCGTCTCGATGCGGTAGCCGAGGCGCGCGAGAGCGGCCAGGCAGCTCTCGTGGTCCTCGGCGTGCACCGCAAGATCCAGGTCGCGGTGAGGTCGGGTCTCGGCTCCGACCAGGATGTCCACGCCCCACCCCCCGGCCGCCCAGGAGCGGACGGCCGCGCTCTCCAAGGCGTCGAGAACCTCGAGGACGTCGTCCCAGACCACGAGTCAGGCCAGCTCGACCAGCAGCAGCGGGCCGCCGTCGTAACGGCCGCCGTCGATCGCGACGACGAGCCCGTCGGCGTACGCGATCGGCCCCTCGATCTCGGGTGAGGGCTGCTGGGTCAGCGTGCCGATGATGCTGTGGCCGTGCACCAGAAGCTCACCGCCGAGGGCCTGCAGGACGTCGTGGGCGACCCGCGCGCCGTCCTCGCCGGCGAAGTCGAAGCGGGTGGTCAGGAACGCGAACACCTCCCAGTGGGCCTCGGCGTCGTCACCCGCGAGGAGCTCGGAGACGGTCGCGTTGATGTCGTCGACCGAGTCGCCCCACTCCAGGTAGTCGGTGGTGTCGGAGTGCATCAGCAGGCGGTCACCGTGGCGGGCCAGCACCGGCAACGAGCGCAGCCAGGCGACGTGCTCGTCGGTCAGCCTCTCCTGGTCGGACTCGTGCCCGCCGTTGATCGCCCACACCTCGCCGAAGCGGCTCTCGGGGAACAAGTCGGTAGCCCAGCGCGAGCGCCTCGTGGTTGCCCAGCAGCGCCCGCACATGGTCGGGCGCCTGCTGCTGAAGGGAGCGCACCAGCTCGATCGTGCCGATGCCGTCGGGACCTCGGTCGAGGAGGTCGCCGAGCACCCACAGGTCGGCGTCGCCGCCGGTCCAGCGGTCCGCGGTGTCGATGAGGTCGGCTCCGCGCAGCGCGCTGCGCAGGTCGTCGACATAGCCGTGCACGTCGCTGATCACGAACAGGGACGTCATGGCTCCATCCTCGCAGGGGGCCCGACCGCATCGCCCGTAGGCTCGCAGCATGACCGGACCGGAGCGTCCGCAGGCTCGCACGACCTGTGCGGCTCGGTGCCGCCCTCGCCCTGTCAGCGGCCCTGCTCGGGTGCAGCCAGGACCGCCTACCGAGCGGTCCGGACGCCGTCCCCGCCGGCCCGTCGGCGGGAGACGAGCCCGCTGCCCGCTCGACGGCACCCCCGTCGCCGTCGGCGCCCGCGCCGGTGCCGTCACCGAGCGCGTCGGTGGCACCCGCTCCCGACGCACCAGCACGTCGGGTGCTCTTCGAGCCGCGCCGCGCGATGGCCGACGTGCGTCACCTCGCTGGAAGGATCGGTCCTCGCCTCGCCACCGCACCCGCCTTCGCCCGTGCCGGCCGGTGGGTGGCCGGGCGGTTCCGCGAGCTCGGCTACGACGTACGCCGCCAGGGCTTCGCGGTGCCGGGAGGGGACTCCTGGGGGGTCCCTGTGGAGCCCGGGCGCTCCTTCAACGTCGTCGCCACCCCGCCCGACTTCGACCCCGCACGCCCGCACCGGCTGGTCGGCGCCCACCTGGACACCGTCGCGGTCGCGCCCGGTGCGGAGGACAACGCCAGTGGGGTCGCGGTGATGCTGGAGCTCGCCCGGCTGGCCGGCGCGCGCTCCCCGGGGCAGCCGACCGTGTTCGTGGCGTTCGGAGCCGAGGAGCCGCGCGGGACGGGCGACGCCTTGCACCACTTCGGCTCCACCCACTACGTCGCCACGATGTCCGGTCGACAACGCCGCGCGCTCACTGCGATGGCCTCCCTCGACCGGGTCGGGGTGGGTCGTGGCGTCCCGGTGTGCACCGGCCCGCTGTCGCCGGCCCGGGTTCAGCGCGCCGTGCTGCGGCTCTCCGGTCCTCTCGGCGTGCCCGCCGCTCCGTGTGAGAACACCGCGAGCGACCACTGGTCCTTCGAGAAGGCGGGCTACCCGGTGGTCCGGTTCGGCAGCACCAGCTATGCCGCCTACCACTCGGCAGCCGACGTGCCGTCGGTCGTCGAGCCTGCCCAGCTCGGTCGCACCGGGAGGTTGGCCTGGGCCTGGCTCAGAACCGGAATGCCGGGCCGCTGAACGGCGCCGTCGGCGCCAGCACGTCACGACCTTCCGACCACGGGAGCCAGCGCGGCGTGAACGATGCATCCATCCGGTACGGAACCAGCTCGGCGGCCTTCAGCTGCGCACCCCACCACGTCGTCTCGAGCACGGCGCCCTCCATGGTCGGCTCGCTGAAGTCCATGTCGAAGACGAAGTTGCCCAGCGAGTGCACCACCAGCGCGTCCCCGATCGTGGAGAACCCCTGCACCCAGTGGGGATGCCCGCCGACGACGAGGTCGGCCCCCGCCGCGACCAGCTCGCGCGCCACCCGTCGCTGGACCGGCTCGGGCCGGTAGGTGTATTGCGTGCCCCAGTGCGGCAGCACCACCACGACGTCGACGCGACGGTCCAGCCGTCGTACGTCGCCCAGGAACCGGTCGAGCTCGGCACGGTCGAGCGGCCCGGTCCGCGGCGGCATGCTCACCTGCACCGCACCCGGCGTCCCGGCCGCGGCCGCCGGCGTCTCCCCGATGGCGTTGAAGCCAAGGAAGCCGAAGGTCGTCCCGCGCGCCTGCACCACCACCGGTCGCCGAGCAGCGGCGAGGTCGCGACCCGTGCCGAACGTGCGCAATCCGCTCGCCCGCAGCCGGTCCGACGTCTGCAGCAGCGCCCGCGCGCCGTAGTCGCCCGCGTGGTTGTTGGCCAGGCCGACCACGTCGAAGCCCGCGCCGACCAGGGCCGCGGCGGCCGACGGGTCCGCGCCGAAGGAGTCGCCACCCTGGGTGGGAGCGCCCGCACGGGACAGCGTGCTCTCCAGGTTGCCCACGGTGACGTCGGCCCGGCGCAGCCGCGGCGCGGTCGCGGCCAGCGGGCGGGCGAGGTCGCCGCCGGCGGCCGTCGCGACCCGACGGGCCAGCATCACGTCGCCGACGATGGTGGTGGTGACCGGGCGCACCGGCTCGTCGGGGCAGGGTGCGTCGACCCGGAGGGGGTAGTCGGCCGGTCGCTTCATCGGGTGCACGCCGTCGACCACGGCGACGCGCACCCGGGCGCCGACCGCGGACGCGGGTCGCCCCTGCGCCCCCCGGGAACGCGCCTGCGCCTCGGTGAGCCGGAAGGGCCCGCGCGCGTGGGCTCGCGTCAGCACCAGGGGCTCGGTGCACTCCCGCGGTGTCGCCGACGCCGACGGGTCGGGCGGCGGCGGGTCCGGCGGCACGGAGGTGGACGGTGAGGCGGTCTGGCGGGGAGCCGGCTCGGCGTCACGTCGGGCGGTCGGCTCGGCCGTGCAGGCCACCAGCACGGCACAGGTGACCAGCCCGGTCGTACCTGCTGCGCGGAGGCGCCCCCTGCTCACGCCTCCGACGGTACGCCGCGGCTCCGAGTGCCGGCCTACGCGTCGAGGAGCGCGACCAGCTCAGCGAAGGCGCCGTCCACGTCGCCGGCCCGGGTGCGCAGCACGAGCGGGTGGCGCGCGTCCGCGAGTGCCCCGAGGCGCACGTGCAGGTCGCGCAACATCAGGTCACCCCCCTCGGCTGCGACGATGCCGCGCACTCGCGCGTGCCACCCATCGGTGTCACCGTCGGCCCCGCGGCCGTGGAAGCGTGCGACGGTGCTCTCGACGGTGCCGTCCACGTCGGTGAGCATCACCTCGAGGTAGGACGCCCCGGCGGCGGTGGCGGACGCCTCGAAGCGGGCCAGCTCCCGCGGGTTCGCCAGCATCTGCGGCAGCACCACGTCGTGGCCTCCGGTCAGGTGGGCGGAGATCATCGCCAGCGCCACCGGCCGGATGATGGCGCCGGTCTCGGCGAAACGTGTCTCGGATCCGCCGACGAGGCCGCGCAGCAGATCGATGTCGCAGCACAGAACGCCCGGATGCGCCTCGGCGTACCGTCGCGCGAGGGTGGACTTGCCGATGCCGGGCGGGCCGTTGAGGTGCAGGAGGCGGGGCACGGGGCCGGACACTAGTCCATGGTGAGGCCGAAGCGGGTGTCGATGCCGAGGCCGCGGGGAGAGCCGCCGGGCACGTGCACGGCCCACTGCGCGACGTCGAGGCGGAAGAGCCTCAGGTCCGCGGCACTGTCGAGCTCGTCGGGAGCGAACCGTCGCGCACCCTTGCCGAGGCCGGCGAACGCCCTCGCGCACTCCCCCGGCAGGTCGTCGTCGGCGACCTCGACCGCAGTGCCGCGCAGGTACGCCGCGTGCGCCGTGCCCACGGTGGCGGTGGAGTCGAAGACGACCACCTCGACCTCGTCCCGGCCGTGAAGGTTGTGGGTGTGCTGCGCGTCGGGCGAGGAGATCCAGTAGAGCGATCGGTAGTCGTCGTGGGTGAAGTAGACCGGGCTCACCCGAGGGTGCCCGTCCGGTCCCACGGTGCCGAGCACCAGGTAGCGGTTGCCGTCGAGCACCGCGCGCAGCTCCTCCTGCAGCTCGGCGTCGGCGCCCATCTCGTGCCTGGTGTGCGTGTGCTCCATGGCCTGCTGACCAGCGGTCGGACGCGAACTCATCGCCACGGTGGCCGGCGTGGGCCGGACCCGGCGTCAACCACCCGACTGGGCCGTTCCGTGCCGCCGGCACCGGTGGCACGATCCGAGCATGCGGGTGCTCTTCGCGTCGACCGCCGGGACGGGCCACTTCGGCCCGCTGGTGCCCTTCGCCCACGCTCTGCGCGAGGCCGGCCACGAGGTTGCTGTGGCCGCTCCGGAATCGTTCGCGGACGCGGTCACCGGCGCCGCCCTGGATCACCTGCCCTTCGCCGACGCGCCGGCCGACCAGATGGGCGCGACCTTCGGCAGGGTGGTGTCGATGACACCCGAGGAGGCAGACCGGGTCGTCGTCACCGACGTGTTCGGGCGGCTCGACGCGCAGGCGGCCCTGCCCGGGATCAGCGCGACCATCGGCGCCTGGGGGCCCGACCTCGTCGTGCGTGAGCCGGCAGAGCTCGGGTCGTTGGCGGCGGCCGAGCTGGCCGGCGTCCCGCACGCCTGTATCGCGATCGGGATGACCGCGGAGCTCCCCGAGCTGCACGTCCTGCTCACCGACCCCCTCGCCGAGCTCGACGCCATCGTCGGTCTCGACGAGGGTCGGTGCGGCGCGGCGATGGTCACCGCGCAGATCCTCAGCTCAGTGCCCGCAGTGCTCGATGCGGTGCCCGCCGGATCGCCCTGGGAGGTGCACCGCTTCCGCGTCGACCAGGTCGGCGGGGCCGCCCGGCTGCCGGCGCCCTGGGGTGACCCCGCCGTTCCCCTCGTCTACGTCACCTTCGGGTCGGTGGCCGCCGGCCTCGCGCCGGTCCAGGACGTCTACCGGCAGGCGTTGGGCGCCCTCGCCGACGCGCCGTGCCGGGTGCTGCTCACCACCGGCTCGGGGATCGATGCCGACACCCTCGGTCCGGTGCCGGCCAACACCCACGTCGAGCGCTGGTGGCCGCAGGCCGACGTGATGCCCGCGGCGGCCGCGATCGTGGGCCACGGCGGTTTCGGCACCACGATGGCCGCCGTCGCGCACGGCGTACCCCAGGTGGTGATGCCGTTGTTCAGCCTCGACCAGCGCCTCAACGCTCAGCACGTCGCCGACGCCGGCGCGGGGGTGTGGCTCGACGGCGGACTTGCGGCGGTCGAGCGGCTTCCCGACGCCGTCGCGCAGGTCCTCGGCACCCCGTCGTACGGCGACGCCGCCGCACGACTGGCCGCAGCCGTGGCCGATCTGCCCCCGCTGGACGAGGCGGTCGCCCTTCTCGAGAGCCTCGGCCGCGACCGCACCTAGACTTCCCTGGCCGACCACGTGAGGGGTGCGACATGACGGCGAGCCGAGCGGCCCGCGAGAGGAAGGCCGGCGTCCAGGCCGGTCCACTGGCCAGGGTGAAGATCGACCTCGACGGCGACGACCAGCTCGTCTACAAGATCGCCTGCACGGTCTGCTCCGGTCGCGGTCACCGCCGCTGGTCGGCCTACCGCCCGGGCGACGACAACGGCTTCCTGGCCGCGATGGACCGCTGGGTGTTCCACCTGCACGAGCAGCACCCGGGCAGTGACGCGCCGTGCCTTGAGTTCCTGCCGGCCGCCCAGCAGCGCCTGCACGACCGACGGTTGCACCAGGAGGCCGACGAGGCCGCCCGGTCGGGTCACCTTCCCGGCTGACGCGCAGCTGCGACGATCAGACCAGGAGGTCCTCAACCTGTCCGAGCGTCCCCGACGTCGACGGACGGCTGTCGAGCCGTGGCCGGCTTCCGCCAGACCGAGACGTGGCTCTCGCTGTCGCCGGTGAAGGGGCTGCCGTCCCAATCGGCGGCACGGGACTCCAGATCCATCCCGGCGAGCTGTGCCATCAGGTCGCACTCTGCGGGCCACAGGTAGCGGAAGTTGCTGGCGCCATAGGTCACCGTGCCATCGGAGTGCCGCCGGTAGTGGTGGGAGGTGCCCTGCTGGGTGCTCATGTCGTAGGTGTCGAAGCCGACGTGCTGCTGCCCGATGTGGAAGGGCACCGCTTCCTGACCGGGTGGCAGCCGCCGGATCCCAGGGATCCACAGCTCGATGACGAAGCGTCCGCCGGGCGCGAGGTGGCGGGCCGCGTTGCGGAAGCAAGCGACCTGCTCGGCCTGGGTGCGAAGATTGCCGAGGCTGTTCCACACGACGTACACGAGTGAGAACTGCCCCGGCACCGTGCTCGTCGCCATGTCGCCGACCACGACCGGGACGTCGCTCCGCTTGCTGTGGAGCTTGTCGACCATCGGCTGCGAGAGCTCGATCCCGCTCACCGGCACACCACGCTCCATCAGCGGGAGCGCCACCCGACCCGTACCGATCGCGAGCTCCAGCGCCGGCCCGTCCTCTGCCAGGGCGGCCAGAAGACTCACCGCAGGGTCGAGCACCTCCGGGTCGAACATGTAGGCCGAGGTCTCGTCATAACGTTCCGCCGTCTCCGCATCCCACACGTCGCTGCTGGTCATGGAGGCAGCCTCGCCCACGTGCACCCGTACGGACCACTCATTTCCGGCGGCCCGGTGGCGATCAGTCCTCGGGCAGGGCCGCGAAGTCGCGCTTGGCGTCGTTGTACCAGCCCATCGACTTCTTGGGGTGCCGCCACCGGCCCTTCATGGCATCGCGGGCCTCCTGGTGGCTCGCGTCGCCGGCCTTCTCCGCCTCCTTCAGGTGGCGGTCCTGCGCCTGGATGACGTCATCGGCGCTCTCCCCGTGATGCTCCAGGTCACAGGGTCCGCCGAGGGCCCGGCAGGTCATCGTCTTCATGGTCGTCTCCTTCTGATGGGTGTGCGGATCTGCTGCGGATCGAGACGGGCAGGGTGCGCCCGGTCAGCTACGCGGCCGACTGCCGTCTCGGCGTACGACGCGAGAGAGCACGTCGGGCGCGGCGCGGAAGGTGATGGCGTGGACGAGGCCGTCGTTCACGGTGAAGTCGAAGGCGACCTTGGCCGCACCGAGATGGAACCAGGCACTGCCCGGTCGCTCTCCGACGAAGACCGGGAACGCTGCCTGCGCGCTGCCGTTGAAGAACGTCGCCAGCTCCTCACGGCCCTCGATCCGCCGCGGTGTGCCGACGAGGATCGCGGCGTCGTCCGCGGTCACCGCGGCGTCGGGCGCGAGCAGACGCAGCAGCCGGTCGAAGTCGCCGCTCTTGGCAGCAGCCATGAAGGCGTCCACGACCTCCCAGTCGGCCAACCGGTCCTCGGGTCGCGGTTGGGCGACCTTGGCTCGCGCCCGCGAGGCCAGCTTGCGTGCGGCCGCCGGTGTGGTGTCGAGGAGGGTGGCGATCGTCGGGAACTCGAAGCCGAAGCTGTCGTGGAGCACGAAGGCGACCCGCTCACGCGGCGAAAGCCGGTCGAGCACGACGTGCAGGGCCACACCGACGGTGTCGGCGAGCGCGACGTCATCCGCCGGGTCGTCGGCAGTCTGCCCGGGATCCACGTCATCGACAGGCACCGGGGTGAGCGAGCGCAGCCGGTCCAGGCACAGCCGGGTGGTCACGGTCGTCAGCCAGGCCGGCAGGCTCTCGATCTCGGCGTCCGTCCGGTGCAGCCGGAGCCAGGCCTGCTGCACCACGTCCTCGGCCTCGGAGTGGTCGCCCAGGACCCGGCTCGCGATCCCCACCAGCCGTGGCCGTTCGGCCTCGAACATCTCCGTCTGGTCCACGGTTCCCACCCTTTCACCTTGCTCGGTCACTCCACTGACGCACCAGCCGCGCAAGGTGTGACCGGCGCTCAGCAGCTGTCGCCGCGCTGAACGCCGCGTCGGGCGGGCGAACCCGGCTAGGGCCGACGCGCTTCCGTCGCCGCCGTCCTCAGGCAGAGAGCCGCTTCAGGGCTGTCAGCACGACCTCGCGGTCGGTGGTGCGCCACATCGGCGGCAGCGAGTCGGCCAGGAAGCGTCCGTAGCGAGCGGTGACCAGCCGAGGGTCGAGGATCGCGACGACGCCCTTGTCAGTGGTCGTCCGGATGAGCCGGCCCGAGCCCTGGGCGAGCAGGAGGGCGGCGTGGGTGGCCGCGACGGCCATGAATCCGTTGCCGCCGGCCTTGTCCGCGGCCCGCTGCCGTGCGGACATCAGCGGGTCGTCGGGACGAGGGAACGGGATCCGGTCGATCATCACCAGCTGGCAGGTGTCGCCCGGCACGTCGAGTCCCTGCCACAGCGAGAGGGTGCCGAAGAGGCAGGCGTGCGGGTCCTCCACGAACAGCCGGGCGAGCTCGGGGAGCTGGGCCTCACCCTGGGCGAGGATCGTCAGGTGCGGCAGCCGGGCCCGTGCCGCCTCGGCGGCGGCCTCAGCCGCCGCGTCGCGAGGAGAACAGCCCGAGGGTGCGGCCGTCGGCGGCGTCGATCAGGTCGACGATCTCGTCCACCTGGGCGGCGCCGGGGCCGTCGCGGCCGGGCGGCGGCAGGTGCTTGGCGACGTAGAGGATCCCCTGGCGGGCGTAGTCGAAGGGTGACCCGACGTCGAGCCCGCGCCACGGCTCGCGGCCGTGGAGGTCGCCGGGTGCTGCGTCGGGCTCTGGGTTCTCCGACGCCTCGACCAGCTCGGCCTCGAGCGGCGCCGCGGCCGCGTCGATGCTCGCCTCGTCGACTCGCTCCGAGGGCTTGAGCCCGATGCTGGTGGCGACGGTGTTGAAGTCGCCGCCCAGCATCAGCGTCGCGCTGGTGAAGATCGCGGTCTTCTCCGCCAGCAGCTTGGCGCGCAGCTGCCCCCACACCTGCAGCGGCGCCACGCAGAGCACGTCGCCGCCGCGCTGACGCTCGCGCCGCGAGAGCCACAGCACGTCGCTGTCGAGAGCGGCGGCCATCCGCTCGGTGTTCTTGAAGATCTCCTGCACCCACCCCCGGGCCTGGGTGCGGCCGGGGTCGGTCTCCCCCGCGCCGGCCTGCTCCTTGGGGAAGGCCGAGACCAGCGCGCGGGCGGCGTCGCGCACCAGCGAGAGCGCGTCGGCCAGCTCGGTGGGGAGGCTGTCGAGCCGTCCCTCGTCGCAGGCCTCGTAGGCCGACCGCAGCGCGTCGCCGGCATCGGCCAGGTCGTCGGCCTCGGTGCCGCTCGACGTGCTTCTGGGAGCGGCGGGCCGCCCGCTCGACCTCCGGCACCGAGAGCTCGTCGGTGGCGGCCTGGGTGACGCGGGCGGTGAGCTCGTGGGCCTCGTCGATCACCACGACGTCGTACTCGGGGATCATCGGCACCCCCTCGATCGCGTCGATCGCGAGCAGCGAGTGGTTGGTCACCACCACCGAGGCCTGGGCGGCCTTCTCCTTGGCGCGCTCGGCGAAGCACTCGGTGGCGAAGGGGCAGCGGGTGGCGCCCAGGCACTCGCGGTGGTTGACCGAGACCTGGCGCCACACCTTGTCGGTGTGCTTGGGCGCCGAGTCGCGGTCGCCGGCGCCGCCCCTGTCGGCCTGCTTCTCCGCCCACGACCGCAGCTTGAGCACCTCGGCGCCCTGGGAGCCCTCGGGGACGTCGACCAGGACGCCCTGGTCGTCGGGCACTCCCTCACGCACCCGGTGCAGGCAGGCGTAGTTGGACCGGCCCTTGAGCACGGCGTGCGTGGGCGTCTTGCGCCCGGAATGGGTGATCAGGTCGTCCGCCGCGGTCGAGCAGCGCCGGGATGTCGCGCTCGACGAGCTGGTGCTGGAGCGCCAGCGTCGCGGTGGCGACCACCACCCGGCGGTGGTGAAGCAGCGCGGGCACCAGGTAGCCCAGCGACTTGCCGGTGCCGGTGCCGGCCTGCACGAGCAGGTGCTCGTGGTTGGTCATGGCGCGGGCAACCGCCTCGGCCATCGTGATCTGGCCGGGTCGCTCCTCGCCGCCGAGCGCCTCGACTGCCCCGGCGAGCACCTCGCGGACGGTGGGTGCCGGGGCATCGGAGGTGGTCGCGATCTCGGGCACCGAAGAACCCTAACCGGCGCCACCCCCGCGGGGGCGGCGCCGTCCCCAAGGGCCAGGTCAGTCCGAGGAGCTGAGGTGGACGAAGGCCATCGACGGCATTCGCAGGGTCACCTCGACGGTGACGCTGCCGGACTCGTCGGCGGTGAGCGCGGTCGCCTCGGTGAGCTCCTCGAGCCCGTCGGCCTCGCGCAGCGTCGCCCACTGCTCGTCGGTCGGCCAGGCCTGGTCGGACTCCTTGAGGGCCCCCCAGGCCCTGGCGACGTTGGAGTGGTCGGCGTCGACGCCCTCCACGCTCACGGCGTACGCCGCGCCTGCCTCGAGCCCGTCGATGCGCAGCGAGACGGCCCGGTCGAGCCCGGGCTCCCCTGCCGCCTTGGACTGGTCGAGGGTCATGTTCCAGGCGAGCACCGAGACGGAGCCGCTCTCACCACGGGTCGCGATCGCCTCCACCAGGGACCCGGCGCCGTCGCCGTCGAAGCTGACCGGGAGCCGCGCGTCGTCGAGCCGCTCCAACAGGGCCAGGGCCCACCACCGGGGCTTGCGCAGCTCGCCGACGGTGCGCAGCCCGAAGCCGCCGTGCAGCAGCTGCGGCGGCCGGCCGAGCTCCTCGAAGTGGTCGGAGACGACCCAGTAGGAGAGCGCCTCGATCCGGTCCATGGCCGAGGCCATCCCGCGGAGCAGGAAGACACCGGAGAAGACGGCGTCGCTGACCTCGTTGAAGTGGGTCGGGGTGACGCCCCACTCGGTCCACCAGATCGGGGTGCCGGCGCGGCCGTAGCGCTCCAGGGAGGGCCGGAAGTCCAGCGGCGGGCTGCCGTAGGTGTGGGTGGAGACGAAGTCGAGCGGCGCCCCGGACTTCTCGACGTGGGCGAGCAGCTCCTCGACCCAGCCGGCGGCCGCGGACGACGGGCCACCCACCACGAGCCGCTCGTCGACCTCGCGCACCGCAGCGGCGGTGACGTCGTACATCTTCATCCACTCGTCGGTGGTGCCGGACCAGAAGACCTCGAGGTTGGCTTCGTTCCACACCTCGAACGACCAGTGCTCGACGACCTCGTCGATGCCGTAGCGCTCCACGACGTGGGCGGTCAGGTCGCGCACCAGGTCGTACCAGCGCTGCCAGTCCTTGGGCGGTGAGACGATGGCGCCGTAGTCGAAGACCGTCTTCGACGGGTCGCTCGCCAGCGCGTGCGGCATGAAGGAGATCTCCACGACCGGGTAGAGCCCGAGCCCGCGGATGTGGTCGTAGACCTTGTCGACGCCGGTGAAGTCGTGCACCGGCTTGCCGTCGACCTCGGTGTAGACCTCGAGGTCGTCGCACAGGATGCCGTGCGCGCGCACGGTCTTGACGCCGAGCTCGGCGACGGCGGCGGACAGCGCCGCGGTGAGCTCCTCGCCGATCACCCGGCCGCCAGTGGTGTCGGTGGAGACCGCGTGGGAGAGGTGCTCGCTGCCGATCATCGGCCGCCACGGGCGGGCCAGCTGCCCCGCCGACCCGCCGGCGTCGACCTGGATCGAGACCGGGCCGGCGGTGTCGCCGGGCGTGGCTGCGACGCGGGCCGAGGGCTCGCCCTCGACGATGACGTCGGAGAGCGTGCTGACCGCGTACCAACGCTCGACCCCCACAGCGCCGGTGGTGTCGACGTAGGGCGGGTGCGGCACCGACTTGACGTCCATGCCGTGGTGGTCGACCGGGATGAGCTCGCCGTCCTCGCTGTCGGCGACGAGCACCTGGTAGCCGACCGCGCCGGGGACGGCGTCCCAGTCGAGGCTCACCTGGCCACCGCCGGTGCGCGCGGTCAGACCGGTGGGCGGGTCCAGCCGCGGCGCGGTGCTCGTGGTCGCCTCGTTGCTGCGGATCCCGATGCGCTCTTCCCAGTCGGCGCGGGCATCAATCGTCACGGTTCTCCTGCTTTCGTGTGAGGTGCGAGGTCAGGTGGTGCGGCTGCGTCGTTCGGCTGCGTCGTTCGGCTGCATCGTTCGGGGGACGTCGTCCCCGAGCTCGTGGGCGAGGCGGTCCAGTGCCTCGGTGAGTCGTCGTACGTCGTCGGCGTAGGCCGGGTCGTCGTGGACCGAGTGCAGCTCCTCGGGGTCGGCCTCGAGGTCGAAGAGCTCCCACTCGGCGGGCGTCTCCTGCCTGGAGGCACCCGGCTGGTCGCACCCGGACCCGTAGTAGTGCACCAGCTTGCGGTCACGGGTGCGCAGCCCTCGGTGGGCGGCGACGTGGTGGGAGCCGTCGAGGTGCTCCCAGTAGCGGTAGTAGGTCTCCTCGCGCCAACCGACCGTGTCGGGGTCCTTGCCCGCCAGCAGCGGCACCAGCGAGCGGCCCTGCATCCGTGGGTGCGCCTCCACACCGCCGAGCTCGAGGAAGGTCTGCGCGAAGTCGACGTTGAGGATCAGGGCGTCGCTCACCGAGCCGGGCTGCACCAAGCGCGGGTAGCGCACGACGAAGGGCGACTCGAGCGACTCGCGGTACATGAAGCGCTTGTCGTACCAGCCGTGCTCGCCGAGGAAGAAGCCCTGGTCGCTGGTGTAGACGACCACGGTGTCCTGGGCCTGGCCGGTGGCGTCGAGGTGGTCGAGCAGCCTGCCGACGTTCTCGTCGACCGCGACCACGCAGCGGAGGTAGTCGGCGAGGTAGCGGTCCAGCGTCCACAGTGCGTGCGCCTTGTCGTCGAGGCCGGCCGGCGGCTCCTCCTTGAGGTCCTCGTGGTTCAGGTCGCGGGCGACCCGCATCCTGGCCTCGCGGGCCGCTGTGGCGCGTCCGGAGTAGTCGTCGAAGTAGGTCGCCGGCGCGTCGAAGCCCTCGGCGAAGAGGTGCTCATGGCGCTCGGCCGGGATCCAGGGGCGGTGCGGCGCCTTGTGCTGCACGAGCAGGCACCAGGGGTCCGGACCGTCCTCCACCTCGCCGAGCCAGTCCAGGGACAGATCGGTGATCACGTCGGTGGCATAGCCCGACCGCACGTGGGAGGTCCCGTCGGGGAGCAGGAACGTCGGGTCGACGTAGTCCCCCTGGTCCGGAAGCACCTCCCACGTGTCGAAGCCGCGCGGGTCGTGACCGGCACCGTGCCCGAGGTGCCACTTGCCGAAGAGCGCTGTGCGGTAGCCACTCGCGCGCAACAGCTCGGGGAACGTGGGCTGGGTGTTGTCGAACTCCGTCGACAGCGTGGTCACGCCGTTGCGGTGGTTGTAGGTGCCGGTCAGGATCGTCGCCCGGCTCGGCGCGCACAGGGAGTTGGTGCAGCCGCACGCGTCGAACCGGATGCCCTCCCCCGCGACGCGGTCGATCTGCGGCGTGACCCGGTGCGGGCCTCCGTAGCAGCCGACCGCGTTCGCGGCGTGGTCGTCGGCGACGACCAGGAGGATGTTGGGGCGAGTCATCGGGACAGGTCAGCCCTCACGGCCCGACGCGAACTCCTCCATGCGCATCATCGGCTGGAGGTGTGCTCGCACGGCACCGTGCGAGACGTAGTCGCGCAGGCTGTCTCCGGCGAGCCGGTTGCCCAGCGCCGCCATGATCATGCCCTGGTCGAGGGCGAGGTAGCGCTTGGAGACCTGGCCGCTCCTGACCGCGACCGCGTCGTAGAAGCCACCGGGACCGTAGGAGTCGAAGTCGTCCTTGATGTTCTTCAGGTTTGCCAGCGCCGCGTCCTCGGCGTAGCGCAGGGCCAGGAAGGAGGCGTGCGGGGTGACCACGCCGTCGCCGTACGACGTCGGCGCGGGCGAGCCCCCGCGGCCCGGGCAGTCACCGTAGGCCTGGTCGACCGTGGTGCGCTCCTGGTCGGAGGTGTAGCCGGGTCCGTCCATGCCGAGCTGGTCGACGCCGTACTCGCGGTAGCCACCAGCGGGGTTGTTCGACGGGGAGAATCCCCAGTAGCCGTAGCCGGCCTCGCTCATGCCGTGCTCGATCTGGCCCTCGACGTAGAGCGGGTGGTTGATGCCCCACGACTTCTTGCCCCACTTCTCCTCGGGCACGAACAGGGGCACCATCAAGGCCTCGAACATGCTGCCGCCCCAGGTCGGGACGACGTTGAGGCCGCGGTAGGGCAGCGCGCCCTCGAAGACATCCTGGCCGAGGTAGTTCTTCCAGGAGCCGTTGACCGGCTCGGTCTCGGTCCACGACCAGTCGCAGTTGTCGTTGGGGAAGGTGCGGTAGGTGCCGAAGTAGTGCACGTCGGGGATCTGCCCCGCGGCGATCCCGAGGTAGGACGCGATCCGCGGCTCGGTGTTGAAGGCGCCGTAGTGGTGGCCGGTGTACCAGACCTCGGGACCACCGCAGTAGGCACCCTTGACGGGGGCCGTCTCCTTGGGGTCCTCGTCCCAGAAGCCGCCACGGATCTGACCGCCGGGGGCGTTCTCGGCCGGGTTGTAGTAGCAGCCGAAGTTCATGCTCTCGCGGATCGCGTCGGCCTCGTCGGCCAGCGAGGGCTCGGCACGCGCGGCGAGCAGCAGCCCGTTGGCCAGCCAGCCGTTGTCGACCGAGGACAGGAACGGCTTGATCGGGTCGCCGGACGTCGGGAAGGTGTAGAGCTTCTCGCCGGTCGCCGGGTCGTACCAGTTGTAGAACATCCCCGACGCCTCGTTGCGCTCGAGCGTCGCGACGGTCTCGAGCGTCTGGGCCATGCGGTGCTTGGCCTCCCGCTTGCCGATCAGGCCGATGTCGCGGGCCGCGACGGTGCTCCACAGGTAGCCGCCGATGTTGGTCGGCGAGGTGAAGCCGCTGCGCGACTCCTCGCTCAGGTCACCGCCGATGTTGTCGTCCGGCAGACCGGTGTCGGGGTGGGCCATCGCCTCGAAGGAGCGCCAGGTGTCGGCGGCGTACTTCTTGAGCACCTTCTTCGTGTGTCCCCCGCCATGGCCACCGTTGCGCTCGCCGGCCGAGGCGGCCCCGAGCGAGGTCGTGGCGGCGAGGGCGCCGGTCACCACCGCGAGGGCGGTGGCCGCCCCGGCGATCCTGGTGCGGCGCCGGCGGGTACGTCGGATGTCATGCATGTCGAACCTTTCCCGAGAGTGGAATGGACGTGCGGTTGGGTCGGGGTTACTTGATGCCGGTCATCGAGATGCCCTGCATGATGTGCCGCTGCAGGAACAGGAACACCACGATCACCGGGATGACCACGACGACCGAGCCGGCGAGCAGCAGGCCGTACTGGGTGGAGTTCTGGCCGACGGCGTACAGCGCGAGGGCGACCGGCAACGTGTACTTGTCCTCGTTGGTGGCCACCACGAGCGGCCACAGGAAGTTGTTCCACGAGCCGAGGAACGTGAGGATGCCCGAGCGTGGCCAGCGCCGGCCAGCACAACGGCATCACGACGCGAGAAGAAGATCCGCAGCTCGCTGGCGCCGTCGACGCGCGCGGCCTGGATCAGCTCGTCGGGCAGGCTCATGATGAACTGCCGCATCAAGAAGCACGCCGAAGGGTCCGGCCAGGAACGGCAGCGCCATGCCGGTCGAGGTGTTGGCGAGGCCGAGGTTGACCGTCAGCACGAAGAGCGGCACGAACGTCACCACGCCAGGGATCATCAGCGTGCCGAGGACGAGGACGAACAAGAGCCTCTTGCCGCGGAACTCCAGCTTGGCCAACGCATAGCCGAGCATCGAGCAGAACAGCATGTTGCCGACCGTGACGGCAGTCGCGACCAGGATGGAGTTCAGGAAGTACGTCGTGAAGTCCAGCCGGGTGAAGAGCTCGTCGGAAGTTGGCCCAGGTGACGGTCTCCGGCCACCAGGTCGGCGGAACGCGAGCGGATCTCCGACTCGG
Source organism: uncultured Actinomycetota bacterium (assembly GCA_963772415.1). GTDB lineage: Bacteria > Actinomycetota > Actinomycetes > Propionibacteriales > Nocardioidaceae > Nocardioides_B. The sequence continues at coordinate 413,580 of CAVYWU010000007.1, read as the reverse complement.
GCTTGATGGCCGACACCGCCATCCAGAGGAAGGGGATCACCATCAGGATCAAGCCGATGCCGAGCGCGATGTAGGTGCCGGGCCCGCCCTGGTCTGGGTTGGCCCCGCGCTTGGACGGGCCGGTGCCGTGCGACTCCGGTGCCGCAGGCCGGACGCTCGTGGTCACGGGCTCGTTGAGGTCGGTGCTCACGGTGTCAGTCCTTCTCGCCGAGGATCTTGAACTGGACGAACGTCAGCACCACGACCGCGAGGAAGAGCAGGTAGCTCGCCGAGGCGGCCAGACCGTAGTTGCCGAAGCCGAACTGGTCGTAGGTGAAGAACGTGACCGAGCGCGTCGCGTCGAGGGGACCGCCCTTGGTCATCACGAAGGCCTCCTCGAAGAACTGCAGGTAGCCCAGCGAGGTGATCACGGCGCCGAAGAGCAGCGTGGGCTTCAGCATCGGCAGGGTGATCCGGCGGAACACCGCCCACCCGCTCGCACCGTCGACCTGCGCAGCCTCCTTGACCTCGTCGGGGATCGTCTGGAGGCCGGCGAGGAAGATGATCATCAAGGTGCCCAGGTTTCGCCATGCGGCCATGACCACCAGGGCGGGCAGCGCCAGCGAGGGGTTGTCCAGCCATTCCGGCTGAGGCAGACCCACCAGACCGAGCGCGGAGTTGATCAGGCCCCCCTCGGGCCGGTAGAGGAACTTCCACACGACCGACACGGCGACGATGCTGGTGACCACGGGCAGGTAGTAGCCGATCCGGAACAGCGCCTTGAGCCGCTGGATCCGGTTGAGGCCCACCGCGACGGCGAGGGCGAACCCCATCGTCAGCGGCACCCCGAGCACGACGTACAGCCCGGTGTTGAGCATCACCTTGCGGAAGAGCGGGTCGCCGAGGAGCTGCAGGTAGTTCTCGATGCCGACGAAGGAGACCGCGAACGGCGTCCGGATGTCGGTGCGCTTGATGTCGGTGAAGCTCATCCCGAGGCTGGCGAGCACCGGCCCGGCGGTGAAGACCAGGAACAGCACGAAGAACGGCGCTGCCAGGATCCAGGCGGCGACGGCCTGCTGACGGCGCATCGGGTCCGACCCGCGTGCGGGTGCCGTGTCGGCACCCGCACGCGTGGGCGTGGGTGAGGCGGTCGTGGTGGCCACGTCTACAGGCCGGTGCCGATCGAGCCGGCCTTGGACTGCATGTCGGCGACGGCCTCGTCGACGGGCATCGCGCCCTTGACGGCCTTCTCGACGTTCGCGTCGATCTCGGCGGCGACCTGCTCCCAGCTCGGCACGGCCGGCGGGGCGAGCGTGCTCTCGAGCTGCTGACCGAAGACCTGGAGCCGCTCGTCCGAGGCGAGCTCACCGGTGTCCCAGGCGGTCTTCACCGCCGGCAGGTCACCGATCGTCTCGTACCAGGCGGACTGGGTCTCGGGCTCGGAGAGCCACTGGACGAGCTTCCAGGCGCCGTCCTTGTTGTCGGAGTCGGCGAAGACCGCGAGGTCACCGCCACCCACGAAGGACGTGCCGGGACCGCTGTCCTTGCCGGGGAGCGGTGCGACCGCGTAGTCCTCGGGGTCGACACCGGCGTCCTCGACCAGCCCGGTGTGCCACGGGCCGGAGATGAAGGCGCCGTAGCTGCCGTTGGCGAAGCCGCTCTCCAGCTCGCCCGCGTCGAGCGTGCCGTCGTTGGCGAGACCCTCGTCGAAGAAGGACTTGTAGTACTCCAGCGCCTCCTGCATCTCCGGGGAGTCGATGGTGTACTCGGCGCCGTCGCTGCTGGTCACCTCGGCGCCGTTGGACCAGGCGAAGGGGAGCATGGTCTGCCACGAGCCGGTCTGGCCCGGCTGGAGGTGCATGCCGTACTCGGCGCCCGCCTTCTCCTCGAGATCGGTGGCGAACTGCGTGAGCTCTTCCCAGTTCTGAGGCGCCTCGGACCAGCCGGCCTTCTCGGCCAGGTCGGTGCGGTAGTACATGACCCGCGTCTCGACGTACCACGGCACGCCGTAGGACGTGTCTCCGACGACGGTCGACCCCCAGGGGCCCTCGAAGAAGTCGGCCTCGTCGACCAGCCCCTCGGGCGTCGGCTCGAGGCCACCGGCCTCGGCGAACTCACCCATCCAGGTGGTGCCGATGAGGCTCATGTCCGGGGTCTCTCCCGCCGCGATGGCGTTGGAGAGCTTGTCGTGGGCCGCCTCCCAAGGGACGGCAGTGACCTTGACCGTCGCGTCCGGGTTGGCCTCCTCGAAGTCGGCCACGAAGTCACCGAGCATCTCGCCCTCGGTGCCCATCGCCCAGACCTCGATCTCGCCGGTGGCTTCGCCCTCGGAGATGGCTTCGGTCTGGCCGGGCCCGCCGTCCTCGCCGGCGCTCTCGCGGCCGCAGCCGGTCAGGACCAGGCTGGCCACGGCGAACGCAGCAATCGTGCGACCGGCGATTCGGTGGCCAGGTCGGATGGGTCGTCTCATCGGATTCCTCTCACTTGACTTCGTTGGTCGGTGTGGTGCTGGAGCGGGTCGTGCTGGAGCGGGTGATCAGGGTGGTCGGGAGAAGTTCGTGACGCGGCTGGGTCCGCGCTCCGGTGACGAGCTCGTCGAGCATCCGGGCGGCGGTGCCGCCGAGCTCGCGCATCGGCTGGCGGACGGTGGTCAGGCCGGCGTAGCGCGCCGCCATCACGTCGTCCCAGCCGGTGACCATGACCCGGCCGGGTACGTCGACACCGGCTCGGGTCAAGGTGTCCATGAGGCCGAGGGCGAGCTCGTCGTTGGCGCAGACGAACGCATCGGGCAGTGTCGCGACGCCGGCCCGGAGCGCGGCGTTCGCAACGGCGGCGCCGGCCTCCTCGCCGAACCCGTCGCCCGCGACCCGGTCGACCCGGGCGCCCTCCACCTCGGTGCGGGCCTGCTGGAGTCCCTCCCAGCGCTGCTCCACGTCGGGCGAGGCAGCGGGGTCACCGACGAAGGTGACCCGGCGGGCGCCGGCGGCCAGGACGTGCCGGCCGAGCTCGACGGAGGTGCCGGCGTTGTCGGCGTTGACCGAGTCGATCTCACCGATCGGCGGCCGGGCCAGCAGCACGACCGGCATCCCGCGAGAGGCCAGTCGCTCGACGATGTCGTCGGCGACGGTGCGGCCCATCACGACCATCCCGTCGCACCGGGTGGCCAGGTCCTCGACCAGGGCGGTCGCGTTGCTGCGACCGTGCGTGGACAGGATCAGCACCGAGCGCTCGCGCTCGGCGGCGACCGCCTCGTAGCCCAGCACGACCTCGGCGTAGTAGGGGCCGGACAGGTCGGGGAAGACGATGCCGTTGGCGGCGTGGCGGCGCTCGGCCAGCTGACGACCGAGCCGGCTGGGGGTGAAGTGCAGCTGCTCGGCGGCCTCGAGCACCCGCGCGCGGGTGTCTTGGCGCACCACCTCGGAGTCGCGGAGCGCCCGCGACACGGTGGCGATGGAGACGCCCGCCCGCTGGGCGACATCGCGAATCGTTGGCCGCATGACACCTCCCGAGCTTTGGTCTGGCCGATCTTCCGAGACAGTTTGTAACCGGTTTCTGAAAGCGGTTACATCTCCAACGTGCCGGGCGTCACACCCTGATGTCAACCCCTGGTCCAGTCATCGGCGGGGCCGATGTTTGGGCCCTGCGAAACCTGGCGCACGAGGCACCCGAGGCCCACATCGAGCCGATCGGGAAGTTCCCCGACCGGGGGCCTTCCACACCGGATCTGGCTGAGTAATGTGACTCAGGTCACTTCCCGACCTCCGGAGGTTCCATGACCGTCGTCGAACGCCGCACCGTGCTCAAGGGCGGGGTCGCCGCCCTCGCCGTCGGAGGCCCCTTCGCGGGCTTCCTCAGCTCCGCCACCGGGGCCACCGTGACCGCGGCGACGCGCCGGGCAGGCCTGGTCGCGGTCCGCGACAAGCGCGACGGCCAGGTCCGTCTGCACCTGCCCCGCGGGTTCCAGTACCGGTCCTTCCACGACACCGAGCAGCCGGTGGTGCTGCCCGACGGCACCCGCCTCCCCGGTCGCCACGACGGCATGGGTGCGTTCCGCGGCAGTCGCGACAGCGTGCTGCTGGTGCGCAACCACGAGGTCAACGGCTCACCGGGCGCGTTCGGGCCGCGGGCGCCGTACGACCCAGCGGCCGGGGGCGGCACCACGACGATCCGCACCACCCGGCACGGCCAGGTGCTCGACGCCTGGACCAGCCTCAACGGCACCATGATGAACTGCTCGGGCGGCGTGATGCCGTGGGGCTCGTGGGTGACCTGCGAGGAGACCGTCAACGGCCCCGACGTCGGCCCCGACTTCACCGGCACGCCCAACACGCCGCTGACCAAGCCGCACGGCTACGTCTTCGAGGTCCCGGCGGACCCCCACCGGCACCATCACCACCACGGTCGCCACGACCACGATGATCGCGACGACGAGCGTCGCGGACGAGGGGGTCACGGGGGCGGTCACGGGCACGACGAGGATCACGAGTACGGCGCCCCACTCACCGCCGCCGGCCGCTTCGCCCACGAGGCGGTGTCCTTCGACCCCCGCAGCGGCGCCCTCTACCTCACCGAGGACAACTTCGCCTTCCCCTCGGGCTTCTACCGCTACACCCCACGGCACAACCCGCTGCGCACGGGCCGGCTGGACAACGAGGGCCGCCTCGAGATGCTGCGGGTCAAGGGCGTCACCAACGCCCACCTCGAGGGCAGCCACCCACGGGGCACCACCTTCGACGTCGACTGGGTGCCCATCGCCGAGCCGGACTTCACCGGCGACTACGACGCCGGTGCGACCCCGCCGACCGGCATGACCAACGACCAGGCGCTGGTCCACACCAGCTCCCAGGGCTGGAGCCAGGGGGCGGCCTACTTCTCCCGGCTCGAGGGCCAGGTGTGCGAGGACGGGGTCGTCTTCTTCACCTCCACCCAGGGCGGCGGTGCGGCCGAGACGGTCATGCAGGACAGCGCCACCGGCTGGGGCAACGGCAACGGACAGATCTGGGCCTACGACACCCGCGCCCGGACCCTGACGCTGGTCTTCGAGTCACCCGGGCCGGCCACCTTGGACTTCCCCGACAACATCACCACCCGCGACGGCACCCTCGTGGTCTGTGAGGACGGCGGCGACGACAACTACGTGCGCGCCCTGCGTCCCGACGGCGAGCTGGTCAACATCGCCTGGAACCAGCTCTTCGTCGACCGCGACGGCGACCCGTCCACGCCGCCGACGGATCGCACCGACGACGAGTTCGCCGGTTCCACGTTCAGCCCGGACGGCAGGACCCTCTTCGTCAACATCCAGTCCAGCGCCGGGCTCTCCTATGCCATCTGGGGGCCCTGGCACAAGCTGGGTATGTGAGGTCGCCGACGCGGGTCCGGGCCCGCCCCGGGGGCGGAGCCCGGCTCAGAACTGCACGGTGGGGGGTACCTCCTGGCCGGCGGGAGCCTCGTAGAAGTCGCGACGGCTCACGCCGGACACCCCCGCGAAGAACATCCACGGGATCGTGGCGACCAGCTTGTTGAGCTCGGCGGCGGCATCGTTGTAGAACCGGCGTGCGAACGCGAGCTGGTCCTCGGTCTCGCCGAGCTGCTCCTGGAGCTGGAGGAAGTTGGCTGAGGCCTTGAGCTCGGGATAGGCCTCGGCCACGGCGAGGACGTTGAGGATCGCCTGGTCGAGCCTGGCCTCGGCAGCCGCCTTGTCCCCGATGCTGCCGTCCTTCGCGGCCGCGGCGACACCGGCGCGGGCGGCGGTGACCTCCTCGAAGACCGTCTTCTCGTGGGCGGCGTACCCCTTGACCGTGTTGACCAGGTTGGGGATCAGGTCCGCACGGCGGGTCAGCTGGACGTCGATGCCGCCGAGTGCCTCCTGGGCGCCGATGTCGGTGGTGCGCAGCTTGTTGAACGCGACGACACCGAACGCCACCAGGGCGATCAGCACCACCGCGACGATCGCGATCCACATCAGGGTTGTTCCTTTCGTTGGGTCAGGCTTGCGCGTTCGCGCACGTGCTGCGCCGGCTCACCAGGAGCCGCCGCCTCCCCCACCACCCCCACCACCGCCGCCGCCCCCACCGGAGGACGACGACGACTGGGTGGCCTGGTAGGCGCTGATCGACGAGGCCAGGCTGGACTCGAAGCTGTCGAGGGTGTGGCCGAGGTCGGTGGACCCACCGTGGCTGCCCACCAGGTAGGCGGGCGCCACCGCGGCGGCGACCCCGGTCTCGGCCTGGTACTTGCGTGCCCACTCCTCCGCGCAACCGAAGGCGACCGCCCACGGCACGAAGGCGGTGTAGAGCTGCTCGCGCCCGCTGAAGTCGAAGCGCTCCACGCTCGAGGGGGTGCTCAGCAGCCGTTCGAAGCCACCCACCCGCGACCACAGGGCACGACCGGGCTCGGTGCGGCGCTTGCCGACGCCACGACCGAGCAGCGGCAGACCCCCGACGACGTACGCCGCGAAGGGTGCCCCGAGCAGGGAGCCGCCCCACGGGATCACGTAGGCGAAGACCACCGCGAGCACCGCCGCCACGACGAGCAGCACCCTGGCCTTGTTCTCACTGATGCTGCGCACGAAGGCCCCGGACTCGTAGGCCCAGTCCTTGACCGCGCTCTGCAACGCCGGTGTGGCCGCAGCCAGCGTCTTGCCGCTCGAGACGGATCCGTCGGCGTCGAAGGTCTGGCCACGGAAGGTCACCCCGAGGGCGTCGCCCAGGGCACGCGTCACCGGGTCGGCCGCGCGCCAGTCGTCCTCGTCGGCGGTGCCGACGATCCTCCAGTCGGTGCCGACCCGCTCCAGGCGCACCAGTCCCTGCTCGCCTGCGTGCAGCAAGGTGGCCTGCAGGGCGTCCCCCGGCACGCCCTCGCTGAGCACGAACGCGGCCTGGGCCGGGCCGATCCCCTCCGGCGGCGCATACATCACCGGGAAACCGGGGCGTTCCTCGTGGGCGCGCCGGGCCTGCCGGGCACCGGCCGCGATGCCGAGCGCCGAGAGCAGCACGAGCACACCGGCCAGCAGCGCGCTGCGGGAGAGCACCGGGTCCCAGGTGACCGACCACGGCACCGTGACCCGGCCGGGAGCGACGGCCTCGACGCCGGCGACGACCGTCATCGGCGTACGCGCGGCCAGGCCCGCGTCAGCGACGGCGAGCGTCGACCCCTGCACGTCGAGGCTCGCGCAGGCGCGGGTGACCTCGTAGCCGACCGAGCAGCGCGACTCCACCACGCCGCCGGGCAGGGAGACGCGTGCGCTGACCCTCCGGGCCGACATCTGCCAGCCCCGGGCATAGACGTCCCAGGCGAAACGCGCGTCCCCGGACCCGTCGTCGCCGAGGGCTCCGTCGATGCGGTAGGTCAGGGTGTAGACGTGCCGCCCGGGGGTCAGCGTGACGTCGGGGTCGCCGATCCTGGCCACCCGGAACCGCCTGCCCTGCTGCCAGGAAAGGTCGACCTCGGCCTCGGCGCCGTCCTGGGTGATCTCGATGTCGCGTGGGATGAGGCGGGCGTGCCTGTCACCGGCGTCGGCGATGTCCCAGAAGCGGAAGATCCCGTGCCGGCCCGAGGGCATCTCGGTGGTGATCTGCTCGGTCGCCTCGAGGGTGCCGTCGGCGGCTACCCGGAAGTCCGCCCGGTAGTCGGAGATCGTCGCCGGGTCGGGGCCGCTGCCCGCGCTGTCGTCGACGAAGGACCCGAGGGCGGGGACCAGCAACCCGATCACCACGACGGCCGCAGCCACCACCTGCGCAGCGCGCATCCGCATGGCGGGATGCTAGTGGCATGCACCCCGACGCGTACGCAGACTTCAGCGATGTCCTCGTCAGCAACCTCCGCAGCACCCCCGGCGTCCTGGGCCTGGTGGCGGTCGGGTCGTTCGCGAGCGGGGCGGACGAGTACTCCGACCACGACTTCTTCGTGATCGCCCATCCCGACGCCGCCGAGTCGGTCCGGCGCGACGTGACCTGGCTGCCCGAGCACGAGCGCCTCACCCTCGTCTTCCGGGAGACCGACCACGGGGTGAAGGGCGTCTACGACGACGGTCACCTGGTCGAGTTCGCGGTGTTCGCCCCGGCCGAGATCGCGCTGGCCCGCGTCAACCGCTACCGCATCCTGATCGACGGAGGTGACCTCGCAGCCCGGATGGAGACGCTGGCGCGCACGTCTAAAGAGACCTCGGGTTCGCCGGAGTCCGACGCCTGGCTGGTGGGGCAGCTCCTCACCTGCCTCCTGGTCGGCGTGCAGAGACACCGGCGGGGCGAGCGGATGTCGGGGGTGGACTTCGTGCACCGCCTCGCGCTGCGACACTTCCTGGTGCTGCTCGCCCGGCACGTCCCTGCCGAGCGGCCGGAGGCGATCGACGACCTCGACCCGTTCCGGCGCGTCGAGCAGGGCTGGCCGGCCGTCGGGATGGCGCTGTCGGCCCTGCTCGCCACCGGCAGCCTCGAGCGCACCGCCCTCGGTCTCCTCGACCTCGCCGCCGACCTGTTCCGCCCGTACCTCACCGACGAGTCCTCCCCCGACCCCGCCTGGACCACCGTCCGCTCCGCTGTCGCGCCCACCCCCCGTCGTTGAGACGTGCCTCCGGGGAGTTCATGCGTGCCTCCGGGAAGTTCATCCGCGCCTTCGGGAAGTTCATGCGTGCCGTCGGGAAGTTCATCCGCGCCTTCGGGAGGCCCAGACGTGCGTCGGGGACGAGCGCGCCCTCCCGGAAGCACCACTGAACTCCCCGGAAGCACCTCTGAACTCCCCGGAAGCACCACTCAACTCCCCGGAAGCACCACTGAACTCCCCGGAAGCACCTCTCGGGGGGAGGGGGTCAGGCGCTCGCGGGGGTGAGGTACGGCGCCAGCTCGCCGGCCAAGGAGGCGTGCACGCGGCCACGGACGACGGTGCCCTCCCCCGTGTGCTCGACGTGCTCGACCTCGCCAGAGGTGTGGATCCGGTTGAGCAGGTCGCCGCGCTCGTAGGGCAGCAGCGCCTCGAACTCGACGGCCGGGCGGGGCAGCTCGTCCTCGACCAGGGCCAGCGCCTCGGCGATGCCCTCCCCGGTCTTGGCCGAGACGACCACGGAGTGCGGCTCACGCTGGCGCAGCCGGGCGATGACCATCGGGTCGGCCGCGTCGGCCTTGTTGATCACCACGAGCTCCGGCACCTTGTCGGCGCCGATCTCGGCGAACACCTCACGGACGGCCGCGATCTGACCCTCGGGGTCGGGGTGCGAGCCGTCGACGACGTGCAGGACGAGGTCGGAGTCGGCGACCTCCTCCAGCGTCGAGCGGAACGCCTCCACGAGCTGGTGGGGCAGGTGCCGCACGAAGCCCACGGTGTCGGACATCGTGTAGATCCGACCGTCGGAGGTCTGCGTGCGACGCGTCGTCGGGTCCAGCGTCGCGAACAGCGAGTCCTCGACCAGGACGCCGGCATCGGTCAGCCGGTTGAGCAGCGAGGACTTGCCCGCGTTGGTGTAGCCGGCGATCGCGACCGAGGGCACCTGGTGGCGTTTGCGCTCGGAACGCTTGGTGTCGCGCGTGGTGCGCATGTGCCGCAGCTCGGCGCGGAGCTTGGCGATCTTGGTGTTGATGCGGCGCCGGTCGGTCTCGATCTTGGTCTCACCGGGACCACGACCACCGATGCCGCCGCCCTGCGAGCCGACCCGGCCACCGGCCTGGCGGGAGAGGTTGCCACCCCAGCCACGCAGCCGCTGCTTCATGTAGTTGAGCTGGGCGAGCTCCACCTGGGCCTGACCTTCACGCGACTTGGCGTGCTGGGCGAAGATGTCGAGGATCAGCGCGGTCCGATCGACGACCTTGACCTTGACCTTGTCCTCGAGGTTCCTCAGCTGCGAAGGCGCGAGCTCGCCGTCGAGGATCACGGTGTCGGCACCGGTGGCCTGCACGATCTCGCGCAGCCCGTCGACCTTGCCGCGGCCGATGTAGGTCGCCGGGTCGGGCTTCTGCCGGCGCTGGAAGAGCGCGTCGAGCACCTGCGAGCCGGCCGTCTCGGCCAGCAGCGCCAGCTCGGCCATCGAGTTCTCGGCGTCCTTCACCGACCCCTCGGTCCACACCCCGACGAGCACGACCCGCTCCAGGCGTAGCTGGCGGTACTCGACCTCGGAGATGTCCTCGAGCTCGGTCGACAGCCCGGCGACGCGACGCAACGCGTGCCGCTCGGCGAGGTCGTAGGCGCCCGTCGACTCGTCGGTCTCCTCGGGGTCCTCCTCGGCGTAGCCGGACTCGAAGTCCCCTGCGTCGTCGGAGTCGTCCCAGGAGTCGGTGTCGTCGAGCTCGGCGTCGAGATCGAAGTCCTCGGGCCCGGGAGACTCGGGCTCGGAGGACTCTGGCAGGGGTGAAAGGTGTGCGTTCGTCATGTGTCCGTTCAGGTTCGCACGTCGGTCAACGGATCGACCAGCAAATTACGCAGCGCCGGTCCAGTTGCCGAGGGCAACCAGGACGGCGGGGCCGGTCATCAGCACCCGGCCCCCGCTCTCGGGGCCGGTCCAGGTGACGTGCAGCGTCCCTCCAGGAACGTCCACGCGGTACGGCGTATTCCGCGGCGCCCCGTCGGCCAGCGCGCTCGCGACCATCGCCGCGCACGCCCCGGTGCCGCACGAGCGCGTCTCCCCCGAGCCACGCTCGTGCACCCGCATCGCGACGTGCTGCGGCCCGCGGCGCACGACGAACTCCACGTTGACCCCGTCGGGGTAGACGGCCGGGTCGTGCGTGGGGGGATCCAGCAGCCGCCCGACGTCACCCCCGGGCGCGAGCGAGTCGACGAAGGCCACCGCGTGCGGGTTGCCCATCGACACGTGGGCCGCGGGCCAGGCCACCGGGCCGACGGCGACCTTGGTCTCGCCGAGCAGCCGTGGCTCCCCCATGTCCACGGTGAACGCCTCGCCACCGGGCTCAGCGCTCACCGTGAGCACCCCGGCGCGGGTGCCGACCTTGATCGGCGACGCGGGATCCACCCCTTCGTGCTCGACGAGGTAGCGCGCGAACACCCGGATGCCGTTGCCGCACATCTCGGAGGTCGACCCGTCTGCGTTGCGGTAGTCCATGAACCACGCGGCGCTGCCACGGGCGGCGACGGCCTGGCGGGTCGGCGCAGGCCTCGGAGCGGACCACCCGCAGCACACCGTCGGCGCCCAGCCCCGCCCTGCGGTCGCACAGGCGCGCCACCAGCGCCGGGTCGAGGTCGCCGTGCACCGAGCCGTCGGCGTCGGGCAGGAGCACGAAGTCGTTCTCCGTGCCGTGTCCCTTGAGGAAGGGGAAGCCGCTGCTCATGCAGCCAGTCTAGGAGCGGGCGCGAGGCACCTAGGCGGACCGGCCGCCCTCGGCGTACGCCGTCAGCCGGGCGAGCCCCTTCTCGAAGTCGGGGCCGATCATCTTGTCCATGCTGACGAAGACGCCCATCACCCGCATCACGATCGACTTGTCCCCCGACATCGACCAGCTCACGTGCGTGGAATCGCCCTGCGGGGTGAGCACGAAGACGCAGTCGTTGCGGGCCTTGAACGGCTTGAGGAACCGGAGGTCGACCTGGACGCGCTCGGGCTCGGTGGTGTCGATGATCTCCATCCGACCCTTGCCGGCCTTGCGGTTGCCCGCCCACTCATAGACCGAGCCGGTGCCCCGGGGCGGGCCGGAGTAGGTGCGCTCGATGTCGGGATCCAGGTCTTCCCAGGGCGACCAGTGCGGCCAGTTGCGGAAGTCGACGAGCTCCTCGAAGACACGGCCCGGGTGGGCGGCGATCGTCGCGGATCGCTCGACGGAGAAGGTGCTCGCTGCCATGGCGACAGCCTAGACCTCGGGCGCCCGGGGGCCCTGGCGCAGCGACCACCCGACCGCCGTCCGGGACCCGTGCCGATCAGCGCTTCTCGGCCACCACCAGCGCGGAACCGCCACCTCGGCGGCTCGGCTCCGACACCGCGGTCAGCTTCCCTCGCTTGCCGAACTCGATCGCCGTCGCGGCACCGATCTCGGCCGCGCTGGTGAACGCGTCACCGGCCGGGTTGACGGTGTGCCCCAGGGTCGCGAGCTGCGGGCCGTAGGCGTCGATGAACGCCGGCTCTGCGCTGACCGCCGCGGTGTTGCGCTGCGAGGCGCGCGGCGCCGCGATGGCGTCCTCGATGCTCATCCCCCGGTCGAGGTAGTTGAACAGCATCTGGGTCACGGTCGTGATGATCGTCGAGCCACCGGGCGAGCCGAGAGCGAGGACCGGCTTGCCCTTCTTCAGCACGATCGTGGGCGACATGGAGGAGCGCGGACGCTTGCCGGGCTGGATCCGGTTGGGATCGCTCTTGTCGAACACGGTGGAGAAGTCCGTGAGCTCGTTGTTGAGCAGGAAGCCGCGGTTCTTCACCAGCATCCCCGAGCCGCCGGTCTGCTCGATGGTGAGGGTGTACTCCACGACGTTGCCCCACTTGTCGGTGACGGTGAGGTTGGTGGTCTCGACGTTCTCGGTGTCAGCGGCGCTGGCGTCGCCGGTGCGGCTGGTGGTCGCGCAGACACCGTCGTAGGACCTCACGTCGCCGGGAGCGGCCGGTTTGGTCATCGCCTGCGTCGGGTCGATCTGGCAGGCCCGCTCGGAGGCGAAGGTGTCGTCGAGCAGCTTCTTGACCGGTACGTCGACCTTGGCCGGGTCGCCGAGGTACTTCCCCCGGTCGGCGAACGCCAGCGCGGTGGCTTCGAGGTAGTGGTGCAGCGCCTGCTCGGGCGACATCGCAGCCAGGTCGTAGCGCTCCATGATGTTGAGCGCCTCGCCGACCGTCGTACCACCCGACGAGGACGGCGCCATCCCGTAGACCTGGTGGCCGCGGTAGCGGCTCTTGGTGGGCCGCTGGTCCAGCGCCACGTAGCGCCTGAGGTCCGAGCGCCTCATGAAGCCGCGCGGCACCGGCAGCTCGGTCTTGTTGCTGGTGGCCGGCTTGCGCACCGCCTTGACGATCGCCTTGCCCAGCTTGCCGCGGTAGAAGACGTCGGTGCCCTTGCGCCCGATCTTCCGGTAGGTCGCGGCGAGGTCGGGGTTCTTGAACACCGAGCCCACCCGCGGTGGCTTGCCGCCGGGAAGGAAGAGCTTCGGCGTGGTCTTGTAGGCCTCGAAGCGCTCCTGGTTGTCCTTGGTCTGGTCGTGGAAGGTCTGGTCGACCTTGAAGCCGCGCGCCGCCAATCGCTCGGCCGGCTCGAGCGCGGTGCGCAGGTCGTCGGTGCCCCAGCGCTGCAGGGCCCGCTCCCAGGTGGCGAGCGTGCCGGGCACACCCACGGAGACACCGCTGGTGACGAGGTCGGGGGTGAACGGGTAGGGCTTCTTGGTGTCGGGGTCGATGAAGGCGTCCTTCGGCATCGACATCGGCGCGGTCTCGCGACCGTCGATGGTGCGCACCTTCTGGGTCCTGGCGTCGTAGTAGACGAAGTAGCCACCACCACCGATGCCGGCACTGTAGGGCTCGGTGACGCCGAGCGCCGCCGCGGTCGCGACGGCCGCGTCGACGGCGTTGCCGCCCCTCTTGAGCACCTTGAGGCCGATCTTCGAGGCCTCCGGGTCGACGGAGGAGACGGCACCACGGAAGCCGGTGCTGGTGGGGGTCTTCTTCGCGTACCGCGCGCCCGGGTCGTCGGCGGCGGCGGCACTTCCCAGCGTCGCCGAGCCGACACCTCCAGCGACCACGCAGAGCGCGGTCAGGGCTGCGGCGGTCGCGAAGCTGCGAGCCGGTCGCGAAGTGGGTGGGTGGGCCATGGTTCCTCCCGAGTCAGAGCCTGATGACTCGTTCCTACTCCCCACTCCTCCACTCGGTCAATCGTGACCCGCACTCCCCCGTACGGCGGACACGGCGTCCGCCACCCGCTCCGGGTCGTCCCAGCCCAGCCACGTGATCCGAGGGTCCTTGCGGTACCACCCGTCCTGCTTGCGGGCGAACCGGCGGGTGCCGGTCACGGTCTGCTCGAAGGCCTCGTCCTCGGAGAGCTCGCCGTCGAGGAAGGCCAGCACCTGCTGGTAGCCCAGGGCGCGCTGCGCGGTGCGTCCCTCCCGCAGGCCGTCAGCGGCCAGTCCGCGCACCTCCTCGACCAGGCCGGCCGCCCGCATCTGCTCGACCCGGCGTGCGATCCGGTCGTCGAGGGTCGGCCGGTCGATGTCGAGCCCGACCTGGACGGCGCCGTCGTAGAAGTACTCCTGGCGCGGCAGGGTGGCACTGAACGGCCGGCCGGTCAGGTGCACGACCTCGAGCGCGCGCACCACCCGGCGACCGTTGCTCGGCTGGATCGCCAGCGCTGCGAGGGGATCCTTCTCGGCCAGGCGGGCGTGCATCGCCTCGGCGCCCTCCTCGGCCAGGAGCACCTCGAGCCCGGCGCGCACCACCGGGTCGGTGCCCGGGAACTCGAACCGGTCGAGCACGGCGCGGGTGTAGAGCGCCGAGCCGCCGACCAGGATCGGCGTCACCCCGCGCGAGCGGCAGTCGTCGACCACGGCCCGCGCCCAGCCCTGGAACTCTGCGACAGTGGCCGGCTCGGTCACGTCGATCACGTCGAGCAGGTGGTGGGTGATGCCGCGCCGGTCGGCGGCGGGGAGCTTCGCCGTACCCACGTCCATGCCGCGGTAGATCTGCATCGAGTCGGTGTTGACGATCTCGCCGCCGAGCGCTTCGGCCAGGTCGAGCGACAGCGCCGTCTTGCCGGCCGCCGTAGGCCCGACCACCGCCACGACCGGTGGGCCGGCAGGGTCGCTTGTGTCGGGGCGGATCATGGACAAGAGTCTGGCAAGCACATCGCTCACGCGCGACGGCGCCTCGAGAAAGGTGGGGACATGGGATTCCTCGACAAGGCCAAGGCCCAGCTGACCAAGGCGGTCGACGAGCACGGCGACAAGATCTCGGGCGGCATGGACAAGGCGGCGGAGGCGATCGACAAGAAGACCGGCGGCAAGCACGCCGACAAGATCGCTCAAGGTCGCACCAAGGCCCAGGAGGCTCTCGACAAGCTCGACGGCAAGAACGACGACTTCGGCAAGGGCGGCACCACCGCCTCGTCCTAGGCGGGGGCCAGGCCGACCGCTGGTCGGGAAGCGGTGCACGTTTTCCGCGCGTCCTATCGGGTACCCGAAGGACATGGACGATCGTGAGCACGTGAAGGGCGGTCCCGCCAACCACGGGTCGCACACCGACCTCGACGCACCCACCCCGCCGGGCGGTCCGATGCGTCAGGACGCACCCGACGCCGACGTCAACCCCGTCGGACCGGTGGACCCGCAGCCACCGCAGGACGACCCCGACGTGCGGCCCAGTGGCCCGCCCGACGGGCCGGCCACCATCCCGACGCCGGGCACCCCGAACACCGACCCCTCTCCCCACCCCGGCAACGCTCCGGGAGAGCCGGCGGACTCCCACCCGGAGCAGCAGGAGAACGCCGACAGCTCCCTCGACCAGCCCTCCGGCGGCGTGTCGTGAGCGAGCAGGCGGGTGAGCCCCTCGCCCCGGACCTGCCCGAGGGCGTGGTCCTCTTCGACCAGGACGACTTCTTCGGGGAACCCCCGGCCGGTGACGCCCACCCGGGGGAGTTCATGTCCAACGACCAGCGTGGCGGCGAGGTCGCCACCGAAGGCAAGGAGCGGTGATGGGCGAGCCCAAGGACGACCGGGTCGAGAGTCACGGCGAGGCCGGCAATCCCAGCGGCGAGAGCGAGCCGGGTCTTGCCGGCGACCTCGGCCTGAGCAGCGAGCGCACCGATCCCGCGGGCGGCGTCCAGGGCACGGGCACCAGCGCGTCCTCACAGGGCCGCACCCATGGCGCCGAGCCACCGCGCGAGGAACCGGTCGACGAGGTGCACCGGCAGCAGCAGGAGGCCGAGGCGAACACCGCCGAGCTGCCTTCCCACGACGACATCCGCGCCGCCAACCCGCACCCTCGCCGCACCGACACCTGAGGACCGGGCTGGAGCCTCGCTAGCCTCCTCCCCATGACCCAGTCCCGGTTCACCGTCGTTCCCGCGGCCTACGTCGTGTTCCTGCGCGACGACGCCCGAGAGGTGCTGCTCCAGCTGCGACGGGGCACCGGCTACATGGACGAGCACTGGGCCTGCGCGGCGGCCGGCCACGTCGAGGTCGGCGAGACCGTGCACGAGGCAGCCGCCCGCGAGGCCACCGAAGAGGTCGACGTCGCCGACGCCGTGCTCGTGCCCCTCACCGCGATGCAGCGCACCAACGGCACCGGTCTCGCCGTCGACGAGCGCGTCGACTACTTCTTCACCTGCGAGCAGTGGTCCGGCTCTCCCCGCATCGTCGAGCCGGACAAGTGCGCAGACCTGCGCTGGTTCCCACTCGACGACATGCCCGACCCCGTCGTCCCGCACGAGCTCGCCGTGCTCACCGGACTCCGCACGGGCACGCTCCCCCCGTTCCTCTCCTTCGGCTTCTAGGACCGAGGGGTCACTCGTGCGGCGACACGCCGCCCAAGTGCCTGACTGAGTGACTCCTCAGCGGCAGGGGGTGGCGTCCGGGAGCGGAGCGGGTACGCCGAGGGTGGGCAGGCCGAGCGCGACGCTCGAGGTGCCGGAGCGCGCCGGGGTCCGTGTGCGCGCTTCCCAGGCGTCACCGGAGCGGGTCCGCCGCACGTCGCGCACCGGGCTGTCCGCGACCAGGTGGTGCGGCGCGCCGTAGGTCACCTCGACCTCGACCACGTCCCCCGGCCGGCAAACGACCGGCGTACCCGAGACGTCCACCGGTGTGAAGTGCACCAGCCGGTTGTCGCGTGAGCGACCGGAGAGCCGGTGCGTCGCCTCGTCCTTGCGGCCCTCGCCCTCGGCGACCATGAGCTCGACGACGCTGCCCTCGAGCGCGCGGTTCTCCTGCCAGGCGATGTCGTTGACCAGCTCCACCAGTCGCTCGTAGCGCTCCTGGACGACTGCCTTGGGCACCTGCTCGTCGAGCTCCGCGGCCGGAGTGCCGGGGCGCTTGGAGTACTGGAAGGTGAAGGCCCCGGAGAAGCGCGCTTCGCGCACCACGTGCATCGTCTCGAGGAAGTCCTCCTCGGTCTCGCCGGGGAAGCCGACGATGATGTCGGTGGTGATCGCCGCATCGGGCATGGCGGCGCGCACCCGCTCGATGATCCCGAGGAACTTGTCCTGTCGGTAGGACCGGCGCATGTCCTTGAGCACCTTGTCCGAGCCCGACTGCAACGGCATGTGCAGCTGGTGCATCACGTTGGAGGTCTCGGCCATCGCGGCGATCACGTCGTCGGTGAACGCCGCCGGGTGCGGGCTGGTGAAGCGCACGCGGTCCAGACCCTCGATCTCGCCGCAGGCGCGCAGCAGCTTGCCGAACGCGTGCCGGTCGCCGAACTCGACACCGTAGGTGTTGACGTTCTGCCCGAGCAGCGTGACCTCGCTGACGCCCTCGGCCACCAGCGCACGGACCTCGGCGAGGATGTCGCCGGGCCGCCGGTCCTTCTCCTTGCCGCGCAGAGCCGGGACGATGCAGAACGTGCACGTGTTGTTGCACCCGACCGAGATCGACACCCACGCGGCGTACGCCGACTCGCGCTTGGTCGGCAGGGTGGAAGGGAACACCTCGAGCGACTCGAGGATCTCCACCTGGGCCTCGTCGGCCACCCGTGCCCGCTCCAGCAGGACCGGCAGCGAGCCGATGTTGTGGGTGCCGAACACGACGTCGACCCAGGGCGCCTTCTCGGTGATCACCGAGCGGTCCTTCTGGGCCAGGCAGCCGCCGACGGCGATCTGCATGCCGGGCTTCGCCGCTTTCACCGGCGCGAGGTGCCCGAGGTTGCCGTAGAGCTTGTTGTCGGCGTTCTCCCGCACCGCGCAGGTGTTGAACACCACGACGTCTGCCTGCTCGTCGCCAGGGGCCGCGACATAGCCGGCGTCCTCGAGCAGCCCGGTCAGCCGCTCGGAGTCGTGGACGTTCATCTGGCACCCGTAGGTGCGGACCTCGTAGGTGCGTGCGGCGGTCTCAGGCGTGGCAGTCATGACCGCCCCAGGGTACGGCGCTAACTCGTCTGGTCCATCATCTGCACGGTCCTGGCCCAGTAGGCCGACGCGTCGGTGCGCGCGAGGTTGTCCACACTGTCCTGCCCGCCCCGGAACATCGGCACCGTGTGGCCCACGCACTCCTCGGCGCGCAGGGGACGCCGGTCATGGGAGCTCTCCCGCCAGGCCGCGTAGAACTCCGAGGCCAGTGCCGCCTCGGCCTGCTCGACGAGCTCCTCCTCGTGGAAGGCACGAAGTCCGGCCGGAATCTCCAGCACCTCCCCCGCCCCGATGTCGAACATCAGCACCTGCTCCTCGCCCGCCTCGTCGAGTCGGGCGCTGTCGACGGCGAACTGGCTGCCCAGCCAGTCCGCTGCGAAGCACTGGATGCGCCCGGCGAAGCCCGGAAAGGCGTCGGCGACCCGTGCCGTCCAGTCCTGCGCCGCCACGGCGTCGTGCCAGCGATAGATGCCGCCGGCGAGGCTCACCCCGCCCAGCACCTCGGCGACCACCTCCACGTCGTCGACCACGGTTGTGGGCACGGGGCGGTCGGCGGGGTGGGCTTCGAGCAGGCGGGCGAGATCCATGCCACCAGCCTCCCCCATCGCCGAGCCGGCGAGGAGACCACCCGGCGCAGAGCAGGAAGGAGTGATCCGATCAGGCCCGGGGCCAGGCCCAGCGGCGCACGAGGAAGAGCAGCGGCAGCATCACCGCGAGGAAGGCGAAGCCGCCGACGTGGTCACCGAGGTCGGAGCCGAAGGCGAGCAGCAGCGCACCGAGCAGCACGAACGGCGCGCAGAGGACGGCGACGATCCAGAAGACCACCTTGCGGGCGGTGTGGTCGGGTCCGATCCGTTCCATCGCGCCCAGCCCCGCGAGCGCGTCGTCGAGAGCACCGAACCTCCGCGCTGCCAGCGCCTGTCCGGTGCGCTGGTCGAACTCGTCGGCGGAGAGCCGCCCCTCGGCATAGGCCCGGGACAACAAGTCCACGACGGTGTCGCGGTCGTCGTCCGAGGCGAGCAGCGCGTCGCGCTCCCTCTCCGCCATCCTCGCGTTGCGGGTAGCCTCCGCGGCCCTGGCCGACCACACCGACTGGAGCGTCCGCGCGATCTCTGCCACGTCGACGTTCCGCGCCACGGATCCGGCCTCGCGCATCTGCCGGATCTCGGTGACCACCACATGTCCCTGGCGGGTGAGCTGCACCGCGTCGGCGGTCGCCTCGAGCAGGCCCTGGCCGAGAAGTCTGTCGACGGCGGCATCCACCTCCACGGCGGGCTGCCCGAGGCGCGAGGCCAACGTCGTGGGAGCGCTGCCCTGGTGGCCGACCGCCATCAGGACCATCCACTCCACCTCGTCGTCGGGGTGGTCGCTGATCATGGCGATCAGGCTAGGACAGAGACCCACCGCCGGTCAGGTGAACGGCGAGGGTCTCAGCTGACCTCGGGGTTGGGTTCGATGTCGCGCGGGGCAGGCGGGGGCGTCGCCCGTGTCGTCCTGCGCGGCGGCAGCTTGTCCCCCGCCGACGACTTCTCCGCCGCCGGGGCGGCCTTCCTGGCCGGCTTCTTCGCGGTCTTCTTGGTGGGCTTCGCGCCTGCCTTCTTGACGGGCGCCCGCTTCGCCGCCGCCTTCTTGGCCACGTCGGCCGGGGAGGCTGCCGGGACGGTCGGTGCGGACGCCGGCCCGCGCGCCGGGACCGGTGTTGCCTCCGACGTACGGGGGAGGGGAGCGTGCCGCGGGGACTCGGCGTGCGGTGCATCGACGGCCCGACGCCGCGACAGCTGCCGCGAGACGCGTTCGGCGACCTGACCGGCGACGCCTCCGGCAACCTGTCGACCCATCGTCGCCACGTCCTTGGCCTGCCCAAGGACCCGCTCCGAGGTCGCTCGGGGGTCCTTGGCAGCGCCGAGCGCGGTGTCCCGCAGGCTCTTGATCAGGCCGACCGCCTCGGCCACCGGGAGTTTTCGTGCCACGTCGCCACCTCTGAGTCAGGTCGTGGGAGGACTCGTGCCTGGGATTCAAGCACAGCCGTGCCGCCAGCGGCGCGGGGCCGGTCGAACCGGCGACCGTGCCCGACGGCCGTCACACCGGCGGGGGTCACGGTCTGACAACGCTGCACCCGAACCCTCGCGAGGGAATGGTCAGAACGCGTCGCCCCCCGCTAGGTTCTTGGAGCATGAGCCAACCCCTGGTGGTGCTGGACCATGTCGACAAGTGGTTCGGCGACTTGCACGTGCTACAGGACATCAACATGTCCATCGACCGGGGAGAGGTCGTCGTCGTCATCGGCCCCTCCGGCTCCGGCAAATCGACCCTGTGCCGCACGATCAACCGCCTCGAGACGATCGACAAGGGCGCCATCACCCTCGACGGCGAGCCTCTGCCTGCCGAGGGCAAGGCGCTCGCGGCTCACCGCGCCGAGGTCGGGATGGTGTTCCAGTCCTTCAACCTCTTCGCACACAAGACGATCCTGGAGAACGTCACCCTCGGCCCGATCAAGGTGCGCGGGATGGCCAAGGACGAGGCGGACAAGAAGGGCCGGACGTTACTCGACCGGGTCGGCGTGGCCAACCAGGCGGACAAGTACCCCGCTCAGCTCTCCGGCGGACAGCAGCAGCGCGTCGCGATCGCGCGCGCCCTGGCGATGGAGCCGAAGGTGATGCTCTTCGACGAGCCCACCTCGGCCCTCGACCCGGAGATGATCAAGGAGGTCCTCGACGTCATGGTCGCGCTGGCCGAGGGTGGCATGACGATGGTGGTGGTGACCCACGAGATGGGCTTCGCCCGGACCGCGGCCAACCGGGTCGTGTTCATGGCCGATGGCCAGGTGGTCGAGGAGAACACCCCCGAGGAGTTCTTCACCAACCCCCAGTCCAGCCGCGCCCAGGACTTCCTCGGCAAGATCCTCAAGCACTGACCGTCCAGCAGACCCAGATCAGCAGACCTGCCCCAGCACAACGACTCCGGGGGTTCCCGGGGGCGCTAACCATAGGGAGACACCATGCGAATCAACAGGACCAAGGCGACCTCTGTCGTCGCCGGTCTCGGCCTGGCCTTCAGCCTTGCCGCCTGCGGTGACGCGGGCGGCGACGGTGAGGGGGTCGACGTGCAAGCCGAAGAGGTCGACGAAGGCAAGTTCGAGGACGGCTCCTACATGAAGGAGCTCGCCGATGCCGGCACTGTCACGGTCGGCGTGAAGTTCGACCAGCCGGGCCTCGGCTTCAAGGACGCCTCGGCAGACATCCCGACCGGCTTCGACGTGGAGATCGCCAAGCTCCTGGTCGCCGATCTCGGCATCGACCCCTCGTCCGGGGACGTGACCTGGGAGGAGACCATCTCCGACAACCGCGAGCCCTACCTGGAGGCCGGACGCGTCGACCTGGTGCTCGCGTCCTACTCCATCACCGACGAGCGACGCCAGGTCGTGGGTCAGACCGGTCCCTACTTCCTGACCGGCCAGCAGATCCTGGTCCCGGCCGACAGTGACGTCGAGAGCATCGACGACCTCAAGGGCGAGGAGGTCTGCTCGGTCACCGGCTCGACCTCCCTCGACAACGTCGAGGCCGCCGGCGCGGTCGGAGCCCCGGCCGACACCTACTCGCAGTGCGCCGAGGACGTCCTGAACGGGACCGTCCCGGCCATGTCGACCGACGGATCGATCCTGCTGGGCCTGGCGGCGCAGAACGAGGGCGAGCTGAAGGTCGTGGGCGAGGAGTTCTCCGAGGAGCGCATCGGGGTCGGCTACAGCCTGGAGCACCCCGAGATGTGCCAGTGGATCAACGACGTGCTCACCGAGGCCTACGACAGCGGCGCCTGGGAAGAGGCCTTCCAGGCCACGCTCGGCGGCGACGACGTCGAGACCCCGGAGCCGCCGGCGCTCGACGAGTGCGCCTGACTCTGCGATGAGTGATGGTGGCCGGCCGCGCCGGCCACCATCACCCACCTGACCACGACGACCCGGAAAGAGCGCCGCAGTGAATGCCGTCCTCGACAACGCAGACCTGGTGTTCCGCGCGTTCTCCTACACCGTCCTGCTGTTCCTGATCGCCGCGGTGGCCTCCCTCGTCCTCGGCACCCTGCTCGCCGCCCTGCGGGTCGGCCCCGTGGCCGTGCTCTCCAAGGCAGCCGCGGTGTACGTCGTGGCGATCCGCAACACGCCACTGCTGATCGTGCTGATCTTCTTCCGCATCGCCGGGCCCAAGGTCGGCATCAACTTCAACTTCGTCGACATCACCGTGGGCGAGGTGCGGCTGAACAACCTCTTCGCGGCGTGCGTGGTCGGCCTGACCGCCTACACCTCCACGTTCGTGTGCGAGGCGATCCGCTCGGGTGTCAACGCCGTGCCGCTCGGCCAGGCGGAGGCCGCCCGCGCGATCGGCCTGCCGTTCGCCGGCGCGATGCGCGAGGTGGTCCTGCCTCAGGCCGTCCGGGCGTCGGTGCCGCCCCTGGCCAGCGTCCAGATCGCGCTGCTGAAGAACACGACCGTCGCCGGCACCCTCGGCGTCTTCGAGGCCTTCGCCCGGATGCGCGGGCTCACCAACGACTTCACCGGCCAGCGGATCGGCATCTTCCTCACCTTCGCCTTCATCTTCGTGGTGCTCGTCGAGGTCGTGTCGTTCGGCGCCAACCGGCTCGAGCGCCGATGGAGGATCGCCCGATGAGCGCCCAAGCCGTCCTGTTCGACGCCCCCGGACCCAAGACGATCGCCCGGCACCGGCTCTACACGATCATCTCCGTGGTGCTCGTGACCGGCGTCGTCGCCCTGATGGTCTGGCGGCTCTACGACCGCAACCAGCTCACCTACGACAAGTGGGAGCCGTTCCTCACCCCGCGCTACCTCACCGCGCTCCTCGTCGACGGCGTGCTGACCACCCTGCAGATGGCGTTCAGCGCGGTCATCGGGGCCGTCGTCTTCGGGCTGGTGCTCGGTTCCGGCAAGCTCTCCGACCGCGCCACCGTGCGGTGGATCAGCTGGGCCGTCGTGGAGTTCTTCCGCGCCGTGCCGGTGCTGCTGCTGATGATCTTCATCTTCTTCTCCTACGGCATCGACCGTGGTCAGAGCGGCGCCTACTGGAGCGTGGTCATCGCCCTGACGCTCTACAACGGCGCGGTGCTCGCCGAGGTGTTCCGCGCCGGCGTGCTCGCCGTGCCGACCGGACAGTCCGAGGCGGCCTACGCCATCGGCATGCGCAAGACCCAGGTCATGAACATCATCTTGCTGCCCCAGGCGGTCAAGATCATGCTGCCGGCGATCATCAGCCAGTGCGTGGTCGCGCTGAAGGACACCAGCCTCGGGTACGCCGTCGCCGCCCCGGGACTGACCTACGTCGGCAGGAACATCTACCAGCAGTTCGGCAACCAGGTGCCCACCGTGATCGTCCTCGCGGTGCTCTACATCGCGATCAACATGATCCTCACCGCCATCGCGACCTGGGTGCAGAAACGGTTCGTGGGAGAGAAGAAGGCGCTCGAGGTGCTCGGGGTCGGCGGCCCGGGCGGCGGAGCCGGCGTGTGACCTGCCCGCTCAGCCGGCCGGCCGGTCGGTGACCCAGAGCCGGATCACGCCCTCGACCACCACGGTGCCGTCGTCGCGCACGCCGCGCACCCGGACCGGTACGTCGGGGTCCGCACCGGTCCACTGCGAGCGGTCTGTCTCCGCGATGCAGGTGATGTCGCTGGTCGCCCTGGCCGTGTAGGACACCTCCATCCCCTTGGGGATCCAGCGCTTGTGGGCCGGGACACTGACCTCGGCGAGGGCACCCATCGCCGCCTCGAGGCCGTTGCAGATGGCGATCACGTGCACGGTGCCGAGGTGGTTGTGCACCCGTCGCCGCTTGCGCACGATGAGCTCGGCGTAGTCGGGTCTCAAGGCGTCGAAGCGCGGCCGGACGGTGGCGAAGTAGGGCGCCTTGGCGGCGAACAGCAGCGAGAAGATCAACCGTCCCCTGGGCAGCCGACCCACCCGCTCGTAGAGACGCATCACCTGGGACATGCAGCGGAGCCTATATTACTGAGCAGTAACCGCGTGGGGCGAGTCGGGCAGCTGCTCCCTCTTGCGACCCAGGATGCGGCGCAGGTCGAGCTCGCAGCCGACCATCGTCTCCACCCCTCCCCCGGCCTGCGGCTCGTCGAACCAGAGCCCGCGGTCGAAGCCGAGCTTGTCCAGCACCCGCAGCGACGTCGCGTTGGCGTGGTCCGGAGCAGCGAAGCAGGTCTGCGCCGAGATGTAGTGCGGGCGGACCACGTCGCGCAGGAAGTGCCAGAGCATCCGGGTCCCTGTGCCCCGACCCGTCCAGGTCGGCTCGCCGATGGCGTAGTCGATGCCGACCGCGTCGGGTCGGGCAGTCAGTGCGGAGTACTCGGGATGGTCGCCGATCAGGTAGTCCTGCACGAACCCGACCGAACGTCCGTTGATCT
This sequence comes from uncultured Actinomycetota bacterium, assembly GCA_963772415.1. Classification (GTDB taxonomy): domain Bacteria; phylum Actinomycetota; class Actinomycetes; order Propionibacteriales; family Nocardioidaceae; genus Nocardioides_B. Next base: position 389,227 of record CAVYWU010000007.1, on the reverse strand, counting down.
CCACGACCCACATCCGGGTCGGGTCCGCACCGTCGATGGCGGGCCCGTAGTGCTTCTCGGCGGCTGCGAGGTCGGTCGACCCGTCGTCCCACCAGCGGGCGACGTGGGGCTGAGCGGTCCAGCGCACCATGTCGTGGAGGTCGGCGCGGCTCATCGGCCGGAATCCGACCCGCACGTCGGGCACCGCAACCGCGCGGGCCACGGCGGGGTCGCCGCTGTCCTGCGTGAGGTGGTCGGTCGCCGACGCATCGGGAACGTCGACGGCCAGCACGCCGACCTTGCCGGACAGGTCCACGGCCCAAGGCTCCAGCCCGGAGAGCCCCTCCTCGCGGAGGGAGCGCAGGGAGGCTCCGAGCAGTGACTCCCCCGCGTGCCGGACGCCGTTGACCAGCCGCACGGGATCGGACCCGGGTGCCGTGCCGGCCGTGCGCCGTACGACGATCCGGCATCCGCGCGGGACGCTCATCAGGCGGTGGCTGCCATGGATGTGGCGACCGGAACGACGGCCATGGCCTAACGCGCCACCTCGGTGGCCCGCGACTCCCGGATCACGGTCACCTTGATCTGTCCGGGATAGGTGAGCTCCTCCTCGAACTGCTTGGCGAGGTCACGGGCCAGGATCTGGGCGGCCAGGTCGTCGACGACGTCCGGCTTGACCATGACGCGCACGTCGCGGCCGGCCTGCATCGCGAACACCCGCTCGACCCCGGCGTGTGCCGAGGCCAGCTCCTCCAGGCGGTGCAGCCGTTGCACGTAGGCCTCCAACGACTCGCGGCGTGCGCCGGGACGGCCGCCGCTGATGGCATCGGCTGCCTGGGTGATCACGGCCTCGACGGTGTGCGGCTCGACCTCGTTGTGGTGGGCCTCGATGGCGTGCACGACGTCCTCGGACTCCCCGTAGCGGCGAGCCAGCTCGGCCCCGACCATCGCGTGGGAGCCCTCTGCCTCGTGGGTGAGTGCCTTGCCGATGTCGTGCAGGAAAGCGCCGCGTACACAGCTGCGCCGGTCGAGCCCGATCTCGTCGGCGAGCAGACCGGCGGCGTGTCCGGACTCCACGAGGTGCTTGAGCACGTTCTGCCCGTAGGAGGTGCGGAAGCGCAGCCGTCCCATCGTGATCACCAGCTCGGGATGCAGGTCGGTGATGCCCATCTCGAAGGCGGCGTCCTCCCCGGCGCGGAGACAGGTCGCCTCGACCGCCTTCACGGACCGGGCATGCACCTCCTCGATGCGGGTGGGATGGATCCGCCCGTCGGCGACGAGATCCTCCAGGGTCAGGCGGGCGACCTCGCGACGGACCGGGTCGAAGCAGCTCAGCAGCACGGTCTCGGGGGTGTCGTCGATGACGACATTGACACCGGTGACCTGCTCGAAGGCACGGATGTTGCGGCCCTCCCGGCCGATCACGCGTCCCTTCATGTCGTCGGAGGGCAGGTGGACGGCGGCGACGACCGACTCGCTGGTCTGCTCGGAGGCGAGTCGCTGGATCGCGGTGGCGAGCACCGCACGGGCCCGATCCTCCGCCTGCTCGGCGGCCGCCCTCTCGATGTCGCGGGTCAGCACGGCCGCGGAGCGTCTGGCGTCCTCCTCGACCCGGGCCAGCAGCTCCTCGCGGGCCGCCTCGGCGGTCAGCGCCGCGACCTGTTCCAGGACCGCTCGGCGGTCGGACTCGAGGTCGAGGAGCTCCGCCCGGCGGGTCTCGACCACGGCTTCTGACTCGCTGACCGCGTGCGCACGCTCGTCGAGATGGCGCTGCTCGGCGTCGAGGCGCTCCTCCCGCTCGGCGAGGCGGTGCTCGCGGCGCTCGATCTCCTGACGCTGCTCGTGAAGGTCCTCGTGGAGCTCCCCCTCGCGGGCCGCCGCGCGGCTGCGGTGCACGAGCAGCACCGCCACCATGGCCACCGCCACCACCACGACCACGGCGAGGGACACGACGAGCAGCTCGGCGAGCCCGGCGATGCTCATGGCCGCTCCCTGTGGTCGGTCCGGTGGTCGGTCCCGGGACGGTCCCCCGCGACCGCGCCGGACATCGACGCGGGACCGTCGCTCGGGGACGAGACGGTCGGGCTCGAGCAGCGTCAGTGGGTGGAGCGGGACCGGGAAGGTCGAGGTTTGCTTTGTCAGGTGTCAGTCTCCGGTTGCCCGGAGGTTCGGGTGGTGCGTTCCGAGGCTAGGTCGCGCCCGGGGGCCGGTCAAGCGGCTCCCTCGTGCACCCGTCGGGGCGAGCCCGCCGGACCTTCCGCGCTCGCTCAGACGAGGTCGTCGCCCGGCTCCTCGACCATCAGGTCGGTGTCGTGGCCCTGCGACTCGAGCTCCTCGCGGACCACCCGGAAGGCGACCCCAGCGGGATACCCCTTGCGGGCGAGCATCCCGGCGAGCCGGCGAAGGGCGGTGGCGTGGTCGAGCCGGGCGACCGAGCGGAGCTTGCGCCGCACCAGCAGCCGGGCCGCCTCCACCTCGTCATCGGGGTCGACCTCGTCGAGGGCCTCGCGGGCCACCTCGTCGTCGATGCCCTTGCGGCGCAGCTCCTGGGCCAGGGCACGCCGCGCCAGCCCCTTGCCACCTTGGCGCGACTGGACCCACGCGTGCGCGAAGGCGGAGTCGTCGACGAGCCCGACCTCCTCGAAGCGGTCGAGCAGCGCAGCCGCTACCTCGTCGGGGACGCCCTTGCCCGCGAGCTTGCCGGCGAGGTCGGACCGGCTGCGCGCCTGACCCGTGAGCTGGTCGAGCAGGATCTTGCGGGCCACCGCCTCGTGGTCCGCCTCCGGGCCGGAGGAGGCAGGGTCCACCGACGGGTCGTCGGGGACATCCGGCTCCGGCCCGGGGCGCTCCACGCCCTGGGCCGCGAGCCAGGTCTCCACGCCGAGGTGGACGTCGCCGGAGCTCATCGAGGGACGGGGGCCACTCAGAAGTCGATCCCGGTCGGCTCGGCCGCCGGGGCCGCGACCGAGACGTCGGCCGGCGCGTCGACCCGGGGGCCGACACCGAGCTTCTCCAGGATGCGCTTCTCCAGCTCGTTGGCGAGGTCGGGATTGTCGCGCAGGAAGGTGCGTGCGTTCTCCTTGCCCTGCCCGAGCTGGTCGCCCTCGTAGGTGTACCAGGCCCCTGCCTTGCGGACGAGCCCCGCCTCGACACCCACGTCGATCAGGCCACCCTCGCGGCTGATGCCCTGTCCGTACATGATGTCGAACTCGGCCAGCTTGAACGGCGGCGCGACCTTGTTCTTCACGACCTTGATCCGGGTGCGGTTGCCGACCATCTCCTGACCGTCCTTGAGCGTCTCGATGCGCCGCACGTCGAGACGGACCGAGGAGTAGAACTTCAGGGCCCGGCCACCGGTGGTGGTCTCGGGCGAGCCGAACATGACGCCGATCTTCTCGCGCAGCTGGTTGATGAAGATCATCGTGGTGCCGGCGCCGTTCAGGGCACCGGTCATCTTGCGCAGCGCCTGGCTCATCAGTCGTGCCTGGAGGCCGACGTGGCTGTCGCCCATCTCGCCCTCGATCTCGGCGCGGGGCACCAGCGCAGCCACGGAGTCGATCACGATCAGGTCGAGGGCTCCGGAGCGGACCAGCATGTCGGCGATCTCGAGAGCCTGCTCACCGGAGTCGGGCTGGGAGACCAACAACGCGTCGGTGTCGACACCGAGCGCCTTGGCATAGTCGGGGTCGAGCGCGTGCTCGGCGTCGATGAACGCCACGATGCCCCCGGCTGCCTGGGCGTTGGCCACCGCGTGCAGGGCCACGGTCGTCTTGCCGGAGGACTCCGGCCCGTAGATCTCCACCACCCGGCCTCGCGGCAGTCCACCGATGCCGAGCGCCACGTCGAGGGCGATCGCACCGGTCGGGATGACCTCGAGCGCTGCCCGTGTCTCTTCCCCCAGCCGCATCACCGATCCCTTGCCGAACTGTCGCTCGATGTTGGCGAGCGCTGCGTCGAGCGCCTTGTTGCGGTCTCCACCAGCCATGGGAGTCATCCGTCCGTCTGTCCGCCTCGGGGCGGATCGTGTCGTCTTCTTCATCGGCTGTGACCCTAGGCAGGGTCTCCGACAGTTTCGACCCCGGTTCGCAAACCTGGGGAAGAGGCTTTCCTCACCGGCGTCCGCGCCAGCGTAGCCCGAACAGGTGTTCGACCAGCGGAGGTGTGGCTCGCGGCGCCGCGGCGTGTCGCGGGACTTCCGCGGACTAGAGCGCCGGGGTGCCCGGATCGCGGTCGGGGGTACGACGGCCGGTGCGCCTGGCCAGCTCGGCCGACGTCGCGACACCGGTGACGAGCAGGGCGGCGAAGATGTTGAGGGCGACGTACCCGAGGCCGTCCATCACCACCCCGGCCATCACGCCGGCGAGCGCGGCGACCACTCCCATCACCAGGTCGGCGGCACCCTGGACGTCGGTGCGCGCGTCGAGCGGGGCCGCCTCCGAGAGCAGCGTCGAGGCGGCCACCGTGCACAGCGACCAGCCCAGGCCGAGCAGGAAGAGGCCGGCGCCGATCAGGGTGGACGCTCCCTCCGGAGATGCCGCCGACAGGGCGAGTGCGGCGAACAGCACCCCGGCACCCGCGGTGAGCACCGGCGGGCGTCCGAAGCGGTCGACGCCCCAGCCGACGACCGGGGCGAGCGCGAACATGCCCAGCACGTGCACGGAGATGACGATGCCGATGATCTCGAGGCTCGCTCCCCCGTGGTGCATGTGCAGCGGGGTCATCACCATCACCGAGATCATCACCGCATGGGCAAGCGCCAACGACGCGACACCCGCGCGCACGGCGGGGACCTGCCGGACGACCTCGCGCACCCGCGACCACGACGTCCCCGTGCGCGTTGCGGCGCCACCGCGCGCCAGGGCCGCCTCGCGGGCGACCAGCAGGGGGTCGGGGCGCAGGAAGATGGCGATCACCGCCCCGGCCGCCAGGATGCCGAGCAGGCCGAACAGGAAGGGACCGGTCAGCCCCGGCAGACCGAGGTCGCGAGCCGCCCGGCCGGCGACCCCGGTGAGGTTGGGACCGGCCACGGCACCGAAGGTGGTCGCCCACACCACCAGCGCGAGCGAGCGGCCGCGCCGGTCCGGCGGGGCCAGGTCGGTGGCGGCGTAGCGGGACTGGTTGTTGGCCGCGGTGGTGGCGCCGAGCAGGGTCGCGCCGAGGAGGAGCACCAGGAACGACTCGACCACCCCGGCGACGACCGCGAGCCCGGCGCCCGTCGCGCCCAGGACGTAGCCGAGCACCAGGCCGCGCCGGCGACCGTGCACACCCATCACCCGGGCGAGCAGGAACGACGCCACCGCGGCGCCGAGCACCTGCATGGTCTGGGCCAGCCCGGCCAGGCTCTGCGACCCGGAGAGGTCCTCGGCGAGGATCGCCGCGACCGCGATGCCGATGGTGATGCCGACCCCGCCGAGGGACTGGGCCACCACCAGGGTGCCGAGGGTACGGCGCTGGACGCGCCGCACCTCGTGGTCGGGCCAGCGCATCCCGCCCGCGACGCCGCGGGCGAGACCGGAGGCGAGCTCCCGGGTGCCGCCACCGACCCAACCCGCCACTCGTCGGCCGGCCCGGGCCGCGGGGTCCTCGGGGTGGCTCATCGTTGGCTCGCGGGCAGGTCGAGCACCTCGCAGACCGCGCGCCACACCGACTTCGGGCTCTCCCCCGACGCCAGCGCCTCCACGGCGGTCCGACCGCCCAGCGGGGCCATCACGTGCTGCTCGGACCAGTGCCTTGCATAGCTCGGCGACCCGAGCGCCTGCTCCATCCGCTCCCAGAACTCCGTGTGCCGCATGGTCTAGGCCATGTCCGGAGATGACGTGGCCACACGATGGACGGACATGGTCTCGGAGCCTACGTCGCGCAGGTGGTGGACCACGTCGTGCAGGTGGTAGCGCCCGATCGACTCGACGGTGAACACCGATCCGTTGCTGCGCCGCCCGGTGCGCTGCCAGGCCGCACCGGCCACGGCGGCGTACCGCTCGGCGACGGCGTGGGCGGCCTGTACCAGGTCGGCACCGACCGTCGTGGGGTCCTGCTCGGCGTACCGCTCGGCGACGGCGGCGGCGTCCTGGTCCCAATTGGCGAAGGCCGGGTCGTCCTCGGCGAGCATCGCGGTGACCCGGACGTCGAAGACCCGGTGCACGTCGCGGACGTGGCATCCATACTCCAGCGGCGACCAGGTGGTGGCGTCCGGGCGCACCGCGGCATCCGGCTCGGCGAGCCGTGCGGGCCAGGGCAGTGCTGCCTCACGGAGCAGGCGCGGGAGGTCGGCGCCCGCGACGGTCGCCGCCTGGAATCCGCACTCGGGACAGGGCTGCTCCAGGACCCACGTCCAGTCCTTGGTGTCCGGCTCGATCGTCATGGCTTCGATTGTGACGCACGTCGTGCCCCGGACGGACACCCGACTCCCCGGCCGGACGGACCTGGAAGGATGGGGCCCATGGGAGCCGATGTGACCATCCGTCCCGCCGTCGAGGGAGACCTCCAAGACATCGCCACGATCTACAACCACGAGGTGGCCAACTCCGTCGCCACCTTCGATCTCGAGGCCCCGACCCTGGGCTACTGGCGCGAGAAGCTCGAGGGCAACCACGAGGGCGACCACCTGCTCGTCGCGGTGGATGCCGACGACGACGTGGTGGGCTATGCCTACTCCTGGTCCTACCGGCCCCGGCCGGCCTACGAGCTGACCCGCGAGTGCTCGATCTACCTCGACCCGTCCGTGCGGGGTCAAGGGATCGGCCGCCTGCTCTACCCCGCGCTGCTCGAGGCGATGGCGTCCACCGGTGTGCACACGGCCGTCGCCCTGGTGGCCCTGCCCAACCCCGGCAGCGTCGCGCTGCACAAGGCCGCCGGGTTCGAGCACGTCGGCACCATGCGCGAGGTCGGCTACAAGTTCGACCAGTGGATCGACGTGGAGTGGTACCAGAAGATGCTGGGTCCGAGCTGAACCCTGCTGGGCGATTACCACGTTCCCGTGGTAATCGCCCAGTTCCCGCACGGAGATCGCTGCGGTAACCCGGAGGTTGGTGCGGGAAGTCCACGCGGAACGCCGTCGATCAGGCCGCAGCTCGCCGCTCCAGCCACGGGTCGAGCGCGATCGCGGCAGCGGCGAGGCCGGTGAGCAGCAGCGCGACGCCGACGGAGGTGACCAGCACCATCGGGTAGCCGAGGTCGCCGGCGTCGATGAACGGGTAGGGGTACCAGCCGGTCACGGCGCCGCGCGCCAACGTGAGCCCCAGCCAGGCCACCGGGAAGGTCAAGGCCGGCAGCAGGTCCGCCCACGTCGTACGTCGCCGTGGCCCGAGCAGCAGCCACGCGCCGACCGCCAGCACCGGGACGACCACGTGCAACAGCTTGTCGGCGATCCAGTCGGCACCGTCGAGGTCCAGCAACGGGCGCAGCAGGAACCAGTGCACGACGCCGGTGACGGCGATCGCGACGACGGCGTCGAGGCGCAGCACCCGCCAGACCCGCCCGTCGTACCCGGGATCCCGCACCAGTGGCCAGGCCACCGCCGCGACCAGCACATTGCTGAGGATCGTGAAATAGCTGACGAAGCGGCCCAGCCGGACCGCCAGTGTCGGCTCGCCCTCGGGCAGCAGGGTCGCCGACCCGTTGACGACCAGCACGAGCTGGAAGAGCACGGCCCCGCCGGCCACGAGAGCCACGAGCAGGTGTCCCGCGCGAGCAGCCCCCGGTCTCATGGCGCCGAGCGTATCGGCCGTCGCCCGGGATCTGGCTCAGTGCAGCAACAGCTTGTCGAGGCGGCGCGAGACGACGTAGAGCCCGGCCATCCCCATCGCGAGCAGGTAGACCACCGAGATGGCCGAGTCCCACGAGAGCGCCCCGGTGGTGAGCTCACGACACAGCACCACGCCGCGGTAGAGCGGGCTGACCTCGACCACCCAGCGCAGCGCACCGTCGAAGGCGGTGATCGGGAAGAACGTCGCCGAGAAGAGGAACAGGGGCATCACCGCCAGCGTGACCAGGTCGAAGTCCTGCCACGACCGCATGAAGGTGGTCAGCGCCATGCAGACCGCGGAGAAGCCGAAACCGATGAGCAGCGTGGCCGGGACGGCGAGCAGCGCCCACCACGAGCCGACCAGCCCCATGAGCAGCATCACCACGAGGAGCCGACCGAGTAGACCCCACCACGCAGCAGCGCCCAGGTGATCTCGCCGCGGGCGACGTCGCGGGTGCTCATCGGCGTTGCGAGCACGGCGTCGTAGAGCTTCTCGAACTTGAGCTTGAAGAAGATCGAGAACGTCGAGTCCAGCACCGCGCCGTTCATCGCCGAGGCGGCGAGCATCCCCGGGGCCACGAACGCGGCGTACTCGATCGTGCGGCCGTTGAACTCGAAGGAGTCGATGAGCTGGCCGACCCCGATGCCGATGGAGAACAGGTACAGCACCGGCTCCAGGAAACCGGTCAGGAAGAAGACCTTGCTGCGCCGGTGGGCGAGGTAGTTGCGCAGCACCAACCGCCAGGACGGCGACCAGCGCGAGGTGGTGGTGGCGCTGCCGGAGAGGGCCGTGGTCAGGACGCTCATCAGTGCATCAGCCTCCGGGTGAGACGGCGGACCGCCCACCACCAGCCGAGCCCCGCGAGCACGACCAGGTAGGTCAGGTGGACCAGCGCCATCAAACCGTCGAGGTTGCCGAGCGTGAGCATCCGGGTGAGGTCGACGCCGTGCCACAGCGGCGAGACCCAGGCCAGCCACTCGATGCTGTCGGGCAGGTTGGACACCGGGAAGAAGGCGCCGGAGAACAGGAACAGCGGCATGATCAGCACCCGGAAGATCACCGCGAACGGCGTGGGGTCCTTGACGCCGGCGCTGAAGGCGTAGAGAGGCGTCGCGAAGGCCAGCCCGATGAGGAGCTGCACCAGGAAGGCGAGCAGCACCCCGCCGAGGGAGTCGAAGAGCCCGAAGGCCCCGAGCACGAGCAGGAACGCACCGCAGGCGGCGCCCACCCGGTACACCGCGAAGCAGAGATGACCGGTGACCACGTCGACCGGAGACAGCGGCGTGGCGACCATGCCGAGGTAGGTCTTGCCCCACTTGATCGCACCGAGAACGGGATACATCGTCTCGCTGGTCGCGATCTGCATCGCCTGGCCGGCAACCAGACCGGGCGCGATGAAGGCGAGGTACGACGGGGCGCCCTCCAGCGCGGGCCCGCCCTCGATGAAGCCGCCGAGGAGGATCCCCATCGCGACGACGTAGAAGAAGGGCATCACGAACGAGGTGACGATCGAGGCGCGCCAGGTGCGCTTGTAGACGGTCACCCAGTAGTCGAGCTGGCGCAGCACCAGCTCGAGGTGCCCCGGCGCCTCCGCGGCGGCATCGCCCGCCGGTCGGGTCGTGGCCATCAGTCCACCAGCGTGCGGCCGGTGAGGTGGAGGAAGACGTCCTCCAGCGTCGAGCGACGTACCAGCACGGCCGCCGGCGCCAGCCCACGCTCGTGCACCTTGGCCAGCGTCTCCTCGCCGTCGTCGGTGTAGAGCAGCAGCCGGTCGGGCAGCACCTCCACACGCTCGGCGAGGTCGGCGACCCGCTCCGCGAGAGCGTCGTGCTCCCCTACCCCGAAGCGAAGCTCGGTGACCTCACGGGTGGAGTGCTCGCGGATCAACGAGAGCGGAGAGCCTTCGGCGACGATCTCGCCCTTGTCCATCACCACCAGCCGGTCGCACAGCTGCTCGGCCTCGTCCATGTAGTGCGTGGTCAGCACCAGGGTCACCCCCTGCTGCTTGAGCCGGAACAGCTTGTCCCAGAGCACGTGTCGCGCCTGCGGGTCGAGGCCTGTGGTGGGCTCGTCGAGCAGGAGCAGGTCAGGCTCGTTGATGAGCGAGCGGGCGATGGTGAGCCGCCGCTTCATGCCGCCCGAGAGGTCCTCGACCTTGTGCTTGGCCTTCTCCTCGAGCTGGAAGAACCGCAGCAGCTCGCCGGCCCGGCTGGCGCACTCCGCCCGTGGCAGCCCGAAGTAGCGGCCGTAGACGACCAGGTTGTCGCGGACGCTGAGCTCGGTGTCGAGGGTGTCCTCCTGCGGGCACACCCCGATGCGGGCGCGGATCAGCGGGCCCTGGGAGGCCGGGTCCATGTCGAGGATGCGCAGCTCACCGGACGTGGGTGGCGAGACCGCGGCGACCATCCGCATCGTCGAGGACTTGCCGGCTCCGTTGGGGCCGAGGAAGCCGAAGGCCTCGCCGGGCTGGATGTCGAGGTCGATCCCACGCACGGCCTCGAAGTCGCCGTAGGCCTTGCGCAGGCCGACCGCGTGGATCAGCGACGTCGCGGCTGGTGTGCCGGCGCTCTGACGGGGCTCCGAGCTGGTGTGGGACACGCTCCCGACCCTAGACGTGGGTGGCGACAGGATCGAGGGAGTTTCGCCCTCAGCGCACAAGCAGGTCGTGGTCGCGCGCCCTGTCCTCGCGGCATGGACGTGGAGTTCAGCGGCGAGGTGTGGTCGTGGCGCGGTCCGGCGCCGTACCACTTCGTCAGCGTGCCCGAGGACGACGCCGACACGATCGCGCTGACCGCGTCCGCGGTGACCTACGGCTGGGGGATGATCCCGGTCTCGGTCGGGATCGGTGACACCGAGTGGACGACGTCGCTGTGGCCGAAGGACGGCGGCCACGTGGTGCCGCTGAAGGATGCGGTACGCCGCGCCGAGGGCATCGCTCTCGGCGCGGTCGTGACCGTGCGCCTCTTCATCGACGTGTGAGCGCACCCGCCTGGAGCAGGGCGATGACCTCGGCTGTCGGCCGTACGTCACCGAACGAGCGGTAGACCGTGTGCAGTGTCGCGTTGTGCTCCTGGTCGCGGGGCGCGGCGTTGGCGTCGGCCACCATCACCACCCGGTAGCCCAGGGTGCTGGCGTCACGGGCGGAGGACTCGCAGCACACGTTGGTGACGGCGCCGGTGATCAGCACGGTGTCGATGCCCCGCTCCTCGAGCAGGTCCGGCAACGGCGAGCGACCCGGGAAGAAGGCGCTGGAGGCGGTCTTCTCGACCAGCAGGTCGCCGTCGCCCGCGTCGAGGTGGCGCCAGAGCCGATCGCGGAGCGACCCCTGGCCCCCAGAGCGGCGGTAGAGCGCGTTGATCTCGGGGCCGTAGAACTCCTCGCCCCACCCGGGATCGGGGGCCGGCGCGGGCAGCACCCAGGTGACCAGCCCGCCGGCGCCGCGCAACGTCGCGGCCAGCGCGTTGACGTGCGGCACGATGCCGCGGGCGTAGTCGTTGTCCTCGACGAAGAAGTGCACCAGGTCGACCACCACCAGGGCCGTCCGCCGGGGGTCGAGCTGTTCGTAGGCGTGCCGGCGGCCGCGGCGCTCCTCGTGGCGTGCGTACTCCCGCGGCTCGATCCGCCAGGCGTGCCTCCGGGCCCTGCTCTCGTCCACGGGTGGTCCTCTCGTCGTCGGCCACGACTCTGGCAGGTTCCCGCAGTGATCTCCGGGTTACCGGCGCGAGTTCCCTGCGGTAACCGGGCGATTACCACGTGAACGTGGGAATTTCCCGCCGCCTCGCCACCCCGTCCACCCTGTCGGAGCCGTGCGGCAGGATGGCGCCATGACCGACCAGGCAGGTACGACGCGGGCGCTTGACGTGTTCAGCGCGCCCACCCGCGCCTGGTTCGAGGCGGCGTTCGCCGAGCCCACGCCTGCCCAGGTGGGCGCCTGGAGCGCGATCGCTGCGGGACGCAATGCGCTGGTGGTCGCGCCGACCGGGTCCGGCAAGACGCTGAGCGCGTTCTTGTGGTCGCTCGACCAGATCGCGACCGCGCCGCCGGCGGCCGACAAGCGGCAGCGCTGCCGGGTGCTCTACGTCTCCCCGCTCAAGGCGCTCGCGGTCGACGTCGAACGCAACCTGCGCGCGCCCCTGACCGGCATCCGACACACGGCCGAGCGCCTCGGCGAGACCGTCCCCGAGATCACGGTCGGCGTCCGCTCCGGCGACACCAGCGCCGCCGACCGGCGCCGGCTCGGCACCACCCCGCCCGACATCCTCATCACCACCCCCGAGTCGCTGTTCTTGATGCTGACCAGCCAGGCGCGCGAGTCGCTGCGGGGGGTCGAGACGGTCGTCGTGGACGAGGTGCACGCCGTCGCCGGCACCAAGCGCGGCGCCCACCTCGCGCTCTCGCTGGAGCGGCTCGACGAGCTCCTGGAGAGGCCCGCCCAGCGCATCGGCCTCTCGGCGACGGTCCGGCCGGTCGAGGAGGTCGCCCGCTTCCTGGGCGGACCGCGCCCGGTCGAGGTGGTCGCACCCGCCTCCACCAAGGAGTGGGACCTCCAGGTCGTGGTGCCGGTCGAGGACATGACCGAGCTCGGCGCCGTCACCGACGAGGTCCCCGAGGGCTCCGCGGCGGGGCAGGCCAGCCGTGGCTCGATCTGGCCGCACGTCGAGGAGCGCGTCGTCGACCTCATCGAGGCACACCGCTCCACGATCGTCTTCGCCAACTCCCGCCGACTGGCCGAGCGGCTCACCGCCCGGCTCAACGAGATCGCCACGGAGCGCGCCGAGGGCATCCTCGAGCGCGACGGTGCTCCCCCGGCCGCGGTGATGGCCCAGTCGGGGCAGAGCCACGGCGCCCCGGTGGTGATCGCCCGCGCCCACCACGGTTCGGTGTCCAAGGACCAGCGCGCGCTCATCGAGGACGACCTCAAGCGCGGTCGGCTGCCCTGCGTGGTCGCCACCTCGAGCCTCGAGCTCGGCATCGACATGGGCGCAGTCGACCTCGTCGTGCAGATCGAGAGCCCGCCGTCGGTGGCCAGCGCCCTCCAGCGGGTCGGCCGTGCCGGCCACCAGGTCGGCGAGGTCTCCCGCGGCGTGCTCCTGCCCAAGCACCGCAGCGACCTGGTCCACACCGCGGTGTCGGTCGAACGCATGCGGATCGGCGCCATCGAGTCGTTGCACATCCCGGCCAACCCGCTCGACGTTCTCGCCCAGCAGGTCGTCGCCGTCACCGCGCTCGACGAGTGGGACGTCGACGAGCTCTTCACCGTCGTACGCCGCTCGGCACCCTTCGCGACGTTGCCCCGGTCGGCCTACGACGCCACCCTCGACCTGCTCAGCGGCCGCTACCCCTCCGATGAGTTCGCCGAGCTGCGGCCGCGGATCGTCTGGGACCGCGTCGCCGGCACCCTCAGCGGACGACCCGGCGCCCAGCGACTGGCCGTCACCAGCGGCGGCACCATCCCCGACCGCGGCCTCTTCGGGGTCTTCCTGGTCGGGGAGAAGGCCTCCCGCGTCGGCGAGCTCGACGAGGAGATGGTCTATGAGTCCCGCGTCGGCGACGTGTTCGCCCTCGGCGCGACCTCGTGGCGCATCGAGGACATCACCCACGACCGCGTGCTGGTCTCCCCCGCGCCCGGCCAGCCCGGCCGGCTGCCCTTCTGGAAGGGCGACCAGATCGGCCGTCCCGCGGAGCTCGGCGCGGCCATCGGCGCGTTCACCCGCGAGCTGTCGGCACTCCCCACCGAGGCGGCCCTCGCCCGGTGCCGCGACGCCGGGCTCGACGCCTGGGCCGCGAACAACCTGGTCACCTTCCTCGGTGAGCAGCGCGAGGCGACCACCACGCTGCCGACCGACCGCACCCTGCTGGTGGAGCGGTTCCGCGACGAGCTCGGCGACTGGCGGCTGGTCGTGCACTCGCCGTACGGCGCCCAGGTGCACGCACCCTGGGCGCTGGCGATCGGCGTGCGGTTGCGCGAGCGCTACGGCATCGACGCGCAGGCCCTCCCGGGCGACGACGGCATCGTGCTGCGCATCCCCGAGACGGACCAGGAGCCTCCGGGGGCCGAGGTGATCGTCTTCGAGCCTGACGAGATCGAGGACATCGTCACCACCGAGGTCGGCGGCTCGGCGCTGTTCGCGTCCCGCTTCCGCGAGTGCGCCGCCCGCGCGCTGCTGCTGCCGCGTCGCGACCCCGGTCGACGTTCGCCGCTGTGGCAGCAGCGCCAGCGCAGCGCCCAGCTGCTCGAGGTGGCCTCGAAGTACCCGTCCTTCCCGATCGTCCTCGAAGCGGTCCGCGAGTGCCTCCAGGACGTCTACGACGTGCCGGCCCTGACCGGGCTGATGCGTGACGTCGCCGCCCGCCGGATCCGCACCGTCGAGGTCGCGACCACCCAGCCGTCCCCGTTCGCCCGGAGCCTGCTGTTCGGCTACGTCGCGGCCTTCATGTACGAGGGCGACAACCCGATCGCCGAGCGCCGTGCCGCCGCGCTGAGTCTCGACCAGGGGCTGCTCGCCGAGCTGTTGGGCCGGGCCGAGCTGCGCGAGCTCCTCGACCCCGACTCGCTCGCCGAGCTGGAGCGCGAGCTCCAACGCCTGGTCGAGGAGCGCAAGGCCCGCGACGCCGAAGGGGTCGCCGACCTGCTGCGCCTGCTCGGCCCGCTCTCCACCGATGAGGTCACAGCCCGGGCGACCGGCGACCCGGCCGGCTGGTTGGACCTGCTGCGTGAGGCCCGCCGGGTGGTCGAGGTGCGCATCGGCGGCGAGACCCGGTGGGCGGCCGTCGAGGACGTCGGCCGCCTGCGCGACGGGCTCGGCGTCCCCGTGCCGCCCGGGACGCCCGACGCTTTCACCGAGCCGGTCGAGGATCCCCTCGCTGACCTCGTCGCGCGGTTCGCCCGCACCCACGGCCCGTTCACGGTCGCCGACGTGGCGGCGCGGCTCGGCCTCGGCGTGGCGGTCGTGCAGCAGACCCTCAACCGGCTCGGCTCCCAGGGCCGGGTCCTGGAGGGCGAGTACCGCCCCACCGGCAGCGGCACCGAGTGGTGCGACGCCGAGGTGCTGCGCCGGCTCAGGCGACGCTCGCTGGCGGCGCTCCGCAAGGAGGTCGAGCCGGTCGAACCCTCGACGCTGGGACGCTTCCTGCCGGTCTGGCAGAACGTCGCCACCCCCGGCGAGACCACCCGCGGCGCACTGCGTGGCGTCGACGGCGTGCTCACGGTCGTCGACCAGCTCGCAGGCTGCGCCGTACCCGCCTCGGCGCTGGAGCCTCTCGTGCTCGGCAGCCGGGTCGTCGACTACCACCCCTCGATGCTCGACGAGCTGACCTCGACCGGTGAGGTGGTGTGGGCGGGACACGGCAGCCTGCCCGGCACCGACGGCTGGATCTCACTGCACCCGGCCGAGACCGCGTCGCTCACCCTCCCCGACCCCGTCGAGCTCGCGGCCGCCCTGGAGCCGACCCCGGTGCACGACGCCGTCCGGGAGGCACTGGCCGGCGGCGGTGCCTACTTCTTCCGGCAGCTTGCGACCACCGTCGCCGACCTGGTCCGCGAGAGCGCCGACCAGCGGATCGACGACGCCACCTTGGAGGCGGCGCTCTGGGACCTGGTCTGGTCGGGGGCGCCTGTCCAACGACACCCTCGCGCCCGTGCGCTCGCTGGTCTCCGGCGGTCGCACGGCTCACCGCTCCCGTCGTCCGCCTCCGCGCCCGCGCAGCGGCAGCCGCCGGATGACTCCAGGTCGGGGCGCAACGCCGACCCGGTCGGCGGCGGCCACTGTCGCCGGCCGGTGGTCGCTGCTGCCCGGCATCGAGCCCGACGCGACCCGCCGCGCGCACGCGGCGGCCGAGGGACTCCTCGAGAGGCACGGCGTCGTCACCAGGGGGGCGGTGATGAGCGAGCGCGTGCCCGGCGCCTTCGCCGGGGTCTACAAGGTGCTCTCCGCCTTCGAGGACTCCGGGCGCTGCCGTCGTGGCTACTTCGTGGGCTCGCTGGGAGCCGCGCAGTTCGGGGCGCCGGGCGCCGTCGACCGGCTCCGGTCCTTCTCGCGCGAGCTCTCCGGCAGCGACCTCGGCGGGGACGTTGGCAGCGGCAAGCGCTCAACCGTCGCGCTGGCCGCCACCGACCCGGCCAACCCCTACGGCGCGGCGCTGCCCTGGCCCGAGCGGGTGGCCGAGCCCGAGGCGACCACCACCGGCCACCGCCCGGGACGCAAGGCCGGCGCCCTGGTCGTGCTGGTCGACGGCGACCTGGCGGTCTACGTCGAGCGCGGCGGCAAGACGCTGCTGACCTTCAGCGACGAGCAGGACACGTTGGGCAGCGCCCTCGGTGCCCTCGCGACCGCCGTACGCCAAGGAGCGCTCGGTCGCCTCACCGTCGAGCGGGCCGACGGCGAGGGCATCCTGGCCGGCAGTGCCCGGGCCGGCGCGCTCCGGCGTTCGCTCGAGGACGCGGGCTTCGTGGCGACGCCCCGCGGACTGCGGCTGCGCGGGTCGGCGTAGCCGGTCGTGCCCGAGGGCGACACCGTCTGGCGGACGGCCCGACACCTCGACCGGACCCTGTCCGGGCAGGTGCTCACCCGCACCGACTTCCGGGTGCCCGCACACGCGACGCTCGACCTGGCCGGGCGGCCCGTCGTCGAGACGCTCGCACGCGGCAAGCACCTGCTCACCCGGATCGGCGACGACCACACCCTGCACAGCCACCTGAAGATGGAGGGTTCCTGGCACCTCTACAAGCAGGGCACCCGTTGGAGGCGGCCGGCCCACGAGGCCCGGGTGGTCTTGGAGACCGCACCCTGGACGGGTGTGGGGTTCGCCCTCGGCATCGTCGAGGTGCTCCCCCGCGACGCCGAGGCCGCCGCGGTCGGGCACCTCGGACCGGACCTGCTCGGCCCAGACTGGGATCCGGCCGAGGCGGTGCGGCGCATCACCGACTCCCCCGCGACGACGCTTGCCGAGGCCCTGCTCGACCAGCGCAACCTGGCAGGCATCGGCAACCTCTACAAGTCCGAGCTGTGCTTCCTGGCCGGCGTACACCCGTGGCGACCGGTAGCGCTCGCTCAGGAGTCGACCTCGCTCGACCGGCTGGTGCGCCGCGCCCAGGCGATGCTCGAGGCCAACAAGGAGCGCGTCGAGCAGACCACCACCGGCGACACCCGGCGCGGAAGGCAGACCTGGGTCTACCGCCGCGACAAGCAGCCCTGCCGTCGCTGCGGCACCACGATCCAGGTGGCGATGCAGGGGGCCGAGGGGCGGGAGCGCGCGACGTACTGGTGTCCTCGCTGCCAGCCGGAGGCCTAGGGTGCCATCATGCCGGCGCCGCGTGAGCCGCTGCTGACTCGTTCCTTCGTGCTCCTCACCGCCTCCGACCTGGCCTACTTCCTGGGAGCCGGGGTGCTGGTGTTCGCCACCCCGCTGTTCGTCGCCGGCCCGCTGGCCGGCGGGCCCGCACAGGTCGGGTGGGCGATGGGCTCGTTCAGCGTGACCACCCTCGTCCTGCGGCCGTGGCTGGGTCGGTGGACCGACCGGCACGGACGGCGGCTGCTCCTCGTGGGGGGTGCGGCCGGGTTCGCGCTCGTCGTGCTCGCCCACCTGGCGGTGGACTCGTTGGCCGGGCTGGTGGCGGTGCGGCTGGTCCTCGGTGCCGCGGAGGCGTGCTACTTCGTCGCCGGGTTCGCGGCGCTGGCCGACCTGGCACCGCCGGACCGCGCCGGCGAGGCGCTGAGCCTGAACTCGCTGGCGCTGTACGTCGGGATCGCCGTCGGCCCTGTTGCCGGGCAGGGTCTGGTCGCTGCCTGGGGCTATCCGGCGGCGTGGGTCGGCGCCGCGTGCTGTGTCGGAGTCGCCGCAGTCCTGGTCTCCGCCGTGCCCGAGACCCGCGGATCGAGCGGACCTGCCGTCGACGGGCCTCCGCCGCTGTTGCACCCGGCGATCCGCGGCCCCGGGATCGCTCTCGCCCTGGGACTCTTGGCGATGTCGGCCTTCCTGCCGTTCTCGGTCCTGCTGGCCCGCGCATCCGGGATCCCGTGGGTGTCGGCCGGGTTGCTGGTCTTCGGCTCGACCGTGGTGGTCTGCCGGCTGGTGTTCGCCAGACTTCCGGACCGGGTGCCGGCCGCCCCTCTGGCCGGCGCCGCCCTGGTCGCCTCCGGCGCCGGGATGCTGCTGCTCGGCACCTGGCCGACGGCCACAGGACTCGTGGTGGGCGCGCTGGTGTGCGGGGCCGGCTCGGCGTTCTTGACGCCGGCCGTGTTCGGGCTGGTGTTCCGATCGGTGCCGGCGGCTGAGCGTGGCGCAGCGGCGGGTGGGCTGAGCATGTTCATGGACCTCGGCCTGACCGGCGGGCCCCTGCTCCTCGGCCTGGTGGCGGCAGCGGGCGGGCTGGGACCGGCATTCGCACTGATGGCCGTGCCGCCGCTCGTCGGCGCCCTCGTGCTGAGCCCCCGCATAGGTCGGACCGGCAGATCGAGGGTCAGGCCGGCCGGTTGATGCCGGTGGGCTGCGGGGCCACCCGGGAGCAGGTCAGGCGGCGGAGGCGACGACGTCGCCCGAGCGGGGACCGGCGGCGGTGCCCGTCCTGCCGTGCAGCGAGGTGGTGTCGACGGTGACGTCCTCGAGCTGCATCGCCAGAGCGGCCTCCTCGAGCGCGACAGCGTCGCTGACCTCGGAGAGGATCTCCGACAGCGGTACGTCGAGGGCCGAGCAGAGCGAGGCGAGGAGCTCGGAAGAGGCTTCCTTCTGGCCGCGCTCGATCTCCGAGATGTAGCCCAGGCTCACCCGGGCGTCGGCCGAGATCTCACGCAGGGTTCGCCCCTGACGCATCCGCTGGGAGCGGAGGACCTCGCCGAGCAGACGACGGAAGACGACCATCCGCTTCTCCTTCCGCTGCGCGTGTGCTGTGCGACGTGGTGACCCTGCAGGTCGGTTCGTGTAGGGCAACGCTACCGGCTCGGGAAAACTTCCCGTCGGGCAACGCCCACATCGGCGCCGGCAAGTCTGCCCATGCGCGCGCTTCGAGTCTCCCAAACGCACGCATCGGTTCCCCGGAGGCACCTCTCAACTCCCCGGAGGCACCTCTCAACTCCCCGGAGGCACCTCTCAACTCCCCGGAGGCACCTCTCAACGGGGGGTGGTGAGGTGGGCGAGGAGCAGGGCGAGGGCGTGGTCGACGCACGCAGAGCGGATGGCGCCGCGGGTGCCGGCGAGGTCGAGGCGCACGGAGCGGACGCCGTCGGGGCCGGCCAGCCCGAGGTGGACCCGGCCGACGGGCTGTCCCTCCTGTCGCTCCGGCCCGGCGACCCCGGTGGTGCTCAGTGCCCAGTCGACACCGAGCAGATCACGGGCCGCGGTCGCCATCGCCTCGGCACACGGGCCGGACACCACGCCGTGCTCGGCGACCACGTCGGCGGCCACGCCGAGCAGGTCGACCTTGAGGCGGGTCGCATAGGTCACCAGGCCACCCGCGAACGTCGCACTCGCGCCCGGGGTCGCCGAGAGCGCCTCGGCCAGGGCGCCGCCGGTCAGCGACTCGGCGCAGCCGACGCTCTCGCCCCGCGCGAGCAGGGCGGCGTGCAGTCGGGCGGCGCTCACCCGCGCAGGCTACCCGCGCCCGGGGCGGCTGGGTCCGCGCCGGTACGTTGGCCGTCATGGTGCTGCCGATCGAGGACTACGCCGTCGTGGGCGACACCGGCACGGTCGCACTGATCGGGCGGGACGGCTCGGTCGACTGGCTGTGCCTGCCTCGCTTCGACTCCCCCGCCTGCTTCGCTGCGCTGCTCGGGGACGCCGACAACGGCCGGTGGCTGCTCGGGCCGCTCGGCGACGACGTCGAGTGCTCGCGTCGGTACGTCGGACACTCAGCGATCCTGGAGTCGACGTACACGACCGGCACCGGCACGGTGCGCGTGATCGACGCGATGCCGATCAACGACGACCGCGCCGACCTGGTGCGCCGGGTCATCGGGGTCGAGGGCACCGTGCGGATGCGCCACGAGTGGGTGGTGCGGTTCGACTACGGCCGGATCCGGCCCTGGGTGCGTCGGGCCGACAACAACGGCATCCCGGTGATCACGGCCGTGGCAGGTCCCGACCGGCTGACCCTGCGCGGCGACCGGCTGCCGAGGGCGGTCGACCACGTGCACGTCGACGAGTTCGACGTCGTCGCCGGGGACGAGATGACCTTCGCCAGCACCTGGGTGGCCTCCCACCACGACATGCCCGAACCACTGGAGTACGACGGCCGCCTGGAGACCACCCTGGAGACCCACGAGGAGTGGGCGCACCGGTGCAGCTACGCCGGCCCGCACCGTGAGGCCGTGCTCCGCTCGCTGATCACGCTGCGGCTGCTCACCCACGGCGGCACCGGAGGCATCGTCGCGGCCCCGACCACCTCGCTGCCCGAGGACTTCGGCGGCGAGCGCAACTGGGACTACCGCTACTGCTGGCTGCGCGACGCCGCTCTCACCCTGGAGGCGTTCCTGGCGTGCGGCTACTCCGAGGAGGCCGAGCTCTGGCGCGGCTGGCTGCTGCGGGCCGTGGCCGGGGATCCCGCCGACCTGCAGGTGATGTACGCCGTCGACGGAGGTCGCAACCTGCCCGAGCGCGAGCTCGGCCACCTGGCCGGCTACGCCGAGTCACGGCCGGTCCGCATCGGCAACGGCGCCGTCGACCAGCTCCAGACCGACGTGCTGGGCGAGGTGATGGCCGCCCTGGAGGCCGCCCGCATGCTCGGGCTGGAGGAGAGCCAGGACTCCTGGGCGCTGCAACGCGCGCTCGTCGACGAGCTCGCCGACCACTGGGAGCAGCCCGACCACGGCCTGTGGGAGGTGCGCGGCCCGCGGCGGCACTTCACCCACTCCCGGGTGATGGTCTGGGTCGCGTTCGACCGGGCCGTGCGCGCGGTGGAGGAGCACGACCTGCCCGGCCCGGTCGGGCGCTGGCGGGAGGTCCGCGACCAGGTGCGTGCGGAGATCATGGAGCGCGGCTACGACGCCCACCGCAACACCTTCACCCAGTCCTACGATTCGTCCGCTCTCGACGCCGCCCTGCTGGTGCTGCCCGCCGTCGGGTTCATCGACGGTGACGACCCCCGGATGCTCGGCACGATCGCCGCCGTCGAGGAGGACCTGCTCGTGGAGGGGTTCGTGCTGCGCTACCTCACCGAGAGCGGGGTCGACGGGCTCGCGGGCGACGAGCACCCGTTCCTCGCGTGCTCGTTCTGGCTGGTCTCGGCCTACGCCCTGGCCGGGCGCCTCGACGACGCCCGGGCGCTGATGGACCGGCTCCTGACCGTGCCCAACGACGTCGGGCTGCTGCCCGAGGAGTACGACCCGGTCGGGGACCGCTTCGTCGGCAACTTCCCGCAGGCGTTCTCCCACCTCACCCTGGTCGGTGCCGCGATGGCGCTCGAACGGGCCGCCACCTCCTGATGTGGAGGCGACGGCCCGTCACGTGCGGGGTCGAGCGCGGTCAGCCCTTCTTGGCCGGCAGCACCGTGACGGCGACCTCCTCGGAGGCCTCGGGAGCCGAGCCGCCCTCATAGCTGACGGTCAAGGTGACCTCGCCGGCCTCGGTGAACGGCGCCAGCTCGATCTTCACCTTGCCCTTGTCCGGCGCCAGCGCACCGAGGAGCCGGTCGCCGTCACGGACGACGACCAGTCCGTCGCCCACCTTGGTGCCGTCCTCGGTCTCGATCTTGACCTCGACCGTGGCACGCGTCTTGCCGGCCTCGATCTTCTTCGGCCCGACCTTGATCTCGAGCTCCGTGCTCGCCAGCTCGAGCCCGACCAGCACCGCGTCGTGGTCCGAGGCCCGGTAGGCGTCCGGCGCGAAGTAGGTGGCCGGCCTCCCGAAGTCGGTGTTGTAGTCGAGGATGTCCGGCTCGTCGGCGTTGACGTGCCACTCCGACGTACCGGTCACCTGAGAGGACAGCGAGCGGTTGGCCAGTGCGTGGTCGAGGTAGCCGGCCAGCCCGTCGAAGACGTAGCCGTAGGCGAGCTCACCGCCGAAGCGCTTGACCTGGTCGACGTAGCCGCCGGCCTCGAGGGCCCGGATCGGGTCCTCGTGGTCGTAGGAGTTCAGGTCGCCGATGACCAGGTGGTCGCTGTCGCCACTGGCGGTCGGGTCGGTGGCCAGGTGCGCGACGATCGCCTCAGCGGCAGCGGTGCGGGACAGGTTGCAGTTGCCCTGGCCGTCGCCGGTGTCGGGGTCCGACGCACCGCACGCGGAGCCCTTGGACTTGAGGTGGTTGACCGAGACCGTGAACCGCTCCCCCGCGCTGCCGCCGGCGCCGGCGACGGCGTCGAAGGTCTGGGTGAGCATCGGCCGGTTGCGCTCGTCGTCGAAGGCCGGGTCGTCCGTGGAGTCGAGGATGTCGAAGTCGCCGACCGGCTGCACCGCACCGGGCTGGTAGAGGAACCCGAGCCGGATCGCGTCGGTGCCGATCACGCCGGTGTCGATGTAGTCGTAGGTGCCGGCGCCGTACTCCTCGTTGAGACCCTCGACCAGGTCGGCGGCGGGCTCGACGCCGGTGCTGTTCTCCATCTCCATCAGACCCACCACGTCGGCGTCCAGCGTGCCGATCGCCTCGATGATCTTGGTGCGCTGGCGGTCGAGCTCGATCTCGTTGTTGGCACCGCGGCAGTCCAGGTTGTTGTCCGGGCCGCACCCCGGCTCGCCCGCCCGGTCCAGGGTGAGGAAGTAGTTGAGCACGTTGAAGCTGGCCACCTGGACGTCGCCGCCCACGGCCGGCGCCGTGGTGGGGCGCGGGTTCTTGGCGACGTAGCTGCCGTAGGTGGTCGGCAGCAGGCGGTAGAGGCTGAAGTCGTAGTCGAGGATGCCCTCGATGCCGGTGATCGTGTCCCCACCGCGGAAGCGGTTGGTGAGGCTGAACGGCTCACCGTTGCCCGGGTGCGGGATCGTCGCCGGGTTCTGCGACCCGTTGCGGTCGTCGATCGTGAGGGTGCGCTTGGCGTACTCCGCGACCAGTGCCTGAGCCTCGGCACCCGGCTCCACCACGGCGGTGGGGGTGAAGAGGCGCTCCTGGCCGTCGAGGGGCTTGCCCACGACGACCTCGCCGAAGCGGTCGTAGTTGAAGTACTCGCTGATGACCAGCTCGTCGACGAGCTTGACGAGCATGCCCTCGTAGTGCTCGAGGTCGCTGCGCTCCTCCAGCGGGAAGCTGACCGGGGTGGGAGCGATGGCTGGGGCGGCTCCGCACTCCTTGATCTCGGTCACAGTGGCGATCTGGGTCTTCTCGAACCGCTCGGCGGGCGTGCCCGCGACGCGGACCAGGGTGTCCACGGCAGGTGCGGGCTCGCCGGCGAGGAAGACGAAGATGCCCTCGGAGGTCTCCGGGTCGGTGTCGACGTCGGCAGCCTCCTCCTGCACGAAGACGCCGCCGTTGACGGCATCGGTGACCACACCCTCGACGACCTGCTCGCCCCCGAAGGCCGGGTCGAACTCATCGCCGGAGCCCTGGATGTCGTGGATCAGGGTGGCGTCGTCGCCACAGGCACCGATCGGGATCGGGTCGGGGTCGGGGTCGGGGTCACCCTCGCCGAAGGTCTGGCCCGTGTTCGGCGCTCCAGCCGTCGCGGGACCTTCCGGCGCCCAGGTGAAGTCGCCGTAGGTGAGGCCGGTGCCGGTGAGCTGGAGGGAGCTGCCGACCGGGGTGGCGCTGCCTTCGGCGACGCCGATGTCGGTGCTGGTCTGGCCGTCGGCGGGACCGCCGCTGCCGGTGAGGGTGCCCTCATAGCTGAGGAACTGCACCAGGCCACCGCCGTTGACCAGCGCGACACCGTCGGAAGCGCCGTTCTGGAGGCCATCGGTCGGGTAGGTGAACTGCACCGTGCCGTAGCCGCCGTTGCTGTCCGGAACGGTCCCGGTGAGATTACGGGTGTTGTAGACGGCGTTGTTGCTGCCGTTGTAGAGCACGATCTGCCACCCGGCGAGGTCGGTGCCGGCAGGACCGGCCACCTCGACGAACTCCCCCATGTCACCGCCGGCGTTGTCGTAGTGGATCTCGTTGACGAAGACCGTCGAGGCGTCGTTGGGCACCGCGGCTGCGGGGCTGGTTGCCACGACGCTGACCGAGGTGACGGCCAACGAGCCGAGGGCGAGTGAGACGAAGGCACGCTTCGTTGCGCGCGGGTGATGGACCACGGGGGTTCCTCCCGAGTAGGCGACCGGCTCACCCTAGGCGGGGGGGCTGCCGCGCGGGAGTTCCAGAAGGTAACGATTCGCGTCCGGGAGGTGACCTGCTGCGGTGGCCACCTGTCCGGTCCAGACCGCCCGGGGTCAGGAGGCCCGGGTCGCCTCACGGTGCTGGGCGCGCGCGTCGCGGACGAACTCCCAGCCCGACCAGAGCGTCATCGCCACCGCCACTGTCATCACCGCGGCTGCGAGGTACCAGAGCACCTGCCCGACCACGTCGAGGTCACCGTCGAGGAGCAGGAGCGGCAGGATGAAGCCGCACAGCGCGATCGTCTGGAGCACCGTCTTGACCTTGCCGGAGCGGTTGGCCGCCAGCACCACGTGCTTCATGACCGAGAGCCGCAGGATGGTCACGCTCCACTCACGCAACAGCACCACCACCGTCACCCACCACCACAGCTCCCCGATGATCGAGAGACCGATGAAGGCCATCCCGGTCAGGGCCTTGTCGGCGATCGGGTCGGCGATCTTGCCGAAGTTGGTGACCAGGTTGTGCTTGCGGGCGATGTCGCCGTCGATCTTGTCGGTGATCATCGCCGCGGTGAAGATCACGAAGGCGACGAGGCGCCAGCCCAGGGACTCGCCCCCCTCGTGGAGCAGGGCCCAGGCGAAGAACGGCACCATCACGATGCGCAGCGTGGTCAGCGCGTTGGGGACGTTCCAGTTGTTGACCTTGGTCTCGGGCTCGGTGGCGGACATCAGCTTTCCCGCGCCACGAGGTCGACACCGTCGGTGTCGACGACGACGGCCGTGACGAGGTCGCCGACCTGCGCTGCGCTCCCGAGCAGCGTGGTGCAGCCGTCGACCTCGGGGCCCTGCAACGCCGCGCGCCCGACGACCTCGCCGTCTGCCACGCTCTCCACGAGCACCTCGACCCGCTCGCCGACCCGCTCGGCGGCCCGCTGCGAGGTGAGCTCCTCGACCAGTCGGGTGAGGTGCTCGGTGCGGTCGCGGATCTCGTCCTCGTCGAGCTTGCCGTCGTACGACTCGGCCTCGGTGCCGTCCTCGTCGGAGTAGCCGAAGACGCCGACGACATCCATCCGGGCGGCCTCGACGAAGTCGCAGAGGGTGGCGAAGTCGTCGTCGGTCTCGCCGGGGAACCCGACGATCACGTTGGAGCGGACCCCGGCGGTCGGCGCCCGGTCCCGGACCTGCTCCAGCAGCCCCAGGAAGCTCTCGGGGTCACCGAAGCGACGCATCCGGCGCAGCACCCCGGCCGAGGCGTGCTGGAAGGAGAGGTCGAAGTACGGCGCCACACCGGGGGTGCCGGCGATGGCATCGATCAGGCCGGGACGGGTCTCGGCCGGTTGGAGGTAGGACACGCGGACGCGCTCGACGCCGTCGACGCCCACCAGCTCGGGCAGCAGCGTCTCCAGCAGCCGGAGGTCACCGAGGTCCTTGCCGTAGGAGGTGGAGTTCTCCGAGACCAGGAACAGCTCCTTGACCCCCTGCTCCCCCAGCCAGCGGGCCTCGCCCAGCACGTCACTGGGACGTCGCGAGACGAACGAGCCCCGGAAGGACGGGATCGCGCAGAAGGAGCAGCGTCGGTCGCAGCCGCTGGCCAGCTTGAGGGGGGCCATCGGTCCGCCGTCCAGGCGACGGCGGATCGCGCGCGGCCCGGAGTCCGGCGCCGCGTGGGCGGGCAGGTCGGGCGCCGCGATCGTGTGGCCAGGCACGACCACGGTGCTGGCGTCACGGGCCGTCGGCGAGATCGGAAGCAGCCGCCGCCGGTCCTGCGGGGTGTGCGGGTGGTGCTTCTCGCCGTCGAGGATCGAGCGCAGCTTCGCGGCGATGTCGGGATAGTCGTCGAAGCCCAGCACCGCGTCTGCCTCCGGCAGTGACTCGGCAAGGTCCTTGCCGTAGCGCTCGGCCAGACAGCCGACCGCGACGACGGCCCGCGTCGTCCCCGAGGCCTTCAGGTCGGAGGCCTGCAGGAGCGTGTCGACGGAGTCCTTCTTGGCCGCCTCCACGAACCCGCAGGTGTTCACCACCACCGTGTCGGCGTCGGCGGCGTCCTCGACCAGGCGGAATCCGCCCAGCTCGAGGCGGCCGGCGAGCTCTTCGGAGTCGACCTCGTTGCGGGCACACCCCAGGGTGACGAGCGCGACGGAGCCGTTGGCGGGCGGGGCGGGAGCAGGGGACGTAGTCATGACCGTGTTCGAGTATGACGGCCCGCCCCAGCCGGACGCGAACTCAGGGCTGTCGGAGGGTACGCCGCCCGGGCTGCCCGAGCTCGCCGACCGGGCCACGGTCCTTGCCCCGCACCTGCACCTCGACGGCGCCGGCGTTGGCTGCGCGCACGGTCACCGGCGGCTCGGCCCGCAGGCTCTTGCGCTCACCGATCACCAAGGGGCCCGCGAAGACGACCTTGCCGGAGCCGTTGCGCACCACTACCCGGGTACCGGCCTGAGCGGCCACCAGCGTGATCGGCAGCGGCCGGGGGCCCTTGTTCGCCTGTTGGGCACCGGGGCCGGCGCTCTGGTCGGCGAAACCGTTCCCGACGCCCGCCGAACCGTCGAGCACCCGCGTGCTGCTCGGGAGCAGGCTGTCGTCGACCTCGACCGGCTCGGTGGCGAACAGGCGCACCACGCCCCACACCAGCACCAGGCTGAGCACGACGCCGACGAGCAGACCCCAGTTGGGTCCGCCGACGGTGCCGCGCATGCTGCCGGTCATCCCGGTGGCGAGCTCTGCCTCGAAGACACGGCGCGCGTTGACCGGGGCGGTCGCGTAGCGGTTGTCGTACCTCTCCAGCAACGGGCCCGGCTCCTGACCGAGGACCCGCGCGAGGGTGCGCAGGTGGCCCCGGGCGTAGAAGTCGCCGCCGCACGGCACGAAGTCGTCGACCTCGATCGACTCGATCACGTGCGGACGGATCCGGGTGCGGTCTGCCAGCTCGTCGACGCTGAGGCCGACCCGGGTCCGGGCAGCGGCCAGCTGGGGCCCGATCACCGGGTCGGGGGCCGCCCCGGAGACGAGATCGTCGATGACGAGCGGCTCGACAGGGTCGCCGAGGCGCGCGATCGGCGACACGCCCGGGTCGACCAGCTGCACCGTCGGGGCCGGCTCGAAGATCAGGTCGACGCTCCCCGGGCGGCGTAGCTCGCGTGCCTCCGGCAGCCCTGCCCGGGTGCTCACGGCGTGCCTCGTGCAGGGCGGTGGCGCCGACCGTGGGTGGCGTGTCCCGGGTGATGTGCGCGCGCAGCCCGCGGCGGGCCTGGCGCAGCGGGGCCGCGAACGCGGCCGGGGCCAGCGGCGTCTCGGCCGGGGCAGCGCCGGGCAGCTCGGTGTCCACGTCGTGACCGCGACCCTTGGCGGCGCGAGACACGATCGTGCCCAGTCCGCCGACCAGGCTGCGCCGTCCCCGTGCGGGGCGTCCCTCCTCGTCGAGTGCGTCGAGTGCGTCGAGGTGGTCGGCGTCGTCGAGGACCGCGTCCGACCCGGGCTCGCCGAAGCTCTCGTCCCGGGTGTCATCGTCGGCCACGTGCGAGGACTCGGCCGCTTCTTCGACGGCCGGCAGCAGCACCTCGACCGTGGTGCGGCCACGGGCCAGGCGCGCGAGGTCGTCGGCCAGGTCCGGGGAGGCGTGCGCCGTGCGCGTGGTCAGCGCAAGCGGCACGGTCAGCGCGGCGCCGTACACCTTCTCGTTGAGGCGGGCGCTGCGGCGCCCGGCGGACTCGAGGCCGTCGAGGGCTCGCTCGATGTTGTGCGGACGCACCACCAGCCGGCCGTCGTGCAGCAGCCCTGAGCGGGGCTGCACCTCGACCGAGGCGACCGCATCCCACGGAAGTCCCCGCCACTGCGCGCCCAGCCGGATCCGCACGCCCTGCTCGTCGGCCACGAGCAGCGGCGTGCGGGCGTCGAGGAGGCTGGAGATGTGCAGGCCGGCGACCCCTGCCAGCAGCAGGCAGAACATCGCGTCGAGACCGGAGCCGCTCTGCACCGCACGCCAGAGGTAGGCGATGGCCACCGACGAGGCGGCGCCGCCGACGAGGGCCGCGACGACCGCGCTGCGGCGCACCACCACCGCCTCCTCGGCACAGGACGGGACTGTCCTCGTCGGCCTCGTCGTGCTGGTGCTCGAGATCGTTGGGCCGATTCGGCTGGGCGCTCACAGGTCCCCCCTCACTGCTCACCTTGGAGTGTGGCGATGACGGCGTCGACGTCATCGGGCTTGATCAGCACGTCTCGTGCCTTCGACCCCTCGCTGGGGCCGACGATGCCGCGGCTCTCGAGGATGTCCATCAACCGTCCGGCCTTGGCGAAGCCGACGCGCAGCTTGCGCTGGAGCATCGAGGTCGAGCCGAACTGGGTCGAGACCACGAGCTCGATCGCCTGGACGACGAGGTCGAGGTCGTCGCCGATGTCGTCGTCGAGCTCCCGCTTGGACTGCGCAGGAGCGGTGACGTCCTCGCGGTAGGTCGGCTGCAGCTGCTCCTTGCAGTGCTTGACGACGTGCGCGATCTCGGCCTCGGTGACCCACGAGCCCTGCACGCGCACGGCCTTGCCCGCGCCCATGGGCAGGAACAGCCCGTCACCCTGCCCGACGAGCTTCTCCGCGCCCGGCTGGTCCAGGATGACCCGGCTGTCGGCGAGCGACGAGGTCGCGAACGCCAGCCGTGAGGGCACGTTGGCCTTGATGAGACCGGTGACGACGTCGACCGAGGGGCGCTGGGTCGCGAGCACCAGGTGGATCCCGGCGGCGCGCGCGAGCTGGGTGATCCGGACGACGGAGTCCTCGACGTCACGGGGCGCGACCATCATCAGGTCGGCAAGCTCGTCGACGACCACGAGGAGGTAGGGGTACGGCGCCAGCACCCGTTCGCTGCCAGCGGGCACCTGCACCTTGCCGGAGCGGACCGCCTTGTTGAAGTCGTCGATGTGCCGGAAGCCGAAGGCGGCGAGGTCGTCGTAGCGCATGTCCATCTCGCGCACGACCCACTGGAGCGCCTCGGCAGCCTTCTTGGGACTGGTGATGATCGGGGTGATCAGGTGCGGCACGCCCTCGTAGACGTTGAGCTCGACCCGCTTGGGGTCGACGAGGATCATCCGGACCTCGTCGGGGGTCGAGCGCATCAGCAGCGAGGTGATCATCGAGTTCACGAACGACGACTTGCCGGATCCGGTCGCCCCGGCGACGAGCAGGTGAGGCATCTTGGCGAGGTTGGCGACCACGAAGCCGCCCTCGACGTCCTTGCCGAGCCCGACCACCATCGGGTGGTGGTCGTTGCGGGCCGTCGGGCTGCGGAGCACGTCGCCAAGGGTCACGATCTCCTTGTCGACGTTGGGGATCTCGATGCCGATGGCCGACTTGCCGGGGATCGGCGAGAGGATCCGCACGTCGGCCGAGGCCACGGCGTACGCGATGTTCTTGCCGAGGGCGGTGACCTTCTCGACCTTGACGGCGGGCCCGAGCTCGACCTCGTAGCGGGTCACCGTCGGGCCGCGCATGTAGCCGGTGACCTGGGCGTCGATGTCGAACTGCTCGAGCACCTCGGTGAGCCGGCTCACCACCTCGTCGGAGGCCTTGGAGCGGGCCTTGTGCACGCTGCCTGGCTTGAGCGTGTCGTTGCCGGGGAGCGTGTAGGTGATGTCGCCGGAGAGGGCGAGCTGCTCGACCCGCGCCGGCAGCGGCGTGTGCGGTGGCGCCTCGGGCTTGTCGTCCTCGGGCGCCGCTGCGGCGGGCTCCGCCTCGACCGCATCCTTCCTCCTGCGGCGGCCGAGCAGCGCTCGCTCCTCCAGGACCGGGCTGTCGTAGGGCTCGTCACCGCGCTCGGGGTCGATGTCGTCCTCGGCCATCGCGCCCACGCGGCGACGGGTGCGGCCACGCCTGACGGGGGCGGTGTCCTCCTCGTCGGTGACGGTCGGCTCCTCGGCGGCCTCCCGGCCGAGCACCTTGTCGCGCAGCTCGGCGAGCCGGGTCGGCACCTGGTAGAGCGGGGTCGCGGTGATCACGAGGACGCCGAACATCGCGAGCAGGGTGAGCAGCGCGACCACGACCACGGTGCTGCGCAGCAGGTCGACGAAGAGCGAGGCGATCACGAAGCCGATCGCACCGCCCGCCTGCTGGAGGCCGTCGATGTCACCGCTGGCCGGCTCAGGCATGCCGTTGCCGATGTGGATCAGGCCGAGCACGCCGAAGAGCAGAGCCGCCCAGCCGATGAGCTGGCGGCCGAGCGGTCCGTTGACCTCGGGGTCGCGCAGGTTGCGCCAGGCGACGAAGCACAACAACAAGGGCACGAACCAGCCGACCAGGCCGACAGAGCCGTTGACGACGGTGCGCACGGTGTCACCGACCTGGCCGGGGAGCTGCCACCACACGGCGGCGGCGACCACGACGGCGAGACCGATGAGGAACAACCCGGCCCCGTCCCGCCGGTGCTCGGGCTCGAGCTCACGCGCGGTGTGCCCGACCTTGCGCACGCCGGCGCCGATCAGGTGCGCGAGGCCGAGCCACACGTTCGCGATCCCTCGACCGAGGGCTGCTGCGAGCGTGGCAATGGGGCCGGTGCCGTTGCGCACGGCTCGCGGCGCGGGACGGGTCGACTTCGACCGTCCCTTCGACGCGGACGTGCTGCGGGACCGGCTACCGGACGACCGGGTCTTCGAAGAGCTCGAACGAGTCTTGCTCCTCGACGACGCCGGTGGGGAAGACGTACGGGTCGCCATGGTGACGAATCTAGGCGATCGTCACACGCGTCACTCGCTTCACACGCCGGGCGGGGGGCGATTCCCACGTTCCCGTGGTAATCGCCCGGTTCCCGCGCGGAACTACCTCCGGTATCCCGCTGATCGCTGCGAGAAGCCGGCTCCGCCAGGCGGCGCGTCTCGGTCACCGGGACGCGCACGGGTCAAAATGGGCGAACCTTGGCGGTTCGACCGTGCGCGGCGCCCGACGTCGACAGAATCGAGGCGTGGTGTCCCGCGAAGCTGCCCAGGTCATGTGCCTGGCCCAGGAGGACGAGGCCGAGGCGGCCCTCGCCCTCGCCCACGCGACCCTCCTCGATTCAGCGCAGGCGCCCGTGCACGAGCTGGCCGCTCTCTGGTACGCCACCGCCACCGCTCACCATGCGCTCGGCGACTTCGACGCGATGGCGCTCGCGGCCGAACGGTGCCACAGGCTCGCCCAAGAGACCGGGGACCCCGGCTGGGCATCCAATGCCCTGTCGATGCACGCCATGGCCGAGCTGCGGGGCCAGCGCGTCGAGGCCGCGCTGCTGGACCTGGCCCGCTCGGAGATCGCCCTGGTCGCCGTCGACGACCCGGCGCTCCGGTCCTGGGCCCACACCGGCCTCGGCTACGCCTACCTCGAGCTGCGTCTCTACGAGCTGGCCCAGCCCCACTTCGAGGCGGCCGTGGAGCTCGACGCGAGCCCGATCCCCCTCGACGAGGCCAAGACCATCGACCTGATGAACCTCGCCGAGCTGCACCTGCGCTGGGCCGACGAGCTCGAGCGGGCCCTGCCCCACGAGACGGCGCACCTCGAGGCAGACGACCACCGCACCACGGGCCACCAGCTGGCGCTCGCGGCGATGCACGAGGCGCATCGGATCGGCTCCACCGCCATGGCCGGCAACTGCCACGCGTTGGCGTTGTGCTCACGCCCCCGGCAGGAGGCCGCGGCCTCGGTGAGCGAGCTTCGCTCGGCCTACGAGAGCCCGGACCACATCGACAACCAGGGCGGGCGGGCCGTGGTCGGGTCCGCCCTCGCCCGGGCGCTGTGGCGCGCGGATCTCCCCGACGAGGCCCTCGTGGTAGCCCGCGAGGCCGCCGAGCTCTCCTCGTCGGCCAACGACTGGCACATCGGTGCGAGCGTGCGCTGGCTGCTGGTCCAGATGGAGTACGAGGCAGGGCTGCCGGGCGCGAAGTCCGGTCACGACTATGCCCGGTTGCTCTCCCAGGTGCTGTGGCAGCAGCGTCTCAGCACCTTGCAGGGTGCGCGGGCCGCCCTCGACGTGGAGTCGCTTCGCCGCGAGACCGCGGCCGCGGAGCGACGCGCTCTGGAGGACCCGCTCACCCGGGTCGGCAACAGGCGGGCCCTCGACCACGCCCTCGCCGTCCAGGAGACAGACCGTCTCGACGACCGGCGGGCGGAGCTTCCGTGCAGCATGCTCATGGTCGACCTCGACGCGTTCAAGGCGATCAACGACCGCTACGGCCACGTGCTGGGCGATGAGGTGCTCTGCGCGGTCGCCGACGCGATCCAGCTGGCGGCCCGGACCGACGATCTGGTGGTACGGCTCGGCGGGGACGAGTTCGTGGTGCTGGCCCGCGACACCGACGAGAGTGGTGCCTCCGCCCTCGCCGAGCGCATCCAGGCGGGGATCGCCGCCCTCGAGGTGACCACCCCCGAGGGCGTCGTCCGGCTCACCGCCACGGTCGGCGTGAGCACCACCGGCCTCGACGTGGGCGTCGGGGACCTGCTCGAGGCCGCCGACGCGGACATGTACCGCGGCAAGCCGGTCAGCGAGCAGGAGCGCTCGATCGGACCGAAGGGCTGACGTCAGCACCGTCGGACTGACACACTGCTGGGCGTGGTACGCCCGAGACGCCCGAGCACTGGGAGGCGATGGTGAAGCGTTTTCGATGTGGAGACGTGGTGCCCGGCTGCGAACGTCGCTTCACCGGGACCGAGGACGAGATCCTTCGCCTGGTGGCGGCGCACGCCCGTGACGACCACGGCCTCACGGTCGTCGGCCCCGAGCTGGTCAGCGCCGTCCGCGCCCACCTGACCGTGGTGTGACGCCATGACGTCTCGGAGGCCCGGGTGATGAGCGTGAGCGCCGAGCCGGCCGGCAGCACCCTGACGCCGCTCGAAGCGGCCGTCGAGCTCGCCCGCCGCCCGCACAACCTGCGCCTGGTCGCGCAGCCGCTGGTCGACACCACCACCGGAGGGGTTGCCGGCTTCGAGCTGCTGGCGCGCTTCCCGCGCGCCTGGGGCGTGCTCCCCCACGACGTCTTCGAGGCGGCCGAGGCCCATGGGCTCTCCCCGGCCCTGTCGTGCGCGGTCCTCGAGCGCGCCGCGGCCCTGCGCGACGAGCTGCCGCCGCGCACCTTCCTCACCGTGAACTGCTCCCCCGCCGACCTGGTCGACCCGACGGTGCGTGCTCTCGTCGAACGGCTCGACCTGACCCGGATGTTCGTCGAGCTCACCGAGTCGGCGTGGCCGACCGACGCCGACGCTGTGCTCGACGCGGTCTCGGCGATCCGTCGGCGGGGTGGACGGATCGCCGCCGACGACGTCGGCGCCGGCTACTCCGGCCTGCTGCAGCTGATCAGGCTCCGGCCCGACATGGTCAAGATCGACCGCGAGATCGTACGTCGCATCGACATCGACCCGGCCGCGGCCTCCCTCGTCACCCTGCTCGGTGAGCTGGCCGGCCGGCTCGACGCCTGGATCGTCATCGAGGGTGTCGAGACCGAGGCGCAGCTCGCCACCGCGGTGCGGCTCGGCGTGCCGCTGGTCCAGGGCTACTACTTCTCCCTGCCCGAGGAGCCGTGGACCGGCATCAGTGGCGTCGCGAAGGTCCGCGAGCTGACCGACATCTCCGCCGAGAGCGAGCTCCGGTCCCTGGAGCGCCGTATCGCCGACGGCGAGCTGGTGCTCGACTCCCAGGGTCTCGCCGTCGGCGTGCAGGTGGAGGGCTTCGGCCTGGTGAAGCCGCTGACCATGTCGGCGAGCACCCCCGTCGGCGACGCCGCCCTGCGCGCCATGCACCGGGCGACGGCCGCTGAGCGGATCGCCCCCGTCGTCCTCACCGATGCCGACGGCACGCCGGTCGGGATGGTGCCGATCGAGCGCCTGGTGCTCCGGCTCGCCGGCGGCGACTGAACCTGCTCAGGCCTCCACGACGACGGGGATGATCATCGGCCGGCGACGGTGCCGGTTGGAGACCCACCGTCCGATCACCCGACGGATGGTCTGCTGCAGCTGGTAGGGGTCGTCGACGCCCTCGTCGAGCGCTGCGTTGAGCGCTTCGATCAACGGCTGCTTGATGTCCTCGAACACCGAGTCGTCCTCGGCGAAGCCGCGGGCGTGGATCTCGGGACCACCGGCGACCTTGCCGCTCACGGAGTCGACCACGACGATGACCGAGATGAACCCCTCCTCGCCGAGGATGCGGCGGTCCTTGAGCAGCGTCTCGCTGACGTCGCCGACCGAGGAGCCGTCGACGAAGACGTAGCCGCAGTCGACCTTGCCGGCGATCCTGGCCCTGCCGTCGACCAGGTCGACCACGACGCCGTCCTCGGCGATGACGATGCCCTTCTCGTGCACCCCGGTCGCCCGGGCCAGGTCGGCGTTGGCGCGCAGGTGCCTGATCTCGCCGTGCACCGGCATCACGTTGCGCGGCTTGACGATGTTGTAGCAGTAGAGCAGCTCACCGGCGGAGGCGTGACCCGAGACGTGCACGAGCGCGTTGCCCTTGTGGACCACGTTGGCGCCCCACCGGGAGAGCCCGTTGATCACGCGGTAGACGGCGTTCTCGTTGCCCGGGATCAGGGACGAGGCGAGGACGACGGTGTCGCCCTCCTCGATGTGCACGAAGTTGTGGTTGCGCTGGGCGATCCGCGAGAGTGCCGACAACGGCTCGCCCTGCGACCCCGTCGAGATGAGCACGGTCCGCTCGGGTGGGTGGTTGGCGAGCTCCTTGGCGTCGACGAGCACGCCCGGCGGCACGGTCAGGTAGCCGAGGTCGCGGGCGACTCCCATGTTGCGCACCATCGAGCGTCCGACGTAGGCGACCTTGCGGCCGTGGGCGACCGCGGTGTCCATCACCTGCTGCACGCGGTGCACGTGCGAGGCGAAGCAGGCCACGATGATGCGCTGGTCCTTGGACTGGTGGAAGACCCGGTCGAGCACCGGGGTGATGTCCTTCTCCGAGGTGGTGAAGCCGGGCACCTCGGCGTTGGTGGAGTCGACCATGAAGAGATCGACGCCCTCCTCGCCGAGTCGCGCGAAGGCGCGCAGATCGGTGATCCGCCCGTCCAGGGGCAGCTGGTCCATCTTGAAGTCACCGGTGTGCAGCACGGTGCCGGCGCCGGTGCGGATCGCCACCGCGAGCGCGTCGGGGATGGAGTGGTTGACCGCGACGAACTCGAGCTCGAAGGGCCCGAACGTGATCGTGTCGCCCTCGGCCACCTCGTGCTGGGCGGTCTCCTTGAGTCGGTGCTCGCGCAGCTTCGACATCAGCAGCGCCAGGGTCAGCTTGGACCCGACCAGCGGAATGTCCTGCCGCTCGCGCAGGAGGTACGGCGTCGCCCCGATGTGGTCCTCGTGGCCGTGGGTGAGCACCAGGGCCTCGACGGCATCGAGCCGGCCCCGGATCGACTCGAAGTCGGGGAGGATCAGGTCGACTCCGGGGTGGTGGTCCTCGGGGAAGAGCACGCCGCAGTCGACGATCAGCAGACGACCGTCGTACTCGAAGACCGTCATGTTGCGGCCGACGTCACCGAGGCCTCCGAGCGGGGTGACTCGCAGCCCCTTCTTCTTCAGGGGTCCGGGAGCGCTGAGCTCGGGATGCGGGCGACTCATGCAGTACTCATCTCGCGGTGCTCATTTCTGGGAGGTCACTCCCACAGGCCGGCGCTGGTGAGCACCGTGCGGATCTCGGCGACGAGGTCGTCGCCGGCGGGGACAAGGGGGAGCCGGACGTGGCGTCCGGGCAGCACGCCGAGGAGCTCGAGAGCTGCCTTGGCGGTCATCGCGCCCTGGGCGCGGTTCATGATCACGTCGACGACCGGCACCAGGCGGCGGTAGAGGCCGAGCGCGACCGGCAGGTCGCCGCGGTCGACGGCCTCGACCATCGCGGCGTACTCGCGGGCGGCCACGTGGGCGACGACCGAGACCACACCGGAGCCGCCGTGGGTGAGCCAGCCGAGGTTGAGCACGTCGTCGCCGGAGTAGAAGGCGAGCCCGGTCTCCTCCATGATCCGCACGCCGCGGTAGAGGTCGCCGACGGCGTCCTTGACCGCGACGACGCGGTCGTGGTCCGCGATCTGGCGGTAGGTGTCCTCGGCGATCGCTGATGGCGGACCGACCGGGGATGTCGTAGAGCATCACCGGCAGCCCGGCGGCATCGGCGACCGCGGTGAAGTGCGCGAGCAAGCCGGCCTGGGTGGGCTTGTTGTAGTAGGGAGTCACCACGAGGATGCCGTGCGCGCCGATCTTCTCGGCCTGCTCCGCGAGCTCCACCGAGTGGGCGGTGTTGTTGGTGCCGACGCCGGCGACGACGGTGGCTCGGTCCCCGACCGCCTCGACCACGGCGCGCAGCAGCCGGCCGTCCTCCTCGGTGGTCGTCGTCGGCGACTCGCCGGTCGTGCCGGAGACCACCAGGCCGTCGTTGCCGTGGTCGACGAGGTGCTCCGCGACCCGTGCGGCGGCGTCGAGGTCGAGCGAGCCGTCGTCGTGGAACGGGGTGACCATCGCCGTGAGCACGCGACCGAACGGTGCAGGGGCCAGTGTCATGGCGACAGGCTATCGCTCGCCGCCGGGCCGGGCGGGCGCGGTCCTCTCCCACCAGACCCAGCCGAAGCCGTCGCGGTCCTCGCGCCGGGTCTCGACCCACTGCGACCGGTCGAACTCGGGGTAGTGGGTGTCTCCCTCGGGACTCTGGTGCACCTCGGTCAGCACCTGGTGGGTCGGCGAAGCGGCATCGCCCGCTCGTAGATCTGGGTGCCGCCGCCGATCATGATGTCGGCGCCGCTCTGGGCGTGCACCTCGCGCCCCAGGTCCAACGCGGCCTCGAGGCTGTCAGCGACGAGCACGCCGTCGGCGGTCCAGCCGGGCTGCCGGGTGACGACGATGTTGGTGCGGAACGGCAGCGGCCGGCCGATTCCCTCGTAGGTCACCCGGCCCATCACCACGCTGTGCCCCCGGGTGGTCTCCCGGAAGTGCTTGAGGTCCTCGGGCAGGTGCCAGGGGATGTCGCCGTCGCGGCCGATCACCCGGTTGTCGGCGTACGCCGCCACCATCACGACCCGAGGGCTCGTCGCTCTGCCTGCCTGTCATACCGCGATCGGTGCCTTGATCCCCGGGTGCGGGTCGTAGCCGTCGACGCCGCACGTGCTCGAGGTCGAAGGCGTCGAGCTCGGTCACGGCCGGGTCCAGCCAGAGCGTCGGCAGCGGCCGGGGCTCGCGGGTCAGCTGCAACCGGGCCTGGTCGAGGTGGTTGGAGTAGAGGTGCGCATCACCGAGGGTGTGCACGAAGTCACCGACCTCGAGACCCGTCACCCGGGCCACCATGTGGGTCAGCAGCGCGTAGGAGGCGATGTTGAACGGTACGCCGAGGAACACGTCGGCCGAGCGCTGGTAGAGCTGGCACGAGAGTCGTCCCGGACCGCCGTCGGGCGAGGGGGCGACGTAGAACTGGAAGAGCGCGTGGCACGGTGCGAGCGCCATCTGCGGGATGTCGGCGACGTTCCACGCC
The DNA here is from genome assembly GCA_963772415.1 of uncultured Actinomycetota bacterium. Classification (GTDB taxonomy): domain Bacteria; phylum Actinomycetota; class Actinomycetes; order Propionibacteriales; family Nocardioidaceae; genus Nocardioides_B. Next base: position 351,876 of record CAVYWU010000007.1, on the reverse strand, counting down.
GAGACGATGTGCCGGCGGCGAGTCGGGGTCGCGACGCAGGTTGTCGACCAGCTGGGCGACCTGGTCGACGTGGTCGCCCGAGGGCGTCGGCCACGACCGCCACTGGTAGCCGTAGACCGGGCCCGAGGTCCCCGTCGGCGTCGGCCCACTCGTCCCAGATGGTGACGCCGCGGTCCTGGAGCCACTTGACGTTGGTGTCGCCGCGCAGGAACCACAGCAGCTCGGCGAAGACCGAGCGGGTGTGCACCTTCTTGGTGGTCACCAGGGGGAAGCCCTCGCGCAGGTCGAAGCGCATCTGGTGGCCGAAGACGCTCAGCGTCCCGGTGCCGGTGCGGTCGACTTCTTGGCGACGCCGTCGTCGAGGATCCGTTGGACGAGGTCGAGGTAGGGCTGCACGGCGCCAAACTACCCGATCGGAGCCGCCTGACCCGGGCGCCGCGGCGCGCGCCGGGCTCCCCTGGGAGGATCGGACCATGAGCAATCCCACGGCTGACGTCTCGGTGCGGGTCGGGTGGGCCGACGACGCGGAAGCCATCGCGGCGGTGCAGGTGCGCGCCTGGCGCCAGGAGTACGCCGACCTGCTTCCCGCCGACGTGATCGACGCGCTCGACCCGGCAGACTTCGCCGAGGCCTGGCGGGCCTCGCTGGTCAGGACCCAGGACGCCCGCAACCGGGTGCTCGTCGCCCTCGAGCGCAACACGGTGCGCGGCTTCGCGGTGACCGGCCCCGGCCAGGACCCCGACCTCGATCCCGTGGTCGACGGAGAGATCGTCGAGCTGACCGTCGATCCCGACCAGACCCGGCACGGCCACGGATCGCGGCTGGTCCAGGCCTGCGCGGAGACGCTCAAGGCCGATCGGTTCACCCGCGCGGTGACCTGGCTGGCGAGCACCGACGACGTCCGCCGGGAGTTCCTGACCGGAGCGGGCTGGGCTGCCGACGGCGCCCACCGCGAGCTCGACCTGCACGGCGACGGGTCGACCAAGGTCAAGCAGGTGCGCCTGCACACCGACCTGGCCGACGTCTGAGCCGGCCACCCACCGGCGATCTCACGGGTAGATCGGGCACAGATCGGGCACGAAGGCAACCAATCCGGTGTCTCGTTCGTCCTAGAGGACAAGGCCCGCGCAGGGCCGGGTCGTCGACACCGCGAGAGCAAGGAGTGAGGAGAGCCGTGCTGGGACCCCTTCCACCGCTCTACCGGATGGTCGTCGCCGTGTGTGCCCTGCTCGCTTTCGTCGGCCTCGGGGCCTGGCTCGCGGTCACCCTCCCGATCCCGCTCCTCGCGAGCGCCGGGGCGGGGATCGGCGCCGGGATCGGCGTCGTCGTGGTCCTCCTCCTCGTGCACGACCCGCACCGACACCCGACGGCGCAGCGGCTGCGCACGTCTCGCCACCGCTGAGCCCGTCCGGCCGCAGGGAGGCGGTCTCGTAGGGTCGGCCTGGTGAGCGCCGCCGACCTGCCAGCCCCCGACCTACCGGCCGGCGAGCGTCGTTCGATCGTGCGCGACGGCATCGCGGTCGGGGTGGCCACCGGGGCCTACGGCGTCTCCTTCGGGGCGATCTCGGTCACGTCGGGGCTCGACGTGTGGCAGACCTGCCTGCTCTCGCTGCTGGTCTTCACCGGGGCCTCCCAGTTCGCGCTCATCGGCGTGGTCGGCGCCGGCGGCGCTCCCCTCTCGGGGGCCGCCACCGCGCTGCTGCTGGGCACCCGCAACACCTTGTACGGCCTGAGGCTCGCCTCCCTCCTCGACTGGCGCGGGTGGCGGCGGCTGGCTGCCGCCCACCTCGTGATCGACGAGTCGACCGCGATGTCGATCACCCGCGGGTCCATCCGGGCTGCCCGGGTCGGCTTCCTCAGCACCGGGATCAGCGTCTTCGTGCTGTGGAACCTCTCCACCGCGATCGGTGCCGTGGCCGGCGCCTCCCTCGGCGATCCGCGCACGTACGGGCTCGACGCGGCCGTCGGGGGCGCCTTCCTCGCGCTGCTGTGGCCGCGACTGGCGGACCGGCGCAACCAGGTCGTGGGTGCGCTGGGAGCCGTGGTGGCGCTGGCCCTGGTGCCGGTGACCGCCGCCGGCGTACCCGTGCTCGCCGCCGGAGCGGTGGCGCTGCTGGTCGGACTGACCAGCCGGCGCAACGACCCCACGGAGTACCCCGACGAGCGCGATCTGCCGGGTCACCACCGGCATCCGCACGAGGAGCCCGGGTCATGAGCGCGCTCTGGGCCGCGGTGCTGGGTACGGCGGTGGGCTGCTACCTGCTCAAGCTGGCCGGTCTCTCGGTGCCGCAGACCGTGCTCGAGCACCCGGTGGTCGAGCGGGTCGCCGACCTGCTCCCGGTCGCCCTGCTCGCGGCGCTGGTGGCCGTGCAGGTGTTCGCCGACGGCCCGGCGCTGGTGCTCGACGCCCGGCTGGTCGGGCTGGGTGCGGCCGTGGTGGCGCTGCTTCTGCGGGCGCCGTTCATCGTGGTGGTCGTGGCAGCAGCCGCCGCGGCCGCCCTCGTCCGGCTGCTCTGAGTCGTCCGCGACGCCGGCCAGTGCCCGGACGCGCCCGTGGCCGGGCCCTCGAGGGGACCCGGCCACCAGTCGCGCTGCAGTGCGGAGGATCAGGCCCGGACGCGTCCGAGGATGTCCTGGATCTCCGCGGGCGTCGACGCCTCCTTGAGCCGGGCCACCTGGCTGTCGTCGAGGAAGGTCTCCGCGATCGGGCCGAGCAGCTTCATGTGGTCATCGCCCGCGCCGGCGATGCCGATGACGTACTCCACCCGCTGGCCGTTCCAGTCCAGACCGTCGGGGTAGCGCACGAACGAGATCGCGGTCCGGTGGATCGACGACTTCGCCTCGTTGGTCCCGTGCGGGATCGCCAGCAGGTTGCCCATGTGGGTCGACACGGACGTCTCCCGCTCGTGCATGGCCGCCACGTAGTCGGCGTCGACCGCGCCGGCCGCGACCAGCAGCTCACCCGCCTCGGTGATGGCGTCGTCGCGGCCGGTCGCCCGCCCGGCGAGCACCACCGACTCCTCCGCCAGCACCGACTGGCCGTCGGACGCCGGCTCGGCCGGCGTCTCCGCCGCCGATGCCGCCGGCGGCATCGTGCCGGGATCGTCGGGTCCGCCGGCGTTGGTGTGCTGGAGGAGCTCGACGATCTCGTCGTAGCGGGGACTGTTCATGAAGTTGTCCACCGACACGTGCTCGGCGGAGCCGGTCCGCTGACGGGCGCGTTCGGTGAGGTCGCGGTGCGTGACCACGAGGTCCCACTCGTCGGAGAGGTTCGCGATCGCCTTGTTGACGACCGTCACGTCACCGAACCCGGCTGCCTGCACCTTCTTGCGCAGCACCGAGGCGCCCATGGCCGAGGAGCCCATACCGGCGTCGCAGGCGAACACGATCTTGGTGATCGGCCGGGTCAGCGTCGCCGTACCGCGGCCGAGTGCGCTGGAGGCAACTGACTTCTTGCCCTTCATCGACTCCATCTCGGCGGTCGCGGCACCCAGGTCGCCCTCGTCGTCGCCCTTCTCGAGCTTGAGGAGGAAAGCGGCGACCGCGAAGGTGACCGCGGCCGACCCGAACACGGCGAGGGTGACGCCGAGGTAGCTGTCGCGGGCTGTCTGGGCGTAGACGGCGAAGATCGAGCCCGGCGCTGCCGGGGCGACCAGGCCCGAGTCGAAGCTGACGTTGATGGCCACACCGGTCATGCCGCCGGCGATCATCGCGATGATCAGCTTGGGCTTCATGAGGACGTAGGGGAAGTAGATCTCGTGGATGCCGCCGAAGAAATGGATGACCGCGGCACCGGGAGCGGTCGCCTTGGCCACGCCCTTGCCGAAGATGCTGAACGCGAGGAGCAGGCCCAGGCCCGGACCAGGGTTGGCCTCGAGCAGGAAGAGCACGGACTTGCCCTGCTCGGCGGCCTGCTGGAGCCCGAGCGGGGTGAGGACGCCGTGGTTGATGGCGTTGTTGAGGAAGAAGACCTTGGCCGGCTCGATCAGCAACGACGTCAACGGGAGCAGGTTGTTCTCGACCAGATGTCTCGACGACGTTGCCGGCCACGTCCATGATTCCGTTGACCAGGCGGGCGACGGCGAAGAAGCCGAAGATGGCCATCACGAAGGCGGTGATGCCCGCGGAGAACATGTTGACGAGCATCTCGAAGCCCGCCCTGACCTTGCCCTCCCACATGGCGTCCAGCTTCTTCATGACCCAGGCCGACAGGGGACCCATGATCATCGCGCCGATGAACATGTGCACCTGGCCGAGCGGGGCTTCGCCCTCGGGGAGGGTGGCGTTGAACTCGGCCACCAGGAAGTCGGAGCCGGCGATGACGCCCATCGTGGCGAACGCGCCGACCACCGCACCGCGGTCACCGTGGATCATGCGGCCGCCGGTCGCGCCGATGATGATCGGCAGCAGGTAGTGGATCGCCGGCCCGACCATGGTGGCCAGATCGGCGTTCGGCAGCCATCCCACGTCGATGAAGAGCGCCGTCAGGAGGCCCCACGCGATCAGGGCCGGGATGTTGGGCATGATCATGTTCGACAAGAACGTGCCGAACTTCTGGACCTTGACGCGGGCCCCGCTGGGCGGTGCCGCTTGTGTGGATGTAGACATCTGAACCCTTCCGGCGCGGGTGCTGGCGTGACCTTCATCACCAGCCTCACCAGGCAGACTACGCACAAACGGGCACGTTGCCAAGCATTCGGACACAGAAAGTGTGCCCGTTTGTGTGGCAATCCCGGTCGCGGCTCGCTAAGGTCGGCCTATCCCACCGCATCGACGCTGCTCGGAAAGGACCGACGAATGAAGGCACTTCGCTTCTACGCACCCGAGGACGTCCGGCTCGAGGACGTCCCGGAGCCCGACTGCGGACCCGACGAGGTGAAGCTGAGGGTCAAGAACTGCTCGACCTGCGGCACCGACGTCAAGATCTTCTACAACGGTCACCAGAACCTCACTCCCCCGCGCACGATCGGTCACGAGATCGCCGGCGAGGTGGTGGAGGTGGGCGCGAACGTCGGCGGCTGGGAGGTCGGCGACCGGGCCCAGGTGATCGCGGCCGTGCCGTGCGGTGACTGCTATGAGTGCAACAAGGGCTGGATGGCGGTCTGCCAGAACCAGACCTCGATGGGCTACCAGTACGACGGCGGCTTCGCGGAGTACATGATCGTGCCGCGCGAGGTGCTCAAGGTCGACGGCCTGAACAAGATCCCCGACAACGTCGGCTACGACGAGGCCTCGGCCGCGGAGCCGTTCGCCTGCGCGATCAACGCCCAGGAGCTGCTCGGCATCGAGGAGGGCGACTCGGTCGTCGTGTTCGGCGCCGGACCGATCGGCTGCATGCACATCCGGATCGCGCGCGGCGTGCACCGGGCCGGCCCGGTCTACCTCGTCGACGTCAACGCCGAGCGGCTGAAGATGTCTGCCGACGCGGTCCAGCCCGAGGAGACCATCAACGGCTCCGAGGTCGACGTGGTCAAGCGCGTCATGGAGCTCACCGACGGCCGCGGCGCTGATGTGATCATCACCGCGACCGCTGCCAACATCACCCAGGAGCAGGCCATCTCGATGGCCGCCCGGAACGGCCGGATCTCGTTCTTCGGCGGTCTTCCCAAGACCGACCCGTTCATCAAGTGCGACTCCAACCTCGTGCACTACCGGCAGCTGCACATCCACGGCGCCAACGGCTCCGCGCCCGAGCACAACAAGCGGGCACTGGAGTACATCTCCACCGGTCAGGTGCCGGTCAAGGACCTGATCACCCGGCACATCCCGCTCGACGACGTGCTCGACGCCATCGGCATCGTCAAGAACGGCGAGGCGATCAAGGTCACCGTCGAGCCGTAGCCCGACGCGAGCGACCTCCCCTAGCCGCCGATCTCGATCCGGCCCTGCTCGTCGATCGGGAAGCCGGGGGCGTGGGCGATCTCCCACAGGTGGCCGTCGGGGTCGGCGAAGTAGCCGGAGTAGCCGCCCCACTCGGTCGGCTTCGCGGGCTTCACCACGCGACCGCCGGCTTGGTGCACGCGGGCGAACGCGAGGTCGACGGCGGCCTCGCTGGGCAGGTTGAGCGCCAGCGTGATGCCTCGGAAGGCGGGCAGGTCGCCCTGGGGCACGGGTGCGGTCGCGGCGTCCTCGGCGAGCGCGTCATAGCCGAAGAGTCCGATCCAGCTGCCGGAGGTCCTGAACCAGGTGATGCCCTCGGCCTCGTCGCCGCGCTGCTCCCAACCGAGGTCTCGGTAGAACTTCGCGGCCCGGCCGAGGTCGCTGACCCCGAGCGTCACGATCGAGAAGTTGGGTGGCACGTCGAGGGGCATGGGGTGATCATGCCGGGTCCCGCCGACACAGACGAGGGGCCGCCACGCGCAGTGACGGCCCCTCTTCCCCTGGGTGGGTCGGTGGTGGCTAGGAGACGGAGACCGCCGTCCAGGCCGCGGCGACGGCGGCCTGCTGGGCGCTGCCGGCGCCGTAGAGGTCGCGCGCCGCGTTCAGTGACGCGGTGCGCGCGCCCGCGTAGTTGGTGCCTGAGGTCATGTAGACGCTCAGCGCGCGGTACCAGATCGCGCCGGCGGCGTCGCGGCCGATGCCGGTCACGGTGGAGCCGTCGCAGGTCGTGCTGTTGTGGGCGACACCGCCGATCGTCTTGGCACCGGAGCCCTCGGCGAGCAGGTAGAAGAAGTGGTTGCCCACCCCCGAGGAGTAGTGCACGTCGGCGTCGCCGATCCCGGAGGTGTAGCAGTCGAAGGACGCGCCGTCGCTGCTGGGCTGGTCCATCCGGCGGAAGCCGAGGTGGCTCTGGAGATCGAACTCCTCGCCGATCAGGTAGTCGCCCGGGTCGCTGCCGTTGGCGGCGTAGAACTCCACCAGGCTGCCGAAGATGTCCGAGGTGGACTCGTTGAGCCCACCGGACTCGCCGCTGTAGGTGAGGTTGGCGGTGTTCTCGGTGACGCCGTGGGTCATCTCGTGGCCGGCCACGTCCAGGGAGACCAGCGGACCGAAGTCGACACCGTCCCCGTCGCCGTAGGTCATCTTGGTGCCGTCCCAGAAGGCGTTGACGTAGCCGTTGCCGTAGTGCACCCGGTTGAAGGAGCCCGAGCCGTCACCGAAGATGCCGTTGCGGCCGTGCACCTGCTGGTAGTAGTCCCAGGTGGTGTCGGTGCCGTACTGCGCGTCCACCCCGGCCGACTGACGGTTGGCGTTGGTGCCGCTCCCCCAGGCGTTGTCGGCGTCGGTGAAGATCGTGCCGGTCTTGCAGCCCGAGCCGAAGATCTGGCAGAGGAACGAGTCGGTCCCGTTGTTCATGTCGGTCGTGTAGGTGTTGCCGCGGGTGGGGTCCTTGAGCTGGAAGCCGCCCGAGACCGGGGTGGTGGTCAGAGGGACGGTGCCGCCGTAGAGCGACTGGCCGCTGCCGTCAGCGGTCTGGATCTGCTGCTCGGTGCGCAGCACCTTGCCGCTGCGGGCGTCGACGTACGACGCGAGACGGCTGGGTGTGCCGTCGTCCTGGACGCCGCCGCTGATGACCTCCCACGCGAGGCGTGACCGCCCGGTGGTGGCGTCGACGACCAGCTCGGGAGCGGTCTCGATCTTGTCGCCCTCGATCGCGCGGGTGATCGCGCTGGGCGCCAGTGCCGCCGACTTCGCGGCGGCCTTGGTCACGGTCGGCCTGACTGCCACGGAGGGCGCGGCGTCGAGGGACTGCGAGGCACCCTTCCACGCGCCGCTCGGCGCCTGGTGCACGACGAGGTCGCCGCCGAGGACGCGCAGTCCACGGTAGGTCCGGTCCATCCGCACGTGGCTGGTGCCGTCGGGGTCGACGAGGGCGTCGGTGGCCGTGAAGCCCTGACCGGTGCCCACCTTGCCGGCCAGCCGGGTGCGCGCGCAGCGCGGTGACCGCGTCCCGGGCCAGGTCACCGGCCGGGTCGCTCTGCTGGACCGCGCCGGAGGGGGCCCCCGCCGCGGTCGCCGTGCTGAGGCCGGCCGCGATCATGGTCGCGGCCGCAAGTGCTGCTGTTCTGCGCATCTGACACCTTCCCGAGAGTGCGGCCCCGGATCGCGGGACCGTCCCCGCTCAGCCTGCGGGACTGGACAACCACCCCGGAACCGTCAAGCGGGTGCAGGTTTCTGCGCTGCAGAAGCCTGCACGACCTGGCGATCGGCGAGGTGTCAGCGCTGTCCGGCGTGGCGGTGCAGATCGATGGCGTGCCGAGCGGCGGCGCGGGCGCGGGTGCGGTCACCGGCGGCGTCGTAGGCGAGGGACAGCCGGAACCAGCTCTGCCAGCTGTCCGGGTCGGCCTCGGTCTCCGCGCGCATCCGGGCGAACTCGGCGTCGGCGGCCTCCCGGTCGACCCGGCCACTGGGGCGCCGCGGGAGGTCGTCGACCGGCAGCCCGCCCTCGGCCGCGAGGGCGTCGGCGAGCCGCGCGCTCTGCGCGCCGAAGTGGAGCTCGCGGACCACCAGGGCGAGCCCGAGCAGGGGTACGACGAGGACCGCCAGACCGAGCAGCACGCCGACGGGGCTGCCGTCCTGGATCAGCGCGATGCCCTTGAAGGCGACCAGCGCGGCGTAGAAGAGGATCAGCAGGACCATCACGGCGAGGGTCGCCTTCAGCATCGGCCGCATCAGTCGAGGCCGAGGAACGACTCGAGGCCGACGGTCAGGCCGGGCACCGAGCCGATCCGGCGCAGTCCGAGCAGCACGCCGGGCGTGAACGAGATCCGGTCGAGCGAGTCGTGCCGGATCGTCAGCGTCTCCCCGGGTCCCCCGAGGACGACCTCCTGGTGGGCGACCAGGCCACGCACGCGCAGGCTGTGCACGTGGACGCCGTCGACGTCGGCCCCGCGCGCGCCGTCGAGCGCGGTGGAGGTGGCATCGGGGACCGGACCGGACCCGGCCGCGCGGCGGGCGGCGGCGATCAGGGCGGCGGTGCGGGTCGCCGTGCCCGAGGGAGCGTCGGCCTTGTCGGGGTGGTGCAGCTCGACCACCTCGACGGACTCGAAGTACGGCGAGGCCTGGGCCGCGAAGCGCATCATCAGCAGCGCGCCGACCGAGAAGTTGGGGGCGACCAGCACACCGGTGGCGGGCGAGTCGGCGAGCCAGGAGCCGACCTCGTCCAGGCGACCCTGGTCGAAGCCGGTGGTGCCGACGACGGCGTGGATGCCGTGCCGGACGCAGAACGCGAGGTTGTCCATCACCACGTCGGGATGGGTGAAGTCGACGACCGCCTCGGCGTCGCGGGCGAGCAGCGCGTCGAGGTCGTCGGCGTCCTCGCCGACGTCGACGCGGGCGACCAGGGTCAGGTCGGGCGCCTCCTCGACCGCCCGGCAGACCTCGGCGCCGACCTTGCCCTGCGCCCCCAGGACGCCCACCCGCAGGTTGCTCGCTGCCACCGCACCACCGTAGTGGCCGCGGGGAAGGGCACGGCACGGCACCCCACCCGCTGATTTCGGCTCTGACCTGATGCTGCCAATATGAAGGTTGTGCCCTAATAGTGATTGCTATAAGATTCTGGCCTGACGATCGTCGCGTTGAAGGAGTCGTCGTGCCCGTCGCCGTGCTCACCCTCGACCAGCGGCGCAGCCGTGGTGCCGACGATGCCGTCCCCGCACTGCTGTCCACGCTGGCCCGGGACCTGCCCGCCCCACCGTTGCGTGGCTTCGAACGCACCGCGGGCGACGAGGTGCAGGGCGTCGTGGACGACCCGGACACCACCGTCGAGCTCCTCGCGCGGCTGCTGCGCAGCGGCGGCTGGAACCTCGGGCTCGGGATCGGGGAGGTAGAGCACCCCTCGCCCGCCCAGACCCGGGCCGGCCGGGGCGAGGCCTTCCTCGCTGCCCGCGAGGCGGTCACCCGTGCCAAGGCCGAGCCGCACCGGCTCGCCGTGGTCGCAGCCACCGGGCAGGAGGACGCCACCGCCCTCGAGACCGTGCTGGGCCTCTGGGCAGGGCTCCTCGAGCGGCGCACCGAGGGCGGCTGGGAGGTGTACGACGCGCTCACCGAGGACCTCACCTACGTCGAGGTCGGCGAGCGTCTCGGGATCAGCCAGTCGGCGGTCTCCCAGCGGGCCCGGGCCGCCGGGATCGTCGACGAAGGGCGCGCCCGCGCGCTGGTGTCGGTCCTGTGCGAGAGGCTGCTGGGATGAACGTGGTCATCGTGCTCCTGCTGCTGCTCCTGGTGGCCGCCTGCGCCCTCGCCTGGTGGCACCCGCCCCTGCGCCGGGTCGGCCCGGCGGCGGTCCTTGCGCTGGTCGCCGGGCTGCCGCTGCTCGGCCTCGTCTCGCTGCTCGGCGGCCCGCTCGACTTCGCCGACGAGCCGCTGGGCCGCTCCCTCCTGGTCGCGCTCGGCGTCGTGGCGGTGGCCGGAGGCGGGCCGGTCACCGCTCTCGTGCTGCGCCTCGCCGATGGGGCAGGGTCGTCGACGACGGGCGTCGCCGACGCCGCCGCCGTGCTCCGGGGCGGGACCTGGATCGGCGCGTTCGAGCGCGCCGGGATCTTCGCCGCGCTGGCGGCCGGGTGGCCCGAGGGGATCGCGGTGGTGCTGGGACTCAAGGGACTGGGCCGCTACTCCGAGCTCAAGGCCTCCAGCGTCAGCACACCCGCCGACCCCGAAGCCCCTGGCAGCCCCGGCAACCCCGGCGTCTCGACCGGTGGTGTCGCCGAGAGGTTCATCATCGGCACCTTCAGCAGCGTGCTGTGGGCGGCGGCGTGTGCCGGCCTGCTGGCCGTGCTGACCCTCGGCTGAGCCGATCGCCGTGACAGTCAGGCTCAGACGGGCAGGCTCGGACGGGCAGGCTCAGACGGGCAGGGCGTCGAAGGGTCCGACCACGGCGAGGGTCTGGTCCTGGTCGAAGAGGCTGCGCGCCAGGGTGGCCACGTCGTCGAGGGTGACCTCGTCGACGCGACGGATCACCTCGTCGAGGCTGGGCAGCTCGTCGTAGAGCAGCTCGGCCTTGGCGATCCGGGCCATCCGGGAGACGGAGTCCTCGAGGCTGAGCACCAGGCCCCCGCGGAGCTGACCCTTGCCGCGCTCGAGCTCGAGCTCGGAGATGCCGCCCTCACCCAGCCGGCCGAGCTCTCCCCGGACCACGGCGAGCACCTCGGTCACCTTCGAGGGCAGACATCCCACCGCGACGGCGAACGCGCCGGCATCGGCGTAGTGGGCGGCGTAGGAGTAGACCGAGTAGGCCAGGCCGCGGTTCTCGCGGATCTCCTGGAAGAGGCGTGACGACGTGCCGCCGCCCAGGGCCGCGTTGAGCACGCCGAGCGCGTAGCGGCGCTGGTCGGTGCGGACGAGTCCGTTGACCCCGAGCACCAGGTTGACCTGCTCGAAGGGCCGGGCGATCACCACCTCGCCGGAGCTGCTGGCGCGGGCGCGCTCGCCCTGGCGCACGGGTCGCGGCCGGACGCTCGTGTCGGCCAGGAAGTTGGCGCGGGAGAAGGACTTGCGCACCAGACGTACGACGGTCGTGTGGTCGACGTTGCCGGCGACCGCGACCACCATGTTCTCCGGCGCGTAGCGGGCGCGGTAGTAGCGCGCGATCTGGGCGCGGCTGAGCGACTTGATCGACTCGACGGTGCCCGCGATCGGGCGACCGAGTGGCGAGGAGCCCCAGGCCTTCTCGGCGTAGAGGTTGTTCACGACGTCGTCCGGGTCGTCGTCGTGCATGGCGATCTCGTCGAGGATCACCTCACGCTCGGCCTCCACGTCCTCGGGCCCCAGCGTCGAGGAGGTGACCATGTCACCGAGGACGTCGACCGCGAGCGGCAGGTCCTGGTCGAGCACCCGCGCGTGGAAGCAGGTGTACTCCTTCGCGGTGAAGGCGTTGAACTCCCCGCCCACCTCGTCGAGGGAGACCGAGATGTCCAGCGCGGACCGCGAAGGAGTGCCCTTGAAGAGCAGGTGCTCCAAGAAGTGCGACGCGCCCGACAGGGTCGGGGCCTCGTCGCGGGACCCGACGCCGACCCACACGCCGATGGCGGCGGATCGGACGCCGGGCATCGCCTCGGTCACGACCCGCAGCCCTCCGGGGAGGACGGTGCGTCGCACCAGTCCCCCGTCCTTCTCGGACAGGAGGGTGCGGGTCGTGCCGGGCTTCTGCTGTGCTGCCGAGGTGGTCAAGACCTACTCGGACGCGGCCTCGTCGGCCCCGTCGACCTGGTCAGCCTCGTCGGTCTTGTCGTCCTCGACCACGGGGATCAGCGAGAGCTTGCCGCGGTCGTCGATCTCGGCGATCTCGACCTGGACCTTCTGGCCCACCGAGACGACGTCCTCGACGGCCTCGACGCGCTTGCCGCCGGCCAGCGAACGGAGCTTGCTGATGTGCAGCAGGCCGTCCTTGCCCGGGAGCAGCGACACGAAGGCCCCGAAGTTCGTGGTCTTGACGACCGTGCCCAGGTAGCGCTCGCCCACCTCGGGCATCGTCGGGTTGGCGATGCCGTTGATGATGGTGCGGGCGGCGTCGGCCGACTCGCCGTTGGTGGCACCGATGTAGATGGTGCCGTCGTCCTCGATGCTGATCTGCGCACCGGTGTCGTCCTGGATCTGGTTGATCATCTTGCCCTTGGGGCCGATGACCTCACCGATCTTGTCGACGGGGATCTTGACGGTGATGATGCGCGGCGCGAGCAGCGACATCTCCTCCGGCGTGTCGATCGCCTCGGCCATCACGTCGAGGATCGAGAGACGGGCGTCCTTGGCCTGGGTCAGCGCGCCGGCCAGCACGTCGGCCGGGATGCCGTCGAGCTTGGTGTCGAGCTGGAGGGCCGTGACGAACTCACGCGTGCCGGCGACCTTGAAGTCCATGTCGCCGAAGGCGTCCTCGGCACCGAGGATGTCGGTCAGCGCGACGTACTCGGTCTTGCCGTCGACCTCGTCGGAGATGAGGCCCATGGCGATGCCGGCGACGGCGGCCTTGAGCGGGACACCGGCCTGGAGCAGCGACATCGTGGACGCGCACACCGAGCCCATCGAGGTCGAGCCGTTGGAGCCCATCGCCTCGGAGAGCTGGCGGATGGCGTAGGGGAACTCCTCCCGCGTGGGCAGCACGGGGAGCAGCGCGCGGCGCGCGAGCGCACCGTGACCGACCTCGCGACGCTTCGGCGAGCCGACCCGGCCGGTCTCACCGGTGGAGAACGGCGGGAAGACGTACTTGTGCATGTAGCGACGCGTCTTCTCCGGGGAGAGCGTGTCGAGCTTCTGCTCCAGGGTCAGCATGTTGAGCGTGGTGACACCCAGGATCTGGGTCTCGCCGCGCTCGAACAGGGCCGAGCCGTGCACCCGCGGGATCACGCCGACCTCGGCGTACAGGTCGCGGATGTCACTGAGCCCGCGGCCGTCCATGCGGACCTTCTCGCGCAGCACGCGGTCGCGGACCAGCTTCTTGGTCAGCGCGCGGAAAGCGGCGCCGACCTCCTTCTCGCGACCCTCGAGCTGCTCGCCGAGCTTGGTCAGGACTGCGTCCTTGACCTCGTCCAGGCGGGACTCGCGCTCCTGCTTGCCCGCGATGGTCAGGGCGGAGGCGAGGTCGGCGGAGGCGGCGGACTCGACGGCGTCGAACACGTCGTCCTGGTAGTCCAGGAAGATCGGGAACTCCTGGACCGGCTTGGCGGCCTGCTTGGCGAGCTCGGCCTGCGCCTCGCAGAGCTGCTTGATGAAGGGCTTGGCGGCGTCGAGGCCGCCGGCCACGATCTCCTCGGTCGGAGCCTGCGTGCCCGAGCGGACCAGTTCGAAGGTCTGCTCGGTGGCCTCGGCCTCGACCATCATGATCGCGACGTCACCGGTCTCGGTCACACGACCCGCGACGACCATGTCGAAGACGGCGTTCTCGAGCTGGGTGTGGGTCGGGAACGCGACCCACTGGCCCTCGATGAGCGCCACCCGGGTCGCACCGACCGGGCCGGAGAACGGCAGGCCGGAGAGCTGGGTGGACAGCGACGCCGCGTTGATCGCGAGCACGTCGTAGGGCTGGTCGGGGTCGAGGGCCATCACGGTGATGACGACCTGGACCTCGTTGCGCAGACCCTTCTTGAAGGTCGGGCGCAGCGGACGGTCGATGAGGCGGCAGGTGAGGATGGCGTCCTCGCCGGGACGCCCCTCGCTGCGGAAGAACGAGCCGGGGATCTGCCCGGCGGCGTACATCCGCTCCTCCACGTCGATGGTGAGCGGGAAGAAGTCGAAGTGGTCCTTGGGCTGCTTGCCCGCGGTGGTCGCCGACAGGAGCATCGTCTCGTCGTCGAGGTAGGCCGTCACGGAACCGGCAGCCTGACGGGCCAGCAGTCCGTTCTCGAACTTGACGGTGCGCTGGCCGAACTTGCCGTTGTCGAGAACTGTCTCGACGGCGTTGATCTCGGGTCCCTCCATGGGGTTCCCCTTCCTGGTGAAAGTTCCAGATGGTCCGGAGCGATCACGCGGGGCGCCTTCGGTATTGGGGGCCGGTCTTCGATCGAGGCCTGCAGATTCTCATGCTCTGAGGGCCACTACCGAGGACCGGGGCCCAGACGTCCGCGGTCGCTCCACTGGTGAGTGGTGCATCTTCAGTTGTGCGCAGGAGTGCTGCGCGCCGGAACCGACCCTAGCGAGGGTGGCCCGGATGTGGCAGGAGCGGCACCCCTCGGGCGAGGGACGCCGCTCCGAAGCTCATCGGCGCAGACCGAGGCGCTCGATGATCGAGCGGTAACGGTTGATGTCTTCCTTCTGCATGTAGTTCAGAAGGCGACGGCGCTGACCGACCAGGAGAAGCAGACCACGACGGCTGTGGTGGTCGTGCTTGTGCTCCTTGAGGTGCTCGGTCAGGTGGGCGATGCGGTGCGTGAGCAGCGCAACCTGGACCTCCGGCGAGCCGGTGTCACCCTCGCCGGTCGCATACTCGGCGATGATCTTCTTCTTGGTCTCCGCGTCGGTGCCTGTGGCCACAGCGGTGCTCTCCTTCGATCCTCGTTGCGCGGCGCGCCGGGGCCTGTTCACCCGGGCACTCTCGATCCGCGGCCGTTCTGACGGCAGGGCGTCGTCCCGGACGAGCCGGGCGACCGAGCCAGGCTATCCCAGCCGGGTCCCGTTCTCCCAATCGCGGGCCGGGGGGCCGTCGGGGGGGGCGTCGGGCAATTACCACGCTCCCGTGGTGATTGCCCGGTTCCCGCAGCGAACTCCCTGCGGGAACCGGGAGGTTGCTGCGGTAGGCCGGCCGCGCCGGGGGTGGAGGGCGCCGTGCGCTACAGCGGCGAGCTCAGCACGGCCTGCCCGGAGGTGTCGGTCACCAGCACCTCGGTGACGTCCTCGCGCAACGCCGCCGACTGCAGGTTGCAGGTCATCTCGCCGCTGCCGACGCCGATGAACTCACCCGCCGGCACCAGGTCGCCGGAGCTCAACCGGAAGGCCGCCTCGGAAGGTGGCACCGTCCTCGAAGCCCTCGGCGACGAAGCGCAGCTCGGTCCCCCAGGTGTGGTTGACCAGGTCGGCACTCTCGACCCGGACGGGGGACCCGGTGGCCGCGGTCAGGGCGATCGGCTCCTTGGGCACGACCGGCACCTCAGGAGCCGTCCAACGGCCGATGCCGACACCTCCCGCGGTGCCGATGAGGACCAGGGCCGCGGCGAACCCGACCATCCGGACGCGGGAGCGGCGGCCGTTGCGCACGTCCTCGCGACGCCGTCGGCTGAGCTCGTCGGCGTCGCGACGACCCCGCTCCTCGGCGATCTGGGCGCGGATGGCGTCACCGAGGCCGGTCGGCAGTCCGCGGGTGACTCGAAGTCATCCGGGTCGAGTGCGGAGAGGTGCGCGGCCAGCGGCGCGATCTCCTCGACGTCGGCACGGCACGCCGCGCAGCCGTCGAGGTGGGCGCGCACCCTCCGGCCTCGACTTCGGAGAGATGGCCGAGAACGTAGGAGCCAAGCAGGTCCCGGATGCTCTGATGTCCCGCTTCGTCGTTCACAGGCTCACTCCCATCTCGTCCATCGCCCCGCGCAGCGCGCGGAGACCGTAGAACACCCGGCTTCGCAAGGTCCCGACCGGGATCCCCAGCTCGGCGGCCACCTCGTCGTACGGGCGCTCCTTGAGGTGCGTCTGCACGATCGCCTCGCGGTGGTGCTCCGAGAGCCTCCGCAGGCTCTCCTCGACCAGCCACGTCTCCAGCACCCTGTCGGCGCCGTCCCCCACGGAGCCGGCCATCGACTCCGCCGTCGGCGGGTCGACGAGGTTGGTCTGCCACGGCCGCACCTTGGCCGAGCGCGCGTGGTCGATCATCGTGTTGCGCGCGATCCCGAAGAGCCAGACCCGCAGTGAAGCCAGCTCCGGGTCGTAGCGGTCGGCGAAGCGCCACGCCTTCAGGAAGGTCTCCTGGGTGACGTCCTGGGCCGATGCCGGGGTCGCCGAGCCCGCGAAGCACGAAGCGGTAGAGCTCAGGCCCGTAGAGGAGGTAGGCCGCATGCACCTCGTGCTCGTCGCCGAGCCCGGCCACCACTCGATCGCCGCCACGTGCCCCGTCCGTCACAGGTCCCAGTCTGGCTTCCACACCACTGAGTACGGCGCCGCACGCTCCGGCGTTCATCGACTGATCACTTCCCGCACGGCGTGAACGCCGTCACGCCGCCCCCCGTAGAGACACCTGAGGTGGTCCGCACGACACCGCGACAGACGAGGCGGGGACGGCAACTGAACCGGGCCGCCTGACTTTCTCACCAGAAGGGCAGAGCAGATGTCATCACCGAGGACCCATCGGGTCCGACTCCTCAGCGGAGTGGCGACCGGGGCACTGGCGCTCAGCGTGCTCGCGGTTGCTCCCCTCGCTGCAGGAGCCGAGGCGAGCAGCGCCGCCGCGCAGGCGAACAGCAGCGCGCGCGCCGGCAACGCCACCGTCGTCCGCAACGAGAAGCAGCTGCGCAAGGCCGTCCGCAAGGCCAACCGGCGCTCCGGCACCGACAAGATCCGGATTGCCGACGACATCAAGTTCAAGCAGGGCGGCCGTACCGACGGCGGTCCCAAGCGCGGCGACCTCGACGTCACCGACGACCTGGTCGTGCGGGGCAAGGGCAACACGCTCAACGCCAAGTCCGTGGACCGGATCTTCGACGTACGCTCCGGCGTGCGCCTCGAGGTCGGCAACCTCGTCCTCCGCAACGGCTCCCCCGGGGCCGGGGAGTCCGGCGGCGCGATCCGCAGCTTCGGCACCGTGGTGCTGCAGAAGTCGAAGATCCTCAACAGCGACGTGTCCGGCCCCGGCGCATCGGGCGGTGCGATCGTCAACAACGACGGGCTTCTCGTCGTGAAGAACTCGCGACTCTCGAACAACTCCGCGGCCCGCGCAGGCGGTGCCATCGAGGCAGTCGACGGCCGCACCCGGGTGCGCAAGTCGCGTCTGATCAACAACCGCACCGGCGCCGAGCCGGGCAACGGCGGGGCCCTGCACCTGACGGGGAGCGGGACGGTCACCATCCGCGGCAGCGTGGTGGCGCGCAACAGCGCCTCCGCCGAGGGCGGCGGCCTGTGGAACTCCGCCACCGGCACTCTTCTACGTCCGTGGCACCCGGGTCCTGGACAACACCGCGGCCGGTGCGGCCGCCGACCAGGGCGGCGGCGGCCTCTACAACGACGGCGGCAAGCTCAGCGTCATCACCTCGACGGTCACGCGCAACCAGGCAACCGGCGCGGCCGGTCTCCGGCGGCGGCATCTTCAACAACCTGGGCACCCTCCAGGTCGGCAACACCTCGGTGACCGACAACGCGGCCCCGCGGGCCGGTGGTGCGATCGAGGCCAACGCCGGCACCACCACGATCGAGAGCTCGATCCTCGACGACAACTCCGCTGGCGCGGCTCCGGGCAACGGCGGTGCGCGTGCACCTGACCGGCGCCGGAAGCGTCACGGTCCGCACCAGCGAGGTGCGGCGCAACTCGGCCAGCGCCGAGGGCGGCGGCCTGTGGAACTCCGCCACCGGCACCTTCACGGTCACCAACACCTCGCTGTCCGGGAACACCGCCGCCGGGGCTGCTGCCGACCAGGGTGGCGGCGGCCTCTACAACGACGGTGGTGCCCTCACGGTCACCGGCTCGACGATCTCGTCCAACGCGGCGACCGGGGCCGCCGGCTCCGGCGGCGGCATCCTCAACAACGCCGGCACCCTCGTCGTGGACACGACGACACTGTCGTCCAACACCGCGCCGCGGGCCGGCGGGGCCATCGAGGCCAACGTCGGCAGCACCGCCGTACGGCGCTCGAAGCTGACCGGCAACGCCACGGGCTCCTCGCCCGGCAACGGCGGCGGCCTGCACCTGACCGGGGCCGGGCACCGTCGAGGTCAGCGCCAGCGAGGTCATGAACAACACGCGCGCCGCCGAGGGCGGCGGCCTGTGGAACTCCGCCACCGGCACCTTCACCGTCACCAGCACCACCCTGCGCGGGAACACCGCCGCCGGGGCTGCTGCCGACCAGGGTGGCGGCGCGCTCTACAACGACGGTGGCGCCCTGACCGTCTCCTGGTCGACGATCGATGCCAACAAGGCCACCGGCGCAGCCGGCTCCGGCGGCGGCATCCTCAACAACGCCGGCGACCTCGAGGTCAGCGACACCGACTTCACGGGCAACTCGGCACCCCGCGCGGGCGGCGGGCTGGAGACCAACCTCGGCACCGTCGACCTGGACGACGTCGACATGAGCGGCAACCAGACCGGCGCCAACCCCGGCAACGGCGGTGCCCTGCACGTCACCGGCGCCGGAACGGTGAACTGGGACGGCGGCGCAGTCACCGGCAACTCCGCGAGCAACGAGGGCGGTGGGCTGTGGAACAGCGCCACCGGCACGATCGTGGCCACCAACCTCGCAGTGAGCGGCAACACCGCCCCCGACGGTCCGCAGGTCTACAACGACCCGCCGGGTGGCAGCTTCACCCTGAACGGTGCTCCCGTCCCGCCAGGCTGAGCAAGACGCAACACAGCCTGTCGACGAGCCCCCGCGACCTCACGGTCGCGGGGGCTCGTGCGTCCCGGTGGCAGACTGACCCGCCATGGAGCACAGGGTCGGCGTCTGCAACCTCTGCGAGGCGATCTGCGGCCTCGACGTCACCGTCGCGGACGGTCGCGTCGAGGAGATCCGAGGCAGGGCGGCCGACCCGCTCTCCCGCGGACACATCTGTCCCAAGGCGATCGCGCTGCGCGACCTGCAGGAGGACCCCGACCGACTCCGCGGGCCGGTGCGCCGGACCGGTCGGGGTGCCGACGCGACCTGGCAGGAGATCTCGTGGGGAGAGGCGTTCGACCTTGTCGCGGACAACCTCGCACGTGCCATCAACCACCACGGGCGTGACGCCGTCGCGCTCTACCTCGGCAACCCCAACGTGCACAGCCTCGGCTCGATGACGCACGGCACCGCCCTGGTCAAGTCGTTGCGCACCCGCAACAAGTACAGCGCCACCTCCGTCGACCAGCTCCCGCACCAGCTCCTGGCCCTCCTCCTCTACGGGCACCAGCTGCTGGTGCCGATCCCCGACCTGGACCGCACCGACCTCTTCCTGGTCTTCGGCGCCAACCCGATGGCCTCCAACGGGAGCCTGATGACGGTGCCGGACTTCCCGGCCCGACGGCGCGCCCTCACCTCGCGCGGCGGCCGGATGGTGGTGCTCGACCCACGTCGGACCGAGACGGCCCGGGTTGCCGACGAGCACCACTTCGTCCGCCCGGGGTCGGACGCGTTCGTGCTGCTCGCGATGATCCACGTGGTCCTCGCCGAGGGGCTGGAGTCGGTGCCGGCGTACGTCGACGGGCTCCAGTCCGTGCGAGACGCTGTCGCCGACCACACCCCGGAGCGCGCAGAGCAGATGAGCGGCGTCCCCGCCGACGTCGTGCGCCGTCTCGCCCGCGAGGTTGCCCAGGCAGGGTCGGCCGCTGTCTACGGACGGGTCGGGGTCTCGGTGCAGGAGTTCGGCCTCGTCGCCCAGTGGGGCGTGCAGGTGCTCAACGCCGTGACCGGCAACCTGGACCGGCCCGGCGGCGTGATGTTCACCGACCCGGCCGTGGACGTGGTCGGGCGGGGGATCGTCGGAGCCGGGCACCACGACGTGTGGCGCAGCCGGGTGCGTGGGCTGCCGGAGTTCGCGGGGGAGCTGCCGGTGGCGACGATGGCCGACGAGATGCTCACGCCGGGCGAGGGGCAGGTGCGGGCGCTGCTCACCCTGTCGGGCAACCCGGTCTCCTCGACGCCCGACGGTGCTCGTCTCGACCGGGCGATCGCCGGACTGGACTTCGTGGCCGCCGTGGACTTCTACGTCAACGAGACGACCCGGCACGCTGACGTGATCCTGCCGCCGACGACCGCGCTCGAGCGAGACCACTACGACCTCGTCTTCCACGTCCTGGCCGTGCGCGACACCGCGCGCTTCACCCCCGCCGTCCTCCCCAAGCCCGACGGTGCGATGCACGACTGGGAGATCTACCGCGAGATCGCCCTGCGCACCACCTCCCGGCTCCGCAGCAAGCGACCTCTCAAGGCACGCGCGCTCCAGCAGGTCCGGATGCGGCTCTCGCCACGGTGCATCGTCGACCTGCTGCTGCGCACGGGTCGGCAACGGCTCTCCGTTCGCCGACTGGTGCGATCAGGCGGCGTCGATCTCGGACCGCTGAAGCCGTGCCTCCCGGCGCGGTTGGGTACGTCGGACCGTCGGATCGACCTCGCGCAGCCGCTCGTCCTGGATGACCTGGCCCGCCTCGCCGAGGTGGCACCGCCCGAGCCCGGCGCGCTGGTGCTGGTCGGGCGTCGTCACCAGCGCGACAACAACTCCTGGATGCACAACAGCCAGCGGCTCACCAAGGGTCGGCCGCGGCACCACCTGCTCATGCACCCGGACGACCTGGCCAGCCGCGGACTCATCGACGGCGCGACCGTGCGCGTGCAGAGCCGGGTGGGCGAGGTCGAGGTCGAGGTGGCCGCCTCGGAGGAGATGATGCCCGGCGTGGTCAGCCTGCCGCACGGCTACGGCCATCGTCGCGACGGCGTACGCCTGCGCAACGCGACCGCCCTGCCCGGCGTGTCCCTCAACGACCTCACTGACCCCGAGCGGCTCGACATCAGCGGCAACGCGGTCCTCAACGGCACGCCCGTCACCGTCCACCCCGGTTGAGACGCGCCTTCGGGGCGCCCATGCGTGCGCTTGGGCGACGCCGGGCTGCGCAAACGCAGCTTGAGCACCCCGCAAGCACGTCTCGATCCCCCGCAAGCACGTCTCGATCCCCCGCAAGCACGTCTCGACTCCCCGCAGGCACCTCTCGACTCCCCGCGAGCACGTCTCGACTCCCCGCAGGCACCTCTCAACTCCCCGCAGGCACGTCTCGACTCCCCGCAGGCACCTCTCAACTGGTGGAGGTGAGGGTGTTGCGGACGGCGGCGCGCGCGGCGTGCGGGTCGCGGGCGGCCAGGGCGGCCTCGGCGGCGGCCTCGCAGGTGTCCATCGAGACCTCGGCGAGCTGGGAGCCGACGGCCTTGACCGCGGCGGAGGCCATCGACAGGGACGTGACCCCCATCCCGACCAGCGCGGTGGCGAGCAGCGGGTCGGCGGCGGCCTCGCCGCAGACCCCCACCGGCTTGCCGGCCTGCCTGCCGGCCTCCGCGGTGATCGCCACCAGGGCGAGCACGGCCGGCTGCCACGGGTCGGTGAGGTGGGCCAGGTCGGAGGCCATCCGGTCGGCGGCCATCGTGTACTGGGTGAGGTCGTTGGTGCCGATCGAGAGGAAGTCGACCTCCTCCAGGAACCGGTGCGCGAGCAGCGCGGCGCTCGGCACCTCGACCATCACACCGGCCTTGAGGCCGCGGCCGCGCACCTGGGCGGCGAACGTGACGGCCTCGTCGACGGTGGCCACCATCGGCGCCATCACCCACGGCGACGTCCCGGTCTGCTTCGCCGCCAGCGCGATCGCGTCCAGCTGGCGGTCCAGGAGGCCGGGGTTGCCGAAGGACAGCCGCAGGCCACGGACCCCCAGCGCGGGATTCTCCTCGCCCTCCAAGGTGGCGAACGCGACCGGCTTGTCCGAGCCGGCGTCCAGGGTGCGGATGACGACGTTGCGGCCCTCACCGAAGGCGGCCAGCACCGGCGCGTAGAGGTCGGCCTGCTCCTCGACCGACGGCTCGTCCTTGCGGTTGAGGAAGCACAGCTCGGTGCGGAAGAGGCCGCTGCCCTCGACCGGACCCTGAGCAGCCTTGACCGCCGAGGGGCCGTCGGCGACGTTGGCGAGCACCTTGACCGCGGTGCCGTCGGCGGTCCGCGCCGGTCCGGTCCAGGCCTCGAGGGCGGCCCGCTTCTCGGCGGCTTCCGCCACCCGTCGCCGGGCGTCCACGGCGTCGGGGCCGATCTCGATCTCGCCGAGGATCCCGTCGACGAGCACCTCGGTGCCCGTGGTCAGGGTCAGGGCGCCGTGGACGGCCACCACGCACGGGATGCCGAGCTGGCGGGCGATGATCGCGGTGTGGCTGGTGGGTCCGCCGCGCTCGGTCACCAGGGCGACCACCCGTTCGGCGTCGAGCCCGGCGGTGTCGGCCGGCGCCAGGTCCTCGGCGACCAGCACGCTCGGCACGTCGGGGGTGCGCACACCCGGCTCCGGCTCCCCGACGATCTCCGCGGTGAGGCGGCGTTCGAGGTCGCGCAGGTCGGTGACCCGCTCGGCCATCAGGCCGCCCATCGAGCTGAACAGCTCGGCGAACTGGTCGATGCTCCCCCGCAGGGCCACGGTCAGCTTCTCGCCCCCCTCGACGCGGCCGGCGACCGCCGCGCGCAGGCCCTTGTCACGGGCGAGCCCGGCGGTCGCGGTGAGCACCTCGGCTGCCGAGCCGCTGGCGACGGCGGCGCGATCGGCGAGTCGGCCGGCCACGGTCGCGACGGCGGCGTCGTAGCCGGCCAGGGCCTCCTCGCTGCTGGGTGTGGCCGCCTCGTAGGCCGCGACCGCGTCGGCGGAGATGTCGGTGCGCACCACCACCACCGGCCCGAAGGCGGTGCCGGGCACCACCGGCGTACCGGTGAGCACGTCGTCGCGGGCGGGAGCAGCAGTGACCGGAGAGGTGAGCGGCGTCATGAAAGGAAAGTAAACCCCCTCACCCGCTTGACAGTCAACACATTCGGGCGTAAAACAACATACACACAGATTCGCAGAACGGAGGTGCTCGTGTACGCCGAGGAACGTCAGCAGGCGATCGCCGACCTGCTCTCCCAGCGTGGCCGGCTCTCGGTGACCGAGCTGTCGGACCGGTTCACGGTCACGACCGAGACGGTGCGCCGCGACCTGTCCACACTCGAGCGTGCCGGCATCGTACGCCGGGTGCACGGCGGCGCCATCCCCGCCGCGTCGCTGAGCGTGCTCGAGGTGGCCGTCAACGAGCGCGACCAGGCCCAGAGCGACCAGAAGGACCGTGTCGCCCACGCCGCGCTGGCCTACCTGCCCTCCAACGGCGGCAGCCTGCTGCTCGACGCCGGCACCACCACCGCGCGGCTCGCCGGGCTGCTCCCCCTCGACGTGACCTACACGGTGTTCACCAACGCGGTCCCGATCGCCGGCCGGCTCGCCGGCCGCGGCAACGTCGACCTGCACCTGCTCCCCGGCCGGGTCCGCCGCACCACCCAGGCGGCGGTCGGCGAGGACACGGTCGCGGCCATCGGCCGGCTGCGCACCGACGTCGCCTTCGTCGGCACCAACGGGCTGAGCATCGCCCACGGCCTGAGCACGCCCGACCAGAGCGAGGCAGCGGCGAAGAACGCGATGATCCGCAGCGCCCAGCGGGTGATCGTGCTGGCCGACTCCTCCAAGATCGGCCACGAGAGCACGGTCCGTTTCGGCGACCTCGAGCAGGTCGACGTGCTCGTCACCGACGTCGGTCTCAGTGCCGAGGACAAGGCCACCCTGCGCAGCCACGACATCGAGGTCGTGGTGGCATGACCCCTACACCGAAGCGTGGTCCACGATGATCGTCACCCTCACGCCCAACCCCAGCGTCGACAGGACCATCGAGCTCACCTCGACCCTCGAGCGCGGCGCCGTCCTGCGCGCCGCGACGGTCACCTCGCAGTCGGCCGGCAAGGGCGTCAACATCTCGCGCGCCGCGGTCGCGGCGGGCGTCCCCACCATCGCGGTGCTGCCCGCGGCCCCGACGACCCCTACGTGCTCGAGCTGCTCCGCGACGGCATCGACTGCCGCCCCGAGCCGCCGGCCGGCGACGTCCGGATGAACGTCACCATCACCGAGCCCGACGGCACCACGACCAAGATCAACTCCCCCGGCGCGACCGCGGGGCCGCCGACCCTCGACCGGCTGCGCCGGGCGCTTCACCAGCGCGCCGCGCAGGCCCGCTGGGTGGTGCTGGCCGGCTCGCTGCCGCCGGGCGCTCCCGCCGACTGGTACGCCGCCATGGTCGGCGACCTGCGCAGCCTCGACGTCGCCGTCGCGGTCGACACCTCCGGCCCTCCGCTCGACGCGGTCTTCGCCCACCTCGACACCGCCGCCCCCGACCTGCTCAAGCCCAACGCCGAGGAGCTCGCCTCCGTCGTCGGCGGCGACCCCGAGGCCATCGAGTCCGACCCCACCCTCGCGGCGCAGGCCGCCTCGGCCCTCGTCGAGCGGGGAGTCGCCGCCGTGCTGGCCACGCTGGGCGCCTCCGGTGCCGTGCTGGTCACCGCCGACGGCGCCTGGCACGCCACCCCGCCACCGACCACGGTCGTGAGCACGGTGGGGGCCGGCGACTCGAGCCTGTTCGGCTATCTGCTGGGCGCGCTGCGCGACCATGAGCCGGCCGAGCGGCTCCGCCTCGCCGTCGCCTACGGAAGCGCCGCCGCAGGGCTCCCGGGCACCACCATCCCCACCCCCGAGACGATCCACCCCGAGCTCGTCGACGTAGTCGAGCTCGCCATCGCCCGACCCCGAACAGGAAGCACTCCATGAACGCGTCTCCCCCGATCATCACCGAGGATCTGGTCCGCCTCGACGTCTCCCTCGGCGAGGACAAGCACGCCGTCATCCGGGGGCTCGCCCAGCTGGTCGCCGATGCCGGTCGCACCACCTCGCCCGAAGGCCTCAACGACGACGCGCTGGCCCGCGAGGCCACCTCACCGACCGGCCTCCCCGGCGGTATCGCGATCCCGCACTGCCGCACCGAGCACGTCGACGTACCCACCCTCGCCTTCGCCCGCCTCCAGCCCGGCACCGACTTCGGCGCGAAGGACGGCCCGGCCGACCTGGCCTTCCTCATCGCGGCGCCGGCCGGCGGCGACGCCACCCACCTGGAGGTGCTCACCCAGCTCGCCCGCGCCCTCGTGCGACCGGACTTCACCGACGGCCTGCGTCAGGCGGCCACCCCGGCCGACGTCGTCGCGCTGGTCCAGTCGGTCGTGCAGCTCAAGGCCCCGGCCCCCGCGCCGGCACCAGCCGCTGCGCCCCCGGCAGCCGAGGCGGCGCCGGCCGCCCGCCGCAGCATCGTCGCGGTCACGGCCTGCCCGACCGGCATCGCCCACACCTACATGGCCGCCGAGGCGCTGGAGGCTGCCGCCGCCCGTGCCGGGGTCGACATCCACATCGAGACCCAGGGCTCGGCAGGGTCGACGCCGCTGCCGCGCGAGACGATCGCCGCCGCCGACGCCGCCATCTTCGCCGCCGACGTCGGGGTCCGCGACCGGGGACGCTTCGCCGGCAAGCCGGTGGTCGCCTCCGGCGTCAAGCGGGCGATCGACGACGGCGACGCGATGATCGCCGAGGCGCTGCGCTACGCCGACGACCCGGGTGCCCCGCGCGTCGAGGGCACCGCGAGCGCCCAGGGATCCACGTCCACGGGTCAGGAGTCCTGGGGCCTGCGGGTACGCCGGGTGCTGATGACCGGCGTCTCCTACATGATCCCCTTCGTGGCCGCCGGTGGCCTGCTCATCGCGTTGTCCTTCCTGCTCGGCGGCTACGAGATCGTCAACGACGGCAACGCCATCGCGACCGGCAACTCGATCTTCAACCTGCCCGACATCGACGAGCTCGGGCTCGACCACGCGCTGTTCGGCAGCGCGTTCTTCGCCTACCTCGGCGCCGTCCTGTTCACCCTCGGTGGCGCTGCCTTCGGCTTCCTGGTGCCCGCCCTGGCCGGCTACATCGCCTACGCCATCGCCGACCGGCCCGGCATCGCGCCCGGCTTCGTGATGGGCGCGATCGCCGGGACCATCAACTCGGGCTTCCTGGGCGGGATCGTCGGGGGCGTCCTGGCGGGCCTGGTGGCCCACTGGATCGCCTCCTGGAAGGTGCCGGTGTGGATGCGTGGCCTGATGCCGGTCGTCGTGATCCCGTTGCTGGCGACCCTGATCTCCGGCGCGGTGATGCTCATCGTGCTCGCCAAGCCGCTCGGCGGACTGATGACGGCGCTGAGCGACGGCCTCAACAGCCTCCAGGGCGGGTCCGCGATCGTGCTCGGGGTCATCCTCGGGCTGATGATGGCCTTCGACATGGGCGGCCCGCTCAACAAGACCGCCTACACCTTCGCCACCGGCGGTCTGACCGCCGCTGCCGTGGCCTCGGGCGACTCCCCCGAGCTGCGGATCATGGCAGCGGTGATGCTGGCCGGGATGGTGCCCCCGCTGGCGCTCGCCCTGGCGACCGTCGTACGACCCAAGCTGTTCACCCGCGCCGAGCAGGAGAACGGCAAGGCCGCCTGGCTGCTGGGCGCCTCGTTCATCACCGAGGGGGCGATCCCGTTCGCCGCGGCCGACCCGGCGCGGGTGATCCCGCCGATCATGGCCGGGTCCGCGGTCACGGGGGCCCTCTCGATGGCCTTCGGTGTCACCCTGGCCGCGCCGCACGGCGGCATCTTCGTGTTCTTCGCGGTCGGTCAGGTGCTCTGGTTCTTCCTGTCCCTGATCATCGGGGTGCTCGTCGCGACGGCTCTCGTGATCATCCTCAAGCAGCTCTCGCACACCGACGCCGAGCAGGTCTCGGCCACCGCCTGACATCCAGCACACGACCAGCCCCACCACCACCCAGGAGATGTGAATGTCCACCAAGACCGTGACCGTCGGATCCGCCGTCGGCCTGCACGCCCGCCCCGCCGCGCTGATCGCCGAGAAGGCCGGCGCGCTCGGGAGCACCGTGACCCTCAGCGCGCCGGGGGGCTCCCCCGTGGATGCCAGCTCGGCGCTGCTGATCATGACGCTGGGCTCGAAGAAGGGTGACTCGATCGAGGTCAGCGGCGACGACGACGCCGACGTCGAGACGATCGCCGCGATGGTCGAGCAGGACCTCGACGCCTGAGGGTTCGCACCCCGTGCAAGGGGATGTCCGCGTGGCCAGGCTGGTGCCTGGCTACGCGGACGTCTCGCTGTGCTGCCGCAGGGCCAGGTAGACCGCCCGGACGCCGACGGAGCGATCCAGCTCCTCCTTGACCTGGGTGAAGAACTGGTCGCGGTAGGCCTCGTCGGTCACCGCGCACACGGTGAAGTAGAGCCCGGAGAACGCCGCGAGGAAGATCGAGACCTGGAACAGCTCCAGCGACAGGTGGGTGAGCACCGGCGCGTTGCGCAGCGCCTCGCGCTGGGTCCAGGCGAGCTGGACGCCGTCGTCCATGACGAGGGCGCCGAACATCATGAAGAACGTGAACACGCACAAGGCCAGCAAGAACACCTGCACGGCCTGGGCGATCACCAGCACCAGGATCAGGTTGGCCCGCTCGAAGCCGGACACGGTAGCGCGGTCCCTGGCTGCCTCGGACTCGATCGAGTCGCCCGCGAGCCCCTCCAACGGCGTACGCCGACAAGCTTCCGCGAGTCGGGTGGCGTCCATCTGTGCGTCGACGGAGTCGAGCTCCTCAGGGAGGCGCACGAAGAGGAACAGCACGGCGAAGAGACCGAAGAGCATCACGGTCAGCCACAAGGTGGCGCCCCCCATGCTCGCCGCCAGCTGCCAGACCTCGGCGTTGATGAACAAGAAGGTGATGAAGAGCATCAGCAGCGGCAGCGCCCGGGTGGCCAGCGGCAGCAGCAGCCGGAGACTGCCCAGGGTGCGGCGCACCGCGAACGACGCGATCGGCCGGGCGCGCAGGGTGGTGGCGCCGTACCCCAGCACGGCCAGCCCGGCGAGCAGCATCAGCACAGCCGGCGCGAGCGCCACCTGACCGAGCAGCGCGGCCAGGGCGACGCCACCGCCGAGTGCCACCAGCACGGTCAGCACCAGCATCACCAGGGTGCGCCGGGAGTGCAGCGCCCGCCGGGCTGCCTCCCGTTCCTCGGGCACGAAGTAGGGCAGCCCGTGCTGGACGAACCACCTCTCCGTCGCGAGCAGGGTGGCCCCGGTGTCGGCGGGCTCGCCGCGCTCCCCCGAGCGGCTCATGGCTGGGCGAGGACGCCGCGGGTGCGCGCCACGTCGTCGTGCATCGTCTCCACGAGCGCCTCGACGGAGTCGAAACGCAGCATCCCGCGGATCCGGTGGACGAAGGAGACCTCGACCTCGACACCGTAGAGCTCGAGGTCGTCGCGGTCCAGCACGTAGGACTCCACCCGGCGCTCCCGCTCCCCCGCGAACGTCGGGTTGGTGCCGACGCTGATGGCGGCGGGGAAGACCTCGTCGGTGTCGATGCGGCGCAACCGGCCGGCGTAGACGCCGTCGGCGGGGGCGGCGACGCCGCGGGCCGGCACGTTGGCGGTCGGGTAGCCGAGCTCGCGCCCGCGCTTGTCTCCCTCGACGACGACTCCACGGACGGTGAAGGGACGTCCGAGCGCCTCGGCGGCCCCCTCGACGTCGCCCGCGGCCAGGCAGTTGCGGATGTAGGTCGAGGACCACACCTGGGGACCGCCGTCGAGCGCGATCCCCTCGGCGGCGAAGTCGAGGCCCGCGCCGAGGTCGTGCAGGGTGGCCAGGTCTCCCGAAGCACGGTTGCCGAAGCGGAAGTTGGCCCCGACGACCACGACAGCCGCGTGCAGGGTCTCGACCAGCACCTCGCGCACGAACCGCTCCGGCGACCAGGCCGCGACCTCGCGGGAGAACGGCACCACGAGCACGTCGTCGACCCCCGCGGCGCGAAGCAGCTCGACCCGCGCGCCGATGGTGGTCAGTGTCGGCGGAGCGTGCTCGGGTCGCAGCACCGCGATCGGGTGCGGGTCGAAGGTGACCACCACGACCCGGTCGAGCCCACGCTCGCCGGCGACCTCGCGGGCACGGGTGATCACGTGCTGGTGGCCGAGGTGGACACCGTCGAAGTTGCCGATCGTGACGACGGTGCGGCCGAGGTCGGCCGGGACCTCGTCGAGCGAGCGCCACGTGTCTCTCACGCGCAGAAGCCTCCCATACCGCTACCCGGTGAACACGGCGACGGGGACAGCGCGGCCACCGTCGGCACGGTAGAGCGCCAAGAAGGCCCCGCCGGGGGCGAACAGCGCCACCGGGACGTCCCCCTCGACGCCGAGGTCGAGCTCCAGCTTGCGACCGAACGTCACCTCGCGGGCACCCTCCACGTCGAGGTCGACGCAGGGGAAGCAACGCCGGGCCACCTCGGAGATGTCTGTCATCGCGAAGCTGTCGGCGAGGTCGTCGAGGGTGGCGGCGTCGTCGAGCGTGAACGGTCCCACCGCCGTACGCCGGAGCGCCGTGAGGTGTCCGCCGGTGCCGAGGGCGCCACCGAGGTCGCGCGCGATCGCGCGGATGTAGGTGCCGCTGCTGCACCGCACCGAGAGGTCGACGTCCAGCCAGGGACCTGCACGCCGCACCCGGGTCACCAGCAGCTCGTGCACGGTGACATCGCGGGCGGCCAGCTCGACCTGCTCGCCGTCGCGGACCCGCTGGTAGGCACGCTTGCCCTCCACCTTGATCGCCGACACCGCCGACGGCACCTGGCTGATCGGACCGACGAAGCTCCCGGCAGCGGAGCGGACGTCGTCCTCGGTGAGGTGCTCGGTCGCGCTGGCGCGGCCGAGCTCACCCTCGGCGTCGTCGGTCGTCGAGGAGGCGCCGAGCCGGATGGTCGCGTCGTAGGCCTTCTCGGTGAGCATGAGGTGGCCGAGCAGGCGGGTGGCCCGGTTGACCCCGAGCAGCAGCACGCCGGTCGCCATCGGGTCGAGCGTGCCGGCATGGCCGACCTTGCGGGTGCCCACGAGCCGTCGGACCTTCGCCACCACGTCGTGCGAGGTCATCCCGGGGGCCTTGTCGACGACGACGAGACCCGCGTCAAGGGGGGCGGTCACACCCGGTCGGACTCGGCGCCCGGTTCGTCGAGCTCGTCGCCGTCCCCGTCGTCGAGCTCGTCGTCGACGTGCGGCTTCTTGTAGGGGTCGGCCTCGCCGGCGTACGTCGCACCTGCCGCGGCGGCGGCAACGGCGGCGTCGGACTCGCGGGCCTTGGCCAGCAGGTCGTCGAGGTGACGGGCGTTCTCGGGCAGGGCGTCGTGGATGAACTCGAGGGTCGGCGTGTGCCGCATCCCGAGCTGCTTGCCGACCTCGCTGCGGATCAGCCCCTTGGCCGACTCCAGCGCGGCCGCGCTCGCGACGACCTCGTCGTCCTCACCGAAGACGGTGTAGAAGATCGAGGCGTTCTGGGTGTCCCCGGTGACGCGGACGTCGGTCACGGTGACGAACCCCAGACGCGGGTCCTTGATGCGACGCTCGAGCATCTCCGCCACGATCACCTGGATCCGGTCGGCGACCTTGCGCACCCGTGGGCTTGCCATGCTTTCTCAGACTCCTCGTTGTGGCCCGGGCTCTGCCCAGGCTCGGTCCCTGCGTGGACGGTGAGGGGTCAGTTGCGAGCTCGCTCCGCTCCTCGCAACCGACCCCTCACCGGTGCTGCCACGTGCTAGATCCACACGCTCCTGCTAGGCGCGCGGGATCTCGCGCATCTCGAAGGCCTCCACGACGTCACCCTGCTTGATGTCGTTGTAGCCGCGGATGACCAGACCACACTCGAAGCCCTCACGGACCTCGGAGGCGTCGTCCTTCTCCCGTCGCAGCGACGTCAGGTCGGAGCTCTCCACGACGACGGCGCCGTCGCGGATGAGCCGGACCTTGGCGTTGCGTCGGATGACACCGCTGGTCACCATGCAACCGGCGATGTTGCCGATCTTCGAGGACCGGAAGATCTCGCGGATCTCGGCCTGGCCGAGGGAGACCTCCTCGAACTCCGGCTTGAGCATCCCCTTGAGGGCCGCCTCGATCTCCTCGATCGCCTGGTAGATGACCGAGTAGTAGCGGATCTCGACACCTTCCTTGTCGGCCATCTCGGTCGCCTTGCCCTGGGGCCGGACGTTGAAGCCGATGATGATCGCGTCGGAGGCCGCTGCGAGGTCGACGTTGGTCTCGGTGATCGCACCGACACCGCGGTCGATGACCCGCAGGTTGACCTCGTCGCCGACATCGATCTTGGCCAGCGAGTCCTCGAGCGCCTCGACCGAACCGGAAACGTCGCCCTTCAGGATCAGGTTGAGCTCCTGGGTCTCGCCCGACTCCATCGACTTCATGAAGTCCTCGAGCGTGCGGCGGACGCGACGCTTGGCCTGCATGGCCGCCCGCTCGCGCGACTCCCGCTTCTCGGCGATCTGGCGAGCCATCCGGTCGTCGTCGACGACGATGAACGTCTGACCGGCACCGGGCACGGCGGTGAGGCCGAGCACCATGGCCGGACGCGACGGGTCGGCTTCCTCGATGTTGTCGCCGTGCTCGTCGAGCATCGCGCGCACCCGGCCGTAGCCGGCGCCCGCGACGATGGAGTCCCCGACGCGGAGCGTTCCGCGCTGGACGAGCACCGTCGCCACCGGACCGCGACCGCGGTCGAGGTGGGCCTCGACGACAAGGCCCTGGGCGTCCTGGTCGGCGTTGGCCCGCAGGTCCAGCGAGGCGTCGGCGGTGAGCACGATCGCCTCGAGCAGACCCTCGAGGTTGAGCTCGGACTTGGCGGAGACGTCGACGAACATGGTGTCGCCGCCGTACTCCTCGGGGACCAGGCCGTACTCGGTGAGCTGACCGCGCACCTTGGACGGGTCGGCGTTCTCCTTGTCGATCTTGTTGACCGCCACCACGATCGGCACGTTCGCCGCCTTGGCGTGGTTGAGCGCCTCGACCGTCTGCGGCATCACGCCGTCGTCGGCCGCGACGACCAGCACCGCGATGTCGGTCGCCTGCGCACCACGCGCACGCATGGCGGTGAACGCCTCGTGTCCCGGGGTGTCGATGAAGGTGATCCGACGCTCGGAGCCGTCGACCTCGGTGGCCACCTGGTAGGCCCCGATGTGCTGGGTGATCCCACCGGCCTCCTTGTCGACGACGTTGGCACTGCGCAGCGCGTCGAGGAGCTTGGTCTTTCCGTGGTCGACGTGACCCATGACGGTCACGACCGGCGGGCGGGCCGACAGGTCGTCCTCGTCGCCCTCGTCCTCACCGAACTCGAGGTCGAAGGACTCGAGCAGCTCGCGGTCCTCGTCCTCCGGGGACACGATCTGCACGACGTAGTTGAGCTCATCGGCGAGCAGCTCGAAGGTCTCGTCGTTGACGGACTCGGTCGCGGTGACCATCTCGCCGAGCGAGAACAGCATCTGCACCAGTGACGCGGCGTCGACGTTGATCCGCTCCGCGAAGTCGGTCAGCGAGGCGCCGCGCGGCAGCCGCACGGTCTCGCCGTCGCCCTTGCGGACGCGCACGCCACCGATGGTCGGTGCCTGCATGGCCTCGAACTCTTGACGACGCGCGCGCTTGGACTTGCGACCACGACGCGACGGACCGCCGGGACGACCGAACGCACCCTGGGTCTGCCCACGCTGACCGGGACGACCGCCACCTGGGCGACCTCCACCGAAGCCACCGCGAGCCGGAGCGCCGGCGCCGGCGGGGGCACCGCCGCGACCAGGAGCGCCACCGCGACCGGGAGCACCACCGCGACCGGGAGCGCCACCGCGACCACCGGGGCCACCGGGGCCACCGGGGCCGGGACGTCCACCGGGACCGCCGCCGAAGGCGGCCGGGGACTTCGGCATCATCGCCGGGTTGGGACGCGGCATGCCGCCTCGTCCACCCGCGGGCGGGGCCCCGGCGCGACCGGGGGCGCCACCGTCACGGCCGGCCGGCGGCCGCGGCGGTCGGTCGCCCGTGGTCTCGGTCGGGCGCGGGGCCGGGCGACGGCCCATGCCCTGCGACGGGGCGAAGGGGTTGTTGCCCGGGCGCGGTGCGCCGGGACGGGCCGAGGGGCGCGGGGCCGGCTTCGGCGACGTGGCCGTTTCGCCGCCGTCCTCAGACGACGCCGGAGCAGCCTCCTCGCTGACCTCCGGGGCTGCGGCAGCGGGGGCCTCGACCTCGGCGGCGGGCGCCTCGGGCTCGGGTGCCGGCGCGGCCTTCTTGGGGCCGGGCTTGGGGGCGCTCGAGGGGGCGGCCGGAGCCTCGGTGGCAGCCGGAGCCGCCGGCTCGGCAGCCGGGGACGCGGGGGCCGGCTCGGCCGGGCTGGGGGCGGCCTTCTTGGCCGGGGCCGGCGCGGCGGCGGCCAGGTCGGCGCCGTACGCCTTCTTGAACTTCATCTCGACGGGAAGCTCGATCGTCGACGAGGCCGACTTGACGAACTCGCCCATCTCCTTGAGCTTCTCGAGAACGACCTTGCTCTCGACGCCGAGCTCTTTGGCGAGCTCGTGGACTCGGGTCTTAGCCACGCTTCTCCTTCTGGCCCGAGCCACAGAAGGCGGTCGGACCGTTAGCTGGTGTGCATGCTCATCGGAAAGAACTCATCGAGTGCTCATGAGCTGATGCTCCAATTTCATCTCGGTCAGGTGGGCGTCTGCGGTGTGGCGGGCGCGAGGCCGTTGACGTAGTCCTCCACCGGCCCGCTGGCGAGTGGTCCCGGGACCCGGAGGGCCCGTGGGAATGCTCGTCGGCGGAGCGCGAGGGCGAGACATGCGGGTGTGGGGTGCAGGTGCGCCCCTCGACCCGGACGACGTCGGGTGGGATCGGGGACGATCGCGAGACCGCTCCCGACATCCGCCGCGACGACTCTCAGCAGCTCATGCCTGGCGGCCTTCCGGCGACATCCCAGGCAGGTGCGGACCGGGCCCCCGTCGTGCTGTGGGGACATGTCGATGCACTTCCTGGAGGTCGGGACGGCGGACCACCGTCGTTCAGTCTAGCGGTTCCGGCGCCGAGCGCCGAACCGCGTCACCGCGCGGCGGGCTCGATCGGAGGCGCGACCGGCGGCTGCGGCTCGTCGGAGCGGATGTCGATCCGCCATCCGGTGAGCCGCGCCGCGAGTCGGGCGTTCTGCCCCTCCTTGCCGATGGCGAGGGAGAGCTGGAAGTCGGGAACGACCACGCGCGCCGACCGCTGGGCGAGGTCGACGACCTCGACACTGCTCACCCGGGCGGGCGACAGCGCGTGCGCCACCATCTCCGCGGGGTCCTCCGCCCAGTCGACGATGTCGATCTTCTCGCCGTGCAGCTCGTTCATCACGCTGCGCACCCGCTGACCCATCGGACCGATGCAGGAACCCTTGGCGTTGACGCCGGACACCTCGGTGCGCACCGCGATCTTCGTGCGGTGGCCGGCCTCGCGGGCGATCCCGCAGATCTCGACGGTGCCGTCGGCGATCTCGGGGACCTCGAGCGCGAAGAGCTTCTTGACCAGGTTGGGGTGGGAGCGCGAGAGCGTCACCTGAGGGCCCCGCATGCCCTTGCGCACGCTGATGACCAGGCACTTGATCCGGTCGCCGTGGACGTAGGTCTCGCCCGGCACCCGCTCGGCTGTCGGCAGCAGCGCCTCGAGCCGGCCGAGATCGACCATCACGTCCTGCGGGTCGCGACCCTGCTGGATCACCCCGGAGACGATGTCACCCTCCTTGCCGGAGAACTCGCCGAACTTGATGTCGTCCTCGGCGTCACGCAACCGCTGCAGGATGACCTGCTTGGCGGTGGTGGCGGCGATCCGGCCGAAGCCGTCGGGCGTGTCGTCGTACTCCGCGACGACATTGCCCTCGGCGTCGGTCTCGGCGGCGAAGACCGTGACGTGGCCGGACTTCTTGTCCAGCACGACGCGAGCGCGCTCCACCGCCCCGGGCGTCTTGTGGTACGCCGTGAGCAGCGCCTGCTCGAGCGCCTCGACGAGGATCTCGAAGGAGATCTCCTTCTCGCGCTCGAGGGCGCGGAGCACGTTCATGTCGATGTCCATGTCAGGCCTCCCGTTGATGGCGCCCGTTGTCGCGCTCGTCGTCGCTCTTGCGGTTGAACTCGATCTGCACCTTGGCCTTGGCGACCTCGCCGAGGGCGACCGGCGTCGCCTCGCCGTCGACGTCGAGGGTGGCGGACTCCTCGTCGTTGTCGGAGACGCGACCGATCAGCGTGGTGCCGTCGCGCAGGGTGACCTTGACCAGGCGGCCCCGGTTGCGTCGCCAGTGCCGCGGATGCGTGAGCGGCCGGTCGACACCGGGCGAGGTGACCTCCAGCGTGTAGGGCAGCTCGCCCATCACGTCGGACCCGTCGAGGATCCGGGAGACCTCCTTGGTCGCCTCGGCGATGTCGTCGAGGTTGACCCCGCCGTCCTTGTCGACGGCCACACGCAGCATCCGGCGCTTGCCCGCGGCGCTCAGGTCGATGGCCTCGACGTCGAGTCCTGCGGCGCCCAGCGGGTCGGTGAGGACCCCTGCAAGTCGGTCCCGGGTCTGTTCGATGCTCACGGGCGTCCTTCCTGCATCTGCTGTTGTGGTGCGACCAACCCTAGCCCACCGCAGCGCCTCTCCCGACCGCCCCAGGGTCGGTGCCGGGGTCGGTGCCGCGGTCGGTTCCGGCCCGGCGGATAGAGTCACCCGGTGCTCCCGCGCCCCCGCCCCGCGATCTCACGCCGCAGTGCGTTGGGCGGGGCGATCGGGGCCTCGGCGGGGACCCTGCTCGCCCTGACCGGGTGCACCCCCAACGCCAGCAACGCGCCACGCCGTCGGGCAGAACGACAACGAGCCGCGAGACGGCGCGCGAGCGAGGTCGACCCCGACGTCGTGCTGGCCGCCACCGTGCTCGCCGACGAGCAGGCCCTGCTCGCCCGCGTCGAGGCCACCCTCCAGCGCTTCCCCGGCCTGGCCGCGGTGCTCGGCCCTGCCGCCGACGTGCACCGGGCCCACGTCGAGCTCCTCGAGGCCGCCGCACCCGAGGATGCCGGCCCGGTCGGTCCCTCGGAGTCCCCCGAGGACGGACCGACCCCACGCGGGCCGGTCCCCCGCGACCGGCGAAGGGCGGTGCTCGACCTCGCCGGCCACGAGGACTCCTTGGCGCTGGTCGACAAGCGCAGCGCCTTCGCCGCGGAGTCGGGGGCGTTCGCACGGGTGCTGGCCAGCATGGGAGCGGCTGCTGCTCAGCAGGCCGCAGCGCTGCGTGCCGCCGCGCCGGGTGATTCCCGGTGAGCCCCGACGAGGCACTCCAGGCGACGCTGGCCGGTGAGCACGCGGCGGTCTACGTCTACGGGGTGCTCGGCGGGAGGGTGTCGGCCTCCGGCGAGCCGGAGCTCGCCGGGCTGCTGCGCACGGCGTACGACGTGCACCGCGGCCGGCGCGACCAGGTGACGGCGATCGTGCGTGCAGCAGGAGCGGAGCCCGTGGCCGCCGAGGTCAGCTATCAGCTGTCCAACGCCGCGGACACGCCGGCGCGCTGCCGGGCCGCGGCCGCGGAGATCGAGCGCCGGTGTGCCGAGGTCTACGCCAGCACCGTGGGCAGCACCGCCCGGGCGAACCGTCAGTGGGCGATCGACGCGCTCACCGACGCGGCCGTGCGCGGGCTCGGGTTCGGCGAGGTCCCGTCGGCTTTCCCGGGCGTCGAAGAGCTCTGAGGACGCCCGCGCAACCCGCGGACATGACCGCGCCCCGCCCTTCTGGGAGGAGAGGGCGGGGCGCGGAGCGGGGCGGCTCAGGGAGCGCGGTAGGCCAACCAACTCTCGTTCATCCGCACGGACTGCCCGGCGGTGAACTGGTTGTAGCAGGAGTCGTAGGAGTAGTCCATGTAGTTGTGGATCGGGTCCAGACCCTCCTGCTTGGGGCAGGTGTCGGCACCCTCGGGACAGCCGTTGGTGGGTGCGGCCTGCGTCGGGGTGTCGTCGACCTCGTCGCCGCCTCGACGGTTCTTACAGCCCCCGTCGAAGGTGTGGTAGAGCCCGAGCCAGTGCCCGACCTCGTGCGTCGCGGTCTCGCCGAGGTTGTAGTTGGTCTCGGTGCCGCCCGGGAGGCTGGTGTAGAGCACCCGGATGCCGTCGATGTCACCGTCCTTCGGGTAGTCCCAGGGGAACGTGGCGATCCCCAGGTAGTCGAAGTCGACCAGCCAGATGTTCAGCGTCTCGGGGCCACCCACGCGGGTCAGCGCGCGGTACTTCTTGCTCGCCTTGTCCGCGTGCCAGTTGTCCTTGTAGTAGCGGTAGACGCCGGCGAGGGAGAACCGATACGCGGTCACCGCCGCCTCCGGGGACTCCTGGCCGGCGAAGGTCTTGTTGAGCACCGCGATCTGGCTGTCGATCTGCTCCTGGGTGACGTTGCCGTTGCCGGCCCTGTCCATCATCACGTGGATGTAGACCGGCACCTGGGTGGTCGCGGGGGGCGTCGTCGGGTGACCGGCGACGAGCGCGTCGGTCCGCGCCTCGACAGCGTCCTTCTCCGCGTCGGTCATGTCGCGGTGGTCGAGCTTGGCGCCGTCGCGGCCGCGGGCCGCGGAC
This sequence comes from uncultured Actinomycetota bacterium, assembly GCA_963772415.1. Classification (GTDB taxonomy): domain Bacteria; phylum Actinomycetota; class Actinomycetes; order Propionibacteriales; family Nocardioidaceae; genus Nocardioides_B. The sequence continues at coordinate 314,268 of CAVYWU010000007.1, read as the reverse complement.
CCGGCGCCGTCGGCGTGCTCGGCCGGGTGCACGCAGTCCTCGGCGGGGGCCCGCTCCGAGGTCGGCGGGGCGGCATAGGCCGGGGTCAGGGAGCAGGCCAGGAGAGCGGCGGCGCCCGCGAGCGCAGCGCGTCCGGATCGGTTCATCGACGGTCCTTCGAGATGGCGGCGCCGGGCGGTCCCGCTCCGGCACGCTGATCGTGTCTCGACCCGGGGCCGCTGCCAAGCATTCGTGCACGCAGACATTCCAGCGTGTCTGCTGATGAATCATCTGAAATCAGGCGAAACGGCGGTGCCCGCACCAACCCGGACAGGGTCGGGTGCGGGCACCACGACAGATCGAGCAGGCTCAGGCTCGGTAGGCGCCGAACATCTGCTGCATGCGGGTGGTCTGGCCCGCGGTGAACTCGGTGTAACAGGAGTCGTAGGAGTAGTCCATGTAGTTGTGGATCGGGTCGACCCCGGGCAGGGCGCACGAGTCGCGTCCGGTGGGACAGCCGTCGGTCGGGGACGACTGGGCCGCGGTGTCGGACACCTCGTCGTTGGTGCTCGTGCAGCCGCCCTGGAAGGTGTGGTAGAGCCCCAGCCAGTGGCCGGCCTCGTGGGTGGTGGTCTCACCGAGGTTGTAGTTGGCGATGCTGCCGCCCGGCAGCGAGTCGAAGTGCACGCGGACGCCGTCGACGGCGGCGTTGCTCGAGTAGTCCCACGGGAAGGTGGCGATACCCAGGTAGGCGAAGTCCACCAGCCAGATGTTCAGCGCGTTCGCGCCACCCTGCCGGGTCTGGCTGCGGTACGACGAGCTCTGCCGGTCCTGGTGCCACTGGGTGTTGTAGAACCGGTCGATGCCGGCGAGGGAGAAGGTGAAGCCGGTGTCGGAGGCGGTGCCCGACTCCTGGCCGGCGTAGGTCTTGTTGAGCACCGCGATCTGCTGGGTGATCTGGCTGTCGGTGACGTCGCCGTTGCCGTTGGCGTCGGCCATCACGTGGACGTAGACCGGGATGTCGCCGGCCTGTGCGGTGCCCGTGGTTCCGCCCCCGCTCGGGGGCTTCTTCTTGCCCTTCGTGATCTGCGCGGTGCGCGCCTCGATCGCCCTCTGCTGGGCGGCGGAGACGTCGCGGTGGTCGCGCTCGCCGTGGCCGTGCCCGCCGCGTGCGGCGACGGACCCTGCGCCGGCGGGAGCGGGGTCGAAGCAGGCCGGGCCGCGGGCGGCGATCGGTTCGGCGGACTGGGCGGGGGCGATGCTGCCGGCGACGGCGAGGGCGGTGGCCCCGACGAGCACGGCCGTGCGATGACGGAGTCGGATCATGTCCTGGGCGTCCTGTCTGTTCCCGAGATGGAGGGACTGTTTGTCCCGTGCCCCGATCCTGCCCCGCGGATCCGGCGTCCGGGAAGGCCATGACCGCAGGATCCCTGTGCAGGTTTGCGCAGGTGCCGAACTCTGCAGGACGGCTCAGCCGCGCCAGCCCGCGACGACGTCGTAGACCTCGGAGAGACGCTGGACGACCGCGTCGGGCTCACCCTCGGAGTGACCGACCTGGCCGGCCGGGATGTCGCTGTGCGGGACGTGGATGGTGCGCAGCCCGGCGTTGGCGGCACCCCAGATGTCGTCGAAGAGCCGGTCGCCCACGAACGCGCAGCTGGCCGGATCGGTGGCCCCCACGGAGGCCATCGCCGCCCCGAAGGCCTCGGGCGCCGGCTTGGTCCACGGGATCTCGCTGGTGTAGACGTCGCCGTCGATCAGGTGCAGCACGCCGTCGCGACGAAAGAGCTCCTCGTGCCAGGCCCGCGGCCACACCGTGTTGGAGAGGATGCCGACCTTGATCCCGTCGGCCCGGAGCGCCTCGAACAGCGGCGCCACCTCGGGGTCGGTGAACGTGTGCGGAGCCCAGAAGTCGCGGTAGCCGGCCAGCCGCTCCTCGTCATGGGTCAGGCCGGCCTCGGCGAAGAGATCGGCGACGGTCGCGCTGATGTGGTGGTCGCGGCTGCGCCCCCAGACGGTGTCGCCCGCCCGCAGCAGCCGCTCGAGCGCGTCCTCGGTCGGCTCGTCGACGGCCTGGAGCAGCGCCTCCGACTCCGCACGGAAGTCGACGGTGTGCCACGGCGTGAGCGTGCCGCCCCAGTCGAAGATGACGGCAGCGACGCGCGGGCTGGTGGCAGGCATGGCACACAATGATGCCGTGATCGCACACACCCTCGGCGTCGGGGCCCTGGCCGTTGCCCTGTCCACCCCGGTCCTCGCACCCGCGCACGACCCCGTCCTCGCCGCGGCGCCCGGACCTGTCGCCATGGTCGCGGCCGCACGGCAGGCCCCCGGCGTCCGACCGGTGCCGGTCCCCCGGGAGGCGCGCCCGGTGGGCGCGGCCCCCGATCGCGTCGTCGGCTCCGGGACCCCCGCCTCGTGCACCTCGCGGGCCGTCGTCGCCGCTGTCGCGAAGGGTGGCGTGATCCACTTCGACTGCGGCCCGGCACCGGTCACGATCGCCATGAAGCGCACGGCCAAGGTCCTCAACACCAGCAAGCGGGTCGTGCTCGACGGTGGCGGACTCGTCACGCTCGACGGGCGACGCCAGCGCCGGATCCTGTACCAGAACACCTGTGACCGGGCGCAGGTCTGGACGACCTCGCACTGCGACGACCAGGCCACCCCGCGGCTCGTCGTCCAGCACCTCGCCTTCAAGCGCGGCAAGGCCGGCGACGAGCTCGGAGGCGGCGCGGTGTTCGTGCGCGGAGGTCGCTTCAAGGTCGTCGACTCAACCTTCCGCGGCAACCGGTGCCGGACCCACGGCCCGGACGTCGGTGGTGCCGCGCTGCGCGTCTTCGACCAGTCCGAGGACCGGCCCGTCTACGTCGTCGGCAGCAGGTTCGAGCGGGGCCGGTGCAGCAACGGCTCGGCGATCAGCAGCATCGGCGTCTCGTGGGTGGTGCTCAACAGCGTCTTCCGCGACAACCGGGCGGTCGGCTCGGGTGCCAACCCGGCGCGCCCCGGGACCAGGGGCGGGGGAAGCGGCGGCGCGATCTACCTGGACGGCAACAAGTTCCGACTCAGGCTGAGCGGCACCCTGATCGAGGACAACCGGGCCCGCGAGGGCGGCGGCGCCGTCTTCTTCGTCAGCAACGACCGCTCCGGCACGTTGCGCATCGACCGCTCGACCCTGCGCGCCAACCCGAGCAAGGGCTTCGAGACCACGGGGCTCCCCGGCATCTTCTACCTCGGCAAGGGCGACCCCGTGATTCGCAGGAGTGTCCTGGACTAGGGGGCGTCAGCCGCGCACGACACCGACCACGTGGTCGGCGGCCTCGGCCACGGCCACGTCGGCCCGCTCCCCCGTCGGGCGGTCCTTGACCTCGACGACGCCGTCGGCCAGGCCCTTGCCGACCACCACGATGGTGGGCACCCCGATGAGCTCGGCGTCCTTGAACTTCACGCCCGGCGAGACCTTGGGCCGGTCGTCGTAGATCACGTCGAGGCCGGCCGCGGTGAGCTCCTCGGCCAGTGCTGCCGCGGCCTCGAAGATCGCGGGATCCTTGCCGGTCGCGAGGAGGTGGACGTCGGCGGGCGAGATCGCTCGCGGCCACACCAGCCCGAGCTCGTCGTGGTTGCCCTCGGCGATCGCGGCCACCGCACGGGTGACCCCGATGCCGTAGGAGCCCATCGTGACCGTGACCAGCTTGCCGTTCTCGTCGAGGACCCGCAGGTCGAGCGCCTCGGCGAACCACCGTCCGAGCTGGAAGATGTGCCCCATCTCGATGCCGCGCGCGGTCTCGAGCACACCCTCGTCGCAGTTGGGGCAGGCGTCCCCGTCGCGCACGTCCGCGGCTTCGATGGTGCCGTCGGGGGTGAAGTCGCGACCGGCGACGAGGTCGATGACGTGGCTGCCCTCGACGTCGGCGCCGGTGACCCAGCGGGTGCCCTCGGAGACTCGCGGGTCCACGACGTAGCGGATCTTGGAGTCGGACCCCTCGCCGAGTGCCTCGGGTCCGATGTAGCCCTTGACCAGTGCGGGGTGCTTGCGCAGCTCCGCCTCGTCCATCGGCTCGACCTCGGTGGGCTCGAGCTGCCCCTCGAGACGCTTCTGGTCGACCTCACGGTCGCCGGGCAGGCCGATGGCCAGCGGCTCGCGGGTGCCGTCGGGGTGCTTGAGCACGACCATCACGTTCTTGAGGGTGTCCCCTGCCGCCCAGGGCCGGTCCTCTCGGGGGAACTTCTCGTTGAGGTGCTCGACAAGGGTGTCGATGGTGGGCGTGCCGGGCGTCTGCTCGGCGTGGGCCGAGGGGACGTCGTCCCAAGCGACGGGGGCGGGCGCCCGGACCGCGACCGCCTCGACGTTGGCGGCGTAGTCGCAGGAGGTGCACCGGACGTAGGTGTCCTCACCGACGTCGGCCTTGGCCAGGAACTCCTCGGACTTCGAGCCGCCCATGGCACCGCTGGTCGCCTTGACGATCACGTAGTCGAAACCGAGCCGGTCGAAGGTCCTGATGTAGGCCGCGCGGTGGGCGGCGTAGGAGGCGTCGAGCCCCTCGTCGGAGGTGTCGAAGGAGTAGGAGTCCTTCATGATGAACTCGCGGCCGCGAAGCACCCCTGCGCGGGGACGCGCCTCGTCGCGGTACTTCGTCTGGATCTGGTAGAGCCAGACGGGCAGGTCCTTGTAGGAGGAGTACATGTCCTTGACCGCGAGGGTGAACATCTCCTCGTGGGTGGGGCCGAGCAGGTAGTCGCCGCCCTTGCGGTCCTGCAGCCGGAAGATGCCGTTGCCATACGTCGTCCAGCGGTTGCTGGCTTCGTAGGGCTCCCGGGGCAGCAGCGCCGGGAACGACAGCTCCTGCGCACCGATGGCGTCCATCTCCTCGCGGATGATGCCTTCGACGTTGCGCAGCACCCGCAGGCCGAGCGGCAGCCAGGAGTAGATGCCGGGGGCGGCCCGGCGGATGTAGCCCGCGCGGACGAGCAGCCGGTGGCTCGGCACCTCGGCGTCCGCGGGATCGTCACGGAGCGTGCGCACGAACAGGCTGGACATCCTCAAGATCATGAGGCGCAGGCTATCCGGCGGATCGTCACCGCCGCGAACCAGTTAGGTGAGCTTGGTGAGGTAGGCCCGGATCCGCTCGCGCGGGTTGTCGCGCATCTCGCCGCCGTGGGTGAACGCAGCGAGGTCGTAGTCGAGCTCGCCGAGCTGGTGGACGGTCTGCTTGGTCAGGGCGAAGTCGGCGCACAGGAAGCGCGGCGAGAGCATCAGGCCACGAAAGCTGAAGTTGAACATCGCGTCCCCGGTGATGAGCGTGCGCGAGGGCTCGTGGAGGAAGGACACGTGACCCGGTGAGTGACCGGGTGTGTGCACGACCCGCAGGCCGCCCCCGACCTCGAGCACCTCGCCGTCGACCAGCGGCCGGCCGGGAGTGAACGGCTCGATCCCCGAGTCGGGCATCCGCGACATCAACCGGCCGAGGAGGTAGCGCGGGTCGGACTTCGGCGCTGCGCCAGAGAGAGCGGCCGGGTGGTCGCCCTCGTGCACCCAGACGTCCGCCCCGCTCTGCCGCGACAGCTCGGCGGCGCCGCCGGCGTGGTCGGGGTGGACGTGGGTGAGCAGGATGCGGCCGACGTCGGCAGGCCGCTTGCCGATGGCGGCCAACCCGGCCACGATCCTCGGCGGCGCCTTGGGCAGGCCGCAGTCGATCAGCGTGACGCTGCCGTCCTCCTCGACGAAGGCGAAGGAGTTGACGAAGTCCTTCCCGACCGTCGGGATCCGCCAGATCCCGTCGGCGAGCCTGGTGGCTGGTGGTCGACTCATCCGTATCCCCTCATGAGCATCGCGGCCTAGAACATCACGGTGGTGAACTCCGCAGTCTGCTCGAAACCGACGGCGGCGTAGACCCGACGCGCGGCGATGTTGTGCTCGTTGACGTAGAGCGAGACGACCGGCGCGACGTCGCGCAGCGCCAGCCGCACGACGGCGGCCATCCCGGCCGTGGCCAGCCCCTCACCCCGGCGGGCGGGATCCACCCAGACGCCTTGCACCTGGCAGGCGTACGGGGTGGCGGCAGCCACCTCGGCCTTGAACACCACCCGGTCGTCCTCGATGCGCGCATAGGACCAGCCCTTGGAGATGAGCTGGGCGACCCGGGCCCGGTAGAGCGTCGCACCGCCGCCGAGCTCGGGCGAGACGCCGACCTCCTCGGTGTACATCGCGACGCAGGCGGGATAGAGGGTGTCCAGGTCGGCCGCGGTGGTACGTCGGACGAGGGGATCGGGCGCGATCGACGACTCGGCGGCGATCTCGAGGTGCGGCTGGTGGCGACGCACCTCGCGACCGGGGCCCCACCTCGGACGCAGCAGGTCCCACATCGGGTCGACCTGCTCGGCCGGTCCTACCAACGTCGCGCAGCGACGAGTCTGGGAGGCCGCCCGCGCGGCGAAGGCCTCGACCGACTCCGGCCCGGCGCCGACCGGCACCAGGTTGGCCGCGGCGTGGCAGGCGGCGACCAGGCGACCGTCGCGGTGGTAGCCCCAGACCTCGCCGCCGAGCCAGCGCGGATCGAGCCGGGTGAGCCGAGCCCGGTAGTCGGCGAAGACGTTGACGACCGGGTCGCGCGCGCTCAGCTCCTCCATGTCGGGGAGGTCGGCCGGGCCCAGGAGATGGAGGCCGTAGCGGGTCGTGCGAAGCACGCCGAGAGCCTACGCGACACCGACCACCTCGGTCGTCGTACGCGACACCGGTCGCGGCCACCGGGCGAACCAGAGGGACCCTGCGGCCGCGAGTGCCGCCGACAGCGCGTAGATGCCGACGAAGAAGGCCCACGGCGAGATCAGCAGCCGGTCCGCCTCGCTCATCGCCGACGTCCACAACCACACCGGGACCGCCAGGGGCACGAGCACCGCCAGTGCCCGGAGAGCGGCGACGCGCCGACTCCCCCACGCCCACCCTCCGAGCACCAGCGCCGGGAGCAGCACCAGCCCGGCTCCGGCGAAGAGCACCAGCCCCGGGATCGCCAGCAGCCGCCACCCCTGCCCCCGCCCCGATCGTCGCGCCACCTCGACCCCGCCGAGGAGGCCGCCGGCCAGGGCCGCGAAGCCCACGATCATCGACGTGCCCGTCCAGGTGAACTCGGGTTGAGTGCTGATCAGCCGCATCCACACCCGGGCGAGCACCCCCCAACCCGCCCCCAGCAGGAGCCCGGCCGCGACAGGCCCGGCCAGGTGCTTGCTGACGACTCTCATCGGACCTCCTGGAGGAGCATGCTGAGGTGCGTACACCAGGTCAGACGCGGCACCGGCCCCGCCGGGTGACCCGGTCTGGACGACCGGAGCCTCTTCGCCGGGTCGCGTCACCCGCCCGGGTGACCTCGTCCGTCAGGAGGGGTGATGAGCTCGATGGACACGGAGGGACGGGAGGCTGCCGAGGCAGCCGGTCCGGCCGCGCACCTGGAGGCCGTGGAACCGGTCGACGCCCTGGTCGTGCGACTCTTCGAGACCGAGGCCGTCCGCCTGGTCCAGATGGCCCGGTGGTTCGTCGACGACATCACTGCGGCCGAGGACCTCGTGCAGGAGGCCTTCATCAAGCTCGCGCACAACGCCCACCGGATCCGCGACGGCGATCGCGCCGCGGCGTACCTCCGATCGATCGTGATCAACCTCGCCCGCGACCACAACCGCCGCGGTCTGGTCTCGCTGCGGCACCGGCCCCCCGCCGTGCCGGACCCGCGCTCCGCCGAGGACCACGCCACAAGTCGGGAGGACGTCGCGGAGGTGGTCGCCGCGCTCCGCGGACTGCCACGCCGCCAGCGCGACTGCGTGGTGCTGCGCTACTACCTCGACCTCCCCGTCGACGAGATCGCCGCAACGCTCGGCCTCTCCCGCAACTCCGTGAAGACCCACCTGACCCGGGGTCTGAAGAACCTGTCCAGCGACCTGGGAGGACTCCGATGAGCCAGCTCGAGGACCGGCTCCGTCGGACGCTGTCCCGCGACACCAGCGGAGCACCGTCCCCGGACCTCTTCGCCCGCGTGCGCGACAGCATCGACGACGACCGCACGCGTCGGCGCAGCCGCAACCGGGCAGTCGCCATCGGCGCGGCCACCCTGGCCGCGGTGACCTCCGCCCTGGTGATTCTCACCCCCTACGAGAACGGACGACCTGCCATGCCCTGGTGGACCCTGGAGCTCCTCACGACCGGCGTGCTGGTGGCGATGGCGCTGTGGCTCGGGCCCTTCATCAAGCGGTTCGGACGCGCGTACGCCGCCGACGTCTTCCACGACAACCCGCAGACCGGCAAGAGCTACATCGTGCTGACCGACATCGTCTACTACCTGATCTTCACCGCCTACATCCTGTTCACGGTGAACTTCGAGTCGGCGCCGGGATGGGGACCGGAGGTGAGCGCCGACCAGCTCAAGGTCGAGACCGCGCGGATCGGCGGGATCCTGCTGGTCATCGGCGTGCTGCACGGCCTCAACATCGTGCTGATGCCCGTGCTGGGCCGGCTCTTCTCACTCAACCGCAAGCTCTCGGGCACGCACGAGCGGTGAGGTCCAGGCGACCAGCACGCCGACGAAGGAGGCCGCGGTGCACACGAGCATCGTGCCCTGCACACCCATCTGGTGGGCGAGCACGCCCGCGAGGAACGCGCCGCCGGTCCAGCCGACTCCCCACGACAGCATCCGGCCAGCGGTGTTGACCCGGCCGAGGAGGTGCTCGGGGGTCACCTGCTGGCGGTAGGAGATCGAGTTGATGACGACGGTCGTGTAGAAGATGCTCCACACCAGCAGGGACACGGCCCCCAGGCGCCAGTCGGTCCACAACGGCGTCACCACGCCCAGCACCGCCGAGAACGGCAGCGCGAGCAGGGTGACCCGGGCCGGCGTCGTGCCGCGCAGCAGGCGGGGCAGCGACAGCGAGGCGACGATGCTGCCGATCGCCCAGGAGCCGTAGACGATGCCGAACCGCAGCCCCTCGGTGCCGATGTCGAGCTGCCGGTCGGACCACACCACCATCAGCGAGACGAACCCGCCGCCGGCGACGCACTGGGTGAAGCCGACGATCGTCATGGTGCGGATGCCGGCGTGCTGCCAGAGGTAGCGCAGCCCTTCGCCGATGTCCGCCCCGAGACCCGGCAGGGACAGAGGTCGGCGCGCGCGGCTGTCGTCCTGGAGCGGCCGGGCGATGCCGGCCAGCAGCAGGGCGGAGGCCGCGAAGCTGAGCGCGTCGAGGGTGAGCAGCGTGGCGGGGTGGGCGAAGGCCAGCGCCAGCCCGACCAGGGAGGGCACCACCACCTCGGCCATGCTCTGCACGGTCCAGACGTAGGAGTTGGCCTGCGCGACGCGGTGACGACCGACCAGCGTCGGGAGCGCCCCGAACGCGGCACCGTCGAAGAACACCGCGAACGTCGGCCCGAGGAACGCCACCGCGAGGATGTGCGGGACCGTCAGCAGGTCCAGCCAGTGCGCCAGCGGGACGCTGGCCAGCAGCGCCCCGGCCACCAGGTCCGCGCGCACCATGACCACGCGACGGTTCCAGCGGTCCCCGAGCGCACCGGCGAGCAGCCCGAAGATCAGGTACGGCGCCGCCTCCAGCGCGGTGACCAGCGCGGTGAGCGACGCCGAGCCGCTGAGGCGGTAGACGAGCACGGGCAGAGCGATCAGGGTCGTGATCGTGCCGACGAGCGACAGGCCGCGCGCGGCGGCGTACCGCAGGAAGTCGTGGTCCCGCAGCAGCGGGGCGTCCGGCTCAGCCGACGGAGACGGTGGCACCGCCACCCTCACCGTCGACCGGCTCGCCGATCTCTTCGGCGATGCGCATGGCCTCCTCGATGAGGGTCTCCACGATCTGTGACTCGGGGACGGTCTTGATGACCTCACCCTTGACGAAGATCTGACCTTTGCCGTTGCCGGAGGCGACGCCGAGGTCGGCCTCACGGGCCTCCCCGGGGCCGTTGACGACGCATCCCATCACGGCGACACGCAGCGGCACCTCCATGCCCTCGAGGCCGGCGGTCACCTCGTCGGCGAGCTTGTAGACGTCGACCTGGGCACGCCCGCACGAGGGGCAGGAGACGATCTCGAGCTTGCGGGGCCGCAGGTTGAGTGACTGCAGGATCTGCAGACCGACCTTGACCTCCTCGACCGGCGGCGCGGACAGCGAGACCCGGATGGTGTCGCCGATGCCCTTGCTGAGCAGGGATCCGAAGGCCACCGACGACTTGATGGTGCCTTGGAAGGCGGGACCGGCCTCGGTGACGCCGAGGTGGAGTGGCCAGTCGCCGCGCTCGGAGAGCATCTCGTAGGCCTGCACCATCACGACCGGGTCGTTGTGCTTGACCGAGATCTTGAAGTCGTGGAAGTCGTGCTCCTCGAAGAGCGACGCCTCCCACACAGCCGACTCGACCAGCGCCTCGGGCGTCGCCTTGCCGTACTTCTCCAGCAGCCGCTTGTCGAGAGAGCCGGCGTTGACGCCGATCCGGATCGAGGTGCCGCGGTCCTTGGCGGCCCTGGCGATCTCCTTGACCTGGTCGTCGAACTTGCGGATGTTGCCGGGGTTGACCCGGACGGCCGCACAGCCGGCGTCGATCGCGGCGAAGACGTACTTCGGCTGGAAGTGGATGTCGGCGATCACCGGGATCTGCGACTTCGTGGCGATCGCGGGCAGCGCCTCCGCGTCGTCGGTCGAAGGACACGCGACCCGGACGATGTCGCACCCGGCCGCGGTCAGCTCGGCGATCTGCTGGAGCGTGGTGTTGATGTCGGAGGTCAGCGTGGTGGTCATCGACTGCACCGAGACGGGAGCGTCGCCACCGACGAGGACCTTGCCCACCTTGATCTGGCGGGTCTTCCGTCGCGGCGCGAGCACCGGCGGCGGCGCCGCGGGCATGCCCAGGTCGATCGAGGTCACGAGGGTCCTTTCGGGACGTGGTGGCGGAGCGGTCAGCCCAGCGGGACGGGCACGACGATGTCGGCGTAGATCAGCACGATGCTCATCACCGCGATCACGCCGGCCATCACGTAGGCGACGGGCAGCAGCTTGGCGGTGTCGAAGTAGCCGGGATCCGGGCGCCGGAACACCTTGGCCAGGCCACGGCGGAGCGCCTCGTAGAGCGCACCGGCGATGTGGCCGCCGTCGAGCGGCAGGAGCGGCACGAAGTTGAACATGCCGAGGAACAGGTTGAGCCCGCCCAGGAGTGCGAGCAGCGCGAAGAACCTTGCGCTCAGGGGCACCTCGTGGGCCGAGCTGAGCTCGCCCGCGACCCGGCTGGCGCCCACCACGCTCATGGGGCTCTCCCGGTCACGCTCCTCCAGGCCGATCGCGGCCCGGCCGACGTGCCAGAGCTTGACCGGCAGCGAGCCGATCGCCTTGACGGTGTCCCAGGTGTAGGTGCCCATCGTGGTGATCACGAAGACCGGCCCCTGGCGCTCGAGCACCTGCTCGGGCACCACCCCGAGGAAGCCGACCTCGACGATGGTGTCGTCGCTGATCGAGGTCGGCCTCGCGGACACCGTGGTGTTGGTGGTGGTCTCGACCCGCTCGCCGTCGCGCTCGACGACGATGGTGGCCGCGCCGTCCTCGTTGGCCCGGATCAGGGTGCTGAACTCGTCCCACGAGCCGACCGTGGTGCCGTTGAACGACACCACCTCGTCGCCGGGCTGGAGGCCGGCCTGCTTGGCCGGGGCGACCGGGTCGGCCGGGGTGCAGGCGCGCTGGCGGCCGTCGGCGTCGAAGTTCTCCGGCGTCGCGGCGATGACGCAGTCGGAGACGTCCTCGAGCTTGGTGGTGGTGACCAGCGCCCCGTGGATCATGAAGACCGAGCCGAACAGGATGAAGGCGAGGACGAGGTTCACCGTGGGGCCGCCGGCCATCACGATGACCTTCTTCCACCACGGAAGCCTGTAGAACAGCCGGTCCTCGTCACCCTCCTCGACCAGCTCGTACTCCGCAGCGCGGGCGTCGCTGATGACCTGGGTGAACATGCCCGTGTTGGACTTGCGGATCCGCATCCGGCCCTGCGCGTCGACCCGGTCCTCGTTGCCCGGCGGCAGCATCCCGACCAGCTTGACGTAGCCGCCGAGCGGGATCGCCTTGACGCCGTACTCGGTCTCCCCGCGGCGGGTGGACCACAGTGTCCGGCCGAAGCCGACGAAGTACTGGGTCACCTTCACGCCGAACTTCTTGGCCGGGTAGAGGTGACCGAGCTCGTGCAGACCGATCGAGGCGCCGATGCCGATGACGAAGAGCACCACGCCCAGCGTGTACATCAGCACGGTCAGCATCTACGCGGTTCCTTCAGGTCAGCGGGTCGAGTCGTCATCCGGCGGCGGCGCGGGCGCGGGCCCACGCGTCCGCGGCAAGGACGTCGTCGACACTCAGGTCTGTCATCTCCGAGGGTACGTCGTGGGCGCTCATCACGCGCTCGATGGTGGGCACGATGTCGGTGAACCTCATCTCACCGGCCAGGAAGGCCTGCACGCACACCTCGTTGGCGGCGTTGTAGACCGCCGGGGCGGTGCCCCCGAGCTCCCCCGCGGCCCTGGCCAGCGCGACCGCCGGGAAGGCGTCGCCGTCGAGGGGGAAGAACTCCCAGGTCTCCCTCCTCGTCCAGTCCATCCCGGGCGCTGCGTCGGGCACCCGGTCGGGCCAGCCGAGACCGAGGGCGAGCGGGATCAGCATCGAGGGCGGCGAGGCCTGCGCGAGGGTGGACCCGTCGTGGAACTCGACCATCGAGTGCACCACCGAGGTCGGGTGCACCACCACGTCGATCCGGTCGAAGGGCAGCCCGAACAGCAGATGCGCCTCGATCACCTCCAGACCCTTGTTGACCAGGGTGGCCGAGTTGATCGTCACCAGCGGGCCCATCGACCAGGTGGGGTGCGCCAGCGCCTCGGCGGGCGTGACGTCGTGCAGCTCCTCGCGGGTGCGGCCTCGGAACGGCCCACCACTGGCGGTGAGGACCAGGCGTCGTACCTCGTCCTCCCGGCCGCCGCGCAGGCACTGGGCCAGTGCGCTGTGCTCGCTGTCGACGGGCACCAGCTGACCGGGCTTGGCCAGAGCGGTCACCACCGGGCCGCCGATGATCAGCGACTCCTTGTTGGCCAGCGCGAGCGTGTTGCCGGCCTCCAGCGCCGCGATCGTCGGACGCAGGCCGACCGCGCCGGACATCGCGTTGAGGACGACGTCGCACTCCAGCGCCGCGGCGGCGCACGACGCCTCCTCACCGAGCTCGGCCAAGCCGGGCGCGAACTCCTCGACCTGGGCGGCGAAGAGCTGGGGGTTGCCTCCTCCGGCGGTCAGCCCGACGACCCGGAAGCGGTCCGGGTGGGCGCGGGCGAGGTCGAGGGCCTGGGTGCCGATGGAGCCGGTCGAGCCGAGCACGACCACGTCACGACGAGCGGGGGAGAAGTCACCCGTCCATCCTGCCCGAGACAGGAGGCTGGCGACGGATTCGGTCGCCGAACGGCGCTTTGACCGGGCATCTCGGTGTTCGTGGGCCAGGTCCCCATCCGATTCGTAGCCAAAGACGCGTTTCTGCCTTAGGCTGCCGCCATGACCGACGCAGCAGGGGGCGCTGTCGGAGGGCCCGGGATCCCGCAGGAGCGACGGCTGCGCACCGAGATCCCCGGACCTGTGCTCACGTGCCAAGCTCGCCCGCCGCGAGCAGCACGTGGCAGCCGGGGTGGGCACCACTCTCCCGGTGTTCGTCCAAGCCGCCGGCGGCGGCATCATCGTCGATGCCGACGGCAACTCCCTGATCGACCTCGCCGCGGGCATCGCGGTCGCCAGCGTCGGCAACGCGGCTCCGGCCGTCGTCGAGCGGGTCACCGAACAGGTCGCTGCGTTCACGCACACCTGTTTCATGGTCACGCCGTACGACGGTTACGTCGACGTCTGCGAGCACCTCGCCGAGCTGACCCCGGGCCGGCACGCCAAGAAGTCGGCGCTGTTCAACTCCGGGGCCGAGGCGGTCGAGAACGCCGTCAAGATCGCCCGCGCCTCGACCGGCCGGCAGTCCATCGCCGTGGTCGACCACGCCTACCACGGACGCACCAACCTGACGATGGCGATGACCGCCAAGAACATGCCCTACAAGCATTCGTTCGGGCCGTTCGCCGGCGAGGTCTACCGGGCGCCGATGTCCTACCCGTTCCGCGAGCGCTCCCCGATCAGTGGCGAGGAGGCCGCCGACCGGGCCATCGACGTGCTCGAGAAGCAGGCCGGCGCCGCCAACCTCGCCTGCCTGGTGATCGAGCCGATCCTCGGCGAGGGCGGCTTCGTCGTGCCCGCCGAGGGCTTCCTGCCCAGACTGCGGGAGTGGACCGAGGCGAGCGGCATCGTGTTCGTCGCCGACGAGATCCAGACCGGCTTCTGCCGCACCGGCGCCTGGTTCGCCTGCGACCACGAGGGCGTCGTACCCGACCTGGTCACCACCGCCAAGGGCATCGCAGGCGGCTTCCCGCTGGCCGCCGTCACCGGACGCGCCGAGATCATGGACGCGGTGCACGTCGGTGGCCTGGGCGGCACCTACGGCGGAAACCCGGTCGCCTGTGCCGCGGCGCTGGGCGCCATCGAGACCATGAAGAAGCAGGACCTCGTCACCGCTGCTCGCTCGCTCGGCGCGGTGATGACCCACAGACTCGACGCACTAGCGGAGGCGCATCCCTGTGTGGGAGACGTCCGAGGCCGGGGGGCCATGGTGGCTGTCGAGCTCGTCGGTGCGGACGGGCACACCCCTGAGCCCGTCCGCGCCGGCCAGATCTCCGCCTACTGCCACTCCCAGGGCGTGGTGACGCTCACCTGCGGCACCTACGGCAACGTGCTGCGCTTCCTGCCCCCGTTGGTGATGCCCGAGGCGTTGCTCGACGATGCCTTCGACGTCGTCGCGGCGGCGTTCGACGCCACCGCCTGATCCCCCGGCCGAGCCAAACCTGCCTCGTTTTGCCTCCTGGTGGGTCGCCGGTTCCCTAGGCTTGTGGCGAGGAGGTGGTCAGATGGGGATCTCAGCCGACGGCGAGAGCGGCCTGTCGATGCGCGCGTTGCGCTCGATGCTGCTGGTGGTCGTCGTGCTCGTGGGCACCTTCATCTACTTCTACGGCCCCTCCTTGATGCCGCCGGTGCAGCGCGCCGCGGTGGACCAGTGCAACGAGTCCACCGGCGGCAACTTCCGCGCCTACCGGCTCACCTGGGTCAGCTGGCCCGAGACCAGGCCGCACTGGTCCTGCTCGGACGCCCGCAACCCCGAGCAGGAGGCCATCTCCCTCGGCTGGTGGGTCGACCCCTTCTGAGCATCGTCCGCGTGGGTGGCCCCTGGTCGCGGTCTCCCGACCCTGTCGATCGTCGGCTGGAGATCGACGTGTGTCTGCCGCCCGAGCCGATCGACGACGGCTGGCGCTACGTCGACCTCGAGCTCGACCCGGTGCTGCACCTTCCCGACGACCGTGTCGAGATCGAGGACTGGGACGAGTACCACGACGCCTGCCGCTCGGCGCAGATGTCCCAGGAGGAAGCCACGCTCGCCCGCGCCACCGCCGAACAGATGGCAGAGACCCTCCGGCACGGTGGAGCGGGCTGGCTACCCCTCGGCTGGGAGTTCCTCGCCGACATCGGCGGTTGAGGGCCGAGCGGATCAGGCATCCACGAAGGAGCCGACCCTGAGCAGGTTGCCGCTGGGGTCGACCAGGGCGAACTCCAGGATCCCGTAGTCGGTCGCGACCGGCGCCACCAGCCGGCTCCCCGTCGTCGGGTCCGTCGGGACACCGATCGCGGCCCACGCGTCGTGCAACGCCTGCGCGTCCTCGACGTAGAGGTAGCAGCTGAAACTCGTGGTCAGCGGGTCGACCTCGGGCTCGGCGTAGAAATGCAGCCACAGGTCGCCGCGGCCGATGATGATGTAGCCGTAGGTCTCCGGCGGCTCCCCGCGGCTCTCCCACCCCAGCCGCTCGTAGAAGGCCAGCGTCTCGCGCAGGTCCCGGCTCGGCAGGATCGGTACCGCGCCCTCAGCCATGCCTGGAGACTAGCCCGACGCCTCTCCAGGGACGCTCGCTCTCAACCACCGCCGGCCAGGAGACCGCGAAGTCGACCAGCGAGCGCGGTGACATCGACCGTCCCGGTCGTGTCCACCTCGACCAGCGGCCCCACCCCGACCGGTGCGACCGGTGCTCCCCACAGCTCGCATTCGTCGCGCAGGTCGTCGAGGTGACCAGGTTCTCGCGCCGCCAGCCGCGTGGCGTAGCGCGCTCGGGCGACCTCGACCGGCACCACGCAGCGCACCTCGACGCACGGGCCGGGCAGCTCGCGCACCATCGGCTCGACCCTCGGGTACCAGGTGCTGTCCAGGACCGCACCCGGGCAGTCCCGGGCCACCCGAAGCAGCACGTCGGCGGCGGCACGACCGAGCCGTTGCGACTCCCCCACCGACGCCGGCTGACCGAGAGAGGCGAAGAGCGCTTCCTTGATCTCGTCCTTCGACAGCCACGGCAGCCCCACCTCGGTGGCGAGCACCCGAGAGAGCGTGGACTTGCCCGAGCCCGGCCAGCCCCCGACCAGCACGAATCCCCGCAGCGCCATGGCCCGACCGAGACGCGCCTAGCCGGCGGGCTCGAGCTCCTTGATCCCCCACGGCGACCCGTAGGCGGTGAGCAGGTCCAGGAACGGCTGCGCGTCGAACGCCTCAGGCCCGAGCACCCCGGCGCCGCTCCAGGTCCCGGTCGCCAGCAGCTCCAGCGCCACGACCGGGTTGACCGCGGTCTGCCAGACCACGCACTGGTGCCCGTACTCGCGCATGGTCCACTCGTTGTCGACCACGTGGTAGAGGTAGGTCGACCGGGGTGCGCCGTCCTTGCCGGTGCCGGTGACCCAGAGGCCGGCGCAGGTCTTGCCCTTCATCCGGGGGCCGACGCTCGCAGGGTCGGGCAGCACCGCTGCCACCACGTCGCGGGGGCTGACCTCGACGCCCTTGACCCGCACCTTGTCGGTGCGGTCGAGGCCGAGGGTGTGCAGCACCTTGAGGACGTTGATGAACTCGTCGCCGAGGCCGTACTTGAAGGTCGCCCGCTTGCAGTCGACCCAGCGCGGCATCAGCAGCACCTCCTCGTGCTCGACGTTGACGCACTCGACGGGGCCGATGCCCTCGGGGAAGTCGAAGACCTCCGGCTCGCTGAACGGCGGCGTGGTGTGCCACTCGCCGTCCTGCCAGACCACGGGCGGGTTGAGGCACTCCTCGATCGTCGTCCACATCGAGAACGACG
Organism: uncultured Actinomycetota bacterium; assembly: GCA_963772415.1. Taxonomy (GTDB): domain Bacteria; phylum Actinomycetota; class Actinomycetes; order Propionibacteriales; family Nocardioidaceae; genus Nocardioides_B. The sequence goes on along the minus strand of CAVYWU010000007.1, from coordinate 297,049 downwards.
GCGCGAAGATCTCGTTGCCGTCGTCGTCGGTCACGACGAGGTTGGCGCCGTCACGGGTGCCGAGCTCGTCGATGTCGCTGAACAGGTGGTCGGCGGCGTACCGCGCGAAGACGTCGGAGAGTCCCGGCTCGACGCCGATGCCCACCAGCGCGAGCCGACCGGACTCCTCCCACTGCGACGCGAGCGCGAACTGCTCGTCGCCCAGCTTCACCCCCGTCTTCTCGTACGGCGCCTCGGGGTGCGGCTTGCTCAACGACATCGCCATGTCGAGGTAGTCGGCTCCGGCGGCGAACGTGCCCTCGAAGATCGGCATGTTGAACACCGGGTCGACCGCGTTCATCACGTGCGTGATGCCGTGCTCGCGGACGAGGGCCTCGACCGAGTCGGCCGACGAGGCGTCGATCTGGGCGGCGACGTAGCGAGGGTCGGTCGCGGCCGCCTTCGCTGCCCGCGCCTGGTCGTAGTCGGCCACCACGATCTGCTCGAAGAAGTCGCGCCGGGCCGCGATGGCGGCGAACGCGGACCCGACGCCGCCGGCACCGACAAGAAGGATCTCGCATCTGGGGTCTCTCTCGTCTCGCCGGACTCGAGCGTCGCGCGTCGCGAGTCTCGCCAACGGTCGCGGGGCGCAGCGCGGCCCTCCTTGAGCGAAGCGGCCCGTTCGAGCCCGCAACGCCGGCAGCCGTCATCGCGGCGGTCAGCCGATGTAGGACATGACGTGCTTGATCCGCGTGTAGTCGTCCAGGCTGTAGGCGGACAGGTCCTTGCCGTAACCGCTGTGCTTGAAGCCGCCGTGCGGCATCTCGGAGACGAACGGGATGTGGGTGTTGATCCACACCACGCCGAAGTCGAGGCCGCGGGCCATCCGCATCGCGCGGGCGTGGTCCTTGGTCCACACGCTCGACGCCAGGCCGTACTGCACGCCGTTGGCCCAGCCCAACGCCTCCGCCTCGTCGGAGAACCGCTGCACGGTGATGACCGGACCGAAGATCTCCTGCTGGATCTGCTCGTCGTCCTGGCGGAGGCCGGAGAGCACGGTGGGCTCGTAGAAGTAGCCCTTGTCGCCCTGCCTGCGGCCGCCGGTCTCGAGGGTGGCGTGATCGGGAAGCCGGTCGACCATGGCCGTGACACGGCCGAGCTGGTCGGGGTTGTTGAGCGGGCCGTAGAGCACGTCCTCGTCGTCGGGCATCCCGGTGCGGGTGCCCTTGGCAGCCTCAGTGAGCGCGGCGACGAAGTCGCCGTGCACACCGGGCCCGGCGAGCACCCGGGTGGCGGCGGTGCAGTCCTGACCGGCGTTGAAGTAGCCGGCCTCGGCGATCGCGGTCGCGGCCGCTTCGACGTCGGCGTCGTCGAAGACGATCACGGGCGCCTTGCCGCCGAGCTCGAGGTGCACCTTCTTCAGGTCCTTGGCCGCCGCGGCGGCGACCTCCATGCCCGCGCGCACCGACCCGGTGATCGAGACCATCTGCGGCGTCTGGTGCTCGATGAGCCGGCGGCCGGTGTCGCGGTCGCCGGTGACGACGTTGAGCACGCCGGGCGGCAGGAACTCCTGCGCGATCTCGGCCAGGAGCGTGGAGGAGGCCGGCGTCGTGTCCGACGGCTTCAGCACCACGGTGTTGCCCGCCGCAAGCGCCGGCGCGATCTTCCAGATCATCATCATGATCGGGTAGTTCCACGGGGTCACCTGACCGATGACACCGATCGGCTCGCGGCGTACGAACGAGGTGTGGTCCTCCATGTACTCCCCGGCCGACTTGCCCTCCAGCAGCCGTGCGGCGCCGGCGAAGAACCGGAAGTGGTCGGAGGCGTAGGGCATCTCCTCCGACATGGTCAGGCCGAGCGGCTTGCCGGTGTCCTTGCTCTCGGTCGCGTTGATCTCCTCGACGCGCGCGTCGATGGCGTCGGCGAGCTTGAGAAGGGCGTTGGAGCGGTCCTTCGGAGTGGCGCGACCCCAGCCCTCGAAGGCCTGGTCCGCCGCCGCGTAGGCACGGTCGACGTCCTCGTCGCCGGACATCGGAGCGGTCGCGTAGACCGCGCCGGTGGTGGGGTCCTCCACGTCGTAGGTCTCCCCCGACACTGCCTCGACCAGCTCGCCGTTGATCACGTTGCGGAATGCCTTGTCAGTCATGCCCATCCCATCTCGTCGTGGAAGTCGCCTGACCGGAGCCTAGCCAGACTGCAACGGAATCGACAGCCCACGGGTACCCCAGCAACGAATTCTTCATCCACAGGTCACCTTGTCGGCCGACCTCGTTATGCCCGGCTCCTGTGCCCGGGTCAGCGGGCGTCGTGGACGACAACGCCGTCGACGTAGGTCGCGCGCACCCGCACCCCACCGATCTCGGCAGGGTCGAGCGCGAACGGGTCCCGGTCGAGCACGGCCAGGTCGGCGAGCATCCCGGGCGCGAGCGTGCCGGTCTCGTCGAGGTGGTTGGTGAAGGCCGAGCCGCTGGTGTACGCCGCCAGCGCGCCCTCGAGCGTCAGCGCCTGGTGGGGCAGGAACGGCTCGGACCCCGCGCGGCCGCTCTCGCCGTACGCCCACCGGTTCACCGCCACATGGACCGCCTCCAGCGGGTTGGGCGTGGTCACCGGCCAGTCGCTGCCGGCCGCGAGGTGCGCGCCCGCGCGGTCGAGGTCGCCGAAGGGGTACTGCCAGCCGCTGCGCTCCTCCCCCAGGAACGGCATCGTCATCTCGATCATCTGCTCGTCCAGCTGGGCCCAGAGTGCCTGCAGGTTGGCGGTCACGCCGAGCGCCGCGAACCGGGGCAGGTCGCGGGGGTGGACGACCTGGAGGTGCGCGATGTGGTGCCGCTGTGCCGACGGGCCGTTGGCCGCGGCCGCCGCCTCGAAGGCGTCGAGCGCCTCCCGCGCGGCCCGGTCCCCGATGGCGTGCACGTGCACCTGGAAGCGCTCTGCGTCGAGTCGGGTCACGTTGGCCCGGAGCGCGACCGGGTCGACGAAGGAGAGGCCGAGGTTGTCGGTGCCGTGGCCGCACGCGTCGAGGTAGGGGGTGGTCATCCCGGCGGTGAAGTTCTCCGCCACGCCGTCCTGCATGATCTTCACCGATCCGGCCACGAGCCGCCCCCGCGTGTAGCGCGCCCGGCGCGCGACGAGGTCGTCGACCTGCTCGGGGCCGAGGTCGCGGCGCCACCACAGGGCACCCCGGACCCGCGCGGTCAGCATCCCGGAGTCGACCGCGCGCAGGTAGGCCGGTGAGGCGTCCGCCCCTCCGGCGTAGTCGCCGAGGATCGCGTCCTGCCACGCGGTGACCCCGAAGGAGTGCAGGTGGGCCTGCCCCTCGAGGAGGCCGGCGTAGTAGTCGTCGGTGGAGGTCTCCGGCAACAGCCGGGCCACCAGCGCCATCGCGCCCTCGTGGAGGGTGCCGGTCGGAGCGCCGGTGGCGTCGCGCTCGATGCGGCCGTCCTCGGGGTCGGGGGTGTCGCGGTCGATGCCGGCCAGCTCGAGGGCTCGGTGGTTGACCCAGGCGCCGTGGTGGTCGCGGTTGAGCAGCATCACCGGCCGGTCAGGCACGACAGCACTGAGGTCGTCGGCGGTGGGGCCGGCGGTGCCGAAGACCGACATCGTCCAGCCACCGCCGACCAGCCAGGGCAGCTCCGGGTGTGCGTCTGCGTAGGCCCGCACCGCGTCGAGGTAGTCGCCGCGCTCGGCGAGGTCGGCCAGGTCGCAGCGCAGCCGCAGCAACCCACCCTGCACCGGATGGACGTGGGCGTCCTGGAAGCCGGGCAGTACCAGGCCGCCGTCGAGGTCGACCTCCTCCGGGGTCTCCCCGGACGCGACGTAGGACGCCAGCGCGGCGTCGGCGGCCACCGCCCGCACCCGGCCGTCCGCCACCACCAGGCCGTGGCCAGGGCGGTGCCGGTGCCCGTCGAAGACCGCGCCGTTGCGCACCACCAGGACGCTGCCCATCACCGCTCCTTCTCGCCAGGACGGCCCACACCCAACGGAATCCGTGGTGAACAGACCCTCGACATCACGACTTGGCTAATCTAGCCGGTCGGGACCTACTGATTCACTTGCACATCCGCCCGCGGGGAGAGCAAGATGGCCCGCATGGACGACGAGACGTACGCCGACCTTCAAAAGTCCGCGCGTGACCACCTGTGGATGCACTTCACCCGACACTCGAGCTATGACCACGGTGACGTGCCCGTCATCGTCAAGGGTGAGGGCGCCTACATCTGGGACGCCAAGGGCAACAAGTACCTCGACGCGCTGGCCGGGCTCTTCGTGAGCCAGCTCGGCCACGGCCGCGAGGACCTCGCCGACGCGGCCTCGCGGCAGGCCCGCGAGCTGGCCTTCTTCCCGCTGTGGTCCTATGCCCACCCCAACGCCATCGAGCTGGCCGAGCGGGTCGCCGGCTACGCACCCGGCGACCTCAACCGGGTCTTCTTCACCACCGGCGGAGGCGAGGCTGTCGAGACCGCGTGGAAGCTGGCCAAGAACTACTTCAAGCTCACGGGCAAGCCCACCAAGCACAAGGTGATCAGCCGCTCGATCGCCTACCACGGCACGCCGCAGGGCGCCCTGTCGATCACCGGCCTGCCCGGGATGAAGGCGCCGTTCGAGCCGCTCGTGCCCTCCACGTTCCGCGTGCCCAACACCAACCACTACCGGGCACCGTCCTTCCTGGCCGGACCCGACGGCACGGTCGACGAGGAGACGTTCGGTCGCTGGGCGGCCGACGAGATCGCGGTCGCGATCGAGAACGAGGGCGCCGAGACGGTCGCCGCGGTCTTCCTGGAGCCGGTGCAGAACTCCGGTGGCTGCTTCCCGCCGCCGGCCGGCTACTTCCAGCGGGTCCGCGAGATCTGCGACGAGTACGACGTCCTCCTGGTCAGCGACGAGGTCATCTGCGCCTTCGGCCGGCTGGGCCACATGTTCGGTGCCGAACGCTACGGCTACCAGCCCGACATGATCACGTTCGCCAAGGGGATCACGTCCGGCTACGCCCCGCTGGGTGGCATGGTGGCCGACGACCGGCTGATGGAGCCGTTCCTCCACGGCACCACCACCTTCAACCACGGCTACACCTTCGGTGGTCACCCGGTCTCCACCGCGGTCGCGCTGGCCAACCTCGACGCCTTCGAGGCCGAGGGCATCAACAAGAGGGTGCGTGAGCACGAAGGCGCCTTCCGCTCCACGCTGGAGAAGCTGCTCGACCTCCCCATCGTCGGCGACGTCCGCGGCGACGGGTACTTCTACGGCATCGAGCTGGTCAAGGACAAGGAGACCAAGGAGACGTTCAACGACGCCGAGTCCGAGAAGCTGCTGCGCGGGTTCCTCTCCAAGGCCTTGTACGAGGCAGGGCTCTACTGCCGCGCCGACGACCGCGGCGACCCCGTCGTCCAGGTCGCTCCGCCGCTGATCTGCGACCAGACCCACTTCGACGAGATGGAGCAGAAGCTCCGCGACGTGCTCACCCGCGGCTCCGAGCTGATCTGAGCCGGCTGGTCAGCCAGGCCAGTCCGGCGACGGGGAGCACGAGCGGCAGGTAGCCGTAGCCTGCGCCGAACTGCGACCACACGGTCGAGTCCGGGAACAGCTCCGGGCGCATCCGGCTCAGCGTGCCCACCGAGACGACGCCGACGAGCTCGGTGATCACCGCCGCCCAGGCGATCCGGGTCGTGGCGGGTCCGGGCCTGGCCAGACACACCGTCGCGACGAGGTAGATCACGGCGGCAAGAGCCGAGAGGGAGTAGGCCAGCGGCGCCTGCCCCGCGTCGAGTGCGAGCTGCACGGTCGACCGGCCGGTCGCCGCGACGGCGAACACGGCGTACACGGCGACCAGGACGCGCCCCGGGCCGGTGTCGGTGCGCGCAGACCCGAGCCGGCGCTCAGGCACCCGCAGTCCAGATCTGGTCGAGCCGCAGCACCAGCACGGGCACCAGCACGGCCCCGACCAGAAGCACCCCGGTCCCCCAGCGGCCGGGCTCGAAGAGTGCCCACAGCACCACGGCGGGCGGCACCACCACGATGCCGACGAGATAGCTGACGAAGGTGATCCCTGAGACGTCGCGGTCGGTCTGCGCCAGCGCGACGATCCCGCTGACCAGCAGCGCCAGCAGCGCCAGCTGCCACACGGCGGCGCCGACGAGCAGCGTCCGCCCGATCGGCTGGTCGCGCACCAGCTGGGACAGCGCCACCATCCCGAAGAGCAGCGACACCACGGTCGCGATGAGGGGGAACGGCTCGGTCACCCGGCCCATTGTGCCGGTCGGCCGTGGGTGGCCACGGCCGGCTCCAGGTCTGCGGCGAGCCGACGAGAGTCGGATCTGCCGCGCGGCCGGAAGCGACCGCCTGGCACCGAATCGCCCGGACATGCCACCAGCCCCGCGCGCGGCGGGGTGTGGGTCGGGGTGGTCAGGGGTCGGGGACCACGAGCAGGTGCCCGCCCGTGGGGCGGCGTGGCTCGGTCGCGGCAGTGACGTCGAGGGTGCCGTCGTGGTCGCGGAGGAACTGGTAGCCGTGGGGGCTGGTCCACAGATAGGAGCCGCGTTCGAGCATGACGTAGTGCCAGGCGGTGTGGGTCTTGAGTCGGTGGTGACGCCGGCAGAGGCGGGCGATGTTGCAGGAGCAGGTGGTGCCGCCCTCGGCATGGGCCTGGACGTGGTCGCAGTCGCTGGTGCGAGCCGGTCGCGTGCACCACGGGAAGACACAGGACCCGTCGATGTGGGTGGCTTGCTCGGCCAGCCGCTCGGGGGTCTCATAGGCGCTGCTGGACAGGTGGTCGGCCAGGTCCAGGACCGGTCGGACCGTGACGGTCGTGCCGGGTGCACCGCACCAGGCGCGGACCTGGTCGGCGTCCACGAACGAGCGGGTGTTCTCGAGCCGGGACAGGTGCGGCCGCACCTGGTCGTGGCCGACGGCCAGAGCGGTGTCGGTCATGTGCACGTGCAGGACAACCGCCCGGCCACCCGCTTGCTCCAGCGGCAGTGCGGGCTCGGATCCCCGGGCGAGCTCGCCCAGGGCATGGGCGCCGCGGACGTCCAGGGCGTCGGCACAGCCGAGCGCGGCCAACCGGGCCGCACCCGCAGACAGCGCGGAGTCGAGGTCGAGCGCGTCGGCGAGGTCGAGGTCGCCCTCGAGGTGGACGGTGCCGTCGTCCGGCACCGAGTCGACATCCGCAACGCCACCGCGAGCTCGGCGACGCAGAACTCCCCCACCTCCGGCGCGCCGGGGCCGGCGACCTCCAAGAGACGCTGAGGTCCGAGCGGGTCGACCCCGTCCGGTGAGTGCATCGCGGCCCAGTCGACCGCCAGCGCGAGGATCCGCGCCTCCTCACGATCCGCGACCGTCCGAGCCTGTCGGACGGCGGCCAGCACCGCGGCGGGAGAGTCCGCCTCCGCGGGGGCCGTGGTCGCTGTCATGACCCCATCAGACCAGTCGGCACCGACAGTTATCACCCCAGGAATGTCCGTGTGCACAAGGATCCTGACGCAGTCGGGCAGTCACCCGGGATGCGGCGGGTGAGGTCGCCGGGATGACCACCACGTGGCGAGTCGGCGACCACGACGTGCGCAGGACCGGCCTGGACTCCGTCGCGGAGCACCTGGGTGCGCTGACCGAGCTGCGCGACGCAGGGCTCGTGCGTCACCTGGGGCTTTCGAACCTACGCGGCCACCTCGTCGAGGAGGCCCTGACGATGACGCCACTGGCGGCGGTGTCGAACCGGTACGGCGTCGACTTCGGCCGTGTCAACGACGACCTGGCCCTGCTCGGCTGAGTCAATCCAGAGCCTCGGCCTTGGCCAGCAGCACCGCACGCTCGCGTTGGTTGCCGCAGCGTTCGACGGCGAGGAGCAACGCCTCGCGTGCCTCGACGTGCCGACCGATCCGGTTCAGCAGCTCGCCGCGCACGGCCGGGAGCAGGTGCGTGCCGGCGAGACCCTCGACGTCGGACAGCCTCTCCACCTCGGCGAGGCCGGCGCCGGGACCACTGGCCATCGAGACGGCCACCGCGCGGTTGAGGCTGACGACCGGCGACGGGGCGAGCCGGCAGAGCACGTCGTACAGCTCGACGATGCGGTCCCAGGCGGTCTCCGCCACCGAGGGCGCGACGGCGTGGCACTCGGCGATCGCGGCCTGCACGCCATACGCGCCGAGTCCGCGGCCGACCTTCTCGGCCGTCGCCAGCGCCGCCCGACCGCGCCGCACCGCCGCGCGGTCCCATCGGCGCCGGTCCTGGTCCTCGAGCAGCACGGCCTCGCCGTCGGGCCCGGTGCGCGCCGGGAAGCGCGCGGCGGTGAGCTCGAGCAGCGCGAGCAGCCCGTGCACCTCCGGCTCGTCGGGGACGAGCCGCGCCAGCACCCGGGCGAGGCGGACGGCCTCGTGGGCCAGGTCCGCGCGGATCCACTCCGCCCCCGAGGTCGCCGACGATCCCTCGGTGAAGATCAGGTAGACCACGCTCAGCACCGGGCCGAGGCGGTCGCGCCACTCCTCCCGCGGGGGTACGGCGAAGGGCACCCGCGCGGCGGCGAGGCTCTTCTTCGCACGGGTGATCCGCGCCTGCACCGTCGCGGTCGGCACGAGGACCGCCCGGGCGATCTCGTCGCTGGTGAGCCCGCCCACCACGCGCAGCGTGAGGGCGACGCGGGCCTCGCGGCTGAGCACCGGGTGACAGGCGACGAAGACCAGCGCCAGCACGTCGTCGTCGATCCGGTCGGGGTCGAAGGAGAGATCGTCCCCCGGCTCCGACGCGCCGGTGCCGACGCCCGACGAGACGCCGCCCTCCCCAAGCTCGTGGGCGAGGGCGACGTAGCGCTCGTCGAGGGCGGAGCGTCGGCGGAAGGTGTCGATCGCGCGACGCCGGCCGACCGTCAGCAACCACCCGGCGGGGTTGCCGGGCACGCCCTCGCGCGGCCAGGTGACCAGCGCCTCGGCGAGCGCCTCCTGGGCCAGGTCCTCCGCGAGGGCGAAGTCGCCGGTGAGCCGGGCCAGCGCCCCCACGATCCTCGCCGACTCGATGCGCCAGACCGCCTCGACGGCCTGGCGGCCCGGTGAGGGCAGAGGCGACGTCCGGCTCACAGGTTGCCCGTCGACTCCCGCCACGCGCGCTCCTTCTGGACCCACGGGTTGTCCTGGGGGAACTCGTCGATCGAGGCGATGCGGCGGATCTCTGTCTTGAGGCCGGGGCCGGTCATCGGGGCTCGCTTGGCCCACTCGACGGCCTCCTGCTGGGAGGCGACGTCGAGGATCCAGTAGCCGCCGAACAGCTCCTTGGTCTCGCCGTAGGGCCCGTCGGTCACGATGGGCGGCTCGGCGGAGAAGTCGACGACGACGCCCTCGGAGGCCTCGGTCAGCCCCTCGGCGGCGACCAGCACGCCCGCCGAGACCAGCTCGTCGTTGTACTTCCCCATCACCTCGAGGATGGTCTCGAACTCGATCTCGGCGAAGTCGGCGAACGCCGCGTCGTCGGCCCGCATGATCAGCATGTACTTCATGGTGTGCTCCTCCGTGTCATCGGTCCGAGTGGACCTTCTCATCCAGAGGTCGAACGGCACAGGACGAGATCGACACCCGTCGGCAACTTTCTCTTCAGACACCCGGCCCCGACGAGGCCGTGTCCTAGGTTGGTCCGATGACCAGCGTCCTCTTCCTCGGCGGCACCGGGATCATCAGCTCGGCCTGCTCCTGGCGGGCGGTCGAGGAAGGCCTCGACCTGACGGTGCTCAACCGCGGTCGCGGCTCGACCCGTGAGCTACCGCCGGGCATCGAGCGGCTGACCGCTGACGTCGACGACGCGTCGTCGATGCGCCACGCCCTCGGCGATCGTGAGTTCGACGTCGTCGTCGACTGGCTGGCGTTCTCCCCTGAGCAGGTGCGGGCTCGCACGGATCTCCTGACCGGCCGCACCGGCCAGTACGTGTTCATCAGCAGCGCGTCGGCGTACCAGACCCCGCCGGCGCGGTTGCCGATCACGGAGTCGACGCCGCTGCGCAACCCGCACTGGGACTACTCGCGCAACAAGATCGCCTGCGAGGACGTGCTGGTCGCCCGCTACCGCGACGAGGGGTTCCCGGTCACGATCGTGCGGCCCTCGCACACCTACGACCAGACCTCGGTGCCGATGGACGGCGGCTGGACAGCGGTCGAGCGGATGCGGCGCGGCCGCAAGGTGGTCGTGCACGGTGACGGTACGTCGCTGTGGACGCTGACCCACCACCGTGACTTCGCCCGCGACTTCACGCCGCTGCTCGGTCATCCCCGCGCCCTGGGCGAGGCCTTCCACATCACCTCCGACGACGTCCTGACCTGGGACCAGGTCACCCACGCCCTGGCCGCCGCGGCCGGCGTCGAGGCCGACATCGTGCACGTCCCCTCCGACGCGATCGCCGCCCTCGATCCCGGCTGGGGCGCGAGCCTGCTCGGCGACAAGGCGCACTCGATGGTCTTCGACAACACCAAGGTGCGCGCGTTCGGCCAGGGCGCCGTCCGCTCCACCCCCTTCGAGCAGGGCGCCCGCGAGATCGTCGCCTGGCACGACGCCGACCCCGCCCGTCGCAGCATCGACGAGGCCCGCAACGCCTTGATGGACGACCTGGTCGCCCGCTACGCCGTGGGATGAGCAGCCGAGGGCGAGGCGTCCCGATCTACCGCACCGGCGCGTTGCTCAGGAGTCGGTGGCGAACACGCGGCAGCCGATGAGTTGGAGCCTCGTCGCCGGTCTCACCACCAGAGAGGGAGGACCCCATCATGGGCAGACTGATCAACCACACCAGCATGACCGTCGACGGCCTCTGCGACGTCGGAGAGTGGTTCGTCGCCGAAGGCGGGCACGACACCGCCAGCTTGGAGGCCCTCGCCTCCTCGGCCGCCTTCGTCACCGGCCGCAAGTGCTTTGACGGCTTCCTCGACTACTGGCCGAAGGCGACCGGCGCCTGGGCCGACACCCTGAACCCGATGCCGAAGTACGTCGCCTCCCGTACCCTCGCCGGCGCCCTCGACTGGAACGCCCGTGTCATCGACGGTGATGCGGTCGAGGGCACTCGTCGACTCAAGGACGAGGTCGACGGCGACCTGTTCCTCTCCGGCTGCGGCGAGCTCACCGTCGGCCTCCTGGACGGCGGTGTCATCGACGAGCTCTGCCTGTGGGTGCACCCCTCGGTCGGTGGGGCCGGCACCCGACCGTTCGAGGGCGCGACGACCCGCCTCGAGCTGATCGACGTCACCGGGTACGACTCAGGTGTGGTCCGCCAGCGCTACCGGCCGCGCAGCTGAGCTCCCGCGCCTCTCAGCCGGCGCGCGATGATTTGCGCCGTCTCCCCGAGTCGGACCATTCACTCCTCCTCACCGCAACTCTGAAAGGGTTCCCCCATGCGCACGTTGATCTACACCGCCTTCGTCTCCCTCGACGGTGTCGTCGACTCCCCCGGCGGCGGCCCGACCGAGCCGCACCGCAGCGCCGGCTGGACGTTCCAGGACATCGAGCACCTCGACGAGGCCTACGAGCTCAAGGGTCGCGAGCAGGACGAGGCCTCCGCGCTGATGATGGGCCGCTCCAGCTATCAGGCGTTCAGCCCCGTCTGGCCGGGCATCGAGGAGTTCGCCGGCTACAAGGTGATGCCGAAGTACGTCGTCTCCAGCACCCTCACCGACGCCGACCTCGTCGACGACTGGGGCGACACCACCATCCTGGCCTCCCTCGAGGAGGTCGCGAGGCTCAAGGACACCGACGGCGGACCGATCATCATCCACGGCAGCGCCACCCTGGTCCGCAACCTCGCCGACGCCGACCTCATCGACCGCTATCACCTGCTGGTGTTCCCGGTGATCCTCGGCGCCGGCAAGCGGATGTTCAGCGACACCGACAAGGACAAGCAGTCCCTCACGCTGGTCGAGCACGACTCCTACACCAACGGCATCCAGAAGCTGGTCTACGACGTCGCCCCCCAGGGCATCGTCACCGGTCCTGCGTAGACGAACCACGCCAGCGCGACGCAGTTGGCGATGGTGGTGAGCCGGAAGAGGGTGCGGAACGGCTGCTTGGTCGTCCGTCATCCGTCACATCCCCGGCGCGGCCGGTGTCTTGATGTCCTACCCAACGACACAGGAGACCGACATGACCACCACCCGCATCGAACCTGCTCCGATCAACGGAGTCCTCGGCGCCCTCGTCAAGCGCTTCAGCGTGAAGCTGCTCGGCGACGTGCCCGAGACGATCGGCATCTACTTCCACAACCGGCCGGTGCTGCGGACGTTCCTGGCGGTCGGCAGCAAGTCGCAGAAGTGGAGCGCGTGCGACGAGAGCCTGAAGTCGTTCGCGCACATGGCCGTCGCCGCCCAGATCGGCTGCTCGTGGTGCCTGGACTTCGGCTACTTCCACGCCCACAACGAGGGCCTGGACGAGCGCAAGGCCAGCCAGGTCCCGGTGTGGCGCACCTCGGACGTCTTCACCCCGCTCGAGCGCGACGTCCTGGAGTACGCCGAGGCCATGACCACCACACCGCCGACGGTCGAGGACGACCTGTTCGACCGGCTGCTGGGCGAGCTCGGCGAGGCCGCGATGGTCGAGCTCACGACCCAGGTCGCCCTCGCCAACCTCTACGCGCGCTCCAACGTCGCGATGGGCATCGAGGCGCAGGGCTTCTCGGCCGCGTGCGAGTTCAAGCTCGCGCAGCCGGAGGTGCGTACCGACGTATCCTCGCGCACATGAGCGACCCGTTCGTCACCCATCGCAGCCTGCTCTTCACCGTGGCCTACGAGATGCTCGGCTCCGCGGCAGACGCCGAGGACGTGGTGCAGGAGACCTGGCTGCGGTGGGCGGGTGCGGACCGCTCCGACGTCCGCGACCCTCGTGCCTACCTGGTCCGGATCGTCACCCGACAGGCGCTCAACCGGCTGCGGACGCTCTCGCGTCGCCGCGAGGACTACGTGGGCGAGTGGCTCCCCGAGCCCCTGCTGACCACTCCCGACGTCGCCGAGGACGTCGAGCTCGCCGAGAGCATCTCGATGGCGATGCTCACCGTGCTCGAGACCCTCACCCCGACCGAGCGTGCGGTGTTCGTGCTCCGCGAGGTGTTCGACCTGCCCTACGACGAGATCGCGACGGCCATCGAGAAGACCCCCACCGCGGTCCGCCAGGTGGCGCACCGGGCTCGTGATCGTGTGGCTGCGGGCCGTCCGCGGATGCAGGTCGACAGGTCTGAGCAGCAACGGGTCGTCGAGCGCTTCCTGGCCTCGCTGCAGAGTGGCGACGTCCAAGCGCTGATGGAGGTGCTGGCGCCCGACGTCGTCGTCGTTGCCGACGGCGGCGGACTCGTGTCGGCCTCCCTGCACCCCGTCATCGGCGCCCGCAAGGTGGCTGGCTTCCTGTCGCGGTTCGCGACCCTCCTGCCCGACGCGGTCGTCGACACCCTGTGGCTCAACGGTGCCCTGGGCGGCCGGATCACGCTGAACGGTGACGTCGACACCGTCGTCAGCTTCGTGGTCGACGACGGCCGGATCTCCCGCATGTACGCCGTCCGCAACCCGCACAAGCTCGGCCGGCTCGCCGAGGAGGCCGCCCTTGCCCGCTGATGTCTGCTGGTCGACCGCGAGCCCGATGGACGTGCCCGTGGCCGGCATGGCTCGGCGAGCGACCGGACGCCTCCGCGTCGAACGGATGCGGCGCATGAACGCTGCCGGACCAGATCCGAGGCGACGACGTGGTCGCCTCGTGGGCGAGCTACCGCGACAGTATCGGTGACCGCTCCGGGCTGTTCGCCGCCCTCGGCAGGCAGTGGGCTCCGCAAAGGGCGCTCTACCCCGGCAGCTACCTCGATCTGTCTCCCTCGACAGCGATCCGCTCGGTCACCTTCGTCGATACCGATCGCCGGGCCGCCAACTTCTTCGCCGACCATCTGCTCGTGGCAGCAGAACTGGAGGGGCGCACCCTGCCAGGAGCCTCTGCCGACGTGGCGTTCCTGCACCGGGACTACACCCAGCCACTCCCCCTCCCCCTCGCCGACTTCGACCTGCTCATCTCGCTCTACGCAGGTCCGGTGTGGGAGCACTGCCGGCAGTACCTCTCCCCGCGGGGGCTCTTCCTGGCCAACACCAGCCACGGGGACGCCAGCCTCGCCGCGCTCGACCCGAGCCTCCAGCTCGTGGCCGCCGTGCACCAGCTCGACGGGAGGTACCGCCTCGATACCGAAGAGCTGGACGCCTACCTCGTCCCGAAACGACCAGCCTCGGCAGTCCCCGAGCTGATCCGCCGCCAGGGACGAGGAGTCGCCTACACCAAGACCGCCTTCGCCTACGTGTTCCGAGCAACCGGGCAGCAGGGGTGACCCACGTAGTGACGACTGCTCGTCGAGAACTGTGAGGTCACCTGGCGCCCACGAGATCGAGGGTCGGACGGCTGCGCTCACCCCACGACGACCCCGGCGCGACGGGGATGAGTGCCAGGCTCATGGACCATCCTGCGGCATCGTCGCCTTCACCTGCGCCGCGACTACCCTGGTCACGGAAGGGGTCAGACCGTGCGGTACGACGACTGGGGCGTCCGATCGCCGCAGTGGGCAGGGTTGCGCAGCGTCTCGACGAGCGTGTGCGGCGTGCCCGTGCACTACGTCCGCGCGATCCCGCTTCGACCGCGCCGCCCGGCGCACCGGTTCACCTGCTCGTGCCCCCGATGACCGGCAGCGCGAGCATGTGGATCGACCTCGTTCCTCACCTGAGGCAGCTCGGCCCGGTGGTCTCTGTCGACCTCCCGGGGACGATTGCGGGCCACACCGACGCTCCGTATCGACACGGGCCACGCGCCAGATCTCGACGCTCGCTTCGTGTCGGCGTTCGTCCGACAGCTTCGCCTCGAGGAGCCAGGTGGTGCTCCACGGCTGGTCGACGGGTGGCCTGGTGGCGGCGCTGGCCGCCGGGCTGCATGCCCGACAGGATTCGGGGAGTCGTCCTGGTGGCCCCGGCGCTGCCGTGGCGTCTGACGTCGCGGAGTCGAGGCGCTCGGGTGGCAGACGCTGGGACGTCTCGTCGTCGCCTCCGGTCCGCCCACCGCACGCCTGGTGCTGCGACTGGCTGAGCCGGCGCATCCTGGACGCCAAGCGAGCCGCCATCAAGGACGCGGGCTTCCTGTCTCGAGACGCCCGTCCCACGCTCATCGGTGGAGACCCGAGCCGCGTCTCACGAGCCCAGGTCGACCTGTGGCTCGATGGCCTCGATGCCGCCCGCGACCGCCCGGAACGGCTCGCGGGCACGGCCACCGCGTTCGCGTCGATCACCAAGGCCATGTTCATCACGCAGAGAGCCGACGAACGAGGCACTCGATGCGGTGCGGGCGCCCGTCCTCGTGGCCCAGCCAGGTCTCGTAGCGGAGGTGACCCCATCCCCGCTCGACGACGAGCAGGTGGAAGAGCTCGGGAAGGGTGAGCGCCAGCGTGAGGTCGAGGGCGGAGTCGACCGTGAGCTCCGGGCGGAGCCGCGGGGCGAGGACCTCGATGAGCTTGCGGATCTCGCGCTCGCGTGCGGCCAGGACGTTGCGCAGGATCTCGGCCATGTGCGGGTCCGACGCCGCCGCCTCCTGGTAGATCACCACGACGTCGGAGCCGACCTGCATCTGGCGCCGGTTGAGCTCGGCGAGCATCCTCAGCTGCCCGACCGGGTCTGGCTCGTCCAGGTACGCGGCGGCACGTGAGGCCGTCTGAGTCTCGCTCATCCAGAGCTCGGTGACCTTCTCGAGGATCTTCGCCTTCGATCCGAACGCCGAGTAGATCGTCTGGACCGGGATGTCTGCCTCGGCGGAGATGGCGCTGATCGTGGTGGCGACGTAGCCGTGCTCCGCGAACAGCCCGCGGGCAACGCGCGCCACTTCCCGCTTGGTGGCTTCGGCCTGGCGCTGGCGGTGTCCGCGGGAACTGTTGACAGCCACACGGCAGAGTATCACTATGTTCGTGATAGTCATGCTATGACAGATTCCACTCGAGGCGGGGCGCCATGAACGAGCCGGTCGTGTACTTCAAGCCCGGATGTCCCTTCGGCATCAGGTTGAGGACCGCCTTGACCCTGCACCGGGTGCCCCACCACTCGGTGCGGTTTCGCGACGATGAGGACGGTGCCGCCCGGGTCCGCGCCGTGAACGACGGCAGCGAGATCTCGCCGACCGTGCACGTCGCTGGTCGGTGGCTGACCAACCCGGGCTGGCGCGAAGTCCGGGACGCGGCATCCGCCGTGCAGCAAGCCCCCCGGCGCACGGGGGTGCGATGACCGGCGAGGACCTCTCCCGCACCGGCCCCACGGCTGCGTCGCAGCGTCGCTCACCCGGTTGGGCTGGGACGGCCGGGTGGGCGATGAACGGCGCCGCTGTCACGCTGGTCGGGTACGCCGTCGTAGCCGTGACCCTCGGAGCCGGCTTCGAGCGAGACCTGGCGGCGGCCGCCGAGCGCGAGGGGGTGGCGGTCAACGCCGTGGCCACCTCCACGCAGGCCCAGATCACCCAGGACCACGCGCTCTACGCACTGGTCACCGGGCTGTTCTTGTTGCTCCCACCGGCGCTCCTCCTCCGGGCGGCCGTCCACGTCCGCACCGGAGTCGCGGGACGGCTCGCCGAGCTCACCTGGTGGTCGGCACTGGCCACGCTGCTCGTGTGGTGGACCTACGTGGGGTTGGGACTCGGCCTGTTCGCCGACCCGGACGATCTCCCACCGCTCGTGCGGGACTTCGGCCCGCTGACGGTTCCCCTGGTGTCCGCGCTTTCGCTGCTTGCGCTCAGCTCGCTCGTGCTCGCCAGCGAGGCGGTGCGCGCAGCCGACGTCGCCCGCCGGTCGGCCCGGGTGGCCACCGTGGTCAGCATCCTCCTCGGAGCGGCCAGCCTGGCAGCCCTCCTCGCGACCGGATTCGAGGACCCGGTCGCGCCGATCGTGATCGTGCCCGGAGCGCTGATCCTCGGCATCGCCCTTCGCCGCTCCCAGCGACGGCCACGAGCTATGACGCGCGCCGGCTGACCACGGGACCTCCCGCCGACGGCAGCGCAGACACGGCCGAGCTCGCCGAGGTCAGCTCTCACCGGCGACGGCCCCCGTCACCGTCTCCGGGGCACCCCGCAGGCACCGGTAGCGCAGCAGCATCGTCCCTCCGGGATACAACTTCGGTGCCTGGACCTGCTCGAACCGCATCGCGGTCGTCCCTCCGGGGAAGAGCTTCTTGCCCTGCCCGATCACGACCGGACACACCCACAGGTTCACCTGGTCGACCAGGGCCTCGCCGAACAAGGTCTGCAGCAGGTCTGCGCTCCCCCACGTGTGGATCTGCGCATGCCGCTCTCGCAGGTCACGGACCTCGACACCGACGTCCGTGATCTGGGTGCTGGTGCCCCAGGTCAACGCCGGCGTGCCGCGGGACGCGACGTACTTGGGAACCCGGTCGAAGGCGCGCCCGACGTCGTCGGTCATGCCGGGCCAGTAGGCGCGGAAGATGTCGTAGGTCGTGCGACCCAGCAGCAGGGCGTCGGAGTCCAGCACGTCCGCCGTGATCTGCGCGCCGGACTCCGCATCCCCGAACGGGCGCTCCCAGCCGGCGTACTGGAAACCGGCGTCCTGCTCGGTGGGCCCTCCGTTGGCCTGGATCACACCGTCGAGCGTGATGTTCATGTTGACGTGCAGCTCACCCATCGCTGTCTCCTCAGCTCCGTCGTCCGGCTCCGTCGTCCGGCTCCGCCGCCACCGCGCGGTCGACGCGGATCCGCGGAAGCGACGCAGGTGGGGACCCGCCCCGCTCTCGGAAGTCATCGGACCTCCCCGGACGGCGTCGTGGTGGTCGAGACCGTGCCGGTCGGTGACTACCTGTGCGAAGGGGCGGCGAAGGTGTCGGCGAACCGGGCGAGCTGGCCGCCGTCGGCTCGACGGATCGCATACCTGATGAGGGGGCCGAGCAGTCGCGTGGGACCCGTCATCGAGCAGTCAGCAACGAGGCTCAGGCTGGTGTCCCGGCCTCGGGCGACGCACTCATAGGTGTAGTCGGCGGTCACGCCACCCTGGACGGACCGCATCGTGATGCTGCGCCCTGGGTGGAGCGCGGCGATGGTCGCGAGTCTCTCCTTGCCGCGCGTCGTGAAGACGATGGTCGAGCCGACTTCGACGGGACCCTCCGCGCGGACGGCGTCCACACCCCGCATCCACCGGTCCGCGGAGTCCCAGTCGACCAACCGCTCCCACACCGCGGCAACCGGGTGGCCAACGGTGGCCCTTGCAGTGAAGGCGGTCGTCATTCCACGCTCCCGTCGACGGTGTGTGTCCCATGCTCCAACCGCCAGGACGGGCACGGATTGGACAGACTTCACCTCCTGTCGGGAACGAATCCGGCGGACGCTGCGGCCTCCGCGCGGGAGTAGGTGGACCGCTGGGCGGCGGCGTACTCCGTGGGGGTCACTCCGGTGTGTCGCTGGAAGTCGCGGATCAGGTGCGCCTGGTCGAACCACCCGAGGTCCGCAGCCATCTCCGCCCACGCCACCGTCTCGAACACGTCGATGTGGTCGAGCAGTCGCCGCATCCGCAAGATCCGGGCGAGCGTTCGTGGGCTCAGCCCGACCTGGTCGGTGAACTGCCTGTCGAGGTGGCCGTGACTGACGCCGAGCGACGTGGCTATCTCAGCGACGGGACGGGTGGGGTCAGCCGTGAGCGCCTGCACCGCCGCGGCGCAACGTGCCACCGCGGTCCGACTGAACGGTTCTTCGGTGCACAGCAGGGACTCGACGAGGTCCAGGGCCTCCTCCGGGGAGCCACATGACGAGAGTCCGCGCCGCAGGGCCGCGGCACGTGGCCACACCTCGACCAGGTCGAGCACCCGCCCCTTCAACGCGACCGGAGCAAGGCCGAAGACAGGTCGACAGCCCGCGGGGCGGGTCACGATCCCCACGCAGTAGGTCTCGCCCTGGGGCTCGTTGACGACCGGTCGGTCGTGTGGGCCGATGAGGAATCCCGTGTCGGTGACGAGCGGAGCGCCGTCAGCGGGGGTCAGCCGGATCGGGTCGCCGAGGACGACGGCGGCCACGGTCGACCCGGTGGGGGCGATGCGCTCCCTGACCCCGGTGATGCGACCGCGGGCGAACCAGACGAGTTCGACGTACGGGCCCATCGTGGGGCCGACCTCGCGGGTCAGGTACTCGAACACACTCCAGCCTACCCTCGGCACCGCCGGACCGTGGGACGTCGTGTCCTGCCACTCGCACGGTTCGCGAAGAGCGGGGCGTGCCAGGCCGGCCGATGAGTTTCCGGTTCCAGGCCGGTCGTAGTGGGCATGAGCCAATACCTGCTGTCAGTCCCGCACGACTCCGACGAGGAGCCGACCATGGAGAGCATGGACCCGGCCGAGCTGGAGGCGGCCCTGGCCGCCACCGGTGCGATCCTCGAGGAGCTGACGTCGACCGGCGCCTTCGTCTTCGCGGGCGGGCTGATGCCGCCCTCGAGCGCGATCACCGTCGACAACACCGGTGAGTCGCTGAGCACCGTCGACGGCCCCTTCGTCGAGGCTCCCGAATACCTCGGCGGCTTCTGGGTGATCGACGTCGCCGACGAGAAGGCCGCCCTGGGCTGGGCCGCCCGGGCGTCGAAGGCCCTCGGCGGCCGGATCGAGGTCCGGGCCTTCCAGGTGCCGCCGGGCGACTGACCCCAGGACTCGCGAGGGTTCTCGAGCCGCCACTCGGAGCCAGGGCAGTCGCTAGGAGTCGAAGCCGAGGCCGAAGCGGTCCATGGTGCGCAGCCAGAGGTTCTGGTGGCCCTGCCGCACGTCGGCGCGGGCCATCGACCAGCGGGTGAGCTGGACGCCGGCGAAGCGGGCCGGCTCGGGTGGGAAGGGCAGCGGCTTCTCGCGCACCATCCGCAGCCGGGTGCGCTCGGTGTCGGCGCCGTCGAGCAGGTCGAGCATCACGTCGGCGGCGAAGCGGGTGGCGGCGACGCCGAGGCCGGTGAAGCCGAGCGCGTAGGCGACGCGGCCCTCGTGGGCGGTGCCGTAGAAGGCGGCGAAACGCGTGCAGGTGTCGATCACGCCGGCCCAGCGGTGGCTGAAGCCCAGGCCCTCGAGCTGGGGGAAGGTCTCGAAGAACTGCGCGGCGAGGAGCTCGTGGGTGCGGCCCTGCTCGCGCCGGGGGTCGATCTTGCTGCCGTAGTGGTAGACCGCGTCGTAGCCGCCCCAGAGGATCCGGTCGTCGCGGGTCAGCCGGTAGTAGTGGAAGAGGTTGGAGGCGTCCCCGACGCCCTCGCGCCCGCTCCACCCGATCGCGGCGCGCTGCTCGGTCGACAACGGCTCGGTCATCAGCACGTAGTCGTAGACCGGCACCGTCATCAGCCGCAGCCGGCGCAGCAGCGGCGTGAACCCGTTGGTCGCCAGCACCACGCGACCGGTGCGCACCACTCCCCCCGGCGTCGTCACCTGCATCCCGACGCTGTCGCGGTCGAGCGAGGTCACGGGCGTGCCTTCGTGGATGCGCACGCCGAGCGAGAGGCAGGCCGCACGGAGGCCCCAAGCGAGCCGGGCCGGCTCGACCATGGCGGTGGCGTGCGGCTCCCACAAGCCGCCTGTGTACGTCGGGCTCGCCACCCGCGCCTGCGTCTCCGGACCGTCGAGCAGCCGCACCTCGTGTCCGCCCGCAGCCAACGAGCCGGCCAGTCCGGCGAGCTCCTCGACCTCGTGAGGCTTCGTGGCGACGGTGAGCTCGCCGGTGCGTTCCCAGAGGCAGTCGATGTCGTAGCGGGCGACCGCCTCGCCGATGGCGTCGAGGTTTGCAGCGCCGAGCCGGTCGAGCACGGCCATCTCGTCGGGCCATCGGGCGACGCCGTTGCCGTAGCCGTGGGTCAGGCTGGCCGAGGCGAAGCCGCCGTTGCGGCCGCTCGCCTGGTCACCGCAGCGGCCCTGCTCCAGCACCACGACGTCGAGGGACGGGTCGCGCTCCTTGGCACGCAACGCCGACCACAGCCCGGCGTACCCGCCACCGACCACCACCAGGTCAGCCGTCGCCGGTGCGTCCAGAGCGGGCAGCTCCTCCGGCCGTGCCGGATCATCGAGCCAGTAGGTCTGCGGTGCGGCGTCGGCGAGTGACGGATGGGATCCCGTTCGGCTCATCTGGCGCGACGCCGCTGCAGGACGCTGCTGCTGAGCACGAGCCCGAGTGCCACCACGAACATCACGGTGCCGATCACGTTGACCTGCGGCGGGATGCCGCGCTGAGCGGCGCCCCAGACAAACATCGGGAACGTGATCGTGTTGCCGTGGTTGAAGTTGGTGACGATGAAGTCGTCGAAGGACAACGAGAACGCCAGCAGCGCCGCGGCCAGGATGCCGGGGAAGACCAGTGGGAAGGTCACCCGCCAGAAGGTCTGCCACTCGTTGGCATAGAGGTCCATCGCGGCCTGCTCGTAGCGGGAGTCCAGCCCGGCCAGGCGGGCCTTCACGGTCACCACCACGAACGAGAGGCAGAACATGATGTGCGCGACCAGGATCGACCAGAAGCCGAGCGAGCCGGCAAGCCCGGCGGTGGTGAACAGCGCCAGCAGAGAGGAGCCCATCACCACCTCAGGGGTCGCCATCGGCAGGAAGATCAGCAGGCTGGTGGCCGCCCGGCCACGGAAGCGGTGCCGCACCAGGGCGAAGGCGACCAGGGTGCCGAGCAAGGTCGCGAACACGGTGGAGAGGAAGCCGATCTGCAGGCTCTTCACCACCGAGGCACACATGCCCGCCTCGGAGCACGGGTCGGTCCAGTTGCCCCACGTGAACGCCTGGAACTCGTAGTTGAGACGGCTGGTGGGGTCGTTGAAGGACATCAGGATCACGAAGAAGATCGGCAGGAACATGTAGCCCAGCACGACGATCGCGATCGCCAGGATGATGTGGTCGCTGACCCAGCGGCCGACGCGGGTGAGGGTCACAGCAGGTCCTCCGTCCCGGCGCGGCGCACGTAGAAGAGCACCAGGCACACGATCGCGATCATCAGCAGCACCGAGCTCGCGGCGGCGGCGGGGTAGTCGAGCTGGACGAGGAAGAGGTTGTCGATGACGTTGCCGATCATCCGCTCCTGGGGCGTGCCGAGCAGCTCGGAGTTGATGTAGTCCCCCGCGGACGGGATGAAGGTCAGCAGCGTGCCGGCAACCACGCCGGGCATCGAGAGCGGCAGCGTGACCTTGCGGAACGACGTGAAGCCGTTGGCGTACAGGTCCTTGCCGGCCTCGACGAGCCGGGGGTCGATCTTCTCCAGGCTGGCGTAGAGCGGCAGCACCATGAACGGCAGGAAGTTGTAGGTCAGCCCGGTCACCACGGCTACCGGCGTCGCGAGCAGCCGGCCGTCATCGGGCAGCAGGCTGATCGTCTTGAGCGACTCGACCAGGAAGCCGTTGTCGGACAGGATCGACTTCCAGGCCAGCGTGCGCACCAGGAAGCTGGTGAAGAACGGTGCGATCACCAGCACCAGCATGAAGTTCTTCCAGCGCCCTGCCTTGAACGCGATCGCGTAGGCGAGCGGGTAGCCGAGCAACAGGCACATGGTCGTGGCGATACCGGCGTAGATGAACGAGCGGATGAACTGGTCCTGGTACTGGGTGAGCGCGTCCCAGTAGTTGCCGACCGAGAACGTCATCGCATAGCCGGTGTCCAGCGACCCGTTGGGGTCGTAGAGCGACGTCGCGGCGAGCTGGATGGTGGGGACCACGAAGAAGATCAGCAGCCAGATGGTGCCCGGGAGCAGGAGCAGGTAGCCGGCCCGACCGCCGCGCTTCTCCTGCTCGGCCTCGCCCTTGCCCGTGTCCGCCGGCGACCGTCCCGCCGAACTGCGCGACGCTCATCAGCCGCCCGCGTCCGCGCCTGTGAGAGCGGCGTAGGACTCGTCGCCTGCGTGCACGTCCTGGTCGGCGTCGAGCAGGAAGGTGTGCGCCGCGGTCCAGTGCAGGTCGACGACGTCGCCGGGACGGAACTGCTCGCGGGCGCCGGTGTTCTGCTCGAAGACCGTGAGCTCCTGGTCCCACGGCATCCGCACGAGGTACTGCGTGCTCACCCCGATGAAGCTGACGTCGGTGACCACGCCGCCGGCAGCACGTTGTCGTTCGAGCCGCCCTCGTCGCCGCCGGAGCCGGCGAGGAACACCTTCTCGGGTCGCACGCCCACCCACACGGTGCCTTCGGTACGTCGCGCGCGGGCGACCGGCGCCCCGATCTTGGTGCCGTTGACGTCGACGACGAGGCGCTCGCTGCCCTGCTCGACGACCTGTGCCCGCACCAGGTTGGACTGGCCGAGGAAGTTCGACACGAAGGTGGTCGCCGGGTTGTCGTACAGGTCTGCGGGGGCGCCCATCTGCTCGATGAGGCCCTTGTTCATCACCGCGACGGTGTCGGCCATCGTCATGGCCTCCTCCTGGTCGTGGGTGACGTGCACGAAGGTGATGCCGACCTCGGTCTGGATCCGCTTCAGCTCGATCTGCATCTGCCGACGCAGCTTGAGGTCGAGCGCGCCGAGCGGCTCGTCGAGCAGCAGCACCCGCGGCTTGTTGATCAGTGCGCGGGCGAGGGCGACCCGCTGCTGCTGGCCGCCGGACAGCTGAGCGGGGCGGCGCTTGCCGAAGCCGCCCAGCTCGACCAGCTCGAGCATCTCCCCGACCTGCCCCTTGACGTCCTTGTGGCCTCGACCGGCGCAGCCCGAAGGCGACGTTCTCGAAGATGTCGAGGTGCGGGAAGAGCGCGTAGTTCTGGAAGACGGTGTTGACCGGCCGCTTGTAGGGCTTGAGCCGGCTGATGTCCTGTCCCGCCGATCGTGATCGTCCCGCTCGGTGGGCTCCTCGAGTCCGGCGACCATCCGCAGCGTGGTCGTCTTGCCACAGCCCGACGGACCCAGCAGCGCGAAGAACCGGCCCTGCTCGACGACCAGGTCGAGGTCGTCGACCGCCGTGAAGCCGCCGAAGCGCTTGGTGACCGAGGTCAGCTGTGAGGTCCGCCCCCGACGCGGACTCGGCGTCCGCATGAGCATCAGCCACGAGATCAGGCTCCGATCACGGAGGCGAACTGCTTCTGGTAGCTCTGCTCCGTCTTCTGGTCCAGACCCATGAAGTCCTTGGCGTTGGCGAGGGTCTCATCGGTGGGGAAGATCAGCTCGTTGTCGACGAGGGTCGTCGTCGATCTTCTCCATCTCCTCCTTGGCCCCCGCGACCGGACAGATGTAGTTGACCCAGGCGGCGAGCGTGGCGGCGACCTCGGGGTCGTAGTAGTAGTCCATCAGCTTCTCGGCGTTGCCCTTGTGGTCCGCCTTGTTCGGGACCAGCATGTTGTCGCTCCACAGGGCCAGGCCCTCCTCGGGTGCGACGAACTTGATGTCGGGGTTGTCGAACTGCAGCTGGATGATGTCGCCGGACCACGCCTCGCACGCCACGATGTTGCCCTTGGCGAGGTCCTGGGCGTACTCGTTGCCGGTGAAGGCCCGGATCTGACCGGCGTCCGTGGCCTTCTGGAGCCGGTCGATCGCGGCGCCGTACTCGTCGGCGGTGAAGTCCTCGGGGTCGGCGCCCTCGAGCAGCAGCATGAAGAGCATCGTGTCGTGCATCTCCGAGAGCAGGCTGACCTTGCCCTTGAGGTCCGGTCGGGTCAGGCAGCTCATCGAAGCTCTTGACCTCCTTGGTCAGCTTGGAGTTGTAGGCGATGCCGGTCAGGCCGCTCTGCCACGGCACCGAGTAGTCGCGGTTCTGGTCCCAGCTCGGGGACCGCAGCGTCTCGACGAGGTTGGCCTCGACATTGGGGAGCTGCTCCTTGTCGAGCTTCTGCAGCCAGCCCAGGTTGACCATCCGCGCGGCCATCCAGTCGGTCGGGCGACATGATGTCGCGTCCGGTCGGCTGGCAGTCGGCGAGCTGGTTGCGCACGATGCCGAAGAACTCGTAGTTGTCGTTGACGTCGGTGACGTACTCCACCTTGATGCCGGTGTCGGCCTCGAACTTGCGTCAGCGTCGGGTAGATCGTGACCTTCTTGCCGTTGCGCTTGACCTTCTTCTCGTCGACGTAGAGCGGCCAGTTGGAGAAGTTCAGCATCTTCTCCGTCGAGGACAGGTCCTTGCTGACGCACAGTCCGCGGTCTGCTTCGCCGCGGGGGTGCCGCAGGCGGAGAGCAGGACGGGCGCACCCACAGCGAGACCGGTCAGGCCGGCGTAGCGCAGGAAGTCGCGTCGACTGGTCGATGCTCTCCCGACGGGCGTACGTCTCGAGCGTCCGGATCCGGGTGCGGGCAGCGGCATCGTGACCGTTCCTCTCGTCGTGGGGCTCTTCGAGGTCAGTGGATCCTGACAGAGAATTAGACACGAAAACAAGGGATTCAGTAGGTACGAAACACGACTGCAACGAAATCTGTCACTCAGCCCCCCCCATATTCTTTGACCTGCCTCCCGCCCGGCTGCCACGATCCGCCTGTGACGCCCGCGGAGCGGCCCACAGCAACGGCTCCAAGCCGCGGCCGGCCGGCCGCTCCGGTCTGGTGCTCGACGAGGTCTCCAAGGCGATCATCGAGGAGCTCCAGCAGGACGGCCGCCGTTCCTACGCCGCCATCGGCAAGGTGGTCGGCCTGTCCGAGGCAGCCGTGCGCCAGCGCGTGCAGCGCCTGGTCGACAGCGGCGTGATGCAGGTCGTCGCGGTCACCGATCCGATGGAGCTCGGGTTCGCCCGCCAGGCGATGATCGGCATCCGCGCCAGCGGCAGCCTGGAGCCGATCGCCGACGCGGTCGCAGCGCTCGACGAGGTCGACTACGTCGTGATCACCGCCGGTTCCTACGACCTGCTGGTCGAGGTCGTCTGCGAGAGCGACGACGCCCTGCTCGACGTGCTCTCCACCAAGATCCGCACGATCGAGAACGTCGTGTCGACCGAGACCTTCATCTACCTCGAGCTGCGCAAGCAGACCTACTCCTGGGGCGTTCGCTGAGCGGCACGACTCCTCCCCCGTCGTACGGCGGCCTGTCGCTGTGGCACGAGAGCGCGGGCGAGGACTGGACGCCGCGCGCCGGACTGGCGGGCGACGCCGACGCGGACGTCGTCGTGGTCGGCGCCGGCTTCACGGGGCTCTGGACGGCCTACTACCTGCTCGCGAGGACCCCTCGCTGCGGGTGCAGCGTGCTCGAGGCGGAGACCGCCGGCTTCGGGGCCTCCGGCCGCAACGGCGGCTGGTGCTCGGCGCTCTTCCCGGCGTCCGCGAGCACGATCGCGGCTGCCGGGGTCGAGCCGCGAGGCCGCGATCGCCCAGCACCGGGCGATGCGGGCGACGGTCGACGAGGTGCTCGCGGTCGCCGAGGCGGAGGGCATCGACGCCCAGGCGCACAAGGGCGGCACGATCGCGCTGGCCCGCACGCCGAGCCAGGTGCGATCGGCGCCGCGCCGAGGTCGAGGCGGCCCGCACCTGGGACCGCGACCCCGACGACGTGCAGCCTGCTCGACGAGGCCGCGGCCCGTGCGCGGCTGGACGCCGTCGGCACGGTGGGCGGCGACCTACACCCCCGACTGCGCGGCCCTTCATCCAGCCCGGCTCGTCCGCGGACTCGCGCGCGCGGTCGAGCGCCGAGGCGGCGGGATCCACGAGCGCACCCGGTGCGAGCGATCACCCCACCGGCCGGTGCGCGCCGCCGGGGCACGGTGCGCGCCGACGTGGTGGTGCGGGCCACCGAGGGCTACACCCGCCGCTCGCGCGGCATGCGGCGCAACTGGTGCCGGTCTACTCCCTGATCGTCGCCACCGAGCCGCTGCCCGACGCCGTGTGGGAGCGCATCGGGCTCCGGGAGCGGGAGACCTTCACCGACCACCGCCACCTGGTGGTCTACGGCCAGCGCACCGCCGACGGTCGGCTGGTCTTCGGCGGCCGCGGGGCGCCGTACCACTTCGGCTCGTCGGTGCACCGGAGCACGACCGCGAGGACGCGGTGTTCGCGATGCTGCGCGAGACCCTGCGACGAGATGTTCCCGGTGCTGCTCGAGCACGCTTCACCCATGCGTGGGGTGGCGCCCTCGGCATCCCCCGCGACTGGATCGCCTCCGTCGGGCTGGACCCGACGACCGGGCTCGGCTGGGCCGGCGGCTACGTCGGGGACGGCGTCGCGACCACCAACCTCGCCGGGCGCACCCTGCGCGACCTGATCCTCGGCCGCGACGACCGACCTCACCCGGCTGCCCTGGGTCAACCACCGCTCGCGTCGTTGGGAGCCGGAGCCGCTGCGATGGCTCGGCGTCAACACCGGCCTGCGCGCGATGACGATCGCCGACGCCGAGGAGCGAATCACCGGTCGTCCGAGCCTTCTGGGCCGCGCGATGGCACCGTTGGTGGGCGGCCACTGAGTCGACCCGGGGCTGTCGGGGCGCTCTCCCTCGCAGCGGAACATCCGCAGCGACCACCGGAGCGCCGCAGCCCACGCCGTGACGTTTCGGCGTACGACACGTCTGAGGCTGGACCGTGAACGGCGTTTCGGGGCCACATATGCGCGGTTTCGCGCCGACCAGCCGTTACGGTCATCGCGACACGCACGAGCGGGTTGGGGGCCCGCTGACAGGGGTGGTGATGGACCAGGGCCAGGTCGGACGGCTTGGTGTGACGGGGGCAGCCGTCGTTGCTGCGGTGGTCGCCGTCGCAGGGTTCGGCGCACTCCGCGGCGTGAACGCCTTCGACGAATCCGTCGACGCCCAGTACGCCGCGTACGCACGCCTGAGCGGCAGCCTCGACAGCGTCGGCGGGCGACCCGACGCCCAGTCGGCCGCGGCCACCGGGCGGGCGGTCCAGCGGCTCGCCGACTCCGGCATCCCCCTGGCCGACAGCGAGGCGTTGAGTGATCGCTTCGCCGCCTGGGTCGCCGAACCCTCCGAGGAGGCGATGCTGTCGTCGCTGCGCGCCGAGACCGCCATGATCGGGGAGGACCTGACCCGTCGACAGGCCAACGCCGAGCTCTACACCCTCGGCCTCACCGGGCTGCTGCTGATCGGGCTGGCTGCTGCCGTGGTCGCGATGGCGCGGCGCCACTCCGGGCGACACCGACTGCTGGCTGCCGCGCTCCACACCCAGGGCGCCCGCGACGACGACTCCCGGCGGATGTCGGCGTTGATCGAGACCAGCGCCGACCTCGTCGCCGTGCTCGACGCCGACTCGACCTTGACCTACGTGAGCCCGTCGTCGGCGACCATCCTCGGGGTCCTGCCCGAGCACCTCGTCGGCCGTCGTCTCGTCGACCTGCTCTCCGCCCACGACGCCGCGACGGTGGCACGCCACCTGGTCACCAAGCGCAGTGGTGCTCACGACCTGACGCTGCGGCTCGAGGCGGGCGAGGGCCGCCTCCAGGTGCTCACGGGCACCCTGACCGACCGCAGCGGCGACGCCGCGATCGCCGGTTGGGTGCTGAGCGCGCGCGACGTGACCGACCGCTACGAGCACGAGGACCACGCCGGGGAGCAGTCGCTGCGTGACTCGCTCACGGGTCTGGCCAACCGTCAGCTCTTCCGCGACCGCCTCGACCACGCCACGGCGCGGGTCGCGGTGCGCTCCGAGCCGCTCGCGGTCCTGATGTGCGACATCGACGACTTCAAGCACGTCAACGAGAGCCGTGGTCACGCGATCGGCGACCAGGTGCTCGTCGAGTTCGGCGCCCGGCTGCGCACCGAGCTCGGTGAGGCCGACACGGTCGCCCGGATGAACGGCGACGAGTTCGCGATCCTTCTCGAGGGTCGCGACGCCAGGGATGCGGAAGAGACAGCCCAGCGGATCCTGGGCCGGCTCGCGGAGCCGTTCCGGGTCGAGGACACCGCGGTCGCCACCTCGGCCAGCATCGGCATCTGCGTCGCGCACGACGACGGGGTCAGCTCGGCGGAGATGCTGCGCAACGCCGACGTGGCGATGGCCTGGGCCAAGGACCGCGGCAAGGGCACCTTCGCCCACTACGAGCCCGGCCTGCACGCGCTCGCCCTCGAACGTCTCTCCATCCGCAGCGAGCTGCAGCAGGCGATCCGCGACCGCGAGTTCGTGCTGCACTTCCAGCCGACCGTCGACCTCCGCACCGAGACGATCACCGGCTTCGAGGCGCTGGTGCGCTGGCAGCATCCGAGACGTGGCCTGCTCGCACCGCAGGCGTTCATCTCCATCGCCGAGCAGAGCGGGCTCATCGTGGAGCTCGGCTCCTGGGTGCTGCGCGAGGCCTGCTTCGCGGCGGTCGGCCTGCAGAGCCCGCTCTTCGCGCCCTCGATCTCGGTCAACGTCGCAGCCCAGCAGATCGTCCAGGTCGACTTCGTCGAGTGGGTCGTCTCCGCCCTCAACGACTCCGGACTCGACCCGCGCCACCTCGTGCTCGAGATCACCGAGTCGGTGCTGCTCGACGACATGGCCGGTGCGGTCGAGAGCCTCGCCGCGCTGCGCGCCCTCGGCGTTCACGTCGCCATCGACGACTTCGGCACCGGCTACAGCTCGCTGGCCTACCTGTCCCGGCTGCCGGTGGACATCCTCAAGGTGGACAAGACCTTCGTCGACCACGTCTGCGACGGGTCCGAGGGCTCCTCGGTGACCGAGGCCATCATCGCGATGAGCCGCACCATGAAGCTCACCACCGTCGCCGAAGGCGTCGAGCTGCCCGAGCAGGCGGCGTGGCTCAAGGACGCCTCCTGCACCATGGGCCAGGGCTACCTCTGGTCGCGCCCGGTCGACCTCGCGCGTGCCCACCACCTGATCCGCGCCGGCGTACCCCGGCAGCGGCTGCGAGCGGAGGCCCGGCCGCGGCATGCCGCACCCTGGGCCGACGACTCGCTCAGCTGACCCGCTCCCGGCCTCGCCGGAGGTCTCAGCCGCGGCGGAGCGCCGGACGCAGCGTGTCGAGTACGCCGGCGTCCTCGATCGTCGACGGCACGGCCGCGTCCTTGCCGTCGGCGATCTCACGCATCGTGCGACGGAGGATCTTGCCGGAGCGGGTCTTGGGCAGACCGCCCACGACGGTGACGTCGCGGAAGGCCGCGACCGCGCCGATCTCCTCACGCACCCGCGCCACCAGCTCGCGGCCGATGTCCTCGGGGTCGTCGGTGACACCGGCCTTGAGCACCACGAAGCCGCGCGGGAGCTGGCCCTTGAGGTCGTCGGCGACGCCGATCACCGCACACTCGGCCACCGCCGGGTGCATCGCGATGACTGCCTCCATCGAACCGGTGCTCAGCCGGTGCCCGGCCACGTTGATGACGTCGTCGGTGCGACCCATGACGAAGAGGTAGCCGTCGTCGTCGACGTAGCCACCGTCGCCGGAGAGGTAGTAGCCCTCGAAGGCCGACAAGTAGGACGCGACGTAACGGTCGTCGTCCCCCCACAGCGTCGGCAGCGTGCCCGGAGGCAGCGGCAGCCGCAGGCAGATCGCGCCCTCTGTCCCGGCCGGCACCGGGCCTCCCTGCTCGTCGAGCACCTCTACGGCGAAGCCCGGCACCGCCACGCTCGGCGAGCCCGACTTGATCGGCATCGGCGCCAGCCCGCGCAGGTTGGCTGCGATCGGCCAACCGGTCTCGGTCTGCCACCAGTTGTCGACCACCGGCACGCCGAGCGCCTCGGTCGCCCACGCATAGGTGTCCGGGTCGAGCCGCTCTCCGGCGAGGAACAACGTGCGGAAGGCGGAGAGGTCGTGGTCGGCGAGGAGCGTCGCGCTCGGGTCCTCCTTCTTGACTGCCCGGATCGCGGTCGGTGCGGTGAACAGCGCCTCGACGGCGTGCTCGGCGATCACCCGCCAGAAGGCTCCGGCATCGGGGGTGCCGACCGGCTTGCCTTCGTAGAGCACGGTGGTGGCACCGCAGATGAGGGGGGCGTAGACGATGTAGGAGTGTCCGACGACCCAGCCGACGTCGGAGGCTGCCCACCAGACCTGCCCGGCGTGCACGTCGTAG
Source organism: uncultured Actinomycetota bacterium (assembly GCA_963772415.1). Lineage (GTDB taxonomy): Bacteria > Actinomycetota > Actinomycetes > Propionibacteriales > Nocardioidaceae > Nocardioides_B. Next base: position 266,214 of record CAVYWU010000007.1, on the reverse strand, counting down.
ATGTTGGGCAGGGACCACGCCATCGCCACGGCGTGGCCGCCGTTGTCACGGACGATGCCCTTGGGCTTGCCGGTGGTGCCGGAGGTGTAGAGCACGTAGAGCGGGTCGGTGGCGGCGACCTCGACACACTCGGCCGGCGCGGTCCGGCCGGCCTTCATCACCAGGTCCCAGTCGTAGTCGCGATCCTCGACCATCGTGGCCTCGGACTGTGGACGCTGCTTGACGACCACAGCGTCGGGCGCGTGCTCGGCCAGCTCGAGGGCGCGGTCCACCAGCGGCTTGTAGTCGACCACCCGGGTGGGCTCGACCCCGCACGACGCGGTCAGCAGCACCTTGGGCTGCGCGTCGTCGATGCGTAGGGCGAGCTCCTGCGGCGCGAAGCCGCCGAAGACCACCGAGTGCACCGCCCCGATCCGGGCGCACGCCAACATCGCGATCACGGCTTCGGGGATCATCGGCAGGTAGATCACCACCCGGTCGCCTGCGTTCACCCCGAAGCCTCGCAACGCACCGGCGAACGTCGCGACCTTCTCCAGGAGGTCGGCATAGCTGAAGGTCTGCTTGTTGCCGGTGACGGGGCTGTCGTAGATCAGCGCGGCCTGGTCCCCTCTACCGGCGATGACGTGCCGGTCCAGGGCGTTGAAGCAGGTGTTGAGGGTGCCGTCGGGGTACCAGCGGTAGAACGGCGGTCGGCGGTCGTCGAGGGCCCGGGTCGGACGGTGGATCCAGTCGACGAGTCCCGCCTGTTCGCCCCAGAAGGTCTCGGGATCCTCGATGCTCCGCCGGTGCAGCTCCGCGTAGTCGACCATGGCCTCAATCTACCCATCCCCCGGCGACTCCTCGGCCGGGCTGGGGACGTGGCAGGCGGCTCAGCGCAAGCCGTTGGCGGCCGTGCGCGCGGGCTTGCGTCCGGTGGCCAGCCAGGCGTCGAAGAAGCCGTCGAGCTGCTCGCCGCTCACCTCTTCGGCGAGTGACTTGAACTCACCGACCCGGCCGTTGCCCGACGCCTGCTCGGAGACCCACCGGCGCAGCAGCTGCTTGAAGGCGGGGGTGCCGATCCGGTGCCTCAGCGCCTGCACGGCCATCGCTCCGCGCTCGTAGACGGCGTAGGCGAAGAGGTGCTTCTTCCCGGGGTTGCCGATGCTGAGGTCCCACAGCGGGTCACCGGCTCCGTAGCCGCGGTAGCGCGACATCAGCGCCCTCTGGGCGCGGGTGCCGCCGTGGGTCTCTGCGTAGCGCCACTCGAACCACGTGGCGAAGCCCTCGTTGAGCCAGATGTCGCGCCAGCGGTCGACCGCGACGTGGTCGCCGAACCACTGGTGGGCCAGCTCGTGGACGACGGTGTCGCGCCCGTAACGGCCGTTGCCCAGGAACGGGTAGGTCGGTCGGGTCTGGTTCTCCAGCGCGAAGCCGGCGTACAGCGAGGTGGTGACGCCACCCGTCGAGGTGAACGGGTAGTCCCCCAGCTGGGTCTCCAGCCAGCGCACCACGCCAGGGCTGCGGCGCATCAGGTTCATCGCCGCGGTCCGGTTGCTCGGGGCCAGTGCCGTGGACACCGCGATGAAGTAGGGAAGCCCGGCTGCGACTCCACTCTCGATCTCGAAGCGACCGGCCGCGAAGAACGCGAGATAGGTGGTCATCGGCTCGACCACCCGCCAGCTCCAGGTGTCCCAGCCGGGGGCGGAGGTGACTCCGAGGTGGTCGCCGTTGCTGATCGCCTGCTGGCCCGTCGGCACGGTGACGGAGATGTCGAAGGTGGCCTTGTCGCGGGGGTGGTCGTTGCCGGCGAACCACCAGGGACCGATGTGCGGCTCGTTGGTGGCCATCGCCTCGGCCTCGCTGCTGACCCACGGGCTGGTGCCGCCGACCCGCACGTCGGCAGGCTGACCGGCGTAGTCCACGACGACGGTGAAGGTGCGGCCGGCCGAGATCGGCACGGCCGGGGTCACGGTCAGCTCTCGCCGCGCCTGGGAGTACGTCGCCGGGCGACCGTCGACGCTCACCGCGCGGGCGCCGAGCGCGAGGTCGAGGTTGAAGCGTGAGAGACCGTGCTTCGCCTGGGCGGTGACGGCTGTGCGACCCGCCAACCGACCCGTGGACAGCGTGTAGCGGACGGCGACGTCGTAGTGCTCGACGTCGTAGCCGCCGTTGCCCATCGTGGAGAAGTAGGGGTCCCCGATGCCCGGGGCGCCCGGGGTGAAAGCACCCTCGGCCGCGAGCGCCGGGGCAGCGACCAACGCCGCGACCACCGTCGAGGCGGCCAGCCTCCGACCGGAGCGGGCGAACGACACGGGACCTCCGAGCGGGAGTGACAAGAGGTCGAGTGTAGGCGCGCGACCACCCGCCACGAGTCGGACCGGGAAAACCCGTTGCGTCCGCGACAGCGGTGCTCCACCCTGGAGCCACCGAGCACATCTGGAGTGGAAGGAGGCCGTCATGCGTGTCGTTGTCGTCTGCATGCCCGCAGCCAGCCTTCTTCCTCACTCCAGGAGTCACACCAGCGATGTCCTCGAACTCCGCACGCCCCTCGCGGGCGCGACCCGTACGGTCCGCCCTCACTGACCTGACCGGCAGCCACGAAGACCGTCCCACCGACTTTCCCCTGCCGGGCCACGAGCCCGCGCGCCGCGAAGCGGCCGACCTCGTCGACGTCGACCCGCGCTTCGTCTTCGACTTCACCTCCTACGACGACCCGGACGACGGCCAGCGCTGGACGACCTGGTACGCCGTCGAGCCGATGTGTCGCGGTCCGCAGCCACGTCCGGCCTGGGTGGTCACCTCCCAGGCCGCCAAGGACACCGAGCTCGGCATCCTCAAGACCGGCAAGGAGGCGGACGTCTTCCTGCTCGAGCGGGCCGTCCCCGACGACCCGTCCCAACAGGTGGTGATGGCCGCGAAGCGCTACCGCGGCGAGGAGCACCGGTCCTTCCACCGCAGCTCCAGCTACACCGAGGGCCGCCGCACCCGCAACTCCCGCGACGGCCGCGCGTTGGCGAAGAAGACCGCACACGGCCGAGCGGTCGCCGCCGGCCAGTGGGCCTGGGCCGAGTGGGAGGCGCTGACCCGCTTCTGGGAGGCCGGCGTGCCGGTCCCCTACCCGGTGCAGATCGATGGCACCGAGATCCTGATGGAGTTCATCTGCGTCGACGGTGAGGCTGCCCCGCGACTGGCCCAGACCCGGCCCGAGCCGGACCTGCTGCGGTCCTACTTCGAGCAGCTCCGCAAGGCGATGGCCGAGCTCGCCCGGCGCGGCGTCGCCCATGGGGACCTGTCGCCGTACAACATCTTGGCGGCGGGCGAGCGCCTCGTGGTCATCGACCTCCCGCAGGCGGTCGACATCGTCGCCAACCCGACCGGCATGGACTTCTTGATGCGCGACTGCCACAACGTCTGCAGGTGGTTCCTCGCCCGTGGCCTCGACCCCGAGGTCGCCGACGAGCACACGTTGTACGGCGAGCTGCTGGCGTCGGCGTTCTAGTCCGACCTGGCACGCCGTCGGGCCAACAGCGTCGAGTCGTGCACGTCGACGGTGGCGCCCTCGCGGACCATCGTGCGGGGCCGCTGCTCGACCACGACCACGTCGAAGTCGTCCGGCAGCGCTGGCAGCAGGTCCTCCGCGACCCACATCGCGCGGCGGTGACTCTCGGACAGCTGGGTGAAGACCTCCGAGTGCGCGTGCCCGACGACCAGCAGGTGCCCACCCGGAGCCACGGCCTCGACGAGGCGTTCGGTCACCGCGACCATGCCGCCGTCCGGCGGGTGCAGGAAGTGGGTGGTCACCAGGTCGAAGCTGCGACCCTCAGGGGCGAACGAACGGGCGTCGACCTGCCACCAGTCGCAACGAGCGGCGACGCCGGCCTCCTCCGCGTGTCCGGCCGCGCGGGCCAGGCCGTTGGCGGAGAAGTCCGCGCCGGTCACCCGCCAACCCCGGCCGGCGAGCCAGATGACGTCACCGCCCTCGCCGCAGCCGACGTCCAGGGCCGTTCCCGGTGGCAGCCCCGACGCCTCGGCGACGAGCTGGGCGTTGGGGTGGCCGCTCCAGATGCTCTCCGCGGAGGAGTAGCGCTCCTCCCAGGAGGCCGGCTCGAACATCTCGGCCGCTTCGGCCTCGTCGTGCTCGTGGTGCCCGTGGTCGTGGGGCGCGTGATCGTCCATTCCTCCAGCCTGAGGCACCCCCGCCGGAACGACAAACTCTCTTGCTGTTCCAGCAACAGACTCGCCGCGGGCCCTAAGGTGGCGCTCGTGCCCGACCGTCGCCCCGCCATCCAGGAGATCGAGACGCTGGCCGAGCTGGACCGCCTGCTCGCAGGCGGAGCCACGACGATGCGGCGCTGGCGACTCCAGGCGCTCGACCTGCGGGGACGCGAGGACGCCCTCCTCCGGCTCGACCCGGCGGGTGCCCTGCTGCTCGGCTGCCGCCTCCACCGTGCCGTCGAGGAGCAGCTGCGCCGACGCGGCGCGCTGGTCTTCCCCCGCGTGCCCGACATCCCGGTCGACCCCTACCGCGCTTTGCTCTACACCCCCGAGGAGCTCTACGAGCACCTCGCTCAGGGCTACGACGCCACCCCTGACGCGCTGGCCTACATCTGGTCACGCGGGGCCTCCGACCTGGCTGACCACCTCGCCCAGGCGCTGCACGACCACGCGATCGACGATGCGCTGGGTGAGTACGCCCAGGTCGAGGCACGCACGGGGCCGGCACCTGGTCGGAGTGATGGGCGGCCACGCCCTCGACCGCGGTACGACGGCCTACGCCGAGGCCGCTCGTCTCGGTCGCGTCCTGGCCGGCTCCGGGCTGACAGTGGCCACCGGCGGCGGCCCGGGCGCGATGGAGGCCGCCAACCTCGGCGCCTACCTCTCCGGCCACGGTCCCGACGTGCTCGACGAGGCCCTCGCCCTGCTCGCCCGGGTGCCGAGCTTCAGCGATGACGTGGCCGCGTGGGCCGAGGCCGCGCTCGCCGTGCGCCGGCGCTGGGAAGGTGTGGACTCGCTCGGCGTACCGACCTGGTTCTACGGCCACGAGCCGCCCAACGCGATGGCCACCCACATCGCGAAGTACTTCAAGAACGCCATCCGCGAGGATGTGCTGCTGCACCTCTGTGACGCCGGCATCGTGTTCCTGCCCGGCCGGGCGGGCACGGTCCAGGAGATCTTCCAGGAGGCCTGCGAGAACTACTACGCCACCGAGTCCGACCTCGCCCCGATGGTGCTGGTCGGCGTCGACCACTGGACCAGGGAGCTGCCGGCCTGGCCACTCCTCCAAGCCCTCGCCAGGGATCGCGCGATGGCCGACCGGATCCACCTCGTCGACGACATCGACGAGGCGGTCGCGCTGCTGGTGCCGCCTGACCTCAGCGCTTCCTGAGCGCGAGCAGCCCGAACACCGGGTCGCCGTCGCCGGCCGAGCCCCACCGGCTGCGGCCCGAGAACGTGGCTGAGCCCGCGGGCTCCAGACCGAGCGCCTCGCCGACGGCCCGCACCCGGCCTGCGTCGTCGGACTCGGCGGCGGCGCGGCCGTGCGACTGGTTCTTGTCGACGGTGGTGACCAGACGACCACCCGGCCCGAGCACTCGCGTCGCCTCGGCGATCACGCCGTCGGCGACCGCGGTCGGCACCAGGTGCAGCAGCCAGACCACGCTGACCAGGTCGACCGACCCGGTCGCGACCGGCAGCCGGTCGGCGCTGGCCACCAGGACCCGGCCCGGCAGTCGCTCCCCCGCGATCGCGAGCATCCCGGGTGAGAGGTCGGCGACCAGGACGTCGCGTCCCTGGGCGGCGAGCTCGGCGGAGACGATGCCGGTGCCGCCCGCCACGTCGAGCACCCGCCCACCGGCCGGCACGAGGGAGCCGATCGCGTCCGCAGCGGCGCGCGCCCGCTCGACCCCGCCGCGGGTCTCGTCGTAGACGGCCGCCTCGGCGTCGTAGTAGCGCGCCACCGGATCAGGAGTCCGTCGCGGCGAGCTGGCCGCAGGCTCCGTCGATCTCGCTGCCGCGGGTGTCGCGCACCGTCGTGGGCACGCCCTTCGCCTCCAGGCGGCGGACGAACTCGCGCTCGTCCTCGCGCCGCGACGCGGTCCACTTCGAGCCCGGCGTCGGGTTCAGCGGGATCAGGTTGACGTGCACCCAGCCCCAGTCGCCGTACGACGTGAGCACGTCGGCCAGCAGGTCGGCCCGCCAGGCCTGGTCGTTGATGTCACGCATCATCGCGTACTCGATCGAGACCCGGCGCTTGGTCGCCTTGGCGTAGCCCCACGCCGCCTCGACGGACTCGCGCACCGACCAGCGGGTGTTGACCGGGACCAGCTCGTTGCGCAGCTCGTCGTCCGGGGCGTGCAGGGAGAGCGCCAGCGTCACCGGGATGCCCTCGTCGGCGAGCCCACGGATCCGCGGCACCAGACCCACGGTGGAGAGGGTGATGCCGCGGGCCGACATGCCGAGGCCGTCCGGTGCCTTGTCGGTCAGCCGCCTGATCGCGCCCATCACGGCCTTGTAGTTGGCCATCGGCTCGCCCATCCCCATGAAGACGACGTTGTTGACCCGTCCGGGACCACCGGGCACCTCGTTGCGGGCGAGTGACCGGGCGCCGGCGACGACCTGTTCCACGATCTCGGCGGCCGACATGTTGCGCTGGAGGCCGCCCTGGCCGGTCGCGCAGAACGGGCAAGCCATCCCGCAGCCGGCCTGCGACGACACGCAGATGGTCGTCCGGTCGGGGTAGCGCATCAGCACCGACTCGACCAGCGCGCCGTCGAAGAGCTTCCACAGCGTCTTGCGGGTGGTGCCCTTGTCGGCCTCCAGCGTGCGCAGCGGCGTCATCAGGGTCGGCAGCAGCCCGGCGACGACCTGGTCGCGCTCAGCGGCGGGCAGGTCGGTCATCTGGGCGGGGTCGTCGACCAGCCGGGAGAAGTAGTGCGTGGAGAGCTGCTTGGCCCGGAAGCCCGGAAGCCCGAGGCCGGCGACCAGCTCCTTGCGTTCTCCGGCCGAGAGGTCGGCCAGGTGCCGCGGCGGCTTCTTGCGGCCGCGCGGCTCGTCGAAGACGAGGGGAAGGGTCTTGATCGGTTCACTCATCGCGTCCACCAGTCTCCCATCCGTGGGCGGTGTGGCTAAATCCGACAGAATGGCACCGTGACCCTGGTCTTCGACGGCGACTGCGCGTTCTGCTCCACCTCGGCCCGGTGGCTGGTCCGCTGGGCCCCCACGACCGCCTCGGTCGTCCCGTGGCAGCGCACCGACCTCGCCGCCCTCGGCCTCACCGCTGATCAGTGCACGGACGCGGTGCAGTGGGTCGACGGCGACCGGCACGCGTCGGGTGCCGCCGCGATCGCCGCCCACCTGCGCAGCAGCCGGGTCTGGTGGCGGATCGTCGGCCGGGCGCTCGGATCCCGTGCCGGGCTCGTGGTCGCGGAGCCGGCGTACCGCTGGGTCGCGCGGAACCGCTATCGCCTCCCCGGAGGCACCCCGGCCTGCCGGCTGGACGACTGAGCGAGGCTGGAGCGCTCAGCCCAGCAGGCCGTCGCGGAGCGCCGCCGGCAGGTACGGCGCGAGCGGCAGTCGCGGCACCAGCGTCGCCTGGAAGGCGTGGTAGACGTCCGGCTTGCCCGCCCAGGTCAGCCGGCTCGGCTGGTTGACGCGGTCGAGCTCGTGCCGCCAGGATCCGTGCTCGCGATCCACGAAGCACGCGTCCACGTGGTCCCACCAGGTCGCGTACCAACGCTCGTACGACGCCTCGCCGGTCACCTGGTGCAAGACGGCGGCCGTCGCAGTGGCCTCGGCGGCGACCCAGTGCATCCGCTCGTGCACGACCGGCTGCCCGTCCCAGTCCACGGTGTAGACGAAGCCGTCGCGGCCGTCGACGGCCCAGCCCTCCCGGACGGAGGCGTCGAACAGCGATCGGGCATCCTCGAGCAGCCAGCCCGGAGCGTCGGTCCCCAGCTCGGCCTGCAGGTGCACCGACAGCCGGGCCCACTCCAGCCAGTGCCCGATCGTGGCGCCGTAGGGGCGGAACGGGTGCGCCGGCTCGTCGCGGTTGTAGTCCAGCAGCGGGCGCCAGGACGTGTCGAAGTGCTCCGGGAGCCGCCAGTCGTGAGCGGGGCCGAGCACGTGCACGACCCGCTCCACGACCCGCAGCGCCCGGGCCAGCAGGCTGCGGTCGCCGGTCGCGCCCGCAGCGGCGAGGAGCGCCTCGACGGTGTGCATGTTGGCGTTGACGCCGCGGTAGTCGTCGAGCGTCGCGAAGGTCTCGTCCCACTCCTCCACGACCATCCCGTGCTCGTCGTCCCAGAATCGGCCCAGGTGCACCTCGAGCGCCTCGTCGAGCAGCTCGCGTGCGCCCGGGCGACCGGCACAGGTGGCCGTGGCGGCGGCCAGCACCACGAACGCGTGCTCGTAGGCGGTCTTGGCCCGGGTCGTCGGGGTGCCGTCGGGCGCGACCCTGGCGTACCAGCCGCCGTGCTCGTCGTCGTGGAACGTCGATCGCAGTGCCGCCAGTCCGTGGTCGGCGAGAGCACCGCAGCCGGGGCGGCCGAGCAGGTGACCGAGGGCGAAGACGTGCGTCATCCGGCAGGAGATCCACAGCTCGACCGGGCGGTCGAGGTCCGGCGAGCCGGCGTCGTCGAGCCAGGCGAAGCCTCCAGCGGGGTGCCGCGAGCCGCGCGCGAAGTCCAGCAGCCGATCGCCCTCCGCCTCCAGCCAACGTGCGTGCGCCGGGGTCGCGAGCCAGTCCCTGGCTCATCGTCTCCCCCAGGTCGGAGTACCGCTCGCCGACGCGGTAGGTCGCGACACCGAGCGTCGAGTCGCTCTGCCCGTAGTAGGCGAACCAGGTGCCCTCGAAGTGCACCAGACCCTCCACGAACGTCACGTTGGAGACCAGCCCGTGGGTGTCCTCGTAGGTCGACGGCTCCAGCCACGGCCGGTTCATCTGGGCCAGGATGCTGGTCGGGTCGGAGGGGTCGAAGAGCAGCTGCCCGCACGTGTAGCGCACCGTGCCGTCGGCGTTCTTCACCGCGGCGTTGTGCACCAGCAGGATCAGTCCGTTGTTCGTCACCAGGGGCGGCGGGCCGACCTCGACGAGGAACTCCCCGAACGTGCCCGGGCCGGTGGGCTCCATCAGCGGCTCGTCGTTGGAGCACGGCGTCCAGTGGATCAGGTCGTCGGACCACGCGTACCAGATCGAGCCCTCGCCGAAGTACATCAGGTAGCGGCCGTCGATCGGGACCGGCAAGATGCCGCCGGCCTTGCTCCACGGGGCGTCCTGGCCGTTGCCCTGCGGCAGGAAGGTGTTGAAGTCCGGGAACATCGGCCCGTGCTTCGTCCACTCGAGCAGGTCGGTCGACGTCGCCAGGCACAGCTGGGCCGAGGTCCGGTCCCAGCCGGAGTAGGTCAGGTAGTAGGTGCCGTCGACCTCCGTGACGCGGGGGTCCTCCACGCCGTACCGGTCGTAGTCCTCGCTCGGCGAGAGCACCGGCTCGGGGCGGCGCTCGAAGTGCAGTCCGTCGTCGCTGGTGGCATAGCCGACGTGGGAGACGATGTCGTCGGCGTGCGCGCGGTAGAGCAGCACCACCTGGCCGTCCTTGACGATCGCGGCCGGGTTGTAGACGCTGGCCGACTCCCAGGACTCGCCCTGGGGCGACATGATCGGGTTCTGCTCGTGGGGGCGGAACGGGCCCAGCGGGAACTCAGCGTGCGGGTGCGTGGTGGGCATGTCTTTCCTCGTTGTCGACTCGTCGTGCTGGTGGTCAGGGGTACGGCTGGTCAGCGCCGCGCGATCGCGAAGGCGCCCGGAGGCACCGTGACCGTGATCGTGCGGGCCTTGGTGGTGGTGGAGTCGAGGCGCCGGCCGGAGCCGTCGTAGGTCGAGATCCGGGCACGGCCGCTGCCGGGAAGCCGCACCTTCGTGCGCTCGGGGCGGTCCGCGGAGGAGCGCAGCAGCGCCGTGGCGTGCCGCTCGCCCTCGATCACCACCCGGGAGACGGCCGGCTCGACCATCACGCGCGTCGAGGGCGACCGGGCCACCCCGGGCGGTGAGGGTGAGGGTCGAGGCGCCCTTGGGAAGCGGGTCGCGGCAACGTGAGCGGGGCGATCAGCCCGGGTGCGGGCGAGTCGCCCTGCCCGCCCACAGCGCCGGCGTCGACCGAGCCGAGGCCCCGCGGACCGGAGCTGACCACGAGCCGACCGGAGCCGGGCCGCTGGTCGACCACCGGCAGCAGCAGGGCGCCCTCCTCGCGAGGAACAGCGATCCGGACCGCCCCGCCGTCGGGGACCTCGACGTAGCCGGTGCCACCGAGCTGCGACTCCCCGGTCCACAGCGAGTCGGGCGTCACCGCAGCCGCGCCGCCGGTGAGAGACCCGGTCTCGGCCTCGACGGTCGTGGTGCCCTCACGATCAGTGATCTGCGAGGGGCGGACCGTCCGGGCCAGGTGGGGGTGCGCGTCGAGCGCGAGCATCGAGAGCAGCCCGTGGATGGTCGACTCGGCGCCGGAGTTCTGGTTGACGGTGCCGTCGTTGTCGATCCCGTCGAAGGTGCGGCCGGTGGCGGCGTCGTACATCGGCTGGCCGGCCGGGTTGGCGCCGAAGTACCAGGCTGCCACGATGCTCGCCAGGTCGCCGGCGGCGGCCCTGGTCTCGGGTCGTGCGTCGGCGGTGGCCAGCAACGACTGCAGCCGCGCGTCGGCGCCGTAGGCGATCTGGGAGCGGTCGATGCGGGTGGGCAGGCGGCCGTTGTCGGCACCGCCTGAGGTCAGCAGCCAGGGGTCGAAGGTGAACGAGTCGCGGACGGCCGGAGCGGTGAGCCCGGCGCGCGCCAGCGCCGCCGGCATCTGCGCTCCCCAGCCGTGCCACAGCGAGCGCGACAGCGCCCAGGGCCGGACCGCCCCGAAGGGCCAGCTGCGGGCGTCGCCGCCGGACAGCCCGGCGATGCCCTCGGCGAGCTTGGCCATCGTCGAGCGGGCCCGGTCGGAGCCGCCGGCGGCGTCGGCGTAGGCGGCCAGACCCAGCACGGCCTCCGAGCTCGCGTCGCCGCCGTCGGCGATCAGCCACGCGGGTGCTGCGGCGCCGTCGATGTCGAGCTGGTCGCCGTAGCGGTCCAGCACCTGGCGGTCGACGGCGTCGAGGGCCAGGTCGAGCCGCTCGCGCAGGAACGACGCGAAGGCAGGGTCGGCGTCGCGGAAGGCGGCGTAGCCCTCCCCGAGAGCCCAGATGGAGCGGGCCAGCCAGTAGGACGCGTCACTGTCGGAGGGGTCGGGCAGCTCGACCGGTTCGGCGCTCGGGTTGAGGGTGCCGTCGGGCTGCATCCAGAGCACCACGTTGCCGGCGTTCGGGCCGGTGACGGTCTGGAGATAGGTGACGCCGCGGAGCATCTGGTAGGCCGACGTGCGGCTCGCTCCTGAGCCGGTCTGCTGCCAGTGGCGAAGGTAGACGACGGCGGCCCGGGTCATGTCGTCGGCGTTGAAGGCGCCCTGGCCCCAGGTGTCGGTCGCGGCGTCGTAGGCGCCACCGCCGACGTGCCGGTAGGAGCCGTCGGGGTTCGGCTCGGCGTAGGTCCACAGCGCTCCGACGGTCGGCTCGTCGTCCAGCCGGTAGGTGGTGTGGCCTTCCTGCGCGGGCGGCGTGACCGGCACGGACAGCCAGTCCAGGTGGGCGAGGTTGGTCAACGTCCTGCCGACGCCCTTCTGCTGGCCGGCAACGGCGACCCCGGTCGTGGTGGCGCTGCCGGTCGCGGCGGCCGGGACCAGCGTGCCGGTGAGCGCGACCAGCGCGGCGGTGGCCGTGGCCGCCCAGACGGCTGTCGTGGGGCGGGACCTTCGGTGGTGGGTGTGCATCGTGTCTCCTCCCGAGAGGACGGTGTGGTGGTGGTCGGGCGGGCTAGCCCTTGACGCCCGACCCGAGGTCGGAGTTGGTGAAGTGCCTCTGGAACGCGACGAACAGCGCGACAGCGGGGGCGGCGAGCACCACCGCCCCGGCGAGGATCGCGCCGTACGGGTTGTCGGCCCGGCCGGCGATGTTGCTGATGTAGTTGGCCAGCGACACCGCCAGCGGCTGCATCTCGGCCTCCTTGGTGACCAGGAACGGCCAGAGGAACTCGTTCCACGGCCCGATGAAGGTGATCAGTGCGGCGGTGAGCAGTGCCGGCCTCACCAGCGGCAGCGCCACCGACCAGAGGATCCGCAGCTCACTCGCCCCGTCGAGACGCGCGGCGGCGAACAGGTCCTCTGGCAGCTGGAGGAAGAACTGCCGGAACATGAACACTGCGGTCGAGTTGATCGCGAACGGCAAGATCATGCCCAGGTAGGAGTCGGCGAGTCCGTAGCTGCGGACGACCATCACGTAGAGCGGGATCACCAGCAGCTGGAACGGGATGATCTGCACCAGCAGCATCACCGCGAACAACGTGCCCTTGCCCCGGAAGTGCAGCCGGGCCAGGGCATAGCCGGCGAGCACGCCGAGGACCAACGTGAACAGCAGCACGCCGCCGGTGAAGATGCCGGAGTTGACCAGCGACTGCGCGAGGTCGACCCGGGAGTTGATCTGCGCGTAGTTGTCGAGGGTGTAGCCGCCGGTCGGCAGCACGCCCTTGAGCGAGGTGTCCGGCCTCGGGCTGCAGCGACCCGCGCAGCATGTAGTAGAAGGGGAAGACGAAGAGGAAGGCGCCCAGGTAGAGCAGGACCATCCTCGGCCAGGTGCGGGTCATGTCAGTCCCTCTCCAGGATCTTCTTGTTCACCAGGGAGATCAGCAGCACTCCGATCACGAGCACGACCCCGATGGCGGCGGCGAGGTCGGGACTGCCCTGCTCGATGCCCTTCTGGTACATCACCAGGACCGGCGAGGCGGACGCCCCGTTGGGCCCGCCACCGTTGGTGAGCAGGTAGGGCTCGGTGAACAGGTTGGCGCCGGTGATGGTGGCCAAGATGACGACCAGCGTGGTCGCCGGTCGCACACCGGGCACCGTCACGTGCCAGAACTGACGGAGCCGGCCGGCGCCGTCGGTCGCCGCTGACTCGTACAGCTCGCCCGGGACGTTCTGCAGTGCGGCGAGGTAGAGCAGCACGGAGAACCCGAGCTGCTTCCAGGTCACGAAGACGGCGATCAGCGGCATCGCGAGACCCTTGTTGACCAGCCAGGACGGATCGGGGGCGAGCCCGCCGAGGAGCTGGTTGACCAGCCCACCCTGGCTGAACAGGAACAACCACACCGACACCAGCGCGACGCTCGCGGTCACGTAGGGCACGTAGTAGGCGACCCGCAGGAAGCTCCTCCCTCGCACCGCACCGTTGAGCCCCGAGGCCAGCACGAGTGCGAGCACCACGGTGAGTGGCACGTTGATGACCAGGAACTCCAGCACGTTGAGGAACGACCGCTGCACGTCGGGGTCGCCGAGCACGGTGCGGTAGTTCTCCAGCCCGACGAACGGCCGGTCCACCTCGGCGCCGGGTGCGGCGAAGAAGTAGTCGTGGAAGCTGATCCACACCGCGAGGCCGAGCGGGTAGGCGAACACGACGGCCAGGAAGGCGGCGTACGGCGCCGCGAAGGCCAGCCCCAGCGGCTGCCGGCCGAGAAGGCCCGCCAGCCGCCGGCGCTGCTGCGGCGGTCGATCGTCGGGTGCTGGCCGGGGAGCCGTGATCGGTCTCCGCGGCCGGGACGGTGGTCATGGCCGACCCCGTCAGGACTGGCCGGCGAGCTCGGTGGCCTTGTCGGCCGCGTCGGCCAGTGCCTCGTCGACCGGGCTCTCCCCGAAGATCACCGCGCCGGCGTAAGCGTCACGGAACTCCTGCCAGATCTCGATGGAGTTGGCCACGTTGGGCACCTCGACGGTGCGCGACGCCTGGTCGGCGAAGGTGGCGTACTCCGGCTTCTCCTCGAAGTAGTCGGGGTAGGTGCCGGCCAGGTCGGAGCGAAGCGGCATCTGCCCGGTCATCTCCAGGAGCTGGCCGTCCTGCTCCTCGCTGGTCGCGAACTTCAGCACCTCCCACGCCGTTCCACGGTTCTCGCACGCGGAGTAGAGCCCGATGTTCTTGGCGTCGGAGAAGGTCCAGGTCTCCTCGGGGCTGGTGCCGGCGGACGTCGGGACGGGGGCGACGCCCCAGTTGACCGAGTCGCCGTAGACGGAGATCGCCCACGGACCGACGATGGCCATCGCAGCCTTGCCGTCGGCGAAGGAGTCGCCGTTGTAGGCCTCCTTCTGGGAGTACCCCTGCTCGTACATGCCGGCCCAGAAGTCGGCGACGGCCGCGCCCTGCTCGGAGTCGAACGTCGCAGCACCGTCCTCGACGAGCTGGCTGCCGCCGGTCTCGGCGGCGTACAACGGGTAGAAGTCGAACCAGGACTGGAAGAACTCGCTCGTCGGCGCGGGCCAGATGGCGGCCTGCGCGGCGCCGCTGTCGACGACCTTGCCGGAGGTGTCGAGGAAGTCGTCGTAGGTCGAGAGTGGAGGGTTCTCCGGGTCGACGCCGGCCTTCTTCATCACGTCCTTGTTGTAGAAGATCATCACCGGGTTGGACTTCCACGGGATCTGGTAGAAGCTCCCGTCCTCGGACTTGTACTGCTCCGCGACGTCGCCGCTGCGCTCCTCGACGTAGTCGGCACCGCCCTCGAAGTCGTCGAGTGCGACCAGGCCGCCCTGCTTCTGGAACTGCGGCACCGCGGCCGGCGAGGTGTTGAACACCAGGCACGGCGCGTTGCCTGCGGTGATGGCCGCGCCGATGACCTCCTCGGAGGTCTTGCCCGCGGGGATCTCCTGGGCGGTGACCTCCTGGTCGGGATGGTCGGCGTTCCACGCCTCGACCATCGCCTTGCCCCAGGCGACCTCCTCGGGGTTGTTGGACAGCCAGACCTTGATCGGTCCGGTGCTCTCGGCCGACCCGCTGTCTCCGGAATCGCCGCCGCATGCGGTGGCGGTCATCCCGAGGGCGAGGGCGGCCAGGGTGCTGGTGATCATCCTGGTTCTCATGACGATGCTCCGTTCTGGACTGGTCTGAGCACGGTGCTCGGTGGTGCTGGATGCGGTGGGTGGTGCAGGACGGGGAGGAGGGCTCAGCCCGGCGGGCCGGTGGAGCCACGGACGACGAGCCGGGGCGGGGCGAGGTGCGGGCTCGGCGGCCTCGCGCTGGTCGACGAGCTCGAGCAGCCGGCGCGCGGCTGCACCGCCCCACGCGACGACGTCGGTGGAGACGCTGGTGAGCGGTGGCTGCACGTGCGCGGCGAGCTCGGTGTCCTCATACCCGACGACCGACAGCTGACCGGGGCACGTCGACCCCGCGCGAGTGAGCGACGGCCAGGCCGGCGATCGCCATCACGTCGTTGGCGTAGACGATCGCCGTCGGCGGCTCGGCGAGGCCGAGCAGCGTCGCGGGTCGCGGCCGCGCCGGCCTCCGCGGAGAAGTCGGTCTCGACCGCAGGGCGACTCCGGCAGCCCGGCCTCGACTGAGCGTCGGCGGCCCACGCCTCGCGCCGCGAGCGGCCGTGGACAGTGACGGCGGGTCCGCCGACGTGGGCGATCCGGGTGTGCCCGAGCTCCAGGAGGTGCCGGACCGCGGCGGCGACACCGGGACGGTCGTCGACCCCGACCGACGGCCAGAAGCCGTCGCCGAGCGCGGGCCCGACGACGACGGCCGGCAGGCCGAGCTCGGCGAGCAGGGCCGGGCGCGGGTCCTCGACGTGCAGGTCCGTCACGAAGACGCCGTCCACGCGACCGCCCTGCGCGAGGCGGCGGTAGCTGTGGTGCTCCTGCTCCTGGTCGGAGACGACCTGGAGCAGCAGGGCGTAGTCCTGCCGGGACAGCTCCTGCTCGACGCCGGCGATGAACGAGGGGAAGAACGGGTCGGCGCGCAGCGTCTCCGGCCGGCGCGCCAGCACCAGGCCGACCGCGAAGGACCGGGACACCGACAGGGCCCGGGCGCGGGAGCTCGGCGTCCAGCCGAGCTCGCGGGCGGTGGCCAGGATCCGCTCGCGGGTGTCCTGGGCCACGCCCGGACGGTTGTTCAGCGCGAACGAGACCGCACCCTTCGACACGCCTGCGGCGCGGGCGACGTCGTTGATCGTGGGGCGGGGCACCCGACCAACTAAACCGGTTTAGGACGCCTTCGTCAAGGGCTGGTGCGAAACTACCGTGGTGGTGGTTGACCTCAGACTCGTCGGCGCGCTCGGATCGGCTCTCGCCGATCGGGAGCTCCCAGACGTCGGGCATCCGCAGCGCCGCCCACGCCTCCAGGTCGGGCGGGCGACCGGTCAAGGCGGCCACCAGCACGGTCCACGCGGTCCCGTGACCGACCAGCACCAGGTCCCGGCCCGCGGTGGTCTCGAGCAGGCGTCGTACGGCGGGCACCACACGAGCGGTCAGCTCCGTCAGCGGCTCCCACTCCGGCACAGCAGCAGCGTCGGGCTCGGCGAACGCTCGCCGTACCGCGGCGGAGAACTCCTCGCTGGTGTCGAACCAGTGAGTTCCGCGCCGGTGCTCGGCGAGGCTCCGGCACCACCTCGGCGTCGCGTCCGAGAAGTCCGCGGGCCGTCTGTACCGCCTTGGTCTCCGGCGAGGTGAACCAGACCGCGTCGGACGGGCAGCCGACCCGACGTCGCCAGGGCGGCCAGGTCGCTCAGCCCGGCCGGGTCCAGCGGCCACGTGTGCGCCGGCGTGGTCGTGTCGACCAGGGGTCGGGCGTGCCGCACCAGCAGGAGACGCGTCATCGGCTCTAGAAGACCAGCCAGTGCAGCAGCAGATAGGTCGGCGCTGCGGTCGCGAGCAGGGAGTCGAGACGGTCCATCAGGCCGCCGTGGCCCGGGATGATCTGGCTCATGTCCTTGATCCCGAGGTCGCGCTTGATGACGGACTCGCAGAGATCGCCCAGGGTCGCGGCCACCACCGCGACGAGGCCGACCAGGACGCCGACCCACCAGGCACCGTCGAGCAGCAAGACCACCGTGGCCCAGCCGGCCAGGACGCAGAAGACCGCCGAGCCGGCGAACCCCTCCCAGGACTTCTTCGGGGAGATCACCGGCGCCATCGGGTGCTTGCCCATCGTCACGCCGGCGGCGTAGCCCCCGATGTCGGAGGCGATCGTGACCAGGATGAACGTGACGATCGCGAGCTGTCCCCGCTCCTCGGCGAGCATCAGCGCGACGAAGCCGCCCAGGAACGGCACGTAGAACACCGTGAACGCCGTGGCGGTGATGTCGCGGACGTAGCCGGCGACCCCGCCCCGGAGCCGCAGGAGCATCGCGGTCAGGATCGTGACCGCGGTCGCGGTGCCCATCGCCGGTGCGCCGAACACGTAGGCCGCCGTCACCATGACCGCGCCGCCGACCATGATCGGTTCACGGACCAGACGGATGTCGCGAGTGCCGAACGCCTGACCGAGCTCCCAGGTCGCCACCACGACGGCAGCGACCACGATGACCATGAAGCCTGGCTTCCAGAAGACCAGCGAGGCACCGATCGCGGCGAGCAGCACGATCGCCGAACCGACCGCCGCGGGCAGGTTCCGGCCCGCCCGGCTCGGCTTCTCCGTGGGTTCCGGCGCGGGCGCTTCCGGTGCGGTGTCGGGCATCGTCATCGACGTCTCCGAGGTCGACCCCGAGGGTCAGACCTCGAGCAGCTCGGCTTCCTTGTGCTTGAGCATCTCGTCGATCTCCTCGGTGTGCTTCTTGGTGATCGCGTCCAGACGCTTCTCGCCCCCGGTGACGTCGTCCTTGCCGACCTCGCCGTCCTTCTCCAGCTTCTCCATCGCCTGCTTGGCGTTTCGGCGGATGTTGCGCACGGAGATCTTGCCGTCCTCGGCCTTGGTCTTGGCCATCTTGATGTAGTCCTTGCGCCGCTCCTCGGTGAGCTCGGGCAGGACGACGCGGATGGTCTTGCCGTCGTCGGTCGGGTTGACGCCGAGGTCGGAGTCGCGGATCGACTTCTCGATCGCCGACATCGCGCTCTGGTCGTACGGCGAGACGATGATCACGCGCGGCTCGGGAGCGGTGAACGACGCGAGCTGCTGCAGCGGCGTGGGGGTGCCGTAGTAGTCGGCGGTCAGCTTGTGGAACATCGACGGGTTGGCCCGACCGGTCCGGATCGCCGCGAAGTCCTCACGGGTCACCTCGACCGCCTTCTTCATCTTGGCGTCGGCCTCGTTGAGGCTGTCGTTGATCACGGCTGCTCCTTGTTGGTGTCGAACGTCGGCGGGCGGGCCGGGCTGGGCACGAACGGCTCAGACGTCCCGGGCGACCGTCGTACCGATCTTCTCACCTGCGACGACGCGGGCGATGTTGCCCTCCTCGGACAGGTTGAACACGATCATGTCGATGTCGTTGTCGCGGCTCAGGCTCACCGAGGTGGCGTCGGCGACCTTGAGCCCGCGGGTGAGGAACTCGTCGTAGCTGAGGTCGTCGAACTTCACTGCGTCGGGATTGTCCTTGGGATCGGAGTCGTAGACGCCGTCGACACCCTGCTTGCCCATCAGGATCACCTGGGCGTGGATCTCGAGCGCCCGCTGGGCGGCGACCGTGTCGGTGGAGAAGTACGGCATCCCGGCGCCGGCACCGAAGATGACCACCCGGCCCTTCTCCAGGTGCCGGATGGCGCGCCGCGGGATGTAGGGCTCGGCCACCTGACCCATCGTGATCGCGGTCTGCACCCGGGTCTCGACCCCGGCCTGCTCGAGGAAGTCCTGCAGGGCCAGGCAGTTCATCACCGTGCCGAGCATGCCCATGTAGTCGGCGCGCGAGCGGTCCAGGCCGTTCTGCTGGAGCTCGGCGCCGCGGAAGAAGTTGCCGCCACCGACGACGATCGCGACCTCGGTCCCCTGGCTGACCACTCCGGCGATCTCGGCGGCGATCGACGCGGACCACGTCGACGTCGAGGCCGACCCGGCCGCCTCCGAACACCTCACCGGAGAGCTTGAGCAGGACACGTCGGTAGGCCGTCACGGGCATTCCCTTCCGGGGCGGCGAGCAGGGCCGGGCAGCGAAGAAGGCCGGTCCCGCACGAGTGTCTGTGCTCCACGGGACCGGCCTCCTCCGGTTCGTCTTGGTGGGGTGAACCCTAATGGGTCAGGCGCCGACCTCGAAGCGTGCGAAACGCTTGACCGTGACGCCGGCCGCGTCCAGGACGGCCTTGACCGACTTCTTGCTCTCCTGCACCGACGGCTGGTCGAGCAGGGCGACCTCCTTGAAGTAGCCGTTGAGGCGACCCTCGACGATCTTGGACAGCGCCTGCTCGGGCTTGCCCTCCTCGCGGGCGGTGGCCTCGGCGATGCCGCGCTCCTTCGCGACGACGTCGGCGGGGACCTCGTCGCGGGAGACGTACGTCGGACGCATCGCGGCGACCTGCATGGCCGCGCCGCGGGCGGCGTCGGCGTCGTCGCCGTCGTACTCCACCAGGACGCCGACGGCCGGCGGCAGGTCCGAGGCGCGACGGTGCATGTAGGTCACGACCGGGCCCTCGAACCAGGCCACGCGGCCGAGCTCGATCTTCTCGCCGATCTTGACCGCGAGGTCGTCGACGGTCTCGCCGACGGTGCTGTCGCCGAGCTTGACGGCCTTGAGCGCCTCCGCGTCGGCCGCCTTGGCCTCGGCAGCCGCGTCGGCGATCTGCTGGGCGACGGCCACGAACTCGTCGCTCTTGGCCACGAAGTCGGTCTCGCAGTTGAGCTCGACCAGCGCGTCGCCGGAGGTGGCGACCAGACCCGAGGAGGCGGTGCGCTCGGCGCCGCGCTTCTTCGTCTTGGCCTGGCCCTTGACGCGCAGGACCTCGACGGCCTTGTCGAAGTCGCCGTCGGCCTCGTTGAGGGCCTTCTTGCTGTCCATCATGCCCGCGCCGGTCAGGTCGCGGAGCTTCTTGACGTCGGCGGCGGAGATGTTCGCCATGTCGGTGCACTCCCTCGTGCTGAGTAGTGGGTGGAGCAGATGGTGGCGGGGCTGACCGCCGCGGCGCGGGTGGGACCCGGTCCGGACCTCACCCGCGCCTGCCGGTGGATCAGGCCTTGGACTCGGCCTCGGCGGCGGGCGCCTCCGGGGTCTCGGCCTCGGCGCGGGAGCCTCCGGGGTCTCGGCCTCGGCCGCGGGAGCCTCGGCGGCCGGTCTCCGGCCTCGGCGGCGGGCGCCTCGGGGCCGGAGCCTCGGCGGCCGGAGCCTCGGCGGCCGGAGCCTCGGCGGCCTGGGGCTCGGCGGGGCCTCGGTCGCCTCGGAGGCGGCACCGGTCGACTCGGCGGCCGGCGTCTCGGTCGTGGCGTCGCCGCTGGTGGCCTTGGTGGCGGCCTTGTCCGCCTCACCCTCGAGCAGCTCGCGCTCCCACTCGGCCAGCGGCTCCTCGGCGCCCGCGGTCTCACCCTCGCCGGACTTGGCGCCCGAGCGAGCGATCAGGCCGTCGGCGACGGCGTCGGCCACCACCCGGGTCAGCAGGCCGACCGCGCGGATCGCGTCGTCGTTGCCCGGGATCGGGAAGTCGACCTCGTCCGGGTCGCAGTTGGTGTCCAGGATGCCGATGATCGGGATCCGCAGCTTGCGCGCCTCCTCGACGGCGAGGTGCTCCTTCTTGGTGTCGACGATCCACACCGCGGAGGGCGTCCGGGTCATCTCGCGGATGCCGCCGAGGGTCTTGTCGAGCTTGTCGCGCTCCCGCTTCATCTGCAGGAGCTCCTTCTTGGTGCGGCCGCTGCCGGCGACGTCGTCGAAGTCGACCTCGTCGAGCTCCTTGAGGCGGTTGATCCGCTGGTGCACGGTCTGGAAGTTGGTGAGCATGCCGCCGAGCCAGCGCTGGTTGACGTAGGGCATCCCGACGCGGGTCGCCTGCTCGGCGATCGCCTCCTGGGCCTGCTTCTTGGTGCCCACGAACATCACGGTGCCGCCCTTGGCGACGGTGTCCTTGATGAAGGCGTAGCTGCGGTCGATGTAGGCCAGCGACTGCTGCAGGTCGATGATGTAGATGCCGTTGCGCTCGGTCATGATGAAGCGCTTCATCTTGGGGTTCCAGCGACGGGTCTGGTGCCCGAAGTGGACGCCGCTCTCGAGGAGCTGGCGCATGGTGACGACGGCCATGGCTGTCGGTCCTTCTTCCGTTCGTGACCCACCGGCGCGGGACGGCGGCGCTGCCCACCGCCGGCCCGGCCGGGTCTGCCTCAGTTGTCGCAGGCGGGCGGGTGCCCGGCTGCCCTGACGCCCGGCGTGTCCGGACTCCCGGCCGGACCGGGAGACTGATAGGACGATCGCCCGCGGTGACCCGCCGTGACCGTGACCGGCCGCGTGCGGCTCGGTGCGGAATCGAGCGTGCGAAGTCAACCCGCGCAAACGGGTTGCTTCGCGTGAGTCTAGCGCAGCGGCCGGGTCCGCCGAGCCGGCCCACGCCATCGGTCCCCGACCCGCTCCCTCGGCGCCGGGTGTCCACCAGGCCGTCGAGGCCTGCCCTCGGCGCACGAGCGACTCGCAGCGCGGCATCGCTCGCGAGCGATGCGACCCTTCCGCTCGGTCCCCTGCTCGGCACCTGTCCTCGCCGCCCTGCTGCTCTGCCGGGCCCGGGCACGCGCCGACGGCAGCCCGGCCACCGTCCGGTCCGAGCGCGCCTGGCCGCTCGGACCCGGTCCCCGCGGTCGTGGCCGGCTTCGACCCGCCGTCGACGCCCTGGGGCGCCCGGTCACCGCGGCGTCGACCTCGCCGGGCACGCTCGGGCACCGGTCCGCGCCGCCCTGGCGGGCACGGTCGGCTTCGCCGGGACCGTCGCCGGGCGCGGCGTGGTCGTCGTCGACCACGGTGCCCCTCGCACCACCTACGAGCCGGTGGCCGCCACCGTGCGCGCCGGCGACCGGGTCGCGGCGGGCGACCGGATCGGGCGCCTGCAGCTGGTCGGGTCGCACTGCCTCCCGCGCGCCTGCCTGCACTGGGGGCTGCGGGTCGGTGACGCCTACCGCGACCCGCTGACCCTGGTCGGGCCGGCCCGGTGCGGCTGCTGCCGCTCGGCACCGCTCGGCTCGACCGCGGTCCGCCGGCTGCCGCAGACCCGCGTCGCTCCCGGACGAGCGCTGCCCGGCGCCGGAGCGATCACCGGCCCGGCCGGCGGCCGCGGGCGCTCTCGCCGGGCGGGTGAGGCGCGGGCGCCGTCCTCAGGCGCGGGGATGAGCCTGGCGGTAGGCCTGCCGCAGCCGGTCGTTGGTCACGTGGGTGTAGATCTGCGTGGTGGCCAGCGAGGCGTGCCCGAGCAGCTCCTGCACGGTGCGCAGGTCCGCGCCGCCCTCGAGCAGATGTGTCGCGGCGGTGTGTCGGAGCCCGTGCGGACCGAGGTCCGGGCGCACCGGGGACGTCGGCGAGGCGGCGGTGCACGACGGTGCGCACGGCGCGCTGGTCGACCCGTCCACCGCGGGCGCCCAGGAACAGCGCCGGGCCCGAGCCGTCCGCGACGAGCGCGGCCGCCCGTCGCCGAGCCAGGCGTCCGAGGGCACGCTCGGCCGGCACCCCGAACGGGCACGGTCCGCTCCTTGCGCCCCTTGCCGAGCACCCGCACGACCCGACGCTCGCGGTCGACGTCGTCGACGTCGAGGCCGCACAGCTCACCGACCCGGATGCCGGTGGCGTAGAGCAGCTCGATCATCGCGACGTCGCGCAGGCCCGACCGGGCTGCCGTCGTCGGCGTGCGACGCGGCCGCCACCAGCAGCTCGCGGACCTCGTCGGTCCGCAGCGCCGGCGGCAGCGTCCGGTGCGCCTTCGGCGAGCCGAGCAGCGCGCCCGGGTCGGTCTCGGTGCGACCGCGTCGCTGCGCCCAGGCCGGTGAACACCCGGACCGCGGTCGCCCGTCGCGCCAGCGTCGTGCGCGCACGCCCGAGGGTCTGCTGCTGGGCCAGCCAGCTGCGCAGGCCCGGACGTCGAGCGTGCGTCAGGTCCGGTGGCCCAGCCGCGCCGCGTGGTCGAGCATCGCCGTGACGTCGCCGACGTAGGCCCGCACCGTGTGCGGGGTCAGGTCGCGCTCGGCGACCAGGTGCCGCTCGTAGTCACCGAGCACCTGCGGCCATCGCCTCGGGCAGCACCGTCTGGGTCACGTCCTGATCCTCGGGCGGGCTGGAGGCGCCCGGCCTTCCAGACTACCCCAGGCGCGGCGCGGGATCAGACGCGCCGGGACTGCCGGGGCCGAGGCGCCCGGGTCGGCCCGCCGCCAGCCGGCGTCGAGCCGCTCGACCAGCGAGCCCGCGCAGCCGCCAGGGTGGCCTCGAGCCCGAGACCGGCGGTCCGGGCGATCGAGACGGCCGTCGGCGGCCGGGCCACCGGGACGGCGTCCAGCACCTGTCGCTGCAGCGGCGGCAACCGGTCCGCCGCGTCGCTGGGGCTCGCGGCGCCGGTGACCAGGTCGGCGCCCATCGGGGAGACCAGCTCGAGCACGTGGCCCGCCGGTGGTGACCAGCTGCGCCTCGCCGCGGCGCAGCAGCTCGTGCACCCCCTGGGACGGCGCGCTGGTGACGGGGCCGGGCACCCCCATCACCACCCGGCCGAGCCGGCCCGCCCAGTGGGCGGTGTTGAGGGCGCCGCTCCGCACGGCCGCCTCCACGACGACGGTGCCCGCGCCAGCGCCGCGATCACCCGGTTGCGGGTCAGGAAGCGCAGCCGGGTCGGTGAGCAGCCCGGCGGCAGCTCGCTGACCACCAGCCCGGCGCGGCGATGTAGTCGAGCAGCGCCCGGTGGGCGGCGGGGTACGCCCGGTCGACGCCGCAGGCCAGCACCGCGACCGTGGGTCCGGGCGCGGCCAGGGCGCCGCGGTGGGCGGCGACGTCGATGCCGAAGGCGGCCCCGGAGACGACGGTGATGCCGGCCGTCGCCAGGCCGTGCCCGAGCTCGCCCGCGACGTCGGCGCCGTAGGTGGTCGCCGAACGGGAGCCGACCACGGCCACCGCGGTCCGTGGCTTCGGCCAGGTCGAGCGGACCGCGCACCCACAGGCCCAGCGGTGCACCGCCCCGCCGGTCGACCGGATCGGAGCGGTCCAGGTCGTCGAGGGAGTCCGGCCACTCGGCGTCACCGGGCACGACGAACCGGATGCCGCGGTCGGCCGCGTCGCGCAGCTCGCGGCGGGGGTCGAGGCCCGCAGCCGCTCGGCGACGTCGGTGTAGCACGCCCTCGACGTCGCGCTGCTCGGCAGAGGTGGGCGTGCACCTGGGCCGCTCCGAGCTCGGCGACCACCCGGCCGAGCCGCAGGTCGCCCGGCTCGGTGAGCCGGCTCAGGGCGGCCCGGGCGAGCCGGTCGTCGCCGCTCACTGGGGCTTCCGCACCGGGCGACCTCACGGAGGACCGTGCGGAGCTCCAGCGGGCGGCCGGTGCGCAGCCGCAGCGCGGTGTCGAGCTCGGCGAGCCCGGGCCGGTCGACGCCCGCGAGGTCGGCCACGGTCCAGGCGAGCCGGTGCACCCGGGTCGCGCCTCGACGGGTGAGCGACCCGGCGTACAGCTCGGTGTCGAGCCGCGCTGGGCGCGCGATCGAGCGGCCAGTGCGAGCGCAGCACCGGGCCGGGCACGTCGGCGTTCAGTCGCCACGGCGTGCCCGCGTAGCGTTCCGCCTGCCGCGGCCGCGCCGCCAGGACCCGCTCGCGGACCACGTCGGAGGACTCCGGGACGGCCAGCGGGTCGTGCAGCTCGTGGGGCCGCACCGGCTCGACGTGCCGGGTGATGTCGATCCGGTCCGCGATCGGGCCGCTGATCTTCCGGCGGTAGTCGCGCCGGCGCACCTCGGTGCAGGTGCAGGCGCTGTCGCGCTGGGTCGGGTGATAGTCACCGCACGGGCACGGGTTGCAGGCCAGCACGACCATCGTCCGGGCCGGGAAGGTGGCCGTCTCCTCGCCGCGGGCGATGGTGACCTCACCGCTCTCCAGCGGCTGGCGCAGCGCCTCGACGATGTCGGCCTGGAACAGCGGGAACTCGTCGAGGAAGAGGCAGCCCGTGGTGGGCGCGGCTGAGCTCGCCGGGCCGGACCCGGCCGGTGCCGCCGCCGAGCAGGCTGGTGCGCGAGGCCGAGTGGTGCGGCGCCCGGAACGGGGGTCGCCGGATCATCGACTGCCCCGGGTCGAGGAGGCCGGCGAGCGAGTAGATCGCGGTGAGCTCGAGCGACTCCTCCAGGGTCAGGTCGGGCAGCAGGCCGGGGATCCGCTCGGCGAGCGTGGTCTTGCCCGCGCCCTTCGGTCCGGTGAGCAGCAGGTGGTGGCCACCGGCCGCGGCCACCTCGAGCGCGTAGCGGGCGTCGGTCATGCCGAGCACGTCGGCGAGGTCGAGCTCGTCGATCCGCTGCTCCCCGCGCCAGGACAGCAGCGGACCGCTGGCCATCGGCGCGACCGGTGGCGCCTCGGGCACCTCCTCGCCGCGCAGCAGGGCGACCACCTGGGCCAGCGAGCGCACGCCGAAGACCTCCACGCCGGGCACCAGCGCCGCCTCCGCTGCCTGCGGCTCGGGCACGACCAGCCGGGTCGAGCCCCTGGGCCTTGGCGGCCATCGTCATCGGCAGCACGCCTGGCACGCACCGCAGCCGGCCGTCGAGGGTGAGCTCCCCGACGAAGACGTGGCCCTCCAGACCGTGGTGTCGGCGCAGCGGGTCCTCGTTGTCATCGACGCGAGACGCGGTCCGGCGGCGGCGAGCACGCTCACCGCGATCGCGAGGTCGAAGTGCGGCCCGCGCTTGGGCAGGTCTGCCGGGGAGAGCAGGATCGTGATCCGCCGGGTCGCCGGCCACGTGAAGCGGCTGTTGGTGATCGCTGCCCGGCACCGGTCGCGTGCCTCGCTGATCGAGACGTCGGGACGTCCGACCAGGGCGGTGGCCACCAGCCCCTGGGAGACGTCGGCCTGCACGTCGACGAGGTGGCCGGTCGCGCCGCTCAGCGAGATCGTGCGTGCGGTGGCGAACCCCATCAGGCCACCCCCCGCACGTGGTCGACCTCGGCGGCCCCGGCCGCGGGTGCCACCACTGCGACCACATCGATGCGCACCTCCGGCGGGCGGAGCCCGCGCTCCTCGGCCCAGCGTGCAGCCAGCAGCTGGAGCCGCGCGGCCTTGGTCGGCGAGACCGCCTCGTGCGGTGAGCCGAACGCGTGGTCGCGCCGGGTCTTGACCTCGCAGACGACCAGCACCGGCCCCTCGCGCAGCACCAGGTCGACCTCGCCGACGTCGCAGCGCCAGTTGCGGTCGAGCAGGACCATCCCCTGGGCCACCAGGTGGCGCGCGGCCACGCTCTCGCCGTACGCCCCCAGGGAGCTCCTCTGCCGTTGCGTCATCGTCATGGTGACCTCCTGGGGTCACCCTGACGGCCGGACTCCCCCGGGACCGCGCGAGGACACCGCCCCTGTGGACGGTCGAGCCGGACGGCAGGCTGTGCACAGAACCCGGCTCGTGCGGGCCGCCCTCAGGTCTTGGGCAGCTCGATCTCGGCCGGGCTCAGCTCCTCGACGTTGACGTCCTTGAAGGTGAGCACCTTGACGTTCTTGGCGAAGCGCGCCGGGCGGTACATGTCCCACACCCAGGCATCGGTCATCGACACCTCGAAGAAGACGTCGCCGGCCTCGGTGCGGGCCTTCACGTCGACCTGGTTGCAGAGGTAGAAGCGCCGGTCGGTCTCCACGACGTACTTGAAGATGGCCACGACGTCGCGGTACTCGCGGTAGAGGTGGAGCTCCATCTCGGTCTCGTACTTCTCGAGCTCCTCGGCGCTCATCGACCCACCTCCACGTCTGCCAGCTCCCCTGCGACCTGCTCCGCCCCATTGTTGCCGACGAACACCAGCTCGTCCGGGACCGGCTCACCGGCGGCGACGTACACCGCCCTCCGGACGTTGACGAACCGGCGGCGGTGGATCGCGCACGGTCCGTGCTGCTCGAGGGCGGCGGTGTGCGTGGCGGTGATGTAACCCTTGTGGGTCTTGAAGTCGTAGACCGGGAACTCCTCGTCCATCCCGGTCATGATCCGGTCACGGGTGACCTTGGCGATCACGGACGCGGCCGCGATGCAGGCGGCGACCCGGTCGCCCTTCCACACCGCCAGCCCGGGCACCTCGAGACCGTCGACAGGGAACCCGTCGGTCAGCACGTACGACGGCCGGACGTCGAGCTTCGCGGTGCAGCGCCTCAGTGCCTCCAGGTTGGCGACGTGCATCCCGAGCCGGTCGCACTCGTCGTGCTCGACGACCACCACCGACCACGCCTGCGCCCGCTCGAGCACCTCGGCGTAGCAACGCTCCCGCGCCCTGGCGGTGAGGAGCTTGGAGTCGGCCAGACCCGGCACCTGGCCGCGCTTGCCGTCGGGAAGGATCACCGCCGCCGCGACCAACGGGCCCGCGCAGGCACCGCGGCCGGCCTCGTCGACGCCGGCGATCGGCTCCAGCCCGGCCCGGCGCAGCGCCCGCTCGTAGCCGTAGAGGCCGGCGTCGCGACGAACGGTCAGCCCTCGGGGCACGACACTCATCGGGCACTCATCTCGACACCATGGTCATCCTCGTCGACCGGTCAGTCCACCGACTCGAAGGTGGCCGGACGGTGCAGGAACTTGGCGTGCCCGAAGGGCCACACCACCGAGAACACCTTGCCGACCACGTCGTCGACGGGCACCTGCCCGCCGCCGGGGTCGCCCAGGTGGACGCGTGAGTCCGCCGAGTTGGACCGGTTGTCGCCCTGCACCCAGAGGTAGCTGTCCCTCACCTCGACGTCGAACTCGATCAGTCGAGGGCGTCTGACCGTCGGCAAGGTAGGCGCCCTCGTTGAGGGGGACGTCGTTGACCATCATCCGGCCCTGGTCGTCGCAGCACTCGACCACGTCGCCGCCCACTCCGATGACCCGCTTCACCAGGTGGCCGCCGGTCGGGTAGAGGCCGAAGAGCTCCAGGGCCCGGGTCACGGGGTTGGTCGCGGTGGAGCCGACGCCGGCGCCCAGCCAGCCGCCCGGGTCGGCGAAGACGACGACGTCGCCGCGCTGCGGGTCGCCGCCGCCCCAGTAGGACACCTTCTGCACCAGGATCCGGTCGTCGAGCACCAGCGTGTCGTTCATCGAGCCCGACGGGATGTAGAAGGCCTGCATGAACAGCGCCTTGATGAGCACGGCGAGCACCAGGGCGACCACGACGAGCAGGCCGGTCTCCTGCCACAGTGGCAGCTGGGCCCGGGGCCTCGCGTGCGTCGGTTTGGTCGATCTTGCGTGCGCGGACGCAGAAGACCGCGGCGCCGGCTCGACGTCGGATGGATCCGACACGTCGGCGGGGCCGCGGTCCTCGAAGCGTTGCTGGTCCGTCACGCAGTGAGCCTACGTGGCGGGATCAGCGCGACGGCGACGCCTCGCGCTTCTCCTTGATCTTGGCGGCCTTGCCGCGCAGGTTGCGCAGGTAGTAGAGCTTCGCCCGGCGGACGTCACCACGGGTGACGACCTCGACCTGGTCGAAGATCGGGCTGTGCAGCGGGAAGGTGCGCTCGACACCGACGCCGAAGGAGACCTTGCGGACGGTGAAGGTGCGGCCGATGCCGGAGCCCTGCACGCGGATGCAGACGCCCTGGAACACCTGGACGCGGGAGCGGTTGCCCTCGACGACCTTGACGTGGACCTTGAGGGTGTCGCCGGCGCGGAACGCCGGGATGTCGTCGCGCTTGACCGAGGCGGCGAGCGTGTCGATGACGTTGGTCATGGGTGTCTCCTCATGGGCGCCACAGGCCACCCACGGAACAGGGATCGTCAGTTCGGGTGCGAACCGTTGTCTGCGTCACGCGGGACACCCCCTGTGGCAGGAGGCCCGCCGACTCCCGCTCCCCTGGCGGAGACCGGGCCGTCGGGACGCAACGGGTCGACCAACCAGTTTGCCACAGCGGGTCGGGTACGGCGAAATCGCCGGATCGTCGCGGTCAGCGCCGGCGGACCCGCTTGGACATGCCCACCACGCCGGGCCGGACCTCGCCGCGCGAGCGGTAGCCGACTTCTTGTAGATCGCCTGGTTGCGGAGGCTGCCCGCGCCGGTGAACAGCTCGAAGGTGGCCGCCTCCAGCGGCGCCAGCTCCTCGATGCGGGTGAGCAGCATCCGGCCGATCCCGCGGCCCTGGAGGTCGGGGGCGACCATCAGTCGTCCGATGTCCCACACGGTGCTGCCGCCGGCCTCGTGCGCGCGGCCCCGGCCGGCACCGACGAGGCGGCCGGCGGAGCGTGCGACCAGCACGGTGCCCTCGCCGATCCAGCGCACGGACGTCGTCGAGGGACTCGGTCAAGGCGTCGATCAGCACGTCCGGGTTGGCATGCATCTCCTGCACCCAGCAGGCCCGCTGCAGGGTGAGCAGCTCGCCGGCGTCGGAGGGCTGGACCGTGCGCACCTCCAGCTCGTCCAGGACGGCCGCTGGGTGCAGCAGGTCGGGCCGGCGCTGCGCCGTACGACGCAGGGCCTGCTCGTGGCGCCACGCCGCGATCGCCGCGTGGTCGCCGCCGAGCAGGACCGGGGGCACGTCGAGGTCCCGCCAGTCGGCCGGCTTGGTGTAGACGGGGTACTCCAGCAGCCCGCCGCTGCCGTGCGACTCCTCGGCGAGCGACTCGGGGTTGCCCATGAACCCCGGCAGCAGGCGCACCACGGCCTCGGTGACGACGAGCGCGGCGACCTCGCCGCCGTTGAGCACGTAGTCACCGATCGACACCTCGCGGACCTGCCAACGGGTGCGGGCGTGGTCGATCACCCGCTGGTCGATGCCTTCGTAGCGGCCGCACGCGAACAGCAGCCTGGGCTCCGCGGCCAGCTCGGCGGCGAGCGCCTGCGTCAACGGCTCCCCGGACGGCGAGGGCACCACCACGACGGGGGCGGGCCCGTCGGCGGCGAGGTCGTCGAGCGCCTCGCCCCACGGCTCCGGCTTCATCACCATCCCGGCACCGCCGCCGTAGGGGGTGTCGTCGACGGTGCGGTGCCGGTCGTGGGCCCAGCGGCGCAGGTCGTGGACGCGCACGTCGAGCAGCCCAGCCTGCTGCGCCTTGCCCGGCAGCGACAGGCCAAGCGGCGCGAGGTAGTCGGGGAAGATCGTGACGACGTCGATGCGCATCGGAGCGGGCCTCAGGGTGTCGGGTCGTCGGGCAGCGGCGAGAGCAGGCCGGGGCGGTCCGCGACGACGATCCGGCCACCGGCCACGTCGACGACCGGCACCAGCGCGTTGACGAACGGCACCAGCGTCTCCCCGCCGTCCGGCGTACGCACCACGACCAGGTCCTGTCCGGCGCCGTGCTGGATGAGCCGCACCTCACCGACCAGCGACACCGTCGGTGGTCTCCACCCGCAGCCCGACGAGCTGGTGGTCGTAGAACTCCTCGGGGTCCTCAGGCGTCTCGGCGAGCGGTACGTCGGCGGCGAGCACCAGTCCGCGGGCCACCTCGGCGGCGTTCCGGTCGGGCACCTCGACGAACCGGACCAGGAGCCGGTCCTGGTGCCAGCGCACCGCCTCGACGGTGAGCGCCGTCGGGCGCCCGGGGCCGTGCGGCTCCGAGCCCTTCGGCGTCTGGGTCACCAGCACGGCGCCGACGGCGAAGCGACGCTCCGGCTCGTCGGTGCGCGGCTCGACCGACAGCTCGCCGCGGATCCCGTGCGGCCTGCCGATCCGGCCCACGACGACCTGGGTGGTGCTCATCTGGTCCTTCCGTGGAAGCATCAGAGCGGGAGGCCGCCTGGTGAGGCGACCTCCCGCTCATGAGGTTCAGCTAGGTCCGCTGCGAAGCGGCGGACAGTCAGCGCTGACGGTCGACGTCGACGAAGTCGACCATCACGCCGCCCTTGCCCGCGAGCGCGCCCACGACGGTGCGGAGCGCGGTCGCGGTGCGACCGCCCCGGCCGATGACCTTGCCGAGGTCGTCGGGGTTGACCCGCACCTCGAGCATCGGGCGGCGACGCACCTGGGTGTCGCGGACGGTCACGTCGTCGGGGTTGCGGACGATGCCGCGGACGAGGTGCTCGAGCGCTTCGGCGAGCACGAGACTCAGGCCTCGGTCTTGTCGGCGTCGGCCGCGGGAGCCTCGGCAGCGTCTGCCTCGGCCGGCGTCTGCCTCGGCCGGCTGCGCCTCACCCTCGGCGTCACCGGAGGCGGCGGCCGCCTCGGGGGTCTCCCCCGCGGTCACCTCGGCCTCGGGTGCGGCCTTCCCGGCTGCGGCTCGTCGGCGGGCTTGTCGGCCTTCTTGGCGGCAGCCTTCTTGGTGACGGCCTCGGCCTTCGGCTCGTTGCCCGACTCCTTGAGCGCCTCGTTGAAGATCTCGGCCTTGTCGCGCTTGGCCTCCTTGACCTTCAGCGTGCCCTCGGTGCCCGGGAGGCCCTTGAAGGACTGCCAGTCGCCGGTGATCTTCAGCAGCGCCTCGACGGCCTCGGACGGCTGGGCACCCACGCCCAGCCAGTACTGCGCCCGGTCGGAGGTCACCTGGATCAGGCTCGGCTCCTCCTTGGGGTGGTACTTGCCGATCTCCTCGATGACGCGACCGTCCCGCTTCTTGCGGGAGTCGACGACGACGACGCGGTAGTACGGCGCGCGGATCTTGCCCATGCGCTTCAGGCGAATCTTGACGGCCACGAGTGTGGTGTCTCCTTGACGTTTTGTGGTGGGTGAGCGCTCCTCTTGCCCGGTGGGGCCGGGCGTGGAGCACTACGTGGTGCCGGCAGCTCGCGGGTGAGAGGGTCCGAAAGCGCACGACTCGGCGGATATTCTGCCAGAGACACCGGCCACACCTCTAATCGTGCCGGTCCCGGCCCCCTGACGACCTCTGCCCGACTGCCGTCCCGCGTTTCTTGAACTCGTTCAATTCTCTCTGCTACAGTCGCACCCAGAGAGTTGAACACGTTCAAACAGAGGAGTGGACCATGAGCATGACCGTCGTCACCTACCTGAGCTACCTGATCGTCGCCGTACCGCTGACGATCTGGGTGGCGCGCACCCTGAGCAGCAACGGCCGGGTGTTCCTGGCCGACGTCTTCGACGGCAACGACGCGCTCGCCGAGGCCGTCAACCGGCTGCTCGTCGTGGGGTTCTACCTGCTCAACATCGGTTTCGTGACGCTGTACCTGCGGGTCAGCAACGAGGTGCTCGACCTGCGCGGAGTGCTGGAGACGCTCAGCGTCAAGATCGGCATCGTCATGCTCGTGCTCGGTCTGGTGCACTTCTTCAACGTCTACCTCTTCAACTCCATCCGGCGCCGCAGCCGGATGGAGG
The DNA here is from genome assembly GCA_963772415.1 of uncultured Actinomycetota bacterium. GTDB lineage: Bacteria > Actinomycetota > Actinomycetes > Propionibacteriales > Nocardioidaceae > Nocardioides_B. The sequence goes on along the minus strand of CAVYWU010000007.1, from coordinate 234,097 downwards.
CCTTCCGTTCCGCGCCGGTCCCGCACCAGGGGTATGCCTTCCCGACCGCGCCCACGCCCCAGCCGCAGGCATGACCGTCAGACGTCGCCGTGACCGGGCTGACGGTCCTGTACGACGCCGCGTGCCCGCTGTGCTCACGCTTCCGGGACTGGCTGCGCGAGCAGAAGCTGCTGATCCGCCTCGACCTGGTGCCGGCCGGGTCCGTCGAGGCCCGGCAGCGCTTCCCCGGCCTCGACCCGGTCGGCACCCTCGGGTGATCACGGTCGTCGCCGACGACGGTCGCGTCTTCACCGCCGAGCACGCCTGGGTGATGTGCCTCTGGGCCACCGCACGGCACCGGACCCTCGCCGAGCGGCTGGCCCGGCCTGAGTGGCTGCCGGTCGCCAAGGCCGCGGCCGCGACGATGGCCGGGCTGCAGGCACCTGGTGACGCCCGGACGAACGGCGGGGGTGACTACCCTGACGACTGTGCCGGAACCTGCCCCCCGCTCCCCCAAGGGTGAGCAGACCCGTCGGGCGATCGTGGAGGCGGCGCTGCGACCTCTTCCGCGCCGGTGGCTACGACAAGACCACCATGCGGGCCATCGCGGACGAGGCCGGGGTCTCGCTCGGGCAACGCCTACTACTACTTCGCCTCCAAGGAGCACCTGGTCCAGGCGTTCTACGACCGCTGCAGGTCGAGCACGCCGCCGCCGCGGCCGAGGTGCTGGCCGACGAGACGGCGTTCGCCGCCCGGTTGCGCCGGCGTGCTCGACGCCTGGGTCGACGTCGCGGCGCCGTACCACGCGTTCGCGGGGAAGTTCTTCAAGAACGCCGCCGAGCCGACCAGCCCGCTCTCGCCCTTCAGCCGCGAGTCCGCGGGCGCCCGGGACGCCAGCACCGCACTCTTCCGCGAGGTGCTCGCCGGATCCGACCTCAGGCTCGCGCCGGCGCTGCGCACGGAGATGCCCGAGCTGCTGTGGCTGCTGCACATGGGCGTGGTGCTGTTCTGGGTCCACGACACCAGCCCCGAGCCAGCGGCGCACCCGGCTGCTCGTCGGCCGGTCGGTGCCGCTGGTCGACCAGCTCGCCCGGATGACCCGGCTGCCGGTCGTGCGCGGCGTGGTCAACGACGCGGTCGCGCTGGTGCGGCGTCCGCCTGACGGCGAGGCGTGGCGCTAACCGCGGTGCACGCGCGGATCCCCACGGTGCCGCCGGAGCACGATCCGGCGACGACCCGGCCGCGCAGCACCACCCGCGAGGGCGCCTTGAGCACGCCGAGGTCCTCGAGGGTCGCGGTCGAACACGACGAAGTCGGCGGTGGTCCCCTCGGCGAGGGTGCCGTCGAGCCCCAGCCACTCCCGGGCGCGCCAGGACGCCGCGCCGAGGGCGTCGTGCGGGGTGAGGCCGTAGTCGGCGAGCCCGAGCACCTCGTCGCCGACCAGCCCGTGCGGCAGCGAGCCGCCGGCGTCGGTGCCGGCGTAGATCGCGACGCCCGCCTCGTAGGCGGCGCGGATCGTCTCCTTGCGCTCGGGCGGTGCAGCCGCAACATGTGGTCGGCGTAGTCGCGGGAACTTCTCCCGGCCGGCGGCGGCGAAGCTCGGGGAAGTTCTCCAGGTTCACGACCGTCGGGACCAGTGCCACTCCCGCCGGCGACCATCGCGTCGATCAGGTCGGGACCGAGACCGGTGCCGTGCTCGATGCAGTCGATGCCGGCGCCGATCAGGTCGGGGAGGGCGTGCTCGCCGAACACGTGCGCGGTCACCCGGGCACCTCGGTCGTGGGCCGCCCTCATCGCGGCGTCGAGCGACTCGCGGGTCCACGACGGGGTCAGGTCGCCGGCGTCCCGCTCGATCCAGTCGCCCACGAGCTTGACCCAACCGTCCCCGGCGCTCGGCCTCCTGGGCGACGTACGCCGGCGAGGTCCTCGGGCTCCACCTCGTGGGCGTAGTTGCGGATGTAGCGCCGGGTGCGTGCGATGTGCCGGCCGGCCCGGATCAGCCGCGGCAGGTCCTCGCGCTCCTGGATCCAGCGCGTGTCGGCGGGCGAGCCGCAGTCGCGCAGCAGCAGCGCCCCAGCGTCGCGGTCGGCGAGCGCCTGCGCCTCCTGCACCTCCACCGGTACGGCGCCTTTGGCGTCGAGACCGACATGGCAGTGCGCGTCGACGAGGCCGGGAACGATCCAGCCCTCGGCGACGAGCTCCGCGGAGGCGACCGGCTCGTAGGTCACCTGCCCGTCCACGACGTACAGGTCACGGCTCTCACCGTCGGGCAGCACCGGGCCACGGAAGCGGAGCGCAGTCATGGCCGCGACCCTACCCAGCCCCCGACCGGCCATTCGCTAGCCTCGGCGCCATGGACGAGCCCACTCACTTCAGCGACACGAGCACCGTCGCGGCCCGACGCGCCTCGTTCGGGGCAAGCGCGGAGAGCTACGACGCGGTCCGTCCGTCGTGGCCGGCCGAGACGGTCGACTGGATGCTCGGATCTCCTGCGAGCCCGCTGCATGTGCTCGACCTCGGCGCCGGCACCGGCCTGGGCACCCGCACGATCGCCGGGCTCGGGCACAGCGTGGTCGCGGTGGACCCGTCCGCGGAGATGCTGGCGGCCCTGACCCTGGCCTCGGAGCGGCTGCCCGCCGACGTGGCGGCACGGATCGAGACCAGGGTCGGCTCCGCGGAGTCCTTCGAGGACGCCGCGGCGACCTACGACGCGGTCACCTGCTTCCAGGCGTGGCACTGGGTCGACCGCTCGCGAGCCGAGCCGGAGTGCGCGCGGGTGATCGTGCCCGGAGGCCACCTGTCGCTCGCCTGGCACTCTTGGGCCGACGGCGTCGACTGGCTGCACCAGCTCGGCGCCGTCGTCGGAACCCCGGAGATGATCTGGGACCCGCTGAGGCGCGGCGCCTCCTCCGAGGCCGACCCCATCGAGGGCTTCGAGACCGCCGACAACGCACGCTTCACCCTCGAGCAGCGCCTCTCCCCCGACGGGCTGGCCCGGCTGGCCTCGACCTGGTCGCCGGTCGCCGTACGCGAGGACCGCGACGCGGTCCTGGCCGCCGTGCGCGACCTCGGCGCCCGCGTGGCCGGTGCCGACGAGACGCTGGTGTTCCCCTCGGTCACCGACTGCTTCCGCTACCGCCGTCGGTAGTCGCGCCCGCAGGCTCGGATCACTTCAGGTACTTCGACAGGTCCTTGGGCAGCTCGAGCGACGACGGGTCGAAGTCCTCCTCGGCCGCGAGCCCGAAGGGGTTGGCCCCGGCGGCCGCGCTGCCCTCGCCGGCGGCGGACCTCTGGGCGGCTGCCTTCTCGTCGGCGGCCCGCTTGGCCGGGTTGCCCGAGCCCCGCTTGCCCTTGCCCTTCTTGGGCGCCTGCTTGGCCTTCGACCTCTTGCCCATGCCCATCCCGGGCATCCCCGGCATCCCCGGCATCCCCGGGATGCCGCCACCCTTGGCCATCGACTGCATCATCTTGCGCGCCTCGAAGAAGCGGTCGACGAGGGTGTTCACGTCGGAGACCTGGGTGCCCGAACCCTTGGAGATGCGGGAGCGACGGGAGCCGTCGATCAGCTTGGGGTTGTCGCGCTCGGCGGGGGTCATCGACTGGATGATCGCCTGGAGCCGATCGATCTCGCGCTCGTCGAAGTTGTCGATCTGGTCCCGGAACTGCGCCATCCCGGGCAGCATCCCCATGATCTTCGACAACGACCCGAGCTTGCGGATCTGCTGCATCTGGGCCAGGAAGTCGTCGAGGGTGAACTCCCCGCCCTGACCGGTCAGCTTGGCCGCCGCCTTGGCGGCCTCGTCGGCGTCGAAGGTCTTCTCGGCCTGCTCGATCAGGGTGAGCATGTCGCCCATGTCGAGGATGCGCGAGGCCATCCGGTCGGGGTGGAAGAGGTCGAAGTCGGTGAGCTTCTCACCCGCCGAGGCGAACATCACCGGCTTGCCGGTCACCGAGGCGATCGACAGGGCCGCGCCGCCGCGAGCGTCGCCGTCGAGCTTGGTCGAGGACGACGCCGTCGTAGCCGACTCCGTCGAGGAAGGCCTGGGCGGTGTTCACCGCGTCCTGGCCGATCATGGCGTCGACGACGAAGAGGATCTCGTCGGGCGACACCGCGTCGCGGATGTCGGTGGCCTGCTGCATCAGCTCGGCGTCGACGCCGAGCCGACCGGCGGTGTCGATGATGACGACGTCGTGCAGGGTGCGCTTGGCCTCGGTCACGCCGGCCTCGGCGACGGCGACCGGGTTGCCGACCCCGTTGCCCGGCTCGGGGGCGAACACCTTGACCCCGGCACGCTCGCCGTTGACCTGGAGCTGGTTGACCGCGTTGGGACGCTGGAGGTCTGCCGCGACGAGCAACGGGCTGCTGCCCTGCTCCTTGAGCCACAGCGCCAGCTTGGCGGCCAGCGTCGTCTTCCCGGCGCCCTGGAGGCCGGCGAGCATGATGACTGTCGGGGGGTTCTTGGCGAAGCGCAGCCGCCTGGTCTCGCCGCCGAGGATCGTGACGAGCTCCTCGTTGACGATCTTGACGACCTGCTGGGCCGGGTTCAGCGCACCGCTGACCTCCTCGCCACGCGCCCGCTCCTTGACGTTGGCGACGAACTCCTTGACGACCGACAGCGCGACGTCGGCCTCGAGCAGCGCGATCCGGATCTCCCGGGCGGTCGCGTCGATGTCGGCCTCCGAGAGCCGTCCCTTGCCACGGAGGTTCTTGAACGTGTCAGCAAGGCGGTCGGAGAGTGTCGCGAACAATGGTCAGCCTTCGGTGCGTCGGTCGGGTGAGGCGGCATCGCGCCGGGAGCCCCGCATGAGTCCCCGGGGCTCGCTCAGGCCTCAAGGGTAACCGTCGGCGCGAGAGCGCTCCTGACGGCGTGCAAGGCCGCCGAGGAACGCTCGTCGGTGAGCCTGGCCGCCCCGGGCTCGACGACGTAGAAGACGTCGACCGCCTGAGGGCCCAGCGTGGCCACGTGTGCCGACCGCACCGAGACCTCCAGGTCGGCCAGCGCCCGGCTGACGGCGTGCACCACCCCGGGACGGTCGTCCACCCGCACCTCGATCACCGTCGCCTCCCGGGAGGCCCCGTGCCTGAGCAGCACGGTCGGTTCGAGCGCGCCGGCACCCGGCGACCTGATCCGCTCGCTCGGGTCGAGACGCCCCTCGGCGACCGACTCGAAGACCTGCCGCAGGATCGCTGCGTCGACCTGGTCCTGGACGACCTCCCAGATCGAGACCGCGTAGTCGCCCTGGGTCCAGGCGCGCGCCGAACGCACCGTCAGACGCTGTACGGCGAGCACGCCGGCCACGTCGGCGATCAGTCCGAGACGGTCTCCCGACACGACCGTCACGGTGGTGCCGTGCTCGCTCGGCTCGACCGAGATCTCGGCCAGGCCGGGGTCCTCCCGCAGCCGCTCGGGCACTCGGAGCGAGGACGCCTTCGACGACCGAGCGGACTCCTCGGTGGTCGGCCCACCCACCAGCTCCTCGCGGACGCGTCGGGCCAGGTCGGCCACCAGCGTCGCGCGCCATGTCGTCCACGCCTTCGGGGAGGTGGCCCGGGCGTCAGCCTCGGTGAGCACCTCGAGCAGGTCGAGGGTCTCCACGTCCTCGACACGCTCGGCGACGAACGCGACCGTCGCCGGGTCCTCCAGATCACGGGTGGTGGCGGTCTCGGCGAGCAGCAGGTGGCGTCGGACCAACCGCCGTACGAGGGACTGCTCGTGGTCGTCGAAGCCGAAGCGTGCCGCCACCTCTCCCGCGACGGGCTCGCCGGCGACGCTGTGGTCGAGCCGCCCGCCCTTGCCGATGTCGTGCAGCAGCGCCGCGACCATCAGCACGTCGGGCCGGGCGACCCGGCGGATCAGCCGCGATGCCTCGATGCAGGTCTCCACCACGTGCCGGTCGACGGTGAATCGGTGCACCACCGAGGCGTGCGGCAGCAGCCGCACCTGTTCCCACTCCGGCAGCAGCCGCTCCAGCGCGCCGGTGTGGTCGAGGGTCTCCCACACCTCGAGGAGACCGGGCCCGGCCGCCAGCAGTCGGGTGAGCAGGTTGCGCGCGTCGGCGTCCCACGGCTCCGGGAGCGTGGTCGCTGCCCTGGACAGGCGCGCCGCCGTCGCAGGGGCGAGCACCAGCTGTCGCTCGGCGGCCTCGGCAGCCGAACGCAGCAGCAGGGTCGGGTCGGCGTCGACGTCGGTGCGCGCGGCCAGCACGACCTCGCCCCCGGTGACCGCCACGCCCGGCGCCACCGGGGTGAGGTCGGGCGCCCGTCGCCGCGTGACCGGAGGCCGGTCGAGCACGGCCTCGACGCGGTGCCAGGTCAGTCGGGTCAGGTGGGCGATGCGGCGCCCGAGCCCACGAACGTGACGCTGGGCCGCGACGTCATCGGCGAGCCCGAGCCCGGCGGCCAGGTCGCTCCAGACCTCGGGCGCGACCCGGTCGGTGGCGCGCCCGGCGACCGCGTGCAGCACGTCGCGCACGTCGAGGAGCTGCTGGCGGCTGCGTTCGAGCTCGGTGTGCGGTACGTCGACCAGCCAGGTCGCGACCAGCGCCTTCAGCACGGTGGCGTCGCGGAGTCCGCCGTAGGCCTCCTTGAGGTCGGGTACGGCGACGTGCGCGAGCTCGCCGGTGCGCTCCGCGCGCGCCATGACCATCCGGTGCAGCTCGGGGAGCTGGCGACGGGCGTCGCGCCGCCAGTGCGCCAGCAGCTCGGTGCGCAGCCGCAGCGTCACGGCCGGGTCACCCGCGAGGTGTCTCGCGTCCAGAAGCCCCAGGGTCACCCGGGGGTCTGACTCGGCGGCGTCGGTCACCTCGGGCAGGGCCCGCACCGCGTGGTCCACGTCGACGCCCGCGTCCCAGAGGGGGTACCAGAGCGTGCCCGCGAGCTCGGCGACGTCGACATCCTTCTCGTGGACCAGCACCAGGTCGAGGTCGCTGCGCGGGGCGAGCTCACCGCGCCCGTAGCCGCCGACGGCGACCAGGGCGAGCCCGGTGTCGTCGTCACCGTCCCGACGTCTCTTGCTGGGCCTTCTCCAGCGCTGACCGGCACAGCTCGTCGGCCGCGCGGCTCCGCCCGGCGCGCTCCTCAGCCGTCAAGACGGGATCCCGACGCCGGCAGTGCAGCTCGCGGATTGGTCACGAACCACATGATGGCGCGCCCGAGGCCTGCGGTTGGGGACCAAACCGCAGGCCTCGGGCGCAACGCTCTACAGCGCCGCTTCGTCCCGGTCGCCCGTGCGCACCCGGACCACGGAGTCGACCGGCTGCACCCAGACCTTCCCGTCGCCGATCCGTCCGGTCTGCGCGGTCTTGAGGATGATCTCCACGATGTCGTCGACGTCGGCGTTCTCGACGACGATCTCGAGTCGGATCTTGGGCACCAGCGCGATGTCGTACTCCGCGCCTCGGTAGACCTCGGTGTGGCCCTTCTGACGGCCGTAGCCGCTGACCTCGCTGACGGTCATCCCGGCGACCCCGAAGGTCTCCAGGGCCTCGCGGACGTCTTCCCACTTGTGCGGCTTGATCACCGCGGTGACGAGCTTCATGCGTTCGCTCCTTCCGCGACGGACTTGCTCTCGGTCAGGGTCGAGGGGCGACGCGCGCCGGCGGCGCCACTCATGTCGTACGCCGACTCGCCGTGGTCGGCGAAGTCGATGCCCTCGACCTCGTCCTCCTCGACGATCCGCAGGCCCAGGATGGCCTTGACCACCAGGCCGACGATCAGGGTGGCGACCGCGGACCAGATGATCGCGAACAGCGCGACCAGCACCTGCACCACGAGCTGCCGGATGCCGTCACCGTAGAACAGGCCACCGCTGACGGCCAGGAAGCCGATGCCGACGGTGCCGACCAGGCCTCCGACCAGGTGCACCCCGACGACGTCGAGCGAGTCGTCGTAGCCGAACCGGTACTTCAGGCCGACGGCCAGGGCGCACAGCACACCGGCGGCGGCACCGAGGATGATCGAGCCCACCGGGCTCAGCGCACCGCAGGCCGGGGTGATCGCGACCAGACCGGCCACGACACCGGAGGCGGCGCCGAGCGACGTCGCCTTGCCGTCGCGGATCTTCTCGACCAGCAGCCAGGCCATCATCGCCGCGCACGTGGCGACGGTGGTGTTGAGCCAGACCAGGCTCGACTCGGCCAGCCAGTAGGCACCGGCCTCGTCACCGGTCAGGTCACCGGGGACCCACGAGCCGACGTTGAAGCCGAACCAGCCGAACCAGAGCAGGCCCGCGCCGATCATGGTCAACGGCAGGCTGTGCGGCCGGATCGGCTCCTTGCCGAAGCCGAGCCGCTTGCCGAGCAGGATCGCCAGCACCAGGCCGGCGACACCGGCGTTGATGTGCACGACCGTCCCACCGGCGTAGTCGATCGGCGCCACCGCGGCGCCTCCGTCCCCGGAGAAGACCAGGTCGGCCAGGCCGTTCTGGACGCCACTGAGGAAGCCTCCGCCCCAGACCATGTGGGCGAGCGGGAAGTAGGAGAGGGTCACCCACAGCGGGATGAACAGCAGCCAGGCCGAGAACTTCAGCCGGTCGGCCACCGCGCCGCTGATGAGCGCCGCGGTGATGACCGCGAAGGTGAGCTGGAAGCCGACTCCGAGGTAGGTCGCACCCTCGACACCGTTGAGCCCGAAGGTCTCGAACGGGTTGTTGAACAGCAGCGCGACGTCCTGGCTGCCGTAGGACATGCTCCAGCCCCAGAGGACGTAGACGATGCCGATCACGCCCAGGGCGGAGAACGACATCATCATCATGTTCAGCACGGACTTCGAGCGGCTCATCCCGCCGTAGAAGAGCGCCAGGCCGGGTGTGGTCATCAACAAGACGAGCGATGCCGACATCAGCATCCAGGCTTGCAAGCCGTAGTCCATGGACTACCTCCATCGGAGTTCAAGGTGAGATCAGGGCGACGCCAACCGGTCGACGGCGCTGTCCCCCCGGCCGACGCCTGATGGTGAAGAACTCTCGTGCGGCGATGTTTCACCCCGCGCCGACCCAGGTTTCCCCCAGGTGACGCTTCCGGTCCTTTGTTACGGCTGTGTGTCGCCTCATTCCGGGCCTTGCAACCCTTGTTCGTTTCGGAACTGTGCGTATCGTTAAGACCATGGTCGAGCCCACCTCCCCCGTACGCCGCGGCCGCGGACGTCCGCGCGACCCCGAGACCGACGTCAAGATCACCCGTGCCGCGGCGGAGCTGATGTTGCGACGGGGCTTCGACAAGACCACGGTCGACGAGGTCGCGGCGCGGGCGGGAGTCGGCAAGGCGACGGTCTACCGGCGCTGGCCGTCGAAGGAGGATCTCGCCGTGACGGCGATGGAGACCCTCTACACCCAGGAGTTCCCCGATCCCGACACCGGCTCGATCGAGGGCGACCTGACGCAGCTGTACACGACCTTCATCACCTTCGCGAACACCGAGGCCGGTCGCAGCTACATGCGGATGTCGGTCACCGAGTCGATCCGCGACGAGCGGATCGCGGGTCTCTACCGCGAGTCGATGCTGCGCACGGAGGCCCGCGCCCGGGCCATCTTGGAAAGCGCCGTCGAGCGCGGCGAGGTGCGCCGCGACGCCGGCCTCGACATCGCCGTCCAGTGGCTCAGCGGCCTGGTCACCACCCGGGTGGTCGCCGGCTGCCCGGTGCCCACCATCGACGAGGTGCCCGCCATGGTGGCCTTCACCCTGCGGGGGATCAGGGCCTAGCCCGACAGCGCTCAGCCCAGCAGCGCGTCGACGAACGCCTCCGGCTCGAACGGCGCCAGGTCGTCGGCGCCCTCGCCGATCCCGACCAGCTTCACCGGGACGCCCAGCTCACGCTGGACGGCCACCACGATCCCGCCCTTGGCCGAGCCGTCCAGCTTGGTCAGCACGATCCCGGTGACCTCGACGACCTCACCGAAGACCCGGGCCTGGGTCAGGCCGTTCTGACCCGTGGTGGCGTCGAGCACGAGGAGCACCTCGGAGACCGGGGCCTGCTTCTCCACCACGCGCTTGACCTTGCTCAGCTCGTCCATCAGGCCGGCCTTGTTCTGGAGCCGGCCGGCGGTGTCGATGAGAACCACGTCGGCCTCTTGCTCGACCCCGGTGCGGACGGCGTCGAAGGCGACGCTTGCGGGGTCACCACCCTCGGGCCCGCGCACCGTGGGCACCCCGACGCGCTCGCCCCAGGTCGCCAGCTGCTCGGACGCGGCCGCGCGGAACGTGTCGGCCGCCCCCAGCACGACCTGCTTGTCCTCAGCCACGAGCACCCGGGCCAGCTTGCCGACGGTGGTGGTCTTGCCGGTGCCGTTGACCCCGACGACCAGCACGACTCCGGGCCTGCCGTCCGAGCGGTCGACGTGGAGGGACCGGTCCAGCGACGGGTCGATCAGCGTGACCAGCTCCTCGCGGAGGATGTCGCGCATGCTGTCGGCGGTCTTGCCCTCGACCTTGACCCGGGTGCGCAGCCGCTCCACGAGCTCCTGGGTGGCGGCCACCCCGACGTCGGCGGTGATCAGGGTGTCCTCGATCTCCTCCCAGGTGTCCTCGTCGATCACGTCGCGGGACAGCAGTGCGAGCAGTCCGCGGCCGAGCGGGCTCTGCGAGCGCGAGAGGCGGGCGCGCAGCCGGACCAGGCGTCCGGCGGCCGACTCGGGCTTCTCCAGGGCCGGGAGCGGGGCGTCCTCGAGCGTGCGGGTGGGGGTGTCCCGCGGCGTCTCGGCGTCCTCCCCGACGGTCGGCTCGGGGGCGACGTCGGTGGTGCCCTGGGCACGCGTCACGACGTCGGGGACGTCCCCGCCCTCGATCCGTCGGGCGCCGCGGCGTCCGCGGCTCCGGGAGGTGACGAGGCCGGCGAGGCCGCCCACGAGGACGACGGCGGCGGCGATGATCAGCCAGAGGTACTCCACGGCGCCCATCCAACCAGAGGCGAGGTGCGCCCGGGCGGGGCCTCAGCCGGGCTGGTGCTCCCGGTCACGCTGCGCCTGGCGCGGGTTGTCCCGCTGGTTGTCCAGCGTGGGCAGCGCGTCGACACCCTTCCTCATGGCGTCTCCCACCCAGGGCACCGTGGGTACGTCGGCGCCGCGGTGCGGGTAGGCGACGTAGAGCACGATCACGACGGCGAGCGCCAGAATCACCACCATGGTGACGAGGATCGAGAGCACGAGGGTCTTCACCTTCCGAGACATGACGGGAGTCGTCAGGTTCCATTGTTCCAGGCAGGGCCGGGCGCAAACCCTTCAGGGTCGGCGCAACGGTTCGACCACGGCCCGGATCTCCTCGGGCAGCGAGCACACGGTCCGGTGACCGGGACCGGAGGTGTTGTCGACGTACACGTGCACGAAGCGGCCCTCGGCCGCGGCCTCGTCGCCGTCGCCCTGGAACAGCCCGATCCGGTAGATCACCGAGGAGGTGCCGACGCGCTCCACGACCAGGCCGGCCTCGACCGGCGCGGGGAAGCCGATCTCGGCGAAGTAGCGGCACGAGGTCTCCGCGACCACCCCCACCGCGGGCAGCCGGCGGATGTCGGCGCCGGTGGCCTCGAGCAGGTGGGCGTTGACGGCCGTGTCGAAGAGCTCGTAGTAGACGGCATTGTTCATGTGGCCGTAGACGTCGTCGTCTGCCCATCGCGTGCTGAGGGTCCGCCAGACCACGTAGTCGGCCCGGACCGGGCGAGGCGGTCGCTGACTCACGGCCTCGCCGGTCCGATCACGCAGGCTCCGACTCGCGCAGCCGTTGGCTGATCACCGCGGACACCCCGTCGCCTCGCATGGTGACGCCGTAGAGCGCGTCGCCGACCTCCATGGTGCGCTTCTGGTGGGTGATGACGAGGAGCTGGCTGTTCTCGCGGAGCTCCTCGTAGATCTCGAGCAACCGGCCGAGGTTGGTGTCGTCGAGGGCGGCCTCGACCTCGTCGAGGATGTAGAACGGCGAGGGCCGCGCCTTGAACAGAGCGACCAGGAACGCCACCGCGACCAGGGACCGCTCGCCACCGGAGAGCAGCGAGAGCCGCTTGACCTTCTTGCCCGGCGGACGCGCCTCGACCTCGATGCCGGTGTTGAGCATGTCGGCAGGATCGGTGAGCACCAGCTTGCCCTCGCCGCCGGGGAAGAGCCGGGCGAAGACCGAGTCGAAGGCCGCGCGGACGTCCTCCCAGGCCTCGGTGAACACCTGCTCCACCCGCTCGTCGACCTCGCGGACGATGTCGAGCAGGTCCCGCCGGGTCTTCCTGAGGTCCTCGAGCTGCTCGGTGAGGAACTTGTGCCGCTCCTCGAGCGCGGAGAACTCCTCGAGCGCGAGCGGGTTGACCCGGCCCAGCATGGAGAGCTGCACGCTCGGCCGCCCGGAGCCGCTTCTGCTGCTCCTCGCGGACGTAGGGAAGCGGTTCGGGCGGCGGTTCGCCCTCTGCCTGCGGCGCGTCGTCGTCCGTGGCGGCGAGCACCGGTGGCACCAGGGTGTCCGGACCGAACTCCGCGACCAGGACCTCGAGGTCGAGCCCGAGCTCCTCCAGCGCACGCTCCTCGAGCTGCTCGATGCGCATCCGCTGCTGGGTGCGGGCCATCTCGTCGCGGTGGACGGTGTTGACCAGCTCGTCGAGCTCGCGGGCGAGGTCGCGCAGCCGGGCGCGGCAGGCGATCAGGTCTTCCTCGCGGCCACGACGGGATTGCTCGACGGCGGTGCGTTCCTCGGCGGCGGCGGCGATCGAGGTCTCGAGGCGGGCGAGCACGACCGCGACCGCACCGGCGACCGCCTGCGCCGACCTGACCCTCGCGGATCATCCGCTCGCGGCGGGCGGCGGCCTTGGCACGCGCGTCGCGCTCGGCCTGGGCGGCGCGCACCAGCGAGTCGGCGCGACCGGCGAGAGCGCGAGCGCGCTCCTCGGCGGTGCGCAGCGCCAGCCGGGCGTCCATCTCCGCGGCGCGGGCGGTGCGTGCCGCCTCACCGAGCTGGTCGCGCGTGGTGGTGTCGGGCTCCTCCTCGGGCGCGTCCTCGGCCGCGGCGAGCCGCTGCTCGAGGTCGGCGAGTCCGGCGAGGTCCTTGTCGCGGGCCTCCTCCGCCCCCGCGATGGCGGCGGCGAGGCGCTCGGCCTCGCCCTTGGCCGACCGGGCCATCGAGCCGAGCTGGCCGAGCTCCTCCGCGACGGCAGCCAGGGTCGCGTCGGACTCGTGGAGCTTGGCCAGGGCCACGTCCACCCGCTGCTGGGCCTGGCTGCGCTCGTCTGCGAGCCGGGCGACGTCGAAGCCGAGTCGCTCGCAGGAGTGGGTGGCTGCGGCGAGCTGCTCGGTGGCCTCGTCGACCGCGGCCTGCACCTCGATCAGGCTGGGCCGGCTCGAGGAGCCGCCGGAGGCGAAGTGGGCGCCGAGCACGTCGCCCTCACGGGTGACCGCGGTGACGTCGGGCAGCTCGCGCACGAGGTGGCGAGCCTCGCTGAGCCCGTCGACGACGGCGATCTTGAACAGCACCCGACGCAAAGCCGGACGCAACGCCTCGGGGCAGTCGACGACGTCGACGGCATAGCTGACCGAGGGCGGCAGCCCGGGCCAGGTGGTGTCGTCGAAGCCGCTGTCGTCGAGTCCGCCGAGCAGGATCCCGGCGCGACCGAGGTCCTCGCTCTTGAGGTGGCCCAGCGCGCCGACGGCGGCGTCGACGTGCTCGACCGCGACGGCGTCGGCCGCGGAGCCGAGGGCGGCGGCGACAGCGCTCTCGTAGCCCGCACGCACCGAGAGCAGTGCCGCGACCGAGCCGAGCAGGCCTGAGACCGGGTCGGAGGCGGCCAGCAGGGCGCCGGCGCCGTCCTTGCGGTCCAGGCCGAGCTCGAGGGCCTCCTTGCGAGCGGTCAGGGCGGAGCGCTCGCGTTCGGCGCCCTGGAGCTCCTCGCGGGTCTTGGCGAGCCGCTCGTCGAGGTCCGTGAGCTGGCGAGGCGGCGCCCTCGTGCTCGGCGTCGAGACCCTCCTCGCCGGCGTCGAGACCGGCGACGCGGGTCTCGAGCGAGGTGAAGTCACGCTGGGAGCGCTCGCTGCGGGCGAGCGCGTCCGTGCGGGCCGCGGCGAGTCTGCCGAGCCTCGTCGACGGCTGCGGCCGAGCGGCTGCGCAGCGCGTTGACCTGGCCGTGCAGCCGGGCCAGGCCCTCGCGCCGGTCGGCGGCCGCGCGGATGAGCCCTGCGACGCGACGCTCCTCGTCCTGGTGGGCGGCTGCTCCGCCTGCTGCCGGGCGGTGAGGGCATCGTCGAGACCGACGCGGTTGAGCTCGACCTCCGGCGGTGATCTCGCGCTCCTGGCCGCGGACGCGCTCGGCCTCGGCCTCGAGCTGCTCGGGGTCGCGGCCCGACGATGCGGAGGAGCTCTCGGCGTGGTCGGCGGCGTTGCGGACGCGCTCGGCGGCCAGTCCTGCGGTGCCCTTGAGTCGCTCGCGGAGCCCGGAGAGCGCGAACCACGTCTCCTGGGCAGCTGCCAGCGCCGGCAGGTCCTCGCGCAGGGCCGCCTCGAGAGCGGCCTCCGCCTGGCGGGCGCTCCTCGACGGCCCCCTCGACCTCGGCGCGGCGCTCCCGCAGCACCGTCTCGTCGGCGAGCTCCTGCTCCAGCGCGGAGCGGGCGGTCACCAGGTCGTCGGCGAGCAGGCGGGCCCGGGCGTCGCGGGCGTCGGCCTGGACGACGGCGGCCTTGCGGGCCACCTCGGCCTGGCGACCCAGCGGCTTGAGCTGGCGCCGGATCTCGGTGAGCAGGTCCGGAGAGCCGGGTCAGGTTGCCGTCGGTGGAGTCCAGCTTGCGCAGCGCCTTCTCCTTGCGCTTGCGGTGCTTGAGGACACCGGCGGCCTCCTCGATGAAGCCGCGTCGGTCCTCGGGCGTGGCGTGCAGGATCGAGTCGAGCTGGCCCTGCCCGACGATGACGTGCATCTCGCGGCCGATGCCGGAGTCCGAGAGCAGCTCCTGCACGTCGAGCAGCCGGCACGACTGGCCGTTGATGGCGTACTCGGAGCCTCCGTTGCGGAACATGGTCCGGCTGATCGTGACCTCGGCGTACTCGATCGGCAGAGCGCCGTCGGCGTTGTCGATGGTCAGCGCGACCTCGGCGCGCCCGAGCGGCGGGCGCCCCGACGTACCGGCGAAGATGACGTCTTCCATCTTGCCGCCGCGCAGCGACTTGGCGCCCTGCTCCCCCATCACCCAGGCGAGCGCGTCCACGACGTTGGACTTGCCGGAGCCGTTGGGGCCCACGATGCAGGTGATCCCCGGCTCGAGCTGGAGGGTCGTCGCCGAGGCGAACGACTTGAACCCGCGGAGCGTCAGGCTCTTCAGGTACAAGGGGTACTCCTCACGGGTCGCCGGTGGGTCTGCTGACGACGACAGCTGCCGTGGGGAAGATCAGCGGGCGACAGCCTACAAGGCCCAGGGCGCCACCCCCGGCAGCACCGCCGGTCGCCGCGTTGCCGGGGTCAGGCGCGGGCGCGGCGACGTACGGCGCCCGCCCCGACCAGCGCCAGCACGACCAGGGTCAGCGGGAGGCCCTCCTCGGGCCAGGCCAGGGTGGTGAACGGGTTGCCGGGGCCGAGCGTCAGCGGCGCCGTGACCGACGGGGAGCCGGGCAGGTCGACCCGGTAGACGTCGAGACCGCGGACCAGGTCGATCGCGTAGACCAGGTTGGTGCTCTTGGCGGTGCGCACCCCGGCCTTGTTGTAGACCGGCGCCCAGTAGGAGTCCCAGACCTCCGAGACGCCCCAGGTGGCGTGCCCGAACGGCTTGAGGTCGCGGGGGTCGCGGGCGTCGATCAGCTGCATCCCGCCGCCGTAGAAGCCGACCGCGACGATGCCGGAGGGGTGGTAGTCGAACCAGTGGGCGGAGCAGAAGGCATAGACCGGCACCGGGAAGCTGCCGAGGTCGGCAAGCTCGACCTTGTCCATCGGCACGATCGCGTCCGGGCTGCCGTCGAGCCGCTTGACATGCCAGGCCTGGAACGAGCCCGCCTGGCTGCAGTCGACCTGCTCGTAGTCCTCCTCGGTCACCAGGAGCACGTTGCCGTTGCGGAACGACGCGGGCGCGTCGGCCTCGAAGGCCTTCGCATTGGGCCGGAAGGAGTTGTGGTGGATGAAGTCGTTGTAGCCGGGGTAGGCCGGGTCCTCACCACGACCCGAGGCGCCGGTGGTCGTGATCAGCCGCGGCGCCGTCGGGACGCTCACGTCGAAGATCGCGGAGCCGTCGAAGCCGGTGTGGGTGCCGAAGGCGGCGGCGTCGAAGTTCCACTTGTGTCCCGCCGTCGGCGAGGCGAAGCCTTGGGTGCCGGCCGTGGCCGGGTCGGAGTCGAGCTCGACGGGGGCGTCGAGGTCGGTCAGGTCGAAGATCGAGTAGCGGCCCGACCCGCTGTCGCCCGCGGAGTAGGCGTAGCGGCAGTTGGTCTCGTCGATGCAGGCGACCGTGTGCGTCGACGTCGTACCAGGTGTGCGGCCGGTGATCGTGGGAGCCGTCGGGTCCGTGACGTCGACGACGAGCAGCTCGTTGCCGCCCACGTTGACGTGCTGGGGGTCGTCCGGGGACGCCTGCACCAGGTCGACGCCGATCAGCGCGAACCGCCGGATGCCTTCCTTGGTCCTCCGCTCGCCGCAGGTCATCGCCTCGTTCTCGAACAAGGCGTTGGGCAGCACCCCCACCTGGGTGGGGTCCGTTGGCTCGGAGACGTCGAAGACCCGCACGGAGTCGAGGCCCGAGGTCACGAACAGCTCGTCGGTGCGAAGGAAGCACCCGGAGATGCCGGCGGTGCCCGCCCGGTTGGCGACCAGGGAGACGTTGTCGCTGGTGACCAGGGGGATCCGCTGGTCGGCCGAGACGGTCGAGCGGATCTGGTCGATCCGACCACGATCGCCGTGGGCGGTGGCCGGCGCGGCCGCAGCCAGCAGCACCAGCGGGGCAGTCAGCAGGGCGGCGGCCGTGACGACCAGGGCTCGGACGGGGTGGGGCTGGCGCATGACGACCTCTCGACTCGACGACCCGGACGGGTCGACCGACAACTTCAACGAGAGTTGACCGGGATGGTCACGCCTACACACCGAGGCGGCGTACCGCATCGTGCTCACCTCGAGGGGTCGGCACGCAGTCGGCGCGTCGATGGCGCGCCGTCGTGGGCGGGACCTACGCGTGCTCGAGGGTGAGAAGCGGTTCGTCGTGCAGCCGTGCCGCGAGCGTGTCGTTCTCGGCCTGGAGACGCATGACATGCGCCTCGAGGTCGGCGACGTGCTGGCGGAGGCGGCGATTCTCGCCGGCGAGCTGGGCAGCGATGCGAGGATCGGTGCTGCTCATGTAGCCGAGGATGGCCTTGGCCATGGGTGGGGTTCCTCCGAAGGGATGAGAGAGGCCGACACCCCGGCGAGCGGCTGGATGCAGCCGGTCGCGGTCTGGGGTGCTCGTCTTCAAGAGTCCCACGGGCCTTCGAGACGGTCAATCCCAGGATACCGTCGAACCCATGACCCGCCCGCTCCAGATCGCCGCCTGCCGCTCGGTGTGCGCCTGGGCCCGGACCGACGACCACCGCGGCAGCGAGCCGCTGTTCGCCTGCGCCGGCTGCGGCAGCGAGTCGGGTCCCGTCGGAGGCCTGGACGCCGATCGACTGGACCGGGTCCGTACCCGAGGCCGTCCTGGCTGCCCGGGATGCGGGGTAGGGGCTGCTGGGCAATTACCACGTTCCCGTGGTGATCCTCCGGTTCCCGCAGGAAGTTCGCTCCGGGAACCGGGCAATTACCACGTTAACGTGGTAATTGCCCAGCTCCCGCACGGCGGGCGGGGCGCGGGCGGCGCTGACAGCGCGGACAGAAGTACGACGAGCGGTTCATGAACGACACCCGCGCGATCGGGGTGGCGCAGCGCGCGCAGGGCTGGTCCTCCTGGCCGTAGACCTCCAGCGAGCGGTCGAAGTAGCCGCTCTCGCCGTTGACGTTGACGTACAGCGCGTCGAAGGAGGTGCCGCCCTGGGCCAGGGCGGCGCCATCACCGTGCGTACGCCTGCGAGCACCTCGAGTACTCGGACCCGCGGAGCCGGCTACCGGGCCGGTCGCCGTGCAGCCGGGCCCGCCAGAGCGCCTCGTCGGCGTAGATGTTGCCCACCCCGGAGATGACCGACTGGTCGAGCAGGATCCGCTTGATGCCCGAGACGGAGGCCCGCACGCGGGTGGTGAACAGGGCGTCGTCGAAGTCCGGGTCCATCGGGTCGCGGGCGATGTGCGCGATCTCCGCAGGCAGCACCGCGCCCCCGGTCGAGACCGCGAGCCCGCCGAACATCCGCTGGTCAACGAAACGGAGCTCGTGGCGCCGCGCCCTCGAGGGCGAACCGGACGCGCAGGTGCCGCTCGTCCGGGGCGCCGACCGGCTGGACCAGCATCTGGCCGCTCATGCCGAGGTGGGCGAGCACGGCGTCGCCGTTGTCGAGCGGCAGCCACAGGTACTTGCCGCGGCGCCGGGCGCCGACGCCGTGCGCCGACGAGCGCGGCCGCGAAGTCGGCCGGACCGGCCACGTGACGACGAACCGGGCGGGGGTGCAGGACGTCGACGCCGATGATCGGGCGGCCGACGACGTGGGTCTCGAGCCCACGACGGACCACCTCGACCTCGGGCAGTTCGGGCACGGTGCTCCGGACCCGGGCGTGGTTCAGCCGGCGGGCGCGGACTCGGGCGTCGGTGCGACGCCGGCGACCTCGCCGTGCTCGGCTGCGATGGCGCGGTAGGCGGTCTCGGCGGCCTGCTGCTCCGCTTCCTTCTTGGAGCGACCGGTGCCGTGGCCGTAGAGGTCCTCACCCACCTGCACCTGCGCGGTGAACGTCTTCTCGTGGTCGGGCCCGTCGTCCTCGATGACGTACTCGGGGACGCCGAGGGAGTGACCGGCCGAGAGCTCCTGGAGGCTGGTCTTCCAGTCCAGTCCGGCGCCGAGCTGGGCGGCGCTGGTCATGAGCGGGTCGAAGAGGCGGTGGACCACGTCGTCGGCGGCCTCGAAGCCGCCGGAGAGGTAGACGGCCCCGATCACGGCCTCGACGGTGTCGGAGAGGATCGAGGCCTTGTCGCGACCGCCGGTGGTCTCCTCGCCGCGACCGAGCTTGATGTGCTGGCCCAGCCCGATCGTGCGGGCCACCACGGCCAGGGCGCGGGCGTTGACCACCGCCGCGCGCAGCTTGGCCAGCCGGCCCTCGGAGAGGTCCGGGTGGGTCCGGAACAGCGTGTCGGTCACGACCACGCCGAGGACGGAGTCACCGAGGAACTCCAGCCGCTCGTTGGTCGGCAGCCCGCCGTTCTCGTAGGCGTACGAGCGGTGGGTGAGGGATCGCTCGAGGAGCTCGTCGTCCAGGACCGGACGGCCGAGCGCCTCACGCAAGTCGTCGTAGGACCCCTCGCTCACGACAGGACCCGCGCCGGGATCAGAGAACCTGGCGACGGTCGGCGCGGGCGCCGTACTGCCCGCACTCCGGGCAGGCGCGGTGCGGCAGGTGCTTGGCACCGCACGCGGGGTTGGCGCAATTCACCAGCGAGGGCGCGACGGCCTTCCACTGCGAGCGACGGTGCCGCGTGTTGCTGCGCGACATCTTCCGCTTCGGAACAGCCACTTCACTCACTCCTCTTGTCAGCCGGTTCTCCGGCATGGTCGTTGTGCGGCAGCTCGGCGAGCGCCGCCCACCGGGGGTCGATCGGCTCGTCGTGCTGGTGTCCCGGGTCGTCTGCAAGGCGGGCACCACACTCGGTGCACAGTCCCGGACAGTCGTCCTGGCACAGCGGTTGGAACGGCAGCGACAGCACCACCGTGTCCCGCAGCGCCGGCTCCAGGTCGATCAGGTCGGCCTGCATCCGGCTGACACCGGCGTCCTCCTCGTCGCCCGGCGCGTCCTCGTCGTCGTAGACGAAGAGCTCCTGGAGATCCACCACGACGTCGTCGTCGATCGACTCCAGGCACCGCGCGCACTCTCCTTCGAGGACGGCCGTGGCCGTGCCCGTCACGAGAACTCCCTCCATGACCGCCTCGAGCCGCAGTGCGACCTCGATCGGCGATCCTTCGGGAACGCGAAGAACTTCGATGCCCAGATCTGCCGGCGCCGGTGCGGTGAAGTCCTTCGTGCGTTGCGACCCCGGGCGGCGGCCGAGCTCGCGGGTGTCGAGCACGAGCGGCGCTCTCGGGTCGAGACGCACAGAGGGTCCTTCGTCGCATCGGGCAGTAACAGATCATCCGGTCTCCGGTGCACACGTCAGCGCACACCGAGGACCGTCCGCAAGGGTACCGAAAGGGGTCCCCCGCGACCAAAACGGCCCGGTCCGGACCGGTTGGTACGATCTCAGGCGGTGCCGTCGAGGTGCTCGGGCAGCACGATCTTGTCGACCTCGTCGTCGGTGATCCCGTGCATGTCGGTGCGTCCGGCCAGACGCTCTCGTCCTCGGCGTACGGCGTCGATCGTCTTGTCGAGGGTGATCTCGAAGTTCGCGAGCTTGCCGTCGACGTACTCGTCGGTCTCGCGACGCAGACCGTCGCACTCGGTGCGGGCGCGCTCGAGGAGCTGGTCGGCCTCCCGACGCGCCACCTTGTAGATGTCGGTGTCGGACAGGATCGCCTCACGCTCACTGCGGGCGTCGGCGATGATCTGGTCGGCCTCCTTGCGCCCGTCGCCGACGACCGAAGCACGGTCGGCCACCACCTGGTCGGCGTCGCTGAAGGCCAGCCTCAGCCCACCGTCGAGCTCGTCGATGAGCGCCAGCAGCTCGGCGCGGTTGACCACCGCCGAGGCCGACATCGGCATCGATCGAGCATCCTCGACCACTCGCCGCATCTCGGCGAGCTTCGCGTGCACGTCCACGTTGTCCCTTTCACACCCGGCCGGGTGTCAGTCCGGCCGAACGGCGCTCGACCGGTGCCCTCCAGGGGATCTCCGCCTCCCGACGATACGACCCTTGACGATAAGGCCCGGTGGGAACCGTCACACCCCTCCACGCTCGGACGCAAGTCGGGCGGTGAGCCGCTCCAGCACGTGACCGGGCACGAGGGACGAGACGTCGCCGCCGAACGTCGCCACCTCCTTGACCAGGCTGGAGGCCAGGAAGGAGTACTCGGGACTGGTCGGCACGAACACCGTCTCGATGTCGGCGAGGTTGGAGTTCATCTGCGCCATCTGGAGCTCGTAGTCGAAGTCGCTGACTGCGCGCAGACCCTTCACGATCGCCACCACCTCGTGGTCGCGGCAGAAGTCGGTGAGCAGTCCGTCGAACCCGTCGATCCGTACGTTGGCCAAGTCGCGGCACGACTCGGTCAGCATCTCGATCCGCTCCTCCGGGGAGAAGAGCCGGTTCTTGGAGCGGTTGACCCCGACCGCGACGACGACCTCGTCGAAGAGCTGGGCGGCTCGGTCGATGATGTCGATGTGACCGTTCGTCACCGGGTCGAACGACCCCGGGCACGCGACTCGGCGCACGGCTGCTCCTAGCGCTCAGGGGTGGGGGTCGGGCGGGTTGGGTGCTGCGTGACCGTACCAAAGCACCGTCTCGCCGTAGCGCTTGTCGCGGTCGGCCTCCATGCCCTCCGGCCAGGCCGGTGCCGGCCCGCGGCGACCGCGCTCGATCATGACGAGGGCCCCGGGAGCGAGCCAGCCGTTGTCGCGCAGCGCGGCGAGGTCGGCCTCCACGTCCTCGACGGCGAGGGCGTACGGCGGGTCGAGGAATACCACGTCGTACGGCGCCCGCGGCGGCGTGGCCAACGCGCGGGCCACCGGCGCGGCCACCACCTCGACGCCGGTGAATCCGAGGGTGCGGGCGTTGTCGCGGACGAGCGCGCTGGTGCGTCGGTCCTGCTCGACGAAGGTGACCACCCCGGCACCTCGCGACCTCGCCTCGAGGCCGACCGCGCCAGACCCGGCGTAGAGGTCCAGGAAGCGCAGGCCGCGTGAGCGAGCCGAGCGTGGACTCCAGGGAGGAGAACAACGCCTCGCGCACCCGGTCGGAGGTCGGCCGGGTGTTCTCCCCGTCGTCGCCTTGATCCGCCGGCCGCCCGCGGACCCGCCGATGATGCGTGTCATCGCCTCACGCCTTCTCGAGGAAGTCGGCCTGCTCTGTCTCGCGCAGGCGCTCCAGGGCCCGGACCAGGTCAGGCAGCCGCGAGAGGGTCGGGTCGTCGGAGACCACCCGTTCGGCGTCGACCCGGGCGTCGGCGATGACGGACTCGTGGCGGATGACCGACAGCAGCCGCAGGCCGGAGCGACGGCCCGACTGGGAGCTGCCGAGCACGTCGCCCTCGCGGCGCTGCTCGAGGTCGAGCCGGGAGAGCTCGAAGCCGTCGTTGGTGGCCGCGACCGCAGCCAACCTCTCGCGTGCCGGGGTGCCGTCCTCCGCGTTGGTGACCAACAGGCACAGACCGGGGTGGCCGCCCCTCCCGACGCGACCACGCATCTGGTGGAGCTGGGAGACGCCGAACCGGTCGGCGTCGAGGATGACCATCGCGGTGGCGTTGCCGACGTCGACCCCCACCTCGATCACGGTGGTGGAGACGAGGACGTCGATGTCGCCGGCGGCGAACGCACGCATGGTGGCGTCCTTCTCGTCGGCAGGAAGGCGCCCGTGCATCGTGCCGACCCGCACCCCCTGCAGTGGCCCGGCCACGAGCATCGGCGCGATCTCGGCGACCGCCGCGAGCGGCACGGTGGCGCCCTCCTCGCCGGTGAGGGTCTCCCCGTCGCCGGCCTTGGCGGTGTCGTCGATGCGGGGGCAGACCACGTAGCACTGCCGCCCGGCCTCGACCTCCTCGCGCAGCCGGGACCAGACCCGGTCGATCCAGCCCGGCTGGTCGCGCAGCGGTACGACGGTCGTCTGGATCGGCGCGCGCCCGACGGGGAGCTCGGTCAGCGTCGAGGTCTCGAGGTCGCCGAAGACCGTCATCGCCACCGTTCGCGGGATCGGCGTCGCCGTCATCACCAGCACGTGCGGCGGCGTGTCCCCGGCCTTGGCGGTGAGCGCGGCGCGCTGCTCGACGCCGAAGCGGTGCTGCTCGTCGACGACGACGAGGCCGAGGTCGTCGAACTTGACGACGTCCTCGAGCAACGCGTGGGTCCCGACGACGATGCCGGCGCTGCCCACGGCGATGTCGAGCAACGCGGCCTTGCGGGCCGATGCGGTCGAGGAGCCGGTCAGCAGGGCCACCTGGGTGCCGTCGGCAGCACCGCCGAGCATCCCGCCCGCGGCGAGGTCGCCGAGCATGGAGCTGATCGAGCGGGCGTGCTGCTGGGCGAGCACCTCGGTCGGCGCGAGCAGGGCCGCCTGCCCACCGGAGTCGACGACGCGCAGCATCGCCCGCAGAGCAACGACGGTCTTGCCGGAGCCGACCTCCCCCTGGAGCAGCCGGTGCATCGGGTGACCGGCGGCGAGGTCGTCGAGCACCTCGACCGAGACGGCCTGCTGGCCGTCGGTGAGGGTGAAGGGCAACCGCTCGTCGAACCGGTCGAGCAGCCCGCCCTCGCGCCCCCTGCGTGGGGTGGCGTCGAGCGCTTCGAGCGAGGCCCGCCGCTGGGCGAGAGCGGTCTGGGTCACGAAGGCCTCGTCGAACCGGAGCCGCTTCTCGGCGGCGCCCTTCTGCTCCCACGAGTCGGGCCGGTGAATCCACTCCAGCGCCTCGCGCGAGGCGATCAGGCCGTGTGCGCGGCGTACGTCGTCGGGGAGCACATCGGGCACCTCGTCGATCATCCGCAGCGCCAGCGTGATCGTCTCGTCGAGCTGCCAGGTCTGCACGGTGGAGCTCGCCGGATAGATGGTGAGCAGCGCCGGCATCGCGTCGAACTCCGCAAGGGCGATCCCGGCATCGTCGTCGGCGCCGAAGATCTTGGTGTCGGGGTTGGTCAGCTGCCAGTCGTTGCGGAAGCGGCCCACCTTGCCCGAGAACATCCCGGTGCTGCCCTCGGTGATGGTGCGGGCCCGCCAGTCGGCGAGGTGCTTCTTCTTGTCGAAGAAGGTCAGCATCAGCCGGTCGTGCTCGGTCGCCACGACCACCTCGAGGCGGTAGGCCATCCCGCCACGGCGCCGGTCGGGGTAGGTGCGCTGGGTCGACTTCGCGACCCGCGCCACGACGGTGATGTGCTCGTCGAGGGTGAGATTCTCGAGGTCGCTGACGCTGCCCTTGTCGACGTAGCGGCGCGGGTAGTGGCTGAGCAGCTCACCGACGGTCCGGTAGCCGAACGCCTTCTCGATCTTGGCTGCCGCGGTGCCGGCGACGGCCGAGATCTTGGAGTCCCAGGTGATCGTGGACATCAGCCGATGACTCCTCGTCCTCGACCGTCGTGAGCCGCGTCCGGGTGGAGGCACGTCAAGACGGAGGAGCGAGGCGAGGGTGATGCCCCGGCGACCGACGACATCGACGCCGGGCGCCGCCGGGGCGTCGCGCAGCACGTCACGGGGCGAGGAGTCATGGTCCTACTCGACCCCGATCAGCATCGGGTAGCGGTCCTGTCCGCCGTCGTAGACGACGACGTCGACGGTGGGGCGGGTCTCGGCGAGGTAAGCCGCGCAGCGGGCGGCGAGCTCCTCGCCACCTTCGCCGGAGACCAGCGTGACCAGCTCGCCACCACCTCCGAGGAGCCGCTCGACCACGTCGGTGGCGACCTCGCCGAGGTCGGAGCCCACGACCACGAAGTCGCCCTCCACGGCGCCGAGGACGTCGCCGGGCTCGCAGGGTCCGGCGCTGGTCATGGCCCGGCGGGCCGCCACCGTGACGGCACCGGACCTGGCGTGCCTGGCGGCAGCGGTCATCTCCAGGACGTCGTGCTCGAAGGTGCGGCCCGGCTCGTGCACGGCGAGCGCCGCGAGGCCCTGCACCTGCGCATTGGTGGGGATCACCGCGACACGCACGTCGAGCTCCTCACGCGCGGTCTGGGCGGCCGCCTCGGCGGCGGGGACGCTGTCGCGGTCGTTGGGAAGCAGCACGATCTCCGCGCCGCCGCAGCCCCCGAGCGCCTCCAGGATCCGACCGGTCGAGGGCCGGTTGCCCGGACCTCCGGGGACCACCAGCGCCCCGGCCTCCTCGAAGAGCGCCCCCAGCCCGGCGCCCGCCGCCACGACGACCACCCGACGTCCGGTGCGGGCGGCCGCGCGGGCGGTGCGCTCGCCGACCTGCTCGGCGAAGTGAGTGACCCTGATCCGGTGCGGGCGGCCGGCGACGATGCCCGCCTCGACCGCGGCACCGACGTCGTCGACGTGGACGTGGACGTTCCACAGCCCGTCGCCGCCGACGACGACGAGAGAGTCGCCGAGGTCGCCGAGCGTGCTGCGCAGAGGCGGTACGGCGTCGTCGCCGGCGTCGAGGAGGTACATCACCTCGTAGGCCGGCCCGCCCTCGGTGAGGTCTCCGGTCGGCAGCGGCACCGGGATCACGTGGTCACCGATCGCCACCGAAGCGCTGACCGGGCGCTTGCCGGTGACCGCGGTCTCGGCGGCGTCGAGCACCACGCACAGTCCGCGACCGCCCGCATCGACCACACCCGCGTCGCGCAGGATGTCGAGCTGGTCGGGGGTGCGCAGCAGCGCGGCCCGTGCGCCGGCAGCCGCCGCGCGGACCACGTGTCCGACCCGGTGGCGCTCGTCGTCGGCGGCGGCGACAGCGGCCTCGGCGGCTGCCCGGACCACGGACAGCATGGTGCCCTCGACCGGGGTGCCGACGGCGGCGTACGCCGCATCGCTGGCCGCGGCCAGCCCCTCGGCGAAGACCAGCGCGGCCCGCTCCGTGGGGCCCGCGGCGGCCAGGTGCTTGCAGTGGGCGCCGACGATCTGGGAGAAGATCACGCCCGAGTTGCCGCGCGCGCCGAGCAGCGCGCCCCGGGCGAAGCCGACGAGGCCGGCAGTGAGATCGTCGGCCGGCTCGGCGTTGACCAGGCCGTCGCGGGCCGCCTCGAAGGTGAGGAACAGGTTGGTGCCGGTGTCGCCGTCGGGCACCGGGTAGACGTTGAGGGCGTCGATCTCCTCGCGGGCGTCGGCGAGGGCCGCCAGGGCCACGTCGGCGAAACGAAGCACGGTCGGGAGGTCCATCGTCGGCGGGGTTGCGTCGATCTGGTCCACCGTCGGCTCGCACCTCCCGCGTGTCGGTTCCCCGGCGGCACCGGGAGCGACCCGGCGGCCGCCGCCGGTCAGGGTAACGTTCGCAGCCCGGCTGACGCTCCGTCACGCGCGCGGGCCTGCCTGTCAGTGGCGGCCTGAGGCGTCGATTAGGCCGCGCCCGGAGGCATCCGATACTCTTGTGCGGTTGCCCGGACACGCGTTCGGGCACGCCTGTTCTCGAGAGCCTAGCTATTCCAGGAGTTCACGGTGGCTGCCGTCTGTGACATCTGCGCCAAGCGCCCGGGCTTCGGTCACAACCGGCCGTGGTCGCGCAAGATTACGAAGCGTCGCTTCAACCCCAACATCCAGCGTGTCCGCGCGACGGTGAACGGTGCCCCCAAGCGCCTCAACGTCTGCACCGGCTGCCTCAAGGCCGGCAAGGTCACCCGCTGACCTGAGCACGAGCACCCTGTCGAGAGCCGCCCCTCGGGGCGGCTCTTCTCATGCCCGGGCCACGCGCGCTCAGGAGAAGTGCGCGTGCCCCCCGGCGCCGTCGAAGGAGTGCACCGTCGACGGTGATGCCCTCCCCCTCGGCGACGGTGCCGATGACGGTCCACGTCTGCGGCAACGCCGTGCCGGCAGGGAACGTCGCGGCGATGGCATGGTCGTCACCACCGCCGAGGATGAAGCTCATCGGGTCGACCCCGAGCGCCGATCCGACCGCCTGGAGCGGCTCGGCGAGGGCGAAGGCCGCGGCCCTCAGGTCGATCGCGACCCCGCTGGCAGACGGCGACGTGGCCGAGGTCGGCGACGAGTCCGTCGGAGACGTCGACCATCGCGGTGGCACCCAGCGCGCGGGCCTCGGCGCCGGCGGCGTACGGCGGCTCGGGACGGCGGTAGGCCTCGACCAGTGCGCGCGGCGAGCGGAAGCCGCGGGCGAGCACGGCCAGACCGGCCGCGGCCCAGCCCTGCCGACCAGCGAGCGCCACCAGGTCACCGGGGCGCGCGCCGGAGCGCCGCACCGGGTCTCCGTCGACGGAGCCGAGCGCCGTCACCGAGATCGACCACCTGGTCGGCGGCGGTCAGGTCGCCGCCCACGACGCTCGCGCCGACCAGGGCGGCCTCGGCGGCGATCCCGTCGGCCAGCCCGAGGGCCCAGGCGGCCGGCAGGTCCGGCGGCGCGGCGAGCGCCACCGTGAGGGCGGTCGCCACCCCGCCCATCGCGTTGAGGTCCGAGAGGTTGGCCGCGGCGGCACGGCGGCCGATGTCCTCGGCCTCGGCCCAGTCGCGGCGGAAGTGGCGGCCCTCGACGAGCACGTCGGTGGACACCACGACACGTCCACCGGGCACCTCGATCTGCGCGGCGTCGTCTCCCGGGCCGATCAGGACGTGGTCGCCCTGGGGGAAGCGGGCGACCAGCTCGGCGATCAACCCGAACTCGCCGACGTCGGCCAGGGTGGTGGAAGCGGTGATCGCCGGGGTGGTCATGCGCGCCATTCAAACTGATGGGCCGCCGCCCTGCTTACGGCAGGGGTTCCTGGCCGAGCGCGCACGATAGGTTGGCCGCCGAACTTGTCCAGACCTCGAGACCCCAGGAGTGCAGCATGGTGGTTCAGGCCTACATCTTGATCCAGACCGACGTCGGCAAGGCCGCCGAGGTCGCCTCCGAGATCGCCGAGGTCAAGGGCGTCACGATGGCCGAGGACGTCACCGGCCCCTACGACGTGATCGTCCGTGCGGAGGCCCGCAACGTCGACGAGCTCGGCAAGCTCGTGGTCGCCAGGGTGCAGAACATCGCCGGCATCACGCGCACGCTGACCTGCCCGGTCGTCCACATCTGACGAGGTCGTGACCTCCGGTCATCTCGCTGCCCCGACGGCGCCCCGTTCTCCGGAACGCGGGCGCCGTCGCGTGCGCTCTCGGGACGCTCCTCCTCGCCGGCTGCACCGGCCCGGTGGAGGTCGCCGCGAGCGACCCGGGAGCCCAGGCGGCCGCGTGCACCTCGTTGATCCAGGCCCTGCCCGACGTCGTCGGCGACCAGGAGCGGCGCGAGGTCGGAGGTCGCCGTACGCCGCGGCCTGGGGTGACCCCGCCATCGTGCTGCGCTGCGGCGTCGCGCGGCCCACCGACTTCGACGCGCTCTCCAGCTGTCAGATCACCAACGGGGTCGCCTGGTTCATCCCCGACGAGCAGATCACCGGCCGGGCCGGGGACATCGTGATGACGACGATCGGTCGCGAGCCGGGCGTCGAGGTCGCGATCCCGGCCGACTACTTCCCGCCCGCCGGCACCATGGTCGACGTCGCCGGTCCGCTCAAGGAGCACACCGAGCGCGTCGAGCGCTGCGGTTGAGGTCGCGGATGGCCCAGCCCGAGCCGCGGTCAGCGCAGACCGGTGTCGCGGTGCAGCGCGAGCTGCACCAGCCGGTCGACGAGGGCCGGGTAGTCCAGACCAGTCGCGGCCCACATCCGCGGGAACATCGACGACGGCGTGAAGCCGGGCATGGTGTTGATCTCGTTGATGACCAGCCGCTCGTCGGGCAGCAGGAAGAAGTCGACGCGTGCCAGGCCCTCGCAGGAGAGCGCCTCGAAGGCCTGCGTGGACAGCTGCACGGACCTGGTCGGCCACGGCCTCGGGCAGGTCGGCCGGGACGTCGAGGCGGGTGTGCTCCTCGGGGAGGTACTTCGCCGCGAAGTCGTAGAACTCGTGCTCGCCGCCGATCGCGATCTCGGCGACCACGCTGGCATCGGGCGGGTTGGTGCCGAAGCCCTCGATCACGCCGCACTCGATCTCGCGGCCGCCGTCTGCCGCGGTCTCCACCAGCACCTTGGGGTCGTGCACGCGGGCCTCCTCGACGGCCGCGTCGAGCTCGTTGGCGTCGTGGACCTTGCTGATCCCGATGCTCGAGCCGCCCCGGCAGGGCTTGACGAAGACCGGGTAGCCCAGGGAGTCGACCGACTCGAGGCAGGCCGCCCGGTCGGTCTCCCAGGCCCGCGGGGTCATCACCGTGTAGGGCAGCACCGGCAGGCCCTGCGCCTGGAAGACGATCTTCATGTAGTGCTTGTCCATGCCGACCGCCGAGGCGAGCACGCCGGCACCGACGTAGCGCACCCCGGCCATCTCCAGCAGACCCTGGATGGTGCCGTCCTCGCCCCACGGGCCGTGCAGCAGCGGGAAGACCACGTCGACCTCGCCGAGGGTGCTGCGGCACGGCGCTGGGCTCGTGCACGACGAGCTCGCTGCCGTCGGACTCGCTCGGCCAGCGTCACCGTCGCCCGGGTCGGGTCGACCTCGGGCAGCTTGTCGCCGGTGGTGATCGCGAGCCGCTCGGGGTCGCCGGACTCGCAGCACCCAGCGGCCGTCGTGGGTGATGCCGACCGGGATCACGTCGTAGCGGTCGGTGTCGATCGCGCGGAAGCACGCTGCCGGCGGTCGAGCACGAGACGGAGTGCTCGTTGGACCGACCGCCGAAGACGACCGCGATGCGCGGCTTGCGGGTCCGGGGGGCCTGCCGGGTCGTCCTGCAGGTCGGGTTCGAGCGTCGTCATGGTGGATCGACCCTACCCGCGCGGCTGCGGGCGCGCTCGCCTAGGGTGGAGGCATGTCCGACCCGCGTGAAGCAGTCCCCTATCGTCCTGCGCACCCTGGCCGTCACCGCCGGGACGCCCGCCGCACGAGGCCGACAACCCGCTGAACGTCCCGATCACGATGGCCTCGACCTACGTCGCGGGCGGCGACCTGGAGTACGGCCGCTACGGCAACCCGACGTGGTCGGCCTTCGAGGACGCGCTCGGTGCGCTCGAGGGCGGCCGCTGCCTGGCGTTCGCGTCGGGACTGGCGGCTGTCTCGACGATGCTCGACCTGGTCGGGCACGGCGGCAAGGTGGTGGCGCCCACCCACGCCTACCTCGGCAGCATCGGGCAGATGGCCGACCTCGAGGCCCGCGGTCGGATCGACGCGGTGCTGGTCGACGTCCCGACACCGAGTCGTTCGTCAAGGCCTGCGACGACGCCGCCCTGGTGCTGGATCGAGTCGCCGACCAACCCGGCCCTCGAGGTCGTGGACCTGCCGCCGATCGTCGAGGCGGCCCACGCGGCCGGTGCCTACGTCGTGGTGGACAACACCTTCGCCACTCCCCTGCTGCAGCAGCCGCTCTCGCTCGGCGCCGACCTCGTCCTGCACTCCGCGACGAAGTTCATCGCCGGCCACAGCGACGTCGTCCTCGGTGCGATCGTCACCGCCGACGACCAGCTCCACGACGTGCTGAAGAAGCGTCGCGACATCGTCGGCGCGACGCCTGGCACGTTCGAGACCTGGCTCGCGCTGCGCGGGCTGCGCACGCTGCACGTGCGCCTCGAGCGCGCGCAGGCCAACGCCGCCGAGCTGGTCCGCCGGCTCGGGAGCACCCGGCCGTCGAGCGAGGTCCGCTACCCGGGCTTCGGTGCGATCGTCTCGGTGGTGCTGGCCGAGGGCGGCGATGGCGGCCGACCTGCTGACCCACAAGACCACGCTGTGGGTGCACGCCACCGTCGCTGGGCAGCGTCGAGTCGACCTTCGAGCGGCGACGTCGCTGGAAGACCGAGCCCGCCACCATCCCGGACGGGCTGGTGCGGATGTCGGTCGGCATCGAGGACGTCGACGACCTGTGGGACGACCTGGCGCAGGCTCTCGACGACCTGGTCGTCCCGGGCTGAGGACGCTCAGTCGCGCTCGTGCTTGGCTTCCTTGGAGATCAGCGCGGTGAGCATCTCGGCGGCGGTCATCTCCCCCTCGACCACCGCAGTGCACGGCCTCGACGATCGGGGCGTAGACGTCGGCGGAGCGGGCCAGGTCGCGCAGCGAGCCGCAGGTCTTCACGCCCTCGGCGACCTGACGGGTCGAGGCGGTGATCTCCTCGGTCGTCATCCCCTGGCCGAGCTTCTCCCCGAAGGACGCGGTTGCGCGAGAGCGGTGAGGAGCAGGTCGCCACCAGGTCGCCCAGTCCGGCGAGCCCCATCAGGGTCATCGGGTCGGCGCCGAACTGCGAGGCGAGGCGAGCGGTCTCGGCGAGTCCGCGGGTGATCACCGACGCGGTGGTGTTGTCGCCGAAGCCGAGACCGACCGCCATGCCGACCGCGAGGCCGATGACGTTCTTGTAGGCGCCGCCGAGCTCGCAGCCGACCACGTCGGTGCTGGAGTAGGGCCGGAAGGTCGCGGAGTGGCACATCGCGCGCAGCCGCTTGACGTTGGCTCCTCGTCCTCCACCGCCACGACGCTGGCGGCCGGCTCGCGGCGGGCGATCGGCTGCGCCAGGTTGGGGCCGCTGACGACGCCGATCCGCTCGGGATCCTGCGCCGGTGACCTCCGCGATGACCTCGCTCATCCGCTTGAGGGTGCCGAGCTCGACGCCCTTCATCAGCGAGACCAGCAACGCGTCGGACGGCATCAGGTCGACCCAGTCGGTGAGGTTCTCGCGGAAGGTCTGCGACGGCGTCACGGCGAAGACCCGGCTCGGCGCCGTCGAGCGTCTCGGCCGGGTCGTGGGTCGCGCCGATAGCGCGTCGGGCAGCTCGATGCCGGGGAGGTAGTCGGTGTTCTCGCGCTTGTCGTTGATCGTCGAGCAGAGCTCCTCACGACGTGCCCACAAGCGTCACGTCGTTGCCCGCGTCGGCGAGCACGACGGAGAACGCCGTACCCCACGAACCCGCACCGAACACCGCGACCTTGGTCATGCGCTTCCTCCTGTCCGGCGCGGGCGCCGCTTCGATCGATCGGTGGCGTGCGGGTTGCCGATCTCCTTGACGCCGGGTGCGTCGGGTCGAACCTGACGTCCGGGGCCTTCGCCTCGCGGATCTCCTCGAGCACGCGGGTGATCGCGTCCATGATCCGGTCGGTCGCCTCGCGCAGCAGCTCCGGGGTCAGCTCGCGCCCGCGCAGGTCGTCGAGGTCGACGGGGTCGCCGGCCTGACGCCGCATGGTGCGTCGCGGGAAGAAGCCGCGGCCGCCTGGCGTACGGCGCCAGGATGTGCTGCGGTCCCCACTGGGCGACCGGGATCACGGGTGCGCCGGAGGCGAGCGCGATGCGGGCGGCGCCGGTCCTGCCGGTCATCGGCCACAGGTCGGGCTCGCGGGTGATCGTGCCCTCGGGGTAGATCGTCACGCACTCGCCCTCGCCCACCGCGTCGACGGCGGCGGTGAACGCCTGCGAGGCGTCAGCTGGTCAACCGGTAGACCGGGATCTGCCCGGTGGCGCGGACGAGGTCGCCGACCACCGGCACGCTCGAACACCTCGGCCTTGGCCAGGAAGCGCACCACCCGGCCGTGGCCGTAGACGAAGTGGGCGAACGTGAACGGGTCGACGTGGGAGACGTGGTTGCTCGCGACGACGCAGCCGCCCGTCGGCGGGGACCTTGGTCGCCGTCGATCCAACGCTGCTTGGTCAGCAGGCGCAGCAGGGGTCTCGACCAGGGCCACGCAGATGCCGAACGCCAGACCACGCCGCTCCCGGAGCTTGCGGGGGTAGGTCAACGCTGCACTCTCCTCGTCTGCGTGTCTGGGTCTGTTCGTGCACGGGCGACGGTATCGCCTGAGGTTACTCGTCGGCGGCCCCGCTGCACGGAGCCGCCGCGCGTAGCGTGGCAGGATCGCGGGGTGCCTCCGTCCGAGCCCCGTCGTGCACCCTTCGGGGTGATCGTGCCGCGAAGCCACCGGCCTTCGCCAAGTCGCGGCTGGGTCGTCTGGGCGACGCAGGTCCGTCGCGACCTCGCCGCCGCGTTCGCGGCGGACACCGTCGAATCGGCGCTCTGCCGCCGACCTCGTCGCGTTGGTCCTCGCCGTCACCGACGACCACCTGCTCGCGGCCGGACTGCGCGAGCTCGGTGCCGAGGTGATCCCCGACGGCACCGTCGACGACCTCAACGACACCCTCGTCCAGGCCGCCGCCGAGCTGGCCCGGCACGACCCGGAGCTGCGACCGGTCGCTCTCTGCGCCGACCTGCCGGCGCTGCGCCCGGCCGAGCTCGACAGCGCACTGCGTGCAGCGCTGCCGACGACCGGCTGGCCTTCGTCGCCGACGCCGACGAGAGGGGTACGACGCTGCTCGCGGCCGACGGGCTCGCAAGCTTCCGACCGGCCTTCGGCCAGGGCTCCCGCGCCGAGCACCTCGCCGACGGGCGCCAAGGAGATCGACCTCGCCGGCATCGACAGCGTCCGACGCGACGTCGACACCCCCGACGACCTCGCCGCCGCGTTGCGGCTGGGCATCGGGCCGCGCACCTCCCGACTCACCGCCGACCTGTTGTAGGTGCGCCTGTTCTAGGCTCGGCCGCATGCAGGCCACCGTCTCCCGCTTCGACGCCACCTCCGGCGACGGCGCCGTACTGCTCGACGACGGAGTCGAGCTGGGCTTCGACGCGGCCGCTCTGGAGGGCTCGGGGCTCCGGCTGCTGCGACCCGGGCAGCGGGTGCGGCTCGAGGTCACGGACGGCGACGTCACGGCCGGTGCAGATCCTCACCCTGTCCTGACCAGACGCGACGACGGCCGCCTCCTGGTCGGAGGCGGCCCGTCGAGGTCGGTCGGGTCAGGCCTTCTTGGCCGTCTTCTTCGCGGTGGTCTTCTTGGCCGGCGCCTTCTTGGCGGTGGTCTTCTTCGCCGGCGCCTTCTTGGCCGGCGCCTTCTTGGCCGGCGCCGCCTTCTTGGCGGTGGTCTTCTTCGCGGCAGCCTTCTTCGCCGGAGCAGCCTTCTTGGCCGGAGCCGCCTTCTTGGCCGGAGCCGCCTTCTTCGCCGGAGCCGCCTTCTTGGTGGCCGCCGCGAGGGTCAGCTTCGGCAGCTTCTTGGCACCGGACACGACTGCCTTCAGGTCCGCGCCGGCCGAGAACTTCGGGATCGCCGTCTTCTTCGCCTTGATGCGCTCGCCCGTGCGCGGGTTGCGCACCCAGCGAGCGTCCCGGACGCGCTTCTCGAACGAACCGAAGCCGGTGATGGCGACCTTCTCGCCCTTGGCCACCTCTCGCGTGATCGTGTCGAGGACCGACTCGAGAGCGTGCGCCGCCTGCTTGCGGTTGCCCTCGTATCGAGCGGCGAGGGTGTCGATCAGCTGACTCTTGTTCACTGGCTTCCCTTTCGTGAACGGGGGGGTGTCGGGCACCATGCCCGACTTCTCACACGCACGCTAGGCACTACGAGGGCCCGGAACAATCACCACACGCCCGTTTTCCCTTGTTTATCGGGGAAAACCTGCATTTCGCGCTACAAAGTGGCGGGCTTCCAGGACGGCCGGGTCGTCTCGAAGGCATCGATCGCCTCGCCATGACCCAGCGTGATGCCGATGTCGTCGAGGCCCTCGAGCAGCCGCCAGCGCGTGTAGTCGTCGATCTGGAAGGGCGCCGTCAGCGCACCGGCCTGGATCGTCCGCTCGTGCAGGTCGACCACGATCTCGGTGGTCGGCTCGGTCTCGATCAGCTTCCACAGCTGCTCGACCACGTCCTGGGTCACCTGCGCGGCGACCAGGCCGGCCTTGCCCGAGTTGCCGCGGAAGATGTCGGCGAAGCGGCTCGAGATCACGACCTTGAAGCCGTAGTCCATCAGCGCCCACACGGCATGCTCGCG
Source organism: uncultured Actinomycetota bacterium (assembly GCA_963772415.1). Lineage (GTDB taxonomy): Bacteria > Actinomycetota > Actinomycetes > Propionibacteriales > Nocardioidaceae > Nocardioides_B. The sequence continues at coordinate 199,536 of CAVYWU010000007.1, read as the reverse complement.
CGACGAGCCGGTGCCGAAGTCAGGACCGGCGACCAGCACGGTGGCACCCGCGTGCTCCTGGCGGTTGAGGATGAAGTCGGGATCGTTGCGCCAGGCTCCGAAGAGCCCGTCCTCGAAGCCGGTGCGCGTCACCCGCTTGAGGTAGACGGCCGGGATGATCTGGTCGGTGTCGACGTTGCTGCGGCGCAACGGAAGACCTGTGCCGGCGTGGCGGGTGAACTTGTCCATGGTGGTCTCCTTCTCAGATCAGGGATCTGCTCAGGCGCCTGCGGCGGTCAGGGAAGGGAGGTCCTCGGGCGAGGCGAGCGTGCCGGTGACGGCGGTGGCGGCGGCGACGAGCGGGGAGACGAGGTGGGTGCGGCCACCCTTGCCCTGCCGTCCCTCGAAGTTGCGGTTGGAGGTGGAGGCGCTGCGCTCCTCGGGAGCGAGCTGGTCGGGGTTCATCCCCAGGCACATCGAGCAGCCGGCCCCGCGCCACTCTCCTCCGGCCTCCTTGAAGATCACGTCGAGACCTTCGTCCTCGGCCTGCAGCCGCACCCGGACCGAGCCGGGCACGACGAGCAGCCGGGTGCCGGCGGCCACCGCCCTCCCCTTGATCACCTCGGCCGCGGCACGCAGGTCCTCGATCCGACCATTGGTGCACGACCCGACGAAGACGGTGTCGACGCGGATGTCCCGCATCGGGGTGCCGGCCTCGAGACCCATGTAGTGCAGGGCCTTCTCGGCGGCGATCTTGTCGCCCTCGTCGTCGAAGTCGGCCGGCGACGGCACGCTCGCGCCCAGGGGACGCCTTGCCCGGGTTCGTCCCCCACGTCACGAAGGGCGTCATCCCCGAGGCGTCGAGCACGATCTCCTCGTCGAAGACGGCGTCGTCGTCGGTGCGCAAGGAGAGCCAGTGCTCGACGGCGGCGTCCCAGTCGGCTCCGGTCGGCGCCTCGGGCCGTCCCTGGACGTAGTCCAACGTGGTCTGGTCGGGCGCGATCAAGCCGGCCTTGGCGCCCCACTCGATCGACATGTTGCAGATCGTCATCCGGGCCTCCATCGACAGCTCCTCGATGGCCGGACCCCGGTACTCCACGATGTAGCCCTGGCCGCCGCCGGTGCCGGTGTGCGCGATCAGCGTCAGCACCAGGTCCTTGGCCGTGACGCCGGCGGGCAGCGACCCGTTGACGGTGACGGCCATCGTGCGCGGCTTCGCCTGCGGCAGCGTCTGGGTGGCCAGCACGTGCTCCACCTCCGAGGTGCCGATGCCGAACGCGATCGCGCCGAACGCGCCGTGGGTGGAGGTGTGCGAGTCACCGCACACGATCGTCATGCCGGGCTGGGTGAGGCCGAGCTGCGGGCCGACGACGTGGACGATCCCCTGCTCGACGTCACCGAGCGGGTGCAGCCGGACGCCGAACTCCTTGGCGTTCCTGCGCAGCGTCTCGACCTGCGTGCGCGAGACCGGGTCGGCGATCGGCTTGTCGATGTCGAGCGTCGGCACGTTGTGGTCCTCGGTGGCCAGCGTCAGGTCGGGCGCCGTACGCCGCGACCGGCGAGCCGCAGACCCTCGAAGGCCTGGGGCGAGGTGACCTCGTGCAGGAGATGGAGGTCGACGTAGAGCAGGTCCGGCTCTCCTTCGGCTGCCCGGACGACATGCTCGTCCCACACCTTCTCCGACAGGGTCCTAGCCATCTCCGCACTCCTCATCGTGTCTGCTCGTCGTCGTACCACCTGCCCCGCTGATTCCCTTGCTGGGGCTGGGCGTTCAGGTCGTCCAGATGACCCGATGCGTCCTGTCATGGTGACACTCATCGGGACTTGCTTTCCAGTATTCGAGACGGCATTATCAGAGTATGGACAATTCAAGCGGTGTCGGCGTCCTGGACAAGGCCGCCCTCGTACTGTCGGCGCTCGAGTCCGGACCGGCCACGCTGGCGGGCCTGGTGGCCGGCACAGGGCTCGCCCGTCCGACCGCCCACCGCCTCGCGGTGGCACTCGAGCACCACCGCCTCGTCGCCCGTGACATGCAGGGCCGCTTCGTCCTCGGCCCCCGGCTCTCCGAGCTCTCCGCGGCGGCCGGTGAGGACCGGCTCCTCGCCGCCGCCGGCCCGGTGCTGGCGCGGCTGCGCGACATCACCGGCGAGTCCGCCCAGCTCTGGCGCCGACAGGGCGACTACCGCGTGTGCGTCGCCGCGGCGGAGCGCCCCTCGGGTCTGCGCGACACGATCCCGGTCGGCTCCCAGCTGACCATGCGCGCCGGTTCGGCCGCCCAGGTGCTGCTCGCCTGGGAGGACCCCGAGCGGATGCACCGGGGCCTGCAGAACGCCGCCTACTCCGCCACTGCGCTCTCCGGCATCCGTCGCCGCGGCTGGGCGCAGTCGGTCGGCGAGCGCGAGCAGGGCGTCGCCTCGGTCTCCGCGCCGGTCCGCTCGCCCAGCGGCAAGATCATCGCGGCCGTCTCCGTGTCGGGTCCCCTGGAGCGACTCTCCCGTCAGCCCGGCCGGATGCACGCCCCCGCCGTCCTCGCCGCTGCCGAACGCCTCTCCGAGAGCCTGCGCCGCGCCGCCGAGTGAGGCCGAGGGGTCACTCAATCAGGCCTTCGGCCGGCGTGTCGCTGCATGAGTGACTCTTCAGCCAGCCGTGAGCAGCCCGACCCCGAGGCTGACCAGCGACACGGCCAGCAGCGCCGCGCCGGCGAACACCAGCACGATCAGCCTGTTGGGCTGCTCGCGGCCGGCGCCCATCGAGGAGAAGAAGAAGCCACCGGGCAGCAGCAGTGCCGAGACCGCGACCCCTGAGCGCGACAGCCAGTCGAGGAACCCCGTCTGGGTGGTGCTGTCGGCCAGCACCTGGCACAGCAGCGCCAGCACCAGCAGGACGGCGGCGTGCGCGTGACCGGCGCGGGCGAACGCGAGCTGGAACGGGGTGGCGGGGGCGTTGCCGCGCACCAGCTTGACCAGGTAGAGGCCACCGGTCTCGACCGTGACCAGCGCCAGCAGCAGGATCCCCGCAAGGATCCGGGACTCATCGGACAACATCGACAGCTCCGTTCGTGAGGGGTGGCAGCCGCGAGGCGACGACCTCGGCCAGCCGGTCGTGGGACCGCGAGGAGGGGTGGAACCCATCGGCGGCGAAGGCGCCGTCGGCGAGGAGCAGGTCGGCCGGCAGCGCCAGGTGCTGTACGTCGCAGCGCCGGGCGACCTCCCGGCCGACGTCGTCCATCCGCTCCGCGACCCGGCCGAGCACCCCGCGCACCGGCCCGGGCAACGATGGGAACGCAGCCACCGGGGGCATTCCGAGCAGCACCACCTCGCCGCTGCTCGTCGACCGGACGCGGGCGAGCAGAGCGCCCAGGTCGCGGCGCCACCGTGCCGGACGCCGCAGCCGCAGAAGGTCGTTGACGCCCACCGACACGAGGACCACGTCGGCCTCGGCGAGGTCGCCGGTGACGTCGGGACGGTCGAGGAGGGCGCTCACGCCCGCCGCGGTCAACCCGCCGCGCGCGTGGATCGCCCACGACACCGGTCTCCCCGCACCGGCCAGCCGGTGGGCCAGGCGGCCGGCCATCGTGTCCTCGCCGCGCTCGACCCCGACGCCGGCCGCCACCGAGTCGCCGAGCCCGACCACGTGGAGCACAGCCGGCCCGTCGCCGACGTGGCCGACCCGGCCGACCGTCTCGGCCAGGCGAGGGATGCTGCGTGCAAGTTTGGATAGTGTCACTCTCCAATATTGGAGAGTTTGACTCTCCAATGTCAAGATGTTTCTCATGTGGATGTCCGAGCTGGCTGCGACGAGCGGCCTTCCCGTCGCGACGGTGAAGTTCTACCTCCGTGAGGGTCTGCTCCCCGCCGGCGAGGCGACCGGTGCGACCCGGGCGCACTACGACGAGAGTCACGCCCGTCGGCTCCGGCTGATCCGGGCCCTGACCGAGGTCGCCGGGCTCCGGCTGGACGCCGTCCGCACCGTGCTGCTCGCGGTCGACGACGACAACCTCAGCTTCCACGCGGCGATGGGCACGGTGCACCACCGCCTCACCGCGACGGGAAGCCAGGCCACGCCCGCCGCGCTCGCCGAGGTGGACGCTCTGGTTGAGCGGCGCGGCTGGCGGTTGCACGAGCCCAACCCGCACCGGGCCGCGCTGGCCCGGGCGCTGGACTCCCTGGCGGGACTCGACCACGGCGCGAGTGCGGAGGCCCTGGACGACTACGCCGAAGCCGCCGAGCTGGTCGCCGCCCGCGACGTCACCTCGGTCGGTCGCGAGGACCGGGTGGCAGGTGCCGAGGCGGCCGTGGTCGGGACCCTGCTGTGGGAGCCCGTGCTCGTGCTGCTGCGCCGGATGGCCCAGGAGGACGCGTCGGCGCGTCTCGACCCGGCCGGGCGATAGGCCACTTCGCGCACGACACGCTGTCAGAGCAGGTGGGGAACTGGCCTTTCCGATCTCAGAAGAGGGCGTCCTGCTCGAGATCGAGGAGGGTCTGCTTGCGCTCGATGCCGCCGGCGTAGCCGGTGAGGGTGCCGTTGGCGCCGACGACGCGGTGGCACGGGATCACGATCGGGATCGGGTTGCGGCCGTTGGCCAGCCCGACGGCGCGCGAGGCGGCGTTGGTCATGCCGAGCCGGTGCGCGATGTCTCCGTACGACGCGGTCTCCCCGAAGGAGATCTTCTGCAGCTGGGTCCACACCCGCTGCTGGAAGTCGGTGCCCTCGGGGCGCAGCGGGAGGTCGAACTCCTTGAGGTCGCGCAGGAAGTACGCCGCGAGCTGGCGGGCGGTCTCGACGAGGAGCGGGTCGTCGTCGACGCGGTCGCCGACCGGCCGGCCGGCCGACAGTGCGGCGGCGCGGGCCGCCGAGGTGTAGGGCGAGACGCCGGGTCCGGAGGATCCGGAGAACTCGATCGCGACGACCGCCTCGCGGTGGGCGACGATCTTGAGCGGCCCGACGGGCGACTCGACGTGGGTCCACATGGTGCTCACGACTCCTTCGTGGTCGAGCGTAGTGACAGGACCTGGTCGGGGCTGAGCAGGCTCAGCGACGACCAGAGGTGCAGCAGGGCGTAGGACCGCCAGGGAGCCCACCGCTCGGAGCGGGCGGCGATTCCTTCGGTGGTCTCCCCCAGCCCGGTCAGGGCGTTGCGGACCCCGATGTCGGTGGGGAGGAAGACGTCGGGATGGCCGAGGGCGCGCATGGCGACGTAGTCCGCAGTCCAGGGGCCGATGCCGGGCAGGGCGAGCAGCCGTCGGCGTACGTCGCCGCGGTCGGCGCTGCGGTCCAGCGGAACGTCGCCGCCCGCCAGGGCCTCGCACAGGCCCACGAGGGCACGACCACGGGAGCGCGGCATCGGCAGCGTCGCGGGATCCAGTGCAGCCAGCACCTCGGCGGTGGGGAACAGCCGGTCACCGGCCTCGCGGCCCTCACCGTGCTCGGCGACCAGACGCGCGGTCACGGTGTTGGCGGCCGCGACCGAGACCTGCTGGCCGATGACGGTGCGGATCGCGACCTCGTGGCCGTCGACGTGGCCGGGCACCCGCAGCCCGGGTCGCTGCCGGACCAGCCGCGCGAGCAGCGGGTCGTCCGCGAGTGCGTCCTCGACCGTCACCGGATCGCAGTCCGCGTCGAGCAGTCGTCGGCAGCGCTCGGCCGCGGCGGCCACGTCGCGGAGGTCGTCGAGCTCGAGCAGGCAGATCACGTGCCCGCGGTCGGCCACGTCGTCGGGGAGGGCGAGCACCACGTGGCCGCCGCCGTGCGGCAGTCGCAGCGTGCGGGCGTACCAGTCCGGCCCCCACGACTCCACTCCCGCGACGGCGTGGGCGGCGAGGAAGGCGAGCATCTCGCGGGCGGCGTACGGCGCCCGCACGGCCAGCCGGAGCTCGAGCTGACCCGGCGTCGGTGCGGGCGTGCCGGTCCGGCGGCCGGCACGCAGCTGGCTCGGGGAGGCGGCGTAGACCTCGCGGACGGTGTCGTTGAACTGGCGGATGCTGGAGAAGCCGGCAGCGAAGGCGACGTCCGCGAACGACATCACGGTGGTCTCGACGAGCACCCGCGCAGTCTGCGCGCGCTTGGCCCGGGCCAGTGCCAGCGGCCCGGCGCCGAGCTCGCGGGTGAGGATCCGACCGAGGTGTCGGGAGGTGTAGCCGACGCGCCCGGCCAGTCCCTCGACCCCGTCGCGCTCGACCACCCCGTCGGAGATCAGCCGCATCGCCCGGCCGGCGACGTCGGCGGCGACGTCCCAGTCCGGTGATCCCGGCGTCGCGTCCGGCAGGCAGCGCTTGCACGCCCGGAAGCCTGCGGCCTGCGCGGCGGCCGCGGTGCGGTGGAAGGTGACATTCTTGCGTTGCGGGGTGATCGCGGGGCACGAGGGCCGGCAGTAGATCCCGGTGGAGGTGACGCCGGTGTAGAAGACGCCGTCGAAGCGCCGGTCGCGGCTCTTCACCGCCCGGTAGCAGGCCTCGGTGTCATCGATGTCCACGGGAACGATCCTGCCTGCCGACGTCCCCGGATTCTAGCGGGAATCGGACACGACCTTGCTGACCGCCTCTACGGCACGTCGATGAGGAAACCGGTGGCCAGGCAGGGCGACGACGACCCGCGATCGGGATGGCCCTCGACCGCGACGACTATCACCGGCTCATCGGGCTGCTCGACCAGTTCTACAACCTGATCCTGCTCGACACCGGCACCGGCATCCTCGACAGCGCCAACCAGGGTCGTGCTCGCCGATCGCGGTGACCGCCTCTCGGAGGGGTCGATGGACCAGCTGCGCGGCTGGTTCGACGCTCAGCGCGCTGCGTTGCGCACCCCGCCGACGCCCACGGGCGAAGCCACCCCGACAGCCGACCCGACCCAGACGGCCGGCCGCGCCGGCGCCACCTCGGCCGCGCCGGGACGGCGCCGCAGCGTCACGGCACTGCAGGCACTGACCGGACTGGTCACCAGCGACCTTGACGCGCAGATCGTCGCGGCGGACGTCGACCAGGACCGGTAGCCGGGTGTGCCGAAGCGCTCGATCTCACGGAAAAGCGCAGGCCGGGCCGGGTAGGTGGGTGGGGTACCGTCGAGTCCGAACCGAGGGGACGCGGAGGCCATCATGGACTGGTGGGGTTGGTTGATCGTGGTGGTGGTCCTTGTCGCGCTGCTCGTCGCTGCCGCGCTCGCGGTACAGGCCCGGCGCCGGCGCGGCGGCGTGATCATCGAGTCGCAGCGCTCCGATGAAGGGGGGCAGTGATGAGACTGATGCGGACCTCTGAGATCGCCCGACGCCCGGTCGTCACCATGGCCGGCGAGGACGTGGCCCAGATCAAGGACGTCGTCTACGCCGCCGACGGCGGATCGGTGAGCGGGTTCACGCTGGCTGGTCGCGGCCGGTTCGCTGGTCCGCTCAAGGAGGGACTGACCTGGCGCTCGGTTGCGGCGCTCGGGGCAGATGCCGTGATGATCCGGGACACCTCCGTGCTGGTAGCCACCGAGGCGGTGGTTGATCAGTCCCGCGGCAGTTCGGGCTCCGCGGGCAACATCTTGGGCTCCCAAGTGCTCACTGAGGAGGGCGTCGGACTGGGCACCGTGCAAGACGTGGTGGTCTCGGTCGACGTGACCGGCGGCGAGCGGTGCGACGTGGTCGGCTATGAGATCGAGGCCTCCGAGGGGCTCGACAACCAGGGCCAGGCGGTACTGATCCCCTTGCCCGACACCATGGCGGCATCCGGTCAGCATCTGATCGTGCCCGCCAGCGCGAAGGACTTCGTCGGACACGACCTGGCTGGATTCGGTGCCGCGGTGGAACGTTTCCGTGCCCACCTCGGGAGCCTCGACTCATGATGTTCAGCCTGGCCAAGGGACGCCCGGTGGTGGATACCGGCACGGCCGAGACGGTCGGAAAGGTGAAGGGCTTCCTCATCGACCCCAGCACGCGCTCCATCGTGGCGTTGGAGCTGAGGAAGACCGACAAGGGACGTCTGCTGAGATGGAGCGACATCACCGCGTTCGGCACCGAGGCCGTCACCATCGCCGATGCCGGGACGATCACGGACACCGACGCCGCGCTGGACGCGTTGCGCGGCAAGGCACACGCCCTCGTGAAGAAGCGGGTCCTCTCCACGAGAGGCGACACGCTGGGGATCATCGGCGACGTCGACTTCGACCCGGACAGTGGCAGGTTGAACTCGCTGCTGCTCAACGATGCCGAGGACATCGCCGCTCAACGGCTCGTCGGCATCGGCTCGTACGCGGTGGTCGTAGAGGCGGCTCAATCCGACGCATGACCCGGTGGGGACCAGACAGGTCTTCGAGCAGCAGGACGGACTGGTGCGGGCAGCGCCAAGACCCACCCACGCCGGTGGATTCGAACCCGCGCTACCGCCGTGCACGCAGCGCGGCGTGCCAGCACGCAACAAGCCCCAGCCGGATGGCTGGGGCTTGGTGGTCTTGTACCCCCGACGGGATTCGAACCCGCGCTACCGCCGTGCACCCAGCGCGGCGTGCCAGCACGCAACAAGCCCCAGCCGGATGGCTGGGGCCCGGTGGTCTTGTACCCCCCACGGGATTCGAACCCGCGCTACCGCCGTGCACCCAGCGCGGCGTGCCAGCACGCAACAAGCCCCAGCCGGATGGCTGGGGCCTGATGGTCTTGTACCCCCGACGGGATTCGAACCCGCGCTACCGCCTTGAGAGGGCGGCGTGCTAGGCCGCTACACAACGGGGGCGTGAAGCGGACGAAACTCTAGCCTGGGCTGGGAGTTCCGACCAAATCGCTGGGGTACTAGGACTCGAACCTAGACTAACTGGACCAGAACCAGTCGGGCTGCCAATTACCCCATACCCCATGGGATGCGCTCCTTGCGAAGCCCGGATGATGTTACATGCGGTGGTCGGTGGGGCCAAAACCGCCCATCCCGCCCGCGCGCCTGACCCGACGCCGCGTGAGCAGCCTCACGCCGGGACGCCCGCGACCGGCTCGTGCTGCTGGGTGTCGGGGCGGCCGCGTGTGGCTCTGCACGGCCATCCGACGGGCCAGCAGCACCACCAGGACGGCGTACACACCGGCTTGGGTGAGGGTCACCGGGATGTTCCACCACGACGCCTCGGAGACGTTGAGACTTGACCCGATGTCGCCGAAGAGGCAGGGCCGCGCCGAGGGCGAAGAAGTTGTTGAGGATGTGCATCGCGATGCCCGCCTCGAGACCGCCGGTGCGGATGATCAGCCACCCGGCGATGAAGCCGAACGCGAACCGGTCGAAGAACAACGGGAAGTTCTGCGCACCGTGGGCCGCGGCGAAGAGCAGCGACGTGAGCAGGATCGCACCCCACTTGGACACCAGCTCGGCGGCGCGGGTGGTGTTGAACTTCAGCAGCGAGCCCGCGGCCTGCATCAGGTAGCCGCGGAAGAGGTACTCCTCCCCCGCTGCCTGGAAGGGCGTGGTGAACAGCACGATGAAGGCCAGCGCCACCGTGGTTGCGGTGAACTCGTTGAGGTCTGGGGCTCAGGACGATTCACCGGCCCCAGGCACGACCAGGCTCGACCCGAGCTGGGCGACCAGAGCGACCACGAGACACCCACGCACGACCAGAAGAAGCGCCAGCGCATCTTCGGCGCCACCGAGGTCAGCCAGCGCGGGCGCATCCGGTGCACCAGCCTGATCGTCGCCCAGGTGACCAGGATCATCGCGCCGAGCGAGATGTTCAGCATCAGCAGGAACGACGGTGTGACGGTCGTGGGGTTGGCCGATCGCCGAGGTTGTCCAGAAGGAGCCCGACCGGGTCGCCGCGCGACAGGATCACGAAGGCGATGGCCACCAAGCTGGACGGCGAGGAAGAGCACGGTCCAGCACGGCGAGGCCAGGACGCGGCTTCCACCAGGCGTAGCTCCACGTGCGGAGCATCTGGTGGTAGGGGTCGGCTCCGGGTGCGGGTACGCTCGGGTGGGCTGCGCCGCGAGCGCCGGGCCGGCGGCCGGGCTACGGCGTAGCCCATGCTCCCGGCCAGCCCGGATAGACCGGTGCCGGGGTGGCGGATACCGGCTCGGCTCGACGCCGTACGCCGGCGGTGGGAAGCGTGGCACCGCAGACTGTCGCGCGGCTGCCCCTGCTCCTCCGACGGTGCTGGCCCGTCTGTCGCTCCCCCGTCCCTCCCGCCCAGTCCTGCGCCGAGCGAGCCGAGCCAGCGACCGCTCCCGGCCGAGCAGCTCCAGCGACTCGAAGAGCGGCGGCGAGACCCGGCGGCCGGTGACCGCCACCCGCACCGGTCCGAAGGCGTTGCGCGGCTTCAGCCCCAGCTCGTCGACCAGGGCGGTCCGGAGAGCGGTGTCGATCGCCTCGGTCGTCCACTCCGGGCAGCGCGGCGAGCGCGTCGTGCGCGGCCTTGACCACCGCCCGGCCGTCCTCGTCGAGGAGCTTGGCGACGTCGGCGCGGGTCCCGGGCGAAGGCGGCCTCGTCGACGAGCAGGAAGCCGAGCATGTCGACGCCCTCCGATAGCGTTGCCGATCCGCTCGTGCACCAGCGGGACCGCTGCGCTCAGCAGGACCGTGGGCTCGTCGGTCGGCGGATCTCGGCGACGAGGCCGGCGGCCTGCAGCTAGGGCAGCAGTCCGCGAGGTCAGCTCCGCCACCGAGAGCAGCCGCATGTGGGTGGCGTTGATCGCCTCGGCCTTCTTCAGGTCGAACCGGGCGGGGTTCGGGTTGACCCGGCTCGATGCTCGAAGGCCGCCACCATCTCCTGCGGCGTGAAGATGTCGCGGTCGTCGGCGATGGCCCAGCCGAGCAGGGCCACGTAGTTCAGCAGTCCCTCGGGCAGGTAGCCGGCGTCGCGGTAGCCGAGGGCGTTGGCCTCGGGGTCGCGCTTGGACAGCTTCTTGTTGCCCTGGCCCATGACGTAGGGGAGGTGGGCGAACTGCGGTCAGCCGACCCGATGCCCACGCCGATGTCGGCGAGAGCGCGGTGCAGGGCGACCTGGCGCGGGGTCGAGGACGAGACAGATCCTCCCCGCGCAGCACGTGGGTGATGTCCATCAGCGCGTCGTCGAGCGGTGAGACCAGCGTGTAGAGCGGGTGCCCGTTGCCACGCACGAGCACGAAGTCCGGGAACGTGCTCGGCCTGGAAGGTGATCTCGCCACGGACCAGGTCGGTCGAAGGTGATCGCCTCGTCCGGGCATCCGGAAACGCAGCGCCGGCCTGCGGCCCTCCGCCTCGAAGGCGGCCCGCTGCTGCTCGTCGAGAGCTCACGGCAGTGGCCGTCGTAGCCGGGCGTGCGTCCCTCGGCACGCGCCGTCTCGTTGCGCTGTCGAGCTCGTCGGCCGAGCAGTAGCAGTGGTAGGCGTGGCCTGCCGGAGCGGAGCTTGGCGGCGACGTCGGCGTACGATGTCGAAACGCTCGGACTGGAGGTACGGCGCGAAGGAGCCGCCGACCTCCGGGGCCCTCGTCCCAGTCGAGGCCGAGCCAGCCGCAACAGGTCCAGGAGCGTGTCGTAGGACTCCGGCGGTGTTGCGCGCGGCGTCGGTGTCCTCGATGCGGAGCACGAAGGTGCCGCCGTGGTGGCGCGCGAACGCCCAGTTGTAGAGCGCCGTACGGACCAGGCCGACGTGCGGGCTGCCCGTCGGAGAGGGCGCCATCCGGACCCGGACGTTGCTGTCAGTCACGCTTGACCACCTTGTTGGTCAGGGAGCCGATGCCGGCCACGGTGACCTCGACCTCGTCGCCCACCTGCATCGGGCCGACTCCCTCGGGGGTGCCGGTCATGATCACGTCACCGGGGAGCAGCGTCATCACCGAGGACACGTAGGACACCAGGGACGGTACGTCGAAGATCAGGTCCTTGGTGGTGCCGTCCTGCTGGAGGTCGCCGTTGAGGTGCGTGGTCACCCGCAGGTCGGAGGGGTCGAGCTCGGTCTCGATCCAGGGACCGAGCGGGCAGAACGAGTCGAAGCCCTTGGCGCGGGTGAACTGCTTGTCCTTGCGCTGGAGGTCGCGCGCGGTCACGTCGTTGCCGACGGTGTAGCCGTAGACGACGTCGGGAACGCCCGGTCAGGCGCCACGTCGCGGCAGATCCGGCCGATGACCACGCACAGCTCACCCTCGAAGTGCACCTCCGAGGACTGCGAGGGGTAGAACACCGGGTCACCCGGGCCGACCACCGACGTGTTCGGCTTGATGAACATCATCGGCTCGTCAGGGACCTCGTGCCCGAGCTCCGCGGCGTGGGCGGCGTAGTTGCGGCCGATCCCCACCACCTTGCTGCGCGGCAGCACCGGCGCCAGCAGGCGCACCTGCGAGAGCGGGATCTCCTGGTCGGTGAGCTGGACCCCGACGTAGAGGGGGTCGCCCGCGAGAGCGACGACGACGGCGTCGTCAGCCGGGATGCCGAGCTCGTCGACATCTCCCGTGACCACGCCGTACTGAGGGTCTTCTCCGGTCGTGAACCTTGCAATACGCACCCGGCGAGCCTACCGGCGCACACCCGACCGACCGTCACGAGGTCGAAACGTGCCTGCGGGGAGTTGAAGCGCGCCTCCGGGAGGTTGAGTGGCGCGTGCGGGAAGCCGAAACGCACGTTTGGGCCCCCGCCCGGGCGTCTCAACTCCCCGAGCCCGCGCCTCGACTCCCCGAGCCCGCGTCTCGACTCCCCGAGCCCGCGCCTCTCAACTCCCCAAGCCCGCGTCTCAACTCCCCGAGCCCGCGTCTCACTCCCCAAGCCCGCGTCTCCTCTGCTCGACCTAGGCTGGGTGCTCGTGGAGATCCTCGGCGCCGCCGGCTGGCGGCAGCGACGCGCCGCTCACGAGGCGCGCGTGGACGCCTGGGTCGGCCCGCACCTCGAGCGTCGCCGGCAGGGCATCCCCCACCCCGTCGAGGACTTCCTCTTCACCTACTACTCCCAGCGTCCCGCTGCGCTGCGGCGCTGGCACCCCGGCTACGGCGTCGTCCTCGACGGCCCCGGCGCCGCGGACTATCTGTCACTGAAGGGCTACGGCCGCGTCCGCCGGCCGACGGGGTCGGCGTCACCCCGGAGCACGTCGACGTCTCACCAGGTGCTGCTGCGCACGCTGCACCGGCTGCTGGTCGCCACCGCGGGGCGCCCGGCCCAGCTCGGCTGCTTCGGGATGCACGAGTGGGCGATGGTCTACGGCCTCGGGCAGGACGACGTCCGGCACGCCGCGTGGCCGCTCCGGCTCGGCACCGGTGGCACCGACGAGGTGGTCGAGTCCCACCGGATCGCCTGCTCCCACTTCGACGCGTTCCGCTTCTTCACCGACGAGGCCCGGCCGCGCAACACCCTCCGGCCGACGTCGCAGGACCGCCCCGACTTCGAGCAGCCCGGCTGCCTGCACGCCGGCATGGACCTCTACAAGCACGCCTACCGGCTCAGCCCGATGGTGGCCTCGGACCTGGTGGCCGACTGCTTCGCGCTGGCGCGCGACATCCGGGTGCTCGACATGCGCGCGTCGCCGTACGACCTCTCCGCGCTGGGGCACTCGCCCGTTCGCGTGGAGACCCCGGCCGGCAAGCAGGAGTACGCCGCCGCGCAGCGCGACCTTCGCCGAGCGGGGGGCGCCTCCTGCGGCAGCGGATGGTCGAGGAGTGCCGCGCCTGCTCGCGGTCTGATCCCCGTCAGGCGGGGTGGTTGAGGAACCAGCGGTGGCCGAACGGATCGCGCAGCACCGCCACCCGGCCGGGTCCGGCGTCCTCGGGTCCGCGGTCGAGGGTCGCGCCGCCGGCCACGGCTCGGGTGGCCAGGCCGTCGACGTCGTCGACCTCGAGGTGCAGCGTCACCGCGGCACCGCGTCCGGCCAGAGGCGCCTCGACCTGGATCTCCGGGTGCGCGTCGGACATCATCCAGCGCCCCTCTCCCAGCGTCGTGGAGATGCACAGCTCGCTGTGCCCGATCCGGCCGTCGGGCATCTCCATCGGCGCGAAGGTGACGGTGGCGCCGAGGTGCTCGACGTACCAGTCGATCGCGGCCCGGGCGTCGGCCACCCGACGTCCCCGGGATCCGGGTCGGTCACTGGTCGGACCCGGTCGGGCTGCCGGCTGCACGGTCGTGCTGCCGCCACCCGAGGGCGCCGTCGCGTCCGGGGACGTGCGCGGCGCCGCACCCGGCACCCGCGAGACCGACCTGCGTCAACCGGGACGGCTCGTCGAGCGGGTGCACGCGATGGTGCTGTGCGGCGGCTCCGCCTTCGGGCTGGCCGCAGCGGACGGGGTGGCATCCGGCGGCAGCGGCACCTCGCGTCCTCGACCCGTGGCCCAGCGACTCCAGGAGCCGACTCGCGGTCGTAGGCCACCATCACCTCGGGATGCACCGGACGTCGGTGATGACCGGGTACGGCAAGCGGCACCCGCAACCGGCCGGGCTCGCGGTCGCACCAGCCGAGGTAGCTCGCTGGGCAGTGGCGCCGCCCACGTCGGGCGCCGACGGCCGGACCGGCCATCACGTCGAGCAGCGCGGCGGCATCGCGGACCGTGCGGCGAGCGGACCATCCGTGGCAGGCCCACCGGGTCGCCGTACATCGGGCTGCCGCTGATCCGCCCGCGACTCGGCTTGAAGCCGACCAGCCCGCAGCAGCTGGCGGGATCGGATCGAGCCACCGCCGTCGCCTGCCGCCACCGGGACCAGTCCCGCGGCACCGTCGCGCGCTGGCCGTCGTGGACCGCCGGCCTCCGGGTCGGTCCCAGGGGTGCGCGCCGGCGGTGCGACGTCGGGCCGGTGAGCAGGGCGAGCCGAACTCCGGCGTGTTGGTCTTGCCGAGGCTGATGGTGCCGGCTGCCTCCAGCCGCCGACCACCTCGTCGACACCTCCGGGCTCGAGGTCGGCCATCACCGCCAGCCGACGGTGGTGCGGACGCCGGCGGTGAGGTTGCACCGGCCTGCACGACGGTCGGTACGCCGAACAGCGGCCCGCCCTGGCGATCCGGCCCGGGCAGCCGGGCCTGGTGACGGGCCAGGCGCCGGTGACCGTGACGAAGGCGCCGACGTCGTCGGAGAGCCGGTGATCCGGTCGAGGTACGTGCTCGACCAGCTCGAGGGATGAGACCTCGCGGCGGCGTACTGCGGCGCCCGCGCAGCGCGGTCCGGTCGTGAGCTCGCCTGGCCCCGACCACGGCGTGGGTCACTCGATCAGCGGCTTCTCGCCCTGCCGGCGCAGGCCGAACGTGACGCCGTCGACGAGGGCGCCCCAGGACGCCTCGATGACGTTGTGGCCGACCCCCACCGTCACCCACGACGACACGCCGTCGGTGGTCTCGATGAGCACCCGGGTCACCGCGTCGGTGCCGTGCCCCTGGTCGAGGATCCGCACCTTGTAGTCGATCAGCTCGAACTTCGCGACCTCAGGGTAGGCCTGTCCGATCGCCTCGCGCAGCGCGTGGTCGAGCGCGTTGACCGGGCCGTTGCCCTCACCGGTGGTGATGATCCGGGCGCCACCCGCGTGCAGCTTGACGGTCGCCTCGGAGACCGCCTCGCCGCCGGGCCTCGAGTCGGTGATCACCCGCCAGGACTCCACGCCGAAGTACGACGGCCGCGGCGCCCTCGACCTCCTCGACCAGCAGCAGCTCGAAGGATGCGTCGGCCGCCTCGAACGTGTAGCCCCGCGACTCCAGCGTCCTTGACCCGCTCGGTGACCCGGGCGACCAGGTCACGGTCCTCCGCCGCGAGGTCGAAGCCGAGCTCACGTCCCTTCAGCTCGATCGAGGCCCGTCCCGCCATGTCCGAGACCAGCAGCCGCATGTCGTTGCCGACTGGACCGGGTCGAGGTGCTGGTAGAGGCTCGGGTCGACCTTGATCGCGCTCGCGTGCAGACCGGCCTTGTGCGCGAAGGCGCTGACGCCGACGTAGGGCTGGCGGGAGGCCGGCGGGAAGTTCGTCACGTCGGCGACGGCGTGCGCGATCCGGGTGGCCTCCCTGAGCAGCCCGGCCGGCAGCACCTGCCGGCCCAGCTTCAGCTCGAGGTTGGCAACCACCGAGACCAGGTCAGCGTTGCCGGTGCGCTCGCCGTAGCCGTTCAGGGTGCCCTGGACGTGGGACGCGCCCGCGTCGACCGCCGCGAGCGAGTTGGCGACCGCGCACCCGGTGTCGTTGTGGCAGTGGATGCCGACCCGGCCCCGGTGGACTCGATGACGTCGTGGACCACGTCGGCCACCCAGGGCGGCAGCATCCCGCCGTTGGTGTCGCAGAGCGCGACGACCTCGGCGCCCGGCGTCGTACGCCGTCGCGCAGCACCTCGAGCGCGTAGTCGCGGTTGGCGCGGTACCCGTCGAAGAAGTGCTCGGCGTCGAGGAAGACCCGCTGCCCCTCCGCGCGGAGGTGGCGACGGTGTCGTGGACCATCGCGAGGTTCTCCTCGAGCGTGGTGCGCAGTGCCAGCTCGACGTGCCGGTCGTGGGACTTCGCCACCAGGGTGACCACGCCCGCGCCCGAGTCGCGCAGGGCCGCGACCAGCGGGTCGTCGGCGGCCTTCACACCGGCGCGACGGGTGGCGCCGAAGGCCGCGAGACGAGGCGTGCGACAACGACCAGCTCCGTCGCGGGCACGCCGGAAGAACTCGGTGTCCTTGGGGTTCGAGCCCGGCCAGCCGCCCTCGATGTACCCGACGCCCAGGCCGTCGAGCTGGCGGGCGATGGTGAGCTTGTCGGCGACCGAGAGGTTCAGGCCCTCCTGCTGGGCGCCGTCGCGCAGCGTCGTGTCGTAGACGTGGAAGGCGTCCGTTGTCATCTGCTGTCCTCGGGTCGAGCGGTCGGGGCGGGGTGGTGCTGGTCGGCTTCGGCGTTCGGCCTCTTGCGCTCCCCCTGAACGACCTCGCAGGCTCGGTCGTGGGGCGCAAAAAAACCTCCCGTCGGGGACGAGAGGTCAGCGCGTACGGCGGGTGCCGGACGCGCTAGCTGATAATGACCTGGTGCTGCACGCCCCCGAGTGTGCCACCGGTGTCCGGTCCAGGGAACCGTTGTCCCAGGATCCGGCCGTTGACCTGCACCCTTTGCCCGCAACCGCGCCGGTCCGGCCTGCACCGTGGGACAGTGGACCCATGGCCGACCGCGACCCTCCGCCTCGAGCCGGATGGCGGCCCGACGCCCAGTTGCTCGCGGGCCTGACCATAGGCGCGGTCGTCGTCGACCCCCGGGGCCAGGTGCTCGACTGCAACGACGCCGCTGCCTCCCGGCTCGGCAGGGACGTCGCCAGCTGCCTCGGGGACAACATCGTCGGTCTGCTGTTCCCGGAGCCCTCGGGCGACACCATCGCGGAGATCCTGGCCCGGGTGCTCTCCGGGGAGACGTGGACCGGGTTGGTCGACATGCTCGGGGTCGGCGGACTAGCCCGACCTGCGCACTCGAGCTGGTCACCGGCCTGGACGCAGGCGCAGGTGACCGGCGCGGTGATCCTGCTCGACTCCGCCTCGGCACAGGGTGGTTGGCGTGACGCGGGGGTTGCCTCACGTCTCCAGCGTCTGGCCGCCGTGACCACAGACCTGCTCGCCGCCGACACGGTGGACGGGGTGGCGGACGTGGTGGTCCATCACCTCGCCGACGCGGCCGGAGCGACGATCGCGTCCGTGTCGCTGCTCGTCGACGAGCACACCCTCGCCCTCGCGGGTCTTCGCGGCGGACGTCCGGGGGCGTCCGCTGACTGGGCGACCTTCCCCGTCGCCGATGCCACCCCGGCCGGGGACGCCCTCCGGGCGGGGCACCCGTTGCTGATCTCCGGCCGCGAGGACTTCCTCGCGCGCTACCCCGACGTCGAGATGGCCACCGACGGCGAACGGGCGTTGCTCTGCCTGCCACTGCAGGTCGCCGGCCGCTCGATCGGCGTCGTCACCTTGTCCTTCCCCGGTGTCCGCGACTTCGACCCCGCCGAGCTCGAGTTCTTCCGGGTGCTGGCCGACACCTGTGCCCAGTCCGTCGAGCGGATCAGGGCGAGGGACGACGTCGCTGACCGTGAGGCCAAGCTGCAGTTCCTGGCGGACGCCAGCGTCGAGCTGGCCAGCAGCCTCGACTACGCAGTGACCCTCAAGGCGGTCGCGCACCTGGCGGTCCCGCACTTCGCGGACTGGTGCGTGATCCAGCTGGTGCAGGACGGTGTGCTCCGGCCGCTCGCGATGGCCCACCCCGACGGCGTCCTTGCCTCCCGGGTCAGGGACCTCCAGGAGAAGTACCCGCCCGACCCCGACGCGCGCCGCGGCGCCTATCAGGTGCTGCGCAGCGGCGTCAGCGAGCTGACGCCGGACATCACCGACGACATGCTCGTCGCCGCGGCCCACGACGACGGTCACCTGCAGGTGCTGCGCGACCTGAGCTTCCGCAGCGCACTGACCGTGCCGCTGGTCGTGCGGGACGAGGTCCTCGGCGTGGTCACCTGGGTGACCGGCGAGCAGGGAAGGCGCTTCGGTCCGGAGGACCTGGCCTTCGGTGAGGACCTGGCGCGCCGTGCCGCGGTCGCGATCGACAACTCGGTGCTCCACTCACAGATCCGGGACGTGGCGATCCGCCTCCAACGCGCAGTCCTCCCCGACGCGGTACCCGACATGCCCGGGTGGGAGGTCGCGGTCCGCTACCTGCCGGCCGGCCGGACCGAGGTCGGCGGTGACTTCTACGACGTGGTGCCCCTGGCCGACGACCGGGTGGTTGTCTTCGTGGGCGACGTGATGGGTCGTGGCGTGGGTGCCGCCTCGGCGATGGCGCAGATGCGATCGGCGATCCGCACTCTGATCGCGGTGGACCCCGAGCCGGGCTTCGTGATGACGAGCCTGGACAAGCTGTTCGCGCAGTACGACCTCCAGCGGCTGGTCACGGTGGCCTACGGCATCGCCGACCCGGTACGTGAAGAGCTGCACGTCGTCAACGCCGGTCACTTGCCGCCGCTCGTCGTGCATGCCGACGAGACCTCCAGCGAGGTGGCCACCGACGAGACGCTCCTGCTCGGTGCCGGGGGCGGCTCACGGACGGTCCTCACCGTCCCGTTCGTGGCCGGCGACACGTTGCTGATGTTCAGCGACGGTCTGGTCGAGCGGCGCGAGGAGAGCCTGGACGAGGGTCAGCGTCGGTTGCGTGACCGGGTCGCCACCCTGAACGGCGAGGATCTCTCCGCCTCGCTGGGCCGACTGGTCGACGAGGTGCGGGACGACGGTCGCGACGACGACGTGGCCGCGGTCGCGCTCCGCCTCTCGCGGTAGACAGCTCGTCGACAGCGGAGTCAGCGCAGGAACGTGAAGAACGTCCTGTCGAGGTCGAGCGGATCGGTCGCGCCCGGTGAAGCGGTGGACGCCGACGCGGTACGGCGAGTCGGCGGGCTTGTCGAGCGAGACGAGGTCGAACTCCGCCGCGCTGAACCACGCCCGGATCGCGTCGGTCGGCTCCACCGGATCGCGGTCGGCGAACGCTCCGCGTGTCCACACGACCCAGGCGCCCGGTGCGGCGAGCTGGCGGCTGACCTCCACCGTCGCGCGGACGTCGTCGTCGCTGAGGTTGCCGAAGACGCCGCACCACATCACCAGGTCGGCCGGCACCGCGCCGGCATAGCTCGCTGTCCGGCCGGCGTCGTCGCGGACCACCTCGACCCCGTCGAGGCCGAGGTCGCGCGCCACCCCCTCTGCACGGGCGGCCAGGCCAGGGTCGGTCTCCAGCAGCCGGGCACGCACGCGCGGCGCGGCCGGGTGACCGGCCAGCACCTCCAGCAGGTCACGACCGTCACCACTGCACGCACTGACCACCCGGAGCGGCCCGGCAGGCGCCTGGTCGAGCCACGCCCTCAGACCGGCCTGCACCGAGCGGCGCCGCCGTGAGAGCGAGGAGTCCGGGTCGTCGTAGTCGGTGTGCCACTGCGTCCAGTCCATCGCGGCGGCCCCCACTCAGAGCCAGCCCGCCAGCGTGCCGAGCAGGGTCCCTCCGCGCCACGGCGGGCCGGGCTGGGGCGACCAGCTGGTCTGCCCACCGAGCAGCAGCCAGGCGAGCCCGACCGTCACGATGGCCACGGCTGCCACCACCGTCCAGCCGATCCAGGGGTCGCGGGTCACTGCGACGGTGCTGCGCCGCACCGGCAGCCGCAGCCGCTTGGAGCCGGGGCCGCTCCAGAGGCCGAGGACGAACACGACGCCCAGGGTGACCAACCCGGCGGCCAGCGGCATCGAGAACAGTGCCGCGGCGATCGCGACGAGTCCGGCGAGCAGGCCGGCCCACAACAGCAGCAGGACGGTGCCGCCGGCGGCGACCACGAGGTACCACGGCGTCGAGAGCAGCGTGAGTGCGGCGTCGTACCAGCGTCGCCGGCCGCGCAGGTGCTGACGCTCCCGGGCCGACTCAGTCGTCCACGAGGCGGTGCGCACGACCAGGGCCAGGGCGGCCAGCGTCCAGAACGTGACGTACGGCGCGACACCGAAGCCGATCGCCGCCGAGCCGAACCCACCGCCGAGGAGCAACATGCGCTGCAGCCGGGCCGCACCGCGGGGCGGCGGCCGCCGCACGCCCTGCGGCAGCAGCGGCGGCCGGGTGCCGGTCGCCGGCGCCGGCGTCATGAAGGGCGCCCGGGCGGGCGCCGGCGGCACCACCGGTGGCGCGAGCACGGTGAGCGGCTTGGTGGTGGGACTGCTCCGGGTGGACGGTGAGCCCGCTGCGGGGCCGTGGTCGGCCACCATCCACGGCATCGTCGGGTCGTCGCGCACGGGAACCGGGTGCTCCCAGCCCGGGGCGGATGCGCGCAGGGCGGCGACGACCGCCCCGGTCGTGGGACGGTCAGCCGGCTCTGGAGCCAGTCCGGCCAGCACCAGCGGGAGCACCGACGCGGGCACCCCGGTGAGGTCGTGCTCGCCGCGGCGGACCCGGTCCATGATCGCCATCGCCGGTCCGGTGCCGAACGGCGGCCGCCCGATCGAGGCGAAGACGACGGTGGCCGCCCAGGCGTGCACGTCGGAGGCGGTGGTCGCGTCGTCGCCGTAGAGGATCTCCGGGGCGAGGTAGCCCGGCGTCCCGAGCAGCCAACCGGTGTGGGTCAGCCGCGGGTCCTCCGCGAGGCGGGCGAGGCCGAAGTCGATGAGCACCGGCGACCGGCCCTCGAGCAGCACGTTGGACGGCTTGATGTCGCGGTGCAGGACACCGACCTGGTGGACCGCGATCACCGCCTCGGCCAGGCCGGCGGCGAACCAGGTCAGGTCGTCGTCACGGATCGGTCCCTCGGCGCGCACGTGCTGGTGCAGCGAGAGGCCCGGCACGTAGCGGGTGGCGACATAGGGCGTCTCGCCCCACGGGTCGGCGTCGATGACCTCGGCGATGCGCGGGCTGGTCACCCGCCGAAGCGACGCGACCTCCCGGGCGAGCCGCTCCCTGGCCTCGTCGTCACCGATGATGTGCGGGCGCAGCACCTTCAGTGCCACCCGGTCACCGTCGCGGTGCTGGGCCAGGTGGACCACGCCCATGCCGCCCTCGCCGATCTTGGCGAGGAGCCGGTAGTCACCGACGCGCGGGACGGCCGGCGTCTGGGGGCTCGTGGTCACGCGACAAAGGTACGCGAGCAGGACCCCGCAACCGGGTGGGACGCGGCTCCGGGACCCGATCGTGACCGCCGCGGCCGGCTCGCTCGAGCATGGATCCGGGCTCAGCGACCGATCTCGGCGTACGCCGCCTCGGTGCGCTCCTTCTGCGGCAGCCACCAGCCCTCGTTGTCGCGGTACCAGCCGATGGTCTGGGCGAGTCCGTCGTGCAGGTCGGCGTACCGCGGGCGCCAGTCGGTCTCGGCGCGCAGCTTGGAGGAGTCGATGGCGTAGCGCAGGTCGTGGCCGGGACGGTCGTTGACGTGCTCGAACCAGTCAGCCGGCTTGCCCATCGCCTCCAGCAGGGTGGCGATGATCTCGCGGTTGTTGCGCTCACCGTCGGCGCCGATGAGGTAGGTCTCCCCCACGGTGCCCTGCTCGATGATCGCCACCACGGCGTCGTTGTGGTCGTCGACGTGGATCCAGTCGCGGACGTTCTCACCGCTGCCGTAGAGCTTGGGCTTGACCCCCTGGAGGATCCCGGTGATCTGGCGCGGGATGAACTTCTCGACGTGCTGGAGCGGGCCGTAGTTGTTGGAGCAATTGGACAGGGTCGCCTCGATGCCGAAGCTGCGGATCCAGGCACGCACCAGCAGGTCTGCGGAGGCCTTGCTCGCGCTGTACGGCGACGACGGGTTGACCGGGGTGCTCTCACTGAAGCGGTTCGGGTCGTCGAGCTCGAGGTCGCCGTAGACCTCGTCGGTGGAGATGTGGTGCAGGCGGACGCCGTGCTTGCGGACCGCCTCGAGCAGCCGGTAGGTGCCGATGATGTTGGACTCGACGAACGGCCACGGGTCCGACAGCGAGTTGTCGTTGTGGCTCTCGGCGGCGAAGTGCACCACCAGGTCGGACGCGGCGACGAGCTCGTCGACGAGCGCCTCGTCGGCGATCGAGCCCCGGACGAACCGGACCCGGTCGGCCACCGGCGCCAGGCTCGCCTCGTTGCCGGCGTAGGTGAGCGCGTCGATGACGGTCAGCTGCCAGTCGGGGCGGGTGGTGGCCGTGCGCAGCACGAAGTTGGCACCGATGAAGCCGGCGCCGCCGGTGACGAGCACTCGCATGGTGGATCTCCTCGGGTTCAGAGCTGGATGGATCAGGTCGGTTGGGGGCGTGGTCAGCGGAGGGGCTCGTCAGGGGTCTCGCGCAGGCCCGGCGGGGAGTCGCCGCCGCCCGGCGACCACTCGTGGAAGTCGACCTCGAGCGAGAACCGGTGGGCGAGGTAGCGGTGGTCGGACAGCGCGATCGGCTCACCGGCGTGCGGGCTGCCCTCCGCACCACGAGCGAGCCGGCGTACGACGAGCAGCGGGGTGCCGCCCGCGACCTCGAGGAGGGCGCCGTCGTCGTCGGTCGCCACCGCCGCGGTGATCGTCTGGTGCACCGAGCCCACCGGGTGACCGACCCGCGCGAGACTCTGCCAGATGCCCGGCTCGGCGGCGTCGTCGCGGGAGAGCTGACCGGCGAGGTGCCCGGGGACCCACTCCGTGACCAGGTCGAGGGGACGCGCGGCGACGGTGCGCACCGAGCGGCAGCCGAGCACCTCCCCGACCGGTTCGGTCAGCGCCAGGGCGGCCACCACCGGCATCGGCGGCGGCTGCCACCCGAAGGCCACCACTCGGCGGCTCAGCCGCTCCCCCGACTCGGTGACCGCCGAGGCGGCGTGCCGGAAGGATCCGAGCGCGAGCCGCTGCGAGTACGTCCCTCCCGCGACGAACCAACCGGCGCCTCGACGGCTCTCCACGAGCCCACGCTCGCGCAGCAGCTCGAGGGCCTTGCGGACCGTCACCCGGCTCGTCGCGTACCTGGCGCCCAGCTCGGACTCGCTCTCGAGCTGGCCGGAGACACCGACGTCCCCGAGCGCGATGCGCTCACGCAGGTCGTCGGCCACGTCGCGGTACCGGGCACTTGTCATATACCTGTATTAGAACAAGAAATACAGGAAGCGTCAACGGGCTGTCCTACCAGGTGCGCAGCCAGAGGCAGTGCTCCGAGCGGCGCAGCTCCTCGACGGCGGACTCGCTCAACGGGTCCGAGGCGTCGGTAACGACGTAGCCCGAGCTCGCCCTGAGTGGACATCTGCTGCCCGGTGACGTTGTCGCCGTCGGCGGCGAAGAGCGCGTTGACCTGGGCCAGCACGCCGGGGAGGTTGTGGTGCAAGAGCCGAGCCGGTGATCGGACCCGCGGGGGGGCGCGACGACCGAGGGCAGGTTCACCGACAGCGCGGTGCTGCCCTCCAAGGTGAAGCCGGCCAGCTTGCCGGCCACGAACCAGCCGATCTCGGCCTGCGCCTCCTGCGTCGAGCCGCCGACGTGGGGGGTGAGGATCACGTTGTCGAGACCGCGAAGCACCGACTCGAACTCGTCGCCCTGCGCCTTCGGCTCGACCGGGAACACGTCGAGGGCTGCCCCCGCGATGTGACCCTCGAGGATGTGGTCGCGCAGCGACCGGTCGTCGACGACCATCCCGCGCGAGGCGTTGATGAACATCGATCGCGGCTTCATCGCGGCAAACTGGTCGGCGCCGAAGAGCCCGGCATTCCCGGGCCGTCCGTCGACGTGCAGGCTCACCACGTCGGCGATGGCGAGCAGGTCCTCCAGCGAGCCCATCCGGCGGGCGTTCCCGTGGGCAGGGCGGTCGGCGGTGCGTAGAACACCACGCGCATGCCCATCGACTCCGCGAGGTTGGAGAGCTGGGTGCCGATGTTGCCGTAGCCGACGATTCCGCAAGGTGCGCCCACGCACCTCGTGGCTGCCGCGTGCGGACTTGTCCCAGATGCCCTCGTGCATCCGCAGCGTCTTCTCCGGAAGTCGACGCGCGAGCGCGATGATCTCCCCGATCACCAGCTCGACCACGCTGCGGGTGTTGGAGTACGGCGCGTTGAACACGCCGACGCCCCGGGCCGCGGCCGCGGCCAGGTCGACCTGGTTGGTGCCGATGCAGAAGCAGCCGATCGCGACCAGGTCGGGCGCGCGCCTCGATCACCTTCTCGGTCACCGTCGTGTTGGAGCGGATGCCGAGCAGGCCGACGCCTTCGAGGGACTCGATCAGCTCGCCCTCGGTGAGAGCGCCGGCGCGCAGCTCGACCTCGAAGCCACGCTCCTCGAGGAGCTCGACGGCGGCCGGATGGATGTTCTCCAGGAGCAGGACCTTCATGGGAACACCGTAGGTGCAGCGCTCGGCGTCCCCTGACCCGCTCACCAGCGGCGGACAGCCCCGCCTGCCCGCGCGGTCAGCAGACGCGGTGCATCCAGCCGAAGGTGTCGTCGGTGCGGCCGTACTGGATGTCGACGAGGCTCTGCCTGACCTCGCTGGTCACCGGCCCGGTCTTCTCATCCCCCGTGGTGACCGAGCCTCCGTCCCACTTCAAGGTCCCCACAGGCGTGACCACCGCTGCCGTGCCGCAGGCGAACACCTCGGTGATCCGTCCGGAGTCGACGCCTTCGCGCCACTCGTCGACGGAGAACCTTCGCTCCTCGACCTGGTGGCCGAGCTCGCCCGCAGAGCTCCATGATCGAGGAGCGGGTGATGCCTTCCAAGATCGTCCCGGACAGCTCCGGGGTGACGATGGTGCCGTCGTCGTGGACGAAGTAGAGGTTCATCCCGCCGAGCTCCTCGACGTACTTCCCCTCGCTCGCATCGAGGAAGGCCACCTGGTCACCCCCTGCTCGATGGCCTCCTGCTGGGCGACCAGGGAGCTCGCGTAGTTGCCGCCGGTCTTCGCCGCGCCCATGCCGCCGCGCCCGGCGCGGGTGTAGGTCTCGCTGAGCCAGATCGACACCGGCTTGAGGCCCTTGGCGAAGTAGGCGCCGGCAGGCGAGGCGATCACCATGTAGGTGACGTGCTTGGCCGGGCGCACCCCGAGGAACACCTCGGAGGCGAACATGAACGGGCGCAGGTAGAGGCTCTTCTCCCCCGCTGCGTCGGGCACCCAGCGCGCGTCGGCACTGACGAGTGCGTCAACGGAGGCGACGAAGCCTCGGCGACCGGCAGCTCGGGGAGCGCCAAGCGGGGACGACGAGCGCAGCATCCGCGCCGCGTTGGCCTCGGGACGGAAGGTCCACACCGAACCGTCGTCGTGACGGTAGGCCTTCATCCCCTCGAAGATCTCCTGCGCATAGTGCAGAACGGCGGTCGCCGGATCGATCGTGAGCGGGGCGTACGCCGTGACGCGCGCGTCGTGCCAGCCCGTCTCGGGAGTCCACTCCGCGACGTACATGTGGTCGGTGAAGTGGGTGCCGAAGCCGGGTGCGGCCAGGATCTCGGAAAGCCGCTCGTCGTCGACGGGGTCGCTCGACGGGTTCACCGAGATCTCGAAGGAGGTCTCCATGCGGTGCACGTTAGCGCAGGCGATCTGGTCAGAGCTCATGCGCGTGTGGTCCCGCCGCTCAGCCGAGGCGGGCGGCCACGGTGTCGCCGATCGCGGAGGTGCGCAGCGGCGCTGGACTCCCCGCGCCACGCTCTGCCGCCCGCTCGCCGCTCGCTGGGCGAGCCGTCGACGACCGCCTGCTCGACGGCGCGCGCGGCGTCGTCGAGGCCGAGGTGGTCGAGCAGCAACGCGACGGAGAGGATCGCCGCCGTCGGATCGGCCTTCTGCTGGCCGGCGATGTCCGGCGCGGATCCGTGCACCGGCTCGAACATGCTCGGCGTGGTCCGGTCGGGGTTGACGTTGCCACTGGGGGCCAGCCCGATGCCGCCGGTGACGGCCGCCGCCAGGTCGGTGACGATGTCCCCGAAGAGGTTGTCGGTGACGATGACGTCGAAGCGAGCCGGGTCGGTGGCCAGGAAGATCATCGTCGCGTCGACGTGGAGATAGTCGACGGCGACCTCGGGGAACTCCCGGGCGACCTCGTCGACGATCCGCGACCAGACCCCGCCGGCGTGCACGAGCACGTTGGTCTTGTGGACCAGGGTGAGCTTCTGGCGCGGCCGCTTCTGCGCGCGGGCGAAGGCGTCGCGCACGACGCGCTCCACGCCGAAGGCGGTGTTGATGCTGACCTCGGTGGCGATCTCTGCCGGGGTGCCCACGCGGAGCGCACCGCCGTTGCCGACGTACGGGCCCTCGGTGCCCTCACGCACCACGACGAAGTCGATGTCGCCGCCCCGGGTCACCTCGGGGCGCAGCGGCGAGGTCGCACCGGGATAGATCCGGGAGGGGCGCAGGTTGACGTAGTGGTCGAGCTCGAAACGCAGCTTGAGCAGCAGCCCCCGCTCGAGGATCCCCGGCGGAAGGTTCGGGTCACCCGGCTCTGCCTCCCACGGCGCCCAGCAGGATCGCGTCGTGCTGGGCGATCTCGGCGAGCACCGAGTCGGGCAGCACCTCACCGGTGGCGAGGTAGCGCTCCGCGCCGAGGTCGTAGCGGGTGGGCTCGAACTTGACCCCGGCCGGGGTGACCGCCTCGAGGACCTTGAGTCCCTCGGCGGTCACCTCCGGACCGATGCCGTCGCCGGGAATGACAGCGAGCTGGAAGGTCTGGCTCATGCGGCGCGACTCTAGTTGGCTCTAGTTGTCGTCGGGCCGCTGGCCGCCGTTGTCTCGCAGGTCGAGTCCGACCTGGACGGCCGAGTCGCTCTCCGAGCCGCTGGTGTCGTAGTGCCGGCTGGGCCCCCACTCGGGGTACATGTCATACATCGTGTGCTCCTGAAGGTTCGTGGATCGATGGTGGTTCGTGCTGGAGACGGCCCGGCACTCGTCGGCGCTGTCGGGCGCCGTACGCGGGATGCCGAGGATGCTCCTGGAGGTTCCAGGGACTCCGCTGCCAGCGAGAGGATCGATCCTCGGACCACGGATCACGTGGTGCGACGAGGGTGGATCTCGAGGAGCTCGCGGTAGCTGTGCTTCTGCGGTGCTCGCGGCGGAGGATCTTCGTAGGGCCAGACATGCCGAACTCCGCGGCGAGGTGGCCTTACTTAAGAGGCCCCGCCACGGCGGCTGATAAGTACGAAGAAGCTCCGCATGATGGGTCCACGGTAACCCCGCCCCGCCGACGGCGCAGGGGACTTTCCCGACCTTTCCATCATGTGAGATGGGGTATCGCCCACCGGACATCCCCTCCTCGTTTGGCAGACTCACTCAGATGAGTCATCCTCCCGACCTGCCCGAGATCGTGCGTCGCGCCTTCGACGTCTCCCGCCAGCGCGGCTACGTGTCGTTCTGCCGCAACGAGACCGGCCGTCTCCTCGCGACCCTGGCAGCGACTCGGGAGGGCACTCTCGCGGAGTTCGGCACCGGCTGCGGCGTGGGCACGGCCTGGTTGCGCTCCGGCGTCCGCGGAGACGCGAGCATCCTCACCGCGGAGCTCGACCCCAAGCTGGCCGAGGCGGCCGGCGAGATCTTCAAGTCCGACGACCAGGTCGAGGTGCTCGCCGCCGACTGGTCGACGATGCGCAACCGAGGCCCGTTCTCGCTGCTGTTCCTCGATGCGCGCGAGCCCAAGGTCGCCGGCGCCGACACGATCATCGACCTCGTCGAGGAGGGCGGCATGGTCGTCCTGGACGACTTCACGCCCTGCTCCTCGTGGCCGCCGGTGTACGAGGGCCGCGTCGACACCCTGCGCGAGCAGTGGCTGACCGACGAGCGTTTCACCACCGTCGAGGTGATGGTGGCTCCGGACGCAGCAGTGCTCATCGCCACGAAGCGGTGACCTGAGACTCGCATGGAATCGTCCGTCCAGGGAACGTCGGTGTCCGATGATTCTCCTCAAGCCTCAGGTGGACGGTCTCGCTGACCGAAGAACCCAGCAGGGGCAGCGACGATCCATCTGCCCGCACGAGCCCGCCCAGCCGTCCCACCTCCAGCGAAAGGACGCCGTGACCGCTCCGGAGTCGTCGCTGGCCCAGCAGCTGGAGACCATCGAGCGGATGGTGCGCAACGAGGCCCGGCAGGCGCTCTCGCTGGCCCGTGACCTGCTGGCGGACGCCCCTCTCGACGACGACCTCGTCTACGAGCGGTTGCGCCTGGCCAAGGGGGCTGCCCAGGCGCGGCTCGGGGAGACCGCGGACGGCGCGCGGTTGATGCGCGAGGTGAAGGTCTGGGCCGAGGACAACGACGAGACCGAGCTCCTGGCGATGTGTCACCGTCAGCTCTCGATGCTGTTCCGCCGGGTCGGCGACCCGGCGCTGATGCTGGAGCATGCGGTCTCCGCCGTGGAGCTGCTCGCGGACGACTGCGACGAGGCGCTGCGGGCCGAGCACCTCCTCGGGCTCGCCGATGCCCTGGGGGCGAGCTCGGAGTACGACTCCTCCATCCGCCGCTACGAGGAGGCCGGTGCGCTGGCAGAGCGGTGCGACGACACCTACCTGCGTCACGCTGTCCTCAACAACCTCGCCTTCACCCTCTTCGAGGCGGGTCTCAGCGAGGAGGCCGTCGCCACCTCGGAGCGGCTGCTGGAAGAGGTTGCGGAGAGCGGCCAGCCGATCCTCACCCACATCGGAGACACCGTTGCCCGCTCCTACATGGCGGTCGGTCGGTACGCCGACGCCTCCGTCGTGCTGGCGCCGCTGTGCGAGATCCCCGAGTCCGACGAGGACTGTGACGGTCTCGCGCTGGCTCTGCTGACCTTGGCGGAGGCCAAGCGCCTCGGCGCCGACCTGGACTCGGCCCGGGCGGCGCTTGACCGCGCCAGCAACCTCATCGAGGAGTTCAGCCTGGAGGGGCACCGCGCCGCCGTGCTGCGCGAGCAGGGCGAGCTGTTCGCCGCTGCCGGGGACTACGAGTCGGCCTTCACGACCTACAAGGCCTTCCACGAGTCCGAGATGGCGCTGAGGGCGCTCGAGCGCGACGGCCGCGCCCGCACCCTGAACGCCATCTTCGAGGCCACCGAGGCGCAGCGCAGCCGGGACTACTTCCGTGAGCTCGCGACCCGCGACCCGCTCACCGGCCTGCACAACCGGCGGCACCTCGACGCCTCCCTCACCGAGCTCCTCGACAGTCTCGACGGGTCGGCGGGACACGTCACGGTCGGGCTCATCGATCTCGACCACTTCAAGCGCGTCAACGACACCTACTCCCATGCCATCGGCGATGCGGTGCTCCAGCGGGTCGCCGGCATCCTGGAGCAGGTGGCGACGGCCGTCGAGGGCGGCGTTGCCGCGCGCATGGGCGGCGAGGAGTTCGTGCTGGTGCTCCCCCACCTCACCGCGAGCGCCGCCGTGCCGGAGTTCGAGCAGCTCCGCGTCTCCCTGGCCGAGGAACCCTGGTGCGAGATCGCCGCCGGTCTCGCGGTCACCGCGAGCATCGGGGTCGGGTCGGCACCCGAGGACGGCACCGACAAGGGCGAGCTTCTCGCGGTCGCCGACCGCAACCTCTACCGCGCCAAGAACGCTGGTCGCAACCGCGTCGTCAGCTGACCCGCCGAGCTGCCAGCTCGCCGCCGGCTTTGTCGGCGTGTCGTTGGCGAGGCGGCCTCTGGATCAACCGGAGAGGTCGACCGCACGCACCGAGACAGCGTCCATGGACGCCCGGATCTCCTCCAGCACCTCGGCCGGGATGGCTGAGTCGACCGACAGGGCCACGAGGGCGTGGCCGCCCTTGGTGTCGCGGGCGACCTGCATGCCGGCGATGTTGACCCTTGCCTCGCCCAGGATGACTCCGACCGTGCCGACCATGCCGGGACGGTCCTCGTAGCGGAAGAAGGCGAGGTGGTCGGTCGGCTCGATGTCGAGGTCGTATCCGTCGACCTCGACGAGCCGCTCCTTCTGGGAGATGCCGACGAGGGTGCCGGAGACCGACACCTGGGTGCCGTCGGCGCGGGTACCGCGCAGCGTGATCAGGTTGCGGTGGTCAGGGCTCTCGGGATCGGTGACCAGGCGTACGGCGACGCCGCGCTCGGCCGCGAGCAGCGGTGCGTTGACGTAGGAGACCTGCTCCTCGACGACATCGGCGAACACGCCCTTGAGAGCCGCCAGCTCGAGCACCTTGACGTCGTACTGGGTGATCTCGCCGCGCACCTCGACGTCGAGCTGCTGGGCGACCTCGCCGGTCAGCGCGGTGAAGATGCGACCGAGCTTCTCGGTGAGCGGGATTCCGGGACGGACGTCCTCGGCGATCACCCCGCCCTGCACGTTGACGGCGTCGGGGACCAGCTCGCCGGAGAGCGCGAGCCGTACCGACTTGGCGACCGCGATGCCGGCCTTCTCCTGGGCCTCGTGGGTCGAGGCCCCCAGGTGCGGCGTGGCCACGACGTTCTCGAACTCGAAGAGCGGGCTGTCGGTGCACGGCTCGCTGGCGAACACGTCGAGGCCCGCGGCCGCGACCCGGCCCTCCTTGAGGGCGAGGTAGAGCGCGTGCTCGTCGACGATGCCGCCGCGGGCGGCGTTGACCAGCACCAGGCTCGGCTTGGCCTTGGCCAGCTGCTCCTCGCCGATGAGCCCGAGGGTCTCGGGGGTCTTGGGCAGGTGGACCGACATGAAGTCGGAGTGCTCCAGCAGCTCGTCGAGGCTGACCAGCCGCACCCCCATCTGCGCGGCGCGCCCGGCCTGGACGTAGGGGTCGTAGGCGATCACCTTCATGCCGAAGGCACTCAGCCGCTGGGCCACGAGCACGCCGATGCGACCGAGGCCGACCACGCCGACGGTCTTCTCGTAGAGCTCGACTCCCGTGTAGCGGCTGCGCTTCCACTCGCCGTCCTTGAGCGCGGCGTTGGCCGGGCCGATGTGCCGCGCGGCGGCGAGCATCAGGGCGACGGCGAGCTCGGCGGCGGACACGATGTTGGACGTCGGGGCGTTGACCACCATCACGCCGCTCTGTGTCGCGGCGCGCACGTCGACGTTGTCGAGGCCCACACCCGCGCGGGCGACGATCTTGAGCCGGCCGGCGGCGGCCAGTGCCTCCGCGTCGACCTTGGTGGCCGAGCGCACCAGGAGGGCATCGGCGTGAGCGATCGCGCCGAGCAGCTCGACCCGGTCCGCGCCGTCGCAGTAGCGGATCTCGAAGTCGGGGCCGAGCGCGTCGACGGTGGCCGGGCTGAGCTCTTCGGCGATGAGTACGACGGGCTTGCTCACGGGCATTGTCCTCGGAGGTTCTCGACGGTGTTCGGCTCGAGGTGGCCGTCGTCCCCGCCGATCAGGAGCGGGGCCGGCCGATGCACGACGCTGTGCCCACCGAGAACACTACCGGACGGTCACCACGGCCGACGGGCAGTCCGGGCTCTGTCCTGGACGGACTCTCAGCCGCAGCCGTCCGGCCCGCAGGTCTCGTCGTCCGCCCCCGCCTGGCCCACCACCGTGAGCTGCGGATGGTTCTCCGCCCAGGCACGCTCGAGCAGCTCGGTGAACACCTCGGTGGGCTGGGCGCCGGACACGGCGTACTTCCGGTCGACGACGAAGAACGGCACTCCGCCGGCCCCGAAGGCGCGGGCCTGGTCGGCGTCACCGCGGACGGCCTCGGCGAAGTCGTTCCCTGCGAGGACAGCATCGACGCGGGTCTGGTCGAGACCGACGTCGGTGGCGATCCTCCTGAGCGCCTCGTGGTCGGTGACGTCGGCGCCGTGCGTGAAGTGGGCGAGCATCAGCGCCTCCTTCAGCTCCGCCTGCACCTGAGGGCCGGACTCGCTCAGCGCGAGGTGCAGCAGCCGGTGCGCGTCCACGGTGTTGCCGCGCATCGTCTGGTCGAGGTGGTACTCCAGCCCCACGCCGGCAGCCACCTCGGTGACCCGCGCCTGCATCTCACGGGCGCCCTCGATGCCGCCGCCGTACTTGCGGGCCAGCACCGCCTCGGTGCGCTCCGTGGCCGGGGAGGGCGCCGTCGGGTCCAGCTCGAAGGAGCGGTACTCCACCTCCACCTCGTCGCGGTGAGCGAAGTCGGCCAGCGCCGCCTCGAGGCGACGCTTGCCGATGAAGCACCACGGGCAGACCACGTCGGACCAGATCTCGATGCGCATGGTGGGCAGAACAGTGCGCGCGGGAGGTTTCTTCCCGGTTTGGGCGCCTGGGCGATTCCCACGTTCCCGTGGTAATCGCCCACTCCCCGTAGGAAGTTCCCTGCGGTCAGGGACAGTTCACTCGGGAAGCTCGCGCACACGAGCCGCAGCATCCGGACGCCGTCGTTGTGGTCGGGGTGGACCACCGCCACATGCGCGTCGACGGGGACGATCGGGCCGCTGCGACCCTCGAGCGCGAAGTCGGGCTCGTCGAACTCCTCACCGCCGGAGAGCGGCGCACCCTCGGACTTGGTGCGCCCGATGAGCTGCTCCTGCTCGCCGAGCGGCTGCCGGTCCCACACCTCGATCGTCATGTTGACCCGGCGCGCCGCGAGGTAGGAGCCACCCACCAGCCAGTCGGCGGCCGGGTCGTCCTCGGCGGCGACCCAGACGTGCTCGTCCAGGGCGGCGACTCCTCGGGGGTCGTGCAACACCCCCCGACAGGGCGAGAGGCCACCTCCCACCGCCTCGGCGGCGTGTCGTGCGGGACGTGGCCTCTCGTGAGGGCGGGTCAGCGGGTGGCGGTGCCCTCGGTGTAGTCGGAGTCGTGCGACTTCACCCAGGACATCAGCTTGCGCAGCTCGCGACCGGTGCCCTCGATCGGGTGCTGCTCGCCCTTGGCGCGCAGCTCCTTGAACTCGGGCGCGCCGGCGTCCTGGTCGTCGATGAACCGCTTGGCGAAGGCGCCGTTCTGGATGTCACCGAGCACGGCCCGCATGTTGTCCTTGACGCTCGGGTCGATGACGCGCGGGCCGGAGACGTAGTCGCCGTACTCCGCGGTGTCGGAGACCGACCAGCGCTGCTTGGCGATGCCACCCTCATACATGAGGTCGACGATGAGCTTGAGCTCGTGGAGGCACTCGAAGTAGGCGACCTCGGGCTGGTAGCCGGCCTCGATGAGCGTCTCGAAGCCGTACTGCACCAGCTGCGAGGCTCCACCGCAGAGGACGGCCTGCTCGCCGAACAGGTCGGTCTCGCACTCCTCGGTGAAGGTGGTCTTGATGCCGCCGGCACGCAGCCCGCCGATCCCCTTGGCGTAGGACAGCGCGAGCTCCCAGGCCTTCCCCGAGGCGTCCTCCTCGACCGCGACGAGCACCGGGACGCCGCGGCCCTCGGAGTACTCACGGCGGACCAGGTGGCCGGGGCCCTTCGGCGCGATCATCACCACGTCGACGCCCGCGGGCGCCTCGATGTAGCCGAAGCGGATGTTGAAGCCGTGCCCGAACACGAGGGTGTCGCCGGCCGCGAGGGCGGGGGCGATCTCCTCGGCGTAGAGCTTGCGCTGGTGCTGGTCGGGCGCGAGGATCACGACGACGTCGGCCTCCTCGGCCGCCTCGGCCGGGGTCAGGACGCGAAGACCCTCGGCCTCGGCCTTGGCGCGGCTCGCTGAGCCGGGCTGCAGGCCGACGCGGACGTCCACGCCGGAGTCACGCAGGGACAGCGCGTGAGCGTGGCCCTGGCTGCCATAGCCGATGACGGCCACGTTCTTACCCTGGATCAGGGACAGGTCGGCGTCGTCGTCGTAGAACATCTCAGCCACGGGTGGCTCTCCTTCGTCGGTTGCTTCTTCTCGGTGTGTCGGTGGAGGTTGGGATCAGGCAGGCCGGCGGGCGTCGCCCGGGGGTGGCAGCGGCACCGGCCTCAGGGTGCGGTCGGAGATCGAGCGGCCGCCGCGACCGATGGCGACCATGCCCGACTGGACCAGCTCGCGCACGCCGAAGGGCTCGACGACGCGCAGAAAGTCCTCGAGCTTGCCGGCGTTTCCGGTGATCTGGACGGTCACCGCGTCAGTGGCGACGTCGACGACCTTGGCCCGGAACAGCTGGACCACCTCGAGCACCTTGCCGCGGGTCTCGGCGTCTGCCTTGACCTTGACCAGGAGCAGCTCGCGGGCGACCGACGCGTCGGCGTCGAGCTCGACGATCTTGATGACCTCGACGAGCTTGTTGAGCTGCTTGGTGACCTGCTCCAGCGGGGACTCGTCGACGCTCACGACGATGGTCATCCGGGAGACCTCGGGATGCTCGGTCGGACCGACCGCGAGGGAGTCGATGTTGAACCCACGACGACTGAACAGGCCTGCCACGCGAGCCAGCACGCCGGGCTTGTTCTCCACCAGGACCGACAGCGTGTGCCTGCTCACAGGTCGTCCTCCTCGAAGACGGGCGCCATGTCGCGCGCGAACTTGATCTCGTCGTTGCTGGTGCCTGCGGCGACCATCGGCCACACCATCGCGTCGCGATGCACCCGGAAGTCGACCACCACCGGAACGTCGTTGATCTCCATGGCCTTGTTGATGGTGGCGTCGACGTCGTCAGGCGACTCGCACGCCAGACCCACGCAGCCGTAGGCGTCGGCGAGCTTGACGAAGTCGGGGATCCGCTTGGACTGGAGGTCGGTGTTGGAGTAGCGCTCGTTGTAGAACAGCGTCTGCCACTGGCGGACCATGCCGAGCGACTCGTTGTTGATGATCGCGACCTTGATCGGGATGCCCTCGATGGAGCACGTGGCCAGCTCCTGGTTGGTCATCTGGAAGCAACCGTCGCCGTCGATCGACCAGACGGTCGCATCCGGCCTGCCGACCTTGGCACCCATCGCCGCAGGCACGGAGAAGCCCATCGTGCCGAGACCGCCGGAGTTGATCCAGGTGCCGGGCTTCTCGTAGCCGATGAACTGCGCGGCCCACATCTGGTGCTGGCCGACGCCCGAGGTGTAGATCGCGTCGGTGCCGGCGATCTTGCCGAGCCGCTCGATGACGTACTGCGGCGACAGCGAGCCGTCCTCAGGGGTGTCGTAGCCCAGGGGGTAGTTCTTCTTCACGCCGGCCAGGAACTCCACCCACGCCTCGTAGTCGCCCCGGTTCCCCTGGTCGGCCTCGGCCTGGAGGGCGACCACGAGGTCGGCGATGACCTCGCGGCAGTCGCCGACGATGGGTACGTCGGCGTGCCGGTTCTTGCCGATCTCGGCGGGGTCGATGTCGGCGTGGATCACCTTGGCATGAGGCGCGAACGAGTCGAGGTTGCCGGTCACCCGGTCGTCGAAGCGAGCCCCCAGGCTGATGATCAGGTCACTGCGCTGCAGCCCGGCGACCGCGGCAACGGTGCCGTGCATCCCGGGCATGCCGAGGTGCTGCGGGTGACTGTCGGGGAAGGCCCCGCGCGCCATCAGTGTGGTCAGCACCGGCATCCCGGTCGCCTCGGCGAGCACCCGCAGCTCCCGGGAGGCGTTGGCGCGGATCACCCCGCCGCCGACGTACAGCACCGGGCGCCTCGCCTCGAGGATGAGCTTGGCCGCCTCGCGGACCTGCTTGGCGTGCGGCCGGGTGACCGGCCGGTAGCCGGGGAGGCTGAGCTCGGTGGGCCACTCGAACGACGTCTGCGCCTGCATGGCGTCCTTGGCCACGTCGACGAGCACTGGACCGGGCCGGCCGGTGGAGGCGATGTAGAACGCCTCGGCGATCGTGCGCGGGATGTCGGCGGGGTCGGTGACCAGGAAGTTGTGCTTGGTGATCGGCATCGTGATGCCGCGGATGTCGGCCTCCTGGAAGGCATCGGTGCCGATGGCACGACTGGAGACCTGACCGGTGACCGCCACCAGGGGCACGCTGTCCATGTGGGCATCGGCCAGCGGCGTGACCAGGTTGGTGGCGCCCGGGCCCGAGGTGGCCATGCAGACGCCGACCTTGCCGGTGGCGGCGGCGTACCCCTGGGCCGCGTGACCGGCACCCTGCTCGTGGCGGACGAGGATGTGGCGGAGCTTGGTGGAGTCGTAGAGCGGGTCGTAGGCCGGCAGGATCGCCCCGCCAGGGATGCCGAAGACGTTCTCCGCGCCGGCGTGCTCGAGAGCCGTGATGAGACTCTGTGCGCCGGTCATCGAGATGCCCGCCTGACCTGTGTGGCCGGTGTCGCCCATGAGATCTGCCTGGTGCCTTCCCTGCTCAGGGGCCCGGCCCGCCCGGGTCCTACTCTGCTCGTCCACTCTGCTCGTCCAACAAAAAACCCCTCGGCCCGGAGGGCTGCGAGGGGTGGACGCGGCGGTGTCGGTGGTGGCCGTCAGCCGTCGCGTCGCGTCGGTACGAGAATGGCGGAGCGCATGTGACTACCGTCTCCGGTGCCGCTCTCCCCCGTCAAGCGACTCTGACGCCGGTCCCAACATATGGGACGCTGATCTTGCCCATTGAACAATCAGCGGTCCGCCCGGCCCGGCACCCGCAACGACGAGCGCTGCCTGCCGTCGGCGTCGAAGTTGGCCGGGTCCAACCAGCGGCGGTGCGTCGCGGCGACGGCGGGCCACTCGCCGTCGGTGATCGAGTACCACGCCGTGTCGCGGTTGCGGCCCTTGTAGACGACCGCCTGCCGGAAGGTGCCCTCGTAGCGGAACCCGAGGCGGACAGCGGCCGCGCGCGAGGGCGCGTTGAGGTGGTCGCACTTCCACTCGTAACGCCGGTAGCCGAGCTCGTCGAAGACGTGGGCCGCCATCAGGTGCATCGCCTCGGTGGCCGCCGCCGTGCGCTGCAGCGTCGTACCGAAGAGGATCCCGCCCACCTCGACGCTCCCCTGCGCCGGGTCGATCCGCAGGTAGTTGGCCAGGCCCGCGGGGGTGCCGTCGGGCAGCAGCACCGCCACCGAGACGCTCGCCGGATCGGCGACCATGCTCGCGATCCGAGCCCGGAAGTCCTCGCGGTCCGGGAAGGGTCCGTCAGCGAGGTAGGTCCAGAGGTGTTCGCACCCGGGGGCGGCACAGGTCGGGTAGAGCGAGGCTGCGTGGTCGACCGAGAGCGGAACGACCGAGCAGTGCCGGCCGACGAACGGTCCCGGCACCGGCCACTGCCTCGTCGACCACCCCGGCACCGGGTCGCCGACGGGGAGGCCGTGGTCGTCGTGGGTGGGCACGAGGACGACCTTAGGGTGGAGCGGTGCCGCTCCCCCTCCTCGCCGCGCCCCGCATCTTCGCGGCGGCCCGTGGCGCCGGCGCGAGCGTGTCCGAGGCCGCGGGCGTCCTGCAGGTCTCGTTGGTGGCCCTCACCACCGCTGCCGCGACCTCGCCAGGGCGTCCCGGCCGCCGCAACGCGCAACGGCACTTCTCGTGGCAGGCCTGCCTGACCGCCCGCTACGGCGCCGACGTGGCCCGCGCCGTCGGTGCGGCCCACGAGCAGGGCAGCCGCCGTCCCGCCGACACCGCGGTCGACCAGCACAACAACGCCATCGGGCGGGAGTACGGCGCCGCGCACGCCGCCGAGCTGGGGTCGATGCCCGTGCCCGCCGCGATCCGGCGGCTCTGTGAGGTCGCCGACCCGCTCTGGCGCTCCGGGGAGCTCCAGGTGGTCAGTCCTCGAGACCGTCGTCGATGAAGGCCGGCAGCCCGTCGATGCTCACCCGATTCTTCTGCCGCCGGTAGTCGACCACCGCGTCCGGGCCTTTGCGCTCCATGTGCTCGGGCAGCAGGTGCCGCTCCGCGGCCACGTCCGTGCAGTTGGATCACGTCGAGGCGAGCGGTCGACGCAGCAGAACATGCGAGTGGTCCGACCGTTGCCCGGCTCGCGCAGGTGTGCGATCGTCGCGACGCCCGACGCCGTGATGTCCCGGGGTCAGCCGCAGACCGCGCCGTGGGCGGCGGACTGCACCACCTTGGCGTACTTGCCGAGCACACCGCGGGTGTACTTCGGCGGCAACGGCTCCCAGCCCTCACCGCGTGCGTCGAGCTCCTCGGCGTCGACGAGCACCTCGAGCGTCCGGTTGGCGACGTCGAGCCGGATCCGGTCACCGTCGCGGACGAAGGCGATCGGGCCTCCGTCGGCGGCCTCGGGCGCGACGTGACCGACGCACAGCCCCGTCGTACCGCCGCTGAACCGGCCGTCGGTGAGCAGCAGCACGTCCTTGCCGAGCCCCGCGCCCTTGATCGCCCCGGTGATCGCGAGCATCTCGCGCATCCCGGGCCCGCCCTTGGGACCCTCGTAGCGGATCACCACCACGTCGCCCGCGACGATGGTCGCGTCGGCGAGGGCGTCCATGGCCTTGCGCTCGCCGTCGAAGACGCGGGCGGTGCCCTCGAAGACGTCCTCGTCGAAGCCGGCCGACTTCACCACCGCACCCTCGGGCGCCAACGATCCCTTGAGGATGGTCAGGCCGCCGGACTTGTGGATCGGCTCGGCGAAGGTGCGGATCACCGAACCGTCGACGGGCGGCGGCGCGATCGCGTCGAGGTTCTCCCGCATCGTCCTGCCGGTGACGGTGAGGGTGTCGCCGTGCAGCAGGCCCTCCTCGAGGAGCGCCCGCATCACCATCGGGATGCCGCCGACCTTGTCGACGTCGTACATGACGTACTTGCCGAACGGCTTGAGGTCGCCGAGATGGGGCACCTTGTCGCCGATGCGGTTGAAGTCGTCGATGGTCAGCGGCACCTCGGCCTCGCGCGCCATCGCGAGCAGGTGGAGCACGGCGTTGGTGGAGCCGCCGAGGGCCATCACGACGGTGATCGCGTTCTCGAACGCCTCGCGCGTCATGATCTGGCGGGCGGTGATGCCCTGCCTGAGCAGGTTGACCACGGCCTCGCCGGAGCGGTGCGCGAAGCCGTCGCGGCGCCGGTCGACGGCCGGCGGGGCCGCGCTGCCCGGCAACGACATGCCGATCGCCTCGCCGACGGCTGCCATGGTGTTGGCGGTGTACATGCCGCCGCAGGCACCCTCGCCCGGGCAGATCGCGCGCTCGACCCGGTCGACCTCCTCGCGGGTGATCTTGCCGGCGAGACAGGCGCCGACAGCCTCGAAGGCGTCGATGATCGTGACGTCGTTGCCGTCGACCTGGCCCGGCATGATCGAGCCGGCGTACAGGAAGACCGAGGACAGGTCGAGCCGGGCGGCGGCCATCATCATGCCGGGCAGGGACTTGTCGCAGCCGGCGAGCAGCACCGAGCCGTCGAGCCGTTCGGCCATCATCACGGTCTCGACCGAGTCGGCGATGACCTCGCGCGAGACCAGCGAGAAGTGCATCCCCTCGTGGCCCATCGAGATCCCGTCGGAGACCGAGATGGTGCCGAACTCCAGCGGGTAGCCGCCGGCCGCGTGCACGCCGTTCTTCACGGCCTTCGCGAGCCGGTCGAGCGAGAGGTTGCACGGGGTGATCTCGTTCCACGACGAAGCCACCCCGATCTGGGGCTTCTCCCAGTCGTCGTCGCCCATCCCGACCGCGCGCAGCATGCCACGTGCGGCGGCCTTCTCCAGGCCGTCGGTGACGTCGCGGCTGCGGGGCTTGATGTCGGGAGCGTCAGGCATGCGGTGAGCCTAACGCCGTACGACGCGGAGGTGGGTCAGAGCGTCGCGGCGCGGACGGCCATCACGTCGGGGAGGTTGGCCACGATCTCCTGCCAGGACTCGCCCTCGTCACTCGAGGCCCACACGCTGCCGTTGCGGGCACCGAAGTAGAGCCCGACGGGACCCCCGTCGACACCCTCGTCAGCGCACATCGCGTCGCGCATGACGCCGACGTAGAAGCTCTCGGGGAGGCCCTTGTCGAGCGCCTCCCAGGTGTCGCCGGCGTCCTTGCTGCGCCACACCCTCGCCGCCCCGTCGACCGGGTAGCGACCGGCGCTGCCGTCGAGGGGGAAGAGGTAGACGGTGTCGGGGTCGTGCGGGTGCACGACGACCGGGAACCCGAAGTTGGCCGGCAGCCCCTTCTCGATGGAGTCCCAGGTGACGCCGCCGTCGTCGGAGCGGTAGACGCCGCCGTGGTTCTGCATGAACATCCGGTCCGGGCGGGCGGGGTGCCGGGCGATCTTGTGCACGCACTGGCCGAACTCCGGGTACTGGCTCCCCTCGGGGAGGAACTCGGCCTTGACACCGGTGTTCTGCGGGCGCCAGGTGACGCCGCCGTCGGTGGTCGCGTAGACACCGCCGGAGGAGATCGCGCACGTGATCGCGTCGGCGTCGCTCGGGTGCGGCACGATCGTGTGGAAGGCCTGACCGCCGTACCCGGCGCCCCACTCCGTGCGGTGCGGGTGGTCCCACAGGCCGCGGACCAGGTCGAAGCTCTCGCCGCGGTCGTCGGAGCGGAACACCGCGCCCGGCTCGGTGCCGGCCCAGAGGGTGGTCTCGTCGATGCCGGGGGTGATCTGCCAGACGCGCTCGAGCGACGTGCCGGTGTCCTCGGGGAAGGCGATCTTGCCCTCCTGCCAGGTCGCGCCGAGGTCGTCGGAGTGCATCACCTTGGGCCCGGTCCAGCTCGAGGCCGGCGCGGCGAACAGGCGTACGGCGTCACCGCGGGTGTCGACGCAGCAGGAGTAGACGTCCTCCATGTCGAAGATCGGCCCCTGCAGGTCCCACGAGCTGCGATCGTCGCTGCGCGCCAGCCACAACCCCTTGCGTGTCCCGATCATCACGACGGTCTGACCCACGACGCCTCCCCAGGCTCTCGAACAGGTGAATGTTCCAGTCAGGAACACTACTCTGGGGACACCATGAGTCAAGAGCTGCCGACCACGTCGTACGCCCTGCTGGGGCTGCTCACCTTCGGCGACGACCTGACCGGCTACGAGCTCAAGCAGCGAGCCGACTCGACGCTGCGGTTCTACTGGGTCTCACCGGCGATGAGCCAGGTCTACACCGAGCTGGAGCGGCTGCGCTCGCACGGTCTGGTGAGGGCCCGGGAGGCCGGTCCCAACCAGCGCTCCTCGAAGTACCGGATCACGACCCAGGGCCGCGCACGACTGACCCGCTGGCTGGAGGAGGCACCCGCCGACTTCCCGGTGCTCAAGCACCCGGTCGCCCTGCGCCTGCTGATCGGCCACCTCGTCGATCCCGAGCACACCAAGGCCCTGCTGCACGAGCACCTCGCCGCCCTGGCGGCGCGGCGTGCGGAGCTCGACACGGTGCGCGAGTCGCTGCGCGGCGCCGACGGCCCCGGCGAGGCGTTCCGCTACCCCTCCCTGGTCGCCGACTGGGGACTGGAGTACTTCGACGGCGAGCGGGCCATCGTCGAGAAGCTGCTCATCCGGCTCGACGAGGGCTGACCGGGATCGTGGCGGGCTGGGCGATTACCACGTTCCCGTGGTGATCCTCCGCTTCCCGCAGGAAGTTCCCTGCGGTAACCGGGCAATTCCCACGTGAACGTGGTAATTGCCCACGAGGTCAGTACGCCCCCGACATCACGTTCTCCAGCGGCTCACCGGCGGCGAACCGGGCGAGCTGGGCTCGCACCAGGGCGTGCGCGCGGGGCTCCATCGCCGTGCTGTCCCCGCCGACGTGCGGCACCAGGAGCAGGTTGGGACAGCCCCACAGCGGGTGGTCCTCGGGCAGCGGCTCCGGGTCGGTGACGTCGAGGGCCGCCGAGATCCGACCGGTGCCGAGAGCGGAGACCAGGGCGTCGGAGTCGACGACGGCGCCGCGCGCGACGTTGACCAGCAGCGCGCCGTCCTTCATCCGGTCCAGGAACCCCGCGTCCACCAGGCCCCGGGTCTCGTCGGTCAGCGGCACGATCAGCACCACCACGTCGGCCTCGGGCAGCAGCGCGGGCAGCTCGTCGAAGGCGTGCACCCCCTCCCGGGCCGAGCGGGCGACGCGCACGACGTCGACCTCGAAGCCGTCGAGGCGTCGCTCGAGCGCCTGCCCGATGGCGCCGTACCCCAGGATCAGCACGGTCGAGTCCGCCAGGGCCGGCCTCGTCGCCGGCGCCCAGACCTGGCTGTCCTGGGCGCGCACGAAGCCGGGGACGCCCCGCAGCGAAGCCAGCACCAACGTCATCGCCAGCTCGGCGGTCGACGCGTCGTGGATGCCGCGCCCGTTGCACAGCAGCACGCCGTCGGGCACGTGCGGACGGATGTGCTCGACACCGGCTGTCATCGTCTGCACGACCTGGAGGTTGCTCATCTTCTCGACCAGGGCGCTGTCCGAGGGCGAGAATCGGTACGGCGGCACGTAGAACGCGACCTCGCCGATCGAAGCCGGAGGAGACTCCCCTTGTTCGTGGCACCACCACCTCGTAGCGCAGCCCCTGCGGCGGGTCGCCGAGCAGGTCGGGGTCGAAGGGCAGCCACACGAGAGGGTCGGTCACGCGGCCGAGGCTACCGAGCGGGCCGCGCGGGTGAGTTCACCTGCCCGTCACACGACGTTGACGGCGCGGAAGCATGCCGCCCCTAGGTTCGGGCCACCAGCAGGTGAACTTCCGGGAGGCCGTATGTCGATCACGCAGCACGTCAGGACGGCGACCCGTCGCGCCACCCGGCAAGCAACCCGTTGGCCCCTGCACAGCCAGGAGGTGGCGCTGCGCAATGCGATGCTCGCCAGCACCGCCCTGGCGCAGGGCCGGATCGAGCGTCTCGAGGTGGAGGAGTTCCTCGACGGCCACCTGCGCGCCCGCGCCGAACGGCTCGGGACGGTCGAGCGCGCCGGCTGACCCGGGCCTGCGGGCCCCGCGACGGCGTAGGGCAGGATTCCGGCCATGTCCTCCCTGGCCGACGGCGGCGCCGACACCCGTCCCGGTGCCGGGCCGGACGCCTCCGGGCGGTCGCTGCGCTTCTACGACGTGACCAGCGCCGACGGCACCCGCTTGCGCGCCTGGACCAACGACGCCGAAGGCCCGACCGTCCTCCTCTGCAACGGGCTCGGCACCAACGCCTACGCCTGGCCGGCCCTGCTGAGGCGCGACTGCGGTGTCCGCGTCGTGTCCTGGAACCATCGCGGCGTCGGTGGCTCGGACCGCCCCGCCGACCCGGACCGGGTGGGCGTCGAGGCCTTCGTCGAGGACGCACTCGCCGTCCTCGACGACGCCGGCATCTCGCGCTGCGTGGTCGCCGGCTGGTCGATCGGGGTCAACACCGCCTTCGAGCTCGCCAGCGTGCACCCCGACAAGGTCAGTGGGCTCTTCGCCCTGGCCGGGGTGCCGGGCGGGACCTTCTCCTCGATGGGCGCACCGCTGATGCTGCCCCGGCCGCTGCGGCGCCCGATCGCGCTCGGGGTGGCAGACACGATGCGCCGGCTCGGTCCGGCCCTCACGCCACTGACCTCGCGGCTGCCGATGGGCCGGTTGTCGGCCCAGCTGTTGACCCACAGCGGCTTCATGCTCCCGGTCGAGGGTGACACCGCCGACGTACGCCGCGCGGTCTCGGAGTTCCTCACCACGCCGGTCGAGTGGTACATGCACCTGACCCGCGCCGCGGCCGCCCACCCCCGGGTGTCGCTGCGCTCGGTCCGGGTGCCGACCAGCTTCGTCGCCGGGCGCCACGACCTGCTCGCCTCCGCCCACGACATGCGCACCGCCGCCGAGCGCGTCCCCGACGCCGCCTACCGGGTGCTCCGGGGCTCGCACTTCCTCCCTCTCGAGCACCCCACACCGGTGCACGACGAGCTCCTGGCGCTGGTGAGCCGCACCGGCTGAGGCTGCGACGCAAGGATCGGCTGGGGGGTGGCTGGCTACCGTGGTCCGGGTGAGACGTGTCCTCGCCGCCCCGGTGGCCTCGCTGACCCTGCTGCTGGTGGCCGCTTGCGGGCAGCCGACGGAGACCCCACCGGCCTGGGCACCCAGGAGCCCGTTCCCCAGCCGAGCACCCAGACCGGCGAACCCGCACCCGAGGGCGAGACCGGCTCCCCCGCCGAGGTCGAGGAGTCCGACGGACCGGCCCGTCCGCGCGTCGTCGGCACCGTCGCCAGGGGCCTGCAGGCGCCGTGGGGCATCACCTTCCTGCCCGACGACTCCGCCCTGGTCGGCGAGCGCGACACCACCCGCATCCTCGCCATCCCGGCCGGCGGCGGTAGGCCGCGCGAGGTCGGCCGCCTCGACATCGCCTCCCCCAGGGCGAGGCCGGCGTCCTGGGACTGGCCGCGTCGCCGAC
Organism: uncultured Actinomycetota bacterium; assembly: GCA_963772415.1. Lineage (GTDB taxonomy): Bacteria > Actinomycetota > Actinomycetes > Propionibacteriales > Nocardioidaceae > Nocardioides_B. Next base: position 155,330 of record CAVYWU010000007.1, on the reverse strand, counting down.
GTACGCCGAGGACTCCCTGGTCTACGCCTACGTCACCACCAGCGGGGACAACCGCGTCGTGCGGATGGAGTACGACGGCCGCCGACTCGGCGCCCCCGAGCCCGTGCTGACCGGCATCCCCAACGGCTTCATCCACGACGGGGGGAGGTTGCTCTTCGCCGAGGACGGCAACCTGTTCGTCTCCACCGGCGAGATCGGCGAGGAGCAGCTCGCCCAGGACCGCGACTCGCTCGCCGGCAAGATCCTGCGGATCACCCCCGACGGCGAACCGGCGCCCGGCAACCCGGTCGACGGGTCACCCGTGTGGACGATGGGTCACCGCAACGTCCAGGGCCTCGCGTTCGACGACGCCGGTGCGCTCTGGGCCAGCGAGTTCGGCGCCAACACCTGGGACGAGCTCAACCGCATCGACGAGGGCCGCAACTACGGCTGGCCGATCCACGAGGGCAAGGCACCCGGCCAGAGCGACTACCGCGACCCGTTCGTGCAGTGGCGGACCTCGGAGGCGTCCCCGTCGGGGCTGGCCTTCCACGAGGGCTCGCTCTGGATGGCGTCGCTGCGCGGCCAACGGCTCTGGCAGGTGCCGGTCACCGAGGAGGGCACCGGCAAGCCGCGCGACTGGTTCGTCGGCGGCTACGGCCGCATGCGCACCGTGGTGGTCGCCCCCGACGGCAACCTCTGGCTGACCACGTCCAACCGCGACGGCCGCGGCGACCCGGCCCCGCAGGACGACCGGATCCTCGAGATCGCGCTGCGCTGACGCCGTACCGCGAGACAGTCGCGGCCAACCCCTCCAGACCGGGTCCCCACGTGCCGATAATGACGCCGTGGCAGGCAAGGGCAGGACGTATCCGGACACCAAGGTGCCGACCCCATCCCAACGACACATGATGAACCGGATGGGCTGTGGCTACTCCCGCAGCACCTTCAAGGCGATGCGCAGGGCCGGCTCGGCCGAGGAGTGGTTCGAGAGCCAGCTCAAGCCCGGCAAGGTCAAGGAGTCCAGGACCGCCCGGCAGCTCCGGTCGTGGTACCCGCAGCTGCGGGATGCACCGACCACGAAGTGGACCAACCAGACGAGCGGAAGGAAAGGCGGCTGGGAGTACGCCGTCGACCTGGCCAACTCCACGATGATGCGCCGGATCCACTCCGAGCGGCAGGTTCTGGAGAACGTCGTCGACTTCTGGTCCAACCACCTGCACGTGCACGCGAACTCGGACCTGGGCTGGGTGCACCGGGAGTCCTACGACCGGGTGATCCGCAAGCACGCGCTGGGCACCTTCGAGGACATGCTGGTCGAGGCGACCCTGCACCCGGCGATGCTGCTCTTCTTGGACAACTGGCGCTCGGTGCGCGGCTTCCCCAACGAGAACCACGGGCGCGAGCTGCTCGAGCTCCACACCGTCGGTCGGGCGTCGGGCTACACCGAGGAGATGGTCAAGGACTCCGCCCGGATCCTCTCCGGCTTCACCGTGGACGCCTTCAAGTCCTGGAAGGACTCCTACGACCCGGAGAAGCACACCACCGGTCGGGTGCAGGTGCTCGGATTCACCGCCAGGAACGATTCCGAGGACGGCCGGGCGATGACCCGCGACTACCTCCGCTACCTGGCCAACCACCCCGCGACGGCCCACAACATCGCCCGCAAGCTGGCGTTGCACTACGTCTCGGACAACCCGTCCAACCGCGTGGTCAACGACCTCGCCAAGGTGTTCCGGGCCTCGGGCACCGACATCAAGGCGACCCTGCGGGCCCTCGTGGCGCACCCTGAGTTCAAGAGGTCGAAGGGCCGGATCGTGCGCACACCTGTCGAGGACTTCGTCGCGACGGTGCGAGCCCTCGGCATCACCGTGCGCAGGCCGACCGCGTCCGACTCGTTCGCACGGGCAGCGGTGTGGGTGCCGCAGAGCACGCTCGTGTACCACTGGCCGCGTCCCGACGGGTCGCCCTACGGCAACGCGATGTGGTCCTCCCCCACCCGGATGCTCAGCTCGTTCCGGCTGCACTGGAACCTCACCGCCGGCTGGTGGCCGACCAAGGACGCCCGCTACAAGAAGCCCGAGAAGTTCCTGCCCGAGAAGGAGATCAGGCTCGACGCCTGGATCGACCACCTGTCCCGGCAGATCCTCGGCCGGCCCGCCGGCAAGCGCCTGGTCAAGGCCGCCGTGGCCGCGGTCGGCTACCGCCCGGGCGAGAAGGTCACCAAGGACCACGCGCTCGCCCAGTGGCTCTTCGTCCGTCTCGTCGGGGCCCTCCTCGACTCCCCCGACCACATGCAGAGATGAGCCGGCCCATGTCCACCCCCACCTCCATCCCGACCGGTGACTGCTGCCGGGAGTTCGCCGAGGCCACCAGGGTGAGCCGACGCCGGCTTCTCGGCGGCATGGCAGCGGCGGGAGCCGCCGGCGTGGCCACCTCGGTGTTCGGGGATGCCTTCCGGCAGACGGCCTACGGCCAGGCGCCCGGCGGGAACGTGCTGGTCGTGCTCAGCCTCCGCGGGGGCATCGACGGGCTCGGCGTGGTCGTGCCGCACGGCGACCCGGGCTACTACGCCGCCCGGCCCACCATCGCGGTGCCGCGCGAGTCCCTGATCGCGCAGGACTCCTTCTTCGGCCTGCACCCGGCGATGCAGCCGCTCGAGTGGCTCTACACCGCGGGCGAGCTCGCCGCCGTCCACGCGGTCGGCCTGCCGGTGCCCAACCGCTCCCACTTCTCCGCGATGGAGGAGGTCGAGGACGCCGATCCCGGCTCCAGCGCCCGCCGCGGCTGGGTCAACCGGATGATCGGGATCGGTGGCACGGTCGACCCCACCGAGGCGATCCACCTGTCCTCCTCGATCGCACCCACGATGATCGCGGGGATCTCCCCGACGATCGCCGCGGACCGGCTCAGCCAGGTGTCGATGGTGGGCGCCGACAAGGCCGACGTGTGGGCCCGTCGGCGCCGCAAGTCGCTGGACAAGATGTGGGGCGGCGACAAGGTGCTCGGACCGGCCTATCGCTCCGCCGCGGCCACCGTCGACAAGATCGCGCCGCTCGCGCGGACGCCGTACCAGCCCGAGGTCACCTACCCGAGCGGCTGGCCGGCCACCGACCTCTCGGAGGCGCTGCGCGACACCGCGCAGCTGATCAAGGCCGACATCGGCACCGAGGTGGTCTCGATCGACTACGGCAACTGGGACCTCCACAGCGACTACGGCACCCTCGAGTGGGGCGACATGCAGGGCCTCATCAAGGGCTTCGCCCAGGTCCTCGACGCCTTCCTGCGGGACCTCGGCGCGCTGCGCAGCAGGGTCACCGTGGTCACGATCAGCGAGTTCGGCCGACGGCTCCAGGAGAACGGCAACCGCGGGCTCGACCACGGCTGGGGCAACATGATGCTCGTCGCGGGCGGCGGCGTCCGTGGCGGCCGCTACTACGGCTCATGGCCGGGGCTGGGCTCCGGCAAGGAGCCGGACGCCGACCTGCGGGTCACCACCGACTACCGCAGCGTGCTCGGCGAGATCGTCACCCGGCGATTCCCGGACCGCTCGCTCGCCTCGGTGTTCCCCGGCGTCGGCTACGCCCCCCTGGGACTCATGCTCTGAACCCGTGCGGAGGGACGGGATGCCCGGGGCATCATCGGGGACTCATCGGGCACCCCTCCGAGGACATCACCCGCCGTGGCGCCTGCCCGCCCTGATCAGCGGTGGCTCTCCGGCGCTGCCGGGTCGAGGCGCGCCTGTGCCGCCAGCCGGACGTGGGCCTTGTCAGCGTCGTAGCCGTCGTAGCCCGTCGATCCGTTGCGCCGGCCAACCCGTGCCCGACGCCCTGCTCGAGATGTGGCAGGCCGACGCCGAGGGACGGGTCGTCCGCGAGGCGGGGCCGCTGCGCCACCGACGATTCAGGGCACTACTCGTCCTCCACGGTGCGTCCCGGATCGACGCCCCGCCGACGTGCTGCCGGCCGGCGACGCGCCTGGTCGGTCTCGCCGCGGATCGGTGCGACACCCTCGTCGCCGTTGAGGACGAGCACGGTCTGCACTTCGAAGGCCGGCTCCAGGGCCACGGCGAGCCCGTCTTCCTCGACCTATCCGCGACACCGACCGCTTGACGGACCTCTTCTGGCCCGGCGACGTGCGCGCAGGCGACCGCTTCTCCGACGCGGCCCCGATCACCGCGATGGTCGACGTCGAGACGGCGTGGCTGGAGGCCCTCGTCGTCGCGGGCCTCGCGCCGCCCGGCGTGGTCGGGCACGATCTGGCGCCGCTGGTACGCCGCGACGACACCGTCTGGCTGGCGACCGGGTCCGAGGCGGGAGGCAACCCGGCGATCCCGCTGGTCGCTGCTCCGCGACCGTCTGGGACAGTCAGCCCCGAGGCCGCCCGGTGGCTTCACCGGCGGCTGACCAGCCAGGACGTGGTCGACAATGGCCTGATGATCTGCGCCGGTGGAACGTCGACCGGATCCTGGCCGGCCTGGGACCGGCGCAGCCGCCCCCTGATCACCCTCACCGCGATGCACGTCCGGGCGGCCCCGAGAAACGGAGTCACCCAGGACGAGATCAAGGAGCTCGTCCTCCAGACCGCGATCTACTGCGGAGTCCCGAACGCCAACACCGCCTTCCGCCTCGCCCGGCGAGCACTCGACCAGGCACACCAGTCCCCCGACGAGGAGAACCCGTGACCGCATCGTTCCTCTACGCCGCCCTTCGCACGCCGTTCGGACGCTTCGGCGGCGCCCTGGCCGGCGTCCGCCCCGACGACCTGGCCGCGGGAGTGCTCCAGGGCCTCCTGGACACGGCGCCGGGGCTCGACCCGGCCCGGGTCGGCGACGTCGTGTGGGGCAACGCCAACGGTGCCGGCGAGGACAACCGCAACGTCGGACGGATGGCGGTGCTGCTGGCCGGGATGCCGGTCTCGGTGCCGGCGACCACGGTGAACCGGCTGTGCGGCTCCAGCCTCGACGCGGCCATGATCGCCTCCCGCACCGTCGAGACAGGCGACGCCGACGTGGTGATCGCGGGCGGCGTCGAGTCGATGACGCGCGCGCCGTGGGTGCTGCCGAAGCCGTCGCGGGCCTTCCCTGCCGGAGACCTCTCCGCCGTCTCCACCACGCTGGGCTGGCGCCTGGTCAACGAGCGGATGCCGGAGGCGTGGACGGTCTCCCTGGGCGAGGCCAATGAGCAGCTGCAGGAGCGGTTCTCGATCTCCCGCGACCGGCAGGACGAGTTCGCGGCCCGGTCCCACGACCTGGCCGACCGGGCCTGGCACGAGGGGTTCTACGACGCGCTGGCCGTCGCCGTACCAGGGGTCGACCTGACCCGGGACGAGGGGATCCGGCCCGGGAGCACCCCCCGGAGCCTGGCCGGGCTCAAGCCCTCCTTCCGTGCCGACGGCACCATCACCGCCGGCAACGCCTCCCCGTTGAGCGACGGCGCCTCCGCGATGCTGCTCGGCGCCGAGCACCTCGCCTCGGTGATCGGGCTCGACCCGCTGGCGAGGATCGCCGGTCGGGGTGCGGCCGCGCTGGAGCCCCAGTCGTTCGGGTTCGCCCCGGTCGAGGCCGCGGAGAGGGCGCTCGCCAGGGCCGGGATCGGCTGGGACGACGTGGGCGCGGTCGAGCTCAACGAGGCCTTCGCCGTCCAGTCGCTCGCCTGCGTCGACGCCTGGGGGATCGACCCGGAGATCGTCAACACCAAGGGCGGCGCCATCGCCATCGGGCACCCGCTGGGCGCCTCGGGCGGCCGGATCCTCGGCACCCTGGCCCACCGGATGCGCGAGGACGGCCATCGCTGGGGCGTCGCCGCGATCTGCATCGGCGTCGGCCAGGCCCTGGCCGTCGTGCTGGAGAACGTCTCGTGACTCTCATCGCCCGCGGCACCTGAGGCGGTCGCCGACGTCACGGACGGCTCCACCGTGCTGATCGGCGGGTTCGGGATGGCCGGGATGCCGGTCGCGCTGATCGACGCGCTCATCCGGCAGGGCGCGACCGACCAAACCGCGGTATCCGCCAACGCCGGCAACGAGGACACGGGTCTGGCCGCAATGCTGGCGGCCAAGCTGGGTGCGCACGATGATCTGCTCCTCTCCCCCGGCAGAGCGACTCGTGGGTCTTCGAAGGCCGCAGCCATGTGCTCGAGCACGCCCTCAAGGGCGACGTCGCGCTCAGCGGCGCCAAGCAGGTGTTCGTGATGATGAGCCTGTTCTCCAAGGACGGCGCCCCCAAGCTGGTGCCCACGTGCAGCTATCCGCTCACCGGGGTCGGCTGCGTGGACCGGCTCTACACCGACGTCGCCACCTTCGAGATCCTTCCCGACGGGCTCGTGGTCACCGAGACCTACGGCCTCTCCTCCGACGAGCTCGCCGCCCGCCCCGACGTCTGCCTGCACCATCCCGACCGCCAAACCCTGGAGACTGCCTGACAGCAGTACCCCCCGGTCGCGGCGACCCGGGTGGTCGTGGCCCGGCCCCGACGCCACCTCGTGCAGCACCACGGGCACTACGCCTCCAGCACCCGGGCCACCCTCGGTTGTGTCGACCAGGTCGGCCACCTCGGGGCACCTCGTGCGCCGTGCCGGCTCTGGCGCCGCGCACCGCCACGTGCAGGCGGCACGGATCTCGTCGCACCACCGGGTGCCGCGTGCCCCATGACCGGGCGCGCGCGCAGGTGCCCGTGCGGACGTATCAGCGGTGCTCGAAGGGCGCTCCTCCCAGGACGACTGAGGAGACCCGATGATCGAGCCGACGGCGGCGTTCGCCCTGCTCGCCAGTGCCCTGGGTGCCGCCAACACGGTGCCCTACCTGCGGGACACGTGGCGCCGCTCCACGGTCCCGCACCGCGGCACCTGGCTGATCTGGACGCTGCTCGCCGTGGTCGCGGTCGAGGCGCAGCGGGCCGACGGCGCCCGCTGGAGCCTGCTGCCCCTGGTCACCCAGGCCCTGGGCACGTTGCTGGTCTTCACCCTCTCGCTCCGGCTGGGCACGGGCGGCCTGACCCGGGCCGAGCTGGGGTTGATCGGGCTGGCGAGCGCCGGGGTCGTGGGGTGGGCGGCGGTCGACGAGCCCACGATCGCCATCGGCTGCGTGATCGCCGCGGACCTCGTCGCGGCCGCGATGATGGTGCCCAAGACGTGGCGGAAGCCGCACTCGGAGACCCTGTCCACGTTCGTCCTGGCGGGACTCGGCGGCGCGATGACCGTGGGTGCGGTCGGGTCGCTCTCCGTCGGCCTGCTCGCCTACCCGGTCTACTTCACCCTCGTCAACGCCGCCCTAGCCGTCGTCATCGCGTATCGACGACATCGCCTCTCGGAGGTGAAGCCCGCTTCCGTCGCCGACCTGGTGATGGTCCGGACACGGCTGCCCGGGCTCGTCCCCACACCGCCCGGGCGCTAGCAGCCTAGGCTTGCCACCGTGCCCGGCCCGTTGACCGTCCGCGACCTCAACCGCACCCTGCTCGCCCGGCAGCACCTCCTCGCCCGCACCACGATGCCAGCACTCGGCATGGTCGCCCACCTCGTCGGCCTGCAGGCACAGGAGAACCTGCCGCCCTACCTCTCGCTCGCCGCACGGCTCGACCCGTTCGAGCCGGCCGAGCTGAGCGACGCGCTCGAACGTCGGCAAGCGGTCCGGTTGCTCACCATGCGCGGCACCATCCACGTGCTGACACCCGACGACGCGCTCTCGTTGCGCTCATGGGTGCAGCCGGCGCTCGACCAGCAGAGCAGGAGCAACCAGATGAACCGGCAGGCCCGGCACATCAACGTGGCCGAGCTGGTCGAGCGCTCGCGCGAGGTGCTCGCGCCCGGACCGCTCCCGGTCAAGGAGCTCGGCGAGCGGCTGGCGGAGACCTTCGACGCACCCGCCGGCGCGCTGGCGCACGTCGCCCGCGAACGAGTGCCGATGCTCCAGGTGCCACCGCGCGGCCTGTGGCGTCGATCGGGTGGCGTGGTCTACCAGACGTTGGAGAACTACCTCGACCGAGCAGCCGCCGAGGTCGACCTCCCAGGAGCTGGTGCGGCGCTACCTGCGGGCGTTCGGTCCGGCCACCGCCGCGGACATGACGACCTGGTCCCGGGTGACCCGACTCGGACCGGTGTTCGCCGCGATGGCCGACGAGCTCGAGGTGCTCCGGACCGACGCAGGCAAGCGGCTCTACGACGTACCAGGAGCCCCGCTGGTGGACGGGACCGCGCACGCCCCGGTCCGGCTGCTCGGCGGCTACGACAACGTCTGGCTCTCCCATGCCGATCGCGCCCGGATCGTCCCCGAGAACGTCCGAGGACGGTGGCTGGGCAGCAACGGCGGTATCGGCAACACCGTCTTCGTCGACGGCTTCATGGCCGGGCTGTGGTGGTGGCGCGACGGTGCCGTCGTGCTCGACCTCTTCTGCGAGCTCACCCGTCTGCAACGAACCGAGCTCGCCGACGAGCTCGACCGGGTCACGGCGTTGCTGCGGAGCTGACGCCGAGGGCGGTGGGTCAGCGCCAGCGCGTGCGCGCGAGCAGCGCGGCAGTCGCCGCCACACCGGCGGTCGAGGTGCGCAGCACCGATGAGCCCAGTCGCACCGGCTCGGCGCCCACAGCCGCGAAGGCGGCAAGCTCCTCCTCGGCGATGCCACCCTCGGGGCCCACCACGATGACGATCTCGCCGCGGCCCGGCACCGGCAGGTCGGCGATCGGCCCGGACGCAGCCTCGTGCAGCACGACGGGAACCGACGCCTGCTTCAGCAGTCCGGCCACCTCGGTGGTGTCGACCAGGTCCGCGACTTCGGGGAACCAGGTGCGCCGTGCCTGCTTGGCTGCCTCGCGCGCCGTGCTGCGCCACTTGGCGAGCGACTTCGCGGCGCGCTCGCCCTTCCAGACCGCGACCGAGCGGGCGGCGGCCCACGGCACGATCAGGTCGACGCCGACCTCGGTGAGCATCTCGACGGCGAGCTCGCCGCGATCCCCCTTGGGGATCGCCTGCACGACCACGACCCGGGGCAGCTCCGGCTCGACCGTGCCGGCCCGCTCGGCCACCAAGGTGAGCGCCGCCTTGCTCGTGTCGGTGACGCTGCCCACGACGGTGGTGCCGCGGCCGTCGGTGAGAGCGATCCGTTCCCCGGCCCGGATCCGCTTGACCACGACAGCGTGCCGGGCCTCGTCGCCCTCGAGCACGACGGCGTCGCCGACCCCGACACCTGTGACGGCGTCGTGGACGAACAGCGGGAGGCTCATCGCGGGTTGAAGGCGTCGCGGAAGCGGCTGAACACCGACTTGGGCGCGTGCACCTGCCCGTCGGGGGCTTCCTCCTGGCGGAGCGTGGCGAGCTCGCGGAGCAGCTCCTCCTGACGCTCGTCGAGGCGGAGCGGGGTCTCGACCACGATGCGTACGACGATGTCGCCGCGCCCGGTGCCTCGCAGCGACGGCACGCCGCGCCCGCTGATGATCGTCTCGGTGCCCGACTGGGTGCCGGCGCGGACGTCGAGCGGCACCGACGTCTCGAGCTCGCTGGTCGCGTCGATGTCCTCGTCCGGCTCGGTGTCGACGAGATCGGCCTCGAGCAGGGGCAGGTCCAAGGTGGTGCCGAGCGCGGCGGCCGTCATCGGCACCGTGACCGTGCAGTGCAGGTCGCTGCCCGAGCGGACGAAGGTGGGGTGGTCCGCCACGTGGATCTCGACGTAGAGATCGCCGGCCGGACCGCCCCCGGGACCGACCTCACCCTGGCCCGCGAGCTGCACCCGGGTGCCGGTGTCGACGCCGGCGGGGATCTTGACGTTGAGGCTGCGGCGCGACCGGACCCGGCCGTCGCCCGAGCACTCCCGGCAGGGCTCGGGGATGATCGAGCCGAACCCGCGGCAGGCCGCGCAGGGGCGCATGGTGCGGATCTCGCCCAGGAACGAGCGCTGCTGGTGCACGGTCTCCCCGCGACCTCGGCAGGTCTCGCAGGTCTTCGGCGACGAGCCGGGCGCGGCGCCGCTGCCCTGGCACAGGTTGCAGAGCACGGCCGTGTCGACCTTGAGCTCACGAGTGGTGCCGAAGGCGGCCTCGGCGAGGTCGGCGTCGAGCCGGATCAGCGCGTCCTGCCCGCGGCGTACCCGGGGCCGCGGTCCTCGCCCGCCGCCACCAGCGCCGCCACCACCCGCCGCGCCGCCGAAGAAGGCGTCCATGATGTCGGTGAAGGAGAAGCCCGCACCGGCTCCGGCGAAGCCGCCGCCGGCACCGTTGAACGGGTCGCCGCCGAGGTCGTACATCCGGCGCTTCTCCGGGTCGGAGAGCACCTCGTAGGCGCGGCTGACGTCCTTGAACTTGTCCTGGGTCTGCGGATCAGGGTTGACGTCGGGGTGCAGCTGGCGCGCCAGCCGGCGGTAGGCCTTCTTGATGGTGTCGCCGTCCGCGTCGCGGGAGACCCCGAGGGTCTCGTACAGGTCCTGGCTCACAAGTGTTCTCTCAGCTCGGGTGCCGCGGCCCGGGGTGCCGGGCGGGCGTGTTCAGGGCTCATCCTTCGTCGAGGATCCGGCTGACGTAGCGCGCGACCGCGCGCACCGCCGCCATCGATCCCGGGTAGTCCATGCGGGTCGGTCCCACGATGCCCAAGGTCGCGAGCGCCTCGTCGCCGGGGCCGTAGCCGGTGGCGACGACCGACGTGGTCGCGAGCTCCTGGTAGGGCCCCTCGGCACCGATCCGGACGGTCACGGTCGAGGCCGAGGTGGCTTCGCCGAGGAGCTTGAGCAGCACGACGTGCTCCTCGAGCGCCTCGAGCATCGGACGGATGCTGGTGTCGAAGCCGTCGCCGAACCGGGCCAGGTTCGCCGTACCCCCGACGGCCACCCTCTCGTCGGAGCGGTGGTCGCTCATCGCCTCGACCAGCGAGGCCACCAGCGCCGCGATCGGAGCCCGGCTGGCGGGCTCGAACTCGTCGGGCACCTGCACCAGCTTGTCGGCGGCATCGGCCAGCCGCTCGCCGAGGGCCGCCCGGTTGACCTTGGTGCGGATCTCCGCGACGGAGTCGTCGCTGAGCGGCTCGGGGAGCTCCACGACCCGCTGCTCCACCCGGCCGGTGGAGAGGATCACGACGAGGAGCAGCCGGGCTCCGCCGAGCGGAACCACCTCGATGTGGCGCACGGTGGAGCGGGAGAGGGTCGGGTACTGCACGACGGCGACCTGGCGGGTCAGCTGCGCGAGCAGCCGGACACTGCGCTGGACGACGTCGTCGAGGTCGACGGCGCCCTCGAGCAGCGAGGTGATCGCCCGCTTCTCGGCCATCGAGAGAGCCTTGACCGTGCTGAGCCGGTCGACGAAGAGGCGGTAGCCCTTGTCGGTGGGGATCCGGCCGGCGCTCGTGTGCGGCTGGGTGATGAACCCGTCCTCCTCGAGCGAGGCCATGTCGTTGCGCACCGTCGCGGGGCTGACCCCGAGCTGGTGGCGGTCGACCAGCGACTTGGAACCCACCGGCTCCTGGGTGGAGACGTAGTCCTCGACGATCGCGCGCAGCACGTTGAGCTTGCGGTCCTCGACCATGACCTCGCCTCACCTCGCTCGCCTCGCTGGCACTCCCTCGATTCGAGTGCCAAGCCTACCCGCCCGTGGCGACCGGTCTCGATCCCCGTCGCGGGCCGTCGTAGGTTGGCGCCCATGACCGCCGCCTCGCGTGACATCGCCCACGACGCCGGCTTCGTGGAGATCGCGGACCGCTGCTGGGTCGCGCGCTTCGAGTTCCTCGACGTCAACGTCGGGCTCGTCGCCGGCGAGCGTGGTCTGCTGGTGGTGGACACGCACGCCTCCGAGGTCGAGGCACGCCGGGTCGTCGAGCACGTCCGGGCGCTCGGCGTCGGCGAGGTGGTCGCCGTGGTCAACACCCACCAGCACTTCGACCACACCTTCGGCAACGTCGTCTTCTCCGAGGAGTACGGCGGGGCGCTGCCGGTCTACGCCCACGACTCGGTCCCCGGCGACCTCGCCGTCAACGGCCCCGCCCTGCAGGACGAGGCACGTGCCGACACCAGCGAGCCACGGCACGCCGACATCGCGGTCACCCGGATCCTGGCGCCGACCCACACCTTCTCCTCGGCCAAGGTGGTCGACCTCGGCGACCGGGTCGTCGAGCTGGTGCACCCGGGCCGTGGGCACACCGCCGGCGACGTCATCGCTCGCGTCGAGGACGCCGACGTGGTCTTTGCCGGCGACCTCGTCGAGGAGTCCGCGATGCGCAGCGGCGTCCCGGGCTACGGCGAGGACTGCTGGCCGATGGAGTGGCCCGGCACCCTCGACCTGGTCATCTCGCTGCTCCGCGAGTCCACCGTGGTGGTGCCCGGCCATGGCCTGCCGGTCGACAGCGACTTCCTGCACGAGCAGCGCAGCGCGATCGGCATCGTGGCCGAGACGATCCGCGACCTCGCCCGCCGAGGGGTGGCCGTCGCGGAGGCGGTGAGCTCGGCGGAGTGGCCCTACCCCGCCGAGGAGCTCCGGCACGCCGTCGCCCGCGGCTACGCTCACCTGCCCCGGAGCGCCCGCTCGCTGCCGCTGCTGTGAGGCACTCAGCCGTGCCGCGTCCGGGACGACCCACAACCCGACCAGGTGCTGCCCGACCAGTCGTAGCCCGCCCCGCGGCGCTGCGAGCGCCGGTGGGCGCGGGCGAAGAAGAACGCACCCAGGCCGATGAACAGCAGCCACGGTGCGCCGAGCAGGATCGTCACGCCGACGAGCACGAGCACCAGCGGGAGGAACGGCATCCGCGAAGCCGGTCCGCTGCCCGGGGCCACCCCAGGACGGTCGCGGGCCCCGGCCGTCGGGGCGGCTCCAGCCCCCGGGACCGGGCGCCCGGGAGCCCGCCCCGGCAGGCTCCCGGGTCGGCTGACCAGCGAACGGGTGCGGTGACGGCAGGTCGCCGAACAGCGGCCGGAGCGCCGACGCGGTGCGCGCGGCGTAGGCCGTCGAGGTGCGCTCGTCGTACTCGTCCTTGGTCAACCGCCCGGCCGCGTAGTGCTCACCGAGCGCGGTGACGGCTGCCTCCCGCTCGGTGTCGCTGATCCGCAGCTCCGGACGGCTGCCACCCGCCGGGGTGCTCATTCGCCGTCCCCCTCCGCGAGCAGGCCGTAGAGCTTGCGCCGGGTGTCGGCGAGGATCTCCGCGGCCTCGGCCTGCTGCTGGCGGGTGCCGGTGGTGACGACCTGCCACACCGCACTCATGACCTGGCCGATGACGGGCTTGAGGTCGTGACTGTTGTCGCTGCGCTCGGCCTCGGCGGCGTCGTCGAAGGCGCGCCAGGTGGCGGCGAGCTCGTCGGGGTGCTCCTCGACGTACGCGCGGCCGGCCTCGCTGAGGGTGAGCAGCCGACGTCCCTCGCCCTCGCTGCCCTCGACCAGACCCTCGTCCTCGAGCTGCTGCACGGTCGGGTAGACCGAGCCGGGGCTCGGCTTCCACGCACCACCGCTGCGCTCGGCGATCTGCTGGATGATCTGGTAGCCGTTCATCGGCTCGGTCGCGAGGACATCGAGGATCGCGACGCGGACGTCACCCCTCTTGACCCGTGGCGCCCGGGTGGCGTTGCCCCCGGACTGGGCGAGCCCGATGAGCCCCTGGAGCCAGGGCGGTGGGCCCGACCCCCAGGGGGCGCCGCGGCCGTGGCCGCTCGATCCGTGCGGCCCGTGGCCGCGGCCCGGGTGCCCGGCGCGCGGGTCGTCCCAGGGCATGTCCCATGGACTGCGTCCCATGAGATCCTCCTAGAGTCTCGAAGAGATGGATCGCGAGTGTTTCGCGATAGGTCAACGATATATCGCGACTGTTCTCAACGCAAGACCTCTCCGTGACCGGAGACTCACTCGTGAGGTGGTACGGCGCGGCACCGGGACCGGACGGTGAGGCCGCCCTAGCGTTCGCACCATGCCTGCCCAGGATCGCTACGGCTCCGATGTGCTCGACACCGACTGGCGCGCCCCCCGGAGGGGACGGGCCGTGGAGACCCAGGCCGACAAGGGGCTGGTCGTCGAGGAGGTCACCACCGACTGGTGCGGCGAGATCGTCTCGGTCGAGCGAGACCTGATGACCGTCGTCCTGGAGGACCGCCGCGGCAAGCGGCGCACCTTCCCCCTCGGCGCCGGCTTCCTGCTCGAGGGCGTGCCGGTGATCCTGGTGCCGCCCACGCGCAAGGGTCCACCGGTCCGGACCCGCACGGCCTCCGGCTCGGTCGCGGTCCCCGGCACCAAGGCACGGGTGGCGCGCGCCAGCCGGATCTTCGTCGAGGGCCGGCACGACGCGGAGCTCGTGGAGAAGGTCTGGGGGGACGACCTGCGCCTCGAAGGCGTGGTCGTGGAGTACCTCGAGGGCGTCGACGACCTCTCCGACCACTTGCGCGACTTCCGCCCCGGGCCCGAGCGCCGGGTCGGGGTGCTCGTGGACCACCTGGTGGCCGGCTCCAAGGAGAGCCGCATCGCCCAGTCGGTGATGCAGACCGTCGCCAGGAGCCCGGTCGGCCGCCACGTCCTGATCGTCGGCCACCCCTACGTCGACGTCTGGGCGGCGGTGAAGCCCGACCGCCTCGGCATGACCGCCTGGCCGACCATCCCGCGCAACGTCGAGTGGAAGAAGGGTGTGTGCCAGCGGCTCGGCTGGCCGCACCGCGACCAGGCCGACATCGCCCGCGCGTGGAAGCACATCCTCGGACGAGTGACGTCGTACGCCGACCTGGAGCCGTCCTTGCTCGGTAGAGTTGAGGAGCTGATCGACTTCGTGACGGCACCCGAGGAGACGCAATGACCTACTCACCGCCACCGCCCGGCGACGACTCGCAGCCCGGCTACGGCCCTGCGGCGGTGTCCACGTCCGAGGAGCGCAACTGGGCCCTGGCCGCCCACGTCGGCGTCTTCGTCGCGATCTGGGTGGCGATGGGCTTCCTCGCCCCGCTCATCATCCTGCTGGTCAAGGGCAACGACTCGGCCTACGTCCGCCGGCATGCGGTGGAGTCGCTGAACTTCCAGATCTCGGTGCTGATCTACGGCGTGGCCGCCTTCGTCGCCGCGCTCGTGACCCTCGGGATCGGGTTGATCGTCATCGTGCCCGTCGCGATCATCGCCGGCATCGCCTACCTGATCCTGATCATCCTCGCCACGATCAAGGCAGCCAACGGCGAGGACTACCGCTACCCGTTGACGATCCGGCTGGTCAGCTGAGCCATCGCCCAGCCGCCCTCACGGCAGCAGGTCGCGCACCACGGCATCGGCCAGCAGCCGCCCGGTCCGGGTGAGCACGAGCGGGTCACCGGGCTCGACCAGCTGCCGGGCGACCAGGTCGGGGAGCCGCTCCCGCGCGGCCGGGTCCAGGACGTCGTGCGGCAGCCCAGCGCGCAGTCGCGTCTCGAGCAGCACCCGCTCGACGCGCCGCGTCTCCGCGTCGAGCACCTCCCGGGCGTGGGCCGGGCTGCTCGACTCACCCAGCCTGGCGGCGTACGCCGAAGGATGCTTGACGTTCCACCACCGCACCCCGCCCACGTGCGAGTGCGCGCCCGGGCCGACACCCCACCAGTCACCTCCGGTCCAGTAGGCGAGGTTGTGCCGGCAGGCGCTCTCGGGCCGACGTGCCCAGTTGGACACCTCGTACCAGCCCAGGTCCGGCGGCCACGAGGGCGTCGTCGGCGGCGAGGTACTTGTCGGCGAGGTCGTCGTCGTCGGGCATCGGCACCACACCGCGCCGGATCTGCCGGGCGAGCGCGGTGCCCTCCTCGACGATCAGCGCGTAGGCCGAGACGTGGTCGGGCTCGCACGCCACAGCCGCCGACAGAGAAGCCTGCCAGTCAGCGGTGGACTCCCCTGGTGTGCCGTAGATCAGGTCGAGGCTGACCTCCTCGAAACCTGCCTCGCGGGCCCAGGCCACCACGCGCGGCACCCGTCGGGGGTCGTGCGTGCGGTCCAGCACCGCGAGCACCCGCGGCACCGCTGACTGCATCCCGAAGGAGAGCCGGTTGAAGCCCCCCGCGCGCAACGCGTCCAGGTCGGCCGGCTCGACCGAGTCGGGGTTGGACTCCGTGGTCACCTCCGCACCGGCGGTCAGGCCGAACTCGTCGCGGATCGCGTCGAGCACCCGCACCAGGTCGGAGGCCGGGAGCAGCGTCGGCGTACCGCCCCCGAAGAAGACCGTCGCGACCGGTAGGTCCTGGTCGCCGAGCACCCGTCGTGCTGACCGCACCTCGGCGATCGCGGCGTCGGCGTACGTCGCCTGGGACGCGCCGGGTGCGTCACCGGTGCGGCCGAGCTCGCTGGCGGTGTAGGTGTTGAAGTCGCAGTAGCCGCAGCGCACGGAGCAGAACGGCACGTGCACGTAGAAGCCGAAGGACTGTGCCCCCAGCGTCGCGAGCGCTGTCGGCGGCAGCGCCCCGTCCGGGGGGACGGCCTCTCCCTCGGGCAGCACGGATGGCACCCACCGATCGTGTCACGCCGCTGCCCACCGACCGACCTCGGTCGGCCCACTTGGCCGCCCGTTCACTCCCCCGCAACCGGAATCGGCAGTCGGGCGATCCAGGCATGTGCCCCGAGCTCGCGCAGGGTGCCGAGTCCCGCCTCGACCAGGGCCGCCCCCTCGTCACGCGCGTCGCGGCGCAGGAGCAGCGCGCCGAGCTCCGCCTGGGCGCGGGCCAGGTAGTGCGGAGAGCCCCACGTGGTGAACCCCTTGACAGCGCGGCGCAGCAGGCTGCTCGGCGGTGGCCGGGTCCTCGCCGGCCGCGACGCGGCCCCCGAACCAGGTGCGTAGCGCCGCCACGGCCAGCGGCACCTTGAGCCGTTCCTCGTCCGCGTCGACGATGCCGAGGAGCCGGTCCCGGGTGACCCCGTCACCGGTGTCCATGGCCAGCTCGACCGCAAGCGGCCACATGTGCACGAAGTCGTCCGAGGTCCCCGACAGGCCATACATCACCTCGACCGCCTGGACGGCCGCCCCGGAGGCAACGACGAGGTCACCGCGCGACTGCGCCTCGAGCGCGGCTGCGAACCCGATCCAGGCCGCGTCCGAGGGGTCGTCGCTCAGGGGAGCACGCCCCTCGGTCCAGGACACCGCGAACTCCTCGCCGCGCGCCGCGCGCAGCGACCCGAGGATGCCGGCCGCGATGACCTGGGCGACCACGGAGGTGGACTGTGATCCAGCGAGCCGCTCGTCGAGCTCGGCCCAGCCTCCCGACAGGAGCAGGGCGAGCATCAGGTTGGCCTCGGTGTAGTCGCGCCACACAGCCACCCCACTCCGCGCAGCGACGTCGACCGCCTCGCGGCCGGTCTCCAGAGCGCGGTCGAGGTCGTCGAGGTTGAACTCCACGGTGAGGTTGGACAGGCATCGTGCCAGCGCCACCGGAACGTGCTCGCTGCGAGCGAGGTCGGCGGCCGCCGACATCAGGATCCGCGCCGTCTCCGTGGCGCCCTTGGAGCTGTAGGACACGCTCAGCGCGGTGAGCGAGTCAGACGAGCCCGCCCCGGTCGCCGATCTTCTCCGCGATCTGGATCCTGCGGTCGATCACGTCGCGCCGTTCGTTGCCCAGGCGGCCGATGCTCTGGGTGAAGACCTTCCCCAGGGCGAGCAGTGCCTCATCGGCCCCCTGCACGTCGAGAAGTGCCTGCCAGCGAGGCTCGACGATCGCGAACGCACCCCCGTTGTCGCCGGTCATCGACAACGCCGTCGCGTGGGCCGCCACCGCCAACCCGGCCGACACCGGTTCACCGAGCTCGTCGTAGGCCTCGGTCGCGGCGACGGCGTGTCCGATGGTGCGGTCGTAGTCCCCCGCGTCCACCAGGGCCCATGCGACCGCGGAGTTCACGCGCGCGCGGGTCAGCGGATCCTTCGCCCGCTCCAGGGCCAGCAGCAGGTGGCCGGCGCACTCGGTCAGGGCGCCGAGCGACCTGGCACGCTCGCCTGCGCGCTCGAGCTGACCGATGGCCCGAGCCTCCAGCTCTGGTACGTCGGGCTCTGCGGGCATCGCTGTGACCGCGTCGAGGTAGTGCTGGGCGATGATGGGCGCGAGCTCGCCGACCTGATCGTCGATCGCCTCGGTCTGCCGAGCGACTGCGAGGTGGGCGGCCCTCCGGTCCCGGCGCGACAACGTCCCGTAGGCGACCTGACAGACGACGGACTGGACGAACTGGTACTGGCCGAACTCTGCGCTGAACCGGCTGGTCGAGACGGGTCAGCACCTGCTGACGGACCAGACCCGCGAGCACCGCATCGACCTCGATGTCGAGGTCGCCGCACAGCTCGGTGATCTCCTCCCGGGAGAAGACGTTGCCGATCACGCTCGCCCGCTCGATCAGGCGGTGCTGCGCAGGATCGAGCGCATCCAGGCGAGCGGCGATCAGGGCCTGGAGCGAGGCCGGCGCGCCGATGCTGTCGAGGTCGAGACCGGTCGGATCCGCGAGGACGTAGCGTCCCCCGCGCGGTACGACGAGGTCGCGGTCGATCAGCGACCGCACCGTCTCCACGGCGAAGAGCGGCACCCCCTCCGAGCGCGACACGAGTGCGTCCCGCACGCGTTCGGGCAGTCCGACGACGAGCCCGTCGACGAGGGACGCCATGTCGCTCTCGCCCAGTGCCGTCAGGTGGCGAACGGTGGCACGCCGGTTGGCGGCCAGGCCGGGGTGCTGATCGAGGAGCCCCGGACGACTCAGCAGCACCACGAAGCAGGGGAACCTCGCGACGCCGATCAGGTGGTCCACGAACGCGAGCAGTCCGGCATCGGCGTGGTGCGCGTCGTCGATCACCAGCACGATCGGGTTCTCCCCCTCGCCCACCCGCTCGAAGAAGGTCGTCCACGCGGCGAAGAGGTCCTCGCGAGGGAAGCTGCCCGCCGAGCCGACGCCGAGCAGAGCGCCGAGCCTCGGCCGGAGCCAGCTGGACTCCGCGTCGTCGTCGACGTAGCGCGCCAGGCCCGCCTCGAGGAGCTCGGCGGGGTCCGGGCCCGCATCGTCGTCGGGTGCGGCGGCCACGGTGCGCAACCGCGCCCGGACGGCATCGGCCAGCGCGAGGAAAGCCAGGCCCTCGCCGTACGCGACGCACCGTCCGTTGTGCCAGCGCACGAGGGTGGTGAGCCCGTCGATGTACTTCTCGAACTCCCAGGCCAGCCGTGACTTCCCGACGCCGGGCTCACCGGCGAGGACGAGGAGGGCCGCCCGCTGGGACTCCTCGCAGTCGTGGAAGAGCTCCTTGACCAGTCGTAGGTCACGGTCGCGACCGACGAGAGGCGCCTCGAGGCCGTCGGCGCGCTGCGCCCCGCCGACCGCGGCGACCACGGCCTGCACCGACCACAGGGGAACCGGATCAGCCTTGCCCTTCAGCGCATGGCTGCCGGCGTCGAGGTAGGAGATCGCCGAGGACGTCAGCAGCCGGGTGGTCTCGTCGACCCACACCTGTCCCGGAGAGGCGACCGCCTGCACGCGCGACGCGGTGTTGACCGCGTCCCCGGCCACCATCCCCTGCTGCTCGGCCCCGATCGTGACCGCGACCTCGCCGGTCACGATCCCTACCCGCATCGCCAGGTCCGGGATGCCGACCTCCGCACCGACAGCACCCAGCTCGGCGACCAGCTCCAGGCCGGCCCGGACGGAGCGTTCGGCGTCGTCCTCGTGGGCCGTGGGTACGCCCCACACGGCCATCACGGCGTCGCCGATGAACTTCTCGACCGTCCCCCCGTAGCGGTCGATGATCCGGCGGCACTCGTCGAAGTAGCGGGTCAGCAGCTCGCGGGTCTCCTCCTGGTCGCGGTGCTCGGAGAGCGAGGTGAAGCCGACGAGATCACCGAAGAGGACGCTGGTCACCCGACGGGCCGACACCCGTTGGCCGATCGGTGCGCCCGGGAGGGTCGCGCCCTGCGGGGCCCCGCAGGTGCTGCAGAAGCCGGGCGCCGGCGACCAGCTCGCCGGCACAGGAGGAGCACGTCGACGCGCCCACCGGCGCCCCACAGCTGAAGCAGAAGCGGACGCCGTCCGGCGACTCCGCGGCGCACTGTGCACAGGCGATCATCGGACTCAGGCCGCCAGCCGACGCTTCACGGTGGACTCGGCCGTCCGGCGGGCCTCACCGTGACCGGACACCGCCAGGAGGAAGTCGTCGCGGGTCAGCACGACCACGCGCGTGTCCTCGAGCGCCGTGATCGTCGCCGTCCGGGGTACGTCGCGCAGCAGCCCGATCTCGCCGAAGTAGTCGCCCGCACCCTCCTCACGCAGCACCCGCCCGCCCTGGGTGACCCCCACGCGGCCGGACTCGATGACGTAGAACAGGTCCGACTCATCGCCCTCGCGGACGATGACGTCCCCGGCCACGAAGGAGACCTCGCTCAGGTTGCGGGCCAGGCCTTCGACGGCGGCCCGGGGCATCGGGGCGAAGATGTCGATCGCCTGGAGCAGGGGCAGGCGCGCCGGCTGGCTCAACCGGACGTCCAGTCGACGCATCTCGGGCAGGCCGGCGAGGGCCACCACGGCGACCACGACCGCAAGGACGAACAGCGCCCACCGCAGACCGATCCCATCGATCAGGAAGGGCATCACCAGCGCCCCCAGCGCCATGGTGGCGATGAAGCAGGCCTCCAGCGCGCCGAAGACCCGGCCCAGCACCTCGTCCGGGGTGAGCCGCTGGACGATCGTGTCGAGGTTGACGTCGACGAGGGGGTTCCCGAGGCCGAGCAGGGCCATCGCGGCGAAGCACGCGATCGGGTGCGGCCACACCGCGACCAGGAGCAGTGGGGCCGACCACAGCAGGACCCCGACGGCCAGGTCGCCACCCAACCGCCCTCGCGAGGCACGGGAGATCGCGTAGACACCGCCGAGGATCGCCCCGATGCCGAACACCGAGTCCAAGAAGCCCACACCCCGGGGGCCGGTGCCCAAGATGTCATCGGCCATGACCAGCAGGAACACGGTCGTGGCTCCGGCGACGATGGTCTGCACACAGGCGGCGAGGGTGACCACCGTCAGGCCACGGTCGCTCCCGATCGTGCGGAAGCCGGCCGCGGTCTCGGCCCAGAACCCCTCGCCGCCGGCCTCGTCATCGCTGTTCGAGTCCTGGGCGACCTCGGTCTCCGCGAGGGGCTGGCTCTCGGACGGACGAATCCTCAGCACCAGGGCCATCGACCAGAGGAACGTCGCGACGTTGAGCAGGAAGACGATCTGGACGGTGGTGAAGCCGAGCAGCAGGGCGCCCAGAGCGGGACCCGCGAAGAACGCCAGCGACTCGATGGTGCTGGCGGTCCCGTTGGCCGCGGTCAGCTCCTCGGGCTTGTCGGCGAGGCTCGGCAGCAGCGAGCGTTGGGCGACCATGAAGGGCGTGCCCAGCAGGCCGGTCACCGTCGCAATGATGAAGATCGGTGCCGATGGGGTGTCCAGGAACAGGCACACCGCCGCCGAGGTCACCAAGATGGCGCGCACGAGGTCGCAGAGCACCATCAGCCGCAGCCGCGGCATCTTGTCGGCGAGCCCGGCGGCGAAGGGTGCCGAGATGGCCATCAGGGTGAAGCGGATGGCCATCCAGATGCCGACCGCCTTCGTCCCACCCACGCCGTAGGCCCACACGGCGACGGCCGTGCCGTAGGCCCAGTCGCCGATGGCGGAGCCGGCGAACGCCAGCTCGATGCGTCGGAGGTTGGGGTTGGCGAACACCGATCCGAGGGAGTCGCGTGTCTCCCGGAGCATCCCCCGCGGGACGGGCCCCTCGTCGGCTGAAGGCGCTTGCTCGCTCAGGTCCGCCATGGCTCCCCCTCAAGAGGCGGCCGCCCGAACGACACGTGGGCTCACGATAGCGAGCAACGTTCGCGCAGATCAAGAATAGAGCGTGTCGATCCGCTCCTTGTAGTTCTCCTCGACGACGTTGCGCTTGACCTTCATCGACGGGGTGAGCTCTCCGGACTCGACGGTCAGGTCGTGATCGAGCAGCTCCCACTTCTTGATCGACTCCCAACGGTTGAGCTTGGTGTTGAGGTCGTCGACGTAGCCTCCCACCATCGCCTTGACCGCCTCGGAGTTGACGATGTCGGTGTAGGAGGCGCCCTCCATCCCGTTCTCGGCCGCCCAGCCGGTCATCGCGTCGGGGTCGAGGGTGATCAGCGCGATGCAGTAGTTGCGCTCGCTGCCGAAGACCAGGAACTGGCTGGCGTAAGGGCACACCGCCTTGAACTTCGACTCGATCGCCGAGGGCGCGATGTACTTCCCGCCAGAGGTCTTGAAGAGGTCCTTGATCCGGCCGGTGATCGTGAGGAACCCGTCGGCGTCGACGGTGCCCTTGTCGCCGGTGCGCAGCCAACCGTCGGAGGTCAGCGACGCCGCGGTTTCCTGCGGGAGGTTGTGATACCCGTCCATGACGCCGGGTCCCTTGATGAGGATCTCGTCGTTGTCGCCGACCTTGACCTCGCTGCCCGGCATGACCGGGCCGACGGTGCCGAACTTGTACTGGTTGGGATGGTTGACGAACGAGCCCGCCGAGGTCTCGGTGAGCCCGTAGCCCTCGAGGATCAGGACACCCGCAGCGTGGAACCACTCGGCGATGTCGCGGTTGAGGGCGGCGGCTCCGGAGATGAAGAACCGCACCCGGCCCCCGAAGCGCTCGCGGATCTTGCTGAACACGAGCTTGTCGAACAAGCCATGCTGCTTCTCGAGCAGGAAGGGGATCGGGAGGCCCTCACGCTTGCGCCGGTCGTACTCCAGCCCGACCTTGAAGGCCTGCTTGAAGATCTTCTCCTTCAGACCTCCTTCGGAGGCCTGCATGGTGACGATCCGGCCGTGCGCCTTCTCGAAGATGCGCGGGGCGGCGCCCATGAAAGTGGGGCGCACGACGGCGAGGTTGTCGATGATCTTGTCGACGCGACCGTCCACGGCCGTGGCGAAACCGCACGCGAGCTGGGTGGACAGCAGCACCTTGCCGAACGAGTGCGCCATCGGCAGCCAGAGGAACTGGAGGTCGTCCTCGTGCAGGATGTCCTGCGCCTGGATCGCGGCACCTTCGTAGGTCCACGAGCTGTGCCGCAGCCGCACACCCTTGGGCCGGCCGGTGGTGCCGGAGGTGTAGATCAAGGTCGCCAGCGCGTCCGGCTGGATCTTGGCGATCGCCTCGTCGACAGCCCCGGGGTTGCCGGCGAGGTGCTCGGCCCCGGCGGCCTCGAGGTCGGCGATGCCGATCACCCAGTCACCGTCGGCCTGGCCGTCCATCACCACGACCTTGGCAAGGTGCGGGAGCTCGGACTTGTGCTCGCGGAGCTTGGCAACCTGCTCGTCGTCCTCGGCGAAGACCACCCGGCACTCGGAGTCGGCGAGGATGTAGGCGACGTCCTCGGACATCGTCGAGGGGTAGACCGTGGTGGTCGCGGCCCCGGCGCACATGATGGCGAGGTCGGCCAGGATCCACTCGAAGCGCGTGCCGGAGGCGATCCCGACGCGCTGCTCCGACTCGATGCCGAGACTCAGCAGCCCGGCGGCCAGCTTGGTGACCCTGTCCCCGGTCTCGGCCCAGGTGACCGACTCCCAGCTCTCCCCGCGGGGGTAGCGGAACGCCTCCCGGTGAGAGCTGGCGGCGACCCGCTCCTGGAACTGCACGGCGACGTTGGGCGGTCGCTTGTCGATGTACGAGACGTCGTGGGTGGCGGCAGCGGACACAGGTGATCGCACTCCTGAACTCTCCGGGCTCACCGGATGCGCGTGGCCCCGGCATGGACTGGTTGCAGGACAACCTAGATCACCGGACTTACCGATGGGTAGGTATCGGTCGGGTTTGGGCCGCGTTCCTCATCAGATCGAGACAGAGCGCTCAGGACGGGTGCGCGCCGAGGCCCGCGACGTACTTCTCGGCGGCGGCGGTGGCCTCCGGATCGATGCAGTCGAGTCCGACCAGCCGCGGCAGCAGGGTGCGGTCGGTGGTGAGGGCCTTGAACAGCGTGGTGACGCTGACGTCGTGGTCGGGCCGGTGCTCCAGGACGATCTCGTCGCCGGCGGTGAGGGTGCCGGGCTCCAGCACGCGGAGGTAGGGGCCGGGCCGCCCGAGCGCGGTGAACCGCTTCTGCCACTGGTGGTCGTCGTAGCCGTGCAGCCCGAGCCAGTTCTTGAACACCGAGCAGGGGATGCGCACCGAGACGACCTCGAGCAGCACCGAGCCGATGCGCCACCGCTCGCCCACCAGCGCCTCGTTGACGTCGATGCCGGAGGTGGTGAGGTTCTCCCCGAACATCCCGGGGCGCACCGGCTGGCCGAGCTGCTCGGCCCAGTGGTCGAGGTCCTCGCGGGCGAAGGCGTAGACCGCTTGGTAGGTGCCGCCGTGATCGACGTGTCGGCCACCTCGTCACCGGCCAGCCCGAGCGGACCGACTTCGACCGGCCCGGCCACCGCGCGCTTGTCGATCGCGGTGCGCTTGAGGGTGCCGGCCCACTCCTCGTCGCGAGCGAGGCCGACGTTGACGGACACGACGCGGGCGGAGTGCGGGCTCACCGCTCCATCCTGCCGGACGGCGGGCGACCTGGTCGCGTGGGTTTCAGTCCTGGACGGCCTTGATGATCGTGATGCAGCGGGTGATCCACTCGCGGTCGTCGGCGTCGAGGGCACGCTGCTGCTTCTGCGCGTCCTCGATCGCCCAGTAGGCGTTGAGGACCAGCCGGACCACGACCCAGGCGCGAGCACGATCCTCGTCGAGCTCAGCGGTGTCCACCAGGGTGAAGAAGCGGTCGCGGACGTCCTCGCGCACGCGTCCCCGCGCGGCGACCTCGTCCCAGCGGTTCCACAGCATCGGCGCCGGCTCGGCGTGGACGTCGCCCGACATCGCCTGCGGGTCGATCACCAGCCAGGGCTCGCGGTCGGCGGCGAGCACGTTGTCGTCGTGCAGGTCGTGGTGCATCAGCGTGCCGGTGCTGGCCGGGTCGGCGGCCAGGTCGCGATCCGTGACAGGGCCTGGTCGACCAGCCGGTGCGGGATCGGCGCGTCGCGAGGGAGCGCGGCCAGCTGGTCCGGTCCAGCGCTCGACGTACGACGTGAAGGTGCGCAGCTGCGGCGGCGCCGGCACGTGCAGCCGGCGATAGAGCCCGCCGACGACCTCGGCGCTCTCCATGTACCCGAGCGAGGAGAGGTCGCGCCGGTGCAGCCGTTCCAGCAGCAGCGCGCGGCGGTGCGGGTCGGCCCGCAGCAGCCGCACCACGCCGTCGCCGCCCCAGCGCTGGAGGGCGAGGTGCTCGTGCTCGGTCTCCGCCTCGGTGTCGATGGTGACCTTGAGCACGGCCGGCTCGCCGTGGGCGGTGCGCACCGGCAGCACCCACGAGCCGAAGCCGTGCATGGCGTGGTCGCCCTCGGGGTCGACGCTCGAGCTCCCACTCCGCGAGCAGGTCGGCCACGGGCCCGGCAGCGCGTCGAGCCAGTCGGCCCAGCTCGGGCCGAGGATCGCGCGCTCCAGGAGCCCGTCGGGTGGGCGCAGCGCCGCTACTTCTTCCCTTGTCGGTCGCCCCGGCGCCGTCGGAGGAGAGCGCGGCGATGAAGGCCTCCTGGGGCACCTCGACGCGACCGACCATCTTCATCCGCTTCTTGCCCTCCTTCTGCTTCTCCAGCAGCTTGCGCTTGCGGGTGATGTCACCGCCGTAGCACTTGGCGAGCACGTCCTTGCGGATCGCGCGGATGGTCTCGCGGGCGATCACCCGCGCGCCGATGGCGGCCTGGATCGGCACCTCGAACTGCTGGCGCGGGATCAGCTCGCGCAGCTTGCCGGCCAGCGCGACGCCGTAGGAGTACGCCGCGTCGCGGTGCACGATCGCGCTGAAGGCGTCGACGGTCTCGCCCTGGAGCAGGATGTCGACCTTGACCAGGTCGGCGGCCTGGTCGCCGATGGGCTCGTAGTCGAGCGAGGCGTAGCCCTTGGTGCGCGACTTCAGCTGGTCGAAGAAGTCGAAGACGATCTCGCCCAGCGGCAGCGTGTAGCGCATCTCGACGCGGTCCTCGGAGAGGTAGTCCATCCCCTCGAGCTGGCCGCGCTTGGTCTGGCAGAGCTCCATGATCGCGCCGATGTAGTCGCTCGGGCTCAGGATCGTGGCCTTCACGACCGGTTCGCGCACCTCGGCGATCTTGCCGTTGGTCGGGTACTCGCTCGGGTTGGTGACCACCTGCTCGGAGCCGTCCTCCATGAGCACGCTGTAGACCACGTTGGGCGCGGTCGAGATCAGGTCGAGGTTGAACTCGCGCTCGAGCCGCTCACGGACGATCTCCATGTGCAGCAGGCCGAGGAAGCCGCAGCGGAAGCCGAAGCCGAGCGCGCCGGACGTCTCCGGCTCGTAGGCCAGCGCCGCGTCGTTGAGCTGCAGCCGCTCGAGGGCGTCGCGCAGCGTCGGGTACTCGTCGCCGTCGATCGGGTAGAGCCCGGAGTAGACCATCGGGTTGGGGTGCTTGTAGCCGCCGAGCGCCGTCGTCGCGCCGTGGTGCTGGCTGGTGACGGTGTCACCGACCCGGGACTGGCGGACGTCCTTCACCCCGGTGATCAGGTAGCCGACCTCGCCGACGCCGAGGTCCCCGGCCTTGACCGGTTCCGGGGAGATCACGCCGACCTCGAGCATCTCGTGGGTGGCGCCGGTCGACATCATCTTGATCCGGTCGCGGTGGCTGAGCTTGCCGTCGACGACGCGGACGTAGGTGACCACGCCGCGGTAGGTGTCGTAGACCGAGTCGAAGATCAGCGCGCGCGGTGGGGCGTCGGCGTTGCCGATCGGGCCCGGGGTCTGGGCGACGATCTCGTTGAGCAGGTGCTCCACGCCCAGACCGGTCTTGGCCGAGACCTGGAGCACGTCGGAGGGGTCGCAGCCGATGATCCCGGCCAGCTCGGCGGCGTACTTCTCCGGCTGGGCCGAGGGCAGGTCGATCTTGTTGAGCACCGGGATGACGTGCAGGTCGGCGCCGAGTGCGAGGTAGAGGTTGGCGAGCGTCTGCGCCTCGATGCCCTGCGCGGCGTCGACGAGCAGCACGGCTGCCTCGCAGGCCTCCAGCGACCGGGACACCTCGTAGGTGAAGTCGACGTGGCCGGGGGTGTCGATCATGTTGAGGATGTAGGTGCCCGGGTCGGCGGCCGCCTCGTTGTCGTCCTGCACCGTCCACGGCATCCGCACCGCCTGGCTCTTGATGGTGATGCCGCGCTCGCGCTCGATGTCCATCCGGTCGAGGTACTGGGCTCGCGCGGCGCGCTCGTCGACGACGCCGGTGAGCTGGAGCATCCGGTCGGCGAGGGTCGACTTGCCGTGGTCGATGTGCGCGATGATGCAGAAGTTCCGGATGATCGCGGGATCGGTCTTCCCCGGCTGGGGGGCGTGCGACAAGGACACAGGCTGCTTTCGGGTTCGACTGCACGGGAGCGGCGGCCATTCTCCCACGCAGCCTGGGCAGACCACGATTCGTGGTGGTCCCTCACGGGCGGGTCGGGGCGGGCTCGTGCCGACCGGAGCGGTTGAATGGTGCGCATCATGAGCGGCCCCCCCAAGGATCTCGTCGGCGTCGAGGACGTCCCGCACGGCACGCACCGCCCAGCGGCTGGAGTGGGAGTACCTCCCGCCGATGACGCGCCGGGTGGTCGAGGAGCACCTGGGCGCGAAGGTGGCGCGTGCGGAGTCGCAGGGCAGCGGGTTCACCCCCGGACTGGCCTCGGTGCTGACCGGGGAGAACGGGGCAACGCTCTTCCTCAAGGCGGCCAGCAAGATGGCGCAGCGCCCGTTCGCGGAGGCGTACGCCGAGGAAGCCCGCAAGCACCGACTGCTCCCTGCCGGGTTGCCGGTGCCGAGGTTGAGCTGGGTGCACGACGACGACCTGTGGATCGTGCTCGGCTTCGAGCGGGTCGAGGGACGGCCTCCGACCCGGCCCTGGCAGCCGGCCGAGCTGACCGCCTGCCTGGACTCCCTCGCCGTGGTCGCCGACCGGATGAACCCGGTCCCCCGCGCCTTCGAGCTGAAGCCGATCACCGAGGACCTCCCCGGGCTGCTGACCGGCTACGACTACCTGCGCGAGCACCACCCCGACCGCCCGCACCTGGACGACGCGGCGGCGCTGGCCGCGACCTACGGCACGTTCCCCGGCAACGACGCGTTCGTCCACACC
Organism: uncultured Actinomycetota bacterium; assembly: GCA_963772415.1. Lineage (GTDB taxonomy): Bacteria > Actinomycetota > Actinomycetes > Propionibacteriales > Nocardioidaceae > Nocardioides_B. Next base: position 127,321 of record CAVYWU010000007.1, on the reverse strand, counting down.
GACGCCCGCGACGACAACTTCCTGATCACCGGGGACGGCCGCGCGCTGCTCTGCGACTGGAACTGGCCGGCGCTCGGTCCGGTCTGGCTCGACGCCGTGGGCGTGCTGGTCTCGGCGTACGGCGACGGCCTGGACGCGGACGCCGTGCTGGCCGAACACCCGCTGACCCGCGACGTCGACCCCGACCACGTGGACGCGTGGCTGGCGATGCTGGCCGGCTTCATGCTGCAGGCCCGGGAGCGTCCGGTGCCCTCGTCCTCGCCCTACCTGCGGGTGCACGCCAACTGGTGGGCCGAGGCGACCTGGTCGTGGCTGGCTGCTCGCCGCGGCTGGCGCTGAGGTCAGCCGCTCGATTTGGGCGGCCGCAGCGCCCCGCTGGTAACGTGACCCCTTGCGTGAGCGCCCCTTCGGCGTGTCCGCATCCAGACATCGCGCAGCACCCATCCCGTACACCGAGACACAGCAGAGGCTTGCACCCGTGGCGAACATCAAGTCCCAGATCAAGCGCAACCGGCAGAACGACCTTGCGCACGAGCGCAACAAGTCCGTGAAGTCGGCGCTGAAGTCCGCCGTGCGCCGCTTCCGCGAGGCTGCCGCCGCCGGTGACGCCGACGAGGCCAAGAGCCTCGCGGCCGCCGCCTCGAAGAAGCTGGACAAGGCCGCCTCGGCCGGTGTGATCCACAAGAACCAGGCCGCGAACCGCAAGTCCGCGATCCACAAGAAGGCCGCCTCGCTCTGAGCTGAGCAGCCTTTCCAGTCGGGCGCCACTCCTCCACGGAGTCGGCGCCCGCTTGTCTTGTGCGACTCCCCCGGTCCCGCCTCAGCGCCCGCTGCGGGCTCCGGCGACCCGGAGCACCATCCGCTCGAGGGCGTAGGCGGCATCGCTGGCAGCGCCCTTGACGTCGGCATCGGCCTGGGCGACGGCAGTGATCGCGTGCGCCACGCCGAGGTCGTCCCAGCCCCTCGACTGATCGCGGAGCATCCTGATCTTCCACGGCGGCACGCCCGCCTCGCGGGCCAGGTCACCCTCACGCATCCCCCGTGGTGCGGAGCGGAACTTGGCCAGACCGCGCAGCCCGTTGGCGAAGGCGCTGGTGACCAGGACCGGGGACGTGCCGCTGTCGAGCGCCCAACGCAGCTCCTCCAGCGCCGCAGCGGTGCGGCCGTAGAGCGCCGCGTCGGCGACCGCGAACGACTTCACCTCGGCGCGGCCGCCGAAGTAGCGCTTGACCACCGTCTCGGTCAGCGGCTCATCGGGGAAGTCGCTCGTGAGCTGGTGCGCGGCCCCCGCCAGGGCGCGCAGGTCCTGACCGATGGCCTGCACGAGCAGGGCCGCCGCCTCGTCGTCGACGCGGCCACCGTGGGAGCGGACCTCCCCCACGACGAAGCGGCTCACCTCCGAGGGCTTGAGGCTGGCGGACTTGACCTCGGTCACCAGCGGCAGCTTGCGCAGCTTGGTGAGCAGCCCGCTGCCCTTCTGGCCACCGGAGTGCACCAGCACGAGGCCGACCTCGTCGGCGGGGGCGGCGGCGTAGGCGGCCAAGCCGTCGTGGGACTCCTCGGGCAGCTCCTCGAGCTCACGGACCACCACACAGCGGATCGAGGAGAACAGCGAGGGTGCGGCCAGGTCACCGAGCGCGGCCATCGAGAGCTGGGCGGCCGAGGTCTCGCTCTGCTCCGACTCGGGATCGCTGGCACGGACCGCCGCGAGGGCCACGCGGACGTTGCGCTCGTTGAGGAACTCTTCGGGACCGGTCACGAGGAGGACATGGCCCAAGATGTCGGAGGCCTTCGGGTTCGCCATGGTGCCGGTCAGCCTGTCACACCGGTACGACATCTTGGCGTGGACCTCCGAGCGGATGGGTAACCAGGACAGGAGACCTGTACGGCGACGGAAGGACCTGCATGCAGCCCGAGCTGATCGGAGGCCGCTACCGCGTGCTCCGGGCGATCGGACGGGGCGGGATGGGCACGGTGTGGCTGGCCCGCGACGAGACCCTCGCCCGCGAGGTCGCCGCCAAGGAGGTCGGTCTGCTGCCCGGTCAATCGGTGACCGACACGGCTCGTGCGATGCGGGAGGCGCGCTCCACCGCGGCCCTCAACCATCGCAACGTCGTGACCGTCTTCGACGTCGTGGAGGAGGACAGCCGGATCTGGCTGGTGATGGAGCACGTCCCCTCGCGCAGCCTCGCCGCGGTGATCCGGGAGGACGGCGCCCTGCCACCCGGGCTCGTCGCCAGCCTGGGCGCCCAGGTTGCCGACGGGTTGGCCGCGGCCCACCGGGCGGGCATCACCCACCGCGACGTGAAGCCGGGCAACATCTTCTTGGCCGACGACGGCTTGGCCAAGATCGGTGACTTCGGGATCTCCCGCACCCAGGGCGATCCCGCCCTCACCGAGTCGGACCTGGTGACCGGGACCCCGACGTACTTCTCCCCCGAGCTGGCCACGGGCGCCGACCCCTCCCCGTCCGCCGACGTCTGGGCCTTGGGCGCGACCCTCTACTACGCGGTCGAGGGACGCCCGCCCTACCAGCAGCGCGACAATCCGATGGCAGTCCTGCACGACATAGCGCAGGTGGGGCCGCCACCACCGCGGCGTGCCGGCCCGCTCGAGCCAGTGCTCGTCCGGATGCTCGACCGTGACCCCGGCACCCGGTGGTCGATGGAGGACGTCGCGCACGCTCTGCACCGGCTGGCCGAGGGCAGCCGTGAGCACACGGCCGCTTTCGACGACGACGCGCCGACGTCGACGTTCGCGGCGCCCCTGGCCGCTGGTGCCGGCCTCGACGACCGACCGGAGACAACGGACCCGGTGGACGACGAGGGCTCACCTCGCCGTCGGCGTCCGGGACCGGCCCTGATCGGCGTGCTGGCCGTGGTCGCTGCCGTGCTGGCCATCCTCCTGATCGATCCGCTCGGGGCGGACGATCCCGGCGAACGCACCGCCGAGGAGCCCGGTGGGCAGAGCGCCGGTGCCGAGGCGAAGAGATCGCCCGGCGCCGAGGACACGACCGAGGAGACGCCCGACCAGGCAAGCGACAGCCCGGACGAGGCCGCGTCACCGACCCCCGAGGAGAGCACCCCCGTCGACGCGTCGGAGGCTGCCACCTTCGTCGACGGCTACTACGACACCCTCCCCGATGACACCGAAGCTGGCTGGCAGATGCTCTCGCCCGGATACCAGGACGAGGTGGGTCGCTCCTCCTACGACGGCTTCTGGGCGACCATCAGCTCCGTCGACGCCCAGGACCTGGAGGCCGTGGACGACGGCAACGCCGTCGAGGCGACCATCGTCTTCGTCAACGACGCCGGCGAGACGCTCACCGAGCAGCACCGCCTGGCGGTCGTCGACGAGGGCGACGGGCTGCGCATCGCCGGTGATGAACTGGTCTGACCGCGGCACCGCTCACCCCCGGGAGCGCAGCCGGAGGTGGCCGTCGTCGTCCACGGCTACGGCCAGGTCGCCCGAGGTGTCGGTGCGCTGCACGTCCGCACCACCGGATCCGAGGGCGTCCACGACCCCGCGCGCCGGGTGACCGTAGTCGTTGCCCTCGCCGACCGAGACCAACGCGATCGCGGGATCCAGACTGAGCAACCAGTCGACGTCCTGGTAACGGCTGCCGTGGTGTGGCACCTTCAGCACGTCGACGCGCAACCCGGGCGCGGCCCTCGCGACGGCGGCCTGGGCCTCCGGCTCGACATCGCCGGTGAGCAGGATCCGCACGCCCGCCACCTCCACGAGGAGCACCACGCTGGCGTTGTTGGCGGCCGAGCCCTGCTCCCCGGCCCGGGCGGCCTCTCCGGCGGGCCGAGCACCTGCCAGGTGAGGTCACCGACGCGGGTCACCTCACCCTGCTGGGCCACGGTCAGGTCGGCCCCTTCGGCCATCGCCATCCGGCCGACGACGCCGGCGGTGTCCGCCGGATCGGCTGCGTTGCTGGTGAGGACTGTCGCGACCTCGTGGCCTCCGAGCACTCCGGCGAGACCGTCGACGTGGTCGGCGTGGAAGTGCGTGAGCACCACGACCGGCACCTCGTCCACCCGCAACCGCTCCAGGCAATGCTGGATGAGCGCCGGGTCGGGTCCGGCGTCGACGACGACGGCCGCCCCGTCTCCGGCGTTGAGGACCAGACCATCTCCTTGGCCGACGTCACACGCGACCAGCACCCAACCCGCCGGTGGCCAGCCGGGAACCGGCAGCGGCCGGAGCACGACCAACGCGAGCACAGCGAGCCCGATCGCCGTACGCCGCCGGCGGGCGAGCATCCAGCCCGACCAGCAAGCCGTCGCGACACAGCCGAGGGTCAGGAGCAGGAGCGGTCCCGGCCCGGCCGCCCACTCCACCGAGGCGACCGGCAGCCGGGCGAGGTGGCTGGCGACGAGCACGATCCAGCCGCCGGTCGCACCGGCCGCGAGCCCCAGGAGTGCGCCCGGACCCGTCGCGACCAGCGTGACCAGACCACCGAGCAGTCCGAGCACCGTCGCCGGCGCCACCGCCGGTGCGACGGCCATGTTGGCCACGACCGCGACCAGGCTCACCTCGCCGGAGAGGGCGGCGACGACGGGGGTGCAGGCCAGCTGCGCTGCCAGGGGCACAGCGACCGCCTCCGCTGCCCACCGGGGCAGCCAGCGCCGCATCCGGTCCCGCAGCAGCGGCGCGAGGAACAAGATGCCCGCCGTGGCGAGCACCGACAGGGCGAAGCCGGCCGAGACCACCAGCCACGGGTCGACGAGCAGCAGCACGACGGTAGCCACCCCCAGGGCCCGGGCGCCGCGGGCCCGGCCGCGGTGCCCCATCGACAGCAGCGCCACCGAGCCCATCGCCGCGGCCCGCACCACGCTCGGCTCCGGCCGGGCCAGCACCACGAAGGCGGCCACGCCCACGATCCCGACCGCGGTCAGCAGCCGGCCGCGCGCGCCGAGACCACGCGCCACCACGACCAGGAAGCCCACCACCAGCGTCAGGTTGGTGCCCGACACCGCCGCCAGGTGGGTGAGCCCGGTGGTGCGGAAGTCGTCGACCACGGCCCGCGACATCTGCCGGTCGTCACCGACCACCAGGGCCGGCACCAGGGCACGAGCCTCAGGCGTGCCGCGGACCGCTTCCCGGATGCCGGCCCGCACCGTCTCCGCCCCGCCCAGGAGCGCAGGCGGCGGAACCTCGGTCACCGGGTCCGGGAACCCGGTGAGGACCGCCGCGAGGGTGACGTCGTCAGGAGGCTCGAGCCGTCCCCGCACCGCTACCCGGGACCCGAGCCTGAGCGACGACCAGGACGGATCGGCGATCACCAGCACCGGTGACCGCGTGTGGAACGCGTGTCCGCGCCCGGTCACGACCAGCACGGTGAGCCGGACGACGACGAAGTCGCCGTACCTGCCTTCCCGGGTCACAGGGTCGGAGCCGACCCTGCCGTCGAGCTCGACCACGGCGCGCTCCTGGGCGAGGCGGGCCACCGGCCCGGTCGCATTGGCCTCCGCCCGCACTGCCACCCCGGCGGCCACGGCACCGCCGACCAACACGCAGCCGACGACGAGTGGACGCCACGATCTCGCGCCCCATGAGGCGCGAGCCCGCAGCGACCACCCCGCCACCGCAGCCAGCACGGTCGCCAGCAGGGCTGCGACCAGCCCGGACGGCGCGAGCACCGCGGCCAGGCCGCCGGCCCAGGCGGCCCCGCCGAGCGCGACCATCCGCAGGTCGGGCCGGTCCGACCCACTCGTCACAGGGTCACGAAGGGTGCGATCTCCGCGAGGGTCGCCTCCCCGATGCCGGACACCTCGATGAGCTCGTCGACCGCGCTGAACGCACCGTGGTCGGAACGCCACTGCAGGATCGCGGCAGCCGTGACCGGGCCGACCCCCGGGAGCGTCTCGAGCTCCACCGAGGTGGCGGTGTTGAGGTTGACCAAGGGCAGCGTCGGGGTGGCCACCGGGTCCCCCGCTGCGGGCGGCGCCACCCCGCTGACTGCCGGCATCCCCACCAGCACCTGCTCACCGTCGACGAGCAGGCGGGCGAGATTGAGGCTGCCGAGGTCGACTCCGCGGCGCGCACCACCGGCCGCCTCGAGGGCGTCGACCACCCGGGCCCCTGGCGGCAGTCGGGCGATGCCGGGCCGGCGTACCTTGCCGGCGACGTCGACGACGAGCTCGGCCCCCTCGGCCGCGCTCGCGGCAGCTGCCGATGGCGCCCCCGACGTGCCGGGTGACGACAGCTCGACGGCCCCGGTGGTGCCAGGGGTCAGCGGCGGGCTGGTGAGGCGCTCGGCACGCGTCGCCACGAGGTCGCCTGGGTCCGCGGCCCGCACGGACCACCAGGCCAGGAGACCGCAACCGAGCGCGACCAGGACGGCCACCACGCTCAGCTGGGCGGCGCCGAGGCGGACGCGCCCCTGCCAGGGAGCCGGCAGCCGGTCGCCGATCCAGCCACCCGCGCGGAGCGCATGCCGCCCCGGCGCACCCGCGAGCCTCGGACCTGCGGTGGGCTCCGCCGTCACCCCAGCCAGAGGTGGCTCGCCGGACCCGCCGTCGTCGCCCGATGTCGGGGGAACGTCGGACGCGGGACGGATCGCGGCGAGCTCTGCGCTGAGCAGGTCGAGCCGTCGCCGTGCCACCTCGGCGACCTGGGAGTTGCTGGACCTGCGTGTGCGCATGCCGGAAAACTAGGCGCCCGGCCTCGTGGCTGCCGTCCTGGTTCCGGGTCCTGTGGATGGAGGCGGTGACCCCTGGGCTGGGGACGGAACCGGGTCAGCGGGGTGCGACGACCACGGCGACCATGCCGGGGCCCACGTGGGCACCGATCACTGCGCCGACCTCGCCGACCTCGACCTCGCGTCCTTCGAGGCGGTCCGCGAGGCGCTCGGTCAGCCGGGCGGCGAGGTGGCGCGCACGTTCCTCACCTGCGAGGTGGGCCACCGCCACGTCGACCCGGCGGTCCTCGGCTGCCGCGACGGCGAGCTCCTCGAGACGACCCACGGCGCGGCCGGCCGTGCGGACCTTCTCCAGGGTCGCGATCCGGCCGTCGGTCAGCGTGAGCAGTGGCTTCACCGCGAGGGCCGAGCCGAGCATCGCGGCCGCGGCACCGATGCGGCCACCGCGCCGGAGGTACTCCAGGGTGTCGACGTAGAAGAGCGAGGTGGTCGCAGCGGCGCGGGCCAGTGCCGCACCCTTGGCCTCCTCGGCCGACCGGCCGGCGTCCAGCACGTCGGCGGCGGTGAGCACGGCGTACCCCGTGGCGATGCCGAGCTGCAAGGTGTCCACGGTCAGCACCGGCAAGGGCGCCTCCCTGGCGGCGAGCTGGGCCGACTCGTAGGTGCCGCTGACCTGGCTGGAGAGGTGCAGCGACAGCACCGAGGTGGCGCCGGCTTCGTGCGCCCTGGTGTAGGCGTCGAGGAACACCGACGGCGCCGGCCTCGACGTGCTCACCGGTGTCCACTCGCGCAGGGCCGTCGCGATCGTGTCGGGCGTTGCCTCGGGGTCGACCCCCTCGTCGTAGGAACGTGCGCCGATGACGACCTGGAGCGGCACGACGGTGATGTCGCGGGAGGCGACCACATCGGGCGGCAGCATCGCGGTGCTGTCGGTGACGATGGCGACCCGGCGAGACATGGGCGAAGGCTACCCGGACCTGTGACCTCGACCGCGTCGTGGAATGAGCAGGCGCCGCGCCGGGTTGGGGCCGACGTACACAGTCTCCCAAGGGAAGGACCCTCATGCGCGTCGTCATTGCCGGAGGACACGGCCAGATCGCCCTGCTGCTCGAGCGCGAGCTCACCGACAACGGGGACGAGGCAGTCGGGATCGTCCGCAACCCCGATCACGTCGACGACCTGGCTTCGGCCGGCGCCGAGGCGGTCGTGCTCGACCTGGAGTCCACCGGACCGGCCGAGGTGGCCGCCGCGCTGGAGGGTGCCGACGCGGTGGTGTTCGCAGCCGGCGGTGGTCCCTCCAGCGGCCACGCACGCAAGGAGACCGTCGACAAGGGCGCCGCCATCCTGCTCGCCGACGCCGCCCAGCAGGCCGGGGTGCGTCGCTACGTGATGGTGTCCTCGATGGGCGCCGAGCAGGCCGACCCGGACAGCGACGACGTGTTCCAGGTCTACCTGCGCGCCAAGAAGGCCGCCGACGACGACCTGCGCTCCCGTGACCTCGACTGGACGGTGGTCCGCCCCGGCTTGCTGCTGGACGACCCGGCGACCGGGCGGGTCTCCGTCGGCACGCTCGAGCGCGGCTCCGTCACGCGCGCCGACGTGGCCGCGACCCTGCGTGCGGTGCTGCACACCCCGTCCAGCATCGGCGTCACCTTCGACCTGCTCGGTGGTGAGACGCCGGTGGCCGAGGCGGTGGCGGGGCTGGTTCGGGGGGCGTGAACCTGGCGGGCAATTACCACGTGAACGTGGTAATTGCCCGCTTCCCGCAGGGAGTTCGCTCCGGTCAGCGGAGGTTCCCTGCGGTAACCCACGACCGGGCGGCGGCACCTCGCGCGCGCCGCTGCCCTTGCTCAGGTCGATGCCGGGGCCGGAGTCCCGGCGTCAGCTCGCCACGATGTTGACCAGCTTGGGAGCGCGGACGATCACCTTGCGCACGGTCAGGCCGTCCAGGGCACGCTGCACCGCGGTCTCGGCCATCGCAGCCGCCTCCAGGTCGGTGTCGAGCACGTCCGGGCTGACCTCCAGGCGGGCGCGCACCTTGCCCTGCACCTGCACGACCGCCGTGACGGTGTCCTCGACCAGCAGCACCTCGTCGACGACGGGCCACCCGGCCCGCGCCACCGAGGGCTGGTGGCCCAGCCGCTCCCACATCTCCTCGGCGGTGTACGGCGCCACCAGGCTCAGCAGCACCGCGACGGCCTCGGTCGCCTCACGCACGGCCGGGTCGGCCGGCCCGCAGCCCGAGTCGACGGCCTTGCGGGTGGCGTTGACCAGCTCCATGATCCGCGCCACCAGCACGTTGAAGCGATGGCTCTCGACCAGCATCGCCGCGTCGTGCACGGTGCGGTGGGTGGTCTTGCGCAGCGTCACGTCGCCGCCGTCCGCCGGCGTTCCGGCAGCCGACGTCACGTCGCCGCTCAACCGCCAGGCGCGCTGCAGGAACTTCAACGAGCCCGACGGCGACATGTCGGCCCAGTCGATGTCGTCCTCGGGCGGGCCCGCGAACACCAACGTCAGCCGCACCGCGTCGACACCGTAGGCGTCGATCATCTCGCCCAGGTTGACCCCGTTGCCCAGCGACTTGCTCATCGACCGGCCCTGGTTGATGACCTGGCCCTGGTTCATCAGCCGCTGGAACGGCTCCTCGAAGTCGATCATCCCCATGTCGTGCAGCACCTTGGTGAAGAACCGGCTGTACAGCAGGTGCAAGATGGCGTGCTCGACGCCGCCGACATATTGGTGCGCGGGCATCCACCTCCGCACGGCCTCGGGGTCGAACGGGCCCTCGGCGTAGTCCGGAGAGCAGTAGCGCAGGAAGTACCACGACGAGTCCACGAACGTGTCCATCGTGTCGCTGTCGCGCTTGGCCGGACCGCCGCACTGCGGGCAGTCGACATTGACCCACTCCTCGGCCGCGGCCAGCGGCGAGGTGCCCTTGGGCTTCAGGTCGGCACCGCGCAGGTCGGGCAGCTCCACCGGCAGCTCTTCGTCGGGTACGGCGACCTCGCCGCACGCCTCGCAGTGCACGATCGGGATCGGAGGGCCCCAGAACCGCTGCCGCGACAACAGCCAGTCGCGCAGCCGGAAGTTGACCGCCCCGCTGCCGTCGCCGGTGGACTCCAGCCGGTCCACGGTCGCGCGGATGCCGGCGGTCTTGTCGTCCAGGCCGTCCAGGCTGAAGCCGGTGCCGGCGCTGTTGACGTAGACGCCGTCGCCGGACGTGGCGACGTAGGTCTCCTCCGGGTTGTCCTCCCCGGTGTCGACGACCCGTCGCACCGGCAGGTCGAAGGTCCTGGCGAAGTCCAGGTCGCGCTGGTCGTGGGCCGGCACCGCCATCACCGCGCCGGTGCCGTAGTCGGCCAGCACGTAGTCGGCGGCCCACACCGGGATCCGCTCGCCGTTCACCGGGTTGACCGCGGACCGCCCCAACGGCACCCCGGTCTTGGGCCGGTCGGTGGACAGCCGATCGATGTCGCTGGCCTTGCGGATCTCCTCGCGGTAGGCCTCGAAGGTCGTCCGCTGCTCGGGAGCGCACAGCTCGTCGGCCAGCTTGGCGTCGGCGGCCACGACGAAGAAGGTGGCGCCGAACAACGTGTCCGGGCGGGTGGTGAAGACGCTGACGGTCCTCTCCTCACTCACCCCGTCCGCCTCGATCGTGAAGTCGACGTGGGCGCCCTCGGAGCGTCCGATCCAGTTGCGCTGCATCGCCAGCACCCGGTCCGGCCAGGTGGCCTCCATGCCGGCCATGTCGTCCAGCAGCCGCTGGGCGTAGTCGGTGACCTTGAAGTACCACTGGGACAGCTCGCGCTTGGTCACCTCGGCGCCGCACCGCTCGCACATGCCCTGCACGACCTGCTCGTTGGCCAGCACGGTCTGGTCGTTGGGGCACCAGTTCACGGGACTGAACTTGCGGTAGGCCAGCCCACGCTCGCGGAAGCGCAGGAACAGCCACTGCGTCCAGCGGTAGTAGTCCGGGTCGCTGGTGTGCAGGCGGCGCGACCAGTCGAAGGAGATTCCGTAGCGACGGATCGACTCCGCCTGGGTCTCGATGTTGGCGTAGGTGTAGGTCGCCGGGTGCTCGTCGCGCCTGATCGCGGCGTTCTCGGCGGGCAGCCCGAAGGAGTCCCAGCCGATCGGGTTCAGCACGTCGTAGCCCTGCTGCCACCAGGCGCGCGCGATCACGTCGTGCAGCGCGAACACCTCGGCGTGACCCATGTGCAGGTCACCGCTGGGGTAGGGGAACATCGTCAGCGCGTAGCGCCGCTCGCGCGAGCCGTCGTCGGCCGCGCGGAAGGGATCTATCTCGTCCCAGACCTTGCGCCACTTGTCCTGGGTGGCGGCCACGTCGTACCCCTCGCGGGGGGAGGTCTCCTGCTGCTCGGTCATCTCGTCGTCTTCCTCGTGCGGTCCGGTGGTCTCACTCCTGCCGGCCCGGGTCCGCCTGTCGGTCTCCGGGCACAAAAAAGCCCCTCTGGCACGAGGGGCAGCCGCGTCGACGTCGTGGAGGTCAACGCGGCCAGATAAGCAGGAGGCTCTTCCGCATGGCTCCAGGCTACCGCACCCTCGCGCGGAGGGGCATCCGTGACGGCCTCAGTCGAGGACCACGAACGAGAGACGCCCGTCGCCGTACGCCGCGATGTCCACCTCGAGGTCGAGTCGCCGACCCAGCACGGCAGCGACGGCAGGAACGTCGTTGGGCAGGAAGTCCCCGACGTGGTGCACCGCGTGGAGGCGCACGTGGACGTGCCGGTCGTCGTTGAGCACGCCGGTGAGGACGTTGAGCACCTCGACGACGTTCTCGCGGAGCTGGTCCGGGAGCGACCCATCGGCAACGGCAGCGTCCGCCGCGTGCACAGGGACCAGCCCGATCGCCGCTCCCGTGCGGGCACACAGGGCGAGGTCCACCACGGCCACCGCCCGCGTCCGCATCCGCTCGTCCACGTAGACGGCGAAGGCGGCACCCCCGGGCACGGCTCCGGAGAAGGGGTCACCCGGGGACACCTCGACCTTCCTCCCGAGCAGACCCACCAGGGTGTCCCTGATCTCCCTGGCGCGCGGGAGCCGCGCCCCGCCGATCCCGAGGTCGGACCGCATCACGACAACACCGCGTCCAAGCTCTCCTGGAAGGTCTCGACCGTGAACGGCTTGGTGATCACGAAGTCGGCTCCCGACTCCTCGGCGAGTGCTGCCATCGACGCGGAGACCTCGGACGTGACGAACCCGAAAGGGGTGGTGGTGCCATCGGATCGCAGGGTCTGCAGGAAGTCGAGGCCGTCCATGACGGGCATGTTCCAGTCGGAGAGGATCAGGTCGGGCCGCTGCGCGCGAACCTGTTCCAGAGCCTCTCGCCCGTCTCCGGCCTCGAGAATCTCGTGGCCGGTGTAGCCGGCCTGGCGCAGCGTGCGCATCACGATCTGCCGCATCACCCGACTGTCGTCGACGATCAGGACCCTCATGGGTGCCTCCCCCTCGCTGTGGTGGTCGTTTTGCTCGTCGTGAGCGGGTACCGAGCTCACGCTCACCCGCACCGGCTGCCCGGCCAGGGAGAAGCCCGTCGCCGCGGTCACGCCGGGCGGGACACCCCGGCCGGACGTGATCATCTCCACGACGGGCAGCCCGAGCTGGCCGCGCTCCGGCACGGCGTCCCTCATGGTGCCACCCAGCATGTTGACGAGCTCACCCAAGGCGTCGGCGAGGTCGGGTTCGCTGACCTGGTCGACCTCCAGCATCCGGGCCGCGAGGTGATGTGCCGCGAGCGAGGGCATCTCGAGCACGACGCGCACCGTCGGCCCGAGGCTCACCCAGGCACGCACGGTCGGGGTCCGCGGCGGCAGCCACCGACCATCTGTCGAGGTCCAGACGAAGGGCTCCGCTTCGCCGGCGAGTCCGTAGGCGGACCAGACCTCCACGACCGCTCCTCGCAGCCGCTCGACCAGGCCGCCCTCGGGTGCATCGGCGCCACGCTGGAGGTTCGGTCCCTCCGAGTGGGGCACGGCCTCGCGGTCGCCCGGCTCGTGGCGGGCGACATCGCGACCCTCGCCGTACGGCGCCGTGGCCAAGATGACCGGGTCCACGACGAGCACCGAGGAACCGTCCCCGCAGGTGGCCGACCCGATCAGCAGCGGTGACGCCGCATCCGGGGCGAGCGGCTTGACGACCAGGTCCTCGCACCCCAGTGCCTCGTCGACGACGACCTCGACAAGATCCGCGCCGACCCGGAGGACCACGAGCGCACCCGCCGTGGCACCCGCCGGGAGTCCGAGGACCGCGCGCAGGTCGACCCGGGTCGCCCCCCGGGGGGAGTCGACCGACGCCGGAAGGGCATACCGGTGATCTCCCACGCACACGATGCGCGCCGGCACCACCGCCACCGTCAACGGGGTGCGCAGCCGGACCGTCGTCCCGGATCCCCGCGCGCTCAGCAGCTCGACGCGGCCACCCAGCCGCTCGACGCTGGTGCGCACCACGTCCATCCCGACGCCGCGTCCGGAGACGTTGGTGATCGACTCGGACGTCGAGAGGCCCGGCTCGAAGACGAGGTCGACCACCTCGGCGTCGCTGAGCCGGGCCACCTGCGCGCGGGTCCGCAACCCCGAGGCGACCGCCTTGCGCCTGATCCGGTCAGGGTCGATCCCGCGGCCGTCGTCGCTGATCTCGATGACCACCTCGGAGCGGTCGAGGTAGGCACGCACCTCGAGGGCGCCCGCCGCCGGCTTCCCCAGCGCGAGGCGGACGTCGGGTGCCTCGATGCCGTGGTCGATGCTGTTGCGCACCAGGTGGGTCAACGGGTCCCGGACGGCCTCGAGGACGGTCCTGTCGATCTCGGTGGCGCCACCGACGGTCGCGAGGTCGACGCTCTTGCCGACCTGGACGCACAGGTCCCTGACCAGTCGCGGCAGCCGGCTCCACACGGCGTGCACCGGCTGCAGCCGGGCCCGCACGATGCCGGTGCTTACCTCGTTCGCCTGACGCTCGAGCGCCAGCAGTGCGCCCTCGAGCTGGGGTGCGTCACGTCGCACCGACGCGTGCAGGTCGCGAATCAGCGGCCCCATCCCGGCGCCGAGTCCCATCAGGGTGTCGAGCAGGGTGACGTCGACGCGCACCGTGCCCTCGAGCAGCGACGCCTTCATCTCCTGCTGGTGGCGAACGGTGGCGTCCACCTGCTCGACCGGGACCCCGAGGTCGACCAGGATCACGCCGAGCGGCCGCGCGTCGCCGCCCTTCTGCAGCGCCAGCGCACGTCCCAGGACCTCTGAGGTCACCACGCCGCGGACCAGCAGCAGGTCACCCAGGAGCGGGGCCTGGGCGGCGGGGTCGCCATCCTGCGGGCGCTGCGCCGCAGGCGGGAGGGGCCCGGGTGGCTCCGGCGCCGCCGGTGCGACCGGCGGCCCTGCCGCCTTCCGGCACCGGACGACCCGCGCGACGAGGTCGGTCGGGTCGAGGTCCCCCTCGCTCCCGGTGCGCTCGATCTCGTCGACCAGGAGGCGGGTCGCATCACCGACCTCGAGGAGCACCGTCACCAGGTCGGGGGACAAGGCGATGTCACCGTCACGCAGCCCCCCGAGCAGGTTCTCCCCCGCATGGGTGACCGCCTCCAGGGTGACGAAGCCGAGGAACCCGCTGGACCCCTTGATCGTGTGCAGGGTCCGGAACGCCCCCGAGAGCAGGTCGGTCGAGCCGGGGTCGCGTTCCAGGGCCAGCAGGTCGAGGTCGAGCTGGTCGAGGCCTTCGCGAGCCTCGACCACGAATTCGCCCACCAGGCCGTCGAGGTTGTCAGCGGTGGCGTCGTCGTGCACCTTGCTGCCCTCCGACGTCGAGATCTCCGAGAAACGACCCGCGCAGCGTGGCGGCGGACCAGGTCCTACCCAGGCTCTTCGACCAGACGTCACCCGACCTGAGGAAAGTGCGGTCCGAGCGGCCGGCCCACGCGACTAGGCTCGCGCGTCGTCCAGCTCGTCCTCGAGCCTGGCCAGCGCGTGGCGCAGGTCGCGGTAGGTCTCCTCGCCCAGCGCGCCGGCCCAGGCCTTCTCGACCTCGCGCACGGTCTGCTCGATCACCGCCGCGGCGTCCCAGCCACGGGCGGTCAGACGCACGATCCGGGTACGTCGGTCGCCGGTGGCGGTCTCGCGGACGAGGTAGCCGCCGGACTCGAGCTGGTGCAGGAGATGGTTCATCGCCTGCTTGGAGGCATGCGTGCGCCCCGCCAGCACGCCGGGCCGCTGCCCGTCCGGCCCCGGGTGCTGGAACACGCCGAGATGGGCCGGCAGGATGTCGTCGTAGCCGGCTGCAGCCAGCCCGGCCATGACTTGGTGCCGCACGTACACGCTCGGGCGGCGCAGCAGTGCTGCCGCCGCCGGCATGTCGTCGACGTACTTCTCCCCCACGCGCGTAGCCCCCTCAGAGCCGGTGAGTGATCTCGGAGGCAAGTCCCCCCTGCCTCGTGCTCACATTCTGCGCCCGCGGGGGCGGCGAGCGGGGAAGAATGATGCATTTCTAACCAAAAATGTTACTTTGTGCCGACATTCGACCCCGATCTACCCTTCGTCGTCGCGGCCCGCCCCCGGCCTCGCCGCGTCCGCGTCGTCGGGGACCACGACCGGACGCAGCCGGGCCCAGGTCACGAAGATCGCCGCCACCGCGACCATCCCCAACCCCGCCCAGAGGTTGATGTTGAGGCCGTCGCTCTTGGCCAGCGCCTCCTCGTCGGTGCCGAAGATCCCGGTGAGCACCAGGACGACGCCGTAGATGCCGATCAGCAGCGCGATGAAGGTCCTGATGTCGAAGGCACCGGCGCGGTGGGCGCTCCCGCCGGTGCCGTCGGGTGTGCGGGTGTGCTCAGACATGACTTCCCCTTACCAGAACAGCAGATTGAGGACGATGACCAGACCGAGGCCGACGGCCGCCAGCCGGGTGGGCTGCTGGTACCACGGCAGCTCGGCAACCTCGGCCTTGTCGGCGCTCGCCGCCGAGCGGGAGTAGACCAGGCCGACGAGCTCGGACTCGGGCTTGGGCGCGGTGACCGTGCTGACGGCCACCGACACGATGATGTCCACCACGAAGGCGACCCCGGCCGCCACGAAGGCCCCGCCCTGCTCACCGATCCCGATGACGCCGAGGACGTCCTCGCTGAGCACCCAGACGGCGATCGCCGCACCGGTGCCCGCGACCAGTCCGGTCCAGCCCGCTGTCGCGGTCATCCGCTTCCAGAACATGCCGAGGATGAACGTCGCGAACAGCGGCGCGTTGAAGAAGCCGAAGAGGGTCTGGAGGTAGGTCATGATGTTCTCGTAGCTCGCCGCGAAGGTCGCCGTACCGATCGCCGCCAGGGTGGCTCCGACGGTCGCGATCCGCCCGACCGAGGTGTAGTAGCTGTCCTCCTTGTCCTTGACCACGTAGGTCTGCCAGAGGTCGTAGGAGAACACGGTGTTGAACGCCGAGATGTTGGCCGCCATCCCCGCCATGAACGACGCCAGCAGACCGGCGATCGCGACCCCGAGCATCCCGTTGGGGAGCAGGTCACGCATCAGGTACAGGATCGAGTCGTTGTACGTCGCCCCGCCGCTGCCGTCCTCCTTGAACTGGACCAGCTCCTGCACCGAGACCGCGGCGATCATGCCGGGGATCACCACGATGAACGGCACGAACATCTTGGGGAAGGCGCCGATGATGGGTGAGCGCTGTGCGGCCGACTGGGAGTTGGAGGCCATCGCGCGCTGCACCTCGACGAAGTTGGTCGTCCAGTAGCCGAAGGACAGCACGAAGCCGAGGCCGAAGACGATGCCGATCACCGACAGCACCGGATTGTCGAAGCCGCTCAGAGAGGTGCCCGGCCACGACGACAGCTGCTCCGCGCCGCCGGGCGATGCGCCGACCTTCTCGGTGAGCCCGTCCCAGCCGCCGACCTTGTGCAGCCCGACGAGCGTCAGCGGCAACAGCGCGGCAACGATCACGAAGAACTGGAGCACCTCGTTGTAGATCGCCGCCGACAGGCCGCCGAGCGCCGTGTAGGTCAGCACGATCGCGGCGGCGACGATCAGCGACACCCACAGCGGCCAGCCGAGCAGCACCTCGACGATGCTGGCGAGCAGGAAGAGGTTGATGCCGGCGATCAGCAGCTGCGCGACGGAGAAGCTGATCGCGTTGACCAGGTGGGCTGTCGGGCCGAAGCGACGGTTCATGAACTCCGGCACCGACCGCACCTGGGAGCCGTAGTAGAACGGCATCATCACGACACCGAGGAAGAGCATCGCGGGCACCGCGCCGACCCAGAAGTAGTGCATCGTCGCGATGCCGTAGCTGGCTCCGTTCGCCGACATCCCGATGATCTCGACCGCGCCGAGGTTGGCGGAGATGAACGCGAGCCCGGTGACCCAGGCCGGGAGGGAGCGCCCGGACAGGAAGAAGTCGATGCTGCTGGAGACCGAGCGCCTGGCCATCACGCCGATGCCGATGACGAACGCGAAGTAGAACGCGATCAGCAGGTAGTCCACCCAGTTCGCGTCCAAGCGCAGCTGGGTCTCGGCCGCAAGGATCATCGGGTTCCTCCTCGAGAAGGGCGTGGCACCCGCGTCGGGTGCCACCTGAACCCCTTCCCCAACGAGAGCCGGGCCATGCATCGCCCCCGGCATTGCTCGGCCTCGACGCGCACTAGGGTCGGTGCCATGAAGGTTCTCGTCACCGGCGGCGCCGGCTATCTCGGTTCGACCACCGCGAAGGCTCTCGAGGAGGCCGGTCACACCCCGGTGATCCTGGACTCACTCCTTGTCGGGCCGCGAGCCTTCGTCAAGGACCGGATCTTCTACGAGGGCGACGTCGCCGACCGTGAGCTGGTCAAGCGGATCATCGACGAGCACCCGGACATCGAGTGCACGATCCACATGGCCGCGCGGATCGTGGTACCGGAGTCGGTGGAGCTGCCCTACGAGTACTACCGGGACAATGTCTCGAAGTCCCTCGAGCTCTTCGACCAGCTCATCGAGTCCGGCAAGCCGCGGGTGCTCTTCTCCTCGAGCGCCTCGCTCTACGCGATGGTCCCTGACTTCAAGGTCGACGAGTCCTCCCCGCTCGACCCGCCGTCGCCGTACGCCCGCACCAAGCGGGTGATGGAGATGGTGCTCGAGGACATCGCCGCGGCGACCGGGCTGCGGGCGATCATCCTGCGCTACTTCAACCCGATCGGCTCCGACCCGGACCTCGAGTCGGGCATCTACGCGCGCGAGCCCTCGCACGTCCTCGGCCAGCTGGTGATGGCCGCACAGGGCCACAAGGACTCCTTCACCATCACCGGGACCGAGCACCCGACCCACGACGGCACCGGTATCCGCGACTACATCCACGTCTGGGACCTCGCCCTGGCCCACGTCGCCGCCGTCGAGCGCTTCGACGACGTGCTCGCCGCGGTCGACGCACCCAGCACCTTCATCAACATCGGGACCGGCTCCGGTGTCACCGTCCGCGAGCTCGTCGCGTCCTTCGAGCGGGTCTTCGGTCGCAGCGTGCCGATCACCGAGGCCCCGCCGCGCCCCGGTGACGCCGTCGGCGCCTACGCGGCCGTCGACAAGGCCCGCGAGGTGCTCGGCTGGTCCTCCACGCTGAGCCTCGACGACGCCATCGAGTCCGCGCTCGCCTGGGGCGCCAAGCGCAAGGAGGTCCTCGGCTATGAGTGATGCCAGCAGCGTGCTCGACCTGTTCCGGCTCGACGGCAAGGTCGCCGTCGTCACCGGCGCCAGCTCCGGGCTCGGCGTCGCGTTCGCGCAGGCGTTGGCCCAGGCGGGTGCGGATGTCGCCCTGGGCGCCCGTCGGGTCGAGCGCCTCGAGGAGACCAAGGCACTCGTCGAGGCCGCGGGGCGACGCGCGATCGCCGTCGCCACCGACGTGGCCAAGCCCGAGGACTGCCAGGCCCTCGTCGATGCCGCCATGACCGAGCTGGGGCGGGTCGACGTGCTGGTCAACAACGCGGGGGTCGGTACGGCGGCGCCGGCGACCCGGGAGACGCCCCAGCAGTTCCGCGACGTCATCGACGTCAACCTCAACGGCTGCTACTGGATGGCACAGGCCTGCGGGCGCGTGATGAAGCCGGGCAGCAGCATCGTCAACATCAGCAGCGTGCTCGCGCTGACCACCGCCGGGCTGCCCCAGGCGGCGTACTCCTCGAGCAAGGCCGGTCTCATCGGACTGACCCGCGACCTGGCCCAGCAGTGGTCGGGCCGCAAGGGCATCCGGGTCAACGCCCTGGCGCCCGGCTTCTTCGCCTCGGAGATGACCGACCAGTACCCGGACGGCTACCTGGACGCGATGGCACCCCGGCTGCCCCTGGGCCGCAAGGGCGACGCCGCCGAGCTCGCGGCCGCCTTGCTGTTCCTGGCCAGCGACGCCGGTGGCTATGTCACCGGCCAGACCCTCGCCGTCGACGGCGGGATGACCATCACCTGAAGCACGCCACCCTGACCGCCCTCTCCCGGCGGCCTCAGCGTCCGCTCAGCGTCCTCTGGGGCTGCTCTTCCTCAGCGGTGGGATGATCGGTCCATGAGCAGCCAGGCCAACATGCGCATCCTCCGCTCGGGACTGACCTTGCAGTTCCCGCAGTCGCTGGGAGTCTTCGACGAGTACGCCGACGCCCAGAAGGCCGTCGACTACCTCTCCGACCAGGAGTTCCCGGTCGAGAACTGCATGATCGTCGGCACCGACCTCAAGCAGGTCGAACGGGTCACCGGTCGGCTCACCACCAGCCGCGTGGCGATGGGCGGTCTGCTCTCCGGGGTCTGGCTCGGCCTTTTCGTGGGACTGATCTTCTCGCTGTTCGGCG
The DNA here is from genome assembly GCA_963772415.1 of uncultured Actinomycetota bacterium. Lineage (GTDB taxonomy): Bacteria > Actinomycetota > Actinomycetes > Propionibacteriales > Nocardioidaceae > Nocardioides_B. The sequence goes on along the minus strand of CAVYWU010000007.1, from coordinate 107,867 downwards.
AGGGCTCCGCGCTCGGCGTGATCGCGTCCACGGCACTCTTCGGAGCGCTCTTCGGCGTGATCTGGGCGCTCGCCGGCTATGCCGCCACCCGGGGCCGCCGCGACTTCAGCTCGGTGAGCCAGATCGTCGCCACCCGCTATGAGGTGCTCGTCGAGCACAAGCACGCTGCCAAGGGCCACGAGCTCCTGCAGGGCATGCCCGGCCGCAAGGCAGACAACCCCTTCGCCTGACCGCGCTAGGACGTGGCCTCTGCCAGCTTGCCGAGGGTCGCCTCGAGCTGGCTCTTCTCCACCAGGGGGAAGCTCACGAGCTTGAGGATCTCGGGGTCGTCGACCTTCTCCCAGTCGTAGGTCAAGGTGACCTGGGTCGAGTCGGGACCCTGGGCCTCGAGCTGCCAGACCCACTCCCAGCCGGGCGGCTCGTTGCCGGCTGGAGCGGTCTTCCAGGCGACGAGCTTGTCGGGCTCGAAGCCGCTGACGACGTTGTCGGTCTGGTAGTCCCCACCCATGTGCGGGCCCGTCATGTTCATCCGGAAGCTCTGGCCGGTCGCGGTGATCCGGTCGGCCTGGTCGACCCCGAGGACGAAGCCCGATCCGTCGAGCTCGGGGTGACGAGACGGGAGCGTGAGAACCTCGAAGATCTCGTTCGCGGGCGCGGGGATCTCGCGCTGGACTGTGATCGAGCTCTGGTTCGTCATGGCTTCCCCCTACCCGCTCGCGGCCGGGCTACACGTCCTCGAGACGGTGCCCGGCCGCTCGGCTCACTCGGCGAGGAGCGCGTCGAGGGCGGCGTACCCCTCCACGATGCCGACCTCCATCCCGCTGGCGACCATCGCGTCGCGGGCCTCCATCGTGTCCACCACGGACAGGGCGCTGACCCGGGTACGGCCGTCGCCGAGGTCCTCGAAGGTGACCGTCTCCAGCGACACGCCGTCGGGCATTCCCTCCCAGGTGAAGGTCTGCACGATCCGCTCCGCGGGGCGCACCTCGTGGAAGGAGCCGTAGAAGGAGGCGATCACCTCACCCTCGTGGGACGCGGTGTAGCGGTAGCGACCGCCGGTCGTGCAGTCCCACTCGGTGATGCCCATCGGCGTGTCGGCAGGCCCGAGCCAGCGCTCCACGAGGTCTTTGTGGGTCCAGGCGCGGAACACGGCCTCGGGCGGAGCCGCGAAGTCGCGCACGATCCGCAACGTCGGCAGGCTCGGGTCGGCCTCGAGCGTGGTCTGGGGGGTCTGGGTGTGCAGGGTGGTCATGATGCGGCTCCTGTCGTGTGATCTGTCGGCTGCCCGGGCAGCTGGTCGGGGTGCTGCTGCATCTCGGCGAGCACGGCGTCGAGACGGGCGAACCGCTCCTCAGCCTGCTGCCGGTAACGCTCGATCCATTTCGTCATCAGGTCGAACACCTCCGCCTCGAGGTGGCAGGGGCGGCGTTGGGCATCGCGGGTGCGACTGACCAGGCCGGCTTCCTCGAGCACCTTGAGGTGCTTGGAGACCGCCTGCGTCGAGACGTCGTACGGCGCCGCGAGCTCGCCGACGGTGGCGTCGCCTGACGCCAGTCGAGCCACCATGTCGCGGCGGGTCGGGTCGGCCAGGGCCGCGAACACCCGGTTGAGTCGGTCCTCGCCCACGGGAGCCACCTCCTCTTTGTCAACCATTGGGTTGTCCACGACGGTAGCGACTGACTCCCTAGTTGTCAACCAACTGGTTGTGGACGGGTGCGAGCATCGACCTCCCCGGGGGCAGCCTCCTGACAAGAACCGACCGGGACTGGCAGGATCTGCTCGGAAGCTCGGGCTGGGATCATCGCCGCGCGCTGCCGCTCCGGCGGTCAGGTCGGGTGGAGGCACGATGCGGGGACGAGTGGGGCGCCGGGTGAGCGCGCTCGTGTCGGCGCCGCTGCTGCGTCGCGTCGGCTTCCACCTGCGCCGGCTCACCGGCGAGGTCGACCGTGGCTTCTTCCTGCGGCTGATGCTGGGGCTGACCACGGTGGTCTTCGTCGCTGCCCTGCTGGTCGCGGCGGTCGAGGGACCCCGGACCAGCATCGGTGAGTTCTTCGCGACGCTGTCGGCCAGCTTCTACTGGGCGGTCACGACCGTGATGGGCTCCGGTGACGCGTCGTACGTCCAGACCCCGGCCGGCTACGTCGTCAGCTGGCTGCTGGTGCTCTTCGGCGTCGCGATCGTCGCCTCCATCACCGGCGCTCTCGTCGGCTTCGTCATCGACTTCTTGATCAAGGAGGGCCAGGGCATGGGTGCTGCAGGCTATCGAGACCACGTCGTCGTCTGCGGGTGGAATCCCACTGCACGCGAGCTCATCGCCGAGCTCGGCACCGACGAGTACACCACCAAGGTCGTCGTTCTCCACGGGAGCGACAAGAACCCGGCCGGGTCGGGGATCTACTTCGTGAGTGGGGACACCACCAGCGCCGAGGACCTGCGGCGAGCAGGCATCGAGGAGGCGATGGCGGCGGTCATCTGCCCGGCGGACCCGAGCAACGAGGCCGACATGCGCTCGATCCTGACCGTGATGGCCATCGAGTCCATCGCACCGGGGGTCCGCACCGTCGCCGAGGTCAACAACCCCGCCCACGTCGAGCACTTCCGTCGCGCGAACGCCGACGAGATCGTGGTGACCTCCCGGATCGCCTCACGTCTGCTGGCCCGCTCGTCGTTGTACCCGGGGCTCGCCGAGCTGGTGACCGACATCGTCTCGGGCGGCGACGGGTCCGAGCTCTACCGGGTCGCCCTCCCGGACGAGTACGTCGGACTCTCGGTCGACGAGCTCTCGACGCACCTGCGCAGCGAGCACGGCGCCACCCTGCTCGCCGTCAGCCGCGACGGCCACGCCTACGTCAATCCGCCGACCGACTTCCGGATGGCGCAGGGCGACGACGCCGTCGTGGTCGCGCTCTCGCTCGGCACGTTGGCCCCGCTGCGACTCCAGCACGACTGAAGGATCATGCCGCGATCGTGTTCGTCGGCTGTTCACCCGCCGTACCGGTCGCTCGACATCCTCCCGGGTCATGCTCCAGGCATGTGGATCCTGGTCTCGATGATCGCAGTCGTCTGGATGACGACCTCGATGGCACTCGCCGTGACGATCGGACGCCTGGCTCGGCTGCAAGACATCGCACCGAGCTAGCAGCGTGCGACGCGGCCGGCCCTGACGACCCGCCTGGGCCCGCGCCCCCCCGGAGAACGCGAGAAGGGCACCGGAAACGCAACAAGGGCCGGTCCGAAGGACCGACCCTGTGCCGTTTCGTGGAGCTGAGGGGACTCGACCCGCCCCCTCCATGAATGGCCCGGAGACGCTACCAGTGCCGCTCATCCACCGGGACCCTTGCCGCCGAGTACCGCTGTGGAGCTGAGGGGACTCGAACCCCTGACCCCCTCCATGCCATGGCCCCGGATGAGCGAGCCGCTACCAGCTGCCGCGCGGCCACCCCGGAGAACACACAAGGGCCGGTCCGAAGGACCGACCCTTGCCGCTTTGTTGGAGCTGAGGGGACTCGAACCCCGACCCCCTCCATGCCATGGCCCCGATGACCGAGCCGCTACCAGCTGCCGCCCGGCCACCCCGCAAACACACAAGGGCCGGTCCGAAGGACCGACCCTGTGCCGTCTGGTGGAGCTGAGGGGACTCGAACCCCTGACCCCCTCCATGCCATGGAGGTGCGCTACCAGCTGCGCCACAGCCCCGCCGCCCCTGTCCGGGCAACTCGGGAATCTTAGCCAACGCCGGTGGTGGATGCGAAATCGGGGGCACCCCCTGGGCGGGGGTGACCCGATCCGCATCAGCCCTCGTCCGGGAGACGTTGCGGAGCGTCGTGGCCGGGCCGCACCGACTCGTTGTAGCCCGACATCCGGACCCGGCCGTCGAGGGAGAGCTCTTCCAGGGTCACCCAGGCGCAGTTGTCGATGCCCTGGAAGGCGGTGGCGGTCTCCGTCGGCCAGCCGAGCAAGCTCACGACGCCCAGCTTGAGGCTGGCACCGTGGGTCACCGCCACCACGGTCTCCCCGGCCGCGACCGAGTGCAGGGCTTGGTGCAGGACCGCGCCCATCCGGGCCGCGACCTCGTGGTCGATCTCCGCCCCCTCGAGCCGGAGCCGGGAACCCTCGACCCAGGCGGCGTGCTCGTGCGGGTAGCGCTGCGCGAACTCCGGCATCGTCAGCCCCTGACGGGCGCCGACGTCGAACTCGCGGAGCCGGGCGTCCTCGATCGCGCTCAGGCCGGTCTCCTTCTCCAGGAAGGCGCAGGTCTCTCGGGCGCGGGCCAGGTCGGAGGTCCACAGGGCCGTCGGGTCGAGCGAGGCGAGGTACGGCGCCACCGCCTCGGCCTGCTCCCGGCCGACGTCGTCGAGGGAGATGTTGGCATGCCCCTGGGCGCGCCCGACGGCGTTCCACTCGGTGCGGCCGTGGCGCAGCACCACCAGGCGGCGGCCGGCAGCCGAGGCGTCCGCGGCGACGGCCCGGGGGTCGAGGTCGCGGGTCACTCGCCCCGACCGGAGGTCACGGTCGCGGGCAGCTCGATGAGCGGGCAGTCGCGCCAGAGCCGCTCGAGGGCGTAGAAGGAGCGCTCCTCCTCGTGCTGGACGTGCACCACGATCTCGGCGTAGTCGATGAGCACCCAGCGTCCGTCGCGCTCTCCCTCGCGGCGTACCGGCTTGGCGCCGAGCTCGCGCAGGCGGTCCTCGATCTCGTCCACGATCGACTTCACCTGACGGTCGCTGGGGGCCGAGCAGAGCACGAAGGCGTCGGTGATGACGAGCTGTTCGGAGACGTCGAAGGCCATGATGTTCTCGGCGAGCCGGTCGGAGGCTGCCTGGGCGGCAGCTCGGACGAGCTCGAGGGCGTGGTCGGTGGCGGTCACGTTCGTTGCCTCAGGTTCCTTGCGAGTGGGACTCGGGTTGCTGGTAGAGGTGGTGCTTCTCGATGTACTGCACCACACCGTCGGGGACGAGGTACCACACCGGGGCCCCCGAAGCCTGCCGGGAGCGGCAGTCGGTCGAGGAGATCGCCAGCGCGGGGATCTCGACGATGGTGACCCGGTCCTCGGGGATGCCGGCCAGCGAGGACCGATCGAGCTCGTAGCCCGGGCGGGTGCAGCCGACGAAGTGCGCGAGCTCGAAGAGCCCTGCGGCGTCACGCCACGTGAAGATGTCGGCGAGGGCGTCGGCGCCGGTGATGAAGTAGAGCTCGGCCTCGGGCATCTGCTTCTTCAGGTCGCGCAACGTGTCGGCGGTGTAGGTGGGTCCGTCCCGGTCGAGGTCGACCCGACTGACCGAGAAGCGGGGGTTGGACGCGGTGGCGATGACCGTCATCAGGTAGCGGTGCTCGGCCGGTGAGACGTCGCGGCCCGATTTCTGCCAGGGCTGCCCGGTCGGCACGAAGACCACCTCGCTGAGTCCGAACCACGCCTGCACCTCGCTGGCTGCCACCAGGTGGCCGTGGTGGATCGGGTCGAACGTGCCACCCATGACGCCGACCCGGCGGGGGCCGTCCAGCGCGCGCTCAGGCACGCAGCGACCGGAGGTGTGCGGGGCTCATCGGCGGGTCATCTGTGGGTGAGCGCTCAGGAGTGGTCGCGGCCGGCGCCGAACATCAGCAGCCCGACCATCATCGCGACGAACAGGCCGAACACGCCGATACCGATGGCGTAGGGACTCACCGCGGACTCGTGGGCCGCGCCCTCGGCGAGGCCGGGCACCACGGTCGTGATCAGGGGCAGGAGCGACATGTCCTCACCTTATCGTGCCGGGATCGGCAGTCCGATGCGCGCCAGCCGCACCAGTGAGACGACCTTGAGCGTCATCAGCGCCAAGGCCACCGCGACCGCGACCCAGGTCCAGCCGGTGACCAGCAGCAGCACCGCGAAGAGCGCCGAGTTGGCTGCCTTGGCCGGCTTGGACCAGTTCCAGCGCCAGATCGTGCGGTCCACGACGTAGAAGTAGTTGGGACTGCGCACCGGCCAGGCCAGGAAGGCCAGGGAGAGGAAACAGTCGAGGACCATGAACTCGGCCAGGTAGATCATGACCGGTACGACGTGCTCGGGCTGGAGCCACACCAGACCGAGGTAGAACGCGGCCGCACAGAAGCGGTCGCAGAGGATGTCGAGCACGGCGCCGATCCGGGTCTCGCAGTGCCAGACCCGCGCGATCAGCCCGTCGAGGATGTCGCCGACCCAGTAGACGGCCAGCGCGACCACCAGCAGGGTCAGGTCGGCGTCGTACGCCGCCCAGCCGGCGAGTGCCACGGCGGCCACGGTGCGCACACCTGTGACCACGGTGGCCGCGGTTCCTACCCGTTCGGCCTCGGGGTCGGTCCAGACATCCGCCCCCGCTCCCTGGGTCAGCGTCATGCCCTGCAGCCTAGTGCCACGGCCGCTTCCGGCTCATCGGGCGCGCGGTCGCCTCAACGCTGCATCAGCCCCAGACCCACCGACACCGACAGGGGGACGACGAGGGAGGCCACCAGCACCCAGCGGGTCCAGCGCGGGGCCGGCGGTGCCATGTCCGCACCGGTGCGGGGGTCGAGCACCCGGTCGTCGCTGCGCCGGGCGGTCCGGACGAACCAGGCCGCCAGACCGCACCAGAGCGCGATCCCCAGCGCTGCGGAGAGCAACCCGGGCAGGCCGAGCACGGTCGACTCGCCGGCGGCGGCCGCGAACACGCCGTCGGAGAGCAGCCAGCCACCGCTCAGCGCGACCACGCCGATCGCGACGTCGCTCCAGCCCAGCGTCGCACGCCAGCCGCGTCGCGCGCCGGGGCGCAGGGTGGCGAGCAGCTGATCGGCGTACTCCGACGGCGCGCCGAACTCCTCACGAGGGTCCTGGCCGCTGTCGGCCGCGTAGCTGTCCACCTCGGCCAGGATCTCGGCGATCCGCGGACCGGGAAGATCACGCAGCCTCAGGGCGAGCAGCAGCTGGGTGCGGTAGTTCTCGACGTCGGTGGTCATCATCGTGCCGTTCTCGTGGGGAGCAGGCTCGACGCCCGCTCGGTGAAGGTCGCCCAGCCACGGGCCCGCTCGAGCACCGCGGAGCGCCCGAGGTCGGTGACAGCGAAGAACTTGCGACCGGGTCCACCCCGGCCCTCACGCCAGCTGGAGACCAGGAGGCCGTCCTGCTCGAGCCGCGCCAGCACGGGGTAGAGCGTGCCGCCCTTGACCACCCCGAGTCCGGCTTCCTGGAGGCGCTGTGCCACGGCGTAGCCGTAGGTCTCCTCCTCAGCGACGACCGCGAGAACGCAAAGCGACAGCACGCCCCGCATCCACTCCCCCGGCCACTGCTCGTCGTCCATGACTAGACAGTACCACTGACTACCTAGGCGGGCAACTTAGTCGTCGAACCTCGAGCCGCGGGCATCACCGACTCAGGGTCTTCTGCATGTGACCGGGGAACCGCACCGAGAACCGGGTCGCGCCCACCAGCGCCCGCAGTCGTTCGGCCTCCGCCTCCACCGCGCGGCGGGCTTTCGAGGAGACGCCGAGGAAGTAGTGCGTCCGGAAGTCGCCGATCTCGTCGATCGCCCAGGCGCCGACCACCCGGCCGTCGACCCAGATGGTCGCTCCGGCGTTGCCGACGCTGTCGAAGGCGTCGGCGCAGGCCGGGTCGAGGTACCACTCGCGGTCCTTCCAGCCCATCGTGGTGGGGTCGAGGCTCGGCAGCAGCGCCACCCACGCACCGACCGGCTCGACCGGCTCGACATCCCCCGCAGCGACCCAACCCGGGGCGCCGCCGAGGTCGACCCGCTCCGCCTCGCACCCCGCAAGCGCGTGCGTGGTCAGCGCCACCGTCCAACCCATCCACCACTGCAGATCCCGCTGGGTGCCGGGACCGAACCGCCGCAGCCACGCATCGGCCAGCCTCACGGCCGATTCCTTCTCCGGCAGGTCGCCCACACCGCCGTCCATCCACGTGTCCATCGCCGCCCAGGTGTAGGCGCCGCTGACCCAGGTGCCGGCAGGTCGGGTCCGCACCAGCTCGCCCTCGAAGCCGAGCAGCAGCGGGACCCGGGTGTGGGCGGAGATGGTGCCGCCGTAGGACTTGCCTGGTGCCATCTCCAACGGCACCTTGAGGTCGGGCACCAGGTCGCCGAGCCGCCTGGTCGTCATCGGGCCGTGCTCGTGCAGGACCGACAGCACGGCCGCCCGAGCCTCGTCGATCCAGCTCTCGGGGTCGGCCAGTCCGGCGTCGGTGAGGTACTTGGCCGTACGCCGCCGCTCGACTCCCGAGATCTTGCGGGTGCACGCCGCGTGCATCAGCCGCACCACTTCTGGCCGGGCGATCCACAGCGTCCTGCGCATGGCGTGGTGGCGCACCAGGCTGCGCTGCTCGTACAGCACGTCCTCGACGGCCGCGATCGACGGGGACGCCATCCGGGCCGCAGCGCTCAGGTAGACGGTGACCGGGTCGGTGGCGTGCAGCGCGAGCACCGAGTCGGCGATCGCGACGACGTCGTCGGTGCGCAGCTCAGGCAGCAGCAGGTGCCGCCGGGCGAGCCGCGCCCGGCGCTGCTCGAGAGAGACCGTGGGGGTCAGCGCAGGTGCCCGTCGCCGGTCACGACGTACTTCGTCGAGGTCATCTCTGGCAGACCCATCGGCCCGCGTGCGTGCAGCTTCTGGGTCGAGATGCCGATCTCGGCGCCGAATCCGAACTCGCCGCCGTCGGTGAAGCGCGTGGAGGCGTTGACGAGCACTGCTGCCGCGTCGACGGTCGCGGTGAACCGGCGGGCTGCCTCCTGGCTCCGGGTGAGGATCGCCTCGGTGTGTCCCGAGGAGTGTGCGCGGATGTGCGCGACGGCCGCGTCGAGGTCGGGGACCACCGCGGCGCTGATGTCGAGGGAGAGGTACTCCCGGTCGTAGTCGTCGTCGGTCGCTGCCAGCACCCCGTCGTACGCCGCGAAGCTCTCGTCGCCATGGATGGTCACGCCGGCGTCCTGGAGGGCTGCCACCACCCGAGGGAGGAAGCTCTCGGCGACGTCGGCGTGCACCAGGAGCGACTCGGCGGCGTTGCAGACCGAGGGCCGGTGGGTCTTGGCGTTCAGCACGATCGCGAGCGACTGGTCGAGGTCGGCGTCGCGGTCGACGTAGACGTGGCAGTTCCCGACCCCGGTCTCGATCACCGGCACGGTCGACTCCTCGACGACCGAGCGGATGAGGCCGGCCCCGCCGCGCGGGATCAGCACGTCGACCAGACCGCGGGCGCGCATGAGGGCCTTGGCCGCGTCATGGCCCTCCCCGGGCACGAGCTGGACGACGTCGGCCGGGAGCCCGGCCGTCACCGCTGCGTCCCGGAGCACGCCGACGATCGCTTCGTTGGAGCGGGCTGCGCTGGAGGACCCGCGCAGCAGCACCGCGTTGCCGCTCTTGAGGCAGATGCCGGCCGCATCAGCGGTGACGTTGGGCCGTGCTTCGTAGATGATGCCGACCACGCCGAACGGGACCCGCACCTGACGCAGCTCGAGCCCGTTGGCCAGGGTCGAGCCCCGCACCACCTCGCCGACCGGGTCGGGCAGTCCGGCGACGTCCCGCAGCCCCTCGGCCATGCCGTGGACCCGGCCGTCGTCGAGCCGGAGCCGGTCGAGCATCGCGTCGGGGGTGCCGCTCGCCGCCGCGGCCTCCACGTCGAGTGCGTTGGCCTCCAGGATCGCCGTCGTCCGCGTCTCGAGCGCCTCGGCCATGGCCTGGAGTGCCGCGTCCTTGGTGGCGCGGGTGGCCAGCGCGAGGTCGACCGAGGCCGTACGGGCGCGGCGGGCGAGGTCCTCCACGGTCTCACTCATGGGTCGAGCCTAGGCGCTCCCCGAGCGCGACCGTAGCTGTCTCGAAGCCAACGCCCACAGGAGCCTCAGAAGGGCAGCGGGGTGACCTCGTGGAGGTCGACGATCACGGAGTACTCCATGCCGCGGCTGAGGTAGATGCTGCGCTCGAGGACCTCGAGCCCGACGACCTCCCACCGGGGAAGCCCGGCGGAGTCACGGTGCTCGTTCCACACCCGCAGAGCCAGCGAGGAGGCGTCCAGCAGGCTCTCGGCCTGCTCCCAGTACTGGATCTCCGCACGACCGGCGGCGAACTTCAAGGAGTGCAGGAAGGGACGCTGGTCGCTGAGCCTGCGCAGACCGTTGCGGACGATCAGCGGCTCGAGAGGCTCACCGGCCACCGTGATCGTCACGTGCCAGAGTCGGGTCTCCTCAGCCACGCCTGTCCTCACCTCTCCCAGGGGTGTCCACCACCATCGCGCCTAGTCTTGCTGGCTTTGCCCGGACCCGTGGGCGGAACTGGGAAATCCCCGGGGAGTCGTCGAGACCGACTACGTGGGGTCGCTCAGCGCAGCACGACGAGGTCGTCGCGGTGCACGACCTCGCGCTCGTAGGAGGCTCCCAGCTCTCGCGCCAGGTCGCGGGTGGACTTGCCGAGCAGGCCCGGCAGCTCGGTGGAGTCGTAGTTGACCAGGCCTCGTGCCACGATCTGCCCGCGCGCGTCGACGAGGTCGACGGGGTCGCCGGCGGAGAAGGTGCCGCTCACGTCGGTGATGCCGGCCGGGAGCAACGATGCCCGGCGCTCGACGAGGGCACGTACGGCGCCGTCGTCGAGGAGCACCCTGCCCTTGCCCTCGGTGGCGTGCGCCAGCCAGAGCAGCCGGGTCGGCCGGCGCTTGCCGGTCGGGTGGAAGACCGTTCCGACGGGATCGCCCGACAAGGCTGCTGCCGCCTGGGCGGCGGAGGTGAGCACCACCGTGATGCCGGCACCAGTGGCGATCCGGGCGGCTTCGACCTTGGTCTGCATCCCGCCGGTGCCCAGGCCGGCGCCACCGGTGCGCCCGATGCTGACCGTGGCCAGGTCTGCCGCGCTGCCGACCTCGGTCAGCAGGGTGGCCCCGTCGCCGTCAGGATGGCCGTCGTAGAGGCCGTCGACGTCGCTGAGCAGCACGAGCAGGTCGGCATGGACCAGGTGGGCCACCAGGGCTGCCAGCCGGTCGTTGTCACCGAAGCGGATCTCCGAGGTCGCGACGGTGTCGTTCTCGTTGACGATCGGCAGCACACCCAGCTCGAGGAGCTTGGCGAAGGTGCGGTGGGCGTTGCGGTAGTGGCTGCGCCGGGTGACGTCGTCGGCGGTGAGCAGCACCTGCCCGACGGCCAGTCCGTGACGGACGAACTCCTCGGTGTAGCGGTGCACGAGCAGGCCCTGCCCGACCGAGGCCGCGGCCTGCTGGGTGGCCAGGTCGCGCGGGCGCCGAGCGAGCGAGAGCGGAGCGAGACCGGCGGCGATCGCACCGGAGGAGACCAGCACGACCTCGGCACCGCGGGACCGCACCGCGGCGAGCGCGTCGACGAGAGTGCTGACCCGGTCGGGGTCGATGCCGCCGGCGGCGGTGGTGAGCGACGACGAGCCGACCTTGACCACGACACGCGTGGCGGCGGCGACGTCGTCGCGGGTGGTCACGCCCGGTCCCCCGGATTGCCCGGGTCGTCCTCGCCCCAGCCCCAGGCGTCCGCGCCGAGCTCCGCCGTGGCGGCGTCGACGTCCGCCTCGCTGACCCCGAGTCGGCGCGCCACGTCGGCGCGGGTCTCCTCGGGAGACCGGGAGGCCATGGCCTCCTGGATGGCCTTGCGCCGGCGGTGGGCCGGACGGTTCTCGGAGAACCGGTTGTCCTCGCCACGACGACCGAGGATCTCCGCCCCGGCGTCCATCATCGGCTTGAAGTCGAAGACGACGGCGTTGTCGGCATCACCGATGAGGACGGCGTCCCCCTCCTGGGCGCCGAGCGCGAGCAGCTTGTCCTCGACGCCGATCCGGTTGAGCCGGTCAGCGAGGAAGCCGACCGCCTCGTCGTTGCTGAAGTCGGTCTGGCGGACCCAGCGCTCCGGCTTCTCGCCACGCACGCGCCAGCCCTCGCCGGTCTCCTTGATGGTGAACTCGGCGCCGCCCGAGGCAGCCTGAGGTCGGATCACGATCCGGGTGGTTTCGACCGCCGGCCTTGCACGACGGTTGGCCGCGACGATCTCGGCCATCGCGAACGACAGCTCGCGCAGACCTTCGTGGCTCGCCGCGGAGACGGTGAGCACCTCGAGCCCGCGCTCGGCGAAGTCGGGGAGCACGATGTCGGCGAGGTCGCGCCCGTCGGGGACGTCGACCTTGTTGAGCACGACCAGACGGGGGCGGTCCTCGAGACCGCCGTACTGCGCGAGCTCCCGCTCGATGACGTCGAGGTCCGAGAGCGGGTCGCGACCGGGCTCCATGGTGGCGGTGTCGATCACGTGCACCAGGGCGGCACACCGCTCGACGTGGCGGAGGAAGTCGTGGCCGAGCCCCCGGCCCTCGCTGGCGCCCTCGATCAGGCCGGGTACGTCGGCGACGGTGAAGGTGGTGTCGCCTGCGGTCACCACACCGAGATTGGGCACCAAGGTGGTGAACGGGTAGTCCGCGATCTTGGGCCGCGCGCGGGACAGGGCGGCGATCAGGCTGGACTTGCCGGCGCTCGGGTAGCCGACCAGGCCGATGTCGGCGACCACCTTGAGCTCGAGGACGACGGTCAGGTCGGCGCCGGGCTCTCCGAGGAGCGCGAAACCGGGCGCCTTGCGCTTGGAGGAGGCGAGGGCAGCGTTGCCCAGCCCGCCCCGCCCGCCCTCGGCCACCACCATCTCGGTGCCCGCTCCGACCAGGTCGGCCAGCACGGTCCCGCGCTCGTCGGTGACGACGGTGCCGTCGGGCACCGGCAGTACCAGGTCCAGGCCGTGTGCCCCGTTCTTGTGCGAGCCGGCGCCGTGCCCGCCGTGCTCACCGCGTCGGTGCGGGCTGTGGTGGTAGTCCACGAGGGTGGTCACGTCGGGGTCGACCCGCAGGATCACGCTGCCCCCGGGGCCGCCGTTGCCCCCGTCCGGCCCGCCGAGCGGCTTGAACTTCTCGCGGTGCACCGAGGCGACCCCGTTGCCGCCACGCCCGGCGGTGATGTGCAGGGACACCCGGTCCACGAAGGTCGGGACTGCCATTGGTGTCCTCCGGAGGTGGCGGGCTGGTGTTGCGGTTTGGTCCCCAACCGCAGCTTTTAGGGGCTGCGGTCTGCGGTTCGTGACCAATCGTTGCTGTGGATGAACAGCGAAAGGGCGCCGCCGCGACTGCGGGGCGCCCCTTCGAGGATCAGGTGCTTCGAGCCGCCTCAGTCAGCGGTCGGGACGATGTTCACGACACGACGGCCGCGCCTCGTGCCGAACTCGACATTGCCGCCGACCAGGGCGAACAGGGTGTCGTCGCCGCCACGGCCGACCCCGTTGCCGGGGTGGAAGTGGGTGCCGCGCTGGCGGACGATGATCTCGCCCGCGTTGACGAGCTGGCCGCCGTAGCGCTTGACGCCGAGCCGCTGGGAGTTGGAGTCGCGACCATTCTTGGTGGACGCCGCGCCCTTCTTGTGTGCCATGAGATTCAGTCCTTCGAGTGCCTGGAGGTGCCGGAGCTCCGGTGGCGGAGCCTGGAGATCAGGAGGAGATCTCGGTGACCTTGACCTGGGTGTACTTCTGACGGTGACCCTGGCGCTTGCGGTAGCCGGTCTTGTTCTTGTACTTCAAGATCGTGATCTTGGGGCCCTTGGTGCCGCCCAGGACCTCCGCGGTCACCGTCGCCTTGGCGAGGTCATCGGCGCCGGCCGTGATCTTCTCGCCGTCGACGAGCATGACGACGGGAAGCGTGAGCGAGTCACCGACCTCGGTTGACACCTTGTCGATCTCGATGACGTCACCGACAGCAACCTTCTGCTGCTGGCCGCCACTGCGCACGATCGCGTACACCGCGGTCTCACTCTCATTCGTCGGACTACAAGTTCAGGTTTGTGTGCCACGCCGGGCGGATGCCCATGGCCCTGGGTCGAGCGCACACAGGAGGACGCGCGAGGCGCGCCAGGCGAACAGTTTACGGAAGGGGACCCTGCCGGGTCAAAACGACCCGTGCGGGGTGAGACCCGTCTAGCGCTTGCGGGCGCCCTTGCGCTTGACCGGGACGTGGGCGGCGGTCGATCCCGCCCCTTCTCCGGCGGCGACGGCCTCCGGGCCACCCTCACCGCCGGACGAGCCGTCACCATCGGGTACGGCGCTCGGCGGACCGGCAGGGCGGCGGGCGCTTCGGCGACGGGTGGTCGTGACCACCGTCGGCGGGGCCGGGTCGGCCGCCGTCTCCGGCACCCGCTCGATCGGCTCCGTCAGCGAGGGTCCGGCCGTCTCGGCAGCAGCTGGCTTCTCCTCCGCGCCGCCTGCCGACGTGGCGGTGGACGGCTCCCCAGCGGGCTTCGAAGCAGAGCGCCGCCGCCGGGTGGTGCGCTGCACGACCGGCTTGTCCGCCGCGGGCTCGGTCGTCGCCTCCTCGGCCGGCTGCTCCTCGACCTGCTTCCCGGCCGGCTTGCCCTCGTCGGACTGCTCCACGTCAGGCTGCTCCACGTCGGGCTGCTCCACGTCGGGCTGCTCCACGTCGGGCTCGGCCACGTCGGGCTCGGCCACGGGGCCCTTGTCCCCGGCAAGCTTGTCCTCGGCGGGCTTGTCCGGCACCGGCTTCCCGGCCATTGCCGCGAAGTCCTTCGGGGACGGCCCATGACCGTGGCCGCCGTTGTGGCCGTTGCTCGATCCGTCGCCTCTGGTCGACTCTGGAGAGTCCTCGCCCTCGGGGCGTCCGCGTCCGCCGCGGCCGCCGCGACGACTCCGCCGCGGCTCCTCCTCGGCCTTGTTCCTCGACTCGACGGGCTCGTGGTGGATCATCAGGCCGCGGCCCTGGCAGTGCTCGCAGCTCTCGCTGAACGCCTCGAGCAGCCCGGTCCCGATCCTCTTGCGGGTCATCTGCACCAGACCCAGCGAGGTCACCTCCGCCACCTGGTGCCGTGTCCGGTCGCGACCCAGGCACTCCACCATCCGGCGCAGGACCAGGTCGCGGTTGCTCTCGAGGACCATGTCGATGAAGTCGACGACGATGATGCCGCCGATGTCGCGGAGCCGGAGCTGCCGGACGATCTCCTCGGCGGCCTCCAGGTTGTTCTTGGTGACGGTCTCCTCGAGGTTGCCGCCCGAGCCGGTGAACTTGCCCGTGTTGACGTCGACGACGGTCATCGCCTCGGTTCGGTCGATGACAAGGGAGCCGCCCGAGGGCAGCCAGACCTTGCGGTCCAGGGCCTTGCCGATCTGCTCGTCGATCCGGTACGCCGAGAACGCGTCGTTGCCGTCGTACTTCTCGAGGCGGTCCTCGAGGTCGGGCGCGACCTGCTGGACATAGGTCTCGACCATGTCCCAGGCAGCGGCGCCGGAGACCACGAGCTTGCCGAAGTCCTCGGTGAACAGGTCACGCACGACCTTGAGGGTCAGGTCGGGCTCGCCGTACAGGAGCTGCGGGTTGTTGGACTTGTCGCTCGTCTTGGCCACCTTGGCCTCGATGTCGCTCCAGCGGGCGGTGAGCCGCTCGACGTCGAGGGTCAGCTCCTCCTCGCTGGCGCCCTCGGCGGCGGTGCGCACGATCACGCCCGCCGTGTCGGGGACGATCTCCTTGAGCAGCGTCTTGAGCCGGTTGCGCTCGGTGTCGGGGAGCTTGCGGGAGATCCCGCTCGTGGTGCCGTCAGGCACGTAGACCAAGAACCGGCCGGGCAGCGAGATCTGACTGGTGAGGCGGGCGCCCTTGTGACCGATCGGGTCCTTGGAGACCTGGACCAGCACGGACTGACCGGACTTCAACACGTGCTCGATCTTGCGCGGTCCGTTGCCGGCGCCGAGCGCGTCCCAGTTGACCTCACCGGCGTAGAGGACGGCGTTGCGGCCCTTGCCGATGTCGATGAAGGCGGCCTCCATCGACGGCAGCACGTTCTGCACCTTGCCGAGGTAGACGTTGCCGATCAGCGAGGTCTGTGACTCCCGGGCGACGTAGTGCTCGACGAGCACCTTGTCCTCGAGGACCGCGATCTGGGTGAGGTCCTCGCGCTGGCGGATGACCATCACCCGGTCGACCGCCTCCCGGCGGGCCAGGAACTCGGCCTCGCTGACGATCGGTGCGCGGCGACGTCCAGCCTCGCGGCCCTCCCGACGGCGCTGCTTCTTGGCCTCGAGCCGGGTGGAGCCCGACAGCGCGGTGATCTCGTCCTCGGGGCTGCGGGCCTTGCGGACCCGGGTGACGGTGTTCTCGGGGTCGTCCCCGCCGCCGTCTCCCTCCTCGCCGGCCCGACGGCGGCGACGACGCCGCCGGCTCGAGGCCGAGCCGCCCTCGTCGTCGTCGTCGTCAGCCCGCGCGCCCCGGCCGCCCTGGTTGCCGCCCTTGGCCTGGTTGCCTCCCTTGGCCTGGTTGCCGCCCTTGGTCTGCTGGCCGTCGGCCTTGCCGTCCTGGTCACCGGAGTCCGCTCCGGAGTCCCCGTCGCCCTGCTGGTCGTCGCCGTTGCCGCCCTTGCGACGTCGACGGCCTCCGCGCCGCCGGCGGCGTCGGGCACCGCCCTGCTCGTCTCCCTGCTCGTCGGGCCGCTCCCCCGACTGGCCCTCGTCCTCGGCGTCCCCCGTGTCGGCATCGGCGTCAGCGGTCGACGGGGCAGCAGGCTCGCGTTCCGCGGTGTCAGCCGTCGGCGAGGGCATCTTGGTCGTGGTGCGCTTGCGGGCCGGTCGGGCCTTGGCGACGTCGGGAGCCTGGAAGAGCGGTGCCGCACCACCGGGCGCGTTGGCCTCGGCGGTCTCACCGGTGGCCGCGTCGCCGTCGAGGGTCGCCTGGCCCGCCTCGTCGACCTTCTCGGCGGTCGACTTCTCGGCGGTGGCCTTCTTGGCGGGGGCCTTCTTGGCCGGGGCCTTCTTCGCCGCAGCCTTCTTCGCGGCCTTCTTGGCTACCGGAGCGGCGGCGTCGGAGCCCTTCGCACGGCCGCGGCCCGACCCGGGCAGCGACGGCTGGTCGGCATCGCCGACCGAGATGGAGATGGCCTTCTTGGCGGTCGACTTCTTGGTGGCGGCCTTCTTGGCCGGGGCCTTCTTCGCCACAGCCTTCTTGGCGGTCGACTTCTTGGCGGGGGCCTTCTTGGCCGCCTTCTTCGCCGGTGCCGACCCGGGCGTGTCGCCCGGTTCAGCGGCGGGAGTCTCGCCTGTGGTGTCGGAGTTCTCGCCGGGGGTCTCGCTGTCGAGCATCTGCTCTCCTCGACTCCCGCGGGAGGGGCTGCCGGTCTGACCCGGGGCCCGATGCACGCGGGAGCGTGTCGGTCGTCCTTCGGGTGCTCATGACCGCCGGGACGCAAGTTTGCGGATGGCGCCCCAGCGCCGGGCAGCCTCACCCGTACGACGGAGCAGCGACGTCGTCCACCGTGGAATGGTCACGTCAGCGGGGCTCGTGCGGGCGTTCCGCGGTCATCGGCATCAGCGGCCGAGACTGTCACCCTCGGTCATGCCCTGTCGCGGTCGTGCTCGAACGGGTCACCCACCGTGCCGGTCTGCGAGTCGAGCGGGCCCTGTGCCAGCCGCTCGTGCAACGGAGCGGCTGCCACCTCGAGCCCGGCGAGCGCACGCAAGCCGGCGAGGATGTCGTCGGGTCTCACGGACGGGGTTCCGTGCCGTAGGACCACGTCGAGTATCGCACACTCCTCGCTGCGGTCCGGGCAAGCGTGTGAGGTGAGCGACACGACCGCCCCGCGGCAGTCGAAGTTGCGCAGCCCCTTCTTGGTCATCCGCTCGACCATGACCTCCTCGGCGGCGAGGAAGTCGGTCACCGCCTCGGACACCTCCGCTGGGGCCCGGTCCACCAAGGTGATCCGCCACCGGCTCGCCTCGAGCCGGTCGCTGAGCGAGCCCCCCGGCGAGATCACGACCTCGACCACGTCGAGACCTGCGGGCAGTGCCGCGTCCAGCTCGGCACCGAGCGAGTCGGGTTCGACCTCGCGGGCCAACCCGATCTCGAGGTACTCCGCCTCGCTCGCGGCACCGGTCGGCGAAGCGCCGGCGTAGGAGATCCGTGGGTGCGGGTTGAAGCCGGAGGAGTAGGCCATCGGCACCTGGGCGCGCACCAGGGCACGCTCGAAGGCGCGTGAGAAGTCGCGGTGGCTGGTGAAGCGCAACCGGCCGCGCTTGGCGTAGCGGACCCGAAGCCGCTGCACGGGCGGAGCTTGCTGCTCGGGTTGGTCAGGCACCCGAGCAGCGTAGAGCGTTGGTCCGAGCAGACCTCCCCCGGTGGCCCGCCGTACGCCGCGCTCGCGGCCGCCTGGGATGCTGACCGCGTGGGTCGAGCCGGGGAGCAGCAGGAGTCCCGGGTGCAACGGCTGCTGGTGCTCCTCGGGATCGTCGTGCTGGCGTTCAACATGCGCCCCGCCGCGGTCTCGATCGGGCCGGTGCTGGCCGAGCTCACCGACGAGCTCTCCATGGACTCCACGATGGCGGGGGTGCTCACGACTCTCCCGGTGCTCTGCTTCGCATCGTTCGGCATGGTGGCGCCCGTCGTGGCCCGTCGCTTCGGGGTGCACCGGGTCACCTTGACCTCACTGGCCCTGGTCGTCCTCGGACTCGGCCTGCGAGCGCGCGCCGACAGCGTCTGGACGTTCCTCGGACTCTCCCTGGTGGGCTTGGCCGGGATGGCTGCCGCCAACGTGCTGCTGCCGTCCCTGGTCAAGCTGCACTTCCCCCGACGGATCGGGCTGCTCACCTCCATCTACACCACCTCGCTCGCGATCGGCCTGACCTCCGCCTCGGTGCTGACCGCGCCGATCAGTGCCGCTGCTGGCAGCTGGCGGGTCGGCATCGCGGTGTGGGCCGCAACCGCGCTGGTCGCGGCTCTCCCCTGGCTCCTGCTCGTGCGCCACGACCGCACCCCGGACGAGGCGCCGGAGACGGTGTCACTGGGCGCGGTGGCCCGCACCCGGCTCGGGTGGTGGATGGCGATCTTCTTCGGGCTCCAGTCGATGCAGGCCTACTCGATCTTCGGCTGGTTCGCCCAGATCTACCGCGACGCAGGCTTCTCGGCCACCACCGCCGGTCTGCTGCTCGGGGTGGTCACCGCCGTGAGCATCCCGCTGTCGTTCTGGCTCCCCGCCCTGACCGCACGGATGCACAACCCCGCCCGGCTGATCGTCGCGATCGTGCTGCTCTACCCCGTCGGCTACCTCGGGCTCGCCTTCGCACCCGTGGCCGGGGCGTGGCTGTGGGCGGTCGTGATCGGGATGGCGACCGCGGTGTTCCCGGTCGCGCTGACCCTCATCGGGCTCCGCGCCAGGACCAGCGCCGGGACTGCGGCACTCTCGGGCTTCAGCCAGGGCATCGGCTACCTGATCGCGGCGACGGGCCCCCTGACGGTCGGAGTGCTGCACCAGGTCTCTGGCGGCTGGACGGTGCCCCTGATCGCGCTGACCCTGCTCTCGCTCCCCCAGCTGGTCGCGGGCATCCACGTGTCGCGCCGTCGGCACATCGAGGACGCGATCGCCGGCTGACGCGCGCCGCACCGGTTCCGACCGTTCGCTGTGCTGACTTCCACAGCCGTTCCTCGATCGTGTCCCAACTCCTCGGTGGTCCTCGCCCATGCTTCGCACGGCATCCTCGGCCCTGGCCACCCTCCTCAGCGCGCTCCTCGTCGCCACGCTGCATGCTCCCCCGGCGGCGGCGTACACGCCGGGATCGGGGGCCATCTTCAACAACGCACGCGGGCGGGTCCAGTGGAACGACCCCCTACACGACCAGCGACGCCCCCGAGCTGCGCGACCTCTACACCAAGGTCTTCGAGCAGCTGGTGCGTGACCGACGGCTGGTCTCGCCCTACATCCACCGGGTGGTGGGCGACGACGAGAACGGCTTCTTCCTGATGCCGAGCCTGACACCCCACGAGGACCCGGTCCTGCGCCGCCTCGGTGAGGTGAGCTGCACCGCGGGTGGTGGCACCGGCTCCGGTGGCCGCACGGTGTTCCGGATCGTGATGTACGGCTGGGTCGACAGCCGGGGGCTGCCCCCCAGTCCTCGAGCGCCTGCCGGATGCCCTAGCCTGGCTGGGCATCGACTGCGCGCACCTGGGGCCTCCGCCCGCGCGCCCTGGCCACTCGGGACCAACACACGGGAGGAATCCCCACGTGCTGAAGAAGCTCGTCATCATCCTGCTCGCGACCACCCTGATCAGCGCGGCAGCCGCGGCTCCGGCTTCGG
Source organism: uncultured Actinomycetota bacterium (assembly GCA_963772415.1). Classification (GTDB taxonomy): domain Bacteria; phylum Actinomycetota; class Actinomycetes; order Propionibacteriales; family Nocardioidaceae; genus Nocardioides_B. The sequence goes on along the minus strand of CAVYWU010000007.1, from coordinate 87,774 downwards.
CCTACCGACCTGAGGACGGCGCGATCTTCAACAACCCTTGGGGAGCGTCGCCGGCCAAGAACCGGCTGCTGACCAAGCTCGCGAGCACGATCAACGCGGCCCGGCCGGGGTCGACGGTGCGGATCGCGGCGTACTCCAACGACCGCAAGGACATCACCGACGCCCTCATCGCCGCGCACAAGCGCGGCGTCCACGTGCAGGTGCTGCTCAACGGCAACTGGACCTCGCGGCAGACCACGCGGATGCAGCGGGTGCTGGGGACCAAGGTGAGCAAGAGGAGCTTCCTGCGTATCTGCCACCGGTCCTGCCGAGGGACGACGGGCAACCTGCACTCGAAGTTCTTCCTCTTCACCGACATCGGTACGGCGCAGAACGTGGTCATGTTCGGGTCGGTGAACCTCACCGGGTTCGGCGCGAAGACCCAGTGGAACGACCTGTTCACCACCACCGACCGGCGCTACCTGCACAACGTCCTGCGCGGGGTGTTCAAGGAGATGAAGCGCGACAAGCCGGTGAAGCGGCCCTACCGCAACCGGCCGGTGGGTGACTTCGACCTCACGGTCTACCCACGCTTCAAGAACACCCGCGACAACGACCCGGTGATGAGCCGGCTCAAGCGGGTCCGCTGCAAGAACGCGCCCGGGTCCACCGGCATCGGCGGGCGCACGATGGTGCGCATCAACATGTACGGCTGGAACGGCAAGCGCGGCGTCTACCTGGCGAAGAAGGTCGCCGACCTCAGCCGGCACGGCTGTGACATCAAGGTCCTGGAGAGCGACGCCGGCGGCCGCGTCGTGCAGATCCTCGCCCGCAACGGAGTGCTCATCAAGAGCCCCGACGCCGACCGCAACAACAACGGCAGCACCGACATGTTCACCCACGCGAAGTACATGATCGTGGGTGGTCGCTACGGCAAGAAGTCCTCCGGCTGGCACGTGTGGACGGGTTCGCAGAACTGGTCGGACCGGTCGCTCAACGGCGACGAGCTGACCGTGCACATCCCCCGGCGTGGCGTGTTCTACGACTACCGGCGGAACTTCGAGCAGATCTGGCGGCACCGCTCCAAGTGGATCGCCGACACCAAGCCGGAGCGCAACCCGTCCGGGCAGATGCGCACCCGCGGCGGGCCGATCAGCGGCTTCTGAGGGCGCACCCTCTCTCGCGGCACTCCCCACGAGCCGGGGACGCCTCCCACGAGGTAGGACGGGTGTTGAGCGTCCATAACCCCGCGTTACAGCAGTGCTTGGCGCCTCAGACGACGGAGAGCGGGAGCAGCTTGGCGCCCGTGGGGCCGATCTGGATCTCGGTGTCCATCTGCGGGCAGACGCCACAGTCGTAGCACGGCGTCCAGCGGCAGTCCTCGACCTCGGGGATGTCCGCGTCCGGGTCGGCGCCGACGAGGGCGTCCTCCCAGTCGGCCCACAGCCAGTCCTTGTCGAGACCGGAGTCGAGGTGGTCCCAGGGCAGCACCTCGGCGTGCTCGCGCTCGCGCACGGTGTACCAGTCGAGGTCGACCGGCAGCCCGGTGAGCGCACGACCGGTGGCCTCGGCCCAGCGGTCGAAGGAGAAGTGCTCGCTCCAGCCGTCGAAGCGGGCACCGTCGCGCCAGACCGTCTCGATGATCCGGCCCACCCGGCGATCCCCGCGCGAGAGCAGCCCCTCGATGATGCCGGGGCGCCCGTCGTGGTAGCGGAAGCCGATGGCGCGGGCGAACTTCTTGTCCGAGCGGACGTCGTTGCGGAGCTTCTGCAGCCGCAGGTCGGTGGTCTCCCAGTCCAGCTGCGAGGCCCACTGGAACGGGGTGTGCGGCTTGGGCACGAAGCCGCCGATCGACACGGTGCAACGGATGTCGTTGCGTCCGGAGACCTCACGGCCCTTGGCGATCACCTTCTTGGCCAGCTCGCCGATCTCGAGGACGTCCTCATCGGTCTCCGTGGGCAGCCCGCACATGAAGTAGAGCTTCACCTGCCGCCAGCCGTGGGAGTACGCCGTGGCGACGGTGCGGATGAGGTCCTCCTCGGTCACCATCTTGTTGATGACCCGGCGCATCCGCTCCGAGCCGCCCTCGGGGGCGAAGGTCAGTCCCGAACGCCGACCGTTGCGGGAGAACTCGTTGGCCAAGGTGATGTTGAAGGCGTCCACCCGGGTGGAGGGCAGCGAGAGCGAGACGTTGCTGCCCTCGTAGCGGTCGGCCAGACCCTTGGCGACCTCACCGATCTCGGTGTGGTCCGCGCTGGAGAGCGAGAGCAGGCCGACCTCCTCGAAGCCGGACTTCTTGATGCCGTTGTCGACCATCTCGCCGATCGTGGTGATCGAGCGCTCACGGACGGGCCGGGTGATCATCCCGGCCTGGCAGAAACGGCAGCCGCGGGTGCACCCGCGGAAGATCTCCACCGAGAACCGCTCGTGCACGGTCTCGGCGAGCGGCACCAGGGGCTGCTTGGGGTAGGGCCACGCATCGAGGTCCATCAGCGTGTGCTTGTGCACGCGCCACGGGACCCCGGAGGTGTTGGGAGCGACCCGCTTGATCCGGCCGTCGGGCAGGTAGTCGACGTCGTAGAACGCCGGGACGTAGACCGCGCCGGAGACGGCGAGCCGGTAGAGCAGCTCGTTGCGCGGCGTCCGCCCGCCGAGGCCGGGACGACCCTCGGCCTTCCACTCGCGCACCACCTCGGAGATCTTCAGCACGATCTCCTCGCCGTCACCGAGGACGGCTGCGTCGACGAAGTCGGCGATCGGCTCGGGGTTGAAGGCGGCGTGGCCGCCGGCGAGCACGAGGGGGTCGTCCTCGCCGCGGTCGGTCGCGTGCAGCGGGATCCCGGCGAGGTCGAGGGCGGTGAGCAGGTTGGTGTAGCCGAGCTCGGTGGAGAAGGAGACGCCGAAGACGTCGAAGGCACGCACCGGGCGGTGGTTGTCGACGGTGAACTGCGGGATCGGCCCCTGCGCGTCACCGGTGCGCATGACCTGCTCCATGTCGGGCCACACCGAGTAGGTGCGCTCGGCGACGATCCAGTCACGCTCGTTGAGCACCTCGTAGAGGATCTGGACGCCCTGGTTGGGCAGGCCGACCTCGTAGGCGTCGGGGTACATGAGCGTCCAGCGGACGGTCGCGTCGTCCTCGCCCCACGGTTTCTGGGTGGAGTTGAGCTCGCCGCCGACGTACTGGATCGGCTTCTGCACCGAGGGCAGCAGCGGCTCGAGACGCGGGAAGATCGACGCGACCTCGGTCGTGGCGGTGCGCACGGTGCAACCTCGCAGATCGCTCGGGGGAAGGACGACTCCCCAGGGTACGTCGCACGGCCCCGCGCGGCCGAACCGAGTGACCAGCGGGTGTCGCTCAGTCGAGGCTGTCGAGCTCCTTGAGAGCCGCCTCGGCAGCGGCCAGCTCCTCGCGGGCCAGGGCGATCAGGTCGGCGAGTCCCTGGGTGCCGAAGCGGTTGCTCACGGTGTGCACGGCATCGCTGATCACCGGGTCGACGGGGGCGGCGTCGTCGGGGTCACGGGACTCGGGTGAGGTCGACATGGAGACCATCCAAGCAAAACCGGTCGAGCCTGCCCACCCGTGGGAGGACCCGCGCGGCGATCACGGCGTGGCGGTCCAGCCCGCGTCCCGACCGAAGGCGGCCAGCAGGTCGGTGCCGGCACCGGCGCCCGCGTCGGGCCTCGGGCCGACCACGCCGGCGGACCGGTACAGCTCCTCGCGCCCGGCGAACCAGGTCGACACCGCCAGCACCAGCTCCTCGTCCATCCGGGCGTCGGCACCCACGGCCACCGCGAGGTCCCAGCCGTGCACCAGGTGATCGGCACACAGCTGCAGGACGTACTCGCCGATGTCCTCCTCCCCGTAGGACAGGCGCACCTTCCCACCGAGCGGGGCATACCGGTCGACCGCGGCCACGGCCGCCAGCGCGGACGCCACGCCACGGCGGACGGGCTCGTCACCGAGCACGTCACCGTCGAACCGGCCTCCGACGTCCTCGATCGTGAGCCCCTCCACCAGGGGGACGGTCCAGAGCTCCTCCCCCACCACGTGGTTGACCAGGCTGCGAACGTCCCAGTCGGCGCAGGGGGTGACGCGGGACCAGTCATCGGGTCCGACGGCAGCCAGCGCGCGCTGCCAGTGGGCGACGGTGCGCCGGTGCAGGACGGTGACGTCCATGGCTCCTCCCGGGTCGGGTGGGCGCGACGTGACCGGGAGACCAGACTGCTCGCATCGCGCCGCAGCTGCCAGACCCGCATGACCTAGTCATCTCGTGCACGCGACCCGGGACCCGCGCTGTGCTCGCGGGCCCCGGGCCGGTGGTCCGGGGTGGTGCGGTGGGTCAGCCGGTGGTGAGCGAGGTGTCGTCGATGACGAAGCTCGTCGCCAGGCTGGAGTCCTCGGTGCCGGTGAAGGTGAGCGTCACCGACTTGCCGGTGAAGGCCGACATGTTCAGCGTGCGCTGCACGAACGAGGAGCCCTTGTCGAGGTTGGAGTACGTCGCCAGGGTGCTGGTGACCCCGCCCGTGGTGGCCTGCACCCGGAGGGTGTCGTAGGCCGTCGAGGCGGTCGTCTCCTGGCTGGAGACGTAGAGGTGGAACGACAACGACGCACTCGCCGCTGCCGGCACGGTCACCGTCTGCGCCAGGGTGTCGGTGTGGGTGCTGCCGTAGCCGTCCAGCCAGGCCTTCCACGAGCCGGTGCGGGCCGCGGCCCCACTGTCGTTGGTGATCACGCCTGAGGTGGCCGACCAGCCGGTCGCACCCGACTCGAAGCCCGGGTTGGCCAGCAGGTTGCCGCCGGTGGGCGGCGGGGTGCCACCACCGTCGAGCAGTGAGTAGAGCAGTCGGTTCGGCGAGCCGGTCTGGGCCCCGGACACCACACCGGTGGTAGCGCCGTTGACGATCGCACCGTTGACGGTCGCGGCCGACGCCGACGGGTTGCCCTGGAGGTACAGCGCCGCGACGCCGGCGACGTGCGGGGTGGCCATCGAGGTGCCGCTGATGGTGTTGGTGGCGGTGTCGGTGGTGTACCAGGCAGAGGTGATGCTGGACCCGGGTGCGAACAGGTCGAGGCAGGTGCCGTAGTTGGAGAAGCTCGACCGGGCGTCGGTGCTGGTCGGTCGCGCCGACGGTGAGGGCCGCGGCGCACCCGCGACGGCGAACCGTTGCAGGCGTTGGTGCTCTCGTTGCCGGCGGCGACGGCGTAGGTGACGCCGGCGTTGATCGAGCTGGCGACCGCGTTGTCGAGGGCGGTGCGAGACGCCGCCGCCGAGGCTCATGTTGGCCACCGCGGGCGCACCGGCCGCGTGTGGCGGTGACCCAGTCGACGCCGGCGATCACCCCGCTGGTCGATGCCGCTGCCGGAGCAGTCGAGCACCCGCACGGCGACGCAGGGTGACCTGCTTGGCCACGCCGTACGTCGACCCGCCGACGGTGCCGGCGACGTGGGTGCCGTGGCCGTTGCAGTCCGTCGTGCCGCGGCCGTCGTTGATCGCGTGAGTAGCCGCTGGCCGCCCGGCCCGCCGAACTCGCCGTGCGAGGTCCAGATGCCGGTGTCGATGACGTAGGCGGTGCACGCCCGAGCCGGTCGCGTCGTAGGTGTAGCTGGTTGTCGAGCGGCAGGTTGCGCTGGTCGATGCGGTCCAGACCCCAGGTGGCCGGTGACTGGGTCGCGTCGATGCTGAAGCGCTGGTCGGCCTCGATGAACGCGACGTCGGGGTTGCGGCGCATCTTGTCCAGTGCTGCGGCCGGAAGCTTGGCCGAGAAGCCGTTGAGCACGCTGCCGAAGTTGTCCAGGACCTTGCCGCCGTTGTTCTTGGCGACCGAGCGGGCGCCCTTCTCCGACGCCGCTGTCACGCGGTCGTTGAGCACCACGATGTAGCGCCCGTCGATGGCGGAGGCCTTGGCGGCGCCCGTCACGGGTGCCAGGTCGCGGTCCGGCTGGGCGGCCGCCGCCGGCGAGGCACCGAAGGCGCTCGTCGTGAGGGTGGCCACGGCCAGGGCGCCGAGCAGTGTCCTGGTGAGCGTCGTGCGCTGGTGACTGGGATGCGTCACATCTGTCTCCCGAGAGGATGGGTGCGACCCGTTGCCGCACCGGATGCCCCGGCCGGGATCGCCGCCCGGGGTCTGGAGGACGTTATTGCGCGTATGTGATTCCAGGCATCAATTCACCTCCTCATGTTCGTGCAGCGCACGAACGTGCACCCCGGGGAGCCCTTGAGCCGGTGGTCTAGACACTGATAACTCTCGAAGGGACCGAGGGCGCGCATCGGGTGCGCCCTCCTCGAAGGGAGATCCCCATGAGAACCATCCGCAGCAGCCGCCGACCGGCGGCGTACCTCGGTGGCGTCGTCCTTGCGACCGCACTCTCGACGATGCTGGCCAGCCCGGCCCCCGCGGCTCCCGCCGCCGGCTCGGACGGACCCTCCGCGCACGTCACGGCCGACCAGGCCAACGCCCAGAAGGCCGAGCGCTCGATGGCAGCGGCCAAGGAGGCCCGCTCCGTCGCTCGCGACCTCCACGCGAAGTCCGCCGGCGTCTGGATGGGCTCCGACGGAGCCATGGTCGTCAACGTCACCGACCGGGCCGCGGCCACCCAGGCCCGCCGCGACCTGCCCGCCGGCGCGAAGGTCAGGGTCGTCAAGCACAGCACCGCCGCCCTCGGCGCGGTCACCGACAGGCTCGAGCAGGAGGTGTCCACCCCCGGCACCGGCTGGGCCGTGGACCACGAGGCCAACCAGGTCGTGATCAGCCTCGACTCCACGGTCTCGGAGGCCGAGGCCGCCCGCATCGGGTCGATCGCGGCAGACTTCGGCGACGCCGCCCGCGTCGACCGGGTCGGCGGCACCTTCAGCCCGACCATCAGCGGCGGCGAGGCCATCTACGGCGGCGGCAGCCGCTGCTCGCTCGGCTTCAACGTGCGCAGCGGCAGCACCTACTACTTCCTGACCGCCGGCCACTGCACCAACGTCGGCAGCTCCTGGTACTCCAACTCCGCCCAGACCTCGCTGCTCGGCACCCGCGCCGGCACCAGCTTCCCCGGCAACGACTACGGCATCGTCCGCTACTCCAGCCTCGCCGCGGCGCCGGCCGACGTCTACCTCTACAACGGCAGCTACCAGGACATCACCGGCGCCGGCAACGCCTAGCGTCGGGCAGTCCGTCACCCGCAGCGGCAGCACCACCGGTGTGCACGGCGGCTCCGTCACCGGCCTCAACGCCACCGTCAACTACGCCGACGGCATCGTCACCGGCCTGATCCAGACCAACGTGTGCGCCGAGCCCGGCGACAGCGGCGGCTCGCTCTTCTCCGGCAGCGACCGCGCTGGGCCTGACCTCCGGCGGCAGCGGCAACTGCTCCTCCGGCGGCACCACCTTCTTCCAGCCGGTCACCGAGGCGCTCAGCGTCTACGGCGTGAGCGTCTACTGAGCCCTCGCCTCACCTCACCGGCCGGCGTCTCCAGCAACCGGGGCGCCGGCCGGCTCCATGCCCGCCGGATGCCCGCCGGTTCACGCCGGGTCAGCGACGCGCGCCGGTGAGCCGCGAGGGGGCCGGACCGATCCTGTTGCTGCCGCGCCGGGCGACGTTCTGCAGCAGGCCGATCGCCATCAGCGTCGCGAACATCGACGATCCGCCGTAGGAAACCAGCGGCAGGGGTACGCCGGTGACCGGCATGATGCCCAGGCACATCCCGATGTTCTGGAAGGCCTGGAAGCCGAACCAGCACGCGATCCCCGCGGCGGCGAGGCGGCCGAAGAGGTCCTCGGCCCGAGCGGCGATCACCAGCGCCCGCCAGAGCACGACGGCCAGGAGCGCGATCAGCACCGCCGAGCCGACCAGGCCGAGCTCCTCACCGGCGACGGTGAAGATGAAGTCGGTGTGCTGCTCGGGAACGAAGCCGGAGTGCGTCTGCGAGCCTTGGAAGAGCCCCTGGCCGAGCACGCCTCCGTTGCCGATCGCGATGCGGGCCTGGGTGGTGTTGTAGCCGGCTCCGCGCGGGTCGAGCCCGGGGTCGGTGAAGGCCAGGAACCGGTCGAGCTGGTAGTCCTCGAGCAGTCCGACCTGGGCGGCGGTGACGGCCGCCACGACCGCTCCCCCGGCGAGGGCCACCAGCCAGCCGCGCGGCGCCCCCGAGACGGCGATGACGCCGAAGACGGTGGCGGAGAGCACCAGCATCGTGCCGAGATCGGGCTGGGCGAGGATGAGCACGGCCGGGAGCCCCGCGATCGACAGCATCCCGATCACCTCGAGCGCGCGCACGTCGCGCGACCGCAGCGAACTCTCGGTGCGCTCCGCGATCAGCAGGGCCATGCCGATGACCACAGCCAGCTTGGCAAACTCGGCCGGCTGGATGGAGAGACCGCCCAGCACGATCCAGGAGCGGGAACCGTTGATGGTGCTGCCCATCACGAGCACCAGCACCAGGCCGACGACCGAGGCGACGTAGACCAGGGGGGCCAGGATCCGCACCCAGCGGTGGTCGGTGGCGGTCACCATCAGCGCCAGCACGACCCCGATCGCGATGTTGACCAGCTGCTTCTTCAGGTAGGCCCGCGGGTCGTCGCCGACGAGGAGCTCCCGGCTCGACGTGGCAGACCAGACCAGCAGGGCGCCGACCACCAGCAGGCCGGCGACGGCCAGCAGGAGCAGCCAGTCGACCCGACCGCCCCGCACCCGCGAGGTCGTCTCGAGCCGGACCCGCGGCCGCGGCGCGGTGGCGAGGCTCATCGCTTGCTCCTGCGGGCGTGCGGCGCCACCGGCGGCAGGATCGCGCCGTCGTCGGCGAACGTGGGGAGCGCGGCCGGCGGGCGGGCACCTGGCTGGGCGGCCTTCCTGCGGTCGACCCTCATCCCCTCGACGCCGTACAGCGTCTCCCAGATCTTGCGGACAGCCGGCCCCGACGTACCCGACCCGGTGCCGCCCTGCGAGACCATCATCAGCACCACGTAGCGGCCGTCGTAGGAAGCGACCCACGACGTGCTCTGCTTGCCGTAGACCTCGGCCGATCCTGTCTTGGAGCGGATCTTGACCTGGTCGAGGGGAAAGTCGATCAGCCGCCAGGACATCGTGCCGGTGCGCGAGGTGCCCTGGAGCGCGGTGTCGATGTAGCGCAGGTCGGCAGCCGAGACCTTCACCTGGGAGGACTTCTTGGCCTTGATCCGCTTCACGACGTTGCCCTCGGGGTCGACGACCGCCTTGGCCACCCGTGGCTCCCACAGGGTGCCGCCGTTGGAGATCGCGGCGTACGCGCGGGCGAGCTGGAGCGGGGTGACGATCGTGTCGCCCTGACCGATGGCGAAGTTGACCGCGTCGCCGGCACGGTAGGCGTAGCCCTCGATGCAGAACTCGCGGGCGAAGCGGTGGATGAAGTCGTTGCCGGGCTTCTTGCCGAGCTTGCAGTAGTAGTCCTTGTTGGACTTCCAGTAGGCGAGCTTCCACTTCCGGTCCGCGATCCGGCCGCTGGCCTCCCCCGGGATGTCGATGCCCGTCTCCTTGCCGAAGCCGAACATCTGCGCGGTGCGCACCAGCGGGTCGCGGGCCTCGACGTCGTCGACGTCGCTGCCGAGTCGGGCCCAGTAGCCGTAGCCGACGCGGTAGAAGAAGGTGTTGCACGAGACCTGGAGCGCCTTGTCGAAGCCGATGTAGCCGTAGGCGCCGGACTCGTAGTTCTTGAAGGACCGGTTGCCGACCTGGAACGCCGAGGAGCAGTTCAGCCGGGTGTCGAAGTCGTAGCCGTGCGACAGCGCCCCCGCGCTCATGATCGGCTTCCACGTCGAGCCGGGGGCGAACTGTCCCTGGGTGGCGCGGAAGAGAAGCGGCGTACCTGCCTTGGCGGAGTAGAGCCGCGCCAGCGCCTTGGAGGTGATGCCGCCCACCCAGACGCCGGGGTCGTAGGTCGGCTGGCCGGCCATCGCGACGATCCGACCGTTGGTCGCGTCCATCACGACGGCGGCGCCGGAGTCGGCGACGTAGTTGCGGTTGGTGACGGTGTCGCGGGTGGCGCGAGCGGTCTTGATCGTCTGCTCGAGCTGCTGCTCGACGACAGCCTGGACGCGCGCGTCGATGGAGGTGACGAGCGTGTCACCGGCCCGGCCGTCGGTCTCGCCGGTGGTGCCGAGCACCCGGCCCATGGAGTCGACGGCGACCGAGCGGTAGCCCGGGAAGCCGCGCAGGTACTTGTCGTACTGCTTCTCCAGCCCCGCCCGGCCCACGACCGAGGCGCCGTGCACCGACTGGTCCTCGGCCGTCTCCGCCTCGTCGAGCTCCTCCTCGGTGATCGGGCTCAGGTAGCCCAACAGGTGGGCGGCGTTGATGCCGTACGGCGAGGGATAGGCGCGCACGGACTGCTGCTCGACGAGCACCGCCGGGAAGTCCTCGCCCTGCTCCATGATCGAGACCGCGATCTGCTGCCGGACGTCCTCGGCCACCGGCACCGGCTGGTAGGGCGACCCGTTCCAGCAGGTGCCCGTCTCCGAGCCGCTCTCACCGCACAGCAGGGTGCGCTTGCGGATCGTCTTGGCCGAGCTTCCGACCGCGCGGGCCAACTGCCGCAGCAGCGCGTCCTGCTCCCCCTCGGCCATCTTGGCCAGCATGGTGCGGTCGATGCTGATCACCCAGGAAGTGCGGCTGGCCACCAGCGGACGCCCCATGTCGTCGACGATCAGTCCGCGCGCCGGCTGCACCACGAGCTCGCGCACCGACTGCTCGGCCGCCTGCGCCTGGTAGGCCTCGCCGCCGAGCACCTGGAGATACCACAGCCGGGCGAAGAGGGTGATGAACAACGAGAGCACCAGGGCCTGGACCACGATCAGTCGCAGGCCACCTTTGGTCAGGCTGCTCGCCCGCACCCGACCGGTCCGGGTGGTCCCGCGACCCCGCGCGTTGGAAGTGGCCATCAGAAGGCCAGCTGGTGCGGCTGGATGCGGCGGAACAGCCGCATCACGGGCGGCAGCACGAACGGCGTGAGCAGGACGTCGTAGACGACGGCGACCGGGATCACCCACAGCGCCTCCGCGATCGGGACGGCCGGGTCCTGGAGGACCAGGCCGGAGAGTGCGAACACCGACGTGCCGATGAACGAGGCAGCGGCCACGGTCAGCACGGCGGCCACGGCGGAGGACCCGGCGTCCTGGCGGACCCGCCCCACGACGTACCCCACGACGACGAGCGCGAGGGCCCACCGCCCGGCGACGTGGTCAGCCGGCGGCGCGAGGTCGATGGCAAGGCCGGCGAAGAAGCCAAGCGTGGCCGCGAAGTCGGGGCCGCGCACGAGAGCGGCCGCGACCACGAGGAGGAGAGCCAGGTTGGGCACCACACCGTCGTAGGACAGGAACGAGAAGCCGGCCACCTGGAGCGCGACGGCCACGGCGACGAGGGCGGTGAGGACGGCCGCGCGGATCAGGGTCATCGCTCCTCCCGGCTGCTCTGCTCGGGCGCGGCGTCGAGGACGACCCGGTCGCCCTCGGTGTCGGGATCGACGACGACGCCGACCAGGTCGAGCGAGGTGAAGTCGACGAACGGCTTGATCACCGCCTGCGACGAGAGCTGACGCGGGGTGCTCTGCACGCTGGTGACCACACCGATCGGGATGCCGGCGACGTACGGCGCGCCGTTCCTGCTGCCCCACGTGACCAGCACGTCGTCACGGGCCGGCGTCACCGACTGGTCGGCCAGGTCGAGGTCCAGCCGGCCGGCGTCGCCCTGCTCGCCACGGCCACGCAGGAAGCCGACCTCCATCGTCGAGCCGAGCCGGCCGCCGACGATGGACTCCTGGTCGGAGAGCAGCAGCACCGTCGCAGTGCTGCGGTCGGCGCGGATCACCCGGCCGACGAGCCCGTCGTTGTTGAGCACGGTCATGTCGGCGTTGATGCCCGAGGAGGTGCCGGCATCGATCGTGACCGCGCGGGTGAACGACTGGGCGGGCCCCATCGCGATCACCCGGGCAGGCACCAGCGCGTAGCCGGTGCTCTTCGCGCCCGCGAGAAGACCGTCGAGCTCCGCGGCACGCTGACGGTCGACCTCGGACGTGGCGAGCTGGCCGCGCAGCCGCGCGTTCTCCGCCTCGGCCTCGGCCAGCTCGGCGCGCAGCGCACCAGGAGCTGCGGAAGAAGTCGGGCACGGCCAGCACCGGGCGCACCGCCGCGGCAGTACCCACCTCGAGGGGTCCGACCACCGCGCCGACAGCGGCGCGCAGCGGGTCGACCGGCGAGTCGTCGCCGCCACGGACGTCGAGGGTGACCACGGTGAAGCAGGCGAGCAGGAGCAGCACGAGCACCGTGCGGCTGGGGCGCTGCTGCGGGGAACCGGGGGAAGTCGGTCGCATCGTCTCAGCTCAACCCAGGCGTCGCCGGGGCTCGGAGACGAGCACCTGTTGGAGGGCCTCGAACTCCTCGACGCACTTGCCGGCGCCCATGGCCACCGAGTGCAGCGGGTCCTCGGCGATGTGCACCGGCATCCCGGTCTCGTGCCGGATCCGCTCGTCGAGGCCGCGCAGCAGCGCACCGCCACCGGTGAGCACCAGGCCGCGGTCCATGATGTCGCCGGCGAGCTCGGGCGGGGTCTGGTCGAGGGTGGTCCGGACGGCGTCGACGATCGTGTGCAGGGGCTCCTCGAGGGCCATCCGCACCTCGGCGGAGGAGACGACGACGGTCTTGGGGAGGCCGGAGATCATGTCGCGGCCGCGCACCTCGGCCTCGGGCTCGCTGGGCAGCGGGAAGGCCGAGCCGAGGGTCATCTTGATCTCCTCGGCGGTGCGCTCCCCCAGCATCAGGGAGTACTCCTTCTTCATCCAGGCGATCAGCGCCTGGTCGAGCTCGTCTCCCGCGGTGCGCACCGACAGACTGGTGACGATTCCCCCGAGGGAGATCACCGCGACCTCCGTGGTGCCGCCGCCGACGTCGACGACCATGTTGCCGGTGGCCTCGTGGACCGGTAGCCCGGCGCCGATCGCGGCAGCCATCGGCTCCTCGATGATGTAGACCCGCCGGGCACCGGCCTGGTAGCCGGCTTCCTTGACCGCGCGCTGCTCGACGGCGGTGATGCCGCTCGGCACGCAGATCACCAGCCGGGGCTTGGTGAAGTAGCGCCGGCGATGCACCTGCTGGATGAAGAAGCGGAGCATCTGCTCGGTCGAGTCGAAGTCGGCGATGACGCCGTCCTTGAGCGGCCGGATCGCGGTGATGTTGTCGGGGGTGCGCCCGATCATCCGCTTGGCCTCGTGCCCGACGGCCAGGATGTCGCCGGTCGAGGAGTGCAGCGCGACCACCGAGGGCTCGTCGAGGAGGACACCCTTGCCGCGCACGTAGACCAAGGTGTTGGCAGTGCCGAGATCAACGGCCATGTCACGCCCGATGATGCTGTTCGCCATCCCTGTCCCGCCCCTGCTGCCCGTGTCTCGACCCGACGTCGTGGGCGGCGAAGTCACACACGTCCCACCCTTCACAGAAGGCTAAGCGTGCACCGGCGTCACGCCGCGCAGGACACACCCGTGACCGCGTGATTTGCCTCCGGGGCCGGTCCGGGTCAGGTGAGGTCGGCGGCGCGGCGTACGACGTGGTCGGGGGCCGGGAGGTCGAGGGCGTCGGCGGAGGTGACCGGCGGGGCAGCCCGGACGGCGAGCGGCACCACGCCGGCCCAGACCCCGGCGGCGACGTCGTGGTCCTCGTCCTCGGGGTCGCCCGCACGCGACTTCACCGACGCTTCGTGCAGCGGCAGTGCGAGCACGGCGGTGGCCGCCAGCTCCTTGCGGGAGGGCCGGCGCAGAGCTGCCGAGCGCCCTGGCACGACGTGGTCGACGAGCAGGTCGAGCGCGTGGGCACGCTCGTCGGAGTCGTCGACGACGCGTGCTCTTCCGATCACCACCGCCGAGCGGTAGTTCATCGAGTGGTTGAAGCCGGAGCGCGCGAGCACCAGGCCGTCGAGGATCGTCCAGGTGACCGAGACGTCCTGGGCGGGGCCCTGCACGAGGCTCCGAGAGGCCACCGACCCGTGCACGTAGACGGTGCCGCCCTCGTCCGGGCCGTCCAGGTCGACGGCGAAGACCGTGGGCAGCGCCAGCGGGACAGCGTCGACGACGACGGCGAGGTGGCAGATGAACGAGTGTGCGAGGACGTCGTACAACGCCTCCCGCTCGGTGTGCGCCCGCTCCTTCTCGCGCTGGGGCGTGCTCCGTGGCGTCGGCGAGAGCGGCGCGCTCACCTCAGCTGAGCCGGATCTCGAAGACGTCGTCGAGACCGGTGATCTGCACGAGACCCACGACCATCTTGCTGGGGTGCCGCAGCTCGAGGGTGCCGCCTTGGTCGTTGAGGGCCTTGTGGGCGCCGAGGAGCGCGGCCAACCCCGTCGAGTCGATGAACTCGAGGTCGGAGAGGTCCACCGCGACCCGGCGCGGGGCGTCGCACAACGGCGCCAGTGTCTCCTGCAGGTCCGGCGAGGTGTTGATGTCGAGCTCACCGGAGAGATGCACGACGGCGTCGTCACCCTCGCGCCTCACGTCGATCGTCAGCTCCACCGGATTCATCTCCTTCGTGGGCGTCATGCCGCCCGCGGGGTCCCGGCGGGCCCTCGCCAATCTAGCGGACCCACCGGCCCCGCCGGCGCCCCGAGCGGGTCGGACTCACAGAGCCGGGAACCAGATCGCGATCTCGCGGGCGGCTGACTCCGCCGAGTCGGAGCCGTGCACGAGGTTCTCACGGTTGGACAGCGACAGGTCCCCGCGGATGGTGCCCGGGGCAGCCTTGCGTCCGTCGGTGGCGCCGTTGAGGGCGCGGACGACCTCGATCGCCTCATCGCCCTCGAGGACGGCGGCGATCATCGGACCGCTGGTCACGAAGGCGCGCAGCGGCGGGTAGAAGTCGCGCTCGACGTGCTCGGCGTAGTGCTGGTCGGCGAGGTCGCCGTCGATCGTGCGCAGCTCGAGGGCGACCAGCGCGAGGCCCTTGGCCTCGAGACGGGAGAGGATCTCCCCGACCAGGCCGCGCCGGACGGTGTCGGGCTTGAGCAGGACGAGCGTGCGCTGGGAGGTCGACATGGGCGGCAGCCTATCCAGGCTCGGCCGCGTCCCCGTGCTCGGCCCGCCACTCCCCTTCGAGCACCGCCCGCTCGGCCTTCTCCTTGTCGATCCTGGCTCCGAGGAAGTAGGAGCCGGCCCACAGCGCACCGAAGATCGCGCCGAGGAAGAACATCATCGAGACCACGAGACCGAGGCCGATGGAGAGCACCTGGACGGCCCAGCCCAGCGCGTAGCCACCGGGTCGGCCGAGCATCCCGGCGGCCAGGAGGCACAGGGCAGCCAGCCCCAGGCCCAGCCCCAGGGCGGCCAGGAAGCCGAGGTCGGTGACGCCGGTGAGCACCAGGCCGGCGAGGAAGAGCACCACGGCCTGCAAGGTGAGCATGCCGGCACACATCGACCGCTTCAGCGAGCGCGGACGCGGCGCCGACTGCTCCGGGGCGGTCTCGCTCACCGGTCGTCGCCGCGCACGAGCAGGGTGCGCGCCTCCCCGATGGTGATCACCGAGCCGGTGACCAGCACGCCGCCGGAGCCGTAGACACCCTCGGCCTCGGCGAGCCCGGCAGCCTGGTCGATCGCATCGACCAGCCGCGGCGCGAGATGCACGCGGTCGACGCCGAAGATGCCTTCGGCGACCTCCGCGAGCTCCTCGGCCGGCATCGCGCGCGGCGTACTGTTCTGGGTGCAGACGATCTGGCTGACGACCGGTTCCAGTGCGGCGAGGACGCCTTCGTAGTCCTTGTCGGCCATCACCCCGACGACGGCGACGAGCGGGTTGAAGTCGAAGGAGTCCTCGAGGGCCTCCGCGAGCGCGTTGGCGCCGTGCGGGTTGTGGGCTGCGTCGAGCACGATCGTGGGACTGCGCCGGACGACCTCGAGACGACCCGGCGAGGTCATCTGGGCAAAGGCCTCGCGGACCAGCTCGGCATCGAGCGGCTCCTCGCCGAGGAACGACTCCACGGCGGCCAGCGCCAGTGCGGCGTTGCTGGCCTGGTGGGCTCCGAAGAGCGGGAGGAAGACCTCGTCGTACTCCGCCCGCAGGCCGCGCAGCGACATCATCTGCCCGCCCACCGCGGCCACCCGGTGCTGCACGCCGAAGTCGATCCCCTCGACGACGACGTGCGCACCCACCTCGGCCGCGCGCTCGGCGAGCACGCGGGCCACCTCGGGCTGCTGCTCGGCGACGACCACGGTGCTGCCCGGCTTGATGATGCCGGCCTTCTCCACGGCGATGACCTCAGGACTGTCGCCGAGATACCTCGCGTGATCGATCCCGATGGGGGTCACCACCGCGACGGTGGCGTCGGCGACGTTGGTCGCGTCCCAGGACCCACCCATGCCGACCTCGACGACGGCCACGTCGACCGGCGCGTCGGCGAAGCTCGAGAAGGCCATCGCGACCACCGTCTCGAAGAAGGACACCGGATGGTCGATCGCCGGGTCTCGCTCGACGAGGTCGAGGAACGGCGCGATGTCGTTGTACGCCGCCAGGAACCGCTCCCTGGTCAACGCCTCTCCGTCGACGCTGATCCGTTCAACCATCGACTGCACGTGCGGCGAGGTGAACCGGCCGGTGCGCAGACCGGTGGCGCGCACGAGCGTGTCGATCATCCGCGACGTGCTGGTCTTGCCGTTGGTGCCGGTCAGGTGCACGACCGGGTAGGCGTGCTGTGGATCGCCGAGCAGCTCGGTGAGGGCGGCGATCCGGTCCAGCGACGGCTCGAGCTTGGTCTCCGGCCACCGGGCGAGCAGGGCTCGCTCGGCTTCGGCGAAGGACTCGGCCCGAGGGGTGCGTGCCGGCGCGGGTTCAGGGGTCTCGGACATCGGGGTGAGTCTACGGCGGGGACCGCGCTCACCCCGCGGTCGGCCTCGCGCACCGTGACGCGAACAACTGCGTCGCGACCGCGCGAGGCCGACCCGTAGGATTTCGGGCTATGAGCACTGAGCCCTCGTCGGGGCCCCTTCCACGCGACCTGTCCGAGACGACCGCAGCAGCTCCTGCGGTCGTCGTACCGGACAAGCCCGCGCTCGAGGGGCTCGAAGAGCGCTGGTCCGAGCAGTGGAAAGCCGACGGGACCTACACCTTCGACCGCTCAAAGACGCGCGAGCAGGTCTACTCCATCGACACACCGCCGCCGACGGTGTCGGGCTCCTTGCACGTCGGACACGTCTTCTCCTACACCCACACCGACCTCGTCGCGCGCTTCCAGCGGATGCGCGGCAAGGAGGTCTTCTACCCGATGGGGTGGGACGACAACGGGCTCCCGACCGAGCGCCGTGTGCAGAACTACTTCGGGGTGCGCTGTGACCCGACGTTGCCCTACGACCCCGACTTCACCGCGCCCGAGAAGCCGGACGCCAAGCGGCAGGTGCCGATCAGCCGGCCCAACTTCGTCGAGCTGTGCGAGCAGCTCGCCGAGGAGGACGAGAAGGTCTTCGCGTCGCTCTTCCAGACTCTCGGCCTCTCGGTCGACTGGTCACTGACCTACACCACCGTCGGCCCCACCGCACAGGCGATCAGCCAGCGCGCCTTCCTGCGCAACTACGCGCGTGGCGAGGCCTACCTCCAGGAGGCGCCGACCGTCTGGGACGTCACCGACCAGACCGCGGTCGCCCAGGCCGAGATCGAGGCGCGGGAGTACCCGGGTCACTACCACCGCATCGCCTTCCACCGGCCCGACGGCACGCCGGTCCACATCGAGACCACCCGGCCCGAGCTCGTCCCGGCGGTCGTGGCCCTGATCGCGCACCCCGACGACGAGCGCTACCAGCCGCTGTTCGGCACCACGGTCAGCTCCCCGATCTTCGGGGTCGAGATCCCGGTGGTCGCGCACCGCGCCGCCGAGATGGACAAGGGCGCCGGCATCGCGATGTGCTGCACCTTCGGCGACCTCACCGACGTGATGTGGTGGCGCGAGCTCGATCTGCCGATCCGCACGGTGGTGGGTCGTGACGGTCGACTCCACCGGGAGACACCCGAGTGGCTCTCGGCGGAGGCCGCGGCGTCGGCGTACGCCGAGCTCGCCGGCAAGACCGTCTTCTCCGCGCGCGAGGCGATGGTCGGTCTGCTGAAGGAGTCCGGAGACCTGGTCGGCGAGCCGACCCCGACCACGCGGATGGCGAACTTCTACGAGCGCGGTGACAAGCCGCTGGAGATCGTGGCCACCCGGCAGTGGTACATCCGCAACGGCGGTCGGGACCACGAGCTGCGCCAGGAGATGCTCGACCACGGCGCCGAGATCACCTGGCTGCCCACCCACATGAGACACCGTTTCGACAACTGGGTGGGCGGTCTCCACGGCGACTGGCTGATCTCGCGCCAGCGCTTCTTCGGCATCCCGTTCCCGGCCTGGTACACCCTCGACGATGACGGGGAGCCCGACTACGACCACCCGCTCCTTCCGCACGAGAGCGAGCTGCCGATCGACCCGTCCACCGACGTGCCGCACGGCTACGAGGAGAGCCAGCGCGGCAAGCCGGCCGGCTTCACGGGCGACCCGGACGTCATGGACACCTGGGCGACGTCGTCCCTGACGCCGCACATCTCCGGCGGTTGGTCGGTGGACGACGACCTGTTCGGCCGGGTCTTCCCCATGGACCTGTGCACGCAGGCCCACGAGATCATCAGGACCTGGCTGTTCTCGCGGATCGTGCGTGCCCACTTCGAGAACGGCGTGACGCCGTGGACGCACGCGATGCTCTCCGGCTGGATCCTCGACCCGGACCGCAAGAAGATGTCGAAGTCCCGCGGCAACGTCGTCGTGCCGACCGACATCCTCGACAAGTACGGCGCCGACGCGGTCCGATGGCGGGCCGCGACGGTCCGGGCGGGCATGGACTCGCCCTTCGACGAGTCCCAGATGAAGGTCGGCCGACGGCTGGCGATGAAGGTGCTCAACGCCTCCAAGTTCGTGCTCGGCAGCGTCGGGGCCACCTCCCTGCAGGGCTCGGCCGTGAGTGAGCCGATCGACTGCGCGATGCTCGGCGGACTCGCCACCGTGGTCGAGCGCGCCACCGACGCGTTCGAGGCCTACGACTACACCACGGCGCTGGAGGTCACCGAGAAGTTCTTCTGGGAGTTCTGCGACGACTACCTCGAGCTGGTCAAGGAGCGGGCCTACGGCGCCCGCGGCGACGACCCGGCCGCCTCGGCCAAGGCCGCGCTCGCGATCGCGCTGCACACCCAGCTCAGGCTGCTCGCACCCTTCCTGCCCTACGTGAGCGAAGAGGTGTGGTCGTGGTGGCAGGAGGGCTCGGTGCACCGTCAGCCGTGGCCGAGCGCCGGCGACCTCGGCTCGGCCGCGTCGGCCGACCCCGCGATGCTGGGCGCGGTGGCTGCCGTGCTCACCGGGGTCCGGGGCGCCAAGTCGCAGGCCAAGGTGAAGATGCGCACCCCGCTCTCCTCGGTCACCGTCTCCGGCCCCACGGACCGGCTCGCCGAAGCCGAACGCGCCGCCGACGACCTGCGCGCCTCCGGCACCATCACCGGCGACCTGGTCTTCACTCCCACCGACGACCCCGAGATCTCCGTCTCCGCCGAGATCGCCCCCGACGGCGAGGCCTGACAGGTTCAGACGTGCCTCCGGGGAGTTCAGACGTGCCTCCGGGGAGTTGAGTGGTGCCTCCGGGAGGTTGAGTGGTGCCTCCGGGAGGTTGAGTGGTGCCTCCGGGGAGTTCAGCCGTGGACCAGGGAGGCTGATACGTGCGTTTCGGGGCGCGACCAGGTCCGTGCCCGCTGGCCAGTCCGAACGGCGGACGTGCCCCTTGTGACGGCCACCACCTCTGCGTTAGACAGGGATGGCACGCCATGTAACCGGTTACACAACTCTCGGGAGCTCCCATGCGCGTCCGTCGTCCGACCCTGTCCGTGCTGGCCCTGCTGATACCGGCGGGTCTGCTGGCCCCCTCGTGGGCGCCGTCCGCCGGAGCCGCCGGGCCACCGCGCCACGCGGTCGAGGATGGCGGCGACTTCGCCGGGCCGGAGGAGACCCCGTTCTTCTGCGAGACGACCGAGTTCCGCACGGCGGACGGCTCGATGCTGCCGCCCGCGAGCGCACCGGCGTGCGACGTACCCGGGGAGACCGACTACGTCTACCGGCGCGCCGCCGGCGGCTTCGCACCGCTGCCGACGGGCGACGCGCGACCGGCCGACCTCACCTGGACCACGGTCGAGGGCACCCGGGTGCCGTTCATCGTGCGGGTGCAGACCGGGGTGGCAGATCGCGGCATCTACGAGCTCGCCGTCCTCGACGACCCGAGCGACGCCGTGGAGCCAGACGCGACCACTGCCTCGCCCGGCTGGAACAAGCGGCTCGTCTACACCTTCGGCGGCGGCTGCCGGGGCGGTTGGTACCGCCAGGGCACCGGCACCGGCGGCGTCCTGGTGCCTTCGATGCTCGAGCGAGGGTTCGCGGTCGCGTCCAACTCCCTCAATGTCTTCGGGCACAACTGTGACGACCTCCTCTCCGCCGAGGTGATGGCCGAGACCAAGCGGGTCTTCGCCGACACCTTCGGCGAGCCGCGGTGGACGATCGGCTGGGGTTGCTCAGGCGGCAGCTACCAGGGTCACCAGATCGCCGACAACTACCCGGGGCTGCTCGACGGCGTCATCGCCGGGTGCAGCTTCCCCGACGTCGGGTTCGGCACCTCCCAGATGCTGTTCGACTCCCGGGTGCTCAAGAACTACTTCGACCGCTCCCCTGGGTCCTTCACCGGCGCGCAGCAGCAGGCCGTCGCCGGCTTCGGGGTCCCCAACGCGCTGGCGTCGATGAGCGACGGCGCCAAGCGGCTCGATCCTGACGCGGAGTTCGACGCCTCCGTGCCCGCCGAGGCACGCTACGACGCGATGACCAACCGCACCGGCGCGCGAGGCACGGTCTGGGACCACGGGCGCAACGCCTACGGCGTCGACCCCGACACCGGCTTCGCGCGCGTGCCCAGCGACAACGTGGGTGTGCAGTACGGCCTGAGGGCCTGGCGGTCCGGCATCATCTCCGCCGACCAGTTCCTCGACCTCAACGAGGGCGTCGGCGGGCTCGACGTCGACGCCGACCCCCGCCGGGAGCGCACCGCCGCCGACCCGGTCGCACGGCACAACGCCTACGCCACCGGCCGGATGCTCTACGGCGGCAACGGGCTCGGTGACGTCCCCCTGATCGACTACCGCGCCTACACCGACCAGCTGTCCGGGGGCGACATCCACATGCGCTACCAGTCGTTCAGCACGCGGGCGCGGCTGCAGGCCGCCAACGGCGACGCCGACAACCAGGTGATGCTCGTCGAGAGCAACGCTCGCGGGCTCTTCGACGCCGACAGTCCGGTCCTCACCTACGCCCTGGACTCGATCGACACCTGGATCGCCAAGGTCAAGGCGGACCGCCGTCCGGGCTCGGCACACGGTCGCGTCTCGCGCAACCGGCCCAAGGACCTCGTCGACTCCTGCTGGACCCCCGGCGGCGAGCGGATCCGCGAGCGCCAGGTCTACCGCGGCGACACGCGTTGCAACCGGCTGTACCCGGCCTACGCCTCACCGCGGATCCAGGCCGGCGGGCCGCTCGCGAGCAACGTGATCAGCTGTCGCCTCGCCGCACCCGCCCGGTCGACCTACCCGAGGATGGAGGACGCCGAGTGGACCCGCCTCCGGCGGGCCTTCCCCGACGGTGTGTGCGACTTCTCCCGCAAGGGTGTCGACCAGGCTCCCCCCGCCGGCACCTGGCTTCGCTTCACCGCACCCGGCGTCTGGACCCGGTGAGAGAAAGCGGTCGGGGTTCAGCCCGCTGGCTCCCCAAACGTGCGTCTGGGCGTCCCGGAGGCACCTCTCAACTTCCCGGAGGCACCACTCAACTTCCCGGAGGCACCACTCAACATCCCGGAGGCACCTCTCAACTTCCCGGAGGCACCTCTCAACTTCCCGGAGGCACCACTCAACCTGGGGGGCGCTGGAGCCACGCCTCGAAGGCGTCGAAGTTGTAGGGGCGGCCGAGGAAGTCAGCGACGAGGTCGGCGGCGTCCTTGCTGCCACCCGCGGCCAGGATCCGGTCGCGGTAGCGGTGGGAGACGCCGGTGTCGAACATGGCGGCGGGGTCGAAGGCCGAGAACAGGTCCTTGGCGATGACCAGGCTCCACATATAGGTGTAGTAGCCCGACCCGTAGCCCTGGAGGTGGCCGAAGGACGTGTGGAAGTGGGTGTCGGGGACATAGCCGAACAGGTCGTACTTCGCCTGCATCTGCGTCATCAGCGCGGTGAGGTCCTCGGGCACCTGCTGGTGCAGGTAGTAGGACGTGGCCGCGTAGAACATCTGGGTGCGGGCGTAGTAGCCCTTGCCGAACTCCTTGGCGGCGCGCATCTTGGTCACCAGCTCAGCCGGGATCGGCTCGCCGGCGGCGTTGGTGGCGAAGGTCTTGAGCACGTCGTGGTCCCAGGCCCACTCCTCCAGCATCTGTGACGGGGCCTCGACGAAGTCCCACTCGGTGGCGACGCCGGAGAAGCGCGACCAGTCGTGGCGTCCGGCGAGCACGTGGTGCACCAGGTGCCCGAACTCGTGGAACAGCGTGACCACGTGGTCGTGCTCCATCAGCTGCTTGGAGAAGTTGCAGACCAGGACGCCTTCGGCGAGCTGGCGGTCGCGGATCCCCGGCCTCAGGTCGAACTGGGCGGCGTGGCCGTACTTCCCGGCGCGCGGATGCAGGTCGAGGTGGATCCGACCCAGCCGGTCGCCGTCGCGCAGCACGTCGTAGGAGGCGACGTCCTCGTGCCAGACGGGTGTGTCCACCGCGACGTAGTCGATGCCGAAGAGGCGGCCGGTCACGTCGAGCAGCCCGGCGCGCACCTTGGCGAAGTCGAAGTAGGTGCGCACCTCCTGGGCGTCGACCTCGAAGTTCTCCCGTCGCACCACCTCGGCGTAGAAGGAGCCGTCCCGGCCGTCGACGGTCTCGGCGTCGGGATGGTCCTGCTGGAGGCGACCGAGCAGCACGGCCATGTCGCGACGACCAGGCCCGTCGGAGGCCTCCGCGATCCGGTCGATGAACTCGGGGATCGCATCGCCCTTGCCGATCATCTTCACCTCGGCGTCGTACGACGGCCAGTCCGCGTAGCCGAGGAGGCGGGCGTGCTCGGCCCGGAGCTCGAGCAGCTCACGCAGCACGGTGTCGTTCTCGGGCCACGCCCGGTTGCGGAACTCGTGCAGCAGCGCCGCGCGGGACGACCTGTCCGTCGCGAAGGTCATGAACGGCACGTAGTCGGGATAGTCGGTCGTCACCGTCACCGAGCCGTCGGCACCGGGCTGGTGCGCCTCGACGAAGTCGGCGGGCAGGCCGTCGAGCGAGCCAGGACCGATGCTGATGGAGCGGACGCTGTCGCGGATGTTCTTCGCGAACTGCTGGCCGACCTCGGTCTGGCGCTCGGACAGGGCCCGCAGTCGCTCGCGCACCTCGTCGGCCTGGTCGACACCGGCGCGGCGGAAGTCGCGAAGGGTCAACGTGAGCACCCGGCGGCCGGCCTCGTCGAGCTCGCCCGGGTCGACCTGGTCGAGCACCTCGAAGAGCGCCCGGTCCAGGCTGATCTCGGTGAGCAGCTTCTGGGCGGTCTGCTCAGCAGCCTCGCCGCGGTTGCGCACCGCCTCGTCGGGGTGGACGTTGGAGAGCAGCGACGCGGCAGCGAAGGCGTTGCCCAGAGCGATGTTGACGTCGTTCCAGAGTCCGAGTGACGCCGCGGCGTCGCGGCGGCCCTGCTTGAGCTCGGCCACGACCGCCCGGGCCTGGTCGAGCTCACCGTCACATCGCCGGGCCAGCCACCCTTCCCAGTCGGAGGTCGGCAGGGTCAGCGGAGACAGGTCGTGGGTCACCCGGCGAGCCTAATCCGCCCGCCTGAGTCCGACAAAGCGCCGCGATCGAGCGAGGAGGACGCCGCGAGGCGCCTCGGGCGCCGGGTCAGGCGGACTTCTTCTTCTTGGCTTCCGGCTCACGGGGCACCAGCGTGGGGTTGACGTTGTCGTTGACGACCTCGCCGGTGACGACGACCTTGGCGACGTCCTCGCGGGAGGGCACGTCGTACATCACGTGGAGGAGGACCTCCTCGATGATCGCGCGCAACCCCCGGGCACCGGTGCCACGCACCATGGCCAGGTCGGCGACCGCGTCGATGGCATCGTCGGTGAACTCCAGCTCGACGCCGTCGAGGTCGAAGAGCTTCTGGTACTGCTTGACCAAGGCGTTGCGCGGCTCGGTGAGGATCTGAACCAGCGCCTCGCGGTTGAGCTTGTCGACGGTGGCGATGACCGGGAGCCGACCGATGAACTCCGGGATCAGGCCGAACTTGAGCAGGTCCTCGGGCATCACCTCGGAGAAGATCTTCTCCATGTCGCGCTCCTCCTTGGTGGGGAGGCTGGCGCCGAAGCCGAGGGTCTTCTTGCCGATCCGCTGCTCGACGATGTGCTCGAGCCCCGAGAACGCACCACCCACCACGAAGAGGATGTTGGTGGTGTCGATCTGGATGAACTCCTGGTGCGGGTGCTTGCGCCCACCCTGCGGTGGCACCGAGGCGGTGGTGCCCTCCAGGATCTTCAGCAGCGCCTGCTGGACACCCTCGCCAGAGACATCGCGGGTGATCGAGGGGTTCTCCGCCTTGCGGGCCACCTTGTCGATCTCGTCGATGTAGATGATGCCGGTCTCGGCCTTCTTGACGTCGTAGTCAGCGGCCTGGATCAGCTTGAGCAGGATGTTCTCGACGTCCTCGCCGACGTAGCCGGCTTCGGTCAACGCGGTGGCGTCGGCGATCGCGAAGGGGACGTTGAGCATCCGGGCAAGGGTCTGGGCGAGATAGGTCTTGCCGCACCCGGTCGGACCGATCACCAAGATGTTGGACTTGGCGAGCTCGACGGCCTCGTCCTTGCCGTGCCGGCTGGTGCCTGCGCCGACACCGGCCTGGACGCGCTTGTAGTGGTTGTAGACCGCGACGGCGAGGGACTTCTTCGCCGTCTCCTGGCCGATGACGTAGGAGTTGAGGAACTCGAAGATCTCGCGGGGCTTGGGCAGCTCCTCGAGGCCGACCTCGGTGCCCTCGCTGAGCTCTTCCTCGATGATCTCGTTGCAGAGGTCGATGCACTCGTCGCAGATGTAGACGCCCGGCCCGGCGATGAGCTTCTTGACCTGCTTCTGGCTCTTCCCGCAGAAGGAACACTTCAGCAGGTCGCCGCCATCACCGATGCGTGCCACAGGCACGACTCCTCACGACTCGGGCCGGGATTCCCGGGTGGGACCGGAGGAGGTCCTCACGGACCCGGCTGTGTGCGTCTGAACTACGAACTCGAAGGTACCCCGTTGCGCCCCCCAATGGGACCGGGACACGGCGATCGATCCGGAAGGCGCCCCGCCGGTTGGATCGGGCGGGGCACCCGCCTACGTCGTACGCCGTAGGAGGACATCGGATCAGGCGTTGACCGATGCCTTGCGCGACTCGAGGATCGCGTCGATCAAGCCGTACTCGACCGCAGCGTCGGCGGTCAGGATCTTGTCGCGGTCGATGTCGCGGCTGACCTGCTCCTGCGGCTTGCCCGAGTGCTCGGCGATCATCTTCTCGAGCAGCTCGCGCATCCGGAGGATCTCGTTGGCCTGGATCTCGATGTCCGAGGTCTGGCCGTAGGTGCCCTCGGTGTAGGGCTGGTGGATCAGGATCCGGCTGTTGGGCAGCGCGAGGCGCTTGCCGGGCGCACCCGCGGCGAGCAGGATCGCGGCCGCGGAGGCCGCCTGGCCCAGGCACACGGTCTGGACGTCGGGCTTGATGAACCGCATGGTGTCGTAGATCGCCGTCAGTGCGGTGAACGAGCCCCCGGGGCTGTTGATGTAGATCTGGATGTCCCGGTCGGGGTCCATCGACTCCAGGCAGAGCAGCTGGGCCATCACCGCGTTGGCGATGTCGTCGCTGATGGGGGTGCCGAGGAAGATGATGCGGTCCTCGAAGAGCTTGCCGTAGGGGTCGATCCGACGGAAGCCGTAAGAGGTGCGCTCCTCCCACTGCGGGATGTAGTAGTTCATGTCGGAGCTGGCGTGCGCGGGGGCGCGCCCTTCCATGGAGCGGCTGAGCCCCGGGAGGTTGGTGCCGGTCATCGCGGGACCCTTCACTTGTCGCGGGCCGGACGGCCCTGGTCGGCGACCTGGCCGGCGTTGGCGACGACCTTGTCGATGAAGCCGTACTCGAGCGCCTGGTCAGCGGTGAACCAGCGGTCGCGGTCGGCGTCGGTCTCGACCTGCTCGAGCGGCTGGCCGGTGTGCTCGCTGATCAGCTTGAAGAGCACCTGCTTGATGTGCAGCGACTGCTGGGCCTGGATCTTGATGTCCGAGGCCGAGCCGCCCATGCCGCCTGAGGGCTGGTGCATCATGATCCGCGCGTGCGGGAGCGCGTAGCGCTTGCCGTTGGTGCCGGCACAGAGCAGGAACTGACCCATCGACGCGGCGAGGCCCATGCCGACCGTGGCCACGTCGTTGGAGATGTAGTTCATCGTGTCGTAGATCGCCATGCCGGCGTCGACCGATCCACCTGGGCTGTTGATGTACAGGAAGATGTCAGCCTTGGGGTCCTCGGCGTTGAGCAGCAGCATCTGGGCGCAGATCGCGTTGGCGTTCTGGTCGCGCACCTCGGAGCCGAGGAAGACGATGCGTTCCTTGAGGAGCCGTTGGTAGATGTGGTCGTCGAGCCCGTAGGACTGGCCGGCGCCGTTCATCGTTGGGTTCGTCTCGATGTCAGTCACGTCCCCGACCCTAGCCGCAACCATCGACGCAGCCACGGGCAATCCCGCCGTGTTCGCCAACAGCGGACTCGTGCCCCTCCGATCACCAGTCCGGCGTCCCTCCACCGACTCTTCAGCGACCCTTCAGCGGCTCGGCCCAGGCTCCATCTCCAGGTTCCGTCCCGACGCGGGGACGGAAGCACCGACGAAGAGGAGACCCACGTGCGCCGACGACTCGCACTTCTCGCGCTGGTCACGCTTTGCCTCGGCGGGACCACCGCCTGCGCGGGCTCCGCCGCAACCGGTCCGGACGCCTCCGACGGCACGCGCTCCGCAGGGGAGAGCGCGTCGGCATCGGAGACGGCCCGGTCCGAGGCGGAGCCCGCGGAGGACGGAACGGCCGACGTTGAGGCGCCGAGCACCCTCGTGCGGGCGCGCTTCTGCGGCGACGTCGATCAGAGGGGTGCCGCAGACGCGCTGGGCATCGCCCCGGCGCGTCTCGTCCTGGGAGTCGATCGCGTTCCCGGTGACAAGTACGTGCCCTACCCCGGCCAGCCCAAGCAGGTCTCGACGTCCTGGAGCTGCTTCCTCAGGACCGAGTCCGGCGACCCCAACGCCTACGTGGGTCTGGTCCTGGAGGAGGAGCCGGCGACTGCTCGCTCGGTCAGCGACGCGCAGGAGGAGAACGAGGTCATCTACAGCTCGGGCAAGCGGGCGGTGTGCACGCGGGAGCCCGCCCCCGGCTGGCCCGAGGGTGGACGCGTCGCCTGCTCACGGCCGGAGCTCAGCACGAGCAACGCCACCCAGACCGGCTACGCCCTGGTCAACTACCGCGGACTGTTCGGGGATGCCGACTTCAGGTGCTTCGTCCAGCTGGGGCCGAAGAACGACCTCGCCCCGGTACTGTCGGCGGCCGAGACGATCTGCGAGGACGCGGTCGCCATGGTCGCGGACTAGGGCGACCTCCCCGTCTCTCCCGAGCCGCTGCGTCAGCGGCCCCGCGGCCCCTAGGGTGTGCGGGTGCAGGTGCTGCTGCTGGGACCGGTGACCGTGGTCCACGGCGAGCGGGCGCTGACTCTCCGGTCGGCCCGACAGGCCTCGCTCCTGGCCGCCTTGGCGCTGGACGTCGGTAGACCGATCTCCCGGCACCGGCTGATCGACGCCGTCTGGGGCGAGGACCCGCCCGCGACCGCACGCAACACGCTTCAGGTGCACGTCTCCTCGCTCCGGCGGGTCATCGGTCCCGAGGCGCTCGAGGCGGTCGGGGACGGATACCGACTGCGTGGAACTCGTGAGGAGGTGGACGTCCTGCGCTTCGCCGACCTGGTCCGCCAGGGTCTCGAGGCCGGTGCCGCCGGCCGGCACGACGAAGGATCGCGGCTGCTGCGATCCGCCCTCGTGCTGTGGCGAGGAGACCCCCTGAGCGGCGTCGACGACACCGCGGGCTCCTTCGACGCTCCTCGTGACCGGCTCAGGCAGCTGCGGCTGACCGCGTCCTTGGCCCGGCTGGACGCGGACCTCTCCCTCGGCCGGCACCTGATGCTCGCCGACGAGCTCAACGCGCTCGCGGCGGAGTACCCGTACGACGAGAACGTGGCGGCCCGCCAGATGCTGACCCACTACCGCAGCGGACGGCAGTCCGACGCGCTCGCGGTGTACCACGCCATCGTCCGGCTGCTGCGCACGGATCTCGGCATCGATGCCGGTCAGGACCTGCGCAGCCTCCACCACCAGATCCTGCGGCACGACCAGCGACTCGATCGTGACCTGGCTCGGGCGACCCAGTCCTGGCGGATCCCCCTGGACCACACGCGCGGCCCGATCATCGGCAGGGAGGCCCTGCTCGCCGGCCTCGACCGGCGGATGCACACCAGCCGGGTGCACACCCTCGTGGGCCCCTCCGGCATCGGCAAGACCCGACTGGCCGTGGAGCTCGCCGTCCGCAGCGAGGACCGCTTCCCCGACGGGGCAGCGCTCGTGAGCGCCGACGGACTCACCTCTGTCCAGTCGCTGGTCGACCGTCTCCTCGACGTCGTCGTGCGTGACCCCCTCGTCACGCACCCCGGGACCGGACTGCGAGGACTGGTCGAGGAGGCGCGCGCCCTCGTGATCCTCGACGACCTGGTGCCGACACCGGAGCTGCGGGTCGAGCTCGACGCCTTCATCGCGTCGTGCCGCAGCACGTTCCTCGCCACGTCGGCCCGCCCCACGGGGCTGGCCGGCGAGCAGGTCACCGGCGTACCCCCTCTCGACGACGGGGCCGCTGCGGAGCTCCTGCTCCAGCGGGCACGGTCGGCGGGCGCGGACCTCGCCGACGACGAGCCCACCCGCCGTGCCGCCGAGCGTTGCGCCCGCCTCGTGGACGGGTTGCCGCTCGCGATCGAGCTGGTGGCCCCGCTGGCGGTCTCCGGCTTGAGGGAGCTCGGCGACACCCTCCTGCGTCGTCGGGACGCCGGGGGTGCCGGGGGTGGCGTCGCCGTCTCGTTCGCCAGCTCCTTGCAGCGGCTCGAGCCCGACGAGATCGAGCTCCTCGACCTCCTGGTGTCGGCCGGTGCGCCCGTCGACGCCGAGCTGGTCGCCGAGGCCGCACTCGAGGGCGCGCTGGCCGCGCTCGTCCGCGACGGCCTGGTGGTGCGCACCGTCGGCACCCACGGGAGCGGCCTCTTCACGGCCCTCGGTCAGGTCCGCGCGCACCGGAACCGGACCCGCGGCTCCGAACGCGACCTGGCGTCGCGGCGGCTGTTCGTGCTGACCGCCGCCCGCACCGTCGGTCGTCCGTCGCAGTACCTGCCCATGGGGATCGCCAGCCCTGCCCGCGCCCGCCGCCTGGTCGCCCTCGAGCCGGCACTGGCCAACGCCGTCCACACCGCCGCCGACCTGGCGCTGGCGGACGAGGCTGCCGACATCGCGGTGCTCCTCCCGGAGCTGTCCTTCAGCAGCACCGGCGTGGCGCCGCGCCCGGGTCGCTCCCTGTGGATCCTCGACCACCCGTCGCTCTCTCCCGAACGCAGGGTCGACCTGCTGCTCGGCCTGAGCGTGGAGTACCAGTACGACGGCCAGCCCGAGCGGGCCGTGGAGGCCTCGACGGAGGCACTCCGGCTGGTCCACGACCTCCACGATCCCGGTCGGCTGGCCCAGGTGCTCGCCCATCGGGTGAGCATCGAGCTGGGGACCGGGCTGCGACTCGGCAGCGTCGACGGCACCGCGCGCGAAGCTGTCCGCGCCGCGGAGGAGCACGGCGGGGACGACGTGCTGGCGGGCACCCTGCTGCTGCTCTACCCGACCCGGCACACCTCCCCCGACCTGCTCGCCACCCTCCCGCGGGCCGTGGCCGCCGCGCGCCGGGCCGGCCACGCGGGTCTGCTCACGCTCGCCCTCGCCAACCACGCCGCGTGGGACCTCGACCGCGGGGACCCCGAGTCCGCCGTCGTGCACGCCCGCGAGGCGGCCGCTCTGGCAGAGGCGCTGCACAACCGGGCCGCGGAGACGATCATGCGCGGCACGCTCCAGACCGCCGAGGCCCTCAGTGGCACCGGCACCGGCCTCTCGGCCGTCGCCGCGATCGTCGCCCTCTCCTGGGAACGACTCGAGACCCGGACCGTCACCGACGCCCTGCTCAAGCTGGCCGCCGGTGCCCGCCGGCACCGCCCCGACGACCTGGCCGGCAGGTGCCTGGGGCTCTACCGGGCACTCCTCGTGCGCGAGGCCATCGCCCCGATCGCCTCCGAGGAGGTGTTCGCCGAGCAGTGGCTCGCCGGGCTCGAGCCGGTGCCACCGACCAGACCCCTCGCCGAGGCGGTCCCAGCACTGGTGCGGGAGCTGACCGACGAGCTCGCCCCGCAGGCGGGGCCCCCTTCCGCGCAGCGATTGTGACCCGCGTGTCCACCCCCGACCTGCGCCTGCGCCCCGCGGTCCGCGTGCTCCTCGTCGACCCCTTCGAGCGCGTGCTCACGATGCGCTGGGAGCTCAGTGACGGGCGCGGAGCGTGGGAAGTCGAACACCGGCACCCGGGCGGATCTGCGCGGCATCTCCCCTGACGCACCGGACTCCATCCGTCAGGGGGTCGCCGACTTCGCCGAGATGCTGATCAGGCACGGCCGTCCCGCCACTCCCGTCGAGCTGCCCTGCTAGGACGAACGAACGCCGGCGGCGCCGGGGGTGATCACCCCCGGCGCCGCCGGTTGTCGTGCGAGGTGTCGCGTCAGCGCTGCCAGATGCGGACACCCATGCTGGTGCCCTCGTTGCTGGTCACGCGGACGTTGACGCCGTTGTTCGGCACCTGGACGCTCGCGCTCGGCTGGGAGGCGTCCCAGTAGGCGCGGTCGTCACGGAACAGCGGCTGGGCCGCCTGGCCACGGATGTAGCTGGCCTGTCCGTTGACGTGCAGCTCGAACGAGTCGGACTTCTCCAGGGAGAACGGCGCGTCGTAGCCGGCCACCCGCGGGCGCCACAGCTGACCGTCGAGCCTGACGAGCGGACGCGGGTTGGCGTCGATCGGCAGGATCAGGCCGGAGCCGGGGTGCTGGCTGGTGTTGTTGTCCGACTGGGAGGTGTCCCAGTAGCTCATCAACAGGCCGTCCTGGTAGGGGAACCGCTCGACCCAGTCGGGCTTTGTGTTGGCAAAGCCGAAGTTGTACGGACCCGACTGCAGGTACTTGTCGAACGACACGTAGTCGCGGTGAGAGGCGATGTAGTAGTTGTCGTACGCCGTCGAGATCGTGGCGCCCACCGACCGGAACCCGTTGAGGGTCCAGCCGTTGGGGCTCGACTCGGCGCCGTCCTCGAACACCGTGGTACCACCGGAGGTGATCGACAGGGCGTCCACGAAGATTCCGGCCGGGTAG
The DNA here is from genome assembly GCA_963772415.1 of uncultured Actinomycetota bacterium. Lineage (GTDB taxonomy): Bacteria > Actinomycetota > Actinomycetes > Propionibacteriales > Nocardioidaceae > Nocardioides_B. Next base: position 56,217 of record CAVYWU010000007.1, on the reverse strand, counting down.
GCCGGGGTGTTGCCCTGGACGCCACCGTCGGTCACGTAACGGATGCGGAGGTCGACCGTCTGGCCGGAGTACGCCGACAGGTCGAACGTCGCGGGCACCCACTCACCTCCGGTGTCGCCCTCGATGCCGTTGTTGTTGGTGCCGGTGACGGTGCCGGGCAGGCTCACCCAGCCGGTGCCGTCGTTGACCTCGACGTAGGCGTAGTCGTAGCCGGCCTCGATGTTGTAGTTGGCCTGGAAGGCCAGCTGGGCAGCGCCGGCCGGGAGAGCCACCGACCGAGCCATCGAGGAGGTGTAGTCGTCGCCGGTGCCGCTCCACCAGGACTTGGTGCCCTCGTAGGGAGCGGTCAGGTCGGCGGTGACGTTCTTCTTGGGCAGGACGACCACCGCGGCCTGTGCCTTCGCCGAGTTGTACTCGTGCGGGCCGAGCTCGAGACGACGGTTCTGCGAGGGCAGCACGGTCTCGTAGTCGAGCCAGCCGAGCTGCAGCTTCTCCCAGGCGCCGAGGTCGGCACCACGGGTGCCGAGCGCCTGGTCGTTGGGTCCGTCCACCCGGCTCTGCGCCATCATCGACCAGTAGTTGACGCTGTTCTCGCCACCTCCGGTGTCGTAGAGGTCCGGCAGACCGAGGTCGTGGCCGTACTCGTGGGCGAAGACGCTCATGCCGCCGTTCTCGGGCTGCGTGGTGTAGTCACCGACCCAGATGCCGGACTTGCCGATCTGGGCGCCACCGAGCGGGGCGCCCTCGGGGCCACCGGTGCCGATCGGGGTGGTCTGGACGTACCAGCGGTGCGACCAGATGGCGTCCTCGGCCTGGATCGGGTCACCGTCGGCCTGGTCGCCGCCGGAGTGCACGATCTGGAAGTGGTCGATGTAGCCGTCGGACTCGTTGAAGTTGCCGTCACCGTCGATGTCGTAGCGGTCCCAGACGTCGAAGGTGGCCAGCTCCTGCTTGATGGCCTTCGGCTTGAGGCCGGCAGCACGCTGGTCGGCCCACCACTGGTTGACGGCGTCCTCGACGAGGTTCCAGGTGTTGCTGCACACATTGGAGCCGGGACCGCAGTTGGAGATCGGCGCGGTGCCGGTCGGGAAGTTGCTGCGGCCGTAGCGGGCCTCGTTGTAGCGCACCTTCACCCAGTCGGTGACGGTGCCCTCGATGCTGTAGCGGCCCGAGGACTGACGCTCGTAGTACTCCCGCACCGTCTCCTGCTCGGCGCCGGCGCCGGGCTGGCCGCCCTCACCGAAGTAGAGCTGGTCGAAGTGGTTGCGGCTGTAGTCCGGCTGCCAGACCGTGGTGTTGTCCACGCTGCGGTCGGGCTCGGGGATCTCGTTGTGCAGCGGTCCGTCGAACTTGGTGGGACCGGCGAAGTTGGGCGAGGTGTCCTGGTCGGGGTAGTCCGGGTGCCGCTCGTTGCCGAACTCGGCGAGCACGACGAAGATCCGGTCGGTGGCCTCGCGGCCGAGCTCGACGTACTGGTCCTCGGTCTGGGCCGCGGCCGTCGTGTTGCCGCGGGCGTTGACGGCCTCGGGCGACTTGGTCCGGCTCACCTTGACGACCTGGCTGCCGCCGCGGTTCTTGACGGTGGCGTCGCCGTTGAGGACCTGGGTGAGCGCTTCCTCGCGCAGCGCGCGGCGCTTCTCCTCGAGCGGGTTGGGCAGCTCGTGTCCGGCCGCTTCGTCGGGTCGGTCCGCGGCGTTCGCCACGGTGTCCTGGGTGGTGGGTGCCGGCGTGGCCGAGACCGCGGGCGCTCCGAGGGTTGACCCCAGGCCCGCTGCCAGGACCAGGCTCAACAGCCCGGCTGACTTCTTTCGCACAGTTCCTCCGTCGAACAGCGATCGTGTCGCATCTGCCGCAACGAACGGGAGCTCTGGGAGACCCGCACCGTGGAAGGTCACGGATGTCCTGGGAGGACCGGGTCCACGCCGGGAGGCGCGCAGGGACTCATCCCGAGCACACGGTGTTCGTTGCGCGGCTGCGGATTTGCAGCCCTGCCTCGGAGACAAACACGCCGTACCGGACACCAGCAAGACGCGGACGTACCGGAACTGGCTTCATGTTTCTGCGCTGCACAAACATGCAGCACTCGGCGTCCGCTGGACGGACGATCCGGACAGTTTCAGTTACCGAATGCCGAGCCAGCCCCGGAGGGCGAGGTCGACGTCGGGGTGGTCGAGCAGGTCGAAGTGGTCACCGCGCACCTGCAGCACGTCGGCGCCGGGGAACAGCTGCGGCCCCCGCCGCGGCGCTCCGACGGCCGAGGGGTATCGCACCAGGAGATCCCCGAGCGCCATGCTCAGGGGGTGGTGCCGGGATCCGGCGAGGGTGGCGGCCACCAGGTGGTAGCGGGCGTGCGGCAGCCGCTCGACGTCGGGCGCCAGACCCGCGCGCAGGTCGAGGATCCCGACCGATCGGAAGTCGAGGATCCGGCCGAAGGGCGCCGACTCGGGTGCGAGCCCCAGCAGGCGCGCACCGACGTGGACGCTGCGCTCGAGCGGGGCGCCGAGGTGCGGCGTGCCCAGCGTGACCACGTTGGTCACCAGCTCTCGCCACGGGTGCGGCGCATCGGTGACCACCGCGCAGGCGGAGCGCATCACCAGCCCGCCCATCGAGTGCCCGACGAGCGCGATCCGTCGCACCGGCACCGGCCAGCACGCCACCAGGTCGTCGAGCAGGGAGGCCAGCGCCACCCCGTTGTCCGCGATCGGCAGCCCGGTGTTGGCCCGGAGCACGACCGGCGTCCAGGCGCCCTCGGCTGCGAGCCGGTCGGCGTAGCCGCCCCGACCGCCCCGCCGCCAGGAGTCGTCGCTCTCGGCGAGCCCGTGCAGGAACACCACGACGTCCGCGGTCGCGCTCGGGTACGCCGCGGCGAGGGCAGCGCGCTCGCGGGGCACGTCCTGGCCTGCTGCCCGCACGGACATCGTGATCGCGAGGTCGGGGTGGTCGTCGGCGAGCCGGTCACCGATCAGGCCGTTGATCGCGGCCAGGGTGAAGCGGCCCGACGTGCTCTCCTCGAGGCGCGAGCCGACGCCGCGGCGGTCGGCGGCCCGGAGGGCTTGCGAGGTGACGCCCAGGCTCGCCCCGATCGCGGCGTAGACCATCCAGGAGACCGGTCCCGGCCCGTGCCGAGACGGCGTCGCCGTCAGCCCGGTGGCACGCCCGAGGACGCGTCGCACCCGTCGTGAGACGGCGCCGTGCACCTCCCGCACGGTGCCGAGCACCAGCTCGTCGGCCAGCTGCGCACCGAGGGCGGCCGCGCCCAGCACGCCGATGCGTCGGGGCGGTCGGCCTGTGGGCACAACTGCGGCCACGGGTGCGGTGGTCATCACGAGTGAGTCTGGGCGCCGTTCCCCCGGCAGGTCAACGACGCGTCCTGCGTGGCGGACGTCCCGGAAGACGCCGCAGCCCCCGGCGGAAGCGCCGAGGGCTGCGAGGAAGAGCGCGTGCTGATCAGGCGTCGGCCTTCTCCTCCGAGCCTTCAGCGGCCTCGTCGGACCCGGCCGTCGCCGCCTCGTCGACCTCGGCCTCGTCCACCTCGGGGGTGGGCTCACCGATGGTGCCGTCCGGCATCAGCCGCTTGAGCTCGACCGGGTTCCCCGACTCGTCGGTGACGGCGGCGGACTCGACGATCAGCGCGAGCGCCTTGCCGCGAACCACCTCGGCGACCATCTCGGGGATGTGGTTGTGCTCGAGCATGTGGGAGATGAACTCCTGCGGGTTCTGCCCGGACTGCTGTGCCCGACGCATCAGGTGCTCCTGGAGCTCGCCCTCGTTGACGGCGATCTCCTCCTTCTTGGCCACCTGGTCGAGCACGAACTGGGCGGCGACGGCGTCGCGGACCCGCTTCTCGAGGTCGGCCTCGAACTCGTCGACGGTCTGCTTCTCGCTGTCGAGGAACTGCTCCATGCTCATGCCGGCCATCGCGAGCTGCTGCTGCACGCTGTCGCGGCGGGCCTGGAGCTCCTGGTCGACGACGGCGTCGGGCAGCGGCACCTCGACCAGGTCGAGGATCTTCTCGAGCACAGCGTCGCGGGCCTCGGCGGCCTGCTCGAGGCGCTTGCCGTTGTGCAGTCGGCTGCGCACGTCGTCCGTGAGCTCGGCCACGGTGTCGAACTCCGAGGCGGTCTGTGCGAAGTCGTCGTCGAGCTCGGGCAGCTCCTGCTCCTTGACCGCGGTGACCTTGACGTCGACCTCGACATCCTGGCCGACCAGGTCACCGCCGACGAGCTGGGAGGCGAAGGTCTTCTCCTCGCCCGGGCTCATCCCGGTCAGGGCCTCGTCGAGTCCCTCGAGCGTGCCGCCACTGCCGACCTGGTAGCTCATGCCGGAAACGTCGGCGCCCTCGACGACCTCACCGTCGGTGCTGGCCTTGAGGTCCAAGGTGACGAAGTCGCCGTCGGCGGCGGGACGCTCGACCTCGGTCAGCGTCGCGAAGCGCTCACGAAGGTTCTGCACCTGCGCTTCGACGTCCTCGTCGGTGACCTCGAGGTCACCGACGGACACGGTGAGCCCGGTGTAGTCGGGCAGCTCGACCTCGGGTCGGATGTCGACCTCGGCGGTGAACTCGAGGGTGTCGTTGTCCTCGAGCTTGGTGATGTCGATCTCGGGCTGCGCGAGCGGCTCGAGCTCGTTGGCCTGGAGTGCGTCGACGTACAGCTTGGGGAGGGCGGCGTTGATCGCCTCGTCGAGGACCGCGCCGCGCCCGACCTGGCGGTCGATGACCGTCGGGGGCACCTTGCCCTTGCGAAAGCCCGGCACGTTGATCTGCTGGGCGATCTTCTTGTACGCCGCGTCGAGGCTCGGCTTGAGCTCCTCGAAGGGCACCTCGACGGTGAGCTTGGCCCGGGTGGGGCTCAGAGTCTCGACGGCGCTCTTCACTGGTGGTACTCCTCAATGCTGTCACTGCTGGACATGCGTCGGTCACACGATTGCGTGGTGGGGTGGTGCTGGTGATGAAGGGTGCTGCGGTGCTGGCTCCCCCTGGAGCGCGCCCGGTGTCGGGCGAAGCGCAGGTGAGCCATGACGAACTGGTCGGGGCGACAGGACTCGAACCTGCGATCTCCTGCTCCCAAAGCAGGCGCGCTAGCCACTACGCTACGCCCCGAGTGCTCAGCCCCCGGACGGGAGCCCGTGGGAGTCTAGTCGACGGCGGCGCCTCGGCCGTAATCGGCGATCGGTGCCGGACCGACGCCTTGGCGTCGCGGATCGGGCGGATTGGAACGCCTGTCATCTGCTGTGGCACGATTGGCGCGCCGGGGAGCGGTGGACGCCTCACCCGGTGCACGCGGATGTAGCTCAATGGTAGAGCCCTAGTCTTCCAAACTAGCTACGCGGGTTCGATTCCCGTCATCCGCTCCAGACGCCGCCGCGACCCCGACGATGCCCGAGCGACGGGCGCAGTGCCGGGGGTCGGCGCCCTCGGTCAGCGCCCCTGGTCAGCGCCGGTGCAGCAGGAACAGTGCGCGGTCGTCGTTCATCGAGCCGATCTGGTCCACGAGCCGGCGGGCGCCGCGCTCGAAGCCGGAGCGCAGCAGCCGCTCGCCCTGGCCGAGGAGCTTGTCGATGCCCAGGGAGATGTCGCGGGTGGGGGTCTCGACGAGACCGTCGGTGTACATCAGCAGGGCGTCCCCGGAGCTGATCCGTCCGCTGACCGCGGTGAACTCCGCGTCGGGCATCAGACCCAGGATGGGACCCTCCGCCTCGTGGATCGCCCAGCGGCCGGACCCCGCCTGCATCTGCACCGCCGGCGGGTGGCCGGCCGAGCGGATCTCGAAGGCGCCGGTCTCGAGGGACAGCGACAGGTGCACCGCCGTCGCGAAGCCCTCCGGCCAGTCCTGGCGCAGGAGGTAGTCGTTGGCGGCCGGCAGGAAGCCCTCGGCGGGCATCGCACCGAGCAGACCTCCGAAGGCCCCGGAGAGCAGCAGGGAGCGGGTGCCGGCCTGCTCGCCCTTGCCGGACACGTCGACCACGACGACCTGGAAGATCGTTCCGTCGTGGGAGAGCGAGGCGACCATGAAGTCCCCGGCGAAGGACGAGGCGCCCGCCGACCGGGTCACGGACTCGGCGTACCAGTTGTCGGGCAGCGCGGGCAGGTGACCCTGCTTGGCGATCCGGTCGCGAAGGTCGACCAGCATCGACTCACCGCGAGCGCCGGCCACGCCGAGCTGGGAGCGCCGGAACGAGGAGACCAGGATGATCAGCCCGATCGCGAACGAGACCACGATGGCGCCGATGCGGATCCCGTCGAGCTGGTCGGCGGCGGTGACAGCGACGACGATCACCATCAGCCCCAGCACGAAGACCACGAACCACGGGAGCGTGCGTGGCCCCAGCGCGCTGCTGGCGAGCACCATCGGCACGATGAGAGTGACCAGCGGGATCGCGTCGGGCCACTGGTACATCCCGACGGCGCTCAGCAGCGAGACCAGGCCGAGGAAGAGCGTCCAGGTGACCTCGGCGTTGCGGTAGCGGCGCAGCAGGAGCGTCCACCAACGCGACAACGCCTGGCGTGCGGGCACGGACGCCAGGCGGTCGGAGGGGGGGCGGCGACCACCTCTAGACCCTAGTCGTCCGCTCCCGCGACCGCCGACGTTTCCCCACACGGGTGCGTCCGCAGGCAACGCGTCTCAACGCCGTGCGTGGCTCCCGGTCGCGCGCGAGCGGAAGCGGGGCTGGCAACGCGGGCACCAGAACAGGTTGCGCCCCTCCAGCATCTCCGTGCGCACCGTCGCCCCGCAGACCAGGCACGGCTGGGTGTGTCGGCGGTAGACGTAGACCTCACCGCCGTGGTCGTCGGCGCGCGGCGGACGCCCCATCGCCTCCGGGGTGTGTTCCGGGCGGACGGTGTCGATCCGGCCGGTCCGGACCCCCTCGCCCATCAGGGTGACGAGGTCCTCCCACATCGCCTCGAAGCGGCCGCGACGCAGCGTGTTGCCGGGCCGGTGCGGGTCCATCCGGTGCCGGTAGAGCAGCTCGGCCCGATACACGTTCCCGACGCCGGCGAGCACCGCCTGGTCCATCAGGAGGGCACCGATCGACTTCTTGCTGCGGTGGATCCTCGCCCAGGCGGCGGCCGGGTCGGCGTCGTCGCGCAGCGGGTCGGGCCCCAACTTGTGCAGGATGGCCTGCCGCTGGTCGTCGGTGACCAGGGCGCAGACCGTGGCACCCCTGAGGTCGCCGTACGACGAGGGGGCCGACGTGGTCTCCAGGCGCAGTCGCACCTGGCCCTGCGGGGGCGGCGCCGGCCCGTCGGCGAGCTGGAAGGAGCCGATCAGACCGAGGTGCACCTGGACGTAGCGGGAACCGTCGAACTCGATGAACAGCTGCTTGCCCCACGCCTGCGCGTCGAGGAGGGCGGTGCCGTCCAGCAGCGCGGCCGCATCGGCGAAGCGCCCCTGGGGTGACCAGGCCCGCACTGCGCGGCCGGCGAACCGCTCGCGCAGATCGTCCGCGAGCCGATGCAGGGTGTGACCCTCGGGCACCGTCCTCAGCCCGCGTCGGGCCGATGGCCCAGCGCGGACGCCGGCAGGGCCGGAAGCTCGCCGGTCCTCTCGTAGTCGCCGAGCATGCCGATCCGACGGACGTGCCGATCCTCGCCGGTGAAGGAGGTGTCCAGGAACACCTCGACGAACCGCGTCATGTCCTCGAGCGTGTGCATCCGGCCACCGACGGAGATCACGTTGGCGTCGTTGTGCTCACGGGCGAGCACCGCGGTCTCCTCGCTCCACACCAGCGCAGCGCGGACACCCACGACCTTGTTGGCCGCGATCTGCTCGCCGTTGCCGGAGCCGCCGATCACGACGCCGAGCGAGCCGCCCTCGTCGGCGACGGCCTGGGCTGCCCGCAGGCAGAAGACCGGGTAGTCGTCGAGGGCGTCGTAGACGAAGGGACCGTGGTCGACCACCTCGTGCCCCTGGTCGGCGAGCCAGTTGAGGAGGTGCTCCTTGAGGTCGAGGCCGGCGTGGTCGGAGCCCAGGTGAACGCGCATGAGCAGAATTGTTCCATCCGGGATGTCGATTCTCCCCTGCGCCGTCCGTCATCCGGGTGGAAGACTCACCACCACCTGAGAGGAACGGCCATGGCTGCACCGACGACGACCTACGTGATCCTGCTCCCCGGCGACGAGAGCGGCTGGGAGAGCGCCACCCCCGAGCACCGCGCCGCGGTCTTCGCCCGGCACGACGAGTTCAGCCGACTGCTGGCCGAGCGCGGTCACACCGTGACCGGCGGCGCCGAGCTCACCCACTCGCGCGACGCCAAGGTCGTGCGTGCCGGTGAAGGCGGGCTGAGCATCACCGACGGGCCGTACGCCGAGACCGTCGAGCAGCTCAGCGGCTTCTACGTGGTGGAGTCCTCCGACCTCGACGACCTGTTGCAGATCGCGGGAGTGCTCGCCGACGGAGAGGGTGTGGTCGAGGTGCGGACGGCCGTCGACCACTCGGGCGACCCGGAGTGAGGTACGTCGCCCTCCTCACCGAGACCGCCCCCGAGGCCTGGGACCTCGCGACGGAGGCGGAGCGGGAGGCCGTCATCGAAGCCCACCGGGCCTTCGACGCCGAGATCGAGCGCCGCGGGGAGATCCTCGACGGACGCGCCCTGGACCGGTCCGAGACGGCCACCACGCTGCGGTACGCGGACGGCTCCTGGAGGATCACCGACGGGCCTTTCGCCGAGACCGTCGAGCAGCTCGGCGGCTTCTACGTCGTCGAGATGCCCGACCTCGACGCGATGATCGCGGCTGCGCGGCTGCTGCCGACCGGCTACACCGTCGAGATCCGGCCCGTCGTCAGCATCCCCGACTACTAGGCCGACCACCGGTGACGGCACCGCTCGACGAGGTCTGGCGCCACCAGTGGGGCCGGTTGCTGGCCCTGCTGGTCGCGCAGTACCGCCGCCTCGACCTGGCCGAGGACGCGCTGGCCGAAGCCTTCGAGGCGGCGGCCCGCAGCTGGGGCGAGGAGCCGCCCGCCAACCCGCCGGCGTGGTTGCTCACCACCGCCCGGCGCAAGGCGGTCGACCGGCTGCGGGCCGAGGCGATGGCCGCGCGCAAGCAGCCGCTGCTGCTCGTGGACGCCCGCACCCAGGAGGGGGCCGAACGCCACATGGCCGATCCCGGCGTGCCCCTGCTCGACGAGCGTCTGCGTCTCGTGCTGATGTGCGCACACCCCTCGCTGGCTCCCGAGGCGGCCGCCGCCCTGACGCTGCGGCTGGTGGTCGGCGTGAGCACCGAGGACCTCGCCCGGCTGTTCCTGGTGCCGCGGGCCACCATGGCGGCCCGTCTCACTCGCGCACGCAAGAAGCTGGCCGCCACCGGGGTGCCGTTCGCCGTGCCCGGTCCCGAGGACCTGGCGGCCCGGGTCCCGGTCGTCGCGCAGGTGGCCTACCTCGCGTTCACGGCCGGCTACGCACCGGCCTCGGGCGAGGTGTTGCTGCGGGTCGACCTCGCGGGCGAGGCGGTCCGGCTGGTGCGAGTGGTGCACGAGGTGCTCCCCCGTGGACCCGTGCTCGACGCGCTGCTGGCGCTCGTCCTGCTCCAGCACTCACGACGCGACGCCCGGGTCGGTGCGGACGGCACCATCGTGCTGCTCCCCGACCAGGACCGGGCACGGTGGCGTCAGGACGAGATCGCGGAGGCGATGACCCTGCTCGAGCCGTGGGTCGCGTCCACGCCGGCGCGCACGCCGTACCTCCTCGAGGCGCTGATCGCCGCCGAGCACGCCGTCGCCCTCACGGCCGCCGACACCTCGTGGCCGCGGATCGCGGACCTCTACACCGAGCTCGAGGCTGCCACCGGGTCGCCGGTCGTCAGGCTCAACCGCGCGGTCGCGGTCGCCGAGGCCGACGGGGCGCTGGCCGGCCTCGCCGTGCTCGACGGCCTCGACCTGCCGGGCAACCACCGGCTGCCGGCGGCGCGGGCCGAGCTGCTCGCGCGGGCCGGACGTGCCAGGGAGGCACGGGCGGCCTACGACGAGGCGCTCACCCTGTGCGGCAACGGGGTCGAGCGCCGGCACCTCGCGGAGCGACGCTCAGCCCTGGACGCTCCCGCGTAGGAACGACGCCGCCTCCGCGAGCGCCTCGACGGCCGCGTCGTAGACCGCCGTCTGCCGCCAGAAGCCGTGCACCATTCCCCGGTACGTCGTCGTGGTGACCGCGACATCGGCCGCGGCGATCAGCCGGGACAGCTCACGCCCCTCGTCGACGAGCACGTCGTGCTCGGCGAGCTGGACCAGCGTCGGCGGCAGCGTCTCGAACCCGTCGGCGCGCAGCGGGGCCAGGTCGGGATGCTCCAGGTCGGCCGGCGCGGCGGCGTACTGCTCCCAGTACCACGCGCACTGCTCGACGCTGAGGCTGGCGAGGGACTCGGTGGCGTAGGACGCGCCGGCCGCCTGTGGATCGAGGAACGGGTAGACCAGCACGGCGGCGATGAAGAGGTTCGGGTTGCGCAGCGCGGCCACGAGAGCCAGGTTGGCCCCCGCGCTGTCGCCGACGACGGCCAGCCTGGTGGGGTCGATGCCCCACGAGGCACCGTGGACGACCAGCCAGCCCAGGGCGGTGTCGGTGTCGTCGGGGGCGGCCGGGAAGCGGTGCTCGGGCGGTCGCCGGTAGTCGACGGTGAGGACGGCCATCCCGGTGCGGTTGGCCAGCCGGCGCGAGTGTGCGTCGTGGGTCTCGACCTCGCCGAAGACGAACCCGCCACCGTGCAGGTACGACCACGCACCCGAGCTGGCGCGGCTGCTCCTGCTCGGGAAGGTAGAGCCGGCAGGCGACCCCGTCGGCGTCCACGTCCTCGACGTGTCCCACCGGCTCCTTGACCTCCTCGGCAGCGACGGTGAGCTGCTCGGCCCGCCGCGCGGCGGTGTCCTCCGGGCCGAAGCCGGGGTCGCCTGGGGCAGGGACCGCGGCCAGCTGCGCCAGGGCCGCCTCGGCCTGCGGGTGGAGGGCCATCAGCCGAGGCGGGCGAGCTCGTCGTCGACCACCGAGGGGTCGAGCTTGGTGAAGATCGGCGACGGCTTCTCGACCGGGGTGCCGACCTCCACCGGGCGGCGCTCCCAGGCGGGCGTGCCGGAGTAGTCACCGGTGATGACGGGGTAGGTCCCGAGGCCGGCTCCGTCGTCGGGGTCGAGGTCGGTGACGTGCTCGAGGCGCGGCATCGGCATGAACTCGCCCTCGCCACCGAACGTCGACCACACCTTGTTGGAGGAGTGCGGCAGGAAGGGCGCCAGCAGGACGTTGCAGTCGAGGACGCACTGGGCGGCGACGTGCAGCACGGTCGCGAGGCGGTCGCGCTCGTCGGCACCCTTCATCTTGTAGGGCTCGGTCACCGTCAGGTAGCGGTTGACCTCGCCGACCACCCGCATCGCCTCCGCGATCGCGGCGCGCTGACGGTGCCGGCCGATCAGTTCGCCCACGGTGTCGAAGCCGGCAGCCACGGTCGCGAGCAGCTCCTCGTCGACGGCCTCGAGGGCGGCAGGCGCCGGCACCTGGCCGAAGCTCTTGGCGATCATGTTGGCGGTGCGGTTGACCAGGTTGCCCCAACCGGCGACCAGCTCGGAGTTGGTGCGCTGCACGAACTCCGCCCACGTGAAGTCGGAGTCGGAGGTCTCCGGGCCGGCGGCGCTGATGAAGTAGCGCAGCGCGTCGGGCTGGTAGCGCGAGAGCATGTCGCCGACGAGGATGACGTGCCCGCGGCTGGTCGAGAACTGCCGGCTCTCCATCGTCAGGAACTCGCTGGAGACGACCTCGGTGGGCAGGTTGAGCGCGCCGTACTCCCCCGGCTCGCCGCCCCGGTCCCCACGGCCGTCGTAGGCCAGCAGCTCGGCCGGCCAGATCTGGGAGTGGAAGACGATGTTGTCCTTGCCCATGAAGTAGTAGGTGCGGGCGTCGGGGTCGTTCCACCAGTCTCTCCAGCGGTCCGGCTCGCCGAGGCGGCGAGCCCACTCGATCGAGGCCGAGAGGTAGCCGATGACCGCGTCGAACCAGACGTAGAAACGCTTGGTGGGCTGGTCCTCCCAGCCCGGCACCGGGATGCCCCAGTCGATGTCGCGGGTCATCGAGCGCGGCCGGATGTCGCCGAGGATGTTCTTGGAGAACTTGATGACGTTGGGTCGCCACGTGCCCGAGGCGTCCCGCTCGTCGAGCCACGTGGTGAGGGCGCCGGCCAGGGCCGGAAGGTCGAGGAAGTAGTGCTGGGTCTCCACGAAGTCCGGCTTCTCGCCGTTGATCTTCGAGCGCGGCTCGATCAGGTCGGCGGCGTCGAGCTGGTTGCCGCAGTTGTCGCACTGGTCGCCACGCGCCTCGGTGTAGCCACAGATCGGGCAGGTGCCCTCGATGTAGCGGTCGGGCAGGGTGCGGCCGGTCGACGGGCTGATGGCGGACAGCGTGGTCTGCTCGACCATGTAGCCGTTGCGCTGGACGGTGCGGAACATCTCCTGCACCACGTTGTAGTGGTTGCCGGTCGTGGTCCGGGTGAAGAGGTCGTAGGACAGCCCCAGGTCGAGCAGGTCCTGCACGATGACCGCGTTGTTCTTGTCCGCCAGCTCGCGGGCGGAGACTCCCGCCTGGTCGGCTGCGACGAGGATCGGGGTGCCGTGCTCGTCGGTGCCCGAGACCATCAGCACGTCGTGCCCGGCCATCCGCATGTAGCGGCTGAACACGTCGGAGGGCACACCGAAACCGGCGACATGGCCGATGTGGCGCGGGCCGTTGGCATACGGCCAGGCGACGGCGGACAGGACTTTGCTCATGCCTTGATCCTAGGGAGACCCGCGACCGGGTTGTCGGCCGGTCAGGCTCCGCGTCAGACGGGGCGGCCCGCGAACGCCGCGATCCGGTCGTACGCCGAGGCGCCCTCCGGCGCGGGCCGGGCCTTCCCGAACGCGCCGCCGCGGTTGTCATCGGTGAGGTTGGCCTCCATGAACGCCAACCCGACCTCGGCAACGACCGGGTCGAGCCCGTCGGTGCTCGCGCCGATCGCGCGGGCAAGGTCCCACGTGTGCACCGCGAACTCAGCCGCCTGCCAGTCTGCCCCGCCGCGAGCCGCCTCGTCCTGCTGGCGCCAGAGCGCGAGCAGGTCTGCCGCCCCGCGCCGGAAGTGCGCCTCCCAGTCGTCGGTGACGGTCTCGGCATGCGCCGTCCAGTCCGGCTCCTCACCGCGCAGCATCGCCGCGAACGTGATCGGGTCGGCAACGAGGTGGTCCACCAGCCGCTGCACGGTCCAGTCCGCGCACGGAGTCTCCCGGTCGAGGAGCTCCGGCGTGACCCGCGCCAGCATGTCGGCGGTCTGCTCCATCGCCAGGGACAGGGTGCGGACGGGGTCGTGCTCCGAGGGGGTCACGTCCTCCACGCTAACCCGGTCGAGCAGGGGTGGGCCAGGCTCAGGAGAAGTCCGGGCCCTTCTCGCGGGAGCGCTTGATCTCGTAGAAGCCGGGCGTCTTGGCGACGACGAGCACGCCGTCCCACAGCGCCCCGGCCGCCTCGCCCTTGGGTGCGGGGGTGACGACGGGACCGAAGAACGCGGTGCCGTCCACGGCGATGACGGGGGTCCCGACGTCGTCGCCGACCTGGTCCATGCCCGCGTGGTGGGACTTCTTGATCTCCTCGTCGAGGTCGGAGGCCTCCATCGCGTCGGCCAGCTCGGAGGGGAGGCCGACCTCGCGCAACGACTCCTCGACGAGGGTCCGGTCGATGGAGCGGCCCTCCACGTGGATCCGGGTGCCCAGCGCGGTGTAGAGGGGCGCCACGACGTCGTCACCGTGGGCGTGCCTGGCGGCCACGACCACGCGCAGCGGGCCCCAGCCGGTCTGGGTCATCGCCCGGTAGTCCTCGGACACGTCCTTCTCGGCGTTGAGGTGGGCCAGGCTCATCACGTGGAAGGACGCCTCGATCCGACGTACCTCCTGCACCTCCAGCAACCACCGGGAGGTCATCCACGCCCACGGACAAAGTGGGTCGAACCAGAAGTCGACGGGGGTGCGCTCGGCGGTCTCTGTCATGGCGGGGGTAGCTCCTCGAGAGGGCGGGACGGGGGCGGTCCATACGTGTAGTAGGACAAACTGTCTCGATTCGTTTATTCCCCGCAGCGGGTGTCAGGATGCGTCCATGCCTGGTACGAATCTCACCCGGGACGAGGCGCGCGAGCGCGCAGCCCTCCTGGATGTTGCCTCCTACGTCGTCGACCTCGACCTGACGACGGGGAGCACCAAGACCTTCCGATCGACCACGACCCTGACCTTCAGCTGCCGCGAGCCGGGCGCCGAGACGTTCGCCGACCTGGTCGGCGCCGACATCAGCGAGCTGACCCTCAACGGGCGCGAGCTGGACTGGAGCGACCTCTACGCGCACGGTCGGCTGCGCCTGCCCGACCTGGCCGCCGACAACGAGCTCCGCGTGGTGGCGGACATGCTCTACAGCCACACCGGCGAGGGGCTGCACCGCTTCGTCGACCCGGCCGACAGCCGGGTCTACCTCTACTCCCAGTGCGAGGTGCCCGACGCTCGTCGGATCTTCGCGACCTTCGAGCAGCCGGACCTCAAGTCGGTGTTCACCTTCAGCGTGAAGGCTCCCGCGCACTGGAAGGTCGTCTCCAACGCGCCGACGCCGGAGCCGGTGGAGTCCGTCGACGGCACCGCCGTGTGGAACTTCCCGACCACGGAGCGGATGTCGACCTACATCACCGCAGTGGTCGCTGGTGAGTACCACGAGATCCTCGACGTCTACCACGGAGCGCACGGGGACATCCCGCTCGGGCACTACTGCCGGCAGTCGGTCGTGCCCTACATGGACACCACCGAGCTGGTCGAGATCACCAAGCAGGGTTTCGCGTTCTTCGAGGACGCGTTCGGCTACCCCTACCCCTTCCACAAGTACGACCAGCTCTACGTGCCGGAGTTCAACAACGGTGCGATGGAGAACGCCGGGTGCGTGACGCTGCGCGACGAGTACCTCGCCCGCAGCCAGCAGGCCCGCTGGTTCTACGAGCAGCGCGCCAACACGATCCTGCACGAGATGGCGCACATGTGGTTCGGCGACCTGGTCACGATGCGCTGGTGGGACGACCTCTGGCTCAACGAGTCCTTCGCGGAGTGGGCTGCCCACCACGCGGCGGTGCACTCGACGAAGTACGACGAGGCCTGGACCGGCTTCACCAACCACCGCAAGAACTGGGCCTACCGGCAGGACCAGCTCCCCTCGACCCACCCGATCGCCGCCGACAACCACGACCTCGAGGCCGTCGAGGTCAACTTCGACGGGATCACCTACGCCAAGGGCGCCTCGGCGCTCAAGCAGCTCGTCGCATACGTGGGCGTCGAGGAGTTCATCGCGGGCCTGCGCAGCTATTTCCAGGCCCACGCCTTCGGCAACAGCGAGTTCACCGACCTGCTCTCGGCCCTCGAGGCCACGTCGGGTCGCGACCTCCAGCACTGGGCCCAGACGTGGCTGCAGACCTCAGGGGTCAACACGCTCGCGGCGACCTTCACCCTGGACGACGCCGGCCGCTACGCCAGCTTCGCCGTCGCGCAGAGTGCCGACCCCGCGTTCCCGACGCTGCGCCCGCACCGCATCGGCATCGGCCTCTACGACACCGTCGATGGCCGCCTGGTGCGTCGTACGACGATCGAGACCGACATCGACGGCGCCTCCACCGACGTCGCCGGACTCGTGGGCGAGCAGCAGCCCGACCTGCTCCTGCTCAACGAGGGCGACCTCACCTACGCCAAGATCCGCCTCGACGAGCGCTCGCAGGCCACCGTGGTGAACAGCATCCACACGCTGGATGACTCGCTGGCGCGGGCGCTGTGCTGGTCGGCTGCCTGGGACATGACCCGCGACGCCGAGATGCCGCCCGGCGACTTCGTCGCCCTGGTGCTCGACGGCATCGGCGCCGAGACCGACGACACCGCGGTCAAGCAGCTCCCGCAGTACGCCCAGGTCGCCATCGAGCAGTTCGCGCACCCGAGCAAGCGCGACGCCCTCCGCGCGAAGTGGGAGAAGGGCTTCTGGGAGCACCTGCGCGCCGCCGCTCCCGGCAGCGACCAGCAGCTCACCTTCATGAAGTGCTTCGCCGGCACCACCGGCAAGCGGATCCCGCCGTCGTCGTTCACCGGCGCCGGCCGCAGCCCCGAGGCGATGGAGTTCATGAGCGGCCTGCTCGACGGGAGCGGCACCCTCGACGGGCTCACCGTGGACACCGACCTGCGCTGGAACATCCTGATCGCGCTCGCCGCCGGCGGTCATGCCGACCGGGCGCGCATCGAGAAGGAGCTCGCAGCCGACAACACCATCTCCGGCCAGGAGAAGGCCGCAGCGGCGCTGGCCGTCGTGCCGGACGCGGACACCAAGGCACACTCCTGGGGCGAGGGCGCGGTCCGTGACGGGGTGCCCAACGAGACCCAGCGCAACATCGCCTACGTGTTCGACACCGCCGGTCAGCCGGAGGTGCTCACCCCCTACCTGGAGCGCTACCTCGAGGTCGCCGACACGATCTGGGAGGACCGGGGGCCGCAGATCGCCTCCACGGCGCTGGAGTACATGTTCCCGCGTGCCCTGACCAGCCAGGAGACCCTCGACCGGGTCGCCGACTGGCTCGAGGTCTCCGAGGCCAACCCGGCCGCCAAGCGCTTCGTCACCGAGGTCCACGCCGACATCGCCCGGGCCCTGGACGCCCAGCGCGCCGACGCCTGATCAAAGCCGCTCGGGCATTGCGGTTTGGTCCCCAACCGCAGGCCTGGAGGCCTGTGGGCTGCGGTTTGTGACCAATCGGCGAGGTTGAAGGTGTCACCGACGCACGACCGTGTCGGGCCTCAGCCTCGCTGCGGCAGGATCGGACGGCGCGCGTGGGAGGCGAGCTGTTGGACACCGGAGACGATGCCGCCGACCAGGTCACCAGCGGCGAAGGCCGACCTCATCGCGAGGGTGGCGAGCTGGACCTCGGCGTCGTCCAGGTCACGCCGGGCGACGGTGCCGGTGACCACCTCGAGGATCCGGGCGGCCGGGTCGACCAGCACCAGGACGGACCGGTCGGGGGCGACCAGGGCGGCGTGCAGGCGCTCGGCGAACGGTCGCGTCTCGCCGTCGGAGGCACCGACGTACACCGAGAACTCGTAGCGGCTGATCGTCTCGGCGTCGCGGATCGCCTTGTCGATCTCGTGCTTCTGGGAGGCGGTGAACGCCTCACCAGCGGCCACTTGCACCCCCACGCTCGGGGGCGTCGGAGCCGCTGGCGACCGCGCGCTGGTCGTCGGCCGCCTCCAGGGCGCCTCTGGGGCCGCCGAACCACTCCGGCTCGTGACGCCAGGCCAGACCCGGCTGGTACGACGACTCCGAGCGGACCATCCCGCCGATCGAGGACAGCAACGCGATCAGCAGGAACAGGGCGGCCGGCGCGATCACCAGCACCAGCAGGAAGCTCAGCGGGGACACCGGCTCGGCCGGCGCCCACTGGTCCGGGGAGGCGGCGAAGGCCGGCACGGGCAGGGTCAGCAGGGCGACGGCCGGGATCAGCGCGCGGGTCCTCGTGCGGCTCCGGCCCTGGGTCCGGGGGGTGCGGGCGAGGCGGTGGGTCGTCACGAAGCCAGGGTATCGAACCTTGGTTTGGGTCAGGCAACGGAGTCTGGCTAGTGTCCGCGGCATGACCTCCCCAGAAAGCCGCTCGCTCCGCTCGCAGTTTGCCGGGGACCCCGCATGAGCCCTGTCCCGACCGCCCCGTGGCTGACGACGCCGACCTGCGCCGACGGCGACGCGTGGTGCGAGGCCGTCTTCAAGCTCACCGGCAACGAATGGGTCGCCCAGGCCGCCAATTGGTTGGTCGCCAAGCCGGTGGCGATCTTGCTGGTGATCCTCATCGCCTTCGTGGCGCGCTGGTTCCTGCACCGCATGATCGACCGCATCACCAAGCGGGCCGCCGAGGGACTGCCCACCCCGATGCTCAAGCAGAAGGCGAGCGTGGCCAAGACCCAGACCTCCGCGATCCTGGCCAGCCGAAGGATCCAGCGTGCGCAGACGATGGGGTCGTTGCTCAAGAGCATCGCCTCGATCGTGGTGTTCGCCATCGCCGGGATCACCGCGCTCGCGGAGGTGGGGGTCTCGATCGGACCGCTCATCGCCAGCGCAGGCATCGTCGGTGTCGCCCTCGGTTTCGGCGCCCAGAGCCTGGTCAGCGACTTCCTGTCCGGCATCTTCATGATCATCGAGGACCAGTACGGCGTCGGTGACGTGATCGACGTCGGCGAGGCCGTCGGCACCGTCGAGGCCGTCGGGCTGCGCGTGACCCGGCTCCGCGACGTCGACGGCACCGTCTGGTACGTCCGCAACGGCGAGATCCTCCGGGTCGGCAACCAGTCGCAGAACTGGGCGCGCACCGTCCTCGACATCCCGGTCGCCTACGACGAGGACCTCCACCGGGTCAAGGGCGTGCTCCAGGAGGTCGCCGAGGGCATGTGGGAGGACGAGGACTTCAAGGCGGTCATCATCGAGAAGCCGTCGGTGTGGGGCGTCCAGGACCTTGGTCCCGACGCCTGCCTGGTGCGGGTCACGCTCAAGACCGCCCCTCTGGAGCAGTGGGCGGTGGCCCGCGAGATGCGCGAACGGATCAAGGCCCGCTTCGACATCGAGCGCATCGAGATCCCGCTGCCGCAGCGGGTCGTCTGGCACCGCAACGAGACCGTCGGCGCTCCGCCGAGCGACGAGGACGCCGTCGCCCCCGAGGAGACGCCGACGAGCTAGTCCGCCTGCCCCGGACGCGGACGAGCCCGTCGAGACCTGGTCTCGACGGGCTCGTCGCTGCTCGGGGCAGGCTCAGGCGAGCGAGGCCTCCAGCGTGATCGTGGTGCCGGTCAGGGCCTGAGACACCGGGCAGCCGGTCTTGGCGTTCTCGGCGTGCGTGGAGAAGCCCTCGGCGTCCAGCCCCTCGACGCTGGCCACCACGGTGAGGTGGATTCCCGTGATGCCCTCGCCGGGCTGGAAGGTCACGTCGGCCTTGGTGTCCAGCGACTGCGGCGGCGTACCGGCCTGGGCGAGCATGTTGGACAGCGCCATCGAGTAGCACGAGGAGTGCGCGGCCGCGATGAGCTCCTCGGGGCTGGTCTTGCCGTTGGCCTCCTCGGCGCGGGCCGGCCACGACACGTCATAGCCGCCGAGCCCGGAGGACTCCAGGGTCACCCGGCCGGCGCCCTCCATCAGCGAGCCTTCCCAGTGAGTCGTGGCGGTGCGGGTGGTAGCCATCTCGTGCTCCTTCGTCAGGTCGGGGTCGGGCCCGGATCGGACCGCGTCGCGGGACGCGGGGCAGGCCCGCCGCTGTCGAGCCTTGCCGGGTTCGAGACAATAGACAAGTGAGTGCATCCACCGGTGAGCAGGGCGCGAGCTTCTACGACCAGATCGGCGGCCACGACACCATCGCGGCGATCGTCGACCGGTTCTACGAAGGCGTCGCCACCGACCCGGTACTGCGGCCGCTGTATCCCGAGGAGGACCTCGGCCCGGCGACCGAGCGGTTCACGCTGTTCCTGGTGCAGTACTGGGGCGGTCCCACGACCTACTCAGACCGCCGCGGTCACCCGCGGCTGCGGATGCGGCACGCGCCGTTCAAGGTCACCCCCCTGGCGCGCGACCACTGGCTGCTGCACTTCCGGGCCGGCCTGGACGCGGCGGCCCTCACCCCCGAGCAGGACGCCCAGTTCTGGGACTACGTCACCCACGCGGCACAGTTCATGATCAACAGCTTCGACGAGGACTAGGAGCGGTCGATCAGGACGGGTCGACGAGCGACGCCTCCAGCGCCTCGCGCTCCTGGTCGGTGAGCGGACGCGAGCGCTGCGCGTTCAGGTCGAAGGCGACCAGCACCGCGGTCGCCTTCGAGAGCAACCGCTCGCCGTCGCGGATCTCGCTGTCCAGCCGGTACGACGACGTCCCGACGTGCGAGACGCGGGTGTGCACGTCGTACGGCTCGGGGCGGAACAGGATAGGACGCTTGTAGTCGACGTCGATCCGCGCGAGCACCGTCGCCAGATGGGGCTCGTCGGCCGCGCGCATCACCGCCAGGAAGTCGATGCGTGCCTCCTGGTAGTACTCGAAGTACTTGACGTTGTTGACGTGGCCGTAGACGTCGACGTCGGAGAACCGGACGTGGCAGGAGTAG
This sequence comes from uncultured Actinomycetota bacterium, assembly GCA_963772415.1. Classification (GTDB taxonomy): domain Bacteria; phylum Actinomycetota; class Actinomycetes; order Propionibacteriales; family Nocardioidaceae; genus Nocardioides_B. The sequence continues at coordinate 36,089 of CAVYWU010000007.1, read as the reverse complement.
TGGTGGCCGGAGTCGGTCGTGCTGGTCATGCCAGCTCCCCGGTCGCCTCGAAGAAGCCCTCGAGCACGGCGCGCTCGGTCTCGGTGATCCGGCGCGGGCGCTCCTCGGCGAACACGAAGGGGGTCAGCACGGATCGCGCGCGCAGGTACACCCGCCGATCACCGTCGGGCAGCACGTCGAGCACCTCGTAGGCCATCGTGAAGGTGGCGGCCCTGATCCGCGACACCCACGACTCGATCCGCACCGGACGTGGTCGGAACACCAGGGGGCTGGCGAACTCGACCTCGTGACGCACCACCACGACGCCCTCGGCGAGCTCCTCGCCGCCCGAGGCGGGCGCGTGCACGCGGAGCATGTCCACCCGGGCCTCTTGCAGGTAGTCGACGTACACCACGTTGTTGACGTGCCCCAGGGAGTCCATGTCGGCCCAGCGGAGCGGGCAGTCGTAGATGTGTCGAGCCACACACTCATCCTGACAGCCCCGGGTCGTAGGCTCGGGAGGGCCCTCGATGAAACCCGTCCACGAGATCGGATTGCCATGCCTGAAGCCGTCATCGTCTCCGCAGCCCGCTCCCCCATCGGCCGCGCCAACAAGGGCTCGCTGAAGGACCTGCGCCCCGACGACCTCAGCGCGACCATCATCGCGGCGGCCCTGGCCAAGGTGCCCGAGCTCGACCCCGCCCTGATCGAGGACCTCTACCTCGGCTGCGGGCTCCCGGGTGGCGAGTCCGGGCTTCAACATGGCTCGAGTCGTGGCCGTCCTGATGGGCTACGACGACCTCCCCGGCGCCACCGTGACGCGCTACTGCTCGTCGTCCGTCCAGACCAGCCGGATGGCCTTCCACGCCATCAAGGCCGGTGAGGGGGACGTGTTCGTCTCCGCGGGCGTCGAGACCGTGTCCCGCTTCGCGAAGGGCACCTCCGACCACCTTCCCGGCACCCAGAACCCCCTCTTCGCCGACGCCGAGGAGCGCACCAAGGAGACCGCGCAGGGCGGGGTCACGCTGGCACGACCCCCGCGACGACGGCAGCGTCCCGGACGCCTACATCGCGATGGGCCAGACCGCGGAGAACGTCGCGAGCATGCGCGGGCTGAGCCGCCAGGAGCTCGACGAGTTCGGCGTCCGCAGCCAGAATCTCGCCGAGAAGGCGATCAACGACGGCTTCTGGGCCCGCGAGATCACCCCCGTGACCACGCCCGACGGCATCGCCTCGACCGACGACGGCCCCCGTGCCGGCGTCACCTACGACGCGGTCGCCGACCTCAAGCCGGTCTTCCGCCCCGACGGCGTGGTCACCGCCGCCAACTGCTGCCCGCTCAACGACGGGGCCGCCGCCGTGGTGATCATGTCCGACACCAAGGCCAAGGAGCTCGGCCTCACCCCGCTGGCGCGGATCGTCTCCACCGGCGTCACCGGCCTGTCCCCCGAGATCATGGGCCTCGGCCCGGTCGAGGCCAGCAAGCAGGCACTGGCCCGCGCCAACATGTCGATCGACGACATCGACCTCGTCGAGATCAACGAGGCCTTCGCCGCCCAGGTGGTGCCCTCCTACCAGGACCTCGGCGTCGACATCGACAGGCTCAACGTCAACGGTGGCGCCATCGCCGTCGGCCACCCCTTCGGCATGACCGGCGCCCGGCTGCAGAACACCATGCTCAACTCCCTCGACTGGCACGACAAGACCACAGGGTTGATCACCATGTGCGTCGGTGGCGGCCAGGGCATGGCGATGATCCTCGAGCGGATGAGCTGAGGCCACCTTCCCGCGACGCGAAGGCCCCCGATCCCGGGAGGGATCGGGGGCCTGTCGCATGAGGTCGTGCAGACCCCTGAGCCGGCTGGGAGGCTCAGGCGTCCTGGTCGAGGCGGGCCTGGATCGAGAGGACCACGGAGACCTTGTCGCCGACGAGGACCTTCCCGCCGTCGAGCGGGACGTTGAAGTCCACGCCCCACTTCTTGCGGGAGATCTCCGTGGTGGCCTCGTAGCCGAGGACGGTGTTGCCGTAGGCGTCGTTGTCCACGCCGAGCAGCTCCACGTCGAGCTCGACGGCGTGCGTCACGCCCTTGATCGTGAGGTCGCCGACGGCGGTGGTGCCGTCGAACGAGGTGGTCCGGAAGCTCATCGGGCCGCTCTTCTCCACGTCGAAGAAGTCAGCCGAGCGCAGGTGCCCGTCGCGGTTGGCGTCGCGGGTGTTGACCGAGTTGAGGTCGACCGTGGCGCTGGCCCGGAAGCCCTCGACGTCCCCGGTGGTGGTGAGGGTCCCCTCGAACTTCTCGAACTGACCGCGCACCTTCGTCATCAGGTGACGCACGGTGAAGCCGACCTCCGAGTGGCTGGGGTCGATGGTCCAGGTGCCGGTCGGGACGTCGGTCCCGGTCTGGGTGTCGATGCTCATGCGAACTCCTTAGTTGTTTGTTCAACTGTTGACCCTCACGCTAACATGCTTTCATTGAACCTTCAACTAGCGACCCCGTAGAATCACTGCCATGACGACGGACACCCACGACGCCCGCACGGACGGTGCGCTGTGGCTCGACGCCGCCCAGCAGCGCGCCTGGCGGGCTTACCTGGTCGGGACCACCTTGCTGATGGACCGCCTCGACCGTGACCTGCGTGACCAGCACAACCTGTCCCTCCCCGAGTACGAGATCCTGGTCCGGCTCTCCGAAGCGCCTGAGCGGCGGCTCCGGATGGCGGTCCTGGCCGACTCGCTGAGCCACTCCCGCAGCCGCGTCACCCACACCGTCAGCCGGCTCGAGCGGGCTGCCCTCGTCGATCGGGTCGCCTGTGTCTCTGACGGCCGGGGGGTCGAGGCCCGCCTGACCGACCGCGGCTTCTCGCTGCTCGAGGAGGCCGCGATCACCCACGTCAGGGGGGTACGGGAGTACGTCGTGGACCTGGCCGACGACGACGACTTCGCTGCCATGGGTCACCTCTTCGACGCGGTCACCGACCGCCTCGTCGCAGCACACCCCGGCCTCGACATCCGCTGACCCGTCTCGCCCGGGTGCGAGACTCCCCGGATGAGCGCCTGGCACCGGCACGTCCTGGATCCTGTCCACACCATCGCGCCGGCGGCGTCGCCCTACGACACACCCGAGCGCGTGGAGCTGGTCGACCGGGTCCGCGCCTTCGCGATGGACGAGGTGCTGCCGGTGGCCAACCGCCTCGACCGCGCTCGCGAGGACATCCCCGCCTCGATCCTCGACCGGATGGGCGAGCTCGGGCTCTTCGGCGTCCTGCTGCCCCGCGACGAGGGCGGTCTGGGCGGCGGCGTCCTGGACTACTGCCTGGTGTCCGAGGAGCTCGCGCGGGCCTGGCTCAGCGTGGGCAGCATCATTGCCCGCGGCAACGGCACCGGCTGCGACAGCCCCGACCCCGACGAACGCTCGAGACTGCGGCGGGCCTCGGCGGAGGGCCGCCGCATCGGTGCGATCGCGTTCTCCGAGCCCGAGGCGGGCTCCGACCTGGCCAACGTCGCCTGTGCCGCCGAGCGTGACGGCGACGGCTGGGTGATCAACGGCACCAAGCGCTGGGTCGGGCACGCCCTCTCGTCGGACTTCGTGCACCTGCTGGCGCGCACCCGACCGCCGCGGGAGGACCGGGGCCCCTCCGACGGGCTGGAGCTGTTCCTGGTCGAGAAGCAGCGCGGTTCCTTCCCCGAGGGGATCACCGGGGAGCCCATCGACAAGATCGGCTACTTCGGCCTGACCACCTGGCAGCTGGAGCTGACCGACCTCCGACTGCCCCCCGGAGCGCTCCAGGACACCGGCGCGGGAGAGGGGCAGGGGTTCAAGCACAGCCTCGGGTGGTTGCACGTCGCCCGGGTGCAGACCGCGGCCCGTGCGGTGGGACTGGCCCGTGGCGCACTCGAGGACGCGGTCGTCTACGCACAGCAGCGGGTGCAGTTCGGCGAACCGATCGCGAACCAGCAGGCGATCCGGCACCTGCTGGCCGACATGGCGAGCGAGGTCGCGGCCGGCCGGGCCCTCTACCAGTACGCCGCCTGGCTGGTCGACAGCGGCGCGAGCGCCCACACCGAGACCTCTCAGGCGAAGCTCTTCTGCTCGGAGATGGCCGAGCGGGTCACCAGCAAGGCGCTCCAGGTCTTCGGCGGCAACGGCTACACCACCGACTACGCCGTCGAGCGCTACTGGCGCGACGCGCGTCTCACCACGATCTTCGAGGGCACCTCGGAGATCCAGCGCCGCATCGTGGCCGACGGTCTGATCGCCGCCGCGCCGGGCTCCTCGTGACCCCCGGCTGGGACCCGGGCGCTGCCCTCGACGCCGAGGACGCCGCCACCCGGGCCCGACTCGCTGACCTCAGCGCCGACCACGCCGGCATCGTCGAGGCCGCCGACGGCGCGAACGCCGACGACGAGCACGATCCCGAGGGAGCCACCATCGCCTACGAGCGCTCGCAGGTCGGTGCCCTCGTCGCTCAGGCGCGCCGGCACCTCGCCGAGATCGCCGCAGCCCGGGGGCGCCTCGCCGACGGGACGTACGGGGCCTGCGCCTCGTGCGGACGGCCGATCCCCCTCGGACGGCTCGAGGCGCGCCCGACCGCTCGCACCCACGTCGAGTGCGCTTGAGGGCTCAGGACACCGGACGGCTGCGGTCAGTCGCGGGTGAGACGCCGGTGCGTGACCCGGTGCGGGCGGGCCGCCTCGGCGCCGAGGCGCTCGATCTTGTTCTCCTCGTAGGAGGCGAAGTTGCCCTCGAACCAGAACCACTTGGCGTCGTCCTCCTCGTCGCCCTCCCAGGCGAGGATGTGGGTGGCGACGCGGTCGAGGAACCAACGGTCGTGAGAGGTGACCACGGCGCAGCCGGGGAAGTCGAGCAGTGCATCCTCCAGCGACGACAGCGTCTCCACGTCGAGGTCGTTGGTGGGCTCGTCGAGCAGCAGCATGTTGCCGCCCATCTTCAAGGTGAGAGCGAGGTTGAGCCGGTTGCGCTCACCGCCGGAGAGGACACCGGACTTCTTCTGCTGGTCGGGGCCCTTGAAGCCGAACGACGCGACGTAGGCGCGGGAGTTCATCTCGAAGTTGGCCACCTTGATGAAGTCGAGCCCGTCGGAGACGACCTCCCAGACGTTCTTGGTGGGGTCGAGGCCTCCGCGGCTCTGGTCGACGTAGGAGATCTTCACCGTCTGACCGACCTTGAGCTCGCCACCGTCGGGCTGCTCCTGGTCGGTGATCATCCGGAACAGGGTGGTCTTGCCGACACCGTTGGGGCCGATCACGCCGACGATCCCCGCACGGGGCAGCTTGAAGGACAGGTCGCGGATCAGGGTGCGGCCCTCGAAGCCCTTCTCGAGCTTCTCGGCCTCGAGCACGATGTCGCCGAGGCGTGGCCCCGCCGGGATGTTGATCTCGGAGGTGTCGATCTTGCGCATCCGGTCGGCCTCGGCCGCCATCTCCTCGTAGCGCGCCAGACGCGAGCGGCTCTTGGTCTGGCGGGCCTTGGCGTTCGACCGCACCCACTCGAGCTCACGCTCGAGCATCTTGGCGCGCTTGGCGTCCTTCTGCCCCTCGACCTTCAGGCGGTCCTTCTTGGTCTCGAGGTAGGTGGAGTAGTTGCCGAGGTATCCGTGGATCTGGCCGCGGTCGACCTCGGCGATCCACTCGGCGACGTTGTCGAGGAAGTAGCGGTCGTGGGTCACGGCCAGCACCGCGCCCGGGTAGCTCTTGAGGTGGCCCTCCAGCCACTGCACCGACTCGGCGTCGAGGTGGTTGGTGGGCTCGTCGAGGAGCAGCAGGTCGGGCTGCTGGAGCAGCAGCTTGCACAGCGCGACCCGGCGGCGCTCACCACCGGAGAGGTTGTCCACCAGCATGTCCGGCGGCGGGCAGCGAAGGGCGTCCATCGCCTGGTCGAGCCGGCTGTCGAGGTCCCAGGCGTTGGCGTGGTCGAGGTCGGTCTGCAGCTCACCCATCTCGGCGAGCAGCGTGTCGTAGTCGGCGTCCGGGTCGGCGAGCTCCTCGGAGATCTGGTTGAACCGGTCGACCTTGCCCTTGATCTCGCCGACGGCCTCCTCGACGTTCTCGAGCACGGTCCTGCCCTCGCTCAGCGGCGGCTCCTGCTGGAGCATGCCGACCGTCGCGTCGGGGTCGAGGAAGGCGTCGCCGTTGTTGGCGTGGTCGAGCCCGGCCATGATCTTCAGCAGCGAGGACTTGCCCGCGCCGTTGGGACCGACGACACCGATCTTCGCCCCGTGCAGGAACGAGAGGGTGACGTTCTCGAGGACTACCTTGTCGCCGTGCGCCTTGCGCACGTTACGCATCGTGAACACATACTCAGCCATAGTCCGGCCAGCCTACGGCGGGGCCCCGGCTGCGCAGAAATCGGGCGGTCGAGACCGATCCGCACCTCACGGGGTCGATCGAGGTGCCTCCGTCCGGTCAGGGGCACGGGCACCGGCGACCCTGGAGAGGGACGACGTCGACGGGAGACGGAGAGAGCCGTGAAGGTGGATTTCAAGAGGTCGCTGGACTCCTACCGTGCCCGGCACCGCGAGTTCCGGCTGGTCGAGACCCCGTCTCTCCAGTACCTGATGGTCGACGGTCACGGTGACCCGAACACGTCAACGGAGTACGCCGACGCGGTGCGAGCGTTGTACCCCCTCGCCTACGCGATCAAGTTCGCCAGCAAACGCGAGGCCGGCCGTGACTACGTGGTCCCGCCGCTGGAAGCGCTGTGGTGGGCTTCAGACATGAGCGTGTTCACCGCGGGAAGGGACAAGTCGCAGTGGGACTGGACCGCGATGATCATGACCCCGGACTGGATCACTTCTGAGATGTACGCCGGTGCCCTCAGCCGAACAGCTGCGAAGGACCCACCGGCCAGCCTGGACAAGGTCCGGCTCGAGAGGCTCGACGAGGGCCGCTGCGTGCAGACCCTCCACGTCGGGCCCTACGACGACGAGACCGAGGTGCTCCGCCAGCTCCACGACGAGTTCATCCCGAAGGCGGGGCTGGTGATGACCGGTCGTCATCACGAGATCTACCTCAGCGACCCCCGCAGGGTCGCCCCGGCGAAGCTGCGGACCATCCTCCGTCAGCCTGTGGCCGAGGCCGAGGACACCTGAGGCGTCCGGGCCGGCTCCTCAGGCGGCACTGCCGCTCGCTGCGGGGGCCGGGGCCGCCGGGTTGCCGAAGCTGTCGAACCCGGCCAGGTCGGTCGGCTCGGCCCGGTTGAGCGCGTCGGCCTCCGCGTCCACGTCGACCTCGGACCGCTCAGGGCGAACCGAACGCTCGAACCGGCTGGTCCCGCGGGTGAGGTCGTGGCCGATCAGGGTCGCGTCGATGCACAGCGACGCCGAGGTCTGACCGTCGCTGCGCTCCCAGACGTCGGTGCGGAGTCGACCGTGCACGACGACGGCGTCGCCCTTGTGGATCGAGTCGCGGACGTTGTCGGCGAGACCGCGCCAGGCCGTGACGGAGTACCAGGTGGTGTCGCCGTCGACCCACCGTCCCTCCCGCTTGAGCCGCGGGGTCGACGCGACCCGCAGGTTGGCGACGCTGACCCCGTGCGGGTCCCGGAAGGTCACCTCGCTGCCGACCCAGCCGTGCAGGGTGACGTAGGTGTCGCTCATGGATTCCTCCTCATCGTGTGGATGGGAAGACCCTGCCGCTCGACTCCCCCGCCCGGGGGATGCCGTCGTCAGCACTGTGGACGGGCCGCACCAGGGGGGAGCTGGGGAGATTATCCGGCTGCGACCGCGAGTCCGTCCCGGGTGGCGCGGTAGGCGGCCACCTCGGCGTCGATCGGCTCGAGCACCAACCGGTCGGCCACCTCGCCGATGGCCGACCGGATCCGCCGGTCGGCCGCGCGCGCACGGGATCGCGCCGTCCAACGCACGAGCACCCGGCAGACGAGGGCGAGCAGCACCCCTGCCACGACCCCTCCGAGCAGCAGCACCGTCGGCAACGGGAAGCCGCGCACGTCGGGGGTCGCCGGCTCGGGCAGCCGGAGGTAGCCCATCACGGCGAGCGCCCCGAGCCAGACGCCGCCCACGACCGCGCAGGCCAGCAGCAACCACTGCAGCAGCCGCACCAGCTGCCACCAGATCGGGGTGCGGCCCACCCCGAGCTCCGCGCCGACCACGGCGGAGTCGAGCGCATCGCTGACGTCCCCGAAGCGCGAGACCGAGGCCCGTCGTACGGCGGCGGACCAGTGGTGCGGCAGCTCGGCGGTGACCTCGTCGGAGACGGTGCGGATCGCGCTGTCCACGCGGGCGCGTTGCACCGAGGTGGGTTCGGGGAGGGAGGCGCGCGCCCGACCGGTGAGCTCCTTGCCGCGGGAGCCGAGGTCGAGGTGCAGCCGCTTCAGGGGATCCGGTCTGAGCCTGCCCAGCCAGGTGACGACCGGCCAACCGGTGGCCCGCCGCGCCCGCGCCCGGGTCGCCGTCTCGACGGCGTCGACGACCACCGGCACCCCCGCGGCGTCGGCGAAGGCCGAGACCAGCTCGGTGCGCCGGGACTTGCTGACCGGAGACGGGTCGGCGGACCCGTTGGCGGCAGCCAGGCGGGCAGCCACCGAGCCGACGTCGGCCATCAACCGGGCGCTGGTGGCCTTCTTCGCCGCGACCCGTTGGGTGATGAGCTTCTTCAGCTGCGGGATGCCGTCCCCGTGCTTGGCGGAGATGGCCACGACCGGCAGCGAGCCGAGGCCGTGCACGCCGAGGAGCCGCTGCACGTCGGCGACCATCGCGTCGCGCTGACCCACCGGCACCTCGTCGATGTGGTTGAGCGCCACCAGCATGACTTCCTGGTGCCCGGCGAGCGGCTTGAGGTAGCGGTCGAACATCGCGGCGTCGGCGTACTTCTGGGGGTCGAGCACCCACACGAGCATGTCCGTCATCGTGACCAGCCGGTCGACCTCGACGTGGTGGGAAACCTCCGTCGAGTCGTGGTCGGGCAGGTCGAGCAGCACCAGTCCCTGGAGGTCGCGATCCTCCTTGGCCTCGGCGAGCATGCTGTCGCGCGAGACCTGGTGACGCGAGGGCACACCGAGCCAGTCGAGCAGCTCGCCCGCGCTGTCGGTGCCCCAGGCGCAGGCCATCGTCCACGACGTCGTCGGACGCCGTACGCCGATGGCGGCCAGGTCGATGCCGGCCAACGCGTTGAACGTCGAGGACTTGCCCGAACCGGTGGCGCCGGCCAGCGCCACCACGGTGTGGTCGGCGCCCAGCCTGAGCCGCGCGGACGCCCGCTCTGCCACCTCGGCGGCCTCGTCGACGAGCGCGTCGTCGAGCCGTCCACGGGCTGCCTCCGCGGCCGTGCGCAGACCCTCGATCCGTGCACGGGCATCGTGGCCACGGCCGACCAGTCGCTTGGCTCCCTCCACCAGCGAGCTCACGTCGTGGGTCCTCCCGCGGGCTGCTCGGCCTCGGCGAAGCGGAGGTCGTCGAGCGCACGGGCGGCCGCGCGGAGGCGATCGGCGGCGGTGTCCTCGATGCCGAGCCCGTCGAGCACGTCGAGGTAGCGACGGCGCTCGGTGTCGAGCAGCTCGTGCACGCGGGTGTTCAGCGCCTCGCGGGCCTGGTCGGCCAGACGCCGTACCGCCTGGTCGCCGAAGACGGCCTCGAGAAGCTTCTGCCCGATGACGGCACTCCCGGCAGCGATGCCGGCCTCCGCTCCGACCAGGGCTCCGGCCGTGTGCGCGAAGACGACCACCATCAGCGCCACCCCGAGCCCGTTGACACCCAGCGCCAGGAAGCGGGCGGTGGACCTCTTGTCGGCGCCTTCCTGGCGGACCAGGTCGAGCACGTCGCGCTGCCAGTCGCGCACCGCGCGCTCCACCTGGCCGCGGAAGCCACGCGAGGCACGGCCGAGGTCTGCCCCGGAGTCCTCCACGAGGTCCTGGCCGGCCTTGACCGAGCGCCACCCGGCCTCGGCCTGCTCGGCGGCGCTCTCGGCATGCTCCACGATCAGTGACTCGAGCCCCGACTCCACCGCGACGGTGACGCGCTCGACCTGCTGCGGCTTGCCGCGCAGGAAGCCGACGACGCGGTCGCGCAGCCAGCCGACCTTGGTCTCGAGGGAGCGCAGCAGCTCACCGGTGCCGACGAACTCCTGCCAGCGCGCCAGCACCTCACCGCGCAGCAGGGTGCCGTCAGCGCTGGCCCGGTCGACCTCGACCAGGGCGGCGTCGTAGGCCTCGTCGGCCGCCTGGCGGAGTCGGGTCACCATGGCGGTCTGCTCGGCGCTCGCATCGGCAACGTCGTGGCTGCGGCGGGCGACGCTGCGGATCGCCCCGTCGAGAGTCTGCTTGACGACCCCGGCGCGGGCGTCGGCATCGGCCCCGAGCTCGAGCAGCCAGCCGCGCACCTCCGCGACAGAAGCCGGAGGGAGCAGCCCCTCGTCGTCGAGCCCGCCCTCAGGCACCGTGAACAGGGGCGAGTCGCGCAAGCCGCGCACGGTCAGCATCCGGGCGAGGTGACCGGCGACCTCCTCGATGGCGTCGGGCGCGGTGCGGTCGAGCACGATCGCGACCGCGGTGCTCCTGTCGGCGGCCGCCTTGAGGAAGTCCCACGGCACCTGGTCGGCGTAGCGGGCGGCGGAGGTGACGAAGAGCCACAGGTCGGCGGCCGCGAGCAGCTCGGCAGCGAGGGACCGGTTGGCCTCCTCGACCGAGTCGATGTCGGGGGCGTCGAGGATGGCGAGCCCGACCGGGACCGACTCCGCGGCCACCAGGTGGAGGGTGCCGGTGTCGTTGCTGCTGTCGCCCGTGGTGCGGGCGAGGTGGGGAAGGATCCGGCCGCCGTCGAACCAGGCCGCGTCGGCCGGGTTGTGCACCAGCACCGGGGAGCGCGTCGTCGGGCGGAGCACGCCGGGCTCGGTCACCCGGGCGCCGACGAGCGAGTTGACCAGGGTCGACTTGCCGGCCCCGGTCGATCCTCCGACGACAGCGAGCAGCGGTGCGTCGATCTGGATCAGCCGCGGCAGGACGTAGTCCTCGAGCTGGTCGATCATCGCGGTCCGGGCCGCGCGCGGCTCGTCGGCACGGGGTACGTCGAGGGGCAGCGAGGCGGCTTCGAGCGCGGCCCGGAGCTGGATGAGGGCCGTCACCATCGCCCCGGTGGACGCCGAGGTCGTCATCGGCGGCCCTCCGCGACGCTCGGGGCCGAAGCGCGCTGCGGGTAGAGCACGTAGGGGCGCAGAGCCTGGAGCCGCTGCACCATCGACGTACCCCGGGCGGCGAAGTCGCTGGGAGCGGTGCCGCGCAGGTAGCGGTCGTGCAGGAAGCCCAGCTCCACGGCCTGCTGCTGGTACTCCCGCATCACCTGCTCGGCCACGGGGCCCCCGATCGCACGCGCGTTGCGGCGGCACGCGCGTCGTGCGGGGAGGCGAACCAACCAGGGCACCTCGGCCTGGCCGAGGAAGCCGCGGGAAGCGGCGTCGCCGAGCGCGGCGGTGAGCATCCTGGCCTCACGGCGGCGTGCCCACACCGCGAAACCGACGAGGATCAAGAAGGCCGGGACCATCGCGAAGAAGTAGGTGAGCACGAAGTACTGCCCGCCGGCGAAGAACGCCGTGGCGTTCCAGGCAGCGTGCGCCAGCACCGCGAGCAGGTAGCCGAAGAGAGGCGCGATCCACCGCATCCGGGAGCGCCCGACGACGGCGTAGCCGACGCCGACCCCGATGAGCACGGTGAACAGGGGGTGCGCGAACGGGCTGAAGATGCCCCGGATCACGAAGACACCGACGGCGGACCCGAGACCGCCGGGGCCGGCCTCGGCACCACCCATGTAGGCAGCGCCCAGGTAGAGGATGTTCTCGGTGAACGCGAACCCGACTCCGACGAGCCCGGCATAGACGATGCCGTCGAGGACACCGTCGATGGCGTGCCGCCTCGACCACACGAGCAGGACGACGAAGAGGCCCTTGGCGGCCTCCTCGGTGATGGGCGCGACCACGGCGGCCGACCAGTTCTCCGCTGTGCCGAGCACGAACTGGTCCAGCGACTGCAGGACCAGAGCGGCCGCGGTGGCCACGACGGCACCCCAGGCGAACGCGAGTGCGAGCAGCCGCACCGGTTCGGGCTCGTAGCGGTCGAGCCAGAGGAAGGCCGCGATCACGGGACCCACCGGGAGCACCGCGAGCACGAGGCCGACGGCCAGCGCGGTCGGGGCGTTGCCGGCGAGCAGCACCAGGGCCATCACCGCGGAGCCGATCAGCAGCGCCAGCGTGAGCACGACGGTGAACGCACGGCTGCCCCGTCGGCGTGGCGACTCGAGCAGCGCCGGAGGCACCGGGGGCAGGCTGGGACTCGTCGCCTGTCGCTGCCCGAAACTCCCTGCCCCGCTCATGCCGCAGAGCCTATCGGGGCCAGGCGCCGCTCCTCGCAGGCGGCGGTCGGTGCGTCGTACAGTGACCGCGTGAGCGACGCCAACGACATGCACTCGACCGTTCCCCAGGACGATGCCGACCAGTCCTCGGGCACCCAGGGCCACGACCAGCCCGTGCCCGAGGCCTATGCCGCCTTCATGCGCACCGGCTGGGGCGAGCGCGAGCTCGACCTGCCCCAGCACCCCGTCGCGGCGTGGGCGGCCAAGCGCCGCACGCAGCTCGCCGAGGCCTTCCCCGGCGAGCGACTGGTGATCCCGGCCGGCGGCTTCAAGGAGCGATCCAACGACACCGACTACCGCTTCCGGCCGCACACCGCGCACACCTACCTGACCGGCAACCAGACCAGCGACGCCGTGCTGGTCGTCGAAGGTGGCGAGGGGGTCCTCTATGCCCGACCGCGCTCCTCGCGGGAGACCGACGAGTTCTTCCGGGACCGGCAGTACGGCGAGCTGTGGGCCGGACGGCGCCCGTCGCTGCACGAGATGACCAGCCTGCTCGGGCTCTCCGTGCGACACCTCGACGAGCTGCCCGAGCGGCTGCGCTCCTCGGCCAAGACGCGGGTGCTCCGTGGGGTCGACTCGTCGGTCGACGCAGCCGTGACGGCGGACCCCGGCCGCGACCAGGACTTCGCTCGGGTGCTTTCGGAGATGCGTCTGGTCAAGGACGAGTGGGAGCTCGGTGAGCTCACCGAGGCCTGCGACATCACCACCCTCGGCTTCACCGACAGCGTCCGTGAGTGGGACAACGTGCTCGAGCACGGTGAGCGCTGGATCGAGGGCACGTTCTTCCGGCGGGCTCGTGCGATGGGCAACGACATCGGCTACGACTCCATCGTCGGCGGCGGCGCGCACGCCACCACGCTGCACTGGATCGACAACACCGGACCGATCACCCCCGGCGAGCTGGTGCTCCTCGACATGGGCGTCGAGGGCCGCAACCTCTACACCGCCGACGTGACCCGCACGCTCCCCGTCGACGGCACGTTCACGCCGCTTCAGCGCGACCTCTACACGCTCGTTCACACCGCCCAGTCCGCCGGCATCGACGCCGTGCAGCCGGGCAACGGGTTCATGGCCCCCCACCACGCCGCGATGGACGTGCTCGCCCACGGCCTCGACGACCTCGGGCTGCTGCCGTGCCCGGTGGAGGAGGCGCTCTCCCCCGACAGCAAGGTGTACGCCCGCTGGACGCTGCACTCGGTCAGCCACATGCTCGGCATGGACGTCCACGACTGCGCCCGCTCGGCCCGCGAGTCCTACCACGACGGCGACCTCTCCCCCGGGATGGTGCTCACCGTCGAGCCCGGGCTCTACTTCCAGGAGGACGACCTGCTCGTCCCCGAGGAGCTGCGCGGCATCGGGATCCGTATCGAGGACGACATCGTGGTCACCCAGGACGGCCACACCAACCTGTCGGCCTCGCTCCCCCGCGACGTCGCCGCGATCGAGGACTGGATGGGTGCCCTGCGCGCCTGACGGCCGGACGCGCCTGGAGGTTGTCTCATGAGGATCCGGGGCCGGAGGCAACCTCCACGGGGTGTCGGCCGTCTCTTCGGGTACAGCACCGCCGCCCGCACCCTGCCGCACCCGACACCGGAGAACGCCCATGAAGTGGATCCGCCACACGTTGTTGATGACCGTCCTGGTCGCCTTGCTGACCGCCGGCTCGCTCTCCGTCGCCGAGGCGACGCCACCTCCCGGCGCGGCGTCCACCTCGGCGCAGGTGTCGACCCGCACGACTGTGCTCCTCGGTCCGGGCGACCGCGGCCGACGTGTGCGCGTGGTCCAGGCCCGGCTCCAGCAGCTCGAGTGGTTCGTCGGGAGGCTCAACGGCTTCTACGGCTCACGCACCACGGCCGCCGTACGTCGCTTCCAGCGTGACCGCGCCATCGAGGTCAGCGGTCGGGTGGACCGTCGCACCATGGGACGCCTGACCCGGATGACGCAGCGACCCACACGCGCGGAGCTCGCCAACCGGGCCCACGCGACGTCGCCCCGGGTCCGGCTGGACCGCCGCTGCACCACCGGCCGCGCGCTCTGCATCGACAAGGCCTCGCGCACCCTGCGCTGGGTCGTCGCCGGCAGGGTCCGGATGACGCTGGCGGCGCGCTTCGGCGGGCCGGCCACGCCGACCAGGGAAGGTCAGTTCCGGGTGTTCCGCAAGAGCCGCGACCACGTCTCCAACCTCTTCGGCTCACCCATGCCGTTCGCGATGTTCTTCAGCGGCGGCCAGGCGGTGCACTTCTCCCCCGACTTCGCTGCCGTCGGCTATGCGGGCGCGTCCCACGGCTGCGTGAACATCCGCAACTACCGGGCGATCCGCTCGCTGTTCGACCGGGTGCACCTCGGCGACAAGGTGGTCGTCTACCGCGGCTGAGGTCGGCGTCGCCCGACCAGTCGCCCGCCCAGCCGCTTGCCGGCGTAGGAGGACGGGCACCCGACGCTGTGTCCCGGGGCGCGGCATCATCCCCAATTCGTGACCCTCCGCCCATCCCCCGCAGGGGGTCCGATGGGTTACGTTGCCCGAAGGGAACTCGGGCTCCCGGCCGACCGCGCACGACCCGTGTCACGTCCTGAGAGGTGCTCCTCATGTTCCCATCCCACCGTCTCGCGGTCTCCGTCGCCGCCGTGTCCCTGGTGCTGTGCGCGGCCTGCGCCCCACCGGCGGACGACGGCGAGGAGACCACGACCGAGTCCGGTGTCTCCGCGTCCGAGGCCACGTCGGCCGAGGACTTCGGCGGCCTGGAGAGCCTCGTCGAGGCCGCCGAGGCCGAGGGCGAGCTCAACGTCATCGCGCTGCCGCGGGACTGGGCCAACTACGGGGAGCTCATCGACGCCTTCGCGGAGAAGTACGACATCGAGGTCAACGAGGACCAGCCGACGGCCGCCAGCCAGGACGAGATCAACGCGGCCAACGACCTCGCCGGCACCGACCGGGCACCCGACGTGTTCGACCTCGGCCAGTCCGTGGCGCTCGCCAACACCGACATGTACGCGCCTTACAAGGTCGAGACGTTCGACGACATCCCGGACGAGTTCAAGGACCCGGACGGAGCCTGGGTCAACGACTACGGCGGCTACATGTCCATCGGCTACGACTCGGCCAAGGTCCCCGACGTGACCGCGGTCGCCGACCTGCTCGACCCGGCGTACAAGGGCTCCGTGGCACTCAATGGCGACCCGACGCAGGCTGGCGCCGCGTTCAGTGGAGTGGTGATGACGGCGATCGCCAGCGGCGGGTCGGCCGATGACATCGCTCCGGGCGTCGACTTCTTCGGCGAGCTGAAGGAGGCCGGCAACTTCCTGCCGGTCGACCCTGACTCGGCGACGATCGAGTCGGGCCAGACACCGGTCGTCATCGACTGGGACTACCTCGGTGCCGCCGCCGCGAAGAACGTCTCCACGTGGCGGACCGTGGTGCCCGAGGAGGCCGTCGTGGCCGGCTACTACTTCCAGGCGATCAACGCCGACGCGCCGCACCCGGCCGCGGCTCGGCTGTGGCAGGAGTTCCTCTACAGCGACGAGGGTCAGAACCTCTGGCTGAAGGGGGGCGCCCGACCGGTGCGTGGTGACGCGATGGCCGAGGCCGGCACGATCGAGCAGGAGCTCTGGGACGCGCTGCCCGAGGTCGGCGGCACGCCGGTCGTCCCGACCAACGAGCAGACCGAGACAGCCGCGACCTACCTCGCCGAGAACTGGTCGAAGGTCATCAGCTGAGCGTGGCCGTCACCGAGGTCACCACCCCGGCGCCGGAGGCGGGTGCGCCGCCCTCCTCCGGCGCAGGACTCAGGATCGCGGTCGGGTCGTACGTCCCGCTGCTGCCCTTCTTCGGATTCCTGCTGGTCTTCTTGATCGTGCCCACGGTGACCGTGGTCGTCAGCGCGTTCGGGGACGGCGAAGGTGGCTTCACGCTCGGCAACGTCCGCGCGCTGACCTCCGACGCGGCCGTCAGGGCGCTCTGGCAGAGCATCATCCTCTCGGGCAGCACAGCCGTCATCGGCGCAGTCCTCGGCGCGCTGCTCTCCTACCTGGTGGTGTCGCTGGGCCCGCGGAGCGTCATCCGCCGGACGACGATGTCGGTGTGCGGCGTGCTCGCGCAGTTCGGCGGCGTGACCCTGGCGTTCGCGTTCATCGCGCTGCTGGGCTTCTCCGGCGTGCTCACCGAGGCGCTCCGGTCCTGGCCCGGCATCGACATCTGGGGATCGGGTTGGCTGTTCGGGCTGCCCGGGCTGATCGTCGTCTACTGCTACTTCCAGATCCCGCTGATGGTGCTCGTCTTCGCCCCCGCGCTGGAGGGACTGCGGCCCCAGTGGCGCGAGGCGGCCACCAACCTCGGCGCGACCACCGGACAGTACTGGCGACTGGTCGGCTTCCCGTTGCTCACGCCGGCGTTCCTGGGATCGATGCTGCTGCTCTTCGCCAATGCCTTCGCGGCGTATGCGACGGCGGCGGTGCTGGTCAGCCAGGGCAACCCGATCACCCCGTTGTTCATCCGGTCCGCTCTGACCAGCGAGATCCTGCTCGGCCAGCGAAACCTCGGATTCGCGCTCGCTCTCCAGATGATCGTGGTCGTCGCGATCGTGATGGGTCTCTACGCGCTGCTGCTGCGACGGACGGCGCGGTGGCTGCGATGACCTCGACACGAGCCTTCCGGATCGCCCGCGGTGTCGGCCTGGCCGCGTTCGCGACGTACTTCGCGGTCCCCTTGCTCGCGATGCTCGACTTCAGCACCCGGGCGAGGGGCGGCGAAGGCCGGGCGTTCGACGCCTGGGGCACGCTGGTCCAGGACGAGGACCTCCGCGAGGCGATCATCGCCTCGCTGCTGCTGGCGACGCTCACCGTCGCCCTCATGGTGTTGCTGCTGGTGCCGACGATGATCTGGGTCCGGCTGCGAGTGCCGCGAATCTCCCGGTTGGTCGAGTTCCTCTGCCTGCTGCCGCTCACCATTCCTGCGCTGGTCATCGTCGTCGGCATCTCGGGCGTGTACGCCTGGGTCGACTACCTGATCGGTGACTCGGCGCTGACGCTCACGTTCGCGTACGTCGTGCTGGTGCTGCCCTACTCCTACCGATCGATCGACTCCGCGCTGTCGGCGATCGACGTGTTCACCCTGGCGGAGGCCGCACGCTCCCTGGGCGCCAACTGGTTGACGGTGATCGCCCGGGTCGTGCTTCCCAACATCATGACCGGGGTCCTCTCCGCGGCGTTCATCGCGGTCGCCCTGGTGCTCGGCGAGTTCACGTTTGCCTCGCTGCTGCACTTCGACACGATGCCGGTGGCGCTCGTCCAGATCTCCAAGACCGACGCCAGGGCGTCCGTGGCCGGGGCGCTGGCCTCGATCATCGTGATCTCGTTGCTGCTGATGCTGCTCTCCCTGCTCCACCGCGACCACAGCACCCGAACGTCTGGACAGGAATCATGACGACATCACCCGCCTCCTCCAGCCCTCGCGCAACGACGACCGGCCGCAGCCTCGCCGTCGAGCTCACCGACCTGACCAGGGTCTACGGCTCGGTTCGCGCCCTGGACGGCCTCACCCTGCACATGAACCCCGGTGAGATGGTGGCGCTCCTGGGCCCCTCCGGCTGCGGCAAGACGACCGCCCTGCGCATCCTCGCCGGGCTCGACCAGCCGACGTCCGGCGCCGTGTCGGTCGGAGGGACCGACCTCACGAGGGTGCCGGCGAACAAGCGGGACATGGGCATGGTCTTCCAGGCCTACAGCCTCTTCCCGCACATGACGGTCGTCGACAACGTCGCCTTCGGCCTCAAGCTGCGCGGCCAGGACCGCGCCGCCCGGATGAAGGTCGCCCGCGACCGGCTGGAGCTGGTCGGCCTCGGAGAGCATGCCGACCGCTACGGCAGCCAGCTCTCCGGGGGCCAGCAGCAGCGGGTGGCGCTGGCGCGGGCGCTGGCGATCGAGCCCTCGGTCCTGCTGCTCGACGAGCCGTTGTCGGCTCTCGACGCCAAGGTGCGCACCCAGCTGCGCGACGAGATCCGGCGCGTGCAGCTGGAGGTCGGCACGACGACACTGTTCGTCACCCACGACCAGGAGGAGGCCCTTGCCATCGCCGACCGGGTGGGCGTGATGAACAAGGGCCGGCTCGAGCAGCTCGCGCCGCCGGCCGAGCTCTACGCCTCGCCGGCGACGCGGTTCGTCGCGGAGTTCGTCGGCCTCAACAACAAGGTGCCCGCTCAGGTTCGCGACGGCCGGGCCGAGGTGCTCGGCTCGAGCGTCCCGCTTGTCGACGGCAGCCTCGACGCCGGCGCCGGGCTGGCGATGGTGCGTCCCGAGTCGGTGAGCATCGACGCACAGTCAGGCACCGCCAACGCGACGGTCGAGTCGGTGAACTTCCTCGGGCCGGTCTCGCGCGTCTACCTCGACGTCGACGGCGTCGACACCGTCATGGCTGCCGTCCCCAGCCCTCTGGCGGTCAAGCTCCATCCCGGCGATCGCGTCGCCGTCGGCGTCGACTCCACGCCGTTGCTCGTCGTCGCCACGCCCGCCTCCTGACCTTCGGCCCCCACGACAGGGCGACGTAGGGTCCGTCCGTGAGCCGCGTGATCTTCATGTGTGGACCTTCGGGGGCTGGGAAGTCGACCTACGCCCTGCGCTTGGAGAGCGAGGGAATGGTCCGGCTCTCGTTCGACGTGGAGATGTGGCGTCGCGGGATCTCGACGGTGCCCCTCCCGCCAGACCTGCGCGACGAGATCGAGAGTGACCTGCGCGCTCGGCTGCTGGAACTGGTCGCGGCCGGCACCGACGTCGTGCTCGACTTCTCGTTCTGGTCGCGGCGGATGCGCGACGCCTACCGCCAGCTGCTCGAGCCGACCGGCGTCGTACCCGAGACGATCTATCTGGCGACCGATCGCGAACTGGTCCTGAGCAGAATGAGGGCCAGGCGTGGCAGCCACTCCGATGACTGGGTGATCGCCGAAGACCTTGCCGCTCAATACTTCGACCACTTCGAGCCACCGACGCCGGACGAGGGCCCTCTCACGGTCATTCGATGACAGGTCCGACCTCTCGAGGTCGCCCTGCGATCGCATGCCTCCGGCCCCCACGGGGACACCTCCAGCAAGGACCCCGACACGGGGCGGTTGCAAGCAGCCTCGACGACATCGCTGGGTGTCGAGCCGACGCCCAGAAGAGGTGCGGCATACTGGCGCGCGGATGGGAAACGGTGCCGGAACGACCACGGAGTCATCCCGATGTTCTGTCCCCGCCGTCGTTCCGATCCCCCGCCCTCGTAGCTCAGCTGGATAGAGCGTCGGACTTCTAATCCGGTGGTCGCAGGTTCGAGTCCTGCCGGGGGCGCCGCGTCGTTCCTCGAGACCCATCGGGACGGCCGAGACGTCCTGGTCGGCGCCACAGCCCCTCGGGGGTCCGTGCCCGGATCGTTATCGATCCGGGCCAGGAACCCCCCTTCTGACCTATGGACGTGTCGCTGGTCACGTCATATGTTCTGGCGAACAACAAAGGCGTGGCTCTCCGGCGGTGTGCGGGAGGACGCAGACGATCGCTAGGAGGCGGTTCGCGTGAAGCGAAGGCACAACTTGGTTCTCGTGGGCATGCTCGGGATGGCCATGGCCCTCACCGCGTGCGGCAGTGACGACCCGGGTGACTCGGTCGACTCTGCCGGCGGCGACGAGGGCAACAGCGCCGGCATGATCGGGGTGATCCTGCCCGACACCAAGTCGTCGGTGCGTTGGGAGAGCGCCGACCGGCCCGCTCTCGAGGCAGCCTTCGAGGAGGCAGGCGTCGAGTACTCGATCCAGAACGCCGAGGGCGACGCCGACAAGATGACGCAGATCGCCGACAGCATGATGACCGAGGGCGTCACCGTCCTCGCGATCGTCAACCTGGACTCCGAGTCCGGGGCCGCGATCCAGGAGAAGGCAGCCTCGCAGGGCATCAAGACCATCGACTACGACCGGCTGACACTGGGCGGGTCGGCGGAGTACTACGTCTCCTTCGACAACAACAAGGTCGGCGCACTGCAGGGAGAGGGGCTTGCCAACTGTCTGGGCGACAAGGATGCCAACCTCATCTACCTCAACGGCTCACCGACCGACAACAACGCCACCTTGTTCTCCGCAGGCGCCCACAGCGTGCTCGACGAGGTCAGCACCTACAAGAACGCCGGCGAGCAGGCGGTCCCCGACTGGGATCCGGACCAGGCCGTGACGATCTTCGAGCAGCTCTACACCCAGGCCGACGGCCAGGTCGACGGTGTGTACGCCGCCAACGACGGGCTCGGCGGCGCGGTCATCTCCATCCTGGAGAAGAACGGCGTCAACGGCGAGGTGCCGGTCACCGGACAGGACGCGACCGTCGAGGGGCTGCAGAACATCCTCGCGGGCGACCAGTGCATGACCATCTACAAGTCGGCCAAGGCCGAGGCGGGGGCGCTCGCGGAGGCGGCGATCGCGCTGGTCAACGGCGAGGAGGCCGAGACCAACGGCACCACGGAGGACTCCGAGGGTGGCCGCGACGTCCCCTCGATCCTGCTCGACCCGGTGTCGATCACGAAGGACAACGTCAAGGACGTCATCGACGACGGCGGCCAGTCCGCAGCCGACGTCTGCACCGGTGACTTCGCCGACCTCTGCAGCGAGGCCGGCATCTCCTGAGCCGTCGGGGCCCGGTCCGCTGCGATGTGGACCGGGCCTCGACCACCTCCCGTGGACCCGTCCACTGGTCACATCTGTTCCTTCGAACAACAATCCAGCAGGAGTGCCCGTCATGACCGAGCCACTGCTCGAGCTCCGCGGCGTCAACAAGTGCTTCGGCGTGGTCCACGTCCTGCACGACGTCGACTTCGCGGTCTACCCCGGTCAGGTGACGGCCCTGGTCGGCGACAACGGCGCCGGCAAGTCGACGCTGGTCAAGGTGATCGCCGGCATCTACGGGCGCGACAGCGGCGACTTCATCTTCGACGGCAAACCCGTCGCCGTGCACGGACCGCGCGACGTGGCCGACCTCGGCGTCGAGGTGGTCTACCAGGATCTCGCGCTGTGCGACAACCTCGACATCGTCCAGAACATGTTCCTCGGGCGTGAGGAGCGCTCGGGCTTGGCGCTGGACGAGGCGACCATGGAGAGCCGCGCCCGCGACACCCTCGGCTCGCTGTCGGTGCGCACCGTCAAGTCCGTCCGCCAGAGCGTGGCCAGCCTCTCCGGCGGCCAGCGACAGACGGTCGCCATCGCCAAGGCGGTGCTGTGGAACAGCCGGATCGTGCTCCTCGACGAGCCGACGGCGGCGCTCGGCGTCGCCCAGACGCGCCAGGTGCTCGACCTGGTCCGCAGGCTCGCCGACCGCGGGCTCGGCGTCGTGCTGATCTCCCACAACATGAGCGACGTCTTCGAGGTGGCCGATCGGATCACCGCGCTCTACCTCGGCCGGGTCGCGGCCGACGTACCCGCCGCCGACGTCACGCACAGCCAGGTCGTCGAGCTGATCACGGCAGGCCGATCAGGAGACCTCGGCATCGCCGACTCCGCCAACGCGACGATCTGAGAGGACGCGCCATGACCACCCACACCGAGTCCAGCATCGACACCTCCGACAGCGGCTTCTCCGGCGACAGCAGGCGCAGCGCCACCCTGCGCGACGCGGTCACCGACTACCTCAACCGGTTGCGTGGCGGCGACATGGGCTCGCTGCCGGCCCTGATGGGCCTGGTCGTCCTGTACGTCGTCTTCGGGCTCGCCAACGACCGCTTCCTCTCGATGCTCAACCAGGCCAACCTGGTGATCCAGGCAGGATCCATCTGTGTCCTGGCGATGGGTCTGGTCTTCGTGCTGCTGCTCGGTGAGATCGACCTGTCTGCCGGCGTCACCGGCGGCGTCTCGGCCGCGGTGACTGCTCTCGCGATCGTCGACCAGGGCCAGAGCTGGTGGATCGCCGTGGTCGTCGGCGCGCTCGTCGGGGCCCTCATCGGGTTCGTCATCGGGCTGCTCGTGGCCTATCTGGGTATCCCCTCGTTCGTGGTCACGCTGGCCTTCTTCCTGGCCCTGCAGGGGGTGACCCTCAAGCTGATCGGCTCCGGCGGATCGGTCCCGGTGCGCGACGACGTCATCCGCGGGCTGAGCATCAAGAACGTCCCCACGACCGCCGGCTGGATCGCCGCCGTCGCGGTGGTGGTGATCTTCGCCGCTCTCTCGCTGCTCCGGCACCGCACCCAGACCCGACGTGATCTCCAGCGCCCGCCGCTGAGCCTGGTGGTCCTGCGCATCCTCGCCTTCGCCGTGATCGCGCTCGGCCTCACCGCGCTGCTGAACCGCAACCGCAGCCTCAACCCGAACTTCCCCATCGAGGGGATCCCCTGGACGCTGCCCGTCGTCGTCGTGCTGCTCGTGGTCTGGACCTTCGTGCTCGCTCGCACCGCCTACGGTCGGCACCTGTACGCCGTCGGCGGCAACTCCGAGGCCGCCCGACGGGCCGGCATCAACGTGCGCCGGATGAAGGTCTCGGCCTTCATGCTCTGCTCCACGATGGCCGCGATCAGCGGCGTGCTCGCCGCGTCCTACAGCGGCAAGGTCTCCCCCAGTTCCGGGGGCGGCAACACGCTGCTCTACGCCGTCGGCGCGGCGGTGATCGGCGGCACCAGCCTCTTCGGCGGTCGGGGAAGGGCGCTGGATGCCGTCATCGGCGGTGCCGTGATCGCCACCATCGCCAACGGGCTCGGCCTGCTCAACCAGGCCAGCTACATCAACTACCTCGTGACCGGCGGCGTCCTGCTCCTCGCCGCCAGCGTCGACGCGATCTCTCGCCGACGGCGTTCCGCGGCCGGCGTCTAGGGCGGGAGGAAAGTGCCTACCAGGTGAGTTATGCGCCGCCCGAGTTTGAATGGAGCGGCACCACCACCGGCGCACTGCCCCTGAAGACCCTGACCTACAAGCAGTACGAATGCCTGGAGGATGCGCGTTACGGTTTTCGCATCGTGGCGCTGCCCCCGTCGGAGCGCAAGGAGCCGCAAGCGCATAAAACCCGCGCCCATGGCCTGAAGACGGTGGCCTCACTCCACAAACACGGCTTTCTCGATGACGACGGCGCCGGCGGCTATGTGATCACCGACCACGGCCTGAACGCACTGGAAGTCTGTAGCGTGCGTTACTGACCTGCAGGCCCGGGCTCAGACGGTGGCGTCTCTGGGCGCTTTGCTCACGGCCCAGGAATACAGCGCCACAAACACCAGCGCGTCGAACACCGCGCCGAAACAGATGTAGAGCACCGGCATGAACAGCACCGACAGGTGCTGCATGATGAAAGCCTGCGCCAGCACCTGGTGCGGCACCATGAGCGCCAGGAACGCCAGGATCAGCGCGGTGTGGAACAGCTTGGACAACAAGCCCTGGTTCAGGATGTAGTACCCCACGGCCAGCATCAGCGGCGTTGCCAGAATCACCACAAAACCGATGGTCATCAGTTCTTCGCTGTGGCGCGCCACGCTGTAGGGAAAGGCAGCCGGCGTGAACCAGAACCAGGCCAGCGCGATGAGCTGCACCACGCAGACAATGCGCAGCGGGTACTTCAGCGGCAGGGCCGCGTCGCGCATGCGCAGGGAAAGCACCAGGCCCAGCAGCGCGACGACGGTGGTCACCACCATGGTGGTCATGCCGGGCATCAAGGCGTCCTCCGCCACGTTCGACAGCACCAGCGCATACTGCCCGGCCTCATTGAGCCGTGTGGACAGCCCGAAGGGCAGGTGCAGCCCGGCCGACCAGAACAGGATGCAGGCGCGCCAGAATTCCAGCAACAGCGGCTTGGCCCAGTACAGCAGGCCGCACAGCAGGATTGGCAGCACGATGGCCTGTGCCAGCAGCCAGGGCGTGACCTTGAGCGGCGTGATGGCGCGGTGCGGGCGCACCTTCACATTGCGCGCCCTGGCCTCCCGGACCTGGGCAAACGAGGCATGAAACAAACGGTCATGCTCGCGCGCTTCTTCGGAGACAGAAATGGTTTTGGAGCTCATGGCCTTGATCAGAAGTCGTGGAAGATGCCGACGTTCACGCCGCTGCGGCGATAGGACGGGTTGGTATAGCGGTTGGCCCCGACCAGCACGCCGGTGCTTGGCGTGAGCCAGTGCCGCCAGCTCAGGCTGGCCTCGCGGCTGTTGAAATTGACCAGTTGCGCGCCAGCGGCCACCGCCAGGTAGCCTTCGCTGCCCCAGCCGTAACGGCCCGTCACCAGGTCCTGCTTGTTGCGCCCCGGTCAATGCCACAAACTGTTGCCGGCTTTTGACCGAACCTGGGTTGCTGGTGTTGAAACGCACGCCGCCCTCGACGATCCACGGTGCTTCAAAGTAGTAAGCCGCGCCCCGAGTGACACGCTGCCGTCGGTATACCCCGTGGGTGCGTCGTAGTACCCCACACCCAACGAGCCGACCAGGTTGCGCGCGGGAAGAAATTTGCGGTAGAGGGTGGCGTCGATACGGGCCTTGGGCAGGTAAAGGCGCCGTCGCCCGCGCCCAGCGCGACCGACGCATGCCAGTCGGGGTTGAAAGTGTAGGTGTCGCTCACCCCGACAAAAGTGCCTGACTGGCCAAAACGGTGGTGTTGCGACAGCTCGCCCTGCAGCACATGCGCCCCGGCGCCGTAAGTGCCACGCAGCGTCAGGTCGCGCCAGTTGCCGAAACCGCCGGTCAGCCTTTGCGCGCCGGCGCTGAGTTCCAGGCTGCGCTGCGGCGCAAGGCCCTCCGCGGCGGGCGGCGCGGCCTGCATGCCGACCTGGTTGGGCACCGGCGTCTGGTTCTGGGCATGAGCCGCAACAAGAGGCAACAGGCATGCTGACAGGGCGAGGATGGGAGTGATTCGGAGCATGAGGCTTTCTCTAAAAATCGGTGGGGTGTCTGAAAGGCGGGGGCGGCGGCATGGCCTACTTGCAGGGGGCCGCGGGATCCGCAGCGCTCAGGCCCCTGCTCACCAGGAGCTGGTAGGCGGTTTCATCCGTCACGGCCCAGCGCGCGGAGTGCCGCAAGGGCGCCGCTTCGCGCAGCCAGCAAGCGGCCAAGGCCTTGTCGTCCTGGCGCAGTGCCAGCACGGCCAGCAGGCCCCAGGGGTAATCGGCCTTGCCGTGGGCCAGCCATTCACTGCGGTGCGCTTGCATCCACCCGCGATAGTGCTGTCCGGCATCCGCAGGCAGCAGGGGAAAATCCACCAGCAGCGGGAAAATCTGGGCGACGTGGTCCGGGTAGAACGCCGGCTTCTGCGAGCGCTGCTCGAGCTGGGTGGACACGAGGAAACGTTTGTCCACCGGATTCCAGAAAGTGGCATGGATGGCCCGCGCCAGCCTGCCGGCTTCGGCGCGCTGCGCGGCCTGGCGGCTGTGTTTTTTGAGCGACCAGACTTCCAGGTTGTCCATGAACAGCCCGTGCAGGACCAGCGGCGACACCATGTAAACGCCACGCGAGGGCTGGAACAGATGTGCCAGCGAGGCCTGGCTGGTGGCGTGGCTTTTTTGCCAGGCCGGGCTTTTCGCGAGCTTGTCCGGCATGGTTTCCAGCAGGCGCATCCACATGGCCAGCAGTGAGTCGTCGGCGTCGGCGCTCTGGCAGGCCGCCCAGTTGTTGGTGGCATCGCGGCAAAAGCGGTCGAAGGTGCCGTCGGGTTTCTGACGCGGCAGCAGCCAGTTGACGAATTTTTCCGCCGGCTCCGCAATCGCCATGCCGTTGTCGTGCGCCAGCAGCAGGGCCTGCATCGCAAAGTAGGGATCCGTCGATGCGCCGCCGTGCAGCACCGTGATCGCCCCAGCCGCATCGGCGTACCCGCGCAGATCGAGCGTTGGCGCGGCAGCCGCGCCGGCCGGATGGATCAGCGAGGAGACCAGCGCGCAGCCGGCCAGCAGGCGGGACAGCTTCATGCGGACTTCACCATGCCGATTTCGCGGGCCCAGACCGTGCCGTGAACGGTGACACCGTCCTCGACAATGATGTTGTTGGCCGTCACGGTGGTTTGTGTATCGGGCAGTCCAATGACCGCGCCGGCGCCGATCAGCACATCGCTCTCGGAAACCAGCGGCCCCCAGGCCCGCGCCTGCTTGAACACATAGACGCGTTTTTCGCAGGTCACCGCGCCATGCACCTCGGCGCCGTAACCCATGCTGACGCCCTCGCGCGCCTTGATGTCGCCAATCACTCGGGTGCCCATGCCAATGGTCAGGAAACCGGTGACCACCAGCGAGCCACGGTAAACGCAATCGGGTGGCAGGGCGCAGTTGCCGCGTATCAGGAACAGCGCCGGTGTCTGCTGGATCGCGCCCTCCAGGTCGGCAAAACTCGCTTCGGACGGCGTGCCCACATAGGGCGCGGGCCCGGTCCCGTCGCGGGAGCCGAAAAATAGCGACGGCGCATGCAGGCGTTCGAACCATGTCTCATTGCCGAGGACGATGGCCACACCGGCCGACACCCGCCTGAGGGCGATGCCATTGCGGCCCACGCTCAGCAGGCCGTCGGCGTGGGCCCAGTCGTGGACTTCGCTTTCAGCGCCCAGCGTGATGTCGCCGGTGGCGTAGACCGCCGAAAATGCGGATTCCGCACCCGCGCGCAGGTCACCCTGCACATACAGCGGCCGCTTGCTCAGGATGGCCTTGTTGTCGGCGATGCTGCCGCGCGCGATCAGGCGCTTGCCGCTGCCCTGCCAGTCCGCCGCATCGGGCGCGTCCGGCAACAACTCGAAGTCTTCGTAGCCGGTGGAAGGACCGTCGCCCAGCCTGGCCGAACATCGCCGTGCAGGCGCCGCGCGAAGTGGTCGATGTCGCTGGTGTAGTTGGCGGACACCGGCAGCGCCGCCAGGTCGGTCGGTCGCCGCCACTCGACAAAAGCCGGCACAAAGGGCAGCGTCAGCAGGACCAGGCAGACCAGCGCAAACGCGGCATAGGTGAGATAACTTTCAGGCATTACTTGGCCACCTTTTGCGCTTCGCGGTAACGGATGGTTTTATCCCAGACCATGTCGCGCTTGAGCACGCGGTCCAGCATCAGGCTCCAGACGGCGCCGGAGATGGCAAACAGGCTCACCAGAAAACCCAGCATGTTGAAGGGCAACAGCCTGAGGCGCCGTCGGTTGCCGTCGATCAGCACGGCCACCACAATCTCAAAAAAGGCGGCAAAGTTGCCCAGGGTGCCGTAGATCATCAGCGCGAAGATGGGGATCAACTGGGACAGCAGCGAGCCCGCATTGAGGAAATACAGGCCCAACGCCAGGCACCAGCCGACCAGCATGACCAGCGGGATGACAAACACAAACAGCAGCAACAAGCCGTCGACGCGCTGCCCCAGCGTCAGGTAGGGGCTGCTGGCAAACTGCCACCAGTACCTGGCCATCACCTGGTTGTGGCCCTTGGCCCAGCGCGTGACCTGCTTGATGCGCACGCCCCACTCCTCGGGCACTTCCTTAACATTCGGAACGGTTGGTGTAGACGGTTTTCCAGCCATTGAACATGAGCCGGAAGGTGATGTCGGTGTCTTCAGCCAGCGTGTCGTCATGCCAGCCACCGACGGCCTCGACGGCGGACAGGCGCACACCGCCGACCGTGCCACCGTACTGCGGCATCAGGTTCAGGTTCATGCGCGCCTGCTGGTCGACCTGGTAGCCGGCCGAGCGTTCGAGGTCCAGCAGCCGCGTCAGCAGATTGGCGCCGCTGTTGACCGGCACCACGCGGCCCATCACGGCGCCGACCTCGGGGTCGAAAAACGGCGCCACCAGCTGCTTGAGCAGCCCGCGGCCCGGCACATAGTCGGCGTCGAAAATGATGGCGATGTCGCCCTCGGCGAAATGCAGCGCATCCTTGAGCGCGGCCGATTTCCCGGCCTTGCCGCCGGCACGGTGGAAGGGCGAAATGCGCCCCGGGTGACGCGCCACGTAGTCGTCGATGATGGCGGCGGTTCCGTCGCTGGAACGGTCGTTGACCGGGATGATCTTCAGGCGGCCCGCCGGGTAATCTGTGTTGAGCAGCGCTTCCATGCAGCCGGCGATCACCCTTTCCTCGTTGTGGGCCGCGATGAAGACGGTGATCATGGGCCAGCGCGCCACCGCGATGTCGATGTAGGGATGGCGCTGCACCCCGGTCAGGCGGTTCATGGTGAACATGAAATGCCGGATGCCGTAAAGCGTCATGACCAGCACGATGAGCACCAGCAGGCAGGCCATCACGGCCGCCACCGGGTAGTCCTTGAAGGAAGGCACCAGGCCCTCGCTCACGGGCTGGGCCCAGGCCGGCAAGCCGGTGGCAAGCAGCAGCAGCGCAAGTGCGCGGGGACCGGCAGCCGGCACGCGCACGGGTACGGGATCGAGGCCGGCGAATTGATTCAGCATGCTTCAGCTCCGGATCGTCAGGCCGGCACCGGCTGCGCCACAGGCGCGCCGACCAGGCTGTGTTTGAGTTCGGCGACGATCTGCGCGGCAGCCGTGCCGTCGCCAAAGGGATTGCCGGCCCGCGCCATGCGGGTCCAGGCCGCGCTGTCCTGCGCCAGCCGGCTGACTTCGCTGACGATGGCGCTGCGGCTTGCGCCTGTCAGCAGGGCGCAGCCTGCCTCGATCGCCTCGGGCCGCTCGGTCTCGTCGCGCAGCACCAGCACCGGCACGCCGAAGGTCGGCGCCTCTTCCTGCAGGCCGCCCGAGTCCGTCAGCACCAGCCAGGCATCGGCCAGCGCCTGCTGCATGCCGGTGTAGTCCAGCGGTGAGGTCAGCGTGACGTTGCTGATGCCGCCCAGGATCTCGTTGACGGGGCCCTGCACCACCGGATTGAGGTGAACGGGAAACAGCACGTCCAGATCCGGTTGCAGGCGGGCAATGTCGGCAATCGCGTGGCAGATCTCCTGCACGTCATGGCCCCAGTTTTCGCGCCGGTGCACCGTCACCAGCAAGTGACCGCGGCCCGGCACCCGGCGCTTGACGCCACGGTGGGCGCAGGTCCATTGCTGGGCATCCACTACCGTGTTGCCCGTGAGCGTGATGAATTTGTCGGCAATACCCTCGGTCTGCAGGGCCACCCGCGCGCGCTGGGTCGGCGCGAAATGAAAGCGCGCGAGCCGGCTGATCATCTGGCGCAGGCCTTCTTCAGGGAAAGGCCGGGCGAGGTTGTAGGTGCGCAGGCCGGCTTCGACATGGGCCACCGGCACCCGGTGGTAAAACCCGGCCAGCGCGCCCTGAAAGGCACTTTCCGTGTCGCCCTGAACCACCACCAGCGCCCATTCGCGCTGCTGCATCACGGCATCGAGCTGCCGGCGGCAGCCGGTGCTGAAGTCCAGCAGGCTGTCGCCTCCCGCGTCAGCGAGATATCGGGCACCACGTCGAAACACGCCAGGATCTGGTCCGCCATGTCGGCATGCTGGCCGGTGTGCAGCCAGGATACGCGCGCCCAGGGCGCGTCACGCAGCGCGTGATACACGGGAGCGAGCTTGATGATTTCGGGGCGTGTCCGAGATCACGAGGATGTCGTGAACCGCACCGGCACGCAGCAGGACCGGCACCTTCATGCCGGCTGCAGCCGGGCGGCTTCAGCGCGGACAGTGCCCGGGGTGTAGGTCACGATCAGGACCAGGTCACCGGCAAACCGGCCCACGCCCAGATCACTCATCAGTCGCCGCTCCTGCTCCACCGAATCCATGCGCAAAAAACACAGGGCCTGGCGTTTGCCGGCCTGGCTGGCTGCCGGGACATCGAGCCGCGCCACCGAGCCGTAGCGCGAGCACAAGGAGTGGAGCGCCGTCAGCGCGCCTATGTCAGAGAAATTTTTGAGGTGGTCAAAAGCAGTGTTCATGGCGCCTGTCGGTGTATTTGGGTAACTGAGTTAAAACTTAGGTTCTACGGAAATATAGAAAGGCCACCGGTGCTATGCGCTGGGTGAATATCGTTACAACATGTAGGACACAACCCTAGACCCGACCTCTTTGTTATTCCAGATGGGTATAAGGTGCCCGCCCCGACCAGCCCTGGCTGGTGCTCGCTTGTACCGGAAGGAAGGAAGCCAACGTCCGACAAGCTCACGGGCAATCCCGACAGCGCAGCCAGGCGGGCGCGCATGTTACCTTTTGTGTCAGATGCCCTCACCCACCCATTCCACACCAGGAAGGACTGCAGCCGACGCCTGACCTGCTGGCGTTGCTCGAGCGCTCTGCAGGGGCCGGTAGCTGGATGCTGGTGCTGCCCGAACACCGGCTGGTGGGGTCGCCGCCGCTGTACGCCCTGCTGGGCAGGGCGGTTGCACAGGGCCTGGTCTGGAAAGATTTTCCGCGGATGTTTGCGCCGGTGGCGAGACCACATGGTTTCGGTGCTCTGTGCCTGTCTTGAGCACGGAACGGCTTTTGACGAGGAGGTCCAGTTGCTCAGCGCAGATGGCCGGCATCTGTGGGTGCGCGCGCTGGGCGAAACCGTGCGCGGCCCGGCTGGCGAGGTCTCTCATCTCTCGGGCGTGATCCAGGACCTGACCGCCCACAAGCGCGCCGAGCAGGAGGCCCAAAGCCTGACCATGCGCCTGGCGACGACCCTGGCCAGCATCCACGACGCCTTTGTCACCGTGGATCGCGAAGGCCGCCTGAGCTATCTGAACCCGGAGAGCGAGCGGCTGCTTGGCCGGCCCGGCGCCGCGCTGCTGGGCCTGCCGATCTGGGACGCGCTGGACGGCGATGGCGTGGCGCAGTTGCGGCACAACCTCGCGGCGGCTTCAGCGATGCCAGCCGGCCCGGGAGTTCGAGGCCTGGTACACCATCGCCGGCAAGTGGCTGGAGCTGCGCGGCTTTCCCTTCGGCGCCGGGCTGGCCCTGCACCTGCGCGACGTGACCGCGCGGCGCGAGGCGCAGCAGCACCTGATGCTGCTGGGAGGCAGCATCGCGCGGCTGAACGACATCGTCATCATCACCGAGGCCGCGCCGTTCCGCGCCGCCCGGGCCGCGCATCGTGTTCGTCAACGAGGCCTTCGAGCGCCGCACCGGCTACAGCGCGACGAAGGTGATGGGCCATTCGCCGCGCCTGCTGCAGGGCCCCGACACGCAGCGGCCGCAGCTCGACCGCATCCGCGCCGCGCCTGGAGCAGTGGGAGCGGGTGCGCGTCGACCTGATCAACTACACCAAGGCCGGCGAGACCGTACTGGGTGGACCTCGACGTGTCGCCGGTGTGGGACGACGCCCGCCGCCTGACCCATTGGGTGGCGGTCGGCCGCGACATCACCGAGCGCAAGACCGCCGAGGAGAAGATCCAGTACCTGGCCTTCTACGACCCGCTGACGCAGCTGCCCAACCGGCAGCACCTGCTGGACCGCCTGCAGGCCGCGATGGAGTCAGCCTGCCCAGGGCGCCACCCGAGGAAGGCGCGCTGATGTTCATCGACCTCGACAACTTCAAGGTGCTGAACGACACGCTGGGCCACCAGAAGGGCGACCTGCTGCTGCAGCAGGTGGGGCGGCGGCTGCGCAATTGCGTGGCCAAGGGCGACCTGGTGGCGCGCCTGGGCGGCGACGAGTTCGTGGTGCTGCTGGAGAACAAGGCCGAGAAGCCGCTCGACCCCTGACCGCGGCGAAGGCGTGAGCCAGCGAGATCCTGGCGGCCCTGGGCGAGCCGTACGTGTTGCCCGGCTACCTGCACCACAGCACCTGCAGCATCGGCGTCACGCTGTTCGGCAAGGCGTGCCAGCAGCGTGAACGAGCTGCTGAAGCAGGCCGACCTGGCGATGTACCAGGCCAAGGCCGCCGGCCGCAACGCGGTGCGCTTCTTCGACCCCGAGATGCAGGCGGTCGCCAGTGCCAACGCTGCGCTCGCCGCCGACCTGCGCCAGGCCTGGCGCGACAACAGCTTGCGCGTCGAATACCAGCCGCAGGTGGGCGCCGACGGCCGCATGACGGGCGTCGAGGCGCTGCTGCGCTGGGAGCATCCCGCGCGCGGCCGCGTGGAGCCGTCGCAGTTCATCCCGTCGGCCGAGGAGACCTCCCTGATCATCCCGATCGGCCGCTGGGTGCTGGAGACGGCCTGCGCGCAGATCGCCGCCTGGGCGCGGCGGCCCGACCGCCAGCACCTCAGCATCGCGGTGAACGTCAGCGTGCGGCAGTTCCGGCATCCGGATTTCGTCGACGAGGTGATCACCTGCATTCGCGCCGCCGGCATCGAGCCCAGCAAGCTGAAGCTGGAACTCACCGAAAGCCTGCTGGCCGACGGCATCGAGGTCACGGTCGCCAAGATGGGCAACCTGAAGGACGCATGGGCGTCGGGCTCGTCGCTGGACGACTTCGGCATCGGCTATTCGTCGCTGTCCTACCTCAAGCGGCTGCCGCTGGACGAGCTGAAGATCGACCGCGAGTTCGTGAAGGACATCCTGACCGACGCCAACGACGCCGCCATCGCCGCGCACCATCATCGGCCTGGCCCGCAGCCTCGGCCTGGACGTGATCGCCGAAGGCGTGGAAACCGCAGGAGCAGCGCGCCTTCCTGGCGCAGCAAGGGTGCCTACCGCTACCAGGGCTACCTGTACTGCCGGCCGCTGCCCATCGACGAGCTCGAGGTGTTCATCCAGACCCTGCCAGACACTCGCCGGACAGCCAGACGGCCTGAGCACCCGCTCCGCTGCCGGCTCAGGCCGGTCCCGCGAGCAACGCGGCATTGCCGCCCGCCGCCGCCGTATTCACCGTCACCGTCTGCTCGACGCAGAACCGCGGGAGGTAATGCGGGCCGCCGGCTTTCGGGCCGGTGCCGCTCAGTCCCTCGCCGCCGAACGGCTGCACGCCGACCACCGCGCCGATCATGCTGCGGTTCACGTACACGTTGCCCCGCGCGCGCGCAGGCCGCGATGCGCTCCGGCGCGTCCGTCGATGCGGGTCTGCACGCCGAGCGTGAGGCCGTAGCCGAGCGCGTTGATGCGCTCGACCAGCGCTACCGAGTCGCCCGACCAGCGCACGACCTGCAGCACCGGGCCGAAAAGTTCCCCCTCGTCGGACCGCGGCCAATCGCCGACCTCGTCAGATAGCCTCGGGCGCGAGTAGGTTCCCATCGAGCCCGGCCGGAAGCTCGAGCTTCGCGATCAGGCGACCGCGCCATTCGATGCGCGTTCACGGCTGACCTGCTGCTCGAGCGGCGTCTTCGCGCCGCGCGATCGATCACCGGGCCGACGTCGGTGGCGGGCTCGGCCGGATCGCCGACCACCAGCTCTGCTGCAGCGCGCCCTCGAGCATCGTCCGATCACCGCGGCGCTGTCGCTTCGTGCACGCACAGACAGGCGCAGCGCCGAGCAGCGCTGACCTGCGGAGCGGAACGCGCTGGCATCACCGCGTCGACCACCTGCTCGGGCAGCGCGGTGCGTGTCGACGATCATGGCGTTGATGCCGCCGGTTTCGGCGATGAAGCGGCACGATGCGCGCCCTCGCTTGGCCGCCAACGCGCGCTGTGATGGTGCGGCGACCTGCGGTCGACCGGTGAAGGCGACGCCGGCGGTGCGCGGATCGCACCAGCGCCGCGCCGACGGTCTCGCCGGCGCCGTGTATCAGCGCAGCGCGTCGCTCGGGCACGCCGCACCCGTGCAGCAGTTCGACCATCGCTTCCGCGCACGCCGGCGTCTGTTCCGCCGGCTTCGCCGCACCGCGTTGCCGGTGACGAGCGCCGCCGCAATCTGGCCGGTGAATATCGCGAGCGGAAAATTCCAGGCGACGATGCAGACCCACACGCCGCGCGCGCGGAGCCGCAGCTCGTTCGACTCTCGCCGTCGGCCCCGGCAGCGACACGGGCGCCATGATCCGCTCGGCTTCGTCGGCGTAGTAGCGCAAAAAATCGATCGGCCTCGCGCACTTCGGAGATCGCGTCGTCCCAGGTCTTGCGGCCGTCTTTCACGACGAGCGCGGCGAACCCGAAGCGCGGCATCTCGATGCGGTCCGCAGCTTCGCGCATCGGTGGCGCAGCGTCCGCCGCCGGCGCGTTCGAGCCACCGGGCAGCCTGCTGACAGCTTCGCCAGCTGCTCGCGCCCGCCGTCAACGGGCTGGCAGCCGATCGGCGTCGAACGTTCGGCAGCACCGGCACGCGCGCGCCGCCGCGAGTCGGCGAACGGCGGTGCGCGCGTGTCCTCGGCGTGACGTCCAGACCCGCGCTGTTCGGGCGGCCGGTGCCATACAGATCGCGCGGCAACGGCAGCCCGGCTGCGGCGCGACCCGCAGCGGCGAGCGCACCAGCTCGGTCCATGGCTACGTGCTCATCGGCGAGCTGATGGACGAAGGACGAGTTCGCGCCGTTCTCCAGCAGCCGCCGCACCAGATACGCGAGCAGATCGCGATAGCGCGCCGACCGGAGCGTACACGCGGCACGGCGACCTGAACCGTGGCGACACCTCGCGATACACGCTCTCGCCCATGCCGTGCAGCCGCTGAAGCTCGAAGCCGGCGCCGCGCGACGCGAGCCATCTGGATGATGGCCGCGATGGTGCCGGCGTTGTGCGTCGCGAACTGCGGATAGACCGCGTCCGACGCGCCGAGCAGCACGCGCGCGCACGCGAGGTAGTTGAGATCCGTGTGGTGCTTGTGCGTGAACACCGGATAGTCGCCGACGCCGAGGACCTGCGCGCGCTTGATCTCCCCATCCCAATACGCGCCTTTGACGAGCCGCACCATGAGCCGCAGGCGCGGGGTTCGCGTGCGATGCCTATGCGTGTTACGACATCGAGGGCGCGCGTCTGGTAGGCCTGCAAGGCCAGACCGAAGCCGTTCCACTGCGGATGCTGGCGGGCGACCAGGGCGGCCAGCGCTTCGAACACGTCGAGCGAAAGCTCGAGACGGTCGCTTTCCTCCGCGTCTATCGTCAGGTTGATGTTGGCGCGGCGGCGCGCTCGCACAAGCCCCACACGCGCGGCACCAGCTCGGGCATCACCCGCGCGTGCTGCGCGTCCTCATAACGCGGGAGGCGCTGAGCTTGATCGATATGCCATCATTTTGCTCGCAACCCCTTTCCGGACGGGCGTTACCAGCTATTGATTTGATAGCGTTTTCGTAACTCGCAGGGTCGTAGGCTCGCATCCGCAGCGGTGCGCGCCCTCGCCCAGCATGTCATAAGAAAATCTGAGCCCCCACGCTTGCCCTGCGGGCTGCGCTGCCCCCTTCAAGGGGTTGTTCCGCCTTGGGGCGGCCCGGCGGCGGAACGCGCAGGCTGGCCACTTTTTTTTGCGCATCGCGCGCTTCGTCCATCGCCTCGTCGATAGTCTGCCAGCACAAACTGGCGGCCCAGCAACTGCACCGCGCGCAAGGTGGCGGCCACCACGGTGCGCGCGCCCAGCTTGCTCATCAGGCTGCCCTGCCCGTCCTCCGGCAGAAACTTTTTGGACAAAGCGATGGCCGAGGCCGACAGGCGCGCCATCGCGCCGTCGCCGGCGCCGTCAAAGTCGGCGCGGCCCAGCTGGTCGGCGGTGAGGGCGATCGCGGTCTCCGCGTCGGGAACGCGCAACAGGGCTTCGGCCAGGCGCATCAGCGCCAGGCCCTCCTTGCTGCTGATCGGGTACTCCCTGAGCAGGCTCTCCATGGCCCAGAACGGTGGTGGCTTGTCGCGCACCGCCTGCACCCAGGGCAAGGCCTGGGGTACGGCAGCGTCCAGTCGAGCACCCCGGCCAGTTGCTGCAACTGCCCGGCCACGATGGCGGCCTCGGGCCGGCAAGGAGGGGGAAGACGTTGCTGGCGGCGCGTCGAAAAAACTCCTGATCTGGTGATACTGCCATGTTGTCCGTAATTGAAACGAATTTCACGCTAAATTTTAGACCTGTTCACCGAATAATTC